>NZ_BSSV01000017.1 GCF_030161435.1 Thalassotalea loyana | reverse complement strand
AGTAAAACGTTCGAGGATATATATCAGCTTTCCAAATTGTTAAAGAGCAGTGTTTCATTCTCTCAAAGAGAGGAGAAACTAAACATAAACAGTATGTTTGCTTATGTTTAATTTCTATCGAAGCGATTGGTGGAGCTAAGCAGGATCGAACTGCTGACCTCCTGCGTGCAAGGCAGGCGCTCTCCCAGCTGAGCTATAGCCCCTTTTTACCTAGTTTTTCACCAAGGAAAAGGCTTCGTCTTAAACACTTTCGTTATCAT
>NZ_BSSV01000016.1 GCF_030161435.1 Thalassotalea loyana | reverse complement strand
CAATCGATTCGAATGTATTACTTAAAAAGTAAAACGTTCGAGGATATATATCAGCTTTCCAAATTGTTAAAGAGCAAAGTTCATTCCCTCAAAGAGAGTAGAAACTAAACATAAACAGTACATTGCTTATGTTTAATTTCTAATAAAGAAGTAGAGTTGGTGGAGCTAAGCAGGATCGAACTGCTGACCTCCTGCGTGCAAGGCAGGCGCTCTCCCAGCTGAGCTATAGCCCCATCGGTATATCCATATGGTATTTTACCAATCGAAGATTGGTAGGTCTGGGCAGACTTGAACTGCCGACCTCACCCTTATCAGGGGTGCGCTCTAACCAGCTGAGCTACAGACCTATATCAGTTCGTACTTCTTTAAACTTTTGTTATCAC
>NZ_BSSV01000015.1 GCF_030161435.1 Thalassotalea loyana | reverse complement strand
ATAAATTCTTCAAGATAAGGAGGTGATCCAACCCCAGGTTCCCCTAGGGTTACCTTGTTACGACTTCACCCCAGTCATGAATCACAAAGTGGTGACCGTCCTCCCGAAGGTTAAACTAGCCACTTCTTTTGCAACCCACTCCCATGGTGTGACGGGCGGTGTGTACAAGGCCCGGGAACGTATTCACCGTGACATTCTGATTCACGATTACTAGCGATTCCGACTTCATGGAGTCGAGTTGCAGACTCCAATCCGGACTACGACGTACTTTCTGGGATTCGCTCCACCTCGCGGTCTCGCTGCCCTCTGTATACGCCATTGTAGCACGTGTGTAGCCCATCCCGTAAGGGCCATGATGACTTGACGTCGTCCCCACCTTCCTCCGGTTTATCACCGGCAGTCTCCTTAAAGTTCCCGACATTATTCGCTGGCAAGTAAGGATAGGGGTTGCGCTCGTTGCGGGACTTAACCCAACATTTCACAACACGAGCTGACGACAGCCATGCAGCACCTGTCTCAGAGTTCCCGAAGGCACAATTCTATCTCTAGAAAATTCTCTGGATGTCAAGGGATGGTAAGGTTCTTCGCGTTGCATCGAATTAAACCACATGCTCCACCGCTTGTGCGGGCCCCCGTCAATTCATTTGAGTTTTAACCTTGCGGCCGTACTCCCCAGGCGGTCAACTTAGCGCGTTAGCTACGCTACCCACGTTTCAAGAACACAGACAGCTAGTTGACATCGTTTACGGCGTGGACTACCAGGGTATCTAATCCTGTTCGCTCCCCACGCTTTCGTGCCTCAGCGTCAGTATTTGTCCAGGTGGCCGCCTTCGCCACTGATGTTCCTTCCAATCTCTACGCATTTCACCGCTACACTGGAAATTCCACCACCCTCTACAATACTCTAGACTGCCAGTTTCAAATGCAGTTCCGAGGTTGAGCCCCGGGATTTCACATCTGACTTAACAATCCGCCTACGCACGCTTTACGCCCAGTAATTCCGATTAACGCTCGCACCCTCCGTATTACCGCGGCTGCTGGCACGGAGTTAGCCGGTGCTTCTTCTGTAGGTAACGTCACAGCTAGCAGATATTAGCTACTAACCTTTCCTCCCTACTGAAAGTGCTTTACAACCCGAAGGCCTTCTTCACACACGCGGCATGGCTGCATCAGGGTTTCCCCCATTGTGCAATATTCCCCACTGCTGCCTCCCGTAGGAGTCTGGGCCGTGTCTCAGTCCCAGTGTGGCTGATCATCCTCTCAAACCAGCTAGAGATCGTCGCCTTGGTAGGCCTTTACCCCACCAACTAGCTAATCTCACTTGGGCTAATCTAAAGGCGAAAGGTCCGAAGATCCCCTCCTTTGGTCCGTAGACATTATGCGGTATTAGCAGTCGTTTCCAACTGTTGTCCCCCACCTCTAGGCATATTCCCAAGCATTACTCACCCGTCCGCCGCTCGACGCCTGATTGCAAGCAATCATCGTTTCCGCTCGACTTGCATGTGTTAAGCCTGCCGCCAGCGTTCAATCTGAGCCATGATCAAACTCTTCAATTAAAATCGTTTGTGTATCTTTCGATACGGCTCAATGAATTCTGTTGTACATTAAAACTATGTAAGTTTTCATGTGAACATCAACATTGATAAATTTGCCTAACGAAACGTTAGGTCTTTATATGAATTTATTAATGTGAGTGCCCACACAAATTGCATGATAACTATTTGTTAAAGA
>NZ_BSSV01000014.1 GCF_030161435.1 Thalassotalea loyana | reverse complement strand
ATATATCTAATTCAATCTATTTCGTACGTGCATTTCATGTCATCACACAAAACCACTTGGGTGTTGTATGGTTAAGCCTCACGGGCAATTAGTACTGGTTAGCTCAACGCCTCACAGCGCTTCCACACCCAGCCTATCAACGTTGTAGTCTCCAACGACCCTTTAGGGAGATTAAATCTCCAGTGAGAACTCATCTTAAAGCCTGCTTCCCGCTTAGATGCTTTCAGCGGTTATCAGTTCCGAACGTAGCTACCCGGCAATGCATCTGGCGATACAACCGGAACACCAGAGGTTCGTCCACTCCGGTCCTCTCGTACTAGGAGCAGCCCTCTTCAATTCTCAAACGCCCACGGCAGATAGGGACCGAACTGTCTCACGACGTTCTAAACCCAGCTCGCGTACCACTTTAAATGGCGAACAGCCATACCCTTGGGACCGACTTCAGCCCCAGGATGTGATGAGCCGACATCGAGGTGCCAAACACCGCCGTCGATATGAACTCTTGGGCGGTATCAGCCTGTTATCCCCGGAGTACCTTTTATCCGTTGAGCGATGGCCCTTCCATACAGAACCACCGGATCACTATGACCTGCTTTCGCACCTGCTCGACGTGTCTGTCTCGCAGTTAAGCTGGCTTATGCCATTGCACTAACCGTACGATGTCCGACCGTACTTAGCCAACCTTCGTGCTCCTCCGTTACGCTTTGGGAGGAGACCGCCCCAGTCAAACTACCCACCAGACAGTGTCCCCAACCCCGCTAAGGGGCCTAGGTTAGAACATCACGCATACAAGGGTGGTATTTCAAGGATGGCTCCACACACACTGGCGTGCATGCTTCAAAGCCTCCCACCTATCCTACACATGTAGGAGCAATGTTCACTGTCAAGCTATAGTAAAGGTTCACGGGGTCTTTCCGTCTAGCCGCGGGTATACGGCATCTTAACCGCAATTTCAATTTCACTGAGTCTCGGGTGGAGACAGTGTGGCCATGATTACGCCATTCGTGCAGGTCGGAACTTACCCGACAAGGAATTTCGCTACCTTAGGACCGTTATAGTTACGGCCGCCGTTTACCGGGGCTTCGATCATGAGCTTCGCAGAGCTAACCCAATCAATTAACCTTCCGGCACCGGGCAGGCGTCACACCGTATACGTCATCTTTCGATTTTGCACAGTGCTGTGTTTTTAATAAACAGTTCCAGCCACCTGGTTACTTCGACTCTCCTATGCTTACCGAGCAAGTCGTTCACATTAGAGAGCGTACCTTCTCCCGAAGTTACGGTACTATTTTGCCTAGTTCCTTCACCCGAGTTCTCTCAAGCGCCTTAGTATTCTCTACCTAACCACCTGTGTCGGTTTGGGGTACGGTTCCTATATAACTGAAGCTTAGAAGATTTTCCTGGAAGTATGGCATCAACAACTTCTGTCCCGTAGGACATCGTCTCGTATCTCAGTCTTAAGAACCCGGATTTGCCTAAGTTCTCAACCTACTTACTTTCACATGGACAACCAACGCCATGCTTGCTTAGCCTGCTCCGTCCCTCCATCGCATTATATAGAAGTACAGAAATATTAATCTGTTTCCCATCGACTACACCTTTCGGTCTCGCCTTAGGGGCCGACTTACCCTGCCCTGATTAACATGGGACAGGAAACCTTGGTCTTTCGGCGAGGGGGTTTTTCACCCCCTTTATCGTTACTCATGTCAGCATTCGCACTTCTGATACCTCCAGCATGCTTTACAACACACCTTCAACGGCTTACAGAACGCTCCCCTACCACTCATCACAAGGATGAATCCGCAGCTTCGGTGACTAGTTTAGCCCCGTTACATCTTCCGCGCAGGCCGACTCGACTAGTGAGCTATTACGCTTTCTTTAAAGGGTGGCTGCTTCTAAGCCAACCTCCTAGCTGTCTAAGCCTTCCCACATCGTTTCCCACTTAACTAGTACTTTGGGACCTTAGCTGGCGGTCTGGGTTGTTTCCCTCTTCACTATGGACGTTAGCACCCATAGTGTGTCTCCCGGATATCACTCATTGGTATTCGGAGTTTGCAAAGGGTTGGTAAGTCGGGATGACCCCCTAGCCTTAACAGTGCTCTACCCCCAATGGTGTTCGTCCGAGGCTCTACCTAAATAGATTTCGGGGAGAACCAGCTATCTCCCGGCTTGATTAGCCTTTCACTCCGACCCACAAGTCATCACCGCATTTTTCAACATACGTGTGTTCGGTCCTCCAGTTGATGTTACTCAACCTTCAACCTGCCCATGGGTAGATCGCCGGGTTTCGGGTCTATACCTAGCAACTGAACGCGCAGTTAACACTCGCTTTCGCTACGGCTCCCCTAATCGGTTAACCTTGCTACTAAATATAAGTCGCTGACCCATTATACAAAAGGTACGCAGTCACCCGAAGGCTTCCACTGCTTGTACGTATGCGGTTTCAGGTTCTATTTCACTCCCCTCACAGGGGTTCTTTTCGCCTTTCCCTCACGGTACTGGTTCACTATCGGTCAGTTAGGAGTATTTAGCCTTGGAGGATGGTCCCCCCATATTCAGTCAACATTTCACGTGTGCCGACCTACTCGATTTCACTTATGTTTGTCTTCGTGTACGGGACTATCACCCTGTATCGTTGTCCTTTCCAGAACATTCCACTAACGCCCACAAGCTTAAGGGCTAATTCGCGTTCGCTCGCCGCTACTAACGAAATCTCGGTTGATTTCTTTTCCTCGGGGTACTTAGATGTTTCAGTTCTCCCGGTTCGCCTCCTTAGGCTATGTATTCACCTAAGGATAGTGCCTTATGGCACTGGGTTTCCCCATTCAGAAATTCTAGGCTGTAACGGTTTTTATCACCTTACCTAGACTTATCGCAGATTAACACGTCTTTCATCGCCTCTAACTGCCAAGGCATCCACCACATACGCTTAGTCACTTAACCATACAACCCCAAATAGTTTTGAGTGTTAGCGAGACAAACCGCTAACTAAATGTATTCTGACATTTTCACGTACTCAATAGAGTATCTTGAATTAGAATGATAGATAATAAGGAAGTTATCTATCAGGTTGATTATTACTGCGCGACACAGCAA
>NZ_BSSV01000013.1 GCF_030161435.1 Thalassotalea loyana | reverse complement strand
AATTTTAGGGATTTTTTATCACACGTCAACACTTATTTTAAATTAATTTACTGTTCGGTCGTTTTATATACAAACCGCATAAAATAAGCGCTCTAAGTCGTTGATCTTTGATGATCCGCTTGAAAAACGTTCAAATTGGTCATTAAATTCAAATACACCAAAAACAAAAAAGCTCGGTGAAAACCGAGCTTTTTCTAGAAGAAAGATTTAGCTTTTTTCTCTTTCGATCGCACGATACGCAATATCAGTACGATACATAACATTTTCCCAACTTACTTGGTTAAGTAATTGATAAGCCTTTTCTTGGGCACTTGTTACTGTTTCACCTAACGCTGTTGCACATAATACTCGGCCACCAGCTGTAACCACATTACCGTCAACTAATTTAGTGCCAGCATGAAAAACTTTTGCGTCATCAGCATTGTTGGTTTCTAAACCAGAAATCACATCACCTTTGTTGTAGCTGCCTGGGTAACCACCCGCGGCCATAACCACACCAACAGCGGCACGCTTATCAAACGCAATTTCTGCTGTATCCAATTTTTGATTACATGCTAATAAACAAAGTTCAGTTAAATCTGACTGTAAACGCATCATAATAGGCTGAGTTTCTGGATCACCAAAGCGACAGTTGTATTCAATTACTTTTGGTGTACCGTCAGCAGTAATCATTAAGCCTGCATATAAGAAACCGGTATATGGTGCATCTTCACTCGCCATACCATTTACTGTTGGCATAATAACTTCATCCATAATACGTTGATGGATATCAGCAGTTACTACAGGAGCGGGAGAATAAGCACCCATACCACCAGTATTAGGACCTTTATCTTCATTGTATGCACGCTTGTGATCTTGGCTAGTTGCAAAAGGTAAAACGTTTTTACCGTCAACCATCACAATGAAGCTCGCCTCTTCACCTTCTAAGAACTCTTCAATAACAACACGGTGACCTGCGTCCCCAAAAGCGTTACCAGCAAGCATATCTTTAATTGCATCTTCGGCTTCAGTTAATGTCATAGCAACGATAACGCCTTTACCCGCAGCTAAACCATCAGCTTTAACAACAATAGGAGCACCTTTTTCACGAACATATGCTAAAGCAGGTTCGATTTCAGTAAAGTTTTGGTAATCAGCTGTTGGAATATTGTGGCGAGCGAGGAAGTCTTTGGTAAACGACTTAGAGCCTTCAAGCTGGGCGGCTTTAGCATTTGGACCGAAAATCATCAGACCTTCAGCAGTAAATGCATCAACTACGCCATCTACTAATGGCTGTTCTGGGCCAACAATAGTTAACTCAATTGTATTATCTTTAGCAAAAGCTACAAGTGCAGCATTGTCTGCAATATCTAAGTTAACATTAGTTAATTTTGGCTCAGTTGCAGTACCTGCATTCCCAGGCGCTACAAACACTTCAGTAACTTGAGCTGATTGAGCGGCTTTCCACGCCAATGCGTGTTCTCGGCCACCACTACCAATAACTAAAACTTTCATTTAGATTTCCTAATTAATCAATAAAGAGAGAAGCCCTAGTAAGCTTCTCTATTGTCTATATTCAAATGTTATTTTTTGACAAACTTTAATGTCATGCGATCACTTTCGCCAATGGCTAGGTACTTAACTTTATCTTCGTCACCTAAACGTAACACCGGTGGTAAAGTCCAAACACCTTTTGGATGATCAGCTGTATCTTTTGGATTTGCGTTAATTTCACTTTTTTCAGCCAAAACAAAGCCTGCTTTTTCCGCTAGTTCAATAGCTAAGCTTTCAGGGAAATAACCAGATCGCTTATTCTCTTCCCAGCTTTGTGACGCGGGCATACGATGCTCAACAACACCTAGCACGCCACCTGATTTCAAGGCTTTATACGCATCAGAAAACATCATCGCTACGCCATCTTCACCCCAATTATGAAGGTTGCGAAACGTAAGCACCATATCAACAGAGCCAGCTGGTGCTATTGTATTTTCTGCACGTGGAGTAAAGTCAGTTAGTTCTACTTCGCTAAACACTTCATCGCTTGCCATTTTTTGCACTAAACGACGACGTGACAAACTAAAAAAGTTTTCTTCGCCAGTATCAGGATAGTGGGCGCCGTATAATCTACCTGTTCCTTTCAATGCTGGCGCTAACACCTCGGTGTACCATCCACCACCAGGCGCCATTTCAACCACTGTCATCGTTGGTTCAAAACCAAAGAATAGTAATGTTTCCACTGGGTGACGGTATACATCACGTGCTTTATTTGCATCAGAACGATGCTTGCCTGCAGATGCATCAACTAACGCAAGCTTCGCAGGCGACACTGTATCAATCGCTTTATTTGCTTCAGCTTGAACGCCACTTTTTGTTTTCTCTACTAACTCTTTGCTTTGTTCAGTAACGGTAGAAACCTTATTTTCTTCAACGAGCGACGAAGGTTCTTTTTCTGAAAGTGATGGTTGATTCGTATTTTCAGAGACCGTTGTTGTCTCTTTCTGTGGCGCGACGATCAAATATACGCCGATGATTGCTACAATTGCGATAATTATTTTTTTTGTTGTCGACATAGTAGTTTCCAGTAGTAAAAGTTATTACAACTTATAGCAGATTTTATCCTGATATACAGTGCAAAATAACCGGTAAATAGGCCGTCTACAAAGACAAACTTATAAACCGGCATTGATACCACTTGAAAATATTATTTAATCTCTTAGCGAGAATTAAATAATTATTTCAATCGTTATATTTCACTAACTAAGGATTAGTGATTAAAGTGACGCATTCCTGTGAAGACCATAGCAATGCCATGTTCATCTGCCGCGGCAATCACTTCTTCGTCACGCATCGAACCACCTGGTTGGATTACCGCAGTAATACCAGCAGCAGCGGCAGCATCTAGACCATCACGGAATGGGAAGAAGGCATCAGAAGCCATTACTGAACCTTTAACTTCTAGGTTTTCATCAGCGGCTTTAATACCAGCGATTTTTGCTGAGTAAACTCGGCTCATTTGACCTGCACCAACGCCGATAGTCATGTTATTTTGTGCGTATACGATAGCATTAGACTTAACGTATTTAGCGACTTTCCAACAAAATTGTAAGTCACGCATTTCGTCTTCTGTTGGTTGACGTTTAGTCACCACTTTAAGCTCGTCTTGCGTTACTTTACCTTGATCTCTGTCTTGCACTAACAAACCACCGTTTACACGTTTAAAGGCAAAACCCGTTGTTTGCGTAGTCCATTGACCACACACTAATAAACGAACATTTGGCTTAGCAGCAACGATTTGCTCAGCTTCCTTTGATACTGTTGGTGCAATAATCACTTCTACAAACTGACGAGAAATAATCGCTTCAGCTGTATCTGCATCTAACTCGCGGTTGAATGCAATGATGCCACCAAATGCTGATGTAGGGTCAGTTTTGAATGCTTGCTCGTACGCGCCTAAAATGTCTTCGCTGATCGCAACACCACATGGGTTAGCATGCTTAACGATAACACAAGCTGGCTCATCAAATTCTTTAACACATTCTAATGCAGCATCTGTATCAGCGATGTTGTTATATGAAAGTGCTTTACCTTGAAGCTGAGTGGCTGTTGCAACCGATGCTTCTTCTGGCTGTGCTTCAACGTAGAACGCTGCGTCTTGGTGCGAGTTTTCACCGTAACGTAAATCTTGCTTCTTGATAAACTGAGAGTTAAAGGTGCGAGGGAATTTATTTTTCTCTTCAAAGTTTGGCTTTGAATCTTCAGTACCGTGCGCTGCTAACATTTGACCGAAGTAGTTTGCGATCATGCCATCGTAGCTAGCTGTGTGCTCATAAGCCGCAATCGCTAAGTCAAAACGAGTGCTGTAGGTTAATGAATCCTCATTAGCGTCCATTTCAGCGATAACGCGATCGTAGTCGTGAGCATTTACGATTATGGTCACGTCTTTGTGGTTTTTAGCTGCTGCACGTACCATTGTTGGGCCGCCGATATCGATGTTTTCAATCGCATCTTCCAAGCTACAACCGTCTTTTGCCACTGTATTAGCAAATGGATACAAGTTAACAACAACCATATCAATTGCGCTGATGTTGTTTTCGCTCATTACCGCTTCATCGGTACCACGACGAGCTAAAATACCACCATGAACTTTTGGATGAAGGGTTTTTACACGACCATCCATAATTTCTGGGTGACCGGTGTAGTCTGAAACTTCAGTGACTTTAATGCCATTTTCAGCGAGTAATTTGGCAGTACCGCCAGTTGATAAAATATCGACACCCTTTTGAGCAAGTTTTTGGGCGAATTCTACAATACCAGTTTTATCAGACACGCTAAGTAGTGCGCGTTTAATTGGGCGAGGGGTATCCATGCTATTTAGTTTACCTTTAACAAATATATTTTGGTCTGGCCTATGACATGTATCCATGGCAACTTTCCTAGTAGTGTAGCTCCTTGCTACACATCCGTTGCCCATAATTTTTCAACCATTTGGACAACTTTTATAACTCCTTTAAGCAAAAAAGCACCCGAGGGTGCTTTTTTATTGCAGGTTAACCCTGCGTATGATTAGTTCATACCGTATTTCTTTAACTTCTTGCGTAAAGTACCACGGTTAATACCTAATAAGTTTGCTGCTCTTGTTTGATTACCGCGAGTATACTTCATCACTTCTTCAAGCATTGGAGCTTCAATTTCTGAAAGTACTAACTCGTACATGTCATCCACATCATTGCCATTTAATTGTGACAAGTAGTTGCTGATCGCCATTTTAGCTTGAGTGCGTAAAGGTGACGCCTCAGTCTGAGTTTGTAAGTTACCAGTAACGAATGGAGAGGAAATATTTTGTTCAAACATAAAGTTCAGACTCTTTCTAAGTTAAATTATCAAAATACTGATTTAATAGCTCAAGCTGCTCTTCGGTAGTCTCTAAGCCATTAAACCTTGATCGAAACGTTTTTTCTTGATCATGCGATTGCATATACCAAGAAACATGTTTTCGGGCTATTCGTAGCCCCATAAAATCACCATAAAAGCGATGTAACTCCTTAACATGCTCCATTAATATGGTGCGCACCTCGTCCATTTGTGGTGCAGGTAAATGTGTACCATTTTCAAGGTAGTGGTTTATTTCACGAAATATCCACGGTCGACCTTGTGCTGCGCGTCCTATCATCACGGCGTCCGCTCCCGTATAATCGAGAACAAACTTTGCTTTCTCTGCATCAGTAATGTCACCATTAGCCACTACAGGAATGTCAATCGCTTGCTTAATGGCTTTAATGGTTTGGTATTCGGCCTCACCTTTATAAAAGTCATTACGAGTTCTACCATGAACTGCCAATGACTGAATGCCATTAGCCTGAGCAATTTTTGCAATTTCAACGCCATTGCGAGTGTTTTCACACCAGCCAGTACGAATTTTTAAAGTTACCGGTACATCAACCGCATCCACTACTGACTTAACAATAGCTTCAACCAATGTTGGCTCTTTCAATAAAGCCGAACCCGCTAACTTTTTGTTCACTTTTTTTGCTGGGCAGCCCATATTGATATCAATAATTTGAGCGCCATTTTCAACATTTACCTGAGCTGCAAACGCAAGTTCTTGTGGATCACTACCTGCAATTTGTACAGATCGAATACCCGCCTCACTTGTATGCACCATACGCTTTTTCGATTTCTCGGTATTCCATACTTTAGGGTTTGCCGAAACCATTTCAGAAACAGCTAGTCCTGCTCCTAATTGGCAACAAAGTCGCCTAAACGGTTGGTCTGTTATGCCAGCCATTGGGGCTAGAAAAACATTACTCGATAAACTGTATGAACCTATTTTCACGTTGGTGTTTTTTTGAGCTCTTGGTCAAAAGGGCGCACAGTTTACGTGTTTTTTTTGGGATTGAAAAGGATATAAATTGAACAAAATGCAATTTTTTCGTGCTTTTTGATATTGACTTTTGACAAATTGTTTAATCGTGCAGAAATTAACCAATTGCTAGCAAATTCTGCACGAAAGTTAAAGTTAAAAATTATAGTTTTTTAATGTCTTTTTCCTGACAAACGGACCCATTCCTCTTGCACTGCGACGGGATCCATGTCACACCATTGGCTGTAGATTTCGACCAAACCTTGCGCTTGTTCTTCAAGTACACCAGAAAGCGCTAGTAAGCCATTATCAGCAACGAACTCTGTTATCGTCGGTGCGAGCTCTCTTAATGGTCCTGCTAAAATATTTGCAACGACGACATCTGCTTTCAAAGTTGGCTGATCTTTCGGTAGATAAAGTTCAAGCCTGTCCTCCACACCATTACGCTTTGCATTTTCCTGACTAGCTTGCAAAGCTTGTGGATCTATATCAATCCCAATCACTTTTTTAGCGCCAAGTTTCAATGCCGCTAAAGATAAAATTCCTGAACCGCAACCAAAGTCGACCACGACTTTGTCGGTGAGATCTAAACCATCTAACCACGTTAAACATAAAGCCGTTGTTGGATGCGTCCCCGTGCCAAATGCCAAACCAGGATCAAGCATAACATTGACCGCTTCGGGTTCAGGCACTTCGCGCCAGCTTGGGCAAATCCATAAACGATTACCGAACTTCATAGGATGGAAGTTATCCATCCACTCTCGCTCCCAATCTTTATCTTCAAGTTGCTCAAGTTTATATTGCATTGCTTGTTTATCGGGATGGATACCTTTTAAATAGCTTATGACCTTTTCCATATCATGACTAGCATCGAATAACCCCATTACAACGGTGTTATGCCAATACACTACCTCATCACCAGGCAAAGGTTCATAAATTGGTGTGTCTTTTGCGTCGATAAATGTAACGGCTTGCGAGCCTGCTGCCATTAACCATTCACTGTACTTTTCAGCCGTTTCTTCATTAGCGCTTAATCTAAGCTGTATCCAAGGCATGTAGATTCCAAATAAAAGAGATATAAAAGAGTTTTATATAGTTTATCACTCATCGCGATAGATGATCACTTGCATTTTGCTTTAGTTGTCAGTCAAATGAACTTTTTGCCAGGGAAGAATACTATGCTAGATCTATTACCAGATTTATTTGACGAATATCCAAACCAATTAAGCCTTGCTAGCGTACCTTTTCAAGATTTTGGCGGTAGTACTTGTTTTTGTGGTGAAATCGTCACCGTTGATTGCTTTAATGATAACTCAAAAGTCAAAGCACTATTGGCAACCCCGGGTGAGGGTAAAGTTTTGGTTGTCGACGGTCATGGCACGATGAATAGAGCCTTGTTAGGTGATATGATTGCTGAAAGTGCAGTCAATAATAACTGGCAAGCTGTTGTGATCAATGGCTGCATTCGCGATGCTGGTACAATTGCAACACTGCCAATCGCCGTAAAAGCACTGGGTATTTGTCCAATTAAAACAGAAAAACTTGGTCAAGGTACAACAAACATTGATGTATTTTTTGCCGGTTTAAAGTTTTCGCCTGGTCAATTTATCTATGGTGACAAAAATGGCTTAGCTATTAGTGAAACATTACTCTCTTTATAAAGGTATAACATGCGCTATTTTCCTGTTTTTCTTACCGCTAATCGACTTAACGTATTAATTGTAGGCGGTGGCGAAGTGGCCGCTCGAAAAATAGAACTGATGTTAAAGTGCACCAATAATATTACGGTTGTTGCTGCTCATTGTAATGATACGGTTGCTCGTTTGATTAATACTGAAAAGCTTACCTGGGTAGAAGAAAACTACCGAGAAGGCTTAATGAAAGACTGCAATATTGTAATTGCAGCAACAGATGATGAAACCGTCAATACTTCTATCTATCAAGAAGCTAAGTCGCTTGATATTCTCGCAAATGTTGTCGATCAGCCAGACTTGTGTGATTACATTACGCCATCAATTATCGACCGAGATCCAATGATTGTTGCGATTTCTAGCTCAGGAAGCTCGCCTGTACTGGTACGTATGCTACGGGAACAGATAGAAAAAATGTTACCACAAGCCTATGGAAAGCTGGCAGATTTTGGTCTTAAGTTCAGAGATCACGTCAAAGCTCGTGTAAAAGGTGTAAGAAATCGACGCCTATTCTGGGAACAAGTGTTTCAAGGAAGTATCGGAGAGAAAATTCTCAACGGTCACAGTCAATCAGCTGAACTGGCCTTTATTAGTAAGCTGAAAGAAAACAAGGCTGAGATGCTTGGCAGCATCACCTTTATTCACACAAAGGAGGGTAATCCAGATAACTTAACCTTAAAAGCACACCGTGCGCTCCAATTTGCAGACGCTGCTTTTTATGATGAAGAAGTGAACCCTGAATTTATCGAGTATGTTAGACGTGACGCGGAGAAATTCTACCAAGAAATACCAAGTACAACGATTATCAACTTCCAACATGCGCTAGAACTTGCCGAGGACGGACAAAAAGTCATTTATTTGCTTGCAGGTCATCATGAGTTGCCACGAAACCTTGCTTATCAATCGAGCGAAGTTAACAAGATAGAGTTAATTAATGGCGACTAGCATATCGTTCATACCACTTAACTATGGGTAATGCAGATACTCCATGCAAAACAATGCTTAATAAAACAGTTAAGACTATCACACCAACAGGATACTGATGCCCTTCAAAGCCAAGCATTGAAATAAACATTAATAGATAGAGAATCGAGGCAATGCCTCTAGGACCAAACCAGGCATAAATGACTTGCTCACGCCATGAAAGCTTCGTTCCTAATAGGCTCAGAAACACTGGAATCATACGAACTATCGTTAAACTCAATATTGCGTAGCCTAACGCTTTAAGATCCCAATATTCACTAGCTATCGGTACCATTACGAAACCAAATAGTAAGAAAACAAACAACGTTAACTGCTGACCTTCCGCTTCACCAAATTGCTGCACTTTGATACGAACACCATGATCCCGGACACCGAAGAAATAACCGCAAACAAATGCAGCGATGAACCCGTTGCCTTCAACCATTTCTGCACCACTGTATGCAAGTAATGGTAACGCCAACGCACAAATACTTTGATACAGTGGCGCCATCCATTTTTTGTGAACCGCATGTTCAACAAAGCGACCACCTAACCAACCTACGCTCGCACCTACAATGGGCCCCAAAATTAACTGAGTCGCAATAAACATAGCCCAGGTTGTATCACTGCTATTGCCTATCTCACCACTTAACACGGCAATACAAATGATAATGGGTGGTAAGATAAGTCCGTCATTAAGTCCACTTTCTACACTGATATTTTGTTTTATATGTTCAGGTAATTCTTCAGACTTTATTAAAGGTTGCCCAAGTGCGGCGTCAGTTGGTGTTAGCATAAATGCGACAAGTGCGATTGTCGCTATGCTCAACGATTCAAATATGATGAAGCCAAAGGCAATACCAGCAATTGCAGTCAGTGGTAAACCTATTGCAAGCAACCGAAGTGGCACCTTGGGCGTGCCCGGTGAAGGCTTTTTGTGTTTAATTTCTGACGCATCAATAAATAAGACAATAATTAAGGTAATTTCTGCGATGAATTTAATGACGTCAGTGTGTGAAGCTAAACCAAGATAATCATCAACACTATGGCTCAAAGCGATACCAATGAACGCAAATATCATAGGTCCCGTGACAAAATAATTATCGCATAGGCGGGACACACTGCCGTAAACCATCATTAATAACGCACACACTAAAATTATAATATGAAGATCCATTGCAACGAATCACCAGAGTAGCAAGATAAGTTTACTGTATCTGTTATCAATAAAAAGTAAACGTTAAACACTATCAAAATAATTGATTTGCAATGGTAAATACCAATGAGATTGGTCATTTTCAGTACGTAATAGTTCACCATTGCCGTGAATTCGGCGTTAAATAAAGTATTTACCTGCTTTTCGTTGAATTTGTCTGCCAAATACCGTATCAATGGTAATCCTGCATTTTTACTGTTGTATCTCGAGGAATGTTAATGAAGCGGATTTTATGTTTGTTCTTATTGCTGACAACGCATTTGGTCAGTGCCAAAGAGCAAGCTGGAGAAATATTTGAGCAATTGGCTCCATCTCTATATCAAATCAAGATTATCGAACTTGTCAGTGGTGAAAAGACCACGATTGGTTCAGCTTTTCAAATCACTGAAGATGGCTTAATTGCGACTAACTACCACGTTATTTCTGGGTTTGCTCGTCACCCAGAAAAATACCGAATGGAGTTTTTAGATAATGAAGGAAACAAAGGTGAATTAACACTAGAAAGTGTTGATGTCATCAATGATCTTGCTTTGGTCAAAAAAGTTGATGCTACCGTTAGCGATGTGCCCTATTTTCATATCTCAGAAAGTACGCCTATCAAAGGCGAAAAGTTATTCTCTTTGGGTAATCCACATGACTTGGGCATGATCGTCGTGCCAGGAACATACAATGGTCTATTACCAGATTCTTTCACGGATAAAATTCACTTCACGGGTTCAATTAACTCAGGCATGAGTGGCGGCCCTGTTGTAAATAAAGACTCTAAAGTTGTCGGCATTAATGTCGCAACATCAGGCAACTCTATCGGCTTTTTGATTCCTCACGATAAACTGCAAACGCTGTATAACGAATATTTGATTGAGCCACCAAAAAATATCACCACACAAATAGCACAACAGTTAAAGGTTTTTCAAACAGAATTAATTAACGAAGTATTAGCAAGCCAGTGGCTGCAAAAACCACTAGGTAAGGGCTCGATTCCAACCATTGATGCACCATATATCCGTTGTTGGGGGGATTCAAATGCCGATAAAGAAAATGCGTTATTGCTCTCTGCCGTTGCAAGTTGTTCTTTAGAAGATAATACCTATATCGAGAATAACTTTTTCACAGGTCATCTCGTGACTGAATACCGCTACCTATCAGCAAAAGATATCAGTGATACTAAGTTTTACCACTTATACAATCAAAAAATTCTTAATGCTCGCGCCTATAATAAAGTACAAAAAGACGATGTAACAGAGTTTAGTTGCCAGCACGATATTATTTCACCTGAAAACCAAACGATTACTGAAAAAGCAGTATTTTGCGCACGTGCTTATAAAGATTTTCCAGAGCTCTATGATGTTGTTTATCTCGCGGCATCTGTAGATAAAGGCCAACAAGCGTTAATTAGCAATTTCAGTTTATCTGGTGTTACTCAAGAAAGCGCCGTTGCATTCATGGAAAAATTTATTGAGGCGGTCACATGGCAGTAATCATAATTGAGCAAATTAATCGTGGTAAAAAGCTAATTTGCCGTGACCGAATTGAATCGAACGTGGTAGAAATTGGACGTAGCTACCAAAATGATATCATTATTGATGATCCACATATCTGCCCAGAACACATTAAATTCAGCTTTGATGGTGAACACTGGCTGGTAGAAGATCAAGACTCACTAAATGGCTCATTTCTCGATGAGAGTAAACAAAGTGCTGATCAGCATATTTTGCATTCTGGTGACATTATTAGTATCGGTAAAAGTCAATTACGTATTGTCTTCCCTGATCACCCAGTAAGCGCAACAGTCGAGTTTAGTCCATTTGAGAGCCTCATAGAGCGCACCAGAAAACCGGTGAGTTTACTATTTAGTTTATTAATATTCACGCTCATGTCTGGTTATCTGCTTTATTTAGGTAAGCAAACAGAAGTGACTTTCACACAACTTCTGGTACCTGCTGTGGGCATGACGTTAGGCTTTAGTTTATGGCCTTCGCTCATTTCATTGATATCGCACTTAACAAAAAATGATGCTCGTTATTGGTCACAAATAGGGATTAGTTTTCTGATTTTTAACCTATTTTGGTTTAGCGACATTATCGAATATGTTCTGCACTTCAATCTATCGAGTGCTTGGCCTGTGTCTTGGATAACCGCACTATTGCCTATCACTTTAGCATTCTGTTTATTCTGGCTTAACTGCTACATCGGCTTCCATATGAGTGAAACGAAACGCATCACAATTTCGGCCTCATTATGCTTGCTTATTTTTGGTGGTGCCTATTTGGTCGGTGTGAGCAACAAACCAGACTTTAGAGATCGTCCAACCTACGACGCGACCATCATGACGCCTAATTTCTTGATTGTACCAAGTACGCCTGCTCAAGAGTTTATTGAGAATACTCAAAATGTATTTGCAAAAGCAGACGAGAAAAAACGGGAAGACTAACTATTTTCTAGCCAATAAAAAAGCCAGTCATGAAGACTGGCTTTTTTATATTGAAAGATAATTATGGTTTAGCAATAAAACCAACGGCTTGATACACTTTTTCAAGCACAGCATCTGCTCTTAGCGACGCCTTGTGTGCACCTTGACGCATAACATCATTCATAAATGCTCGGTCATTACGAATTTGGCTATAACGCTCTTGGATAGGTTCAATCATAGCAACAACTGCATCTGCAACATCACCTTTCAAGTGACCATACATTTTATCTTCGTATTTTGGTACCAAGCTTTCAACGCTCTCGCCTGTTGCGCAAGACAACAAAGACAATAAGTTAGATACGCCAGGCTTTTCTTTTACATCAAAGTAAATGCGCGCTTGCTCGTCTGAGTCAGTCACCGCGGACTTAATTTTCTTAGAAATTTTCTTAGGTGTTTCTAGTAAACCGATGAAGTTTTTCGGGTTAGCATCTGACTTTGACATCTTCTTCGTTGGTTCTTGTAAACTCATTACTCGGGCACCAAACTCAGGGATATAAGGTTCAGGTATCGCAAACGTATCACCGTAAAGGTTGTTAAATCGAGTTGCAATATCACGGGCCAACTCTAAATGTTGCTTTTGATCATCACCAACAGGCACTGCATTTGTGTTGTACAACAAGATATCAGCGGCCATTAATACTGGGTAAGTAAATAAACCCGTATTAATATCAGCCCCGGCACGCGTAGATTTATCTTTAAACTGCGTCATGCGGTTTAATTCACCCATCTGAGCATAACAATTTAAAACCCAGCTCAACTGGCTATGTGCCGCAACATGTGATTGCATGAAAATCGTGCTTCGATCCGGGTCAACACCACATGCCATATAAAGGGCTAAAGCATCTAAACACGCTTCATGTAACTCTTTAGGATCTTGGCGAACAGTGATGGCGTGTAAATCCACAATAGAGTAGTAACACTCATGTGTTTCTTGCATGTTTACCCATTGCTTTAGCGCACCAAGATAATTACCTAACGTGAGAGATCCTGACGGCTGACAGCCACTTAAAACGATTGGTTTAGACATAATTTCCTCAATGGATAAAACTTAAATTACTTTACAGTTGCGAGCTCAGCACGCATTTGGTCAATGACAGCTTTGTAATCAGGCTGTGAGAAGATAGCGGAACCAGCAACAAACATATCGGCACCCGCAGCTGCGATTTCAGCGATATTATCTACCTTAACACCGCCGTCAACCTCTAAACGAATATCATAACCACTATCATTGATTCTTTGCTTAACTTGACGAAGCTTATCAAGTGTTGATGGGATAAAAGACTGACCACCAAAACCAGGGTTAACCGACATTAACAAAATCACGTCAAGTTTATCCATAACGTGATCTAAATAATGTAATGGTGTAGCTGGGTTTAATACTAACCCCGCTTTACAGCCATTTTCTTTGATTAATTGTAACGTACGATCAACGTGATCGGACGCTTCAGGGTGAAAAGTGATGATGCTCGCGCCTGCTTTTGCAAATTGTGGAACAATTGCATCAACCGGTTTAACCATTAAATGAACATCGATAGGAGCCGTAATACCGTAGTCACGCAACGACTGACATACCATAGGACCAAAGGTTAAATTTGGCACATAATGATTATCCATAACATCAAAATGAACAACATCAGCACCTGCCGCTAATACCTTTGCTGTATCTTCGCCTAAACGAGCAAAATCAGCAGATAAAATAGATGGAGCAATTAAAAATGAAGACATATCTTCCCCTGACCAATTAAGTGTGCACTACTTTACCTAAAGCCCAAACATTATTGAAGTATAAAAGCAGATAACTTTTGACTATTTTTGCACTTTTTTTGAACACCACGCACCAGCATGGCGCAATCTTTGTTCACCCTTTTTTAAAATCTCATTTCATTTCACCTTTAACTCACTGAAAAACAATGAATAATTATTTTTATTTAATGAATATTAACTCAGGCATTTTCTTTGCAAATAACTAATTAGTATAAATTTAAACAATAAAAACACTTAAGGGTATAACATGAAAAAATCACTTTTATCAGTAGCTTTGACTACCGTAATTGCGAGTTCTGCGCTAGTTTCAACACAAGCTTCAGCGGTTGAAGGTTTATCTGCAAACGTTGGATTAACGAGCAACTACTTATGGCGCGGTGTGTCACAAACAGATGATGGCGCTGCAATTTCGGGTGGTATTGACTACGCGTCAGATTCAGGTTTTTACGTAGGTACTTGGGCATCAAATGTAGATTTTGGTGACGATGCTAGCTATGAATTAGACTTTTATGCCGGTTTTGGTGGTGAGTTTGGTGACGGCATTGGTTACGATGTTGGTTACATCTACTATGCTTACCCAGATTCAGCAGAAGTAGACTCTTCAAATGAATATGACTTCGGTGAAATCTACGGTTCATTATCTTACGGTGCATTCTCAGTTACCGCTAACTACGGCCTACACGCACAAGATGCAGGTGAAGTTTTCGAAGATGCACTTTACATCAGTGCAGATGCAGCCTTTGAAGTTGCTGAAGGTTTAGAGTTAGGTTTACATATTGGTAACTACTCTTTTGACCTTGATGGTGCAGAAGATTATACAGACTATGGCATTAGCCTAAGTAAAGCAGGTTTCACACTTGCAGTATCAGATACCGATCTTGATAACGACGATATGAAAGTTGTTATCTCATACTCAATCGATATCGATTTATAATTAAAACGCCTCTCAAAAAAAAGCAGCCTTTTGGCTGCTTTTTTTATTTTATGCTGTCAGCTTTCCAGCGATATCTGAAAGTGCTTGTTTAAGTTCATCGTTTTTCAAACGTTGATTTTCAACATCAAAGTTGTCATAAAAGCTTGGAATCGATAGTGAGCCCTTAACATCGGCGGCAAAGAAAGGTGCCGAATTAACCGCGCTTGCTAGCACGGACCCTGCGCCACCCGGTCCAGGTGATGTTGATAACAATAACATAGGTTTATTTTGGAAAACCTTCATATCGATGCGCGACGTCCAATCAAATAAGTTCTTATACGCTGCGGTGTAACTACCATTATGTTCAGCGAATGAGATAACAATCGCATCAGCTTCGCCAATTGCTTTAAAGAAGCGTTGTGCTTGCTCTGGCTGACCAAGCTGCTCTTCGCGTTCTGGCGAGTATATTGGCATTTCAAAGTCATTCAAATCGAGAACCTCAATTTGAGCTCCTGCCACTAAAGACGCTGCATATTGCGCTAATTGTTTGTTTATTGAGTTTGCGCTATTTGTCGCGCCAAATGCTAATACTTTCATCATTGCTCCTTTGTGTTGCCACAGGCTTATACAATTGGCTATTAACGTTAGAATAGATTAATAGCAGTAACTTGATGTGAATTAGTATATATTGGACTTCAAATAAGATTAATAACCTAAAATGACAAAAACTATTTCCATATGGCTAACAATAAACTCTTTGAAGGTATCGTCGTCTTCGTTAATGTTGTAAATTCCGGTGGCTTTTCAGCCGCCGCAGAGAAGCTTGGTCATTCTACCTCCTTTATCAGCAAGGAAATTAATAAGTTAGAGAGTCGACTTGGCGTTAGGCTACTGAATAGAACAACAAGAACAATAGGGTTAACCCCAGAAGGTGAGTCATACTATTCTCAATGCCAGCAATTAATTGAAGACGCGACAACTGCTACCAACCTAATTACACAACACGATGTATCGCCCAAGGGCAGACTTAAAGTGAGTTGCCCTGTTCAATTTGCGCATAGCCACTTACAACCAATCATCTCTGAATATTTGTCGCGCTACCCTAACGTCAGTTTAGATTTGAACTTAAGTGATAGACACCTTGATGTGGTTGGTGATGGTTACGATCTCGTTATACGCGCTACCGCACAACTTGATGAATCCAGTTTAATTTGCCGCAAAATATATAGCGCTAAAGGCTATACCATCGTGTCACAACGTTACTTAGATAAACACGGCATCATTTACCATCCTAGAGAGCTCGCACGGCATAACTGTATTTGTTATAGCAATCTAAAAATGCCTAATCGATGGGACTATCAAGACAAAGATGGCAAAACCTTTATTGTCGATGTACCCGATAAAATCCTGTGTAATGAAGGCAGAATGTTAAGAAAAATGGTAATGGACGGGCATGGTGTTGCTAGGTTACCTAGCTTTTATGTGGAAGAAGATATTCAAAAGGGTGAACTTATTGCATTGTTCGATGAATTTCCTAGCACGACAATCGATGTTTTTGCAATTTACCCAAGTAGACAACACCTTTCTCCTAAAGTGAGAAGTTTTATCGATATGTTAATTGAAAAGCTCAACTAGGCGTTACGTCCACAGGACATCATGGAATCACAGGGGTTCTCGTTGTCGTTTAGCTTATTTCAGACATAAAAAAACACCAACTAAGGTGCTTGGACTCTTTGAAGAAAAGAATGGGGTCGCTAATAGGACTTGAATCTCACGCCCACACGACATCATGGAATCACAGGGATTCTCGTTGTCGTTTAGCTTATTTCAAACATAAAAAAACACCAATTAAGGTGCTTGGACTCTTTT
>NZ_BSSV01000012.1 GCF_030161435.1 Thalassotalea loyana | reverse complement strand
CCTCAGCAGAGATGCTGAGGTTTTTTATTTTGAGGACAATAGATTGTCCTTAGACGCTTATACCGTAACAAAAGCGGCTTATCGACTAACTCACTTATTCAATAAACCTCAGCAGAGATGCTGAGGTTTTTTATTTTGAGGACAATAGATTGTCCTTAGATGCTTATACCTTAACAAAAGCGGCTTATCGACCAACTCACTTATTCAATAAACCTCAGCAGAGATGCTGAGGTTTTTTTTCTTTTGAGGACAATAGATTGTCCTTAGACGATTATACCGTAACAAAAGCGGCTTAGATGAGCTTTTCAACACTGTTTATTTCTTGCTGAGATAAAATGCGAGAGTCGCCTACCGATAAATTGGCATCCAAGGTGATGTCACCGACTTGGCTACGGTGAAGTGCCATAACAGGGTTTCGAAAATGACCAAACATCCGCTTTATTTGGTGGTACTTGCCTTCAACGAGCTTCACTTCAGCTGTATTTTCACTCGTAATGGATAACTTAGCGGGTAATGTGGTGATATCTTCATAACTAAAATATATGCCTCGCCAAAAACCTTCGACATAAGACTCATTAAGAGGGTTTTGTAAGGTTACTTGATATGTTTTTTCGATTTTTTGCACAGGCTGAGTTATTGCCTCTGACCATCTGCTGTCATTTGTTAACAAGACAAGGCCACTGGTATTCAAGTCTAGTCTACCAACAATATGTAATTCATGTTTGAAATCAAAAGGAAGCAAATCGATTACGGTTTTATGCTTATCATCTTTGGTGGCGCATACCACGCCAACAGGCTTATGCAGCATGACGTAATGGGCCTGATTATCTTGTATTGTTTTGTTATCTAGCTCTATCGAAGTGAATTTATTGATCCGTTGATCAACCCCTAACGCAAGTTCCCCATCCACCTTAACGCGTTTTTGAGCAAGCATCAGTCGTACATCGCCTTTCGAAATTTTACAGTATTTCGCGATGAAGTTATCGAGGCGTTGAGTCGCTAAGGTCATTATTTTTACGAGCGACTCAGTTCTAATAATTCATTCTTTGCTAGGTAATTATCCATCATTGAGCGCAATAATTTGTACAATAGAATAGAACCATCTATTTCTTCTTTACGGTTGGTTAAGCTCTCGATATTGAGACCTAACGGTAAATTATATGGTATCACTGCATCTAGGATTTGCTGCAAACTGTTAGTACAAATTCGAATTGACTCGTACAAAGGTTTTTCAGCATTGAGTATGCGTAAACTTGTCGCTTCGGGAACACTTACGCCGAGCCATTCGATAAACTCTAATGTCTTCTCACTGCCGCATGGTGAAAAGGTCAAAATGATCCGTTGTGGTTTCAAACCTAATTTTTTGCATTCAATTGCATAGCGCGTTAGCTGATCGATCGTCGCTTGAGGGTTGTATATCGCCTGAGAAATAAAAAAGTTACAACCTTGTTGATATTTATCTATTAAGCGCTGATGCTCATTACCTTTGCTGGCGTGTCTTTCAGCAATGGTAATTCCACCAGTAAAGAAGTCATGTTGATTTTTCTTTAGCGCGTTATATGCATCATCGAGAGACAATGACACCTGATTTTTATGAGAAGGGCTACCTACGAGCACAACGTCTCTAATGTTGTATTCGTTCCAGGCCTCATTTGCCCATTGATTAATTTGTTCAACACAAGACTGACCAACACTTTTGTATGCGATGACTGGGCGGGTTGATATTTTATTAAGTATCGATGAGTACAATCGAGGATCGTGAGTCCCCATGTAAGGAAAAGGTCTAGGCGCATTTGTTCTAGAAGCTTCGTCTTGAATGTCATAGACGATAAAACCGTCGACATCAATATCACTTACACGTTCCAGTAATTTTTGAGCGATGGTATCAACTTGCTCAATAGGCGTGTTTTTTTTTGGAGGTGTAGTTCCTATAAAATATACACCTCGGTTGTTGTCGTTATATCGAGCCCTAAGCTCAGAACTATTATTCAACGTCTCGCCTTCATCTACTAATTAATTCGGATGCATAGAAGTATAGGTGTTTAGCCGTCTAAAATAAAGAGGGGTGAGTTAAATAATTTGTTTGTGTGAAAAATAAGGAGAATTATTAGCTGCTTATGGGGAGTGCCTAGACCCAAATATAGGGCTGACAAATAAAAAAGCCCTGGATGAACAGGGCTTCAGATGATTAACAGCAACCACAATTTCGCTTGTGTTTACTCATTTTCCCTACTCCGGGATTAAAGCTATTGGTTGGATCTAATTCTTCGTAAAAGGCTTTTACGCCGTCTTCCGCATCATATAAGTGACCGACATTATGCTCCGCTGGATATTTTGCGCCTCGTGAATCAAATAGTTTAAGCATTTCTTTTTTCACTTGATGTGCATCTACACCTTTTTTCAGTACATAGTCTTGATGAAAAACGTAGCAAAAAAAGTGGCCGTAATAGAGCGCCTTGTCGATCTTTTGTGTAAGTGAATCCGGCAGTTGCTCTACCCATGACAAATCATTTCGCCTTAAAGCTACATCGAGTGCTAAAATGTCGCCAACACTTTTGTCGTGAAGTGTTTGGTAACGGATGGCGGCTCCCGCCGCAGCAAAGCGCTGTAAGTATGCTTTTGAAGCTTCTTCCTTATCGCAAATAAAGAAGTTGCCTGCGTCAGGGTTTTCACTGAAATACTGCGTTAAATATTGTTGCGCCTCTTCAATGCCGTCATCACTCATTTTTAAAATTAAGTGGTGCTCAAATTTATCTCTATACTCAAGCATTCTTTTTGGTAAATGTTGAGGGAAGCATTTACCAATAAGCTGCATACATCGATCGGTAAGATATTTGGGCAGAAACGATAATTTATTAAGTGTTGCATCTATTCGACCTTTGATGGCAAACAACTTAGGTAGCCTATCTGTGCCAAGATGCTGAATGCTTAAAAAGGTATCTTTGCCATATTCTGCTGCAATATCAAAAATATCCTTGTGAAGATATTCTCCAACTTCGGGTATATTCTTGAAATGCGTTAATATATGGCGACGCAAATGCGTGAGCGTGTCAGGGTTATTCGTTCCTAAGTAAAAGGTTTGTTCTTTTTGCGCTACTTCGAAGGTATCTAGGCGAACTGCAAAAACAGCGATTTTTCCTGCACAACCACTTGCTTCGTATAGCCGGGTAACGTCGGCGTTGTATCGACTTGGAATATCTGAATCAATATCACGTAAACGATCAATGTAATCGCTCGCACTTGCCTTTTCTTGAGTGGCAAGACTGGCAAGCTCAAACGCGCCATTTTCAAGATTTGTCAAAATCTCTTCAGTGTGATCGCCCAAATTGATACCTAGGTGGTTCACTAAATTCAATTGACCATTTTTATCGACTTGAGCAAACAAGGATAATTCAGTGTAGGCAGGGCCTCGCTTAACTAGTGAACCACCAGAGTTGTTTGCGATACCACCGACTATCGAGGCACCTAAACAAGACGAACCTATTACCGAATGAGGCGCTCTGTTTAAAGGTTTAAGCGTCTTTTCTAATGTATGTAAAGTCGTCCCTGGAAAACTAACAACCTGCTCGCCTTGTCCTAACACATGCAATTTGTTCATCGCCAACGTATTGATGA
This sequence comes from Thalassotalea loyana, assembly GCF_030161435.1. GTDB lineage: Bacteria > Pseudomonadota > Gammaproteobacteria > Enterobacterales > Alteromonadaceae > Thalassotalea_G > Thalassotalea_G loyana. The sequence continues at coordinate 29,754 of NZ_BSSV01000012.1, read as the reverse complement.
TAACAATGTCCCTGTCGTAATCATCACCGCTTGGTGTAGAACCTTCGGTTAAGCCTGTGTTTGCCGCCTGCATTATCATAATGCAGTCTGCTGCGACACAAAGTTCCAGTACTTGCCAAAACTCTAATAAGGTATCAGGGAATACAACGGCTATAGCGCTGCCACGACCTGATCGCCAGCCAGTGCGATAATGCTCTGTCGCTTTCAGTCCCACGCGTACTTTGTCGTTGCCGAGTAGTTGGGTAAATTCAGATATTAACTGCTGTTTGTTCATAACATCTTCCTATCGTGTGACAGCGCGATTTGCTAACCGAGTGGGCCTGTTACATTTAACCCATAAAGGGCAAAGGTAACAAGCGCGCCAGAGACCAATACGTAATATATTGTCGGTATAATGGTTTTACGTAATGTTGCGCCTTCCTGTCCAAGAAGACCCACGGTAGCACTAGCGGCAACAACGTTGTGAATCGCGATCATATTGCCTGCGGCTGCACCAACAGCCTGAGCGGCAATAATAATCGCAGGGGAGAGCTGCAGACTCATCGCTGCTTCATATTGAAATTGGCTGAACATCATATTGGATACAGTGTTTGAACCCGCTATAAATGCGCCCAATGCACCTATGGTAGGGCTGATTAATGGGAATGCTTCGCCAAACCAGTTAGCAAACATTTGTGCACTCGCCATAGGCATGCTTGGAAAATCAGATAAATTTACGCCTGAATTAATAAACAAACGCACCATCGGAATCGTGAACATCAAAACAAAACCGGCACTTAACACGGTTTTCGTTGATTTACTAAAAGCACTGGATAACGCTTTGACTCGCTGTTGTGGCGCACCTTGAATAATAATTGCAAATAAAGCGCTGATAATAAGCAAGCCACCAGGTAAATATAGCGGGCTGAATGTTGCGCTAACTCCAGCTTCGCCAAGAATGTTGCTAAAGCCGAAACTAACACCTGTCAGCATTGATTTGAATTCTGTAAAAACGCGTGAGCATACGAGTAACAGAGCAACTAGTAAGTAAGGTAACCAAGCAACTACTTGAGAAACTGGTTTGTCGGTAGACACGTCTTCTTGCGCTATCTTTACTTTACCTAGCCAGTTATCTGGCCAAGAAGATTTTTGCTCAAAATCCCAGTGTGTCTTAGGTGTTAAAAAGCCTTTTTTCGCTGCTGTTACAACAACCGCCATGCTAACTAAACCACCCATTAACGATGGGAATTCAGGCCCAAGGAAGATGCCTGTTAAGGCATAAGGGATCGTAAACGCAAGACCTGCAAAAATTGCAAAGGGCAAGATAGCAAAACCTTCCTTCCAGCTTTTATTTTTGCCAAAAAATCGAGTTAGCATGATGACCATGAACAAGGGCATAAGTGTGCCAACAATGCCGTGAATAATAGAGACATGTGAGGTGATTAATTGCAGATACTGCTCCCAAGTCCAGCCTTGAGTTGCTAACTGTAATTCAATAGCTGATGTATCTAAGCCTTTATTAATACCGATTACAATAGGTGTACCTACCGCACCAAAAGACACTGGAGTACTCTGAATCATCATACCCATAAGTACGGCAGCAACGGCAGGAAAACCTATGGCAACCATTAACGGTGCGGCAATTGCTGCAGGTGTGCCAAATCCTGATGCACCTTCGATAAAGGTACCAAAACACCAGGCAATGACGATAGCTTGGACTCGGCGATCGGGTGAAACATGAGTAAAGCCTTGGCGGATAACGCCGATTGCTCCAGTATTTTGTAGTGTATTGAGTAAAAACAACGCACCAAAAACTATCCACAATACTGATACGGTAATCCCCATACCTTGTAATATTGAAGCAATAACTCGGTTTGCCGACATATCCCAAACAAATAAAGCCATTAATGCAGTAACTACCAATACCAGTGGCATTGCTTTCTTTGCAGGCCAGTGCAAGCCTACTAGTAGCACTGCGGTAAGGACTATTGGCACTAGCGCCAATAAGCCTAACGTTAATTCTGTCATTTTCTCGTCCCCTTGTTGTAATAGTTATAGTTACAGATATTTGTGCGCTCGATATGGCGCTTTTGTTTTAGTAATGACAAATAAATGTTTTGGGAATGTACTACTATGGCGACTATTGATATATATTGATAAAAGATAATCTTTTTTTCCTTTTATTGCATAATAAGTGGGTTTTATGATCAAAGCAGATGATATTTTCCTTTTTGTACAAGTAGTTGAAGAGGGCTCTTTTTCAAAAGTTGCTGACAAACTCGAGATGACAAATTCTGTTGTAAGCAAACGAATTAGTCGCTTAGAGCAAGAGATCAATGTGCAGTTGTTTTACCGAACAACGCGAAAACTAACACTCACAGATGCCGGCAGAGCGCTTTATGGTAAAGCAAGGTTAGCAAAACAGGCCTTGCAAGATGCGCAAGATGTTGTCCTCGGATACAGTGACGCGGTTAGAGGTAAGATCAAAGTGACAGCGCCTGTTGTTTCATCACATATTCTTTTGAGTGCAGCAGTCGCAGAGTTTTGCAAAACGTATCCAGATGTTGAAGTGGAGCTTTTTGTCACGAATCGAATTGTCGATATTATTAATGACGGGTTCGATCTCGCGATCAGAACCGCTGAGTTAGATGATTCATCCTTCATTGCACGACGATTGATAGACTCTAATTGGGTCGTGTGCGCAAGTCCAAGCTACCTAAATAAGCAGGGCATTCCTGCCCATCCCGATGAATTGAAGCAACATCAATGTTTAATTTATAAATATGAAGGAACAGGGCCTGATAATTGGTATTTCAAAGAAGACAAGCGTGAATTTTTTGTACAGGTGTTTGGTCGCTTCCATGCGAATAGTTTAGAGTCAATTAAACAGGCATCGCTTAATGGCTTCGGTATTGCTTATTTACCTCAGGCCATAGTGCATGAAGAATTAGAGAAAGGAAGGTTGGTGTCGCTACTTGGTAATTACACGGCGAAGAAACTAGGGATTTATGCAATTTATCCCAAGTCGCGACAACCAGATAAGAAGCTCAACTTGTTAGTTGAGCATTTTCGTAATGCCTTTCAAGATAAAAAGGCGTATTACTGCTAGTCGTTATACTTAAAAATAATGGTTAAAATTTATATATTGCTGAGAATTGAAGATAATTTGAGTCAACGGATTCTACTCCTTTATCATCAATGGCGTAGTTACCAAATTCGGCTCCGACATCAAAATTAGCAGAGATACTGGTAAGTAAATTTACGCCCCAGTGGCTGCGTTCTCTTTCTAGTGTGTCTGTTTTCGCGCCACCGTAGAATACTGTTGAACGCAAAGATTCTGTCCAAAAGTGACGATATGCGAGTGTAAATGCTGTTGTGCTCTCTGCCTTAGTAAGGTCATCGGCAGGATCGGTAACAATATCTGGTGTCATGCCTGCGGCAACATAGCGTCCAGCTTCTCCTGTGGTAAATTGAAAACGCAAGTCGTCTTTACCAACGGTTTTTATGCGACCGGCTAAATTGAAGGCAATGGCTGTTTCATCAATACCACCTTGATCAATTTTCCTAACAAGCGTTGCGGCAGATAACATCCCCCAGTCAGCTTGATGATTGTATCGGGCGATAAAGTCAGGTGTACTTTCATCTTTGTCAGCCTGACTACCTGTGAGGCCTACAGCACTTGATGGCGCACCAATATCACCGTCGCCATTGGTTTCCGGGTTTTCGATCGAAAATTGCCAGTTGCCATGGGTATAACGTACTTGAGTTTGTCTGATAAAGACTTCGCCAACATGGGGACCACCAAAGTCTAATGCTTCGGGTAGTGCGTGTAACGGCATAAAGGTGGTCCAGTTTTGGCCAACCATCCAGTTTTTATAATTGATATAGTAATGTCGTAACCGTGGGTTTGACGAATTGCTTACAACTTCGTTTCCACCGCCGCCGTAAAAATCCATTTCTACAACACCACTAATGTCTCCGTGTTGCACCTTTAAATTAATGCGTGACTCTTTGACGTTGAAGCCTGTATGTGAAGTTTCAACCGGTTGGCCCGCGGGATAGTTGGCTACCCAGTAATCTTGGTAGGCGATATCGCCCTCAACATGACGGATGTCGATTTTTGCATAACCACTCAATGATACTTTCGTATCGACCCCGTTATTTTTCACGGTCATGAGTTCTACGGCATGTGCTTGGTTTAATCCAAGGCAGGCAATACTCGAGCAGAACATAAATTGCTTAATTGTTTTCATTGACTCTCACCTATTGTTTATCGTTTTTATTTAACACTGCTTATCGCGCAGTTTGTTTACCAAGGTAATGTAGAGACAATTTTTAAGTGAATAAATGGAATAAAAACTAAAGACTTTTTCTAAAAGTTAATTAATTGGGTGGCGAGCTTGAAATCGATCGGAGCTTCACTTTATCGAGCGAAATAGAATAAAAGGTGTTGGTTAATCGTTGAAAGCACAATAAAAATTACTGCCAAAAGGGCACGGCCCAGAATAGGTGACGTCGGTGCTGGTGTGGCCCGGATAATATCTAAGGGCCACAGATATAGGTTTGGCTAATTAATCAGGCGTTTATTTTTGCTGTTGTACAAGATGAAAAACAGGCAGAAAATTACTAATACTAATGACGATGGCTCAGTAACTACGGTCGTCTGGTCGCTGATGAAGGGAACGGCATTCCTGATACCCTGAAAAGTATTAAAGATATTCCAATCGTCGCTGTATGTGTCTATCGGGGCAATAATATCGTTGATGGCTGTTGAAGAAAAAAATTGGTAGTCAACACTAAACTTATCAACATAATCAATATTGCGAACGCTGAGGCTATATGGACCGTTTCGATAATCATCGATTACCGTATAATAATAGCTCTGCTTTACTAGCTGATCGTCATAGTAGAAACGATAATGGCCATCAATTGCTCTTAGCCCTTTTTCATTAAATCCTAAATCAAAACCTTCGAAACCGTTGCTATTACTACCACTAAAATCCCAGTAAGCCTCATCACCAACAGCAGAAAAAGACAACTTGAGCGTATCGCCAACTTTAAAGTCACCGTTAAAAACATCTGTGCCACTTGCCAATGCTAGGTTTGTTCCATCAAATGTGTAATTTGCTTCGATAATTGCAGCATGTGCGGTGTTTACCATCATCGAGAATACAAAAAGTTTAAGTAATGTTTTCATTTAATTTCAATAAGTTCCTATCTTTGAAAAGGCTAAATTATTTCTATTAAGAAATTACTCGCGAAAAGATAACAATAAAATTTGCAAGCAATATGAATGCGTTGCTCAATGTGCTTGATAAGGAAATGCGAGAAAGCTCAATTCGTCATCGGATAATGTTTATCTTTTGTTAAACGGCGTCGCTCTGTATTAGCCATAGTTTGTTGCCATTTTCTCAGTAAAACCCTTGAGCTCATTGTAGTTTTAATTATTCTCGCATAAAGAGTATTTGTTTAAGAATCAATGTATTCCATCTTTGTTGCACATTTATATGACATAAAGGCCCCAACAATTAGCATGTGCTGGAAAAAGAGGAGTTTTATTGTATGGGGTGTAAGAAGTCGTACCTAACAATACTTGCAATGACAGCGTGTTTTTCGAGTGTTGCACAGACAACATTAGAACCAATAATTATCAATATTGATGAAAACACCAAGAATAATACGTCAGTTGGCCAAATTAATTTTACCGACGGTCAATATGATAAAACAGTGAAAGTTGAAATTGGGAAATCAGATCTAACTCACTGGGTAACAAATGGAGAAGGATTCGAGCCAATATCCTTTTCTTCTGAATTTGAACATGCGCCAATTATGTTTGGTCAAATTCAAACGGGTAGTCAATATCAGATCGCATATTCAGTGAGTACAAGCTCCCACCAAGGTGGTGTAAGTGCTCTTGGCCAAGAGTTTATCATGCGTCATCGCCTGAACAACGTCACTGCAACTGGCTTTGATGCTGTCTTAGAATCGGAATTAGACAAACGTGGCACAAGCGTTGTTACGTCAATTGATAACACCGGCAAAGGTGAAACCTTGGGATGGTTGGCGATCAGTGAACCTGTTGAAGCTGTGCTATATGATAAAAAAATAACAGTTCTCTCGACAGGGGAGAGCGTGACACATCACGAATATGGCCAAGCGTTTGGCTCTGACTTTGTTGATGCCCCTAATTTGATAACTACGATTTCAACGTTTAATGGTACATCGCAATCTGGTGTTACGGTGACTGACAACAATGCGAATAGAGCAAAGTTCTTTATCGATAACCTAGACGATGAGTCACACAATGCTGAAAATGTAAACGTATTGGCAGTGGAAGAAGGGGCCTTTTTTGCGACCGCGACCAATGCCGTATTTGGTGAGTCAGGTTCAGCCATAGTTAATGACACTGCGATGGATGAACCATTTACCATCACGTTAAAAAAAGCGTATAACGATCCGGTTGTTTTTGTCCAGGCGGTAGGCATTGATAGTGCCCTGTACGACTCTGCAATTCGCCTTACAGATGTTTCAAATCAAACATTTTCTGGATACTTGCACAATGATGCCGAGAGCGTGGCGCCAAAACGTTATGGAACGTTCACACTTCATTACCAAGTGTTTGAGGCGGGAACATGGGAGATGCCACTTGAGCATTATCAATACTCGATTGTTTCAGGTAATGAAAATGGTACTTTTTCGGTAGACCCCATCTCAGGGAAAATCAAAGTTGCGGATCAAACTCAGTTAGACTTTGAAAGCGGACTGAATCAGTTTGTATTTACAGTTCGGGTCACTGACGGCGTTGGTAACGCATATGATACGCTGGTTACTGTAAATGTGAATGACATCAATGATTCGTTAAACAATGATGCGCAAACTATTGCGGGTTTAGCTACTGACGATTGGTCTGGTTTTGGCTTAGCACCAGCGGGTGATGTCAATGGTGACGGCTTTGACGATGTTATTGTTGGTGTACCGCAAGATGATACAAATGGTGAAGACGCAGGCCGTGCCTATGTTCTGTTCAGTAACGCATCGGGGCTGTTACCTGATTTTACCTCTGTGTTGGCAGGCAATGGCGGCTTCGTTATCAATGGCGCAGCAGAAGGTGATAATGCTGGGTTTAGCGTCAACGGGGGCGCCGATATCAATGGTGACGGATTATCGGATATCGTCATCGGTGCGCCATTTGCTGATAACAATGGTAATAACTCTGGTAGTGTATATGTAGTTTTTGGCAAAGCAAATACCAGTGCTGTTGAGCTTGGCGCGCTAAATCAAGGAATCAGTCCTTTAGGTTATGCGATCCATGGAGCATACAAACATGATTATGTTGGTGGCAGTGTGCTTATTGGTGATCTCAACGGGGATGGTTTAGCAGATATTATTGCTGGAGAAACGCAAACACGTTTTGTTGTTGGTCAAGAAGTTATCTCAATCAGTGATTCTTTTGATGGCAATTCAAATTACGATGACCCACACATGGCTTATGTCGTATACGGTAAGCCAGACCTAAGTACACAATATCTTGCTGAAATTGCGTTGGATACAAATACAAGTGGCTTTGTTATTAAGGATGATGGTAGAGCGCCATTCAACGACTGGCCGTTTGGTGCACTTGTCATGCCGTCTGGTGATTTCAATAGTGATGGTTTAACCGATGTCATTGTTTCACATGGGATTCTTGGCCGTGAGAGTGGTGTTAATAAGTTACTATTTGGCCGTGTTGGTGGTACAGCCATTGATTATGGTTCTATTGCTAAAGATAACCAAGGTATAAATATTGTTGCACAAAATGCCGGCAATTATGGTTTTGCGTCAAATCTTTCATCTATTACAGTAACACCAGGCTTTGTTACCTCGAATGTTGGTGATATCAACGCTGACGGTATTGATGATATCGCGTTATTAGCGCCGGATAATAACTGTTGTAATAGCTGGGAACACCCTCGCGCATATATCATTTTTGGTACCCTTGCTAACGTAGATATTAATTTAGCGGATATCGCTGACGGCAATGGTGGTTTTGTTATCCACAACGATGCATCAAACATCGAGTTTAATGCGCTTCAAATAGTTATCGGTTCTATCGGTGGTGCAGGCGACTTAAATGGTGATGGATATGATGACATCATCATTGGTGACCCGTTTGCTGAAGATAATAAGGGGCGAGTGTATGCTGTGTATGGTTCGAAACAAACAGACCCTATATATTTAAGTGAAGTTATCGAAACTTCTCGTGGTTTTTACTCGACGGGTAACGGCGGGGAAATGCTAGGTCAGTGGATTGCTAGTGCTGGAGATATTAATGGTGATGGCATTAAAGACATTCAATTTGGTACACCGTCATCTGATAAAAATAACTTAACAAATAATGGTGCAATTTATGTGCTCCAAGGCAACGGCGAGGCTGTATTGGCAACAGGTTGGGGAAGTGATTCTGACGATACTTTTTCAGGTAGCTCAGCGGCTCAAAATTATGCAACAGGTCAAGGTAATGACACCGTTGCGGGTAAAGGCGGCGCTGATGCTATTTACACAGGCCCTGGCGACGACACGATTATAATTGCCGATACTGATTTCATCCGCATTGATGGTGGTGGTGGTACCGATACCTTAGTGCTTGATGGCGCAGGTATTAACTTGAACCTAATGGAAGGTGCTTCAAAAGTTCGTAGCGTTGAAGTATTTGATATTCGTGGTTCAGGTGCCAATGTTATCTCATTAAATAAAAGTGTAAGTAGTAATTCAAACCTTCGTATTTTAGGTGACGCCGACGACAGCGTTTATGCCGCAAATAACCAATGGCAAGATTCTGGCAACATTATTGTTATCGATAATATTCAGTACAGTGTATTCACTGTTGGTTCAGCTCAAATGTTAGTGCAAAAAGATGTCACTATTGAGATTAACAATGATCCGAGTATTGATAATCAAAGCTTTGCAGTCAGTGAATATACTTCAGGAGGCTCACAAATAGGCAGTGTAACCGCGTCTGCAAACGATGTCGGTGACTATGTTACTTATCAAATTATTGCAGGTAATGACTACGATAGTTTCGTTATTGACTCTGCAACAGGGGCTCTTTCTATCAGTAACGCAATTTCGCGTTTAGACTACGAAAAGCAAGACCATTACGACCTAACTGTCCAGGTTGTTGATACCTATGGTGCCGCTGCCGCTGCCACAGTAACGGTTAGTGTAAATGATGTAGAGTTTATTACGCATAGCTTTAATGCTGATTTAAGCGCAACAGAGAGTACCTTTGGGTCGACAGCATTTACGGATATTTTGCAAGTTGCAACCATGAATGAAATCGCGAGTCCTGAATTTAATACGGGCGATGTTCCTGAGATTCCATCAGTTCCAGACGATTACTTGCCGCCTGGCTTTTCGACCATGAATCCATCAAACTGGAAAAAACAAGTCGATAACATGACAGCAGGTGTGACCGGTGTTTTTGATATGAACCTTGGTGGTGACTTTTTCTTTGAACCTCGTTTTAGCATGCAAACGGGCCAGGTTATTTCAGATATTCCTGTGAGTATGGACTTAGCCTATGCCGATGAAATTCAGGTAGGTCAAGAAACGCTAATTACTGCACAAGTTAATTTAGATAACTATGCAAGCTTCAGCGCTACGTCACCTGCGTTTGACATTGATTTTGTTTTGGGTGTTAAAGACTTATTTTTCCGCCTACAGTCACCGGTTATCTTGGATAACGATAACAACCCACTTGATAAGCGCACCTCACTTGATGAGGGCTCTTTTACGGTGAATGTAAAGTCTGACGAAATTGCTGTCATGGGACGACACTGTATCAATACGCTTGGTCAACCTGCGTGTATGATTAGTGCGGAGTCTGATGCTGAACAACCACTTCGTATCTCAGCATCAATTGATGCGCCTGATTGGTTCGAGCAAGAGCTTTATTACAAAACGAGCTGGAAAGCTTGGTATTATGGCGCATCTGGCCAAGCGATTAGCCACAGCAAGCGAGAGTGTCGTGAAGACTTCTTCTACCCTGCGGGGGAAGACCTCTACTTCGATTACAATTTTGAAATGTTAGACACTTTTTTAAGTGTTCATGCGGATATCAAACAAGATTTCTACTTAGAAGTTCGCCCTATTTCTAAATTAACCCTAGAAGATGGCACAGTACTAGTTTTTAAAGGGGATAGAGATATCGCGTTTACGCCTGAGCTTTATCATGATGTCAATAATGATGGTGTTATTGATGCAAACCTGACTGTTAACTTGTACTCAGTATTCTATAACGACACGAAGACCTCTGTTGGTGCGCGCTTACCGTTCAAACTAGGCCTTGCTGAGTGGAATATTCAAGAAGCGGTCTGTACAGCAAGTAATATCTACTTGTATCAAAAAGATGGTGCAATTTACGAAAAAGGTCAGTATGGCCCAGGGTTAGACTTTGAGTTCGGTTTCAGTGTTGAAGAAGTATCGCTCACTGAGTGGAAGTGGGATGAAGCTGCCGAAACTCTGGCGTCGCCATTTGTAAAGAAATCAGAATCAGTCGAGCCATTACCACCATATTTATATAATGATAACGAATGGTTGCTAGCTCATGAAAAAATCAGCAAGGACATTTCATTTGATTTGTGCAGCCAAGAGGGCGCGTGTGGTGAGCCTATTCTTTCATACCACAATAACGCACCTCAGGTTTCAAATGTCACGATATCAGGCAACTTTATCGGTAAAAGTACCGTATCAGCCAATTACGATTACAGTGACTATGAAGGTGATGCTGAGACTGAATCGGTCTACCAATGGTTAATCGCTTCTGATAGCCAAGGTACAGATGCCGTGGCAATTGATGGTGAAACCTTCCAATCATATACATTTACCGTACAAGATATTGGCAAATATGCTCAATTTTGTGTGAAACCTTTTGATGGTGAGAATTATGGCGGTGTGCAATGTAGTGCTTGGCAAAAGGTTGCAAGCCCATTCTACAAAGACTTCTCAATCTTAACTGGTTTCGGTCAGGCGATCGAATTAAACGGTGTTGATCAGTCATTGGTTCAGGAGACAAGTCACCTATTTGACCCAGGCCGAGATTCATTCACTATTGAAATGTGGTTGAACATTGAGCAGTTTAACGTAGATATTCCGATTAATGTTCTGACGTTTAGATCGGATACATCAAAGGCTGCACTGAGAATCATGCCTGATGGTTTACTTCGCAGTAAAACAACGGATACCACCTATTTTTCAACAGAATCGGTCAATTTGAACACGTGGCATCATTTTGCGATCACCTATGATCAGGATAGCTCTTTACTTGTTATCTATTTAGATGGCGAGCCTGTTATCTCTCAAGTCGATACCATAGCATCTCGAGATGTTGATCTGGTATGGGGAGCAAATGGTGGTCAGGACAATAGGTTCTTAACGGGGCAATTGGATGAATTGCGATTTTGGAATGTTGCAAAAACACAAGAAGAGGTCAAGGCAAGTCAATTTTTAGCCGCTGATTCATATGACGGTAATTTAGTTAGTTACTTTACATTTGACCAAGACACGCCTGACAATATCACAGATTTAGTCGGTGCTACGCAAATGTCGGCGACTAATGGTGCAAGCTTTGTCAAGCACAATACGGTGATGTCTTTTGATGGCGACGGCGATTACTTTAATGTTGGCTATAGTAGTAGTGATCTTAATTGGGGCGGTGAGAGTTTTACAGCCCAAGCATGGATTTATCTTGCAGCAGGAAGTAACGGTTCTAACAGGTTGATTATGAATAAACTGTTAGGGAGTGCATCGGGTTATAAAGGTTGGAATTTAAGTGTTAACTCAAGTAATAATCTGCAAGTTTATTTACGACCTGTCGACGGTAGTCAAACCCTGCAAACGGGTGGCTCATACGATTTAAAAACTGAGCGTTGGTATCATGTTGCGGTCACGGTTGATAGAGAAAATAAAAAGTTAACGCTTTATCAAAACGGTAATAAAGCTACTCAAGCAAATTTGGGCAATAAAACGAATATTAATAGCCCTTATCCACTTCGATTAGGTGCCTACAGTGGCAGTGGTGTCACTAGTGCTAACTTTGAAGGGAAGATGGATGATGTTGCTATATGGAATCGTGTTTTGTCGCAAGACGAAATCCAAGCTTGCATGAATGGACTAGAACTAGGATGTGAAGATGATTTGTTCTTGTATTATGACTTTGAAGATAGCTCAGGTAAAAACAAGGCTGCAGATCGTTTTAATGGCAGTGCTCAGGGGAATGCAGAGTATGTAAGTGATGGTCTATACAATGGGTTCACTGCAAAGCAAGGCGAAATCTTTAGTGGTGTTCTACCGTTAGGCACAGGAGTTGCTATCGATGTCGTGAGTTCGCCGAGTCATGGCGAGTTAACTGTCGATGAGTCTACCGGCGCATTTATGTACTCGGCGGGTGAAGGAAAAGCGGGCACACTCGATTCCTTTAGCTACATTGTAATTGACCTAACCGATGGATACAGTTTTAAGCGAACGGTGAATATTACAATTGAATAAAGTAACCAGCTAGTTTGACGAAAAAAGCAGCCTCATGGCTGCTTTTTTTATGTTCTTATGAATTTTTTCTTGAACCTACGGAGAACAAAGTGATTGCTTTATTTCAGATTTCATCTGTTTTGTTGACTCAAATCAAAGATTGATTTGTTATTCGGAAGTTAATTTATCGTTTGTGTTATGTTGCTCATCTTTGCGTCAAAAATTATTTCTATCCCATAGAGGATTTGGCAAATTTGAGAACCTGATACGATCATGCATGCATCTTTTCTTGTCAAAATGAGAACGACTATTGTTAACCTTTCCTTTAGTGCCTTTATTATATTTATTTTGGCACTAACTACGCCTTCTTTATTCGCTCAAAGTCTTCAAAACGTGTTCCATACACACAACGCTGTCATGTTAATTATTGATGCCGATTCGGGCGAAATTATTGATGCGAATTCAGCTGCAGAGCAATTCTATGGTCGAACATTGAAGTCCCTAAAAACAATGCAGATTCAGGACATAAACTTACTTAGTGAGGAGCAAGTTGCCGTCGAGCGTGAATTGGCTCAAACGGAAAATCGAAGTTATTTCATTTTTAGGCACAAAGTGGCCGACGACAAAGTTAAAACTGTCGCGGTATACGCAAGACCTATTACTTATCAAGGTAAAAATGCGCTGTTCTCTATCATTCAAGACATCGACAAAGAAAGAGAGTTTAAAGAAGCGTTATGGCACTACAAAAGCAATTTAGAACACCTAGTCGACTCTCAAGTTAGTGAAATAGAAAAAGCGAAGAAACAACAAGTCCAGTTGCTTTGGATTGGCTTAATAGTGCTATTAGTCATGGTGATCGTGCTTTATTACCTGCTTTGCCGCAAAAAAGCAGCAGAGGAAAAACAGCTATTACTTGAACAAATTGTTGAGCAAAGTCCTATTCCGATTCAAACAACGAATGAAGAAGGGAAGATAACTTATGTTAATAAAAAGTTTGCGTCGGTAACCGGCTATTCCGCTAAATACTTGATAGGAAAAAGTCCGAGCTTATTAAAGTCAGGAAAACATAATGTAACGCTTTATGACGAGCTATGGGAAACCATTTCAAAAGGTGAACATTGGGTAGGTGAATTTTTCAATCGTAAAAAGAGTGGGGAAAACTTTTGGGAACGCGCCAATATTTACCCTTTAATGAATAAGAAAAATAAAATTAGCAGTTATGTTGCAATCAAGGAAGACATCACCCAAGCGAAAGAAAATGAGAAAACGTTAAGACTTGCATCAGCCGTTTTTGAGACAGCTGCAGAAGCCGTTATGGTGACAGATGCGGATAATAAAATTATCGCAATAAACCATGCATTTACACAGATTACGGGTTATTCAGAAGAAGAGGTTATAGGACAAGATCCCGCCATATTAAGCTCAGGACATCACGAAGTCGACTTCTATAGGCAAATGAAGAATGAGTTGTTAATCACCGGGCAGTGGCAAGGTGAAATATGTAACCGAAAGAAAAATGGCGAAGTGTTCTATGAATGGTTGTCGATAAAAACATTACGTGATGATACTGGGAAGCTCGAATCTTATGTCTCCATCTTTAGTGATATTACTAAGCGTAAGCAAGCTGAGGACAAAATTTACTTGCAAGCTCATTATGACAGCCTAACAGGGCTTGCGAACAGAAATTTATTTATTGATCGGTTGCAACAGCACTTATCGCGCGCCAAACGAGACAATACCCCTACGGTTTTGCTTTTTATTGATTTGGACGGATTTAAAGGCGTCAATGACACCTTTGGGCATTCTATTGGTGATGAGTTACTAAAGCTTTCAGCTAAGCGCATCAAGTCTTCGTTAAGAGATTCTGACACTGTTTGTCGATTGAGTGGTGATGAATTCGCCGCGGTTGTGGTTGGGGACAATGATGTTTTTAGTGTCGAGAAAATCGCCTCAAAGATCCTCGCTGAGTTGGCAAAGCCATTCATTATCGATAACAACGAGGCTTATGTAACGGCAAGTATTGGTATCTCGATGGCGCCAGAAGATGGCGAGAATACCGAAACGCTGTTATCTAAAGCAGACAATGCAATGTATAAAGCGAAAAGGACGGGAAAAAACAACATTCAGTTTTACACTAAGGATATGGATGAAAAAGCGCAAAAGCGCCGTATGCTAGAAATAGAGCTACGTAAAGCCATTCTACAAAATGAATTTACCTTATTCTTCCAACCCATTCATGATATCACGAGTAATCGAGTCAGTTCTGCTGAAGCCTTAATAAGGTGGGAGCACCCAGATAGAGGGATTATTTCACCGGGTGACTTTATCCCTGTCGCAGAGAACATTGGGGTGATAACAGAAATTGGTGATTGGGTATTACAAGAAGCATGCGCTAAAGCAAAACAATGGTTAACGCTTTATAAAAATCCACCTAAGGTATCGGTTAATATTTCGAGCTCTCAACTTCATAGGCAAGACTTCTTAAGTAAGCTAAAGCTTGTGCTAGATAGAACTGAGTTGCCACCAGAATATTTAGTGTTAGAAATGACAGAAAGTCTACTTATAGAAGAAGATAAATTCGTTTTGACCCAGCTTAAGGAAATTCGCGAAATGGGAATCGAGTTATCAATTGATGATTTTGGTACGGGATACTCGTCTTTGAGTTACCTGAAACGATTTCCTGTTAGCATACTCAAAATCGATAGGGCATTTATTAAAGACATATTAGTGAATCCTGAAGATGAAGCACTGGCATGTGCAATATTATCAATTGCCAAGAGCTTAAAACTTAAAGTAGTCGCAGAAGGCGTTGAAAAACAAGCACAAAAAGAGCTACTTTCTCGTCATGGTTGTAATCATATTCAAGGCTATTACTTGAGTCCGCCAATTTCGTATCGATCATTTGTTGATTATATGGATAATCATTACGGCTCGTTGCACGATCCAAAGCTTTTTCCTGACTGGGACTAGCCTTTGTTTGAATGTTGACGCGCTATTTCCACTTGCTACTTTTCAACAATAGATTTTGTAATTAAAAATTTTAATTACTTAAGTTCCTTAGAATTTATCACCTGAGTTCATCTCATTATTTTTTACTCGGTCTATACTGATTTGATATGGATTTAATACGAAAAAAAAATATTGGAGAAGTTAGGTGGCAAATGTTGCAAGTTTGTTGGATGTCTATGAGATAACACCTGAAGACTTAGTGTTGATAAGTCAATTAGGTGAGCGTGTCATTCCAATCCTCGATGATTATGTAGAAGCATTTTATACATGGCTGGAGCCTCAGCCAGAATTTAGTCAATTTTTTCTTGATAACGATCGTTTACAGCGCGTAAAAAATGCACAAAAAAACTACTGGCATCAAACGTTTTTGGCCAAAATTGATGATGAATACCTTGCTAGCAGAGAATATTTAGGTGCGCATCACGCAAAAATTGGTTTAAGTTTGACAAGTTATTTTGCAGGCATGAGTAAAAGTTTGAATTTCTTTCAAACGGTACTTGAAGCTGAAAATGAAAAAGATTTGGCTATTTATCAGCAGCAACAAGTTTCACTTGCAAAGTTAGTCCACCTTGAAACTGCGGTTGTCGTGGAAGCCTACACGAATATGACCCAGCAGAAAATCGAGCAACAAAGTAGAACACTAATAGAGATGTCCACACCTGTAACATCAATTTGGAAAGGTGTGTTGATGTTGCCAATCGTAGGTATTCTCGATTCGAAACGCGCGCAGGATTTGATGCATACCGTGCTTGCCAAAATCAGTGATACCAGAGCAAAAGTCATTATCTTAGATATTAGCGGAGTAGCCGTTGTGGATACTGCGGTGGCAAATCACATAATCAAAATAACAAAGGCTTCAAAATTAATGGGCTGCGATTGCATTGTTTCAGGTCTATCCCCGGCAATAGCTCAAACTATTGTTGAGCTCGGTATCGATATTGATAGCCTTGAAACAACGTCGACATTGAGTAATGCCTTGCAAACTTCATTAACGACGATCGGTTTGAAGATAGTCGCGGAATAGCATATGCCCAAAGCAACATTTATCGTGTTAAATAAAGTGGAGAGTGCTTTGCTGGCTACTTTTCCTGCATTTATAAGCGATGAGGTATTGGTCGACTTTAAACAAACATTGCTAGGCAAGTTGTCGAAAGATAGGAGTCAATACTTACTTTGTGACTTATCTGGACTTGAATTTGTCGATATTGATGAATATTTGGAGTTGATCCAAACCTTGAGTATGGCTTCATTACTTGGCACCAAAGCCATTATGGTGGGAATGAAGGCGAATATAGCCGCGACCTTAGTTGACTATGATATTGATGTAGCCATGTTTGAACACGTATTAAATCTTGATGACGGGTTGGCGCTTACAAGGCAATAACTCGTATAAAGTGAAAAGGTAAAGTTAAGTGGTTGAACGTTTTCATATAGATGATGAATCAAGCTTTCAAATGGCGTTATTACAAGTAAAAAGGCTACTCATGGAGTTAGGATTCAAGGAAGTACAATCGGCCAAGTTTTTAACGGCGGTATCTGAATTAGCACGAAATATACTCAAATATGCTAACAATGGCGTCATTGAAGCGGAAAAAATTAAAAAACTCAATGTTGGTGGGTTGAGAGTAGTGGCTATTGATAACGGTCCAGGCATTGAAAATGTAGAACGAGCGTTGCAAGAAAATTATAGCTCGACTGGAACGTTAGGACAGGGGCTACCTGGCGCAAGAAGATTGGTTGACGAGTTTGCAATTGAATCATCGGCAAAGGGAACTATAGTTACTGTGTGCTCATGGTGCGAATAGTATGTCCTTGATAGAAAAGGTCAACATTGCGAGTAAAAATGTACCCTTTTGGACTGAGAGCGTGAGTGGTGATGAAGTTTTTTATGCTCAAATTGATGAGAAAGTGGTTATTGCTTTAGTGGATGTCACGGGTCATGGAAATGGCGCACATCTTTTTGCAAAAAAGCTTAAAAAACAATTCATCGGTATTGAAGATTGGCTAGACCCAGCGGCATTTTTGGCGAAACTTCATGATACCTTTTTGCATGGTTTAGGAGCAGCTATAGGTATAGCTGTTGTTGATAAAAAAGAAAATAATGTGAGGTTTTGCGGCGTAGGCAATATATCAGCATATATTTTAGGTGAAACTGATCATTGCTTTTCGTGTGACGAAGGTGCTGTAGGTTTGAGCGTAAGAAAGGTCAACCTTCAACAGCATCAACTTCAGCCCGGTGATATTTTATTGATGCACAGTGACGGAATCAAATCTCGCCTCTATCGTCAATATGATCGAGATGTTATTAAGGAAAATATCAATGACATCTTAATTTATGTTTTTGAAAATTACGCCAAGGAACATGATGACGCAAGTTGCATAGTTTATCGATACTGAAAATGACGGACATAGCTAATTCTCAGATAGACAGTAAGGACAGTATTTATTTTCTACGTGAAAAATTGTTTGACGTGGGAATCATGTGTGGCATTGAAAACATATTAATGACGCGAGCGGTAGCTTACTTATCTGCAGTGTTAAAACAGGCTTTAGCTCAAAATAGACAAGGTTATCAGTTCATCATCTCCCATCAAACAAGTGCTAATCAACATCAATTAGTTTTCAAATTCATCTTATCCAAACAGCTTGAGCTTACGATGTTACCTTCCAATGTTTCATTTTTGAGAAACTCTGATGTTATTGATAGCTCAACGGATAAATATTGCGTGTTGATGAATATGGGATTATCGCGTCAGCAGTCGGAATTAATCGTTGATAATTACCACACGATAACTCAGCTATTTAGTCATAAATCGAGACAAGAACTACTGCGAGAGTTGAAAGCGAAAAATGATTCATTGGAAAACCACTCCAAGCAGCTTGAAAAAGAAGTAAAGCAACGCACGCAGGAGTTTGAACTAGCAAAAGTGCAAGCTGATCTGGCTAGCCAAGCCAAAAGTGATTTTCTTGCGAATATGAGCCATGAAATAAGAACACCGATGAACGCGATCATTGGTATGTCCCACCTTGTGCTGCAAACAGAACTTGATAGAAAGCAAAAAAACTATGTAGAGAAAGTTCATTTGTCTGCTGAGTCACTACTTGGAATTCTCAATGATATTTTAGATTTTTCAAAAATCGAAGCAGGTAAACTTGATATAGAATGTATTCCGTTCCGGTTAGAGAGTGTCATGGATAACCTCGCTAACTTAATTAGTTTTAAGGCTGATGAGAAGCAATTAGAATTATTGTTTGATATTGACCTCGATGTACCAAATGCATTGGTGGGCGATCCGTTAAGGCTAGGTCAAATATTAATAAATTTAGCTAATAATGCCGTTAAATTTACTCAAACAGGACAAATTGTTGTTCGTGTTAGGGTCAATAGCTTACAAGAGAATAACCTTGTGTTGAGATTTTCTGTTATCGACTCAGGTATTGGTATGACTAAGGATCAGCAGAACAAATTATTCCAGTCTTTTTCACAAGCCGATTCTTCAACGACCCGTAAATATGGTGGCACTGGACTTGGCCTTACTATTAGTAAGCGGTTAGCGAGCCTTATGGGAGGTGATATCTGGGTCGACAGTCAGCGCGGTGTTGGCAGCACATTTGAGTTTGATGTTCAGCTATCTGTTCAAGAAGCGCCAGAACAGTCAGCTGACTTGAAAAAAAATCTTGTTGAGTTAAAAAATCTTCATGTCTTAACGGTTGATGATAACAAAACAGCAAACGAGATAATGGGGTACATTCTGAAATCATTCGGGTTCCAAGTTACCGCGGTAAATTGTGGCCAAGAGGCTATTGAAAGAGTGAAAACTACGTCTTTTGATTTAGCTATTGTAGATTGGAAAATGCCTGAACTAGACGGCATATCAACTGCCGAAAAAATTAAGCAATACCTTGATATTCCAATTATCTTGGTAACCGCAGCAGGTTTATCTGACCAAGTCGAACAAGCGAAACACGCTAACCTATTAGCCAGTGCACTTAACAAACCCGTTTCTGCATCGTCGATTCATGACGCGATAATGGAGTCATTTGGATATCAAGTCGAACATGAGAAAACGAGACAGCAAATAAACACTAGGCAACATCAAAGTGATGTTATGCACTTGGCGGGAGCCAATATCTTATTAGTTGAGGATAACGCGTTAAATCAAGAGCTTGCTGTCGAATTTTTAACATCTAATGACATTAAAGTTACTGTCGTTGAAAACGGGCTAAAAGCGCTAAATCAAGTGAAATTAGTGGACTACGACGGTGTATTAATGGATTGCCAAATGCCTGTGATGGATGGTTATGAGGCGACGAGAAAAATCCGAGAGTTAGGCGGTAAATATGAGCATTTACCAATAATAGCGATGACAGCTAATGTTATGTCATCAGATCAAGAGCGCTCAGTAAAAGCAGGAATGAACGACCATATTGGCAAGCCAATTCGAGTCGATGAAATGTTTGCGACGATGGCCAAGTGGATAACACCAAGCTCACCTATTTCAACAAACGAATCGAACAATATAAATGGGTCGAAACACGGACAATTTAATCATCATGGAGATAGTTTCCAGACGTTTCTAGATAGCCTCAGTTTGGTGGACATCAATGCTGGCTTGAAAAATTCCCAATACAATAATGACCTGTATAGAAGATTAATAACGCAGTTTGTTCAATCCCAACAGGGGTTTATTGCAGATTACAAGCAGGCACTTGATGCAGGTAACTTTGAATTATGTGCTCGGCTGGCTCACACATTGAAAGGACTCGTTGCTACGATTGGTTGTCGAGCTCTTTATCAACCAATGAGTGAGCTAGAAAAAAGTAGTGAATCAAAAGAACATGGTAAGTGTGTGGTGTTAATGGAACAAATCATCCCCATCTTTCAGGACTTAATGTATGAATTAAAGCAGTTACCGAACGCAGAGCAACAAAAAAATACAGAGAAAAAGCATCTTGAGCCATCTCAGCTTCAAGCACTACTAACTGAATTGCTAAATGAGTGTGAACAATACCACTCGACAGCACCGGACTTTGTTGGCGAAATATTACGTTTTGAAATATCCGATAAAGATAGGTTGATCTTAAAGAATGTTCAAAAGCTACTCGAGCAATATGAGTTTGACGATGTTGTTGAGCTATTAAATAACAGTTACCAATTATAAAAGACAGGCAAGTCTTCGTTAGCGCAAATTATATAAGGTATTAACTTGCTTGATCGATGCCGCTCGCAATATCGTAATCAATGAATACGGCTATAAATGAAAACGACAACAAGCATTTGCAGGGACTGAAGTATGAGAAATATTTTCTTAATATTTTTAGGGTTGTGGTATCCATCTATTGTCATGGCGCAAAGTGTTTTACCAGCACCTGCCAGCACCCCAACGATTGTTGACGAATCCACGCCCAGAAAAACAGTCCAGTCACTATTGTCAGCAGTATCCGAAGCATCAGCGAAAAACATTAGGGCACAACTTGATACTCGAGAAAGTAAAACACTTACTCGGCAGGAAATTAGTCGTGTTGTTGATAAGCTTGGCTATTTGCTTGATAACCATGGCACGCTAATGCCAGTAGGACTTATATCTAACTTGCCGAGTGGAGCTGATGAAACAGGACTTGATAAACAATTCGAAAAGGTTGGTAATGTAAAAGTTGGTGGACAATCTGTAGCGATAACTCTGCAATTAATTGAAGATAGCTCAGGTGAAAAAACATGGCTTGTTTCACAAGACACCATAAAAGGCCTGTACAGTATCTCCCTTAATCTTGGTGAATCGACAATCAATCAAATACTGCCAAAGCCTTTGATTGAGACAAATTTCAGAGGCGCTCCTATTGGACAGTGGTTAAGCGTTATTGTGTTATTGGTATTTAGTGGTTTAGCATGCCGCTTAGTCACACTGAGTATTCGTCAATTAGCTAAATTCGCGTCCAAGCGAAACGCAGACTCTCGCAGAAGTCAGGTGTTAAATGCACTATCTTTGCCTCTTGGTATTATCTTCGCTATTTTTCTTTTTGTTGCATTGGAACGCAGCTTAGGAATCTCCATCATTATTCGCCAAGATATGAGTGCAATAACCGTCACTGCATTTTGGGTGGCAGTTTTTCTGTTTGTTTGGTCATTGATAGAGAACTTATCTACTCGCGGCGAAAAACTTCTTCGCAGCAAAAACCAAGTTGCGGGTTTGTCGATTGTCATTTTTTTCAAAGCCACAGCTAAAGCTGTTTTGCTTATTTTATCGGTTATTTTACTGCTAAATAACCTTGGCATTGATGTTACTACAGGGTTAGCCGCATTAGGTATAGGGGGTATAGCGCTCGCCCTCGGTGCTCAAAAGGCGATAGAAAACTTGGTTGGAAGCATCATTATTATCATTGATCAGCCGATCCGAGTTGGAGATTTTTGTCGAATAGGTGACATGCTAGGTACCGTTGAAAATATCGGATTACGATCGACACGCATTAGAACACGAGAAGATACGCTCGTGTCCATTCCTAATGGCATGTTATCGAGCGAGCGGATAGAAAACTATGCGTTGCGAAGAAAGTATTTGCTTAAGGCTATTTTGAATTTACGCTATGAAACGTCGATGGATGACCTGGAAAATATTTTACAAATATTGAGGCAAAACATTAAGAACAATAAATATGTTGCGAGTGACAATCAAAGAGTTAGATTCATCGCATTCGGAGCGTCTTCACTCGATGTTGAAGTGTTATGCTACGTTTATGCAGGCGATTATGATGTGTTTTTGGAACGTAAAGAGAATATTCTAATGAGTTTTAGCGGCGTTATTGAAGCGAACAATAGTGGCTTCGCATTTCCATCTCAAACGCTTTATTTGTCAAAAGATAAATAACTATTTTGGTCAACAGTTAGTCCATCTCCATATTTATTCCTTATTTTCCCATTACCATACTGCAGGTGGAGTTTCGTCTGTAGTTTGGTGTTTGTATGCAATTTAATTATCTTTTTTCTCTATTTTTATCTCTAGGAGTCGCTAGTTATTCCAACTATGCACAGGCAACCGATGTCGACTCAGACAACGATGGCGTTATAGATAGCGTTGACGTTGATGATGATGGCGACGGTTTAATCGAAATTTCCACCCTTGCTGAATTTAATAATATTCGTAACAACGAATATGGCACAGCATACAATGATGGCGGCGGTGATGACGCAACGGGTTGTGGTAACGACGACGACGTACTGGCCTGTTTTGGTTATGAGCTAACCGCTGATTTAGATTTTGATGAAAATGGCAATGGCGATTTAACTGATGATAGCTACTGGAACGGTGGCGATGGTTTTACCCGTATTGAACGCTTTAGCGGCACATTTGACGGTAATGGCCACAGCATTTCAAATCTAACAATTAATAAAACTGCCGATAGAACCGCGCTATTTCGAATCATCAATGGCGTAACAATCAAAAATTTATCGATTCTTAACGCAAACATAACAGGCCGTTCAGAATCAGGTATTTTAGCGGGTAAAACTGAGTATACAGGTACCAGCTATTTCGAAAATATCATTATCACAGGTACGTTAAATGGTGATGGTGAGCTTGGTGCGTTAGTGGGTGACTTTTCACAAACAGGTCATATCGACAATGTGCATGTTGACGTTGATATTAGCTCTACGTTCGACAGAATCGGCGGTTATATTGGCTATTCAACCTATGCCGTAAACATTAGCAATTCAAGTGTTCGCGCCTCTCTTACCGGTGATGAAGAAGTGGGTGGCTTCATTGGTTATGCTGATGAAATTAATGTTTCTGATAGCTTTGCCTACGTCAACATCGATGCCGCGAATGATTACATTGGTGGTATTACCGGTGATGCTCAAGACAGCTCTACGATCGAAAGAGTTGTTGTTGCAGGTTCTATCAGTGGCGATCGCAATGTTGGTGGTATATTTGGTGAAGTTTCGCTAGCGTCAAGTGCCTCTGATGTTTTGGTTACAGCAAGTGTTCAGGGTAACGACGTTAATAGCACTGGTGTTTCTCGTACCGGTGGTGTTGTTGGTTTATTGTCAAACGATATCACACTAGAAAACGTGGTCGTGACTGGCGCTATTTCGAGTGTTATCGATAACGATTCAACACTAGGTGCTTTAGCTGGCTACAGCGCAAACTACACAGTAATTACAACGACATCTGTTTGGGATACTGAGAAAACTGGTACCACTCAAACGGTAAACGATATTGGTGATGGTTTTGCATCAGCTGATATCAACTGCCCAACGGCAATTGACGATGCAGCTTGTACAACGAATCCATATAGCACTTGGACGAGCAGCAACTGGGATTTTGGCACTGATAGCCAACACCCAGTATTAACGATTAACAGCCAATCATATAGAGATACCGATGGTGATGGCTATTTTGATTTCGAAGATGCTTTTGATGCTGATCCAACTGAGCATTTAGACTCAGATAGTGACGGTGTTGGCGACAATGCTGATGCTTTCCCAAATGATGCAAATGAAACTGCTGATAATGATAATGACGGCACAGGCGACAACGCAGATTTAGATGACGATAATGATGGCACTGCTGATACCTCAGATATCGATGCAGACGGTGATGGCCTGATTGAAATCTCAACGTTGGTAGAGCTAAATAATATTCGTAACAACCTAGCCGGAACTGCATACAATAACGGCGGCGGTGATGTCACAACGGGTTGTGGTAATGGCATTGACGTACTTGCATGTAGCGGTTACGAATTAGTTAACGATCTAGATTTTGACGAAAATGGTGATGGTGTAGAAAACGATACCTACAATACGGGCGAAGGTTGGACACCTATTGGTAACCTTGCCGCGCCATTTACTGGCACGTTTGAAGGTAATAACTTCACTATTGCAAACCTTTTCATCAACAATACTTCTTTAACAGGTGATGACGACAGCATCGGTTTATTCGGTGATGCAGAAAATACGACGATTGAAAACCTTCATGTAGAAGGCCAAGTCACTGCAAGTGGATATTACGTTGCGGGTCTTGTCGGCTATTTATACGGTAGTAACCCAAGCGTAATGAACAATGTATCGTTCAAAGGTACAGTGGTTAGCAACAAGTCAGGTGCTTATGCTGGTGGTATTGCTGCTTTGATTGATGAAGCTAATATCACACAGTGTTTAGCAACCGTTGATATTACAGCGCAAGGTCAATCTGGCGCGTTTGCAGGTCAATTAGCGAATGGTAGCGTTGAAAACTGTTTAGTGAATGGTTCTGTAATTACCTCTGGCACAGTTGGTGGTGGCTTTATTGGTAACCTAACAGGTTCTGATGTTACCAATGTTGCCTCTCACGCTAAGGCTGAAGCAAATAATGCTGTAGGTGGTTTAATTGGTAGTGTCGGTTCATCTTCATCGACAATTACTCACAGTTATTCAACTGGCTCTGCTAAGCAGGCGTTTACAAAAGGTGGTTTAACTGGTTCTTCGCTTGGCACTGTGACAGAATCTTATTGGGATACCGAAGCGAGTGGCAATGCCTCTAGTGAATCAGGTACAGGTTATACAACCGCTGAGTTGCAAGCACCAGTTGCTAATGTTGGTATTTATGCAAACTGGGATGAAGCATATTGGGATTTTGGTGCTTCAAGCCAATACCCTGCGCCAATTATTAACGGTGTGGTTTATCACGACAGAGATAACGACGGTACCCCTGATACCTTAGATGCGTTCCCTGATGATGCGACAGAAAACACTGATTCAGACAATGACGGTGTTGGTGATAATGCCGATGCTTTCCCGAATGACTCTACTGAATGGTCTGATGCCGACGGCGACTTAATTGGTGATAATTCTGATCCTGATGCTGATAACGATGGCGTTGCTAATGAATCAGACCTTTATCCATATGATGCGACAGGTTCGGTAGCCGAAGATGATGTTGATATTGATGACGATGGTTTAATTGAAATTTCAACATTAGCTGAGTTACATGCGATGCGTGATGATTTAGCAGGTACCAGTTTAAGTGGTGTAACCGCGGGTTGTGCTGGTTTAACAGACGGCACTGGCTGTTTTGGTTATGAGTTAACAACTGATTTAGATTTCGATACCGATGCTGATAGCGATCTTTCCGATGAAAGCTACTACAACGCAGGTGAAGGTTGGCAGCCAATTGGTACAGAAAGCGAGCCGTTTGCTGCACACTTTGAGGGTAATGGTTTTGCGATCAGTAACTTATTTATTAATCGCCCAGATGAAGATTATCAAGCCCTATTAGGTTATGTCGCGACAGTCAGTGTTACTAATATTGATATTGATGGTGACCTAACGAGCGTTACCGGCCTAAACAATTCTGCATTTTTAATTGCACGTAACAGCAGCTCTGATTCAGCAGTCCTAACTAATATTAACGTTCAAGGTACCATCCTTGGTAATGACGACAGTGGCTTAGTTGCTGGCCGGTTATACAACTTAGACGCTGACCAAGTTCATGCCCAAGGTAGCATTACCTCAATCTCTATTACTGGAGATGCTGGCTCAGATACCGGCGGTTTGTTTGGTCAATTGTCGGGAACTAACACACTAGATAACGTGAGCTTTGAAGGTGAAATTCAAGCGGTTACTTCTGCTGGTGGCTTAATTGGTGATGCTGAAAGTGTCACCATTAACGACAGTTATGCGATTGTTGATATTACCCTTGTTGATGAAGCAGGTATTGAAACCGATATAGAAGTGGCTGGTGGCCTAATTGGTAAGATTGAAGGTACTAGTGTTTTAACTCGCGTATTCGCGCAAGGTAGCATAATCGCACCGACTATTCTTGGTGGTTTAATTGGTGATATTGACGGTTCAACACAAATTGCCGATTCATACGCTGATGTGACTCAATTAGGTGATTCACTCATTGGTGGTATTGCTGGTGACTTAAACGCTGATGCCACATTTACTCGTGTGTTGGCACTTGGTGCAATTAACACCAATGATGATCAAAATACCAATACTGGTGGTCTTTTAGGTTATAGCGCTTCGAACAGTTTATCAGTTGTTTACGCTCTTTGGGATACTGAAGCAACCGGTATATCAACAACGTTCAATAACTCAGGCGTAGGTTACACTTCCTACGAGCTAAAATGTCCAATAACGCCTTATGACGCAGATTGTAGCAGCACAGCTTATACCGATGATTGGACGTCAACTAATTGGGATTTCGGTACATCAGAGCAATACCCAGCATTACTCCTAAGCGGTAATTTACATCGTGACTTTGATACCGATGGCTACTGGGCGTATGAAGATGCATTTGATGATGATGCGTCTGAATACCTAGATTCTGATAGCGATGGTCTTGGTGATAATACTGATGTTTTCCCTAATGACTCAACAGAGCAATATGATACCGACGGTGACGGCGTAGGTAACAACGCTGACACTGATGATGCCGGTGACCTAGTTACTAGTTATGGCTTGAACGGTATTTTATCTGCTTACCTTCATGATGCGGACCGTGAAATATATATTACTGATGCTATTGCACATGATAACGGCCTGTACCTTATTGGTGGTTCATATTACAACGATCATAATGATGACAGTGGAGTGATCGTTGATGTTGATAGCTCTGGTGCTATTAACACAGATTTTGGTGAAAGCGGCGTTCTTTATGCATCATATGAAGGTTTAGCAACTCATTTTAAACTAGCGCTTACCAGTGATAGCGGTATTAAAGTTGCGGGAGATAAAGACAATCAAGTGTTTATCGCGAAGTATGATGCGACGGGCGCACTAGATACTAGCTTCAATGAAAATGGTGTTTACGATAATGACGATGGTTTCATCATCCGCGGTGTTAATGTTGCTTCAACGTTATCTGATGACAGTACAACTGTTTATGGTCAGTACACTTATCAAAACTATGGTCATAAGTTCAGCAGTGATGGCACCTTAGATACTAGCTTCGGTGGTGCGGGTAGCTTAACTATCGGCTCGCCAGCACTAGGTAGCTACATCTATATTGAAGATGCAATAGTGCTTGATGACGATAGCCAAGTGCTTGCGATGAGAAAGCAAGATGGCACTTTCTACCTAACTAAAATTGATGTTGATGGCAATGTTGACGTAACCTTCGGCAGTGTTGGCGAGCTAGCGCTTGATAGCGATATGTTTGCCCGTTCAATTAAGTTGGCAAAAGATGCTGATGGCAATGTTTATGCTGCAGGTACAACCTCAAACGTTAGTGAGCGCTTGAGCGTACTAAAACTCGTTGATGGTCAGCTAGATACAACGTTCGCTGATAATGGCTATTCTGCGAACGACTTTGAAGAAGGCATCTCTGTTTGGAATGTCCAAGACATTCAGGTGCAGGCTGACGGCCGTATATTGATTCTATCTGGTGTAACAGATGACTACGCCCACGTTTTACGTTTCACTGAAAATGGTGAACTAGATAGCCAATTCAATACAGTCGGTTATGTTCGCTTAGACGTACAAGAATACGACCCAATCAAACTAATCATTCAAGACGACGGTAACTTATTAATCGCAGGTTCCGACTGGAACGGCTTCGGCATTCATATCGTTAACATGATCAATGACTATGACCTTGATGGTGATGGTTTAACAAACACCAACGATTTAGATGATGATGGTGACGGGGTTGATGATGCCACTGATGCCTTCCCATTTGATAACTCTGAAACAACTGATACTGATGGCGATGGCATTGGTAACAATACTGATCTTGATGATGACGGCGATGGCATCAGCGATGCTATTGAAGTGCAATACGGCCTTGATTCAACAGATAGCAGTGATGCCTTTGCTGATTTAGATGGTGACGGTAGCTTAAATATTGATGAATTATTGCTAGGCACTGATATGAGTGATGCGTCTGACTTTGTTTCGGTATTAGACACTGATTTCAATAATGGCGAAATTGCTTATCACAACCTAACTGATGGTAGTAATGATGACTTCGAGTTAGGCACTATGTTGCAAGAAGGTAATCAGTTCTTCTTTACGGGTTACTACTTTGACGTGCCACTTGATGACGACTTTGGCGTTATCGCAAAAATGAATGCTGATGGCAGTTACGATGAATCTTGGGGCGAGCAAGGTATTTACTACGGTTCAATGAATAATTTAGGAAGCTACATATATGGTTACACAAAGATGAACCATGGTGGTTATTTAGCTGGCCTAGCCTACACAGATTATGATGCGGTCCTTGCTTCTATTTCTACAGATGGTCAATTTGATTCAAGCAGTTTATTTTCGACTGAAGACACACCAGGTATTTTCGTCGTAAAAGGTAGCCGAGCTTTCTATCCGGTTATTTACCAAACGGAAAGTGGTGAAATCTATGTCGCGAGTTCCGTAACTAACGCAGACGGCAAAGGTTATGTTGAAAAGATTGACAGCGATGGCCAAAAAAATGAAAGCTTTGCTGGCGGCCAAGGCTATTTTGAATTTGATTTCTCAACCGGATTAAACTACGAGCGTGTTTGGTTTATTTTTGAGCAAGATAATGGAAACATTGTTTATGCGATGACGATTAGCAATGGTCTTAGGTTCTTTGAATTGACGCCGGAAGGCGTGTTAAATACTGACCTAGGCGATGAAGGTTTATTCACACCAGATCTTGATGGCAATCGTTATGAAGATGTTATTCAGCTTAATGATGGTCGCTTTGCGATTCTCTACGACGGCAAAGTTGATGGTAATGACGGTGTCCATATCGCTGTCTACGGCCAAGATTTTAACCTAGATACAACCTTTGGTGAATCAGGTTATTTCTCATTTACTGAAATTGATGTTGATTACAATGCCGTGAAATTATTTGAGCAGTCAAATGGTACTTTCTTAATCGCAACGACCATTAAAATCAATGGTGTTGAAGGTACTCAGTTAGTGCAAGTAACTAGTGATGGTCAATTAGATACGCGTTTCAATCTGCTAGGGTATTCACGCTCACTCCATACGGAAGAAGCTGACTTCTTTGAAGCTGTTCGCTTAGACAATGGTAATGTTGTATTTGGTGGTGATGATGATGACTCTGACTACTTAGCGGTACTTCGTATGATGTCTAATGCCTATGATCATGATTTTGATGGTGTGCCTGATACAAATGATGTTTTCCCTGAAGATCCAAATGAAAGCGTTGATTCAGATAATGATGGATATGGCGATCAAACCGATGCGTTCCCATACGATGGCACTGAATGGCTAGACACTGATTCTGATGGCGCAGGTGACAACGCCGATGCGTTCCCAAATGATTCGTCGGAAACACTTGA
>NZ_BSSV01000011.1 GCF_030161435.1 Thalassotalea loyana | reverse complement strand
AAACGCAACTGCGCCGATGGTAGTGTGGGAGGTCCCATGTGAGAGTAGGTCATTGCTAGACACTCATTCTGAAAGCCCGCTCATTGAGCGGGCTTTTACTTTAGAACGAGCTATAATTGTTTAAGGTATTTTAAAATGCTTTAAACAATTACAGTTTAAGATTTGTGGATTTACACCGACAAACAACCGTCATACCTGACGCTTGTCGAGATTAGTACATCCATGAACGTCGTTTTTACTGGCAACAATAGCGTTGTAGTACCACCTGATCCCATGCCGAACTCAGAAGTGAAATGCAACCGCGCCGATGGTAGTGTGGGAGGTCCCATGTGAGAGTAGGTCATTGCCAGTTACCCATACTAAGCCCTAGTCGAATGACTAGGGCTTTTTTTGTTTACTGATTTCTTTGTAGAATAGCCTTTTAGTTTTACTCATCTTTTGGATATATATATGTGGCAATCAACTATGTCTTGGGAAAATGCTCAAAAGCGTGCGGCTTTGTTGATGCAGCTCAGAGCATTTTTTTTTGAGCGCGGAGTCATAGAGGTTGAAACACCTTTGTTGAGCGCCGGAACTGTCACTGATGTCCATTTAGACGCGTTTGCAACGGATTACCAGTTTCCTGTAGGTAAACAATCGTTATATTTACAAACTTCGCCAGAATTTGCGATGAAACGATTGCTTGCGTCTAGTTATCAATCTATCTTCCAGCTTTGCAAAGCATTTAGGGATGAACCGTTTGGTCGTTACCATAATCCAGAATTCACAATGCTAGAATGGTATCGTATTGGGTTTGATCATTTTGAGTTAATGGATGAAGTGGATTTGTTATTACAGTCTTTGTTAGGTTGTGATGAAGCAACGAGAATGAGTTATCAAGACGCTTTTTTAACTTATACTCATATTGATCCATTAAATTGTTCTTGTGGGCAATTAGTTGAATTCTTAAAGGATAAAGACAAAGCTGATGACTGGCTTATTAGCTCTCCTGATCTTGATACGTTATTACAATTCATTTTTTGTGAATTTGTTGAGCCAAATATTGGCAAACTACAACCAGCCTTAGTTTATGACTTTCCAGCTTCGCAAGCATCTCTTGCTAAAATATCAAGCGAGGACCCTAGGGTTGCTCACCGTTTTGAGTGTTACTTCAAAGGCGTTGAGTTAGCAAATGGTTTCAATGAATTAACGAGTCATGAAATACAAGAATCTCGCTTTAATCATGATAATAGGAAGAGAGCGAGTATGAATTTGGATGAGAAGCCTATTGATAAAAAATTCTTATCAGCACTAGAACATGGCTTACCTCAATGTGCTGGTGTTGCCTTGGGGGTTGATCGATTAATTATGTTGGCTTTAGGGTGTGACCATATCGAGCAGGTTTTATCGTTTACGATTGAAAACGCTTAATTACTTATTGTGCGATATATGTGTTTTTGTGATATAGTATCATTCTTGTTCGCTGTTAAAATTAATTAAGGTCTAAGATGTTAGATAGAATTGGCATTGCTGCTACTTCATTGTGCGCTTTACATTGCATTTTATTACCTTTGTTATTGCCTGCGTTGCCACTATTAGGCCTAACGTTCTTGGCTGATCATGCATGGGAACATGGCTTTTTAGCTGCTACTGCTGTGCTAGGTACAATTGCGCTATATTCAGGTTACAAGCGATACCATAAAAAGCTCTATCCGTTTTTAATACTTTATATTGGCGTAGCTATTTATTGGATTAAGCATGACTTTTCAGAGAGCACAGCCCCCATTTTTATTGTTATTGGAGCTGGGTTAATTGTTGCATCACATATAATTAATCTACGTTTGTGTAATAACTATAAGCAATGCAACTCTTAAACGATTACTGAACGTCTAGTTCTTTTAATTTTCTGGTTAATGTATTTCTGCCCCATCCTAACTTCTTAGCTGCTTCTTGTTTGTGCCCTTGGGTAAAGTGCAATGCACGCTTTAGCATTAATCGCTCAATATCTGGAATCGTGCTTGAAAGGATATCTTCATTTCCACTTTGTAGTTGCTGGTCTACCCAGGTTTCCAAATAGGATTGCCAAGAGCCTTGAACTTGCGTAACTTTTGGACTCTCTTTCAATTCTGGTGGTAAGTCTTCAATAAATATTTCCTGACCAGATGCCATTACGGTCAAAAACCTACAGGTATTTTCTAACTGCCTAACATTCCCTGGCCATTGATAATTTTCTAGGAAGTTAAGCGCAGATTTGTGAAGCGTTTTACTTTCTACATTTAGCTCTTCTGCCGCATTTTTAAGGAAATGGTTGGCGAGTTGCTCAATATCTTCTCTACGTTCTTTCAGACTCGGTAAATGGATTTTAATGACATTAAGGCGGTGAAATAGGTCTTCCCTAAAATCGCCTTGCTCAACCAGTTCTTCTAGATTTTGATGGGTTGCTGCAATGATTCTTACATCTACCTTGATGGGTGAGTGACCACCGACACGGTAAAATTGACCATCTGCTAGAACACGAAGAAGACGCGTTTGTATATCTAGAGGCATATCGCCGATTTCATCGAGAAACAATGTGCCATTATGGGCTTGCTCGAATCGCCCTTGACGAACGGAATTTGCGCCTGTAAAAGCGCCCTTTTCATGTCCAAATAATTCAGACTCAATTAAGTCCTTAGGTATAGCTGCCATATTCAATGGGATAAATGGGTCTTTTGCTCTTGGGCTATGAGAATGCAGTGCGTGAGCAACCAGCTCTTTACCGGTTCCTGATTCACCATTTATCAATACACTGATGCTTGAGCGAGAAAGTCTCCCGATAGCTCGAAATACTTCTTGCATCGCAGGAGCTGCGCCAATGATACCAACATTGGTTTCATTGCTCTCACTCTGTTTTTGTTGCGCCCGTTGCTCTTTAGCGTGAGTTAATGCACGTTTTGCTAATGTTAACGCGTCATCGATATCAAACGGCTTAGGTAAGTACTCGAACGCGCCACCTTGATAGGCATTTACTGCACTGTCTAAGTCTGAATGCGCGGTCATTATAATGACAGGTAAGTCAGGGTATTGTGAGTTTATTTTATTCAGTAGTGCCATTCCATCAATCTCTGGCATACGAATATCTGAGATAATGACTTCAGGTTGAGCATGATCTAAAGCAATTAGGAGGTTATTTGCGCTTTCAAAGGAGGCCGTTGAAATATTGGCGTTGCTAAAGGCCTTTTCCAACACCCACCTAATCGAGCTGTCGTCGTCAACAATCCATACTTGTTCTGTGATCATATTAACCTTCTTCCTCTAGAGGTAATAAAATAGTAAATTCAGTGTGCCCTGGGCGCGAATTACACGAGAGCTTCCCATTGTGCTGATGAACTAATGTCTGTGAGATAGAAAGACCTATTCCAGTGCCATTTGCTCGACCTGAGACCATAGGGTAGAAAAGGGTGTCTTGGATGTTTTCCGGTATACCAGGGCCATTGTCTATAATGGACAGCTTTACCCCGAGCTTAATGCGTTTACCATTGATTGTTTGATTGCTTGCGATCCGCGTTTTCAATGTAATAACCCCATTTTCATCAAGCACCTGAATTGCATTGTTTACAATGTTCAATACGGCTTGTTGTAGCTTTTCTTCATCGAAGGTTACTTCAGGTATCGAAGGGTCATAATCACGTAATAAGGTAATTTGGGTATTGCTATCAAAACTCACCAGCTTAAATACCTTTTCTAACACTAAGTGGATATTTTGCTGTGTCATTTTGGGTAGCTGGTTAGGCCCAAGTAGGCGGTCGACAAGATTAGTCAATCTGTCTGCTTGCTCGATGATCATTTCCGTGTATTCTTTTTTGTCATCATCGAGCTCAAGACTCAATAATTGTGCTGCTCCACGTAAACCACCTAGTGGGTTTTTTATCTCGTGTGCTAACCCTTTAATTAAATCGCGAGCCGATTCCCACTGTTGATGTTGGAATGCCTCTTCACTGATCTGCTTTTGTTTATCTATTTGATTAAACTCAATCAAAATGTGTGGTTTTTGATTAAATTCAACTGATGAAGCGGTAAGCTCAACAGTGATTCTATGATGATCAATAAACTGCAGTGTTACATCACTATCAGTAAATTCTTGGCCAGAATCTAGCAGTTGTTGTAGTTGAATATCATTAATTGACGTGGTGAAAAAGATATCATTAAACGATTTACCGACAAGCTTATCAAAGCTTTTAACTAAGATAGATTCAGCAGATAAATTTACATATTGGATGATGAATGAACGGTCTAGCACAATGACGGCGGTCGCAAGTTGTCCGCCTAACTGCTGTTGATAAGATTGTTTTAATTCGCGCATAGACTGGGAATTCGAATACATAAATCACCAATGCACCAAGTTGGTGCGTACAAAATTTCAGTGTAATGAATATTCGTTAAATATGCACGAAAAAGCAGTTATTTCGCAGAATTAATCGATGCTCGATGCATATAAAACGTTACTGATTTAGATGATGCAATTACCTTGCCTTTCTGATTCAGTAATTGTAATTGAATTTGGTGTTCGCCACGGTCAACGTTTCTAAGAACAAACATTGAATGACTTTGTGGTTTTTCATAAGGTTTATTATCCAGTAATAACTGAATTTTATAACCTTGTTTAAAGATAGGCTTGATGCGCCCAATGACGTGAACTGAGCCGGTGTTGTCTCGCACGGTTGCGTTGTCTTCCGGTTGCATTACGTCAATTGAGAATTCTTCAGGGAGTTCTTGTGGTTTAATATCAAGAATTGACGTATCTACAGATGGTAGGACATTTTTGCTCTTCGAAACTTTAACTTCTTCCGCCCCTGGTTTTGGGCTATCAGAGAATACTAAAGTACCTGATTCATCTGTCCATACGTAGATTTTCGCAGATTTAGCTTGAGCCTGTGCATCACCTATTAACAAAGTGCTTGTTAGTAGTAACCCGAAAGTGCCCAGCCTCATATTAATATCCCAATCCTTAAGATGTACTACTAATTTATCCAAAATATTTAAATTTAGCTACAAAAAAAGCTCACCGAAGTGAGCTTTTTTACTAAATATACAGGTTAATCAATAATTAACAGCTGTAGTACATTTTGAATTCAACTGGGTGAGTCGTTGAGTTTAATGTTTCAACTTCATCACGCTTAAGACCGATGTAAGCATCAATCATGTCTGAATCCATTACGCCGCCTGCCATTAAGAACTCTTTGTCTGCTTCTAATGCATCAAGAGCTTCTTCGAAAGATGATGCAACTTGTGGAATTGCTGCTGCTTCTTCTGCTGGTAAGTCGTATAAGTCTTTATCCATTGCATCGCCAGGGTGGATCTTGTTTTTGATACCGTCAAGGCCAGCCATTAACATTGCAGAGAATGCTAAGTATGGGTTAGCTGTTGGATCAGGGAAGCGAACTTCGATACGACGAGCTTTTGGTGAAGGTACTACTGGAATACGGATTGAAGCTGAACGGTTACGAGCTGAGTAAGCAAGCATTACTGGTGCTTCGAAACCTGGAACTAAACGCTTGTACGAGTTCGTTGAAGCGTTAGTGAATGCGTTCAATGCTTTAGCGTGCTTGATAATACCACCGATGTAGTATAAAGCAGTTTCTGATAATCCGCCGTACTTGTCACCAGCGAATAAGTTAACACCATCTTTTGCTAAAGATTGGTGACAGTGCATACCAGTACCGTTATCACCAACTAATGGCTTAGGCATGAAAGTCGCTGTTTTACCGTAAGCGTGAGCTACGTTGTGAACAACATACTTATAGATTTGAACTTCATCAGCTTTGTTAACCATTGTGTTAAAACGACAAGCGATTTCGTTTTGGCCACATGTAGCAACTTCATGGTGATGCGCTTCAACAACTAAGCCCATTTCTTCCATAACTAAACACATTGCTGAACGTAAGTCTTGTGAAGAGTCAACTGGTGCAACTGGGAAGTAACCGCCTTTAACACCTGGACGGTGACCGTGGTTACCATCTTCATAATCTGCGTTTGAGTTCCACTCAGCTTCTTTGTCGTCGATTGAGTATGAAGCACCTGACATGTCAGCGTGGAATTTTACGTCGTCAAATACGAAGAACTCTGGCTCAGGACCAAATAAAACAGTATCAGCGATACCTGTTGAACGCATGTATTCTTCAGCGCGTTTAGCTACTGAACGAGGGTCACGGCTGTAACCTTGCATAGTTGCAGGTTCAACGATGTCACAACGGATGTTTAAAGTAACTTCTTCTGTGAACGGGTCTAAAACAGCAGTTGTCGCGTCAGGCATTAATACCATGTCTGATTCGTTAATACCTTTCCAACCAGCGATTGAAGAACCATCGAACATTTTACCTTCTTCGAAAAAGTCTTCGTCTACTTGGTGGTAAGGAAGCGATACGTGTTGCTCTTTACCTTTTGAGTCAGTGAAACGTAAATCAACGAACTTAACGTCGTTTTCTTTGATTAGGTCTAAAACAGCTTGTGACATTCTCAGTCTCCAGTGAAGTTATGTAATTTTTAAATGTTGGACATTTTTGCTTGTTCTACCAATAGCCAAAAGTGTGCCAAAGATAAAAGCCTTATATATCAAGCGCTTTTATGTTTGACTTAACTCGGTATGCACGTTTTTGGTGCTATCTCTGCACAATGATGGTGCACCGTGCTGTTTTGAATATGTTTGCTTTATAGTAGTGCAAGATGAATAAAATCACTAACTGTTTTATTTGTCTATCGTACTCCTGTATAATTCGCGCCCAATTGTAGCCCTATGAGCATATGCCTGTGTTAGATAAATTAAGAAATGTCGCGATTATTGCGCACGTTGACCACGGTAAAACAACCCTAGTTGACAAATTATTAGAGCAATCTGGAACGTTAGATTCACGCACTGAACTTGAAGATCGCGTGATGGATTCAAATGATATTGAAAAAGAACGTGGTATTACGATTTTAGCGAAAAATACTGCGATCACGTGGCAAGATTACCGCGTTAACATCGTAGATACCCCAGGTCACGCCGACTTTGGTGGTGAAGTTGAACGTGTTATGTCAATGGTTGACTCAGTATTGCTTATCGTTGATGCGCAGGAAGGTCCTATGCCTCAAACGCGTTTCGTAACTCAAAAAGCTTTCGCTCAAGGCTTAAAGCCAATTGTTGTTATCAACAAAATTGATAAGCCAGGTGCTCGCCCTGAATGGGTAATGGATCAAGTATTCGACCTATTTGATAACTTAGGCGCAACTGACGATCAGTTAGATTTCCAAGTTGTTTATGCTTCTGCAATTAACGGTTGGGCTTCGTTGGATGAAGGTGAAGAAGGTAGCGATATGACACCTCTTTTCCAAACTATCGTTGATCAAGTACCTGCACCAGATGCCGATCCGGAAGGCGCATTCCAAATGCAAATCTCACAACTTGATTACAGCTCTTACTTGGGTGTAATTGGTGTTGGTCGTATTACTCGTGGTAGCGTCAAGCCAAACCAACAAGTAACGATTCAAACAGCTGCGGGTCCTGTGCATAACGGTAAAG
Organism: Thalassotalea loyana; assembly: GCF_030161435.1. Taxonomy (GTDB): domain Bacteria; phylum Pseudomonadota; class Gammaproteobacteria; order Enterobacterales; family Alteromonadaceae; genus Thalassotalea_G; species Thalassotalea_G loyana. The sequence goes on along the minus strand of NZ_BSSV01000011.1, from coordinate 52,992 downwards.
TAGGTAAAGTATTTGGTTACTTGGGGCTTGAACGTAATGAAGTTGAAGAAGCTAATGCTGGTGACATTATCGCGATTACTGGTTTAGGTGAGCTGAAAATTTCAGACACGATTTGTTGTCCAAATGAAGTTGCTCCATTACCGGCATTATCTGTTGATGAGCCAACAGTTACAATGACCTTCCAAGTAAATACCTCACCATTTTCTGGTCAAGAAGGTAAATATGTTACTTCACGTAATATTAAAGACCGTTTAGACAAAGAGCTTATTCATAACGTAGCGCTACGCGTTCAACAGTTAGACGATCCAGATAAATTTAAGGTATCTGGTCGTGGTGAGCTTCACTTAGGTATTTTAATTGAGAACATGCGTCGTGAAGGTTACGAATTAGCAGTATCTCGCCCTGAAGTAATTATGCGCGAAGTTGACGGTCAACTTGAAGAGCCATATGAAACAGTAACAATTGATGTTGAAGAAGAGCATCAAGGTTCTATCATGGAGAAAATGGGCTTACGTAAGGCTGAACTTACTGACATGGCACCAGATGGTAAAGGCCGTATCCGTATGGACTTCATCATGCCTAGCCGTGGTTTAATTGGTTTCCAAACGGAGTTCATGACATTAACGTCTGGTTCTGGTTTGATTTACCACACATTCTTGCAATACGGTCCGCACAAAGGTGGTGAGATTGGTCAACGCTTAAATGGTGTATTGATTGCTAATGCTCAAGGTAAAGCGTTAACGAATGCATTATTTAACTTACAAGAGCGTGGTCGCTTAATGATTGGTCACGGTGTAGAAGTATACGAAGGCATGATCATCGGTATTCATAGCCGTGACAATGACTTAACGGTAAATGCTCTTAAAGGTAAGCAGTTAACTAACGTTCGTGCATCAGGTACTGATGACGCGCAAGTGTTAACGCCGCCGATTCAAATGACGTTAGAGCAAGCGTTAGAGTTTATTGATGATGATGAATTAGTAGAAGTAACGCCTGAGAATATCCGTATTCGTAAGAAGTTCTTGAAAGAATCAGATCGTAAACGTGAAAGTCGTAACGCTAAAAAATAATTAGTGATTAACGAATAAAAAAGCGCTCAGTAGAGCGCTTTTTTTGTTTCTGGCTATCTGTATTTTATGCTACATGCGGGGCTAGTTAAGCTTTAGCTTCAGCTATGAGCTAATAGTAGGATGCAGAATCTGGTGATGAAAACATGTTTAATTTGTAAGACATGTCTCAAAAACATGTAAGAAATATTATCCCATGATTCATATGTGGTCTTTAACCTATTGTTTCTTTTGTAGAATTAATTCTTACTTCCAGTTTAAGTGGGATTTGTCATATAAATTTACATAATATGCCAACAGACAAACTCAAATCTTCGATTACACTTTAGAGTAAGAATATTTGTTCTAAAGGAGATAGAAATGAATCAGCAAAGACTTTCCCGCATGAATTCATTGTTTGAAAAGGTGCTTTCAGGACTTGCGTCTAATGAAGAACAAATGGAATTGAAGCAATTATATCGACAATACATTAATTTTGGTCGCGACGACCAGTCTGTGATTGATGAGCATCATCAAGAGCCGACATTAAGAGTACATCATTAATAAGAAAACATGGACGAGTAATGGTTATTTACCCATACAACTTGGATAAAGAAAAGTTGGAGCTTTTACGAGCACTTACTGAAAAGTTTGAGCAAGGCAAAGGCGATAAAAATCAACTTGGCGAACTTGAAGAGTTGCTTTCGACAATGCTAATCAAGAAGGAAACAGAGGCTTAAAAGTTATATTAAGCCTCTCAACGACTATTTGATCTGTTCAATAAATTGATTGGATTGTTCAATCGCAGTATTCATGTCATCAATGAGTACTTGAACATCACGTTGAATATTCTTGTATTCACCCTGCAAGGCTCCAATCGCTTTTGCATTTAGATTATGTTTGAGAAACAATACATTATCTTGCAGCTTCTCTAGCACGGGAAACATTCTTGACTCAGCCTTTCGCATCGCACGAATAACACTATTGTATTGGCGTTGTGTACTTCTCAATTGCTTTTGGCTTTGAGATTTAAGGGAAGCATTTGAGTATAGCTCTATTTCCTCTTGCCACTCCTCAAACAGTGCATCTGCTACGCTTTCAATCGATTCAATACGTTCAGAAACATCATCTGCAGCGGCTTGGCTTGCGTCATAATGATCTTTGCTCACCTCGTACTGTTGCGCTAACTCTGCACCATCAAAATTAATCAGGCTAGTTAAGTGCGTTAAGGCATCTTGAAACTCTTCTTGTGCCTCAAGTTGAGATTCATTGGCATCTTCAACACGTGAAACTAAAATATCACGCTTATGAGAGCCGACTTTTTCCATTGCTGCATAATATGTCGATTCACAGCCGGAAATAAATAATGAGCCTGCCGCAAGTCCTATAGCAAGCATTGCGGTGTTTATGTTCATAATTAATTACCCGCCCTTAAATTTAGCGGCGTCTATGATTGACCAAACATGGAAGATAAAACCTGGTAACGCCATAAAAAATAATATGCCAGTAGCGGCAAGACCGTAACAAACCCAGGTCAACAAGAAAAACATAACAGCAGCACCAATTCTTCCTTGCACTAACTGACCTAAACCTGAAATGAAAAAACTACAAATGGCAGCTAATACATTACCACCAGAACCTTGTCCCGACATAAACTCTCCTTAAGCTTTAGTTGGTATTCTCAATAATAAGTAAGTATCTTAATATACAGTGATTATTGGAAAAATTAAGTAATATTATGGATTTTAGTATAAAAGTTTGGCTAAAACAGTGTCAGGCTTTTTCGAAAGAATTTGTGACAAATGTTGTAAAAACGGAAGCACATGTTAACGCGGGTTATCTCTCATACGTTACATTGATGTCATTAGTACCGCTGGTGCTGGTGATGTTTTCAATGATGACTGCATTTCCAATTTTTAGCGATATTCAAGTGGCTATCGAAAACTTTGTATATCAGAACTTGGTGCCTACTGCAGGGGATGTTGTTCAAGAGCACTTATCTGGCTTTGTCCAAAATGCATCTAAAATGTCGGCTGTAGCGGTTGGTTTTTTATTTTTGTTTGCTCTGTTGTTGATTTCAGCTATCGACCGGACATTAAATAAGATCTGGGGGGTCAGTAAAAAACGCCGGGTGATTACCGCATTTTCAACTTACTGGATGGTGCTAACGCTTGGACCATTATTAGCAGGTGCAAGTTTGGCGGCTACTTCTTATTTAATTTCTTTGGTTAATTTTGGTGATACAGCATTATCAGGTGTCCAAAATATATTTGTTCGATTATTACCGCTTGTCGCGTCAACGCTAGCGTTTTTGTTTTTATACATGGTAGTACCGAATAAGGAAGTTCGATTTAAACATGCGATTAAAGGCGCCGTCTTTGCTGCCGTGTTTTTTGAACTTGCAAAGAAAGGGTTTGCTCTGTACATCACATTGCTACCCTCCTATGAAGCAATCTATGGAGCGCTAGCGACCATCCCTATCCTGTTTGCATGGGTGTATTTGTCTTGGTTAATCGTTTTACTTGGTGCTTTGTTTACCGTGACGGTAGAGCATCGTTCGACAGGAAGTTCTCAGATAATCGAATAATTGGCTAAACTTAGCCTACGGCGATGAATAAGGTATGCTCTTGAAAAGTCTCTATCCTAAAATATCAGCTAACGGTACGCATTTTCTTAATGTAAGTGATGAGCATCAGATATATGTTGAAGACTCGGGTAATCGACAAGGCATTCCTGTCATTTATTGTCATGGAGGACCAGGTGCTGGAGCCAGTAGCGACTTTAGGCGCTACTTTGATCCCGAAAAGTATCATATTATCCTGTTCGACCAACGCGGCTGTGGACGCAGTCTTCCTTCTCCAAGCATAAAGCACCTTGATCTTGCGGCATTAATCGCTGATATGGAAAAGATAAGGGAGTATTTTTCAATCGACCGCTGGCTCGTGACCGGTGGTTCATGGGGCACAACGTTATCTTTGGCTTATGGTCAATCTTATCCCAAGCGCTGTTTGGGTTTCATCTTACGTGGTGTGTTTCTGGCCACGAAACCAGAGTATGACTGGTTATATCAACCCAATGGGGTTGCAAAATTTTTCCCTGAATATTACCGAGACTTTACATCACCGTTGACCCCTGAGCAGCGCCAGGATCCATTATCAGCTTATTATCATTTAGTTCAAAGTGATAATGAGGTGGCAGCCATAGCAGCTTGTAAAGCTTGGTTTTTATATGAAGATCGAATGTCATCAATTGAACATCAAGGCGATTGTAAACATGAAATTGATGATCCTCATATAGCACACTGTTTAGCTATGCAGTCAGCGTATTTTTTCTATCACAATAGCTTCCTTAGGGAAGGGCAATTATTAGGAAACATGGAAAAGATTAATCATTTGCCAGCGTTTATCCTCCATGGTCGCTATGACATGATTTGCCAGCTTGATATTGCTTATCAGTTGTTTAATAGCTGGCCAAGTGCACAGTTACAAGTGTTGCCTGTTGCAGGGCACAGTGGTTTTGAACGACAAACAATTGATGCATTTTGTAAAGCAGCAGATAAAATGGCTGAGTTTATTCAAGGAATTTAGGAGTATGAAGTGATCGCATTACTTCAACGTGTGACTCAGGCGAATGTTAGTGTTGATAAAAAGGTCATTGGTGAAATCGGTAATGGCTTGTTAGTGTTATTAGCTGTTGAACCAGAAGATAACGAAGCTAACGTAAAACGACTTGCAGAAAAAGTCGCTAAATATCGTATTTTTGAAGATGAAAATGGAAAAATGAATTTAAATGTTGCCCAAGTAGATGGTGACATTCTTGTTGTTTCTCAATTCACGTTAGCCGCAGATACAAGCAGAGGGTTACGCCCTAGTTTTACGTCCGCTGCGTCTCCTGAAATGGGAAACAAGTATTACCAATATTTTTGTCAGTGCTTACGAGAGCTTGGCTTTCAGGTGCCAACAGGAGAGTTCGGTGCGGATATGAAAGTCTCGCTAACTAACGATGGACCTGTGACTATTTATCTGAAAGGGTAACCTTTTGTCGAAACCTCCAAGCCGTACTTAGCCGCAGTCGCAAATGTGCGGGTAAAGATGAATGTGTAGAATCTCGTTCAATACAAGGCTCTGGTAATATATATACAATAACGTTTTTGAATCGAGGAATTTCTAAATAACTTACTTGGTATTTAGTCCCTGTGGTTTGATAAAGATTAAATGCGGTTTGTTTTAACTCAGCTAATAATGCGTTGAGTTGTCTTTCATCCAGATCGGGTAAATTTATTGTCCAACATGCTGGGTTTCGCATGTTGGCGATACTCTCTTTTACTTGTTCCAAAAATTGATGGTTGTGTTGGGCATAAATATCACAAACAACCCAATCGTATTTACCATGCTGTTGCTGCAATAGTGACTCGCCGGTTTGGTGATTAATACAGTACTTTCTTGACGTTGGATTAAAGTGTGCCCGGAATAACGTAATTACGTCGCTATCGTATTCCGCTGTTATTAAGTTAGCCTCAGGTAGCAAGTGGGTTATCGCACGTGTAAAGCTACCACCACCTAACCCTAATTCTAAAATGTTCTTTGGAGATGAAAAAAGTAAAGGAATCAATAGAGCTTGTTGGTGCGGCATTAATAGGCGTTCGGGTTTGCGCTTCAACATGACACTTTGAATAATATTGTCGAAGGTAAGCCACAAATAATGGGGATCCTCAATGACTGCGATACGTTGTGTCGGTTGATTGACTAATCGGATAACCTTTCCTCTATTTATGTGGTTTAATAAGCGCATAACAATTATCTAATCATTTTCCTAAATTATTCTTAGAATGACCCATTTAAGCTCACCTTCAACAAAGCAAGACTTTGAAAAGTATTACGAATTTCGATATCAACAATTACGCGAACCATGGGGGCAACCCAAAGGTAGTGAAGTTGATGATATAGAAGAACGTAGTTTTCACTTTATGCTTTCCGACGATAATAACAATATCATTGGTGTTGCCAGATTACATCAAGTGAATGACAACGTAGGCCAAGTTAGGTACGTTGCAGTATCCAGTGAACACCAGGGCCAAGGTCTCGGGAAACAATTAATGGCTGTTTGTGAAGTTCAAGCAAAAGCTATCGGTTTGAAAACGATCGAACTCAATGCTCGAGATGTTGCACTGGCCTTCTATTTATCTCTTGGCTATCAAAATCTAGGTGAATCTCATGTGCTATATGAGAAAATTCAGCACTATAAAATGCAAAAAGATTTTCATGATAAAGATCCATCGGAGTCGGTTAAGCATCTTGTTGAAACATGGCATTCAACTATCCCGTTAAGTAAGGCGATGGGAATTTTTGTTGCTAGTTACGATCATCAGGCGTTGATTACTCGATGTAATTTAGCGTTTAATAAAAACCTTCATAACACCATGTTTGCTGGCAGTATTAATACCTTAGCGACGCTTACAGGTTGGGGGTGGGTCCATTTGCAACTAGAAGAGCAAGCGCTTTCGGGCGATATCGTCTTGGCACAAGGAAATATTAAATACCTAGCACCTATTCCAAGTTATGCTCATGCTCAGGTGATTAAGGCTGATACTGTTGAGAGTTATGACAGGTTAACCATGAATAAAAAGGCCAAAGCCGAAATTGTTTGCAACGTATACAGCGGTAGTATGGTTGCGGCTGTTTTTACTGGTACTTATGTCGTCATACCAAAGAAGGATTCCTAATGTACAGATTGATTTTTATTGCGTTTTTATTTGTTCATCAATTGAGCTTTGCTCAGTCAATAGAAGTTGAAGCAAAAAATGTCCTTAATCAATTTCACGAAGCAGCCGCTACTGCTGATACCAAGGCGTACTTTTCTTTAATGCATCGTGATTTTATCTTTTTAGGTACAGATGCAACTGAGCGCTGGACAAAGGATAGCTTCGCGAGTTTTGTTAAACCTTATTTTTCTAGAGGAATTGGCTGGCGATATACACCTACACAACAAAATATCTCTCAAATATCAGAGGACGTATTGTTTTTTGACGAGTTACTTGTACACAAATCCTACGGTCAGTGCAGAGGCTCTGGTGTGTTAATTAAAGTTGGAGAACAATGGTTGCTAAGCCAATATAATTTATCTATTCCTTTACCAAACGACATTGCAAAAGACATCGTAAAGCAAGTTGAAAGCTACAAAAAGTCAGAGAAGCATTAATATGAAGGTTGCAATAATAGGGTGTGGTTGGTTAGGTAAAGCATTGGCTCATGCTCTCAAAGCTCAGTCTATCGACGTTCTAGGCACAGGACAAAGTGAAGCATCAGTTTCAGCCCTTAACGCCCTTAATATAGATGCTCTACAATTATCGTTGCCTTTGACTGAGGCGCTATCACCACTAAGTTTAACCACGTTGTCTCAATATAATGTTTGGGTTATTGCCATTACACCTCAACTAAGAAAAGGTGAGACAAACTATCCTGAAAAAATTCAAGACATTATGTCGCTGGCGACAAGCTGCCAAGTCGCAAGAGTTATTCTTGTAAGCTCTACGGCTGTGTTAAATGGCCTACACAATGATATTGATGAATCTGCTTCACTAAACCTGGCAGCACCCAAAGTTGACATCTTATCCCGTGCAGAAATGACGGTAATCACGGCAACCAATGAACACCTTCAGTCAGCGGTGTTAAGGTTATCTGGTTTGGTGGGTGAAGATCGTCATCCAGGGCGTTTTTTCAAATTAGATAAACTGTATAGCGATGGACTTGCGCCCGTAAACCTTATTCATCAAAAAGATGCAGTGGGCTTACTAGTTAACATGATTCAATGTGAGGAAATTAGCGGTGTGTATCATGGCGTGAGCATGACGAAAGCGAGTAAACATGAATTTTACCGTGAAGCTGCTCGGGCCATTGGCTTAAAAGAGCCAAGGTTTGATTTGGCAAAAGATAGTGCACAGGCTAAAAGAATCTTTGGCGAGGATACTCGAAAAAGACTCAATTACCAGTATCAACTTCCTGACCTAATGCATTGGCTAGAGCATAGTTGATAGTGAAAACAGATGAGCTTTGCGTCATTGATATTGGCCGATTAAGGAGGCTAAGTGTCCCTGATTTTTGAAACGCTGAATAAGCCTATTAAATTCTTCGAGTGCTGGCGTTAACTCTTGTGGGCCAAAAGCTCTTCGCTGAAATTCATCGTGAGGGATAGGCGATGTATGATAGATGTCTATAACATCGCCATTTTTGATCAAATACTTAAAAACAGAATAGCTAACAATGCCAAAATCCACTCGTTGCTTAGCAATCAGCTCTAAAACTTGAAGTTCGCCCACGGTATCTACGCGAGAAAGTTTGTTTTCTAGCACTGCCTCATTAATACCAAAATAGTAGTAACCTGCGACAGTTGCTAATGATTTATTTTCAAACGATGACGGTTTTTTATAGTTAAAAGGTGCTGATTTGAGCGAGACAAACTCATCTCTGTCTTGATAAAAACCAACGCTCCAGCGAAATACTGTTTCATCTGGGTCATTAAACCATCGAGGGGCTGCGTCAAGTACAATCCCGTCTAGCTGTTGTCTCGAAATAATATGATCGAGCCTTTTTCTTGGTATGTAAACCGTCTTAAAATTGTATTGGGAACTATGTTCAGAAAGTGATGCCGCTAAATCGAAATAGAGTCCTTCTTCTTTTGCTTGATTGATCACAAAAGGAGGCTTGTTATGGTACGTGTATAAATAGACTAGGGCTTTAGCGTTTGTAGGAGCCGAAAGTAATGACATCACAAGCAGCAATGTTTTGGCAATTAAAATGAAAACCTTTGTGTCATTCATTAGCACCACTCTACTCTTATCATCAGGACATGTTCATCATACTACAAAGGTTTGGAGAGGGGACTGTTTTTTAAACAGGAATATTTTTGACCCTGTTGTATGTTTAAAAACAATAGTTTTGCTTGTTATTCTTAACTTAAGTAAGATGACACAACTTAACTAACTATCGCTATTCCCATGTCATTTCGCACTAAATATCCAATAATCCTCTTATTTATCGCTTTGTTTGCCCACGTCTCAATTATGGATTTGTTTTTTGTTAGTTACTCTGGCCCAGTGTTTTTATGGGATGAGAACTTGCAATTAAAAACTATCGTAGTGCATCTATTAATAGCATTGATTTCAGCACTGAGTTATAAATTGTTTGGCTTTATTCGACGTGATGCCCGAAAAGGCAAATTATTCTTGTCAGATAAAGTATTAATTATTTGTTCGGCTGCGCTGATGTTTTCCATCATTTTTACTATTTCAATGTAATAAATTAACAGGCGTAAATAATCAAAAGGCTAGCGTTTAAGCTAGCCTTTTTGTTTTTATTGCTTTGACTTATTTAACCCCATGGTGCTTAACCATTGATCAAAGTTTAATAAATTTGCAGGTAAAATTACTTTTCTATTTTCTTGGCTTAATCCCTTCATTTTCTGCAAATATTGTTCAGATAATTGCATTTCAATTGCTTGTTGTCCGCCATCTTGAGTAATAACATCCGCCATTTTCTCTATCGCATCGCCTGTTGCCTTGGCGATAGCAAAGATTTCGGCAGCCTTACCTTCTGCAGAGTTAATTCTGCGTTGTTTTTCACCTTCAGAAATATTAATCATTTCACGCTTTAGACCTTCTGAGCGATTAATTCTACTTGTTTTATCACCCAGTGATTTGGCTAATATAGCTCTTCTTTCTCGCTCTGCATTTACTTGCATTTCCATCGCATTCTTTACAGTTAGTGGAGGTGAAATATTCTTTATTTCATATCGGTGTACTCGAATACCCCAGCTTTCACCTGCTTTATCTAACACCTCGACAACTTTCGCACTAATAACGTCACGTTCTTCAAAGGTTCTGTCTAAGTCCAACGTACCAATAACTGAACGAGTTGTCGTCTGGGCTAGTTGAGTTGCCGCAAAACGATAGTCGGTGATGCCGTAACTTGCCTTTATTGGGTCAACCACTTGGATATAGATCACACCATCGACTTCGACGTTAACCTCGTCGCGAGAAAAACACTCTTGTGGTGGAACGTTAATTGTTTCTTCCTTTAAGTCATGTACATAGGCTACTCGGTCAATAAAAGGTAACAACAAATGAAAGCCTGCTTCTAACGTTGAACGATATTTACCTAAACGTTCAACAACGTAAGCCTTTTTTGTTGGAACTAAGCAGATTGATTGGACAAACTTAAATGCAACAAAGAAAAATATTGCGCCCCAAACGACTAAAATAAATATATCTAATTGATCTTGTGAAAATGGCATTAGGCTTTACCTCCTTGAGTTGTCGCAGTCACTTTCTCCATTCCATCAAAGAAACCTTCAAGTTTTGCTATTTCTGTCGGTAATACAGAGACATCTGCTGTTGCTAATATGTCACCAGTTTGCCCGATGTATTGTTCCATTAAGCGCATTTTAATTGCTTCGTTGCCACCTTTTTTCAACGCTGCTTTAGCGATCATATTGACACCTTCAGCCGATGCTTGAGTAAGTATTTCGATTTCTCGCGCTCTACCTTCTGCTTCATTTATTTGGCGTTGCTTATCGCCTTCCGAGAGGTTTATGGCCTCTTGGCGCTCGCCCTCAGAAAGGTTAATCGTCGATTCACGCTCTGCCTCTGCTAATGTAATTTCCGCTCGTTTCTCACGTTCTGCTTCCATTTGCTTCTCTAACGTGTGAATAACATTAGGTGACGGTGTGATGTTTCTCACTTCGTAGCGCAGTACTTTAATTCCCCATGGATCTGACGCTTTATCAATTTCAGTGACGATTGTTTCATTCAATTTATCTCTTTCGGAGAATGTCTCACTGAGGTTTAATTTACCGATTTCACTTCGCATCGTCGTTTGTGCCAAATTGACACTGGCAGTACGATAGTCTTCGATACCATAACTTGCTTTCATTCCATCCATCACTTTAATGTAAACTAAGCCATCGACATTAATTTGGATGTTATCTTTCGAAATACAGCTTTGGGCTGGAATGTCTAAAACCTGCTCACGTGTTTCGTGGCGGTATGCAACACGATCAATGAACGGGATAAGAAAATGCACTCCAGGTTGCATTACTGCTCTAAATTTACCCAGTCGTTCGATAATGCAAACCTCACGCATTTCTACGATTAGTATGAGTTTAAGCAATATAAAGATTAAAAAGAGAAGACCAAAGGTCAAAGTTGCTAACATAGATAACTCCTTTGCTATGTTTGTATTAATTAGTTTGTTTTTGGCTCAACAACTAATGAAATGTTTTCTTTACAGATCACGACAGCTTTTGTGCCTTGTGAGATTGTTGAACCGTCGCCTAACGCTGTCCATGAAGTACCTTGAAATTCAACGCGTCCTTTATGTTGACCAGGGCCAATTGTCTCCGTTACTACAACTTCATGACCAAAGACGTCCAATTCCTCGTCGGTATTATCGACTCGTTGCTTGGATGGAAATAATTTGTTTGTGAAGTAATAACCGATAAATAGTAAAAATGTGGCACTGATAAACCATGTGGTGAAAATGGCTACACCGTTAGTCAATAATGCGGTTTTTATACCTATAGCGACAATCAATGAGGCGATACCTAGATTAAGTAAGATGCCACCAGGAACAAATATTTCAGCACTAGCAAGCAAAATAGCTAATACGATCCAAGTTTCGAATGACAGTAGAATTTCCATTGTTCCTCCCATCTATTGTAAGTTTTGCAAATACTGTTTAGCGGCTTTTCTCTTCTCTCGTTTATGGTCTCTAAAAGCGACTATCCAGAAGGCTGCCTCAAAGCAGAAACCTAAAATGAGTAAAATAAACAGTTCGTGAATGCTTCCTAAGCTGTAAAATACGATAGCCAAAACTAACAACGATAGAATAACAATATATCGTATGGTTTTATTCATCATTAACTCTCCTGTTATGACCGTTAAATAACCATATACCTATTGACATAATATGTCAATGTAAAAGTTTTGTTAAAAATACAGATGAGTCGATAGTGTTAATTAGCGCGTACACTATCCCTATCTGTCTCTCTTTTTGTGTCGATTTTAATTACTGAATACCATTTACTTTTGCCTTATAATCCCCGCATCTATTACTAAAGCACGTGCTTTTTTCGAGACTCCATCATGAACGACCAATCTACTTCACGCTTTCGCTGGCAAACTGTTTTGCTTAACGTCAATATCGCAACTATGTCTAATGGCGCTAGTGATTATGGCGAGATTCTTGATGGTGCCTTGGCGATTGAAAATGGCAAGATTGCATGGTTAGGAAAGCAAAATGAATTACCTAAGTATGACGCTGATGAAATTATCGATGGCGAAGGCCAGTGGCTAACACCAGGGTTAATCGACTGTCATACGCATATCGTTTTTGGTGGTAATCGAGCGAATGAGTTTGAAATGCGCCTTCAGGGCAAAAGCTATGAAGAAATTGCCAAAGCAGGCGGTGGCATTATCTCAACGGTAAATGCTACTCGAGAAGCAACCGAAGCTGAGTTGCTTGAAGGGGCATTAAAAAGAGCTAAAGCACTCAATAGTCAGGGCGTAACAACGCTGGAAATAAAGTCAGGATACGGACTTGATATTGAAAATGAATTAAAAATGTTGAGGGTTGCTAGTCAAGTAAGTCATGTTTTACCGCTAACAGTAAGGCGCACATTTTTAGGCGCCCATGCATTACCACCTGAGTTTAAAGAGAATAGCCAAGGCTACATTGACCTAGTGTGTAATGAAATGCTCTCGCAAGCACAGGCATCTGACCTTGTCGACGCCGTAGATGTATTTTGTGAAGGGATAGCGTTTGATGCAGACCAAACCGAGCAGGTTTTCCAGGCTGCTAGCAAGTTAAATATTCCTGTTAAAATCCATGCTGAGCAATTGTCTAACATTGGTGGTACAGCGTTGGCGGCAAAATATAATGCATTGTCATCTGACCACATCGAGTTTCTTGATGAAGCTGGTGTGCAAGCCATGGCCGATGCTGGCATGACAGCCGTTCTATTACCTGGAGCGTTTTATTTTTTGAGAGAAACCCAATTACCGCCAATTGAGCTGTTAAGAAAATATAATGTGCCAATGGCCATTGCAAGTGATGCGAATCCGGGATCTTCACCACTTAATTCTTTGCAATTGATGTTGAATATGGCGTGTACTTTATTCCGACTGACTCCTAATGAGGCACTTGCTGGCGTCACCTGTTTTGGTGCTAAAGCGCTTGGCCTTTCAAATGAAAAGGGCCAGCTCAAAGTCGGAATGGATGCCGATATTGCCATGTGGGACATAACTCAACCTGCAGAGCTTTGTTATCAATTTGGTGTGAACCCACTATCAAGGTTATTTAAATCAGGAAAATCAGTAAGTAATCACTAAACGAAAAACTGTACAAAATCAGCTTTATTGCATAGGCTAAGTTAGACATCGAGCACGAAATCGTGATGTTTAACTTAGGGCTTTGCTGTACTGCATGACATATATACGTATTTTTTCGTTATTTAGCTTGTTTTTTGCGTGCTCGGCCAATGCGGCTGAGTTGAGCTACTCTCTTTCACAACTGTCGATAAGCTTCATTATCGGTATCTCATTACCTGTGCTCTTCTTTGCTGTTTATCGTTCGTTAAGTCAACCCACCGTATTTGTTTTTCCAAGTTTACTTTTCATTTCATTACTGTTTTTGATTGGCTGTATCAGTCAAAATGCTCATGGCCAAGGATGGAGCGAAAATCACTTATGGTTGTGTTCTGCGGCAAATGTTTACGTTGGTTTATTGTTATTAATGCCAAATAGAGCTGACTGGCTAGCTGAACTGAAGTTAGACAAAATAAAGTACTTAACCGTAACGCTATTGTTGTTGTTTGCATTATTTGAATTAAGTCTATTTTTTATTCCTGCGCTTGATCACAAATTGACATGGTTAGCATGGTTTATCATTGCAAGTATTTTGGCTTATTGGCGCGGTTACATGCTGATTAAAGCACAACAAAGTAGCTACTTGTGGTTAATGGTGTCATTTCTCGTTACCTTGTTAAGCGGTGCTGTATTTTGGTTGTGGATAAACCAATTGATTAATGATGTCCTTGTGTATCAAGTCGTTGGCCTAGGTTATTGCATTGTCTTAGCTCATATAGGTTGGTCATTGTTTACGTTTGAGTCGCGTAAAAACGGAGAGCAGGCATCTAGTTTTAATCAAGATGATTGGCAAATGTATGCTCGAGACGCCGTAACGAATTTTCCCTTACAAGGACAGGCGATAAAAAAACTTGAATATGCTTTACTTGCTGGTGAACAAAAACGGTTTGCGGCAATAGCATTCAAGCCTGTTAATTTTGCACAGGCGAATAAAATTCTTGGCTATGAAAATTCAGACGCCTTGCTATTGCAGTTGGCTTACAGTATGCAGAAACAATCCCTGAACATAGACGGATTGATGAACTTATCGTTTGCTAACATTCCATTTCATGTCGCGCGCCTTCATAGCCTTCACTTTTTGATCGTACTCGACCTAACTAACAATAAGTATGAAGACAAGCAAGTCGTTGAGCATGTGTGTCAACAGCTCACAGCAGCATTACCACAGGCGATGACGTTTAAAAGCTATACCATGAATTTCGAACTAGCCTTTGGTGTTTCTCTATTGGCAAAAGGGGATTCCTCTGTTAAACAAGCTGTTGCGCTTGCCGAAGATGCTTTATTGAAAGCTGAACAATTAAATCAAACAATATACTTCTTTGATCAATCGCTAAGTCAGATTTCACAAGCACAGCTCGTCAAAATGGAGCGTCTTAAATCGACGATTGATAGTGATCAGTTCGACTACTTTATTCAACCTCAATTGAACTTGAAATCAAAAGATGTCATCGGCTATGAAGTGTTGATGCACTGGCCGTATGATCATGATACAACGCTAGAGCAAAGTGATATTCAGTCACTGGCTGCTCAAAGTGGCGACGCGTTTACGGTATTTCAATTATTGTTAAAAAGAGCGCTAACCTGGTTGGCTGATTTGGAAAATAGCAAGGCATTAAAGCCTGTTTCAATCAACCTCGAAAGTCTAGAGTTACTTGATGAGGTAACGGTGGAATATATTGAAAGTGAACTAAAAGCTGCTGATTTGCCCGCAAACTTTTTAATGATCTCGATTTCTGAGCACTTGTTGTTATCTGCTGGTGATAGAGTGAAGCTGGCGTTTGATCAACTTCGTCAAATAGGTGTGAAAATATCAATCAACGAATTCTCAGGTAGCTACGAAGCGTTAAGGTATGTTCGACGCTTAGCCGTTGATCAGGTAAGGATTAGTTGTGCTGCGCTGACATATAAAGATGATAGAGAGCCTGAAAAAGCAATTACTCAGGCGTTGATTCATTTGGCCAGTGTGATTGATTTACCTATCGTGGGTACAAATGTAAACAGTGCGGCGATCGAGCTATTGTTTAGAGAGTTAGATGGCGAAAATGCGCAAGGACAAATTATTGCCCCTGCGGTTAACTGCGCTGAGGCAACAAAATGGCTAGCTAAATGGCTCGCATATCGTGAAAACGTTAGTTCGTAATAAGCTACTCAATATCTAACGGATCAGGTGAAAGAATAATACCTGTATTGTCGGCATAGACATGATCATCTGGTAAGAAAGTCACGCCACCAAAATTAATCGCAACATCAGCTTCACCCGTTGAATCATCATTAGCACCAACAGGTATAGAGACGAGTGATTGAATACCGATATCAAAGTCTTCTAACGCATCTACGTCTCGAACACTTCCGTAACAAATAATACCTTCCCATTGGTTTTCTTGGGCAAGTGCGACAATAGATGCGTCTAATAATGCTCGACGTGTCGAACCTCCTCCATCGATAACGAGCACTTGGCCGCTGCCATCTTGGGACAGGAGTTCTTTTATTAGTCCATTGTTTTCAAAGCATTTTAAAGTTACCACTTTCCCACCAAAAGAGAAGCGGCCACCATAATTACTAAAAATAGGTTCGACAACGTCAACTAAATCGGCATAAATATCACAAAGTTCTGAGGTATTGTATTCCATAAAAACTGCTCTTTAGGGCTAGGATTGATCGTTATCAGTATAGCGAGTTAAATTGCTTGTACAATAGTCAGATACCCTGATAAATCAATTTGTATTACAATAACAATAAGATATTCTAATTTTTCATAAAATTATAAGAATCAATTGAATGGCAGAACAATTTTTTACAAGTCCAATACTCTATCTCGTTGAATGCATCGTCTTAATGGTCTTGACGTTTTTCTTGTTGATGTTCTACCGAGGCTTTGGTCGCACTTATGTTAAGTTGTGGGTCATTGCATTGAGCTTGTTAATCGTTAATCGAGGTATGATGTTAACGATGATGGTCTTGGATATTGCCAAGGCAACAGAGCCATTACTTATCTTATTAACCTTTTTGAACAAATTGACGTTCAACCTTTTTGCCTTAATGCTATTTTGGGCTATATACCGAGCAGCAAGCAGCAAAAATATTGATTTGCGGCGACTATGGGGTAGCCTTTTTGTTGTCACACTGTACACGTTCTTTTCTGTTATTTTGTTTGCGTTTGACGACTTCGCAACCTACAACCGTTTATATCTTAGAGAAAGCCTGACGTCTTTTATTATCGGCTGTGGCTTCCTCGCATCTAGCTTTTGGTTGTTCAATCAGCAGAAGACATTCTTCGCTAGTCGTATTTTTATGTGGCTTTTCATCGCCATGGGAGTCAGGTTTGTATCCTATTCTTTAGCATCGGTCATGTTACTCGGGACAGACTACTTTGGCGAAATAGTCAGAGCAATACTTGTCTTTGATAGTGGTGCTAATGCGGTATTGGGTTACGCGATGCTCATTTGGATGCAAGGTGCTGAACGCAATTTGGCCGTAACCGCCATCAACCGTGCGCAGTATTTAGGTAAACATGACCAATTAACAGGCGCTTTGAATCGAGAGCAAGTATTAGAAAAACTGCCATCGGCAATGGAGCTATGCCAACAAAGCGGTGCACGCTTGGCTATTTATTTGATTGATATAAAGCGGTTTAAATTTATTAATGATACCTATGGTCTTAGTGCCGGTGACTATATCTTGGCTCAAGTAGCAATCCGTTTATCACAAAGTGTTTTAGTCCCGTCCGTTGTTGGACGACTTAGCGGAGACTCCTTTGTCTTTGCTTTGGAAATACACAATTTATCCCAACTAAACAAAGGTGCCGATCATATTCATGACTTATTGTCTGCACCTTACCACTATCAAGAGCATAGTATAGAACTTAAGGCTAGTGTGGGGTATAGCTTGTTTCCTGATCATGGTGATGATGAAGAAGAGTTGCTTAAAAAGGCTAATTTAGCGCTATTTCACGCCGAAACAGAAAATATTCACAGTGTTCAGTATATTGAAGGTATGCAATCAAAGGGCTGTGAATTAATGGCGGTTGAAAAGGAGCTGAACCACGCCTTTGAAAATAGAGAGTTTGTTCTATATTTCCAACCTCAACTCAACTTATACACCAATAAATTAGAAGGGGTTGAGGCCCTAGTTCGTTGGCAACACCCTGAAAAAGGTTTGTTAGCCCCTGGTCAATTTCTAGATAAAATAGAGCAATTATCAATGAGCAGGGAGCTAGATCATTATGTTCTAGAGTTATCTGCTCAAAAAGTTCAGCAATGGCAAAAAGAGTTCAAACGTAGGGTCACGATTGCCGTCAATGTAACTTCAGTAGAGTTCCAAGATCCACAGTTTGTTGGTTATGTTCAGTCTTTACTATATCAATATCAAATACCATCTAGCTGTTTGGAACTCGAAATCACAGAAAATGTCGTCATTACAGATATTGAAAGTGTGATGGATACCATTGTTAAGTTACAAAACTTAGGTATTAGAGTGTCTATCGATGATTTTGGTACGGGCTATTCGTCTCTTGCATATTTGCGAAAATTACCGATTGATAAAATTAAGATTGATCGTAGTTTTGTCAGCGAAGTCGCTAATAATGACTCGGATGTTACGATTGTTAAATCGATGATTAAACTATCTCATGGCTTGGGTAAAAGGGTCTTGGCTGAAGGGGTAGAAGACGCAAATCAGCTTGAGTTATTGAGGAAGTTAGGGTGTGATGCAGTTCAAGGATATTACATCGCCAAGCCATTGTCTGAACAGGATTTATCAAAGTATTTAAATCGTTAAAAAATAAAGTTTAATTTACCAAGTGCATTTGAAATTTAGGTCTATACTTTAAACAATGCCATTGGTCTAATTGAGGCTTTTATTGATGACGATTAAACAAAAATTATTACTGAACATAGCCAACTTTATTGGTGCTTTGGTTATTATGCTCGGTATCTTGTTGTATGCTTTGTATAAAATGTCGCTAGAAGTAGACATCACTCGTAATCTGGCTGCTGTTGAATCTGAAGTCTCGCAGTTAGAGCATCACCAAAAAAACTTTCTAACGTTGAAAGATGAAACACACGCGGCAGAGTTTTTCAAAAGCATTAAGAAAACACAATCATATTTATCTGCCCTCAAGGATGGAGTAGACAGTTTCGGCGCGGACACCAGTTCTATCAGTGCGATTAACCAGAAATTGAAAGATTATGAGGCTCTGTTTAACGGTGTTGTGGAACAGCAAAAACTAATAGGTTTACACCCTAAAGATGGTCTCTATGGTAGCTTACGCGCAAGTGTTCATGCGGTAGAAGAGATGTTGGGTTCAAGTGACTATGAATTGCTCTCTGGCATGTTACAGTTGAGACGCAACGAGAAAGACTTCATGCTGCGTTTAGACGATAAATACGTCACTCGACTAGAGAACAATACACAAGTATTGAAAGACAAAGTTCAAGCAAGTAGCCAGCCATCAGCAGTAAAAGCTGACTTAGTCAATTTGCTGTCAGCCTATCAAGATGATTTCCTTAATTTAGTCAATGCACAACGCAAGCTTGGCTACGATCCAACACAGGGAATGTTGGGGGAAATGAATACAGCTGTTGACGATATGCAAAAAAGAACGGCAGCTATATTGGCTGATTCGAAGAAATATGTTGCTGAAAGTATCGCCTCCGTAAAACAAATGGCGTACGTTGTGCTGATTATTATTATCGGTGGAACCGTATTTTTGAGTACTTACATCAGTCGCGGAATTATCAATACGGTTACTGAAATGCGTGACTTGATGAAGAAAGTATCCTCTACCAATGATTTAACACTTAGTGCTGAATTAAAAGGTAATGATGAACTTACAGAAATGGCTAAAGTTTTCAATGAGATGCTAGCAACGTTCCGTCACTTGATTGTTGAATGTAATCAGTCAGTAGAAACCGTCAATGTTGCTACACAATCACTTGCTGAGAACATCAGCGTTGCCAACGAAGGGGTAGATACCCAAATGCAGCAAACTGATCTTGTTGCAACAGCAGTCACTGAAATGGTGGCTACGGTCGATGAAATTGCCAAGAATACTGAAGACGCGGCTAATAAAGCTCAGTTAACAACTGAAAATGCAGAGCGTGGTAAAGATGGTGTTAGTAGCACAATTGAACAAATTTCCGTGTTATCTTCTACGTTAGAAGAGTCGGAGCATATCGTTAGTGAGCTAGCAAAAGATAGTCATACGATCGGCTCTGTACTAGATGTGATTCGTGGGATTGCCGAGCAAACTAACTTGCTGGCGCTAAATGCCGCAATTGAAGCTGCGAGGGCGGGTGAACAAGGTCGAGGCTTTGCTGTTGTTGCTGATGAAGTCAGAACGTTAGCATCAAGAACGCAAGATTCGACGCAAGAAATCGAAGGTATTATTAGTTCATTACAAACCCGTACTAAAGAAATTGTTGATCACATGGGGACATGTCGCAAACAAGGTGACGATAGTGCGGAGCAAGCGAGTTCAGCAGGTAAGATGTTAGAAGAGATAACTTCAGATGTCTCCTTAATCATGGATATGAATACGGCGATTGCAACCGCGATACAAGAGCAGAGTTCAGTGGCGTCTGAAGTCAATGAACATGTGGTTATGATCAGGGATGTTACGGAGCAAGCGGCTGATTCAGCGAAGCAAAATGAGCATATGAGTGAAGAACTTTCACAACAAGCTAAAGTGCTTCATTCTGAAGTGAGTCGTTTTAAAGTTTAAGTTTTTGAGCCAACAAAAAAGGCAGCCGGTTAATAGGCTGCCTTTTTTATTTTTAGTTTGATGAGTTGACTACAGAATAAAACGACTCAAGTCTTCATCTTGTACTACATCATTTAATGTTGTATTGACGTACGCCTCATCAATTTCAATTGATTGACCTGATTTATCATTTGCATGAAATGATATCTCTTCGACTAATCGCTCCATCATCGTATGTAAGCGACGAGCACCGATATTTTCAGTACTTTCATTGACCTGCCAAGCGGCATTAGCTATCGCTTTAACACCAGAGTCACTAAAGCTTAAGTTTAGTCCTTCCGTTGCCATTAATGCTTGATATTGTTCAGTTAAGCTCGCGTTAGGCTCTGTTAAAATACGTTCGAAGTCTTGTGTGCGTAATGCTTCTAACTCGACACGAATTGGTAGACGACCTTGTAACTCAGGAATGAGATCTGATGGTTTTGCCATTTGGAATGCACCAGAGGCGATGAACAATATGTGATCTGTTTTTACCATGCCGTGTTTTGTGCTCACCGTCGAGCCTTCAACGAGTGGTAATAAATCACGTTGGACACCTTCTCGCGAAACATCAGGACCTGAACTTTCGCCACGTTTACAAATCTTGTCAATTTCATCAATAAAAACAATGCCATTTTGCTCAACCGCTTCAATAGCTTTTTGCTTCACTTCATCAGGGTTAACCATTTTTGCGGCTTCTTCTTCTTGAAGCGCTTTAAAAGCATCTTTAATTTTTAATTTACGCTTTTGCGTTTTTTCATTAGACAAGTTTTGAAACATGCTTTGCAGCTGTGACGTCATGTCTTCCATACCTGGAGGAGCCATGATTTCAACGCCCATAGGTTGAGCAGCTAAGTCCAGCTCAATCTCTTTATCATCTAATTGGCCTTCACGCAGCTTTTTACGGAACACTTGTCGAGTTGAACTATTTTCTGGTTTCTCTTCATTGCCAAATGTGTCACGAGGAGGTGGAAGCAAAATATCTAAAATGCGCTCTTCTGCAGCCTCTTGAGCTAAGTGTTTTACACGCTCAACTTCTTGCTCTTTGGTCATCTTAATCGACATATCAGCAAGGTCGCGAATAATCGTTTCCACTTCTTTACCAACGTAACCCACCTCAGTGAATTTAGTCGCTTCAACTTTGATAAATGGTGCATTAGCAAGTTTTGCCAAACGACGAGCAATCTCTGTTTTACCAACACCTGTTGGACCAATCATTAAGATATTTTTTGGTGTGACTTCGGTGCGTAATTCTTCGTTTAACTGCATACGGCGCCAGCGATTACGTAAGGCAATTGCAACTGCTCGTTTAGCTGAATCTTGGCCAATAATATGGCGGTCAAGTTCACTAACAATTTCTCTTGGAGTCATATTCGACATGGGGAATCCTTATTTACTAATACGCAGGAAGTTACAGCTCATCAACAGTGTGATGCTGGTTGGTGAAAACACAAATGTCGCCTGCAATTTTTAACGATTTTTCTACGATATCTTTGGCACTTAAGTCGGTATTCTCTAATAAGGCGAGTGCCGATGCTTGCGCATAATTTCCACCACTACCGATGGCGATCAAATCATGCTCTGGTTGCACAACGTCACCATTACCGGTAATGATTAATGACGTTTCCTCATCAGCAACGGCTAACAACGCTTCTAGTTTGCGAAGTGCACGATCACTTCTCCAGTCTTTAGCAAGCTCTACCGCTGCTTTCGTCAAATGACCCTGGTGCATTTCAAGCTTACTTTCAAAACGTTCAAAAAGAGTGAAGGCATCAGCAGTACCACCAGCAAAGCCAGCTAATACTTTATCGTGATATAAACGACGTACTTTTTTGGCATTGCCTTTCATTACGGTATTACCCAATGAAACCTGACCGTCGCCACCAATGGCAACTTTGCCGTTACGTCTTACTGAAACAATAGTAGTCACATTTAACCTCTATAATTGTGGCCGAGCACATGACTGCTCGGCTAATGCTATGAGAATTAAATGAGGGGTGATTTTATTTTTTCAAGGGGAAAGCTAAGGTTTATCGCCACAACCAAATTTGACAATAATTGACATTATTGTTTTTTAATAAATGCTTGTCCTTTTCTGCCAAGCGCTTACGTTCATATGGGCCGAGAATTACTTTGTGCCAGGTGCCATTTTTACCTTTCGTTTCTCTCACTTGAGAAGTGATTCCTGCAAAAGCTATTTTGGCTTTTAAAACCTCAGCTTGTTCACGCGTTCTAAATGAGCCACACTGCATTTGATAAGGCCCCTTATTGGTGACTTCGTATTCGCCAACTTCAACTTCCTTCGTTTCCAGCTCCTTCATGTAATCCCACTTTTCTTTTGGTGGCTCTGGCAACGATACTTCATTTTGTTTTGTGGTGGCTTTAGGTTGCTCGATAATTATTGGTGCTTGTGCCGGTGTTTGGTTCAATTTCCATAGGCCATATCCAAATGCGGCAGCAAAAAATACGGTGATAGCTAAGATAACTTTGTTTTTTAATGACATAGCTGGTGCTTGAGGAGCATCACTTTTATACGGGGAATTATTTTTTTTATTTGGTTTACGCGAAACGTAATCTTGGGGAGCCATCGAAAATACCTAGATCTTAAAATCGTTATTTTAACCAAGTCGCTATAAAAAAAAAGCTCTTTTACTTATCTATGAACCATTAAAGCCATGTAACAGATATTCAGTACGTGGACTCGTGATGTGACGTGATGAAAGCGATTAGAGAAACTGACGTTACCAAGTTAAGTCTTGTGGGTCGATGTCAATTGACCACCGAACTCTTTTACTACTTTCTAAGTTTGAAATATTAGCAATTAGTTGTTGTAAGGTTTGATGCAAAGCTTTTCTATCCTTGCTTTGTACCATCAAGTGAAAACGGTATTTTCCAGCACGCTTTTCCATTGGGGCTGGCATTGGGCCTGCAACCATGCATGCTCCTGATGCTATCGGTAGTAGTTCAGCAAGAAATTGTTGTGGGTAGCTTGGATAGTTTGCTTCTGCCCTGATAAGTGCCTGAAACGTAAATGGTGGAAGTAAAGCTTGTTGTCGTTCAATCAACGCATACTCAGCGAAATGAGCATAACCATTGTTGACTAAATCTTGTAATAACGGGTGTTGTGGAAAATTAGTTTGTACCAATACCTTGCCTGGTTTACTTGCTCTTCCGGCTCGCCCAGAAACTTGAACAAGCAATTGCGCAAGATGCTCTGGTGCTCGGTAATCATGACTGAATAGAGCGCCATCAGCGCCAATAATGGCAACAAGTGTAACGTTTGGGAAATGATGACCTTTTGCCAGCATTTGCGTACCGACTAAGATGTTGTGCTCATTGTTGCTTATAGCGTCGAGCATCCTCGTCAGCTCTCCTTTTTTTCGAGTGCTGTCCCTGTCTATTCGAAGAATACTAGCGTCATCAAATAAGGTAGCAAGATTATCTTCAACTTGTTCTGTACCTAGTCCAATACCTTCTAATCGGACACTGCCACAATTGTGACATTGTTGCGGAGTAGGGTGTTGATTGGAGCAGTGGTGACACACAAGCTGTTGATCATTTTTATGCAATGTAAAAGGCTTTGAGCATCGTTCACAGGTGGCTACCCAATGGCACTCTTTACAGGTAAGCGCTTGGGCAAACCCTCGTCGGTTTATAAACACAAGAACTTGTTCACCGCGCGAAATCGTTGCTTTTATTTCGTGGATAAGTGTTCCAGAAAGACCTTTGTCAACTTGCTGTTGAGCTATGTCTATTAGCTTTATCGGCGCTAAAGCACTATTGCCAGCACGTTTGGTCAAACGGTGATGATGATATTTCCCTGTCAGCGCGTTTTGTAATGTTTCTAAACTCGGGGTCGCAGTACCTAAAACTATCGGGATGTTGAGTTGTTTGGCTCTAAGAATAGCAATATCTCTTCCATGATATCTGAAACTATCCTGCTGTTTTAGAGAGCTGTCATGCTCTTCATCAATAACGATTAAACCAAGCTTTTTTAAGGGCGTAAATATCGCACTTCGCGTACCAATGATAATGGCAGCACTACCATTTTGCGCAGCTAGCCATGTTGCTAACTTTTCAGAATTGTTTAACGCACTATGGTGTAGGTAAATAGGCACATTAAAGCGCTTTTCAAAGCGAGAGAGTGTTTGCGGGGTCAGACCGATTTCTGGCACCAACACTAATACTTGTTGATGTTGACTTAAGATCGTTTCAATTGCCTGCAAGTAGACTTCGGTTTTACCGCTACCTGTGATTCCTTCGATTAAATGGCAGGCAAACCCTTGATGCTGGTTAATCGCTGAGACAATAACTGCCTGTTCATGATTAAGTTGAAGCTTGTTTTCTTTATTCAACTTTGATTCGTGCCACGTAAATCGTTTATCTGGTCTCGCGCTTGCGTTGATGAGTTCTTTTTTAAGTAGTGCGTTAAGCGTGCTTTTTTCGAATCCCAGAGTACGTAGCTCCGGCCAACTGATCCCTTGGCTTTGTTCAATGGTTTCGTAAAGGGACGCTTGTTTTGGTGATTTTTTCGTAAGCGTTTCTTTAATGTCATTAGATGTGCGACTAGCGTGGTATTCTAACTCGGGCTCTATTGTCGCTTGATTAATATCCCTTAAAGGCACAGGTAGAGCTTGTTGCATCACGTCCCCGATGGGGTGGTGATAGTAATTAGCGGCCGTCGTTAATAATTTTAAAAGAGATTTGTCAAAGACGTATTTATCACTGACACGCGAGAGTATAGGCTTTAGTTTCTCTACCTTTGTTTCTGATAATGTACTCAATACAACACCGACAACTTTGCGCGGGCCAAATGGCACAATTACTCGCTCGCCCGGTGTTACATCGTCACTGTGTAATGCGTCAGGTACGATATAGGTAAACAATTGCCTTAATGGAACTGGAATCGCTACCTGTACATATATATCTGCCACATCAACTCTCATTATTGTTTTTTTATATTGTGACGCGATAAATAATGTGTGCCAAGCAATTTTATTTTATCTATAGCGCTCAGAAGGATAACGTCGTTTAGCATTCCATTTGCACACTTTAATTTTAAAGGAATCTTAAATTTTCTATTGGCCGACACGTGTTCATATCAACACTGACAAGTTATGTTGAAAAAATATTCAAATTACCGTGTTTTATTGTTGTATATCAGGCAATGATCAAGTATTATTCGCCACCATTATTTTTAACTCGTATGGTGCTTGGCAATAGATCAAGTGGCGATGCGGCCTTAACAGAGGTTATCCCATGAAAGAAGGTATTCACCCAAATTACGTTGAGATCAAGGCAACTTGTTCTTGTGGTAATGTTATCAACACACGTTCAACTGTAGCAAAAGACTTACACTTAGACGTATGTTCAGAATGTCACCCATTCTACACTGGTAAGCAAAAAGCTGCTGAAACTGGTGGTCGTGTTGACAAATTCAACAAGCGTTTCGGTATGCTTGGCAAAAAATAAGCTTTTAAGCTTATTTGAAAAAGCGCCTTTTGGCGCTTTTTTTGTGTCTGTATTTTGTCCTTTAGGTAGGCACTAATCTCCCTCAAATATGGTGAGTGTCCTAATAACATGTAGATAAAATTCAATTATTTAAAAAAAATTCCTTCCTCGTTTAAACCCTTTTCAGACATACTGCATCTAACCTAGTAACAAAACCTTTGTGAGAATGGATAAGTGCAGAACAACCCCGTGATTCAAGCTGAAGATAAATTTGGTCTTGATGAATCAGTATGGATAGCAAAAGCTCAGCAAGGCGATCAACAAGCCTTTCATCAGCTTTATTTGCTGCATCACAAAAAAGTATTCGCTTTATGTTTGCGTATGCTTGCAGATGCATCAAGCGCTGAAGATGTCTGCCAAGAAGTGTTTGTTCAAGTATGGCAAAAAATCATAAATTTTAGGGGTGAAAGTAAGTTCTCTACTTGGCTCCACAGTGTGGCAACGCACATCGTATTGAGCCATATCCGCAAGCACAAAACTTGGTTGCAAAAAGTATTCAGTATTGAAGATCAAGGCGTAAAAGAAGACAGCGCAGAAATGCCTGAACTAAGCACCTTAGACAAGCATATTATGCAATTACCCGAGCGTGCACGTATGGTGTTTATTTTATTCGCAATTGAAGGCTATCGCCATGAGGAAATAGCCAGCATGTTAAAAATGGCCGTGGGCTCGAGCAAGGCTCAGTACCATAGAGCAAGACAACTATTACAGGAGAGCTTGGAAAATGAATAAGTCATCGAAGTTAAACCAAGCAACACTTGATGAAAGAGCGGAAGCATTGGAACGTGAAATTGCGCCGACTCGCGATTTATGGCCAGGTATTGAGAAGGCAATATCTCAACAGCCGCAGCAAATTGAACAACCACAACGACAAGGTTGGCGAGCCAATATTGCTTTAGCAGCGTCTGTTTTTGCCGTGGTGATCACTTTAATTAACGTAAATGGCGTACCAAGCCAAGCACCGAATAACGATTTCTTGACGACGATGAATCAAGCGTTTGAGGCTGAACGTCAAGCTATGTTGGTTAGTTTCGGTACGAGCAAAGCAGAGCGCAGCGTGCCTGCTGATTTGCAAAAGCAACTTGACGAGTTGATTAAAGCAAGAAAAAGCATTGTTTCTGCGTTAGAGAAAGACCCTCAAAACGCCGACTTGATCCATTTATTGAAATTCACACAGCAGCAAGAGCTCGCTTTGTTAGACCATATTTACCGCCCTAAGTGGCAAACAATTTAAGGATAAATAAAATGAATATTTTAAAGAATTGCGCCTTAGTATTAGCTTCAACAAGTTTTGCAGTGTTTGCGGGCGAAAGTGTTAATCAGTCAATGCCGAATGATGGCGCACGTAGTGTTGAAATAGAGAATGTGCGCGGAAAAATTAAGATTATAGGTCAATCAACAAATGATATATCGGTTGTTGGTGAATTAGATGACCAGGCTAAGGGGTTGACATTCAAACAATCTGGTAGTGTTGTCTTAATTAAAGTTGAAATGCCTCGTCACCTAGAAAATAGTTGGGCGCAGCAAAAGACCAATTTAGAGATTACGTTACCGAAAAGCTTAAATGTTAGTTTCTCAGGCGTTTCAACAGACGTTTCTATCACAGATATTGAGGCAGATGTTACTGCAGGTAGTGTAAGTGGAAACGTTAAATTAGAGAATATCGGGAATAGAGTTGAGGTGAGTAGCGTCAGTGGAGATATTTCCGCTAAACAACTAGGAAAATCGACTCATCTGTCAAGCGTCAGCGGCAATGTGTTTACTGAAGACTCTACAGGCAATCTCTATGTTAAATCTGTCAGTGGTGATTTAGATGTTGCATCAGATGCGACAACCGTAGAAGTTAAGAATGTGTCTGGTGAAATGGAGCTTATATTACCTAATGTTGACGACCTTATGATGTCAACGGTGAGTGGTGATGTGGAAGCTGATGTTGGTTTAAAAGACGATGGCCAACTGAGGTTGTCGAGTGTAAGCGGTGACTTTGACATTAACTTCCTTAATGATGTTCAAGCTATTTTTCGACTACGAGCGAGTGCAGGTGGTGACTTAATCAACCGTTTAACAAATGAACGTGCTATCAAGGACAAGTATGGTCCGAGCTCACGACTTGGGTTCGAGACCGGTAAAGCTGGTGCACGGGTAAGCGGAAGCACAGTAAGCGGTAATGTTGTCTTGAAGCGAAAATAGTTAAATTTAACAAATACTCCTTGTTAGGCGCAGATTGAACCTTCAACTGCGCTTTTTTCGTTTTTTATATCTAGAATTTCTGTTAAATTACTCTCCTTATGTTCGCTTATCGGTGTGTTTATCTTCGGTGAGTTAGATCGTTTAAGTGTGGTAGGAAGTCTTAATGGCAGAGCAAAAATTCTCAAATTCAAATAAAAAGTCTTTTAAAGAAAAAGACCAGCAAGTAGAGCAGCTGCGCGTTCCTCCACATTCGTTAGAAGCTGAGCAGTCGGTAATCGGCGGCTTATTGCTTGATAATGAGACCTTTGACCGCGTTGGTGAAGCGGTAGTTGCTCAAGATTTTTATTCGCGTGCTCACCGCATCGTATTTGAGACGATTGGTGAAATGATCGAAAAAGGTGAGCCAGTTGATTTGGTTACCCTTACCGAAGCGCTTGAGAATGCTCAACAGTTAGAAGATGCTGGCGGATTTGCATATCTTGCAGAACTAATCAAAAACACTCCAAGCGCTGCAAACATTGTCGCCTATGCTGAAATTGTTCGAGAGCGAGCGGTAACCCGCGAAATGATTAGCGTTGCCAATGAGATAGCTGAAGCAGGTTTTGATACCCAAGGGCGTTCAAGTGCGGAATTACTGGATTTTGCTGAAACTAAAGTTTTTCAGATTGCCGAAGCACGTGCAAATAAATCCGAAGGCCCTGAAAACATAAATTCTGTGTTAGAAAAAACAGTTGATAGAATTGAGAAATTATACCAACAACCACATGATGGTGTTACTGGCGTAACCACAGGGTTTTCTGATCTAGATAAAATGACAGCAGGTCTACAACCCTCAGATCTAATTATTGTTGCAGCACGTCCATCAATGGGTAAAACGACATTTGCGATGAACTTGGTTGAAAGTGCTGCGATGACTGAGGACAAGCCCGCGTTAATTTTCTCACTGGAAATGCCTTCAGAACAAATCATGATGAGGATGCTTGCCTCATTAGGTCGTATCGACCAAACAAAAATTCGTACAGGTCAGCTAGGTGATGAA
Source organism: Thalassotalea loyana (assembly GCF_030161435.1). GTDB lineage: Bacteria > Pseudomonadota > Gammaproteobacteria > Enterobacterales > Alteromonadaceae > Thalassotalea_G > Thalassotalea_G loyana. The sequence continues at coordinate 24,049 of NZ_BSSV01000011.1, read as the reverse complement.
GATTGGGCTCGTTTATCGTCAACCATGGGGTTGCTGATAGAAAAAGGCAAAATGTACATTGATGATGCTGCCGGACTGACACCTACAGAAGTGCGTTCGAGAGCTCGTCGTATTGCGCGAGATCACGGTGGATTGAGTCTTATCATGGTCGATTACCTTCAGTTAATGAGGGCTCCTCAATTTGCGGATAACCGTACACTAGAAATTGCGGAAATTTCTCGCTCATTAAAGGCTCTGGCAAAAGAGTTGGAAGTACCCGTTGTGGCCCTTTCTCAGCTAAACCGTAGCTTGGAGCAACGTGCAGATAAACGTCCTGTTAACTCGGATTTACGTGAATCAGGTTCGATTGAGCAGGATGCCGATTTAATTATGTTTATTTATCGTGATGAGGTTTATCACGATAATTCCGAATTTAAAGGCATGGCTGAAATTATTATTGGTAAACAACGTAATGGTCCAATTGGTCGTGTTCCTCTTACCTTCCAAGGTCAGTTTTCGCGTTTTGATAATTACGCTGGCCCACACGTATTAGAAGAAGATTAAGCAGGCCTATGTCGATTAGAACAGCCACTGTTCATATTAATTTGCCCGCGCTCATTGGTAATTATAACGTTATTAAGTCAATGGCGCCGGAGTCTAAAGTTCTTGCTGTGTTAAAGGCAAATGGTTACGGCCACGGTTTAGTGACGATCGCTAAAGCATTACCACAAGCAGATGCATTTGGCGTTGCGAGAATTGAAGAAGCATTAGAACTTAGAACAGCGGGTGTTATTAAACCTATTGTTTTACTCGAAGGCGTTTTCAACCCGGGTGATTTGGCCATTCTTGCTGCTAATAATTTGCAAACCATTGTTCATACTAAAGAGCAATTACATGCAATTTTACAAGCTGATATCGATAGACCACTGAAAGTTTGGTTGAAAATCGATACAGGAATGCATCGACTAGGTATTGAACCTAATCAGTTTAAGGATTTTTATTTTCCACTTACAGAGTCTGAAAATGTCCATTCAGATCTTGTTCTGATGAGTCATTTTAGCTGCGCCGATGATGTTAATAATTCATCAACAAGCGAGCAGTTTACGTTGTTTAATGAATTAACTAAAGGTTTACCGAATCCTCGCTCAATTGCCAATTCAGCGGGGGTTTGTGGCTGGGAAAGTACTCACTGTGATTGGATTCGCCCCGGTTTAATGCTTTACGGTGTATCTCCATTACTTGATAAAACATCAGCAAATTTAGGCTTGAAACCTGTTATGACATTGCAATCAAGCGTCATCGCAATACAACGAGTAAAGTCTGGAGACACGGTCGGTTATGGCAATGCATGGCAAGCAAAAGAGGATACTAACATTGGGGTGATTGCGATTGGCTACGGCGATGGCTATCCAAGGCACGCGAATAATGGGACTCCTATTTGGTTAAACGGCCGGCGAGTACCGCTTGCCGGTCGAGTTTCAATGGATATGATTACCGTTGACCTAGGTAATAACGCCAAGGATAAAATCGGAGATATTGCGACCTTATGGGGTGATGAACTGCCAGTAGAAGAAATTGCTCAGCACTCGACGACAATCCCTTATGAATTGCTGTGTAACATTACGCGTCGTGTAAAATACATATAAACGCGTTATACGAAGAATAGACCACGAAAAAAACGCCCATACGAGGGCGTTTTTATTTTTACACGACTTATTATCGACTCGCTGCTCTTTCAAGCTCTGCTATTTTCTTCTTCATCTGTTGTTCTGCTAAGAATTTGTAATCGATTCCTGCAGCAGATAGTGTCGAACCTGGCTGAAATGGGTATCCCTCGATAGTCGACAAGAATTTTCCGACTTCCTGCTGAATCGGTACAAATAACCACATATTATCTCCATACCAACGGGTATATAGCGCAGATTCTTCCCACATTTTTTCATATGGATCAGCTTTTAAATGAATGATGACGGGCCATGCAGGAACTGTTCGGATAGCCTCATTGATTGGGCCTTCTTGTTTTGCGAAATGCGCTTTCCAATCGTTCCAACGAACCGCGTTTAATTCTCCTGTTGCTGCAAAATAGAAGATTTGAGTACGAGGGGATTCATTGGTTTTACCTGACAGTAAATCCGATAGATTATAGCCATCTAAGTGGACTTTAAAATTTTTCCCACTGGCTTTAAATCCTTTTTTCATTTTCTCTTGCAGATTACTAATACCAGCCGCAGCAGCGAAGGTTGGCATCCAGTCTTCATGTGAGACGATTTCATTGATTTTCTTCCCAGGCTTTATTTTGCCTGGCCACCTTACAAGTAGTGGTACACGGAATCCGCCCTCCCATGTGGTACCTTTTTCGCCATGAAATGGTGTAATGCCACCGTCAGGCCAACTAAATGTTTCAGCTCCATTGTCGGTTGAATACATCACGATTGTATTGTCAGCGATGCCAAGCTCATCTAATTTGTCCAGTAAAACCCCAACTTGATCGTCATGTTCTACCATGCCGTCTGGGTACAGTCCGATACCTGTTCGGCCTACAGATTCTGGTTTTAGCCGAGTCCAAACATGCATACGAGTTGAATTGTGCCAAATGAAGAATGGCTTCTTCTCTTTGTGTGCTTTATCAATAAACTTTAACGTCGCTGACAGGAATTCTTCATCGGCTGTTTCCATGCGCTTACGCGTCATTGGGCCAGTGTCTTCAATGCGACCGTCCGCAAATGAACGAATAACGCCTCGAGGGCCGAATTTTTTTCGAAACTCAGGGTCTTTTGGGTAGTAGTATGTTTCAGGCTCTTCTTCTGCATTAAGGTGATAGAGGTTACCAAAGAACTGATCAAAGCCATGTGCGGTTGGAAGGTGATTATCTTGATCGCCAAAATGGTTTTTACCATGTTGTGCGGTAATGTACCCCTTGGACTTCATTACATCGGCAATGGTTGGCGTCCAATCCGGTATACCGTGTGTCGAGCCAGGCATACCAATCGTTAACATCCCTGTCCTGAATGGGTGCTGACCCATCATGAATGCGGCGCGACCTGCAGTACAACTTTGTTGAGCATAAGCGTCCGTAAAAAGTGCGCCTTCGTTTGCAATTCGGTCAATATTAGGAGTTTGGTACCCCATAATGCCATGGTTATACGCGCTGATATTGTGAACGCCAATATCATCCCCCCAAATAGCCAGAATATTAGGTCGAGACTTGTCTGTTGTTGCGTGCGAAAAGCTTGAGAACATCACTATGCTTGAGAAGATAATCCCAAGGCCCATGTTGAGTTTCATTATTTTGTCCTTGTTATTGAAGTGTTCCATTCCAAATATAGTTAACGAAATCAATTGTCGCCAAATGCTGTTAACTTTTTTTTAATATGTTATTTTCAGTGTAAATTACCGATTGTTATATCGATTTCTGGTTAACTTTTTCCTCTGAACCAAACAACGAATTTGCGAGTAAATATGAAATTAATAGGCTCTACGACCTCACCATTTGTTAGAAGAATTAGACTGTTGATTCAAGATGATAGTGTCGAGTTTGAAAATATTGATATCTTTTCGGCGCAAGGCGCTGAAACGCTGAAGCAGAATAATCCAGCCAAGAAAGTGCCGGTATTATTAGATGGAGACAGAGCAATTTACGACTCTCGAGTGATATACAATTACTTGTCTAGTAAGTTGGGAATTGAAGCTCTCGATTGGCATCAACAAAATTTACTTACGATCATTGATGCAGCATCTGATTCTCTTGTTTCTGTGTTGCTTTGCAAACGGTCAGGCTTTAATACCGACGAAGATAAAATGTTTTTCAACCTGCAACATCAACGATTAGACACTATCCTCCCAGCATTGGAGGAATATGTTGAACAAGGTGATTTTGACGATTGGCATTACCCAAGTATTTGTTTGTTTACATTACTTGATTGGGCGCTATTTCGAGATTTAGTGCAATGGCAGCATTTTCCAGGCTTATTGCGATTTTATCAACACGCGTTGAAGAAACCTTACGTTGAAGAAACCGATCCTAGGGTATAACTGACGTGACACTCTCTAAACTCCTTGCTGGCCCAATAATTAGACGCTGTACACAAAATCAAGTCAATTTTTGGTTGGTGACAGATTGTCAGTATCAGATCGTATTGCAGTTGAGCAGTGAAGACGGTTCATTTGTCCTTCATCAACGATTAGATAGCCAACACCAGACCACAATCAGGATTGGTGAAAGAGCGTTTATTCAATTAATCACAATACCGGAACAAAATATACCTCAAGAAGTAAAATTGTCATATGACATGAGTTTTTATCTTGGTGAAGATAAACAGTTCTCTTTGGCAGATATTGAATCTTTGATGTACCGAGGTGAAAAGCCTAGTTTTGTTGTTAAACAAAAGCTTAATAAAGTACTGCATGGATCATGCCGTAAGCCTCATTATGACAGTGAAGATGCGCTTCTTCAGGTTGACCAGCAAATTGACTCAACACTAAGTACATCTTTAGAACGCCCAGCTTTACTGATGATGTCGGGTGACCAAGTCTATTGCGACGATGTTTGCGGTCCAATGTTAAACGCGATACACCAGGTAATAGAGTTATTAGGGCTCTATGAGGAGTCTTGGCAGGTCTGTCAGCACACCACAGAAGCAAACCACCAAGAAATTGATAACTCGAAACAGCTCTTTGAAACGCCGCAAGGGTATTATCAACGCCATTTATTTCTTCCTCATGATAAAATTAATCATGGCTTCATTAACAAAATATTTGGCGCATCAAAACAGCCAATATTTACATCTGTTAATGCTAAAAATCATTTAGTCACTGCATCAGAAGTTTTTGCACTTTACTTATTAACGTGGTCTCCAGCGCTTTGGCAGAGTGTTGATCTAGACAATGTTGACCGAGTGCCTGAGAGTTTTAGAACGGTTTACCGAGCAGAACAAAAAGTAATCGAACGGTTTGTTGGGGGGTTAGACAAGGTTCAACGAGCATTGGCACATATTCCAACCTATATGATTTTTGACGATCATGATGTGACAGATGATTGGAACCTAACACGTGCCTGGGAAGAGTCAGCGTATCAAAACCCATTTTCTAAACGCATCATCGGTAATGCTTTACTTGGATATTTATTGTTCCAAGGGTGGGGTAATGCTCCTGATAAAGTTAAGCCGCTTATCGACAGTTTGACTGAACATTTTGATAATGAAATTAAGGCACATGATGTGCTGATTGACAATTTACTCGATTTTGATGAATGGCATTATCATCTGGATACATCGCCTAAAATGGTTGTGCTTGATACTCGAACGCGTCGATGGCGATCAGAGAGTTTTGCCGGTAAGCCATCGGGCTTGATGGACTGGGAGTCGCTATGTGAAATGCAGCAAGAGTTAATTCATCAGCCGAGTGTCATTTTAGTTTCAGCTGCCCCTATCTATGGCGTTAAGTTGATTGAAACCATTCAACGAGTGTTTACCTTCTTTGGTAAGCCGTTAATGGTTGATGCTGAAAACTGGATGGCGCATTCTGGAACGGCAAACGTCATGTTGAATATTTTTAGACATTACAAAACCCCTCCAAACTTCATTATTTTATCCGGAGATGTTCACTATTCTTTTGTTTATGAGGTCGAGCATCGCTTTATAAAATCTCAATCAAGTATCTTGCAAATTACCTGCAGTGGAATAAAAAATGAATTTCCAGCTAGACCTTTGTCAATTTTGGCTAAACTTAATACAGTGCTATATGCAACGTATTCACCACTGAACTGGTTTACCAAAAGACGCCGTATGAAAATTCGTGCAAGAAAACCTTCAGTAAAATGTGATGGTCGTTTAGTCAATCAAAGCGGTATCGGCTTGTTGAATATAGCGAACGATAGCCAAGTTGGTACGCAATTATTGACGGCAAAAGGTGATGTTGTTGATTTTCCACCTCGAACGGATTCGGAGCGTACCGAATAATGAAGAAGGTGTTTTATGATCAAAAAGCTAACGGAGAGTTCAGGCGCTAATATTGGCTTTTCTGTTTCAGGAAAATCGGGCTTAGCGGAAGAACAAGCTTGGAATGAGACGATTGAGCAGGCGATAAAAGAGCATAATAAGATCAGTATGCTAATTGTGTTGTCGGAAGGGGTCCATTGGGGAGTTGATGCTGCGTGGAGAGACATCAAATGGATTTTTGCCCATATGCGTCATTTTGATAAAATTGCGATCGTATCATCGAGCAGTACGTGGCATTGGCTGATTACGATAGATAGCTTTTTTGCAGCGCTGATGAATATTGATGAAAGGCATTTTCCAACAAGTGAAATTGACAACGCTTGGGCATGGCTAAAAAACAGCGAATAGATAAGGCGATTCGCTGTTTTCTTAACTGTGTCTACTATCGTGTTAATAATCTTTATTGGACGAAATGTCGGTGCGGATATATTGTGCTTTTTCAGCCAAAGGTGCAGCTAAACTATTACATAGTTCTGGGTTGTCATGTATTGCAAGACCGTAAATTACCGATAAATTTTCCAAACCGAGCCCCTCAAGTAATGCATTGTGATGGATGGATAACTCTGTAACTTCACTGAGTGAACTTAGATGCGCTAATGAATTGAGGTTGTCGTTACCGACAATATTGATCGTGTGAGCAGTTTGTAAACTTTCAAATCCACTTAAATTACTTAAACCATGCATCTCATGCAGGTTTATAGAGTCCATCTCATTTATTGGTGGAAGTGCCGATAAGCTCGTTATGTATGGCGCATTGTTTAAAGACAGTTGGCTTAACTGTTCTGCTGATACTCTTTGAGCATTGTTAAATAACAATGCTCATATATTCCCATGACTTGCGTTCATTACCAAGTAGTTAATTTTAAATGCTTTAAAAACAATATTCATATTTGGAATAAAAAATCGTTTTCTATTCTTTTTAATGTTGCTTGAGTGGCGCTATCATTTGCCTAATTATTGTAATAGGCGAAATGACAGTTATGTTGTCTAAACAACAAAATCAATCGAATAATTCAGGTTTAGCATCTCTTGATGCGAATCAACTTGCAGGCTTACAACAAGTAACAAGTGGTTTTACGCCACTACAACTTGCGTGGGCAAGTGGTTATTTAGCAGCTAAAAGTGAGCAACCAGGTGCAGTTCAAGCAGTAGCCCCTCAAGCTCAAGTAAGTGCTACATTAACGATTTTATATGCATCACAAACGGGCAACGCGAAGGGCGTTGCTAGTAAGCTCGCAGAACAAGCAACGGCCGCAGGAATAAGTGTTAACTTAAAAAATGTTGCTGATTACAAAGCGAAATCGCTTAAGTCAGAAAGCCACCTATTAATTGTTGCGAGTACCAATGGTGAGGGCGAGCCGCCAGATGATGCGTTAGCTTTCCATGAGTTTTTATATTCTAAAAAAGCGCCAAAATTAGATCAGTTAAAGTTCAGCGTACTATCACTAGGTGACAGTAGTTATGAATTTTTCTGTCAAACAGGTAAAGATTTCGATCTTCAACTAGAAGCATTGGGCGCTAAGCGTGTTGCTGATCGTGTTGATTGTGATGTTGATTATCAAGACGAAGCGAAAGCTTGGTCACAAACCATCGTTGAACAATTAAAAGATGAGCTAACTGCGCAATCAGGCGCTGATGTTGTTGCTTTACCCGTGACTGAAGTAACTACAGCAAGTCAGTATTCAAAAGAGTCACCATATGAAGCTGAACTATTAGTTAATCAAAAAATCACTGGCCGAGATTCAAATAAAGATGTTCGCCACATTGAAATTGATTTGTCAGATTCAGGCTTAACTTACCAGGTTGGAGATGCACTTGGCGTATGGTTTGAAAATGATGAAAGTTTAGTAGCAGAGTTATTAACATTAGTTGAATTATCAGGTGACGAGCAGGTTTCACTATCTAGTGAGCAACTACCTATTAAACAAGCGTTAGTGGAAAAATTCGAGTTAACTCAGTCGAATGGTAAGTTCATTGAATTTTGGGCGGAGCATACTTCAAATGAGAAGCTTACAGATCTCGTCCAAGATAAAAATGCACTGCGTGAATTTGCACTAGAGCATCAAGTGATTGATATCGTAAAAATTGCACCAAAGGCAATCGACGCACAAGTACTCGTTGATAGCTTAAGAAAGATAACGCCTCGTTTGTACTCTATTGCCTCGAGCCAGGCAGAAGTCGATGAAGAAGTACATTTAACCTTGGGTGTTGTAGCGTTTGAAAAGGATGGTGAAGCACGTTTAGGTGGTGCTTCTGGCTTCTTATCTCATCGCTTGGAAGAGGGAGGAAAAGTTAAAGTTTTCGTTGAACATAACAATAACTTCCGTCTACCAGAAAATGATTCAACAGACGTTATCATGATTGGTCCTGGTACAGGTGTGGCACCTTTTAGGGCATTCATGCAAGAGCGTGAAGCTCGTGACGCAGATGGTCGAAATTGGATGTTCTTTGGTGATCAAACATTTACACAAGATTTTCTATATCAAGTGGAATGGCAGAACTATCTAAAATCTGGCTTGTTGACCAAAATGGACGTAGCTTTTTCACGTGATCAAGCTGAAAAAGTTTATGTTCAGCATCGTATTAAAGAGAACGCGCAAGAAGTGTATCAATGGCTTGAAAGTGGCGCTCATTTATATATTTGTGGCGATGCAAATCGCATGGCCAAAGATGTGCACCAAGCACTAATCGAAGTTGTAGCAGAGCAAGGTGGTAAAACGCCGGAGCAAGCTGAAGATTATTTAAAAGCATTACGCACAGATAAGCGTTACCAAAGAGATGTCTACTAATGTCAAACACAGATTCAAATAAACAAGTTTTAGGCCAAGGCCCTATCATTGTTGAAGGTAAGAAAGCTGAAAATGAGCGTATTAAAGGCGATAGTAACTTTTTGCGCGGAACCATAGCAGATGATTTAAATGATCGTATGACTGGTGGTTTTACTGCTGACAATTTCCAGTTAATTCGTTTTCACGGGATGTACCAACAAGATGACCGTGATATTCGCGCAGAGCGTCAAAAGCAAAAGCTTGAGCCTTTACATAATGTAATGCTAAGAGCACGTATGCCAGGTGGCGTTATTACACCAACGCAATGGCTTGCGATTGACAAGTTTGCACAAGATCATACGTCGTATGGCTCAATTCGTTTGACCACGCGCCAAACGTTTCAGTTTCACGGTGTATTGAAGCCAAATATTAAATTAATGCATCAAACATTAAATAGTATTGGCATTGACTCTATCGCTACGGCTGGTGATGTAAACCGAAACGTATTGTGTACGACAAATCCAGTTGAATCGGAAGTGCATCAAGAAGCATACGAGTGGGCCAAAAAGATTAGTGAGCACTTACTTCCTAAGACGAAGGCATACGCTGAAATTTGGCTAGATGGCGAAAAGGTTGAATCGACTGAAGAGCCAATTTTAGGTAGCCAATATTTACCTCGTAAGTTTAAAACGACGGTTGTTATACCACCACAGAACGACGTTGATGTTCACGCAAATGATTTAAACTTTGTGGCAATTGCCGAAGGTGGCAAGTTAGTTGGTTTTAATGTCTTAGTTGGCGGTGGTCTGGCTATGACTCATGGTGACACCTCGACCTATCCTCGTCGTGCTGATGACTTTGGTTTTGTACCTCTAGATAAAACGTTAGACGTTGCCGCTGCAGTTGTGACAACACAGCGTGATTGGGGTAACCGCGTAAATCGAAAAAATGCAAAAACGAAATACACATTAGATCGTGTAGGTATTGATACGTTCAAAGCGGAAGTTGAAAAACGTGCTGAACATACCTTCGAACCATCTCGTGACTATGAATTCACTGGTCGTGGTGACCGTTTTGGTTGGGTTGAAGGCGTTGATGGAAAATATCACTTAACGGTGTTTATCGAAAACGGTCGCTTGCTTGACTACCCAGGTAAGCCGCTTAAATCAGGCGTTGCAAAAATTGCCGAAATCCACAAAGGCGATTTTAGAATGACTGCAAATCAGAACTTGATTATTGCAGGTGTTGCTGAAGCTGATAAGACGCTGATTGAAGACATTGCTCGCAACCATGGTTTAATTGACGATGGTGTTTCAAAGCAACGCAAAGATTCTATGGCGTGTGTTGCGTTCCCGACTTGTCCTTTAGCTATGGCTGAGGCGGAGCGATACCTTCCAGGCTTAATTGATGATGTTGATGCTATCCTTGCAAAACATAATGTTGCTGATGAAAGTATTATCCTTAGGGTAACGGGTTGTCCTAATGGTTGTGGCCGTGCAATGTTAGCCGAGCTTGGTTTAGTCGGTAAGGGGCCGGGTAAGTACAACATGTACTTAGGTGGCAACACTGAAGGTACACGTATTCCTAAGCTCTACAAAGACGGTATTGATGAAGCAACAATTTTATCTGAAATTGATAGCTTAGTTGGTCGCTGGGCGACGGAAAAACAAGAAAATGAATGTTTCGGAGACTATGTTATCCGTGCTGGCATAGTGGCTGAAGTTGTTGTAAGTGCGAGGGACTTTTATGCCTAGTCGAGCAATAGATAGTCGCTTTCCATCGTCATTGCCTGAGTCCTGGTTAGCGCAATGGAATACGACACTTGAAAAAATGACGCCTCAAGAGCGAGTTGAATGGGCTCTTGAGCATTTACCAGGTGAGTTTGTTCTATCATCTAGCTTTGGTATTCAGTCAGCGGTAATGCTGCATTTAGTTACTCAGGTTTATCCCGATATTCCTGTATTACTTACGGATACTGGGCACTTGTTTCCTGAAACATACCAATTCATCGATCAACTAACTGACCGTATGAACTTAAATTTAAAAGTTTATAGTGCAAAAGAAAGTACAGCGTGGCAGTTAGCTAAATATGGTGAAGAGTGGTGTTTAGGTGATGATGAACTTAAGCGTTATAACCGACGTAACAAGGTTGAGCCGTTAGAGCGTGGGTTGACTGAGCTTGAAGCGAGCTCGTGGTTTTCAGGTATCAGACGTCAACAGTCTGATCATCGACAAGGCTTGTCGGTCGTGTCTATTTTACGTGGACGCTTTAAAGTTCATCCGATCATCGATTGGTCAAACAAAGACGTTCATCAATATTTAACTAAGCACAATTTACCTTACCATCCACTGTGGGACGAAGGTTACGTCTCCGTTGGTGATACGCATAGCTCTTCACCACTAACGGCTGGCATGAGCGAGAGTGATACGCGATTTAATGGCCGTGCACGAGAATGTGGCTTGCACACTGATGGTGACGGCATCTAGCTTGTAAGTGTTACTTGCAACTAAAATGATGACTGAGTTGCGCAGTTAACGATTGTTTAGCTGCGTTATCAGGTTTTTCTGCAATGAGTCGCGCCAACTCACATCCGGCTTCACTGAATTTATAGTACTTGATCACGTTATTTTTCTTCTTACTTTTGAAGACAACAGATTGGCCTTGAAATATCAGTGCTAGTTCTTGTTGTTTTGCAAAACTGGCGGTTTCAGTTTCTTGAATAAAGAGTAAGGCGTTATTGGCTAATGTTAGTAGGTCACTATAACTCAACCCAAACTTAGTTAAGTCAATGCTAACCTCTCTTTGTTTATCAAAACTATTCCATAAACTTGGCACCTGATAACAACCTGATAAAATTCGATATTGTTTACTGGTTTTATCTCTCATCGCTATCGCGGTTGCCTTGGCGAAAAGCTTCGCATCATGAATGCTTAAATCCTTAAATATCTTCAGTGTTTTTATCGCGAATGCGCCTGGGTGGTTAATTTCTTTTGACAGTATTTTCGCCCACAACTCTTGCATTGTTTTATTACTGACATCTTTCGACAACTTCATGAACTGAGAAAACCAGTCCGCATCAACCTGCTCCGCAATTGTTGTCGTAGAACAATAACTTACTGCTTTTACTATGATAGACTCCAAATTCAATTGTTGTCTTTGCTTTTGGCTTAGCGCTCTGCGATCAACTCTTTCTTGTAACGGCATTTGTTTTTCTGGCGGTAGCAAACTACCATCAATAGCAAAGGCTTTTGCTAATGTAAGCAATTGTTTTGCAGATGACTGACCACTTGCCGACTTAGTTTCTGTTACTTTTTCTTCTGTAGTAGACTGCGTAACATTACCGTTAGATTCATTAACGATTAAAGTACCTTCTTTAGCGTGTGTTTTTTTTGTCATGTTTTACTCTGCAAATTAGGTTTGTAAGCACAAAGTTGGTATTGTTAATTAGACGTTTACAATTGTTATAAGTTAAATTATTCGATCTATAATTTGTTGAATAATATGATCCCGACTTTTATTATGTACTAGAATGTAAAGAAGGGAACTAGATATATTTTTTATTGTAGTATCTAAGCTGGGTTCCATATTCAGCTTTTTGAGGGGCATATGCAAGTAACTGAGCGAGCCGAAGAAGAATTCTTATTTTCTGATGACTTCTACGAAGATGATGTCGTAGATGAAAAAAGCGAAGATACATGGAAAGTATTGATAGTAGACGATGATCCTGAAATCCATTCAGTGACTCAACTCGCCCTGTCTGACGTCATTGTGTTAGGTCGTTCTTTAGAATATTTACACGCCTATTCCGGACAAGATGCATGTCAGTTGATCGAGTCAAGAGACGATATTGTTCTCGTACTTCTTGATGTCGTGATGGAAACCGATGATGCGGGCCTAAATGTTGTTAAATACATTCGTGATGAATTAGACCGTCAAGATATTCGAATTGTCTTGAGAATAGGTCAACCTGGCTATGCGCCAGAAGAGAGTGTCATCAAAGATTATGATATTAACGATTATAAAACGAAAACCGAATTAACCCGACGTAAACTTGTAACAACGGTTTATGCTGCGATTCGTTCTTACCAGCAAATTCACACCATTAATCAGAGTCAACAAGGACTAGAGAAAGTCATTGGTGCGACATCTGAGTTGCTTGAATTACACAATATTACCGATTATGCCCATGGTGTGCTCGAGCAATTCCATAATATGCTTGGTAACGTTACCTCAAGCGTTTTTTGTGCTCGAGGTCAGGGCGTTATCGATGACGCAGATGATTTGAGTTTATATGTGCTGGCACAGAATAATTTGGAAGCAAGTCTTGTTAATCAAAAATGTAGCCAAGTCCTTGATAATGACGTGACTGAAGCGCTTAATCGCTGCTTTACTCAAAAGAAACACTTTTTTGATGACCAATTTGTCGTGCTTTATCTAGCACGTGGAGATTTCAGAACCGTCGTGTATTTGGCCATTGACGAACCTCTTTCTGAGCAAGTTAAGCCGTTACTTGAAGTCTTCTTAACAAACGTTGTAACGGGTTACGAAAATGTTCACTTGTTCCAAAAGCTAAATAATGCGGCATATAAAGATTGGTTGACAGATTTACCGAATCGATTGGCTTTTGTTAATGAACTTGAGCATTTTAGTCGTCATGACCAAGAAGATTCAGTAGCCGTACTTATTGATATTAGCCACTTTAGTGATATTAATGATGGCTTAGGTCAAGATATTGGTAATCAGCTATTGAAAGCTGTTGCTGCCCGTTTATCGGGGTATGGTAACAACTGTAAAATAGCACGTGTCGGTGCCGACGTGTTTGGCTTGATTGGCCCTAGTGCGGTATTGACACCTGAGAAGCTAACGCAGACATTTGTTGATCCATTCTCAGCAGGCGATCAATTCTTGCCTGTTAGTGCATGCTTTGGCTTTTGTGGTCAAGGAGATGCAGGCGGCCGTGGCGTTGAAGTGTTAAACCAAATAAACATTGCGCTTAATCTGGCGAAGAAAGACCGCAACGTGCATTACATGTATTATGCCAAGGAGATGGAAGAGCAGACCTTATGGCGCTTCGGCATGATTCGTCAATTACGTCATGATTTTAAAGCAAATCGACTTGCCTTGTGGTATCAACCACAACTAGAGCTTACATCAGGTCGTGTCATTGGCGCAGAAGCGTTATTGCGTTGGCAAACAGAAGATGGTCAATTTATTTCTCCTGCTGTTTTTGTACCACTAGCAGAATATTCAGGACTTATTTTAGATATTGGTGATTGGGTTATTAACCAAGCATGCTTGCAAATCAAAGAGCTTGAGAAGCATGGTTTTGATGATGTTGGTATTTCTGTCAATGTTTCAATACCGCAATTCAAGCGCAGTGATTTTGTTGATTCGATCATTGATGCAACCAAAGCACACCAAGTAAAAACGAGTAAGTTAGAGCTTGAGATCACTGAAAATATCTTAATGGACGATCCTCAAGTAGTCGTCGACTCTTTAATTCGATTAAAGCAAGAGCAAATTAGCATTGCCCTCGATGACTTTGGTACTGGCTACTCGTCAATGAGTTACCTTCAAAAACTGCCATTGGACCGTTTAAAGGTTGATCGTTCATTTGTTAAAAGTATTGCTGACAAAGAACATTCATTTATTGCAGAAACGATTATTAATCTTGGTAAGCAACTCGATTTGAAAGTAATTGCTGAGGGTATTGAGGAACTTGAGCAGCAAGAACATTTAATCAAGCATGGCTGTGATGAAGTTCAAGGCTTTTATTACGCGAAGCCGATGCCAAGTGAAGAGTTTATCGAATACTTGAAAAATCAAAAGTAATCTAAACAAAAAAGCCGCTAAATAGCGGCTTTTTTATTATTCAAACGTTTTTATAAATACTCAAACGCTTTAAATACGCGATTTACACCGCTTATATTTCGTGCGACGTCTACCGCTGCGTTTGCTTGAGTTTGTGCAACAAGCCCCATTAAGAAAACTTCGCCGTTCTCCGTAACGACTTTAATATTTGTCGCGTCAATATTTTCATCGGCAAATAGTGCTGTTTTAACCTTTGAGGTTAGCCAAACATCATTTGACTGCGTTGTAACAGAGGTTTCATTACCGATACGTAATTGATTATAAACCTGGCTGACACCTTCAATATTGTTAACGGTTTTGATAGCAAGGTCTCGAACGTATTCATTTTTTGCTTGGCCAACGACTAATATTCTGCCGTTTAGGCTAACAACTTTAATACGACTACCTTCTGTTAAGGCATCTTGCTTTGCAATTTCAGCCATTGCTTTAATTTCGATATTTTGATCATCAATTTGTTGACCAACACTTCGATTGTCATTGGCAACAACTGCACCTCCGACAACACCTACTACCGCTGCAGTAACACAGCCTTGGAGCATTGTTAACGTTGCAGCGATAATCAGTAGTTTGCTTGAATTTTTCATCTAGTTATCGCCTTGAGGAAATAGTGTAGTATCGATAATTTCACATAGACAGTGAATGACTAATAGGTGCACTTCTTGAATACGCGCTGTACGAGATGAAGGAACGCGAATCTCAACATCATTCTCACCTAATAACCCTGCGATATCACCGCCATCTTTACCTGTAAGTGCAATAATTGGCATATCACGAGCTACAGCAGCTTCAATTGCTTTGATAACATTGCGTGAGTTACCGCTTGTTGATATTGCCAGTAGTACATCACCTTTTGCGCCAAGTGCACGTACTTGTTTTGAGAAGATTTCATCATAACTGTAGTCATTTGCAATCGACGTTAACGTTGAACTGTCTGTTGTTAAAGCGATAGCAGGAAGACTCGGACGGTCAATCTCAAAACGGTTTAAAAGCTCTGACGAAAAGTGTTGTGCATCACCAGCACTGCCGCCATTACCACAAGATAAAATTTTATTTCCTGCCAGAAGGCTTTGCACAAGAATCATACCTGCTTGTTCTATTGAACCAGCAATTGCTTCGCTGGCGGCAATTTTGGTTTGGATGCTTTCGGTAAAGTTACTGTTGATAAGGTCTAGCATGTAAGACTCCGTTAAAAGGCATTTTTTAGCCATGAAATATCAGGATGTGAGGCTGTACCTTGGATCGCCACTACATCAAATCTGCAGCAAGTATTATATTCATTTAACTTTGCTTGTTGCATGTAAATTTGTGCGGTTTTAATAATTTTTTCCCGCTTTGTCGGTGAAATTGCATTAATAGCACCGCCAAAGGCCGCTGATTGGCGGTATTTGACCTCGACAAAAACTAAGCTTTGTTGCTCCTGCAAAATCAAATCAATTTCGCCAAACTTACAACTAAAGTTAGTTGCAATTAGTGTTAGCCCCTGTTGTTTGAGGTATTCTGCAGCGACAAGTTCCATTGATTGACCAACTTCTTTTGTCGTCAGTGCTCCACGAATATCATTTGGCTTCATTTTATCACGCAAGTCCATTAGCGCTTTTTTCCATGACATCGTTTAGTTTATTTGAGCAAGTTGCTTAACGTTGTTTCGATTGTACTGCCCCCATAACAAAGAGCGAGTGAGCACATTTTGGTCATTTAATTTTAATACCCCTGTTTGACCAAAGTGGCGGACATAGGGCTTCGTTTGAAATGCATCGATCTTGTTGACTAACGAAATTGCGTCATAACCCATTGCAAAAATTCGTTGAAGTGAGTCGCTGCGGTTTGGCCATAAACTTTTAGCTTGTTTGGCCAATGGCGTGTTTTGTTGCTCAGAGCTCAACATCCAAGGCATCTCAGTAAAAGTCATACCGTTTAAATCCACAAGTGCACTGTCATCATGAATCAAGCTGTGACTTCTGGAGCTAGCATAAACAGGAATAATATTGGCAAATGTGGCGATATTTACATCGATATAAGGTTTAATCAAACGTGTTTGTGAATTGTTGCCGACAATATAAATCATGTCTATATCTCGGCGATTTCGCTCTTCGATTTTGATTATTTGGTCTAAACGCAAACGTAAATCGGCAATTCGCTTTTGGCTTGCATCAACACCAAGGCTCGCTTTCAATTGTGTTTGCATGTCTTTACCCTGACTGTAAGTCATGCTTTCAATTGTCTCACCTGTGATTGATTGCCATTGGCTTGCAAACGTTTGTGCGATGCGCTGGCTTACGCCATCTTTGTGACTCAGGATAAGTGGCTTCTTGTATCGCTTGTCACTTAGCTGAGCAGCAGCTTGGATTGCTTCATCCTCAGGGCGCATTGAAATAGCGATTTGGTATTCTTGCAGTTGGGTTTGATTAGGTATGTTGAGTAACAAGGTTGGTAATTGAATACTTTGCGCAAGGAACTGCTCAACATTTTGTTTTAACAGTGGCCCGATAACACGTGTTGCCTTCATTTGAGACAAGTCGTCAGCTAAGGTAGTGAAGTCGAGTTGATTGGCATCGATAAACTTTAGCGTCAACGCTTGATTATTTTGGTAAGCAGCTAGAATTCCCTCTTGAGCTACTTGTCCCGCTTTAACTTGTTTACCCGATAATGGGAGAATAACGGCAATAACTTCGGGCTCTGCAGGAGAGCCTTCATTGAGGTTGTTTTCAGCTATGCTTTGTTCTTGTAACAACTGTTGGGCAATGACACTAGCAGGGTGGGTGCCATTTCTCGTCTGCCACTGAGTTAAGTGACGAGAGAACTCACTTGCTTCGTGGCCGTAATTATTGGCTATACTCGTTAGTGTTAGCCACGGCGTTACTAGTGGAGCACTTAGTTGATTCAACTGTTGCTGCTGCCATTGAGTTAATTCACTAAATTTAACCCACAAATACTCAATATCGCCGTTAGTAATATCTGAATCTAGCGAGAAAACACGTAATAGGGCGTCAAGTTCACTGACAAGTTGATTGCTTTGTTTAGCCTGAAGCGCTTTAAGCTGATAATATTCGATCGTATGAGCAATGTTGGATTGTTCAGCTAACTCATCTGCCTGAAATAATAATTCTGATAAATCTTTTTCTGGCGCTAATTGTTGGTATGCCTGAGCTGTAATAACTACAACTTGATATTGTTGTTGGTTCGTTTGCAACTCTGGGGTCTTCGCTAATTGTTTCGCTAACCATAAGGCATTATTCGGCTTACCTTCTTGGATATATGCTTGCGCTGCTTGGATCAATAAATGACTCGCTTGATCCGGAGCTGAAGCAAGGGAAAGCTCCGCTTGTTCAAGAATAGATTGTGCATTGTTTTCGACAGTCGTACTTTTTTCTACTTCAACGGGTGTTTGGTTAACGCTAGGCTGCGTCTTTTTGGGACTAGAAGAACAGCTCATTAGCGTAAGGCTCACGACAGAAAACAGCGCGAGTTGGTGTTTTTTTGAAAAAAAGCGATTGAAAAGCACGAGTTATATATCCGTATTTACAGTAGTCGGTTTATAATAAACGCCAAAGCAAGTAGTCACAACATTTGTGACGAGGAAGAAGGTATTATGTCACAAATTTTTGTTGAAGCTGGTCAGTTGTATGTTGTTTCAACGCCAATTGGTAATCTTGCCGATATGACCGAACGTGCAATTGGCGTTCTTGCCCAAGTCGATATCATAGCTTGTGAGGATACAAGACATACGCAACGATTACTGAATCATTTTGCAATTTCTAACAAGACTATTTCGTTGCATGATCATAACGAACGCCAGCGACAAGACTATTTTTTACAGTTACTGCAAGAAGGAAAATCAATAGCGTTGGTGTCTGATGCTGGTACTCCTTTGATTAGCGATCCAGGCTTCCATATTGTTAGCTTCTTAAGAGAACACGATATACGTATTGTACCTGTTCCTGGTGCCTGTGCCGCGATCAGCGCATTAAGTGTTGCGGGTCTACCAACCGATAGGTTTACCTTTGAAGGCTTCTTACCTTCTAAATCAGGTGCTCGGCAAAAAACGCTGGCAGCACTGGCAAATGAAGAACGAACGATGGTTTTTTATGATGCACCTAGAAGAGCGATTGATACCGTCGCTGATATCGTGGAGGTGCTTGGTGGAGAGCGGCGAGTTGTCATGGCAAGAGAGCTGACAAAAACGTTTGAAACGGTTTACAGTGATAGTGCACAAAACTTACTCGATTGGTTAAATGAAGACCCGAATCAGCTCAAAGGCGAGATGGTCTTAATTATTGCTGGTAAACCCAAAGATAATACTGGAATTTCGCCTGAAATAGCTAAAACGCTTGAGATTCTATTAGAAGAGTTACCGCCTAAAAAAGCGTGTGCTGTTGCCGCAAAAATTTATGGTGTGAAGAAAAACACGTTGTATGACTTTGCGCTTACATTAAAGCAATAATGTCACGCTGAGGAAGGTTGGCTTTAGAGCCAACCTTTTTGTTTTGCTATACGTGCAGCCTCAACACGGTTGCTAGCATTGAGTTTGGCAATGCACTCCGATAAATAATTTCTGACGGTGCCCTCTGAGAGAAACAGCTTTTCTGCTATTTCTCCTGTTTTTAAACCTTCACTCGCCAGCCTGAGGGCTTTGCGTTCTTTGTCGGTTAACGGATCGTTGTCGTCAAGAGCACTAATTGCGAGCTCTGGATCGATAATCTTACGCCCATTGTATACTTGATTAACGGCATCGACTAAATCATCAGATGGCGCTTCTTTTAATATGAATCCCTTAACTCCCGCTTGCATTGAGCGTTTGATGTAGCCAACTTTGCTAAAGGTTGTCATAATGATGGTTTTTATATCTGGTTGCGTTTCGGCAATGTACTCGGCTAATTCAATACCAGTTGTTTGTGGCATTTCTATATCCGTTAAGACGATATCGACTTGATGCGCTTGTAGAAGTTTTTTTGCTTGCTCGCCATTCTCTGCTTCTGCAGCCACATGAATATTGTCTTCCAACGATAACAATGCGCAGATTGCACCACGCACCATCGCTTGATCTTCAACAACTAAAACATTAATCATTTGTTTCTTCCTGAATAAATATCGAAACACTAAATCCATTGCCGTAACTTATATTGGGCATAGTGCCCAGTTGCTGACATCGCTCTTTGATGCCTGTCAGCCCATTCCCTTTGTCACTGATTGAACCGGTTCCATTATCAAATACACGCAATGATATTCCATCTTTTTGAACCAAAGACAGCTCCACTTGGTTACCATTACTGTGCCGTAAGATATTCGTCACCAACTCAGTAATTATTAACATTAATTGGGACTCAATTTGAGGCGAAAGTTGCTTTATACTTACTTGTTCTTCAACGTTAAAGCCCTGAGCAGATAGCTCTTTTGTTAATTTGGCAATTTGACCTGTTAAATTGACTTGTTTCAAACCTGAAACGGCATGTCGTATTTCAGCTAAGGTACGACGAGAAAGATCTGCGACTTCGTTAATTTGTACTCTAGCTTGCTCAGTGTATTCTTTGTCCATTAGCTTTTGCGCTAATTCAGCCTTTAATGCAATTGAAGATAAAGAGTGACCTACAAGGTCATGTAAGTCTCGAGCAATTCTCTCACGCTCAGCGATTGTTGCGAGTTGCTCAATTTGTGCCTGGCTTTTCTCTTCTTTTTTGGAATGTATACGATCTCTGCGTTCGGCATGACCAAAAAAGAACATCCCAATCGACACAATTAATGCAGGAGCAAGAAAATACGCATCGGTAAAGCCAAAAAGCTTTGCAGCCAACAAGATTGAAAGAACGATCAAGGCTAGGCCCCAAATACCTCGATTCATGGTGTAATAGAAGCCTGTAAAAAACGCAGCATAGCCAAATAGGGCTTGAGTGCCAGGCGTTACATACGTGCCGAATGTTGAGAGCAATACGATAGCGACTATAGCAATGAGAGTTTTACGACCATGAGCAAATGTTGCTTTTATATAAAGCAGGATAAAAATGGCAAAAATACCCGCCATACCTAATAACCGTACGGCCGTAAATTTTTCGAAACTGAAAATTAATGGAAGAAAGTAAAAGATAGAAAATGCTAACGGCCCCCATATCCAATATGGCTTGCGGTTATCAGCGAGTGCTATGTCAAATGTGTTGCTCATTACTTTCTCCTTAATATTTAATACGTTACCTTGGTTTTTTCGATTTGCAAGCAATAACCTGACTACTGAATGACAACACTCGATTTAGCTGTTATTAGCAATGTGCCCAAACCAATCATTGCAATACCGGCATAGGCGAAGGAATCAAATTTTTGTTGCCATAAA
The DNA here is from genome assembly GCF_030161435.1 of Thalassotalea loyana. Lineage (GTDB taxonomy): Bacteria > Pseudomonadota > Gammaproteobacteria > Enterobacterales > Alteromonadaceae > Thalassotalea_G > Thalassotalea_G loyana. The sequence continues at coordinate 3,115 of NZ_BSSV01000011.1, read as the reverse complement.
TACACTGATGCAATGCACACTAGGGCTATTCCAACACCAGACCAAATAGCATAAGTGATACCGACACTCATCGACTTGAGTGTGTAAGATAGAAAGATGCCCGCGACGGTGTAAAGTGCTACCGATGCCATTCCATATCCTGTGTGTTGCCAGCCATTAGATGCTTTCAAGCATAAAGTGGCGATAACCTCACTAATGATTGCCAAAATTAAACATAAATAAGCCATGATAATCTCCTCAATGGCTAGGCAACTTGCGGTTGTTGCGTATCTCTAACAACACGCTTGTGGCGAGTAATTAATTGATACAGGCTAATGATATAAACGAATACAATGATAAAGGGTATTAACACATAACTATGCTCAGGAAAGGTGATCCAAGCTAATAAAATTAGCGCTGTTCTCATTAATGTGTGCACTACTCCCACATTGTGCTCAAGTGTCCATGAAATTGGCACCCACATTAAGCCAGCAACAATACCCACTGCCATTGGCACAGCAGTATGGTCTTCAATGCCAAAAGGAATGGCAATAGCAAAAGCACACCAACTCATGACTAAGGTATAGAGAAATAGTGAGTCGAATGGGTTGCGCTCTTCCTTCTTGACTAACAACTTTTCACCAGTAAAACGCGATATAAATAAAGCCAAGTAGAAAATTGATCCTGTGCCAATATAGACAGGGAGTACCATTTGGTTTGCTGGGATAAAAAGGGCAGTTATGCCTAATAAAAACCAAACTATTGTGCCAGCAATTGGCATGGTTATAAGTGATTTCTGTTTGTATTCTTCGCGGTATTGTTCAAGTGATTTTGTCATTGTTATATCCTCCATGGAAAGCCGCGAAAGCTCGCGGCTTTATTCATTTGTTTTTTATTTGTTTTGATTGATTAACATCTTTGCCCAACCATAATCGGGTGCAATATCAAGCGCGTGCTGCCAATCTTGCATCGCTTTTTCTAAATTGTTTTGTGATAAGTGTGTTAATCCGCGCCATACATAAGCTTCTGGCTCACCCCATTGGTTGTTGCTCGTGTCTGATTTGAATAGTCCAATCGCTTGATCTAATGACTTGAGTGCTGCAGCTTTGCTACCGCCAAACATGGCAGGTGTGTTGTATTCACTAACCGCTTTGACGAGGTGTGTTCTAGGGCTTTGTGGAGCGTATTTGAATGCATGGTTCAATGCTTTACCTGATTTTGGGCCGTAAAAGGCACCCTTCATTGGCTCGTAACCAATCTTTAAACCGTATATTTGTGCAAGTAGTGCCCAGGCTTCACCATCATTTGGTGTTGTCTCAACATGTGCTTCCATAACTTTCATCGCTTTATTGAGAGAGTCAATTGCGCTATCGGCATCCACTGTAAGGTTTTGTGCAATAGCTAATCGATAAAGTGCTAAACCTTGATCATAGCTTTCATTTTGTTCTGTTAAGGCAATAAGCTGTTGAGTGTTCAGCTGCATTGAAGCGTTTTCAATAGCATTGATTTGCGACTGGTCAGCGATGGCTGATGTTGATGTAATGATGAAACTTGCTAGTAGTAACTTTTTCATACGTAATTCCTTGTTGTGTTGATTACGGAATTAATTGTTACTCATGATGCAAATTTTAATTAGAGACGAAAGTCATCAATGTCATATGACAAATGTCATAAAGTAAACTTTCTTATATAAAATAGAGGGTTATATGCGCCGTTTGCAATTATTGATCAAACGACGCTAAGGTAAATGTGGTTATATTAATGATGAAAGGGCAATTTGATAGATATTGCCAACGCCATTTTCTACGCGAGTAAAAAAGAGGTATTTACCATCAGGCGTCACAATAGGTGTGAACTCATGATTTGGTGTATTTACTTTTTCACCAAGTGACCTGGCAACTGTCCATTGATTATCGATCAATTGCGAAATGTATAAATCTCCACGGCCAACGCTGTCAGCTCTTCGCATACTAAAGATAATCGTGTTGCCATCAGGTAAGACAACCGAGTCACCAATTTTCCCATCTTTGCCAAACATTTCTGCTGGCAACGCAACTGGTGGTTTGAAGCCATTTGAAGTTTTCTTAGCGACGTAGAGTTTACGTTGCTGATTTCTAAACGACGGAAAGTATAAATCGCCATTATTGGTAATTGAAGGATAAAGATCGTCTGCATCAGAGCTCAATTCAGGCAAATATTCAGGAGCTTGCCAGCCATTCTTAGTATATTTTGTTCGCCAAAGGTTAACACTCTTAGCGGCTTCACTGCCCTCAGTGATTGGTCGTTTTGATACAAAATATACAAATTCTTCGTTTTCATCATAGTAAGGATCAGCTTCTAGGTAATCACCAGAAAATGGAAAAGCGATAGGTTCCTGCCACTTCCCACTTTTATATTCTGAAGACATCATTGTGCATTTTTTAAAGTCATTACTACAACGTGCGAATAAGACTTTATCTCCAGCTTTGTTAAAAACTGCATTAATTTCAAAGGCATTTGTTGAGATTATGCCCGGAGCAAATTGAACTGCCTCATGATTTGCGGCGCTGTTGTGATATGAAACAGAAGTTGCGTGAGTGATAAAGCTCACGACTGAGGTTAAACATAAAATTAAGGTTTTCATTTTTTGCGTACTTTTATCGTAATGAATAAGTGCTCATTCTACATTGTTCAAAATACAAACTAAAGCGAATCTTGATTCGCAAATATAATAAGTTATTTTTGAACAGACTCATAATTAGTGTAGAATACGCGCCGAGTTGGTTAGACAATCGCTGCTTTATCGTTGTATTTGATTCATCAAGTAGACAGATAAAGGGGAGGAAAGTCCGGGCTCCAAAGAGCAGAGTGCCAGATAACGTCTGGGGGGCGAAAGCCTACGACAAGTGCAGCAGAGAGAAGACCGCCAGTATTTTTATTGGTAAGGGTGAAAGGGTGCGGTAAGAGCGCACCGGGCCACTGGTAACAGTTGGTTGCAAGGTAAACTCCACTCGGAGCAAGACCAAATAGGGTTTCGTATGGCGTGGCTCGCGTTGAAACCGGGTAGGTTGCTTGAGCCTTAGAGCGATTTAAGGCCTAGACGAATGATTGTCCTAGACAGAACCCGGCTTATCGACCAACTCACTTATTCTATAAA
>NZ_BSSV01000010.1 GCF_030161435.1 Thalassotalea loyana | reverse complement strand
AAAAACTGACCTACTTGGTCGCTCTTTGCCATCCTTGGCATCGCGACATTAGTAAATCCTATTACGTCAGTAGAGAAAAAACGGAAATGTTCAAAGACAATAGTTTGTCTTTGTCCCGTTTTTTCACAGTAAGCTCTGCGCACTGTTAGCCAATTGCTAGACACCCATTCTGAAAGCCTGCTCAATTAGCAGGCTTTTTTCGTTTATGGTTGCTAGAAGCTTGAATTTGGTTCTTTGAGGAACTCGATCTCTTCAGGTGTCGACTGCCTACCCAGTATGTGATTTCGATGCGGATAGCGACCAAACCTATCTATTATCGTTTTGTGTTTTAACTCAAACGAAAGGTTTCCTTCATTGCCAAGTCTTTGATATAGCATTAATGCTTCTTGATGTATGAGAGCAGACTCACTATGCATAAAAGGAAGGTACATAAAGCTTCTGTGAGTCTCTTTTAACGTTAGGTCATAGCCTTTCTCAATTGCGAACTGTGAAAGGCACAGCGCCTGATTATCAAACGCGAAGGCATTAGGTGTATCTCGATACATATTTCTAGAAAACTGATCAAGTATGATGATTTCTGCTAACGAGCCTAAAGCGGTCGACCTCCAGCTGAAAAGCTCGTTATTAGCAGCTTGTTGATGAATTTTTTTAAATCGACGCTGAATTAATGCATCAAAGCCATCGTCTTTTATCCACCATAAGCTACTATCAATTTCTTCGAACCAGAAGGTTATTATTTCCTGTGGTGCCATTTGCGCCTCGTTTATTGATATTTTGCGGAAGTGATATATTCGCCAAAGCTCTCGCACCACACAATCACCGTGTTGTAGTCTTCAACATTAATGCCTTGCGGTACATTTACGATAAAGTTCTCAAATGTGTATATATCGCCAACAACAACCATCGTATCTTTTAAACGATTGAAATCTCTTTCAGTTTCGACGAAAGATTTAGATAAATATAGCTTGTAGTTTGGCCCTGGTGCTAAGTTGCCCATGAGTGTGATGAAGTTGTTGCCTAAACTTACGCTACCTTCGCCCCAATGCAGCGTATCACTGTCTAAACGCTCTCTGTCAAATGTTGTTGTAAATAGTTGATTAGTATTACTCGCAATCAATTCTCCTTCCGTAGGTGATGGAGGAGCGGTTAAAATGGGTAGCGAATAAATACCTATAGCGAAGCCAAGCAAGCCGACAACACCGTGAGATATGGTTGCCGTAATCAATTTCTTTATGTTCATATTTCTTCCGTATAACTTGGGTGCACATTTACTAAAAGACAATAAAATTGTTTCTGTTACAAAACAATTACTTTTTGTCTATTGGTAAAATAGACCCTCCGTGAGGGCGGATGATTTCAGGTGTTAAGCAAAGTAAAAAATAAGAAAAGAAAAAGGCCAATGTCGTCAAACATTGGCCTTTATTTCTTTCGAGTAAACGCTATTAAGCTTTCTTAGCGTTTATATATTCGTTTACTAATTCTTCCAATACATTTAATGGAACAGGACCATTTTTTAAGATGACGTCGTGATATTCTCGAATATCAAATTTATCACCTAATACTTTTTTCGCATGCTCACGCAGCTCTACAATTTTTATCATACCAATTTTGTATGCTGTTGCTTGTGATGGCATAACGATGTGTCTTTCAACCATTTTTACAGCGTCAGAAACTGCGTTTGGTGTATTTGTTTTATAGTATTCAATACCTTCTTCACGCGTCCATTTCTTTGCATGAATACCTGTATCAACAACTAATCGACAAGCACGCCATAATTCCATTGCTAAACGACCAAAGTCAGAGTAAGGGTCTTGATATAAACCAATCTCTTTTGGAATCAACTCTGAGTATAGGCCCCAACCTTCAGTGTGCGCGGTGTAACCACCAAATTTACGGAAAAGTGGGATGCCATCAAGTTCTTGCTTAATCGCGATCTGCATATGGTGACCAGGAATACCTTCATGATAGGCAAGTGCTGCCATTTGGTAAGTTGGCATCGCTTCCATTTTGTAAAGGTTTGCATAGTAGATACCAGGGCGTGAGCCATCAGGAGCAGGCTGTTGGTAGAACGCTTTACCAGCAGATTTTTCACGGAATGCTTCAACGCGTTTCACAATCATGTCAGCTTTTGGCTTGGTTAAAAACAAGGTGTCTAAGCGGCCTTTCATGTCATCAATTAACGCAACTGCTTCATCAATGTATCGTTGACGACCTTCTTCGGTGTCTTCGTAATAGAATTGTTTGTCGTTACGCATGAATTCAAAAAATTCAGCTAAGGTGCCATCAAATTTTACCTGTTTCATGATTTCACGCATTTCATCATGAATACGTGCAACTTCACTTAAACCAATTTCGTGAATTTCATTCGCTGTTAGATCGGTGGTCGTTGTGCGGTTTAGTGCATTATTAAAGAATGCTTCACCTTCAGGGAATTTCCACGCTCCGTCTTTCGTATCAGCTTTAGTTTCTAATTCGGTTAAATAGGCAACTAAACCGTCATATGCAGGTTTTAGTTGTTCTACCAAGGCAGCTTTTACTTCAGCAATAAGCGCTGATTTTTCTTCTTCACTAATTTCTAGTTTGTTTACCTTAGCTGTAAAATCCGATAAAAGGGTGCTGTCTTCACCTTCACTAAAAGGTGCACCCACTAAAATATTTTTCGAGTCACGAATAACATGTGGGAACACAAATTTCGGCGCAATAATGCCTTTTGCTTCCCTTAATTTTAATTCTTCCACTAGCTGTGCAATAAGTGTTTCACTGCCCTTTACTCGTGAAATGTATGCTTTTGCTTCTTCTACATTACTGATTGAATGTTGGTTGATTAAGAACGCAGGTACTTGTGAGTGAATACCAAACATCTGGTTTACAGGATAGTTGTGGAATCGCCATTGATAATCAGCAATATCATTCTCTAAACTTTGAACGAGCAAACGGTGACTAATTGTTGTTTGGTAGTCTAATTTGCTGACATCGATCGCTTTTACTTTGGCTAAGTTCTCTTTAGTTATCTCGAGCTCTCTTGCTTCGTTGGCCTGTGAAATATCGTCCCATTTATCATAGTCAGTTTTCATGCCTAAGTATGTTTGCATCATCGGGCTACGTTTTACGCCTTCATTGAATAGCTGATCGAATAATTGATTCGCTTTTTCAGATTCAGACATCGAAACTGCCTGTGTTTCTTGTTTCGCTGGCTCCGCCGTTTTTGTTGTTTGAGCTTCTTGATTACACGCACTTAACAATGTAGTGCTAATGGCTATTGCCAATAGAGATTTTTTGAAAGACATGATACTTCCTATGATATTATTTACTTGCAGTGTTACTAAATGCTGATTCAATTGCAATTCTAGCAAGACCAACGGATAGTATTCCACGATTAACAACAACAAGAAACGGGCATTTGTTTTGACTAAAGTGTTATCTCTGAGGAAAGCGACTGTAAATGACCGGAACTTCTTACTTCAGTTAAGGAAGTTAACAATGACTGAACATTTGTCGCGTGCAGGTATAGCGATGGATGATCAAAAGCACTTGGTGCGAATTGATGAGTTCTTTGAGGACTCTCTAATTATTGAATATAAAAGTCATGCGATAGGGCTGATTAAGCTTGGTAGATTTATTGACCGTCTTCACATAAGGCAATTACAAATACTGCCAAACTTTCAAAATAAGGGCATTGGTGAGAAAGTGATTAATCGTGTCGTAACTAGAGCAAGAGAGATAAACCAACCTGTTACTCTTAACGTATTGAAACAAAACCCTGCATTGAGATTATATCAGCGCCTAGGGTTTAGGGTTGAACAAGAAACTGAGCTTGAATTTTTCATGAAGTTATCTGTAGACCGTTGACAAACAAATAAAAAAATAAAAAAATAAAATCAGCGCTTGGATGCAATTATTAATAAGGAGGTTTTGTGACATCGGCATTTATTGAGGCTAAACAATTACAACTTGCCTTAAAGCGTATTCCACAACAAACAGAGATTACACTGACCTTACTTACAAAGTGTCGCGCTATAGCTTGTTATAATGATAACCCAATAGCGTCAAGTGGTATTGAGGCGTTGGGTGTCTTTGTAAACTCGCTGTCTTCTTTGTTAACGCAAGTTGATGCTAGATTAATATTTCATTCAAAACATTGTCTCAATATTAGTGGTGATGAACATACTATGTGGGACTATCAAGTTGTTATTGCATTTTCATCTATTTCATCAATTACTGAGCTTCTGAGTCTAGAGGCGTTTCATGATATTTTGCCTCACTTTTATGCCGGGGCGTCTAAATACGATACAGTCATTAGTTATTAACCGCATCACAATATTTAATAGCTGAGATAATTCAGAACAATAAGCCTTTATAAATATACGTGATACTATTTGACCTGTTAATTGGTATTATTTATTTTGGAAGTTGATAAACATGTCATTTAGTTCATTTATTCCGCCACAAAGAACCCTCATGGGCCCTGGTCCATCTGATGTTAGCCCACGAGTACTTAACGCGTTATCAAGGCCAACAGTTGGCCACTTAGATCCAACTTTTATCGGTATGATGGACGAAGTAAAACAACTTCTTCAATACGCGTTTAATACTGAAAATAAATTTACTATTGCACTTTCTGCTCCTGGTTCCGCAGGGATGGAAGCGTGTTTTGTCAACTTAGTTGAGAAGCAAGATAAAGTCATTGTCTGCCGAAATGGCGTTTTTGGTCAAAGAATGCTTGAGAATGTTACACGTATAGGTGCTACTGCAGTGGTTGTTGATTCAGCTTGGGGTAGAGCCGTTGAAGTTGACAAAGTAGAACAAGCGTTGAAAGAACACCCTGATGCAAAGTTTGTTGCATTTGTTCATGCTGAAACTTCGACAGGGGCAGTTTCAGATGCAAAAGCAATTTGTGCGCTTGCTCAGCAGTATGATTGCTTATCGATTGTAGATGCAGTGACATCATTAGGTGGCATAGAGTTAAAAGTCGATGACTGGGGAATTGACGCTATCTACTCAGGCAGCCAGAAGTGCTTATCCTGTGTGCCAGGCTTATCACCAATAAGTTTTAGTGAAAAAGCGCTCAGCGTTATCTCTAATCGTACATCGCCTATTCCAAGTTGGTTTTTAGATCAATCACTAGTTGTAAATTATTGGTCGGGTGAAGGCAAACGGGCGTACCACCATACAGCGCCAGTTAATTCCTTGTATGCATTACACGAGTCACTCGTTATGCTTCAAAACGAAGGTCTTGAAAACAGTTGGCAACGCCATCGTGATATGCACAATAAATTAGCCCAAGGTTTAGCTGAGTTAGGGTTAGAGTTTATCGTACCAGCAGACGAACGTTTACCTCAGTTAAATACAGTTAAAATCCCTGAAGGGGTTGATGATGCGAAAGTGCGTAGTTACCTACTTGAGGAATATAACTTGGAAATTGGTGCGGGGTTAGGTGACTTTGCGGGTAAGGCTTGGCGCATAGGTTTAATGGGGTATGCCGCTAGAGCGGAAAATGTTGCGCTTTGCTTGGCAGCTTTGAAGGATGCGCTAGACAAGTTTGGAAAATAAACAGATATTCAAATCAAATAAGGCCAGCTTCTTGTTGGGCTGGCCTTTTATCCTAGACTCTTACCATGAGCCGGTATTTTCCATACTTACCCACGGTTCTTGAGGTTCTAATTGGCCATCTTGCAGAAGCTCGATAGAAATGCCGTCGGGTGACAATACGAATGCCATATGTCCGTCACGTGGCGGTCGGTTTATGACAACACCGCCATCCATCAGTCGCTGGCAAGTCTCATAAATGTTTTCGACACGAAAAGCTAAATGACCAAAATTTTTACCATTTGAATACGGGGTTGTTTCATCCCAGTTATGTGTTAATTCTACTTCTGGCTCACCTTCTTCAGTTGCCAAGTAAATTAATGAGAACTTACCGTTTGGGTAGTCTTTACGTCTAATTTCTTTTAAACCAAGTAAATCACAATAAAAGCGCATAGATGCTTCAAGGTCGATAACGCGGACCATAGCGTGTAAATATTTCATATAGGAGTCTCAAGTCATTGGTGAGGTAAGAGAACTAAATTATAAGCATAAGTGAATGCAGAAAACTACTTTAGCACGAGAGCTGTTAGTATGATTATGGATAGTTATTACCATAATGATTGGAAGTTTTTGCTATATATCTTCAAATTCCGTGGCCTTATCATGTCCGCATTAAATTGATTCCAAGAGGAACTTATTATGTCTCATCAAATTATTGCTGATTTAAATACGCGATATACGGCCAAAAAATACGATGCGAGTAAACGCATTTCTACAGAAGATATGGACGTGATTAAACAAGCTATTCGTCTTTCTGCTTCGTCGATTAATTCTCAACCTTGGAAATTTCTTGTAATTGAAAGTGATGAAGCAAAACAACGTTTTCATAATACATTTGCTAATATGCACCAGTTTAATCAACCTCATGCAACTGAAGCATCACATATCATTTTATTTGCTAATAAAACACACTATTCAAAAGATGACTATCGTCGTGTTGTCGATGCGGAGGTTAGTTCTGGTCATTTACCAAAAGAGATGTATAGCAATATGTTAGATGGTGCATTTAGCTTTGCAGAGTCAAATACCGATAGCGAAGGCTTTAATGGTAACTGGACGAAGGCGCAAACATACATCGCACTGGGTAATACTTTACATACACTTGCTCGATTAGGTATTGCTTCAACCCCAATGGAAGGTGTCGATCCTGACTTGATTAGTGAAGTTTTTAAAGATGAACTAGATGGCTATGAATGCACTGTAGCGCTAGCAATGGGCTATCACCTTGAAGGTGAAGACTACAACCATGGTTTACCAAAAGCTCGTTTAGCAATGGATGACGTTGTGACCGTGTTATAGGGTTAATGTATAAAAAGCTCGTTAGGTGCGAGCTTTTCTATCCATCTAACATAGCCAACCATCGCGGTGGTTGGCCGATGAAGTCAATAACTTCTTCAATAAATGCATTTGCAAGCATGGTATTACGTTTATGAGGGTAAACAGCGTAAATAGCCATATCCATATTGCAAATTTTATGGTCCGGTAATAAACGTATAAGATCGAGCTTTGATAGAGGTTCAGTTATGTTGGACGTGTCAACTAAGGCATACCCTAAACCGTCTCTTACAGCTTCTATCAGTGTTCTTACATCGCTTACTTTGTAATTACTTTTCATTTTAAAGGATGTTAAGTCACTTCCGTCAATGTCATTCGAAATTCTGATTTGATCGAGTGTAACGTCTTCATTTCCATAAACTACTGCCGGTAGCTTTAAAAGAGCGTTTACGTCAGATGGCATTCCATGCTGATTAATAAACTCTCGAGAGGCAATTAACACGAAATAGCCTTCAGAAATTTTTTTGGCAACTAGATTGGAATCAGCCAATTTTCCCAACCTAAATGCAACATCATAGTTATCTGAAATAATATTGGTTTTGATATCCGTTAATTCGTGTATTAACCGAACATCAGGGTATTTCTTCATAAACTGTGAGATTACGGGCTGCAAGTAAGCATGGCCAAAATACGTTGGTGAGGTAATTCGAAGCAAACCTTTAGGTGTTGATTGGTAGCTGTCAGCAACAAGATGTATATTATTTAACGTGTCTTTTAACGTAAGTGCTTGCTGGTAAATATCTTCGCCTGCTTGCGTTAATGAAAATGAGCGCGTTGAACGATTAAGCAATTGCACGTTAAGGCTACTTTCCAGTTTTTTAATCTGCTTAGATAGTGCCGAATTATCCATATCATTTAATGATGCAGCTTTAGTAAACGAACCTTGCTGCACAACATCAATAAATAAAAATAACTGGTTGGTTAATGACATCTGATGCCTTAAGTTTGTTCAATTTATATTTATTGCTAAAGTAGCATAAGTTCAACAATGTTCTCTATTCTTACTCTGCGTTGAAAGCACTTTTCGAGATGTCCACCTATTAAATTAATACGCGAGATTCATCAGTGCTAATCATTTGACAATGCGTTGTTATGTTATAACATAACATTAGTAGTGTGTTTTGTAGAAAGTGTCCTATGAAAATCGATAACGCAGAGAAGAGCCTTTCAAAAGATGAAATCTTAAGTGCTCCTGAGTCTGATTATATGAACCAGGAGCAACTGTTTTTTTTTAAACAACATCTCATTGATTTACATGATTCAACGAGAGAGCGAATAAGAGAAGCTAAAGAACAAATGCTTAATCCGCCTGATCTTAGTGATGTCAGTGATAGGGCTAGTTGGGAAGAGCATATAGCAATTCTTATGAGAATTGTTGATCGGGAACAAAGGTTACTACCAAAAATTCAGGTAGCGCTAGAACGAATTCGTTTAGGCGAGTATGGCTACTGTGAAGAAACAGGTGAGCCTATAGGAATTGCTCGATTATTAGCGAGACCAACGGCAGAGTATTGTGCTGATGTGAAGTTATGTCAGGAGATGCAAGAGCATAACTTTGCCAAGGACAGAACGTCGCTTTCGTAATACATATTTAGATATTTGCTTGGAAAAATTGATATGAATATAACAACAAACGAAAAGTTGTTACCGGTGACTGTATTGTCTGGTTTCTTAGGTGCTGGTAAGACAACGGTGTTGAATCATATATTAAACAATAGAGACGGATTGAAAGTTGCTGTCATTGTTAATGATATGAGTGAAATTAATATTGACGCGGCTATGGTTCAAAATGAAGTCAGCTTTAATCGGGCTGAAGAAAAGCTAGTCGAAATGAGTAATGGGTGTATTTGCTGTACGTTAAGAGAAGATCTACTTGAGGAAGTCTCTCGCTTATCAAAAACTGGCAAGTATGACTATTTAGTGATTGAATCAACGGGGATTTCTGAGCCTCTGCCTGTTGCTGAAACTTTTACTTTTGAAGATGAAGATGGCATCAGTTTATCGAGTGTTGCAAGCCTAGACACTATGGTTACGGTTGTTGATGCCGTTAACTTTCTGAAAGATTACGATCAAGCACAGTCTCTTCAAGATGTAGGTGAGAGCTTGGGTGAAGAAGACGAAAGGAGCGTCGCCGACTTACTTGTTGAACAGGTAGAGTTTGCCGATGTGCTGTTAATCAGTAAAACGGATTTAGTTACTAAAAAAGATGTTAGGCGATTGAAAAGCATACTTGCAACACTGAATACAGAAGCAGAACAAATAGAAATAGAACATGGTAGGGCACCACTCAAACAGGTATTAAACACCCAAAAATTCAGCTTTTCTAAAGCTCAACAAGCACCTGGCTGGTTGAAGGAAATGCGCGGTGAGCATGTACCCGAAACGGAGGAGTTTGGGATTAGTAGTTTCTCATATTGTGCAAGACGGCCATTTCACCCTAAAAAGTTCTATGAATTCCTGCACAGTAAAGAAATTGCCGGAAAACTCATTCGATCAAAAGGGTTCTTTTGGCTGGCTACAAGGCCACAATTTGCGGGTAGTTGGAGCCAAGCAGGAGGTATTGCCCGTTACGGTGCTGCAGGCTTGTTTTGGTACGCGGTTCCACGAGAACAGTGGCCGCAAGATCCTGGTTATATTGCTGCGATAAAAGAACAATGGGTAGAGCCATTTGGGGATATGCGACAAGAATTAGTATTTATAGGACAGGGACTCGACAAAAATAATATTGTTGCAAGATTAGATGATTGTTTACTTAATGAGGAAGAGGTACTAAAGGGCAAAGAGTACTGGAAAACCTTGCCTGATCCATTCCCAAGTTGGGAGGTCAACTAGATTTATCAGAGTACATTGAGTTAGCCAACATGAGCTATGCTTCTTTGTGAAACTTCATCAGGCTTGCTTTTTCAAAGTAAGCCTTCGCTAGAAATGTGAGAGAAAGATTAAAATACTTTAAAAGATTTAGTTGAACTGAATGTTGATTAACGTATGCTAGCCGGCATTAGTAAATCGAGAAGTTTAACTATCTAAAAGATGAATCACTCACGTGTAATTATTGGCCTAGTTAACCCCAAAGGCCCTACAAACGTTGGTACAGTAATGAGGGCAGCAGGGTGCTTTCATGCCAATGAGGTGCTATATACCGGTACGCGCTATGCGCGAGCCGCACAGTATGAAGTGAAAACGAATACTGATACACATAAATCGAGAAACAACATTCCATTAACCCAGGTCGATTGTTTGTTGAGTCAAAAAACTGAAGATATGAAAGTCGTTTGTGTGGAGCTTTGTGTTGGGGCTACGTCCTTAACCGAATTTACTCATCCTGATCAAGCGCTTTATATTTTTGGCCCTGAAGATGGATCCATAAGCCAAGAGATTATTGATCAGGCTGATCATGTCGTATACATCCCAACCAAAGATTGCTTAAATCTAGCAGCAACTGCGAACGTAGTGCTTTATGATCGGTTGGCAAAATCATCATTCGTTGATCAAGGAGATGAGTTGATTAAAAGTAGTCGCGATACCAATAACCGTTTGAAGGTCAAAGTACGTTAATCTTGATTATGTTTTGTATTTGACAATTTTTTCATCCATATCAAGTGCAGAACTGGCAATCATCTCCGCGGCCACAGATATTTGTTCAGCACCAGCAACGTTTTCCGAGGCACGATGAGAGATACTGGTAATACTCTCACTAACTTCTTGTAGCACATTTGCTTGTACTTTTGTGCTTGAGGCCACTGAGTCTGAAACTATTTGAATTTCGTTAATTTTTTCACTGATATTGTCTAGCGTTTCTTTTATTAATTCGGCTTGCTTGGATGCGTCAATTGCATTGTTTTTCCCGTGTTCGATGATGTTGAAAGCTTGTTTTGAGCCTTCTTGAAGTTCATTAACAATTCGAGCTATATCCTCTGTGGATTGTTGTGTTCTGCTTGCTAATGAACGAACTTCGTCAGCAACAACGGCAAAACCTCTTCCTTGCTCTCCAGCTCTAGCAGCCTCTATAGCTGCGTTAAGTGCAAGCAAATTAGTTTGTTCCGCAATACCTTGAATTAGCTGAACCATACTCGTGATGCTTCCAATTCTTTCATTTAAATCACTGATGGAATCAGCAGACGCTGTCATATCCTGGGCCGCTTCACGTATAACAGTAACAGCGTCGGTAACTACATTTTTGCCATCAACAGCATCGTTTACTACGGTGTGTATTGAATGTGCATTACTTTCCATTGAATTAGCAATGTCATTAACGCTTCTGTCCATATCAATTATAGAGTTAGCAACACCTTCTAGTTCCAATTGCTGTTGTTTCAAGTTATGTTTACTTTGGTTAATCGCAGTCGCTGTTTGTTCAGAGGCAGCGTTGATGTTTCTCGATGTTACTAAAAACTCTTTTAAATCACCTGAGAACAGTTGAGTGAGTGAGTTGATGTTTCGGGCAGCATCACCGAGTTCATCAAAACTAACAATTTGGATTTCATCAGCCAAATTTCGTTCATTTAGCGCAACATCGATACCATGTTTAATTTGGTCTGACTGATTTTTACGGACTTTTATCGCCAGTGATAGCGCAATTGTGACTAAAATACCTAGCACTAAAATGGCGAGTTCAACAACCAGTATGACTACCGCTTCTTGTTGAATTTTGATGGCGGTCTTATCAACCACTCTTAACGCTTTTTCTTCTGCTTCTTTGAGTAGGTTAATTCGTTCGGTAGCGACCTTAAACCACTCTGATGCTTGACGATTAAAATTAGCGTCTTTATTTGCAACGGCCTCTCTGTACTCTTCTACTTTTGCATTAAACTCGCTTGTCAGCGCGTCATTGAATATATCGATAATATCGGATGTCGCCGACTCTAACGCTTCATAAGTAAAGACATCTTGCTTTGTTACTAATTCGGTATGTTTAATTCTCAATTGTGGACTAAATTCATCAGCAGAAAATACGTTAGCGAGAACCGCTCGCTCAATACCAGCCGACTCTTTGGTGTAAGAAAAATTGTAAATACTAAATAACTCAGCAGAGATAATCTGGTTGGTACTTAATTTTGAAGCCATAATAACAACATGAAGGCCTGACGAGTTTATACCCGTGTAATATTTTAAAGCGTTGCTTAGTGGAAGTGATAAAGAATCGACGGCGCGTCGCGTATCGGCAATCTTGTTAAAAGGTGAAATAAACTCGTTATAAGCAATAATCATGTCGTCGCTAAGTTGCCAATTGCTCCTTTGCGCTTTGAGCGTCTGCATAGCCTCATCAACAAGCTTTCGTTGTTGATTTAATTCACTTTTGAAACGTGCTCCTTGTGAGCCAATGTAACCTGCAGTTAAACCTCGCTCTTTTTGTACTTCATGAACCACAGATAAGGTTTCGTGTGATAAAAAAGCGTTATATTCAGATTCATATGCATTAACCATCTTGTTATAGGAATGATACACATCATAGCTAACGATAAGTGCGAGCAGTGCACATGGCAACATGATGAAAACATTTAATCTTGATGAAACATATTTAAGCAAAGCTTTAGCTCCTAAATAGACAAAGAAATGCATCAACTTGGAGTAGATGAATTACAAATGGCCAGAGTTCTGTGCAAAGAAAAACACTACTTAATAATAGTACAAACGGTGGATTTTGTTGGATGGTTTACTTATAGGATAATGTAGTTGAAAGCTTGTTTTCTTTACTCTTAACCTTCGCCTTTAACAA
Organism: Thalassotalea loyana; assembly: GCF_030161435.1. Taxonomy (GTDB): domain Bacteria; phylum Pseudomonadota; class Gammaproteobacteria; order Enterobacterales; family Alteromonadaceae; genus Thalassotalea_G; species Thalassotalea_G loyana. Next base: position 91,042 of record NZ_BSSV01000010.1, on the reverse strand, counting down.
ACCCTGCACGATTGAGTACAGGGTTAGCATAGGGCCGACTGTTTTTTCTACTAACAAAAATAACTAAGCTTTAGCAAGTGGGGCAGTAGCGGAGTTTTGGTCAAGCTTACGACTAACTTGTGTTAAAACTAAAGCTATAATAACAACAAGAGCACCAACTGACGGTGTAGCCATTAAACCATTATTCTGGACAATAATGCCGCCTCCCCATGAACCAATTGCGATTCCTATATTGAATGCTGCTATGTTCAAACCTGATGCAACGTCAACAGCATCTGGGGTAAATTTCTCCGCTAATTTAACAACGTAGACTTGCAAACCAGGCACGTTGCCAAAAGCAAATGCTCCCCAAATAAGAATTGTGATCACTGCCATAACTGGGTCATATGCAGTAAAGTTTAGCAAAAACAAAATAGCAGCGAGACCTGAAAATATAATAGTTAATGCCATAGTTGGACCAAAATTATCAGCCATTTTTCCGCCCCAAATATTCCCAATAGCCACTGATACGCCATAGACCAATAAGATTAATCCAACCGAACTAGATTCAAAGCCAGTGACTTCATTTAGAATTGGAGCCAAATAAGTAAATGCTATAAATGTTCCCCCATATCCAATGGCTGTAATAGCGTAAACTAAAAGTAAACGAGGGTGCGTTAATACATTAACTTGTTGCATAAGTTTTACCGGATTTGATTGCTTCAAATTGCTAGGTACCAGCATGGCGCTGCCAATCATCGCTATTACACCTAAAACGGATACCGTTAAAAATGTAGTCTTCCAACCCCAAATTTGACCGATATAAGTACCAAGTGGTACACCTGTTACTAATGCGACTGTTAAACCGGTAAACATTATAGCGATGGCACTTGCTCCCTTTTCTTTTGACACCAAACTAGTAGCAATGGTAGAGCCAATTGAGAAAAATACGCCATGCGCAAGACCTGTCAGTATTCTTGCGACTACAAGGGCCTCGAAACTTGGTGCTTGCCATGCGACTAGGTTTCCGATGACAAATAATCCCATAACAGACAGCAATACATGTTTTCTATTCTTGTTGCTTGTTAATGCGGTGAGAACGGGGGCACCTACAGCGACCCCAAGTGCATATAGGCTAACTAGTAGCCCAGCAGAAGGGATTGATATGTTTAAATCTTGTGCCATTGTAGGAAGCAAACCGACAATGACAAATTCAGTTGTTCCTATCGCAAAAGCGCTAAGCGCAAGTGCTAGTAATGCTATGGGTATATACATCTCCAAGTATTAATAGGTAAGGTAAGCATTAAGTTGGTTACCTCTTGATTGAAGGTACTATTATTTACTGGTAATCTTTTGCAATAAATGGCAGTAAAGAAAAAATACTTTTGTAGTAAATGGTGGTAATTTGGCTATTAGGACAAGATCAGATGATTTAGAGTTATTATTAGCTGTTGTCGAGTTTGGTGGGTTTTCGGCCGCAGCCGATGCACTCAATATTCAAGTGGCCCGCATTTCTCGTTCAGTAACTAAGATAGAAAAAGCGCTAGGTACTAGTATCCTCATCAGAACGACAAGGCGAGTCATGTTGACAGAGGAAGGAAGGCAATTCGTGGAAGAAGTTTCTGCAGGGCTCAAACAGATCTACAACGCAGAAGCTAGGATTGTTGAGCTAGCAAAGCAGCCTAAGGGAAAGTTACGAGTTGATGCGGTTAGTCCATTTATATTTCACCAATTAGCACCTCATATTCAGGCTTTTTCCAAAGCTTATCCAAGTATTGAGTTAGAGCTCAATTCAAATGAAGGGATCGTTGATTTAATTGAAAAGCGCACTGACGTGGCAATCAGGATAGGTAAACTCGACGACTCGACGTTACATGCTACGCCGTTAGGAAAAAGCCCTTTATTTATTGTCGCTTCTCCAGATTATTTGGCGCAACATGGTTTGCCTAAAAAGCCCAAAGATCTTGACTCTCATCAGTTGATTGGTTTTTCAAATATCAAGGCACTTAACAAATGGCCTATTGATGGACTAACTATGGTAGAGCCCTCGATCACAGCAAGTAATGGAGAAACAATAAGACAATTGGTGCTGTCTGGCGGAGGAATTAGTTGTTTGTCGGGCTTTATGGTTAATCAAGATATTGCAGCAGGTAAGTTAATCTCGTTGCTCGATGAATATCGGGTAAAGAATTCTGAGAGGGAATTAGTTAACGCTGTGTACTACAAGTCATCTTCTGTTTCTGAGCGTGTTAATTCATTTATTAGCTTTATTAAACCACGGCTAAATTTGTAATTATCTATCGATTAATTTTAATAATATAATTTAAAACCTGCTGCTCAACCGTTTAGCACTCGCTCGATTAAACAATACAGATAACTACTCAGTTTTATCTTTAAACTCACGCAAATCTTTAATAATACATGAGCCACATTTAGGTTTACGAGCGGTACAAACGTAACGACCGTGAAGAATAAGCGAGTGATGTACATCGACTTTGAACTCTTTAGGCACAACTTTTAATAGCTTGTTTTCAACTTCAACGACGTTTTTACCCATGGCGAATTTGGTGCGGTTGGATACGCGATCAATGTGCGTATCTACGGCTATGGTAGGCCAGCCGAAATATAATTAAAGTAGATCTATATTTACTTCTGCTTTGCGCTAATAGCGGACGTAGTAACAGCCAAATTAACTAGATACCCAAGTTCATCTTCATCATATTCTTGAACTCGGTATCACTCATTTTCACTCGTGACTCAAAAATCTGAAATGCATCCCCACCTACAGGATAACGCAGAATGTCGGAGTCATCGGTAGCAGCGGTAAAAATGGCATCGGACACTTCCTCTGGATCTTGCTTAGATGCTGCTGCCATACCCTGCATGGTCGTTTTAGCAACGTCTAACTTGTTCAAATATGGATTGCCACTTTCACCAATCGCCCATACGGAATTGCTGTTTATCTTGGTATCAAATGCGCCCGGTTCAATTAATTTAACGCGAATACCAAAAGGCATTAGTTCATATTGTAACGATTCGGTTAGCCCTTCTACTGCAAATTTTGATGCGTGGTAGAAAGTCGTAAATGGAAACGCCACACGTCCAGCGATTGATGCAACGTTGACAATTACGCCACATTCATTAGCGCGAAAGTGTGGCAGCAATGCTTGGGTAGTGCTAACTAGGCCGAAAACATTTACATCGAACTGTCTTCGCATTTGCGCATCGGTGGTATATTCAAATATCCCCTGTAACCCAAAACCAGCATTGTTAACTAATACGTCAATTTTTCCAAAATGTGAGATGCCGTCAGATACAGCCTTAGTAATTGAACGCTTATCTGTCACGTCGAGCTTTAGTAGCAATAAATTTTCAAGTTGACTCAGCGCTTGTTCTTTTTCAGGCGTTCTCATAGTCGCTATAACATTCCAGCCTTCAGCTTGAAACTTTTTAACCGCGAGCTTTCCAAAACCAGAGCTCGTACCTGTAATTAAAACTGTTTTGTTCATCACGTATCCTTTATCTTTTTTCGGGATTAATAATTGGAATTACTAGGCATTCATGTATGTGTCGAACCACTCAATCATTTGTTCAGGGTACTCGCCGCAATAGTTATAACCAATAAATCGTCTAGTATCGCCATTCTCTATCCAATGAAGTTTTTTGTTCGCGGTTGGAATCAAATCAAACGTGGTTTGAACATCAGCAGGAACTGTCCAAATATCTTCTTTATTTTGAATAATGAAAGTAGGGATATGAAAATTTTGTACATATTTATGAGGTGTCATATCTTCGAGTTTTATACCGATATTTTTTTCAATCTCGCTCGCAAAGAACTCAAAGTGCTCACTCAACCCCATACCGTCTACGGCAACTCTAGACATGATGTTGATAGAGGCAGGTTGAGCACAGACAAATGCTTTGACTTTTTTTGCATACTCAGGATGTTTAGTTAATGCATAGAAAGCTGCATTACCGCCAGCACAAGGGTTGAAAAGGCCAATAATCATTTCCTTCAGGTCGTCTCGTGACCTAACATATTCAAAGGTTGCAATTACATCTTTATGTTCATCACTAAAACCTTGCCCCCATTTATTCTCCTTTGAAGCATCACTCTCACCATGACCACGTAAGTCATACGTAAGCACGTTATAGCCTGCATCATGGAGGGCTTTGTATACATTTCCAAATTTTACCTCAATGTTCTGAAAGTCACTCCACGGCGCTTTATGACCGGGGAAACCATAGCGATTGAGTGTCGCAGGGTGATTACAAATTATTAGTTTGTCTGAACCGTCTTTTGGTATAAACCAACCAGCAAGCTCAAGGCCGTCTTCAGTCATATACTTTACATCTTCAAACTCAAGACCATAGTCTGTTGGTGTTGCTAGAATTGGGGCGCGGTCAACCGGAAGACTTACATACCCTTGTGCGACTGCCGATAGCATTGCTTTTTGTTCTTCATTTAATTGATTCGTCATATCTAAAGCTCCTTCACATTTATTGTGTTTCGCGTTTGCTTAATTATCAGTGTTTTATTAGTCTATATTTAACTTCAGTCAAGCACTAGGTAGTGGTAATCTAAATCAATATTAGGTTGAAATTAAAAATAAAAGCAAAATGCAAGAATTCAAAAACGATATAACTTACAATCAGATTGCAACTTTTAAGGCCATTTTTGAGGAAGGAAACATCAGCAAAGCTGCAAAAATGCTTAATATTAGCCCTGCATCAGTGAGTTCTTCTTTGAAACTATTAGAAAAGAGCGTTGGCGAACCTTTGTTTAGTCGTACGACAAGAGCAATTGCGCCGACAGAAATAGGCAAGAGGTTTTATGAGCTAGTTCATTCTGGCGTTGATGATTTAAGAAATGCTGTAGAGCTAATTTGCGATCACAGTAACAACCCCAGTGGTAGCTTATCGTTAAACATGGCGAGAGATATATACGATGTTTTTCTCAAAGATGTACTCATGGATTTCCAACAACAATTTCCGGCTATTCAGCTCGAAATAACCTTGTCTGATTCTTTTGACAGTCAGGTTGAACATCACTTTGATATTGGTTTTCGTTTTGGAGAAACTGTCAATGAAACTATGATTGCTAAACGAATTAATAGTAGTGAACACCATCCAAAACTCGCACTGTTTGCCTCACATGTATATGTTGCTCATTTTGGCATACCGACCTCAGTAGAAGACTTAAAAAAGCATTCATTAATTCAATTCAGAGCACCTTCTAGCCAAAAAATTCTTCCAGTTCATTTACACAGCTCAAAGAGTAAAGAAAGTGAAATTGTAACTCTCTCACAATTGAATACAGCAATGATAGTAAACAATTCCGAAGTCATGGTTGATAGCGCCTTAAAAGGACTTGGCATTGGATATCTTATGGACGCAACGGTCAGGGAGTATTTCTTGTCTGAGCAATTAGTTCCATTGCTAAAAGATCATTGGTGTGATGTTCCTAATGTTTATATGTATTACGCTCCTGATAATAGACAGACTCGCAGAGTAGCATGCTTCTTAGAATTCATTTCAGAGAAACTTCATTCCTAGTGATTATTAGAACTTTTTCCTTGAAGCATATTGCGGACTGAACGTTTAAAATAACAGATCGCTTTTCGCTCTATGCTGTCCTTTAATCTGTCTTATCCTTATACTCACACAAATCTTCAATAATACAAGAGCCACATTTTGGTTTACGAGCGGTACAAACGTAACGACCATGAAGAATAAGCCAGTGATGGACATCGACTTTGAACTCTTTAGGTACAACTTTTAATAGCTTGTTCTCAACTTCTACGACGTTTTTACCCATGGCAAATTTAGTGCGGTTTGAAACTCGGTCGATGTGAGTATCTACAGCAATTGTTGGCCAGCCAAAGGCGGTATTTAACACAACATTTGCTGTTTTTCGCCCTACACCAGGCAAGGCTTCAAGTGCCTCTCGACTCTCAGGGACTTCTCCACCATGCAAATCAACAAGCATTTGACAAGTTTTGATAGTGTTTTCTGCTTTGGTATTAAATAGGCCGATGGTCTTTATGTAGTCTTTAAGTTTATCGAGCCCTAAATCCAGAATTGCTTGAGGTGTATTAGCGACCGCAAATAATGGGCCAGTCGCTTTGTTAACCCCTACATCCGTTGCTTGTGCAGAGAGTAATACAGCGATTAACAGCTCAAAAGGACTATTAAAGTTTAATTCTGTTGTTGGGTTTGGATTGTTGTCTCTTAGTCGAGTAAGGATCTCTAATCGTTTTTCTTTATTCATTATTATTTTTAACTATCAAAGTTTACACGGACACGCTCAATAGACTCTTTTTCAGGTTGATTGAGTTTTTGTTTTTCTTTCTGTTTCTCGTCAATTGCATTTTTGATTGCAATTAGGAAGCCCATAGCAATGAATGCACCTGGTGGTAATATGGCTAATAAAAATTTGTTGTCTAAATGTAATATTTCAACACGCAATACTGAAGCCCAATCACCAAGTAATAGTTCGGCACCATCGAAAAGGGTACCTTGACCCAATATCTCTCTTATTGCACCAAGAACGACAAGGACTAATGCAAAGCCTAACCCCATCATTAAACCGTCAAATGCGGCTTGCTTCACTGGATTTTTGCTAGCATAAGCTTCGGCACGTCCAATGATTGCACAGTTGGTTACGATAAGTGGTAAGAAAATACCAAGGGATTGATAAATACCAAAGGTAAATGCGTTCATTAATAACTGGATTGCCGTTACAAATGCTGCAATAACTAGGACGAACACGGGAATACGAATTTCCTTCGGTACCCATTGACGAATCAGAGAGACAGTAACGTTCGAGCCTATTAATACGAGTAAGGTTGCAACCCCTAAGCCTAATGCATTAGTTACTGTCGCCGTTACTGCAAGTAAAGGGCACAAGCCAAGAAGTTGAACAAGCCCTGGGTTGTTCTTCCATAAACCTTGAATAGCGAGATCTTTGTATTCTGCATTTAACATTATGACTCACCTCGACAAGACTTTGTGCTGTTAAACAATGCTTCTTTGTTCGCGTTAAAATAAAGGTTTGTATTTTTTACTGCTTTTACAACAGCTCTTGGGGTGATTGTTGCGCCAGTAAACTGGTCAAACATACCACCATCTTTCTTCACATTCCATCGAGAATCAGATGCCTTCTCAATGGATTTGCCATTGAAGCTTGTAATCCAATCACTGCGCTTTAATTCTATTTTGTCACCCAGACCTGGAGTTTCATTGTGCTTTAATGTTCTAACGCCTGTCACAACGCCGTCGTAGCTTAATGCCACCAGCAAATGTATTTTACCATTGTAACCATCTGGCGCGGTTGTGGTTATTGCCGCGGCCACCGGTTGCCCATCGAATCTACCTAAATATGCTGTTTGAGTCTCATCAGGGCCAAGCAGTGGATCCGTAATCAGCGCACAGTCCTGATAAAGATCATTATTTATCGCGTTCTCATCGATAATCGCATGTAAGGTTTTCAATAACTGCGCTTGTTCTTGTTTCGCAATACGTGGTTTGGTTAACTCACTGATTACGCTAACGACTAAGGTACAGACAATAGCGAAAACAGCTAGTAGCTTTGCATTACTATTAATTGCTTGTTTCATAGCTATTTCCTTACCTCGTGGCCATAGGTTCTTGGTCGCGTGTACTGATCGATTAATGGCCCCGCCATGTTGCAAAGTAATACCGCGAAAGCAACACCATCAGGATAGCCGCCAAAGTGGCGAATTATGAAGACGAGGAAGCCTGCAAGAGCTGCATAAACTATACGGCCTTTTACGCTCGTAGCGCTTGATACAGGATCGGTTAAAATAAAGAATGCGCCCAGCATCGTTGCACCACTTAACCAGTGAAACATTGTCGAAGAGGCAGTATCTGGTGATATGACATAAGCAATGAATGAACATATAAATAGGCTTGCTAAAAAGCTTACCGGTGTTACCCAAGGAATCGCTTTTTTGTAGATTAGATAAATACCGCCAAGTAAAAATCCACCATTGATCCATTCCCAGCCCAGTGAAAAGTGCTCGCCAAATACAACCCCTTGTGAACTCTCAGATACCGTCATACCTAGGGTTAAATTGGTTTTCAAGGTATCCAACGGCGTTGCCATTGTATATCCGTCAACATGCGTTCTTAATTGCTCAATAGAAAAACCATCTGGTGTGAACCCTGTAAGAATTACCGTTAAGGTTTGCGAAAAGTCTAGTGAGAATTGCATCAACTCAAGCGGCGGTTGCCATGATGTCATTTGTAGTGGAAATGATACAAGCAACATAACATAAGCGGCCATTGCTGGGTTAAATGGGTTATGTCCTATACCGCCATACAAATGCTTTACGACAATAATCGCAAATGCCGCACCGATTACTGTTATCCACCAAGGTGCAATTGCAGGTAAGCTAATGCCAATTAATACGGCGGTTAATATCGCGCTACCATCAAGAAGTTCTGGTTTTATTTTACGATTGCGCATTGATAGCATGGTAAATTCACATACCAGTGCTGTCATTATTGCAATAGTAATATGAATAAGATTGCCCCAACCAAAAAAATACCACTGGGCAAATATACCCGGTAATAAGGCTAGAATTACCAAACGCATTAACGCTGCTGTGCTTGATTGCGTGTGGTTGTGTGGAGAGCTGGCGATCCAATAGGTCATAGTTTATTTATTTTCTGCTTTTTGTTTCTTAGCTTTAGCTTTGGCAATAGCTGCAGCAATTCGTGCTTTTTTATCATCAACCGGTGCTGGCGTCACATCTTCTTCTGACGCTTCGAAGGGCTTAGCATCAACTTCCTTTTCCGGCGCGAGATTGGTTTGCTCGTCTTTAACTGTCTCTTGTTTTTCAGCGAGTTTTTTCGCTTTTGCTTTAGCAATAGCCGCTGCAACTCTAGCCTTCTTGTCATCATCTGCTGTCGGAGCTGGCTCCGCCGAAGCTTCTGTTGATTGAGGTGTTACCTCATTGGACTGTTCTTTTTCTGCAAGCTTTTTGGCTTTAGCTTTCGCAATAGCTGCTGCAACTCTGGCTTTTTTATCATCTTGTGCAGATGATTCTTTTTGTGTGGCATTGTCAAGCGAGTTGCTAGGTACTTCTGTTGATGTGTTTTCTACATCTGGATTTGATTCTGTTTGTGCTTTTTCTGCAAGCTTCTTCGCTTTAGCTTTGGCGACTGCAGCAGCAACGCGAGACTTTTTGTCATCTGCTGGAGATGACTCTTTTTCAACTTGGTCTACAGATTGTTCAGCTCGCGCCTGTTTCTTTGCTTTAGCACGTGCAACTGCGTCTGCAACGCGCGATTTATCAGTGTCTTTGTCCGAAACCTCAGTAGCTGACTCTGCTTGCTGTGCTTGCTTTTTCGCTTTAGCTCGCGCGACAGCAGCAGCTACGGCAGACTTTTGCTCTGACTTCGGTGCTGCAGCATTTTCGTCAGATGTCTCGCCTGCTTTTTTAGCTTTTACTCGTGCTAATGCTGCTGCAACAGCTGATTTGGCATTAGTTGCCTCTTCAGTATTTGCATTCATTTTAGCACGACGGGCTTCAGCGGCTTTACGATGCTTTTCTTCGCGAGCCACTTTCTCTCGTTCGAGTCTCGCTTTGCGTGCCTCAAAACGGGATTTGGCTTTTTCGGCTTTAATTTCTTGTACTTGCTGAAATCTAATTTCTGCTTTTGCTACACGGTAGTATTGCACCAAGGGGATTTGACTAGGACAAACAAATGCGCAAGCTCCACAATCAATACAGTCAAATAAATTCAACTTTTTAAGCTGATCATAATCTTTTGCTTTAGCGCTCCACTGAAGCTCTTGTGGCAACAATTGACTCGGACAAACTTCAGCACATTCGCCACATCGAATACATTCTTGCTCTTCGCTAGCTACAGGGATTTCAGTATTACTTGGCGCAAGTATACAGTTTGATGTTTTAATTATTGGGATTTGCGTTGACGGCATGGTGAAGCCCATCATAGGGCCACCCATTATTAACATACTGTTGTTATCTTCTTGGTAGCCACATTGCTCTAACAGAAATTCAACCGGCGTGCCAAGCAAGGCCCAAACATTTTGTGGTTTATCTAAGCTCTTGCCTGTTACGGTTACAACACGTTTGATTAATGGCGTATCGTTGATCACGGCATCTGCGATCGCATAACAAGTACCAACGTTTTGCATAACGATGCCCATTTGCGCCGGAATAACACCAGATGGTACTTCTTTGCCCGTCAATGCTTTAATCAACTGCTTTTCACCGCCTGTTGGATATTTCGTGGGTAAGACACAGATTTTGACTTTGTCGTAGCCTTGTGTTGCAGTTTCTAAGGCTTTAATCGCTTCCGGTTTATTATCTTCAACACCAATTAAAATGTGTTCTGGAAGTAACAGGTGATCAAGGATTTTCACGCCATCGATAATACTTGGTCCATGCTCACGCATGAGTAAATCGTCAGACGTAATATAAGGCTCACATTCAACGGCATTGATGATTAAAAAGTCAATAACTGGTTTATGATTGACTTTGATGTGGGTAGGGAAGCCGGCGCCACCCATTCCTGCAATACCTGCATTTGCAACTTTTGAAATAATATCTTCACGAGACAGCGAATAAAAATCGTCGCATACTTCTCTTTTTATCCACTGATCTTTTCCATCTGGCTTCAAAAAGATACAAGGTTCTTGCATCGCCGATGGGTGAGGGATAGTTGCACGCTCAATTTTTTCGATAAAACCACTGGTTGGTGCATGAACAGGCACCGCCATTGGATTGTGATTCTGGGTTAAAGGTTGGCCTTTTAAAACGTAGTCACCTGGCGCAACGATTGGTTTTGCGGCGACACCAATATGCTGCTGTAACGGAAGACACAACATTGGCGGTAAATCGAGTGGGCGTATAGGTTTATCATTTGACAACCATTTTTGCTCTGGTGGATGAACGCCACCATGAAATTGCCAAAACTTACCATTATTAATTCGTTCGATAATAGATTCCACGATAACCTCTTACTACTCTACTTGAGTGACGGGAATGCTATTGAGGTCCCAACGCCAGTTTTGCGGCGTTTCTTCAATAGGGCGCATTTCAATACAGTCTACTGGGCACGGTGCTACACACAGGTCACATCCAGTACATTCGTCTGCAATGATCGTATGCATTTGTTTTGCTGCACCAATGATGGCATCTACAGGACATGCTTGAATACATTTAGTACAGCCAATGCAGTCGTCTTCGATAATGAATGCAACTTTTGGCGTATTATCAGACTCATGGCTTTCATCCATAGCGATAGGTTCGACACCCATTAAATCAGCGATTTTTTTAATTGTGTCGTCACCACCTGGCGCACACTTATTTATCGCCTCGCCATTTGCCACGGCTTCTGCGTAGGGTTTACAACCAGGGTAGCCACATTGACCACATTGTGTTTGAGGCAGAAGTGCATCTAATTGGTCGACAAGCGGATCACCGTCAACTTTGAACTTTACAGAAGCAAAACCAAGCAACCCACCAAATAAGGCGGCGAGTAAACCAATCACTAAAATTGCAATGAGGGTCGTCATATTACTTAACTAACCCCGTAAAACCTAGGAATGCGAGAGACATTAGGCCTGCTGTTATCATGGCGATAGCAGAGCCTTTAAATGGTCCTGGTACGTCAGCATTCGCTAAACGTTCACGCATAGCTGCGAACATAATGAGTACCATTGAAAAACCAATAGCCGCTCCAAACCCGTAAACAATTGATTCAAAGAAATTATGTTGTTCAATCGTATTGAGCAATGCAACACCCAAAACTGCACAGTTTGTCGTAATTAATGGAAGGAATATGCCCAATAAGCGATATAAGTTCGCGCTAGTTTTATGGACAACCATTTCCGTGAATTGAACGACAACTGCAATGACCAGAATAAATGCCATCGTTTCTAAGAATTCTAGTGATAATGGCTCAAGAATGTAGGCATTAACTAGGTAGCTCAATGTTGAGGCAAGTGTAAGTACAAAGGTCGTCGCAAAGGACATCCCAATGGCCGTTTCAGTTTTTGATGACACGCCCATGAATGGACATAGCCCTAAAAACTTAACAAGGACGAAATTGTTTACTAGTACTGTACTAACTAACAGAAGAAAATATTCGGTCATTCCAGGTATTTAGATCGAAAAAATTGGCCCTATTATCCTTGTTTATTACAGAGATAACAACCGGATAACAATTATGGATTTTAATTTAATACGTTGATTTTAATAATGTGGACCTAAATAAGCAAAATGGCGCTTTCGCGCCATTTTGCTTAAGTGGAAATTTGAGCTTACATTTGTTCTGGTTTACCAATATAGAAGCCTTGGCATCCATCGATAAACAACTTCTCAAGGGTATGTTTTTCTTCTTGTGTTTCAACGTTTTCTGCTAATACGTTGATACTCAACCTATGTGCTAAATCAACCATTAGAAGCCTTGGCATCCATCGATAAACAACTTCTCAAGGGTATGTTTTTCTTCTTGTGTTTCAACGTTTTCTGCTAATACGTTGATACTCAACCTATGTGCTAAATCAACCATAACGCGCAGGAAGTATTGGTTGTTTTTATCTTCGTCAATATCTCGCGTGTAGGTGCTGTCCATTTTGATGTAGTCAGGTTTAAGCTCTTTGAAAAACTTGAATGAGGTAAGTCCTACACCGAATCTTTCAACGGTTACACGAGAGCCAACTCTGTGCACCATATCAATGAAGCGTTTACTTGTTTGAACGTTTTGCTGTAAACCATATTCTGTGATTTCGAAAATAAGATTCGGTGCAATATTGGTTTCACGCAACAAACGGCGCTCTAACCAAATAAGAAAATGTTCATCGTGGATACTGCGGGAGCTAATATTGATACCAAACTGAACATTCTGCAGATTCTTTTGATTAATTTCCGTTAATGCTTGTTCGATTATCATGCGATCAACAGCGACGATTTTATCGAGCTTTTCAGCCATTGCGATAAAGGATGCAGTTGGCAGCGTTTCTTTATTGGCATTTTTAAAGCGTGCCAATATTTCGCCGTACATTTTAGTGTTTTTTGTCGTCGGTTTTATTGGCTGAATCAATAAGGAAACTCGTTGCGCGGTTAGCACGCTATCAATCTCTTGACGCCAATTTTGATTACCATAATGGTTTGATGGGCTGTCGGCATCACCATCTTTTTGCGCATACCATGCATTGACACTTTGGGTTTGGGCAACACTAATAGCAGTATCTGCAAGGGCTAATATTTCCCCTAAAGGTTCATTGTTTGTAAAGGCAACCACACCAGAATAAGCAACAGAATCAAGATCGGCGGATTGCTGATATTGATTGAATTTTTCTGTTAATGCCTGGGCATATTTTTCAGCTTCTTTCATCGTTATATTGGGTAAAATCGTCGAGAAGTCTGAGCTGTTTAATCTAAATAATTGTCCACCCTGATATTTCTCAATTTCACTTTTTAAAATATCAGACACTTTACAAATGTAATTGTCACCTTCTTTGTAACCACTAATTTGATTGATTGTTTGAAGCTCGCTACAACGAGTAATTAGTAGCACACCAAATTTGATTTCATTTGTTTCTGTTACTTTGTGTTCAAAGTATTGCACGAAACGGTTTCTATTTGGTAACTGCGTTAGTGTCTCTGTATACGCCTCTTTTTCTAGCTGGTGTGAGTTGGCTTTATGGTTGTCAATTAACGATTGTAAGTTGGTGAGGCCCTTTTTGAGTTCAGGTAGTTCAACCGTTGTTTTGGTTTTATATTGGATTTCACTATCATCAGCGGGCATAAATGAGAGGATTTCTTTTCGAATTTGCTCGTTTATCGTGTTGAAAAACGCTCTGTATGATTTGAGACTGATAATACTTGAGACGATCACAATAATTGCTGTAAAAAGAACGATAGCGGCATATATTTTGATTAGCTTTTGGATGAGTAAGTCATCAGATAAGGCATAAGTCACTTTTAAACTATGACTGTTGAGCCAAACCTCAGTGTTTGGTGGTGCGATGAAGGTTGAAATAACGTGCTGCTGTCCACTTTGATGCTTCATTAGATTTTTATTTTCATCATTTGTGATCAGCAACAGGCGGTAATCATTTGCACCTTTTATCGTCTTTACGATTGTTTGAGTGCTTGCCTGTTGATCCATTGCACTTGCCATCGCGATGAGAGAACCTTCAAACTTATCTTGGCGTTCGCTCAGTAATGTTTGACTGAACCAAGTACAAAGCGCAATTAAGCTTACGCTAAATATTAATCCTAAAATTGTATTTCGAGCGAGTAACTGACTAAATGTATACATAAAGTGTCGTTTATAAAACTATTGTTATGATTGTAATATTGCTCTTATAACATGAAAATATTCAACTTTCTAACCTTCGGGCGCCGACAAGGTTATTTGGTTTTTTGATTTACTCAGTATTCTTCTTCAATTCTCCTTTATTTCGGTTTAATCAGGATAATCGCTTGCTTAACGTTGCCCGTGAGGATATAATTTCGCCGTCTGAAATACACAACGCTTTTACTGACGAATCTAACCTTGTGAGTACGCAGTTAGGTTGGAGCGAGTGTATGAATTGAACGTACAGACTCAAAGTTCAATTCACGATATTGGGTTCAGTGGATAAGGCCCCAACGATGGGGTTTTTTTATAGTCGAAATTTACTTGGCTATAATAACAGCATGACTTTATTCGCTGGGCTATATGCCCTTTTTTTGTTTTTGGAGAATGTGATTGGCTAAATTTGAACATCAACTAACTGATATGTTACGACCTGCCGTTGAGGAAACTGGCAAGGAATTATTAGGCGTAGAATTTATCTCAGCAGGTAATAACTCTATCTTACGTTTATTTATTGACCACGAAAATGGCATCAACGTAGATGATTGTGCTGAAGTGAGCCGACAAGTTAGTGCAATTCTTGATGTAGAAGATCCAATTAGCAGTGAATACAACCTTGAAGTGTCTTCACCTGGTGTAGATCGTCCGTTATTCGATCTTGCACATTACGAAGAAGTAGTCGGTGAGACAATTCAAGTGAAATTAGCAATACCTTTTAATGGTCGTCGTAAGTTTAAAGGTATTTTAGAAAGTATAGAAAACGACACATTACATGTTGTGGTGGACGGTGAAGACTATGCATTAGTTTTCGGCAACATTGACAAGGGTAACCTTGTCGCACAGTTTTAAGCATTAAATAGATTAAAGGCTAGAGAACATGAGTAAGGAAGTATTACTAGTTGTTGATGCGGTTTCTAATGAAAAAGCATTGCCACGCGAGAGTATTTTTCAGGCGATGGAAACAGCTTTAGAAACGGCAACTAAGAAAAAGTACGAAGGTGACATCGTTGTACGTGTTGAAATAGACCGTAAGACAGGTGAGTTTGACACTTTCCGTCGTTGGTTAGTTGTTGCTGAAGATCATGAAACAGAAAACCCATACGCAGAAATCAGCTTAGCTGCTGCTCAGTATGAAGATGAAACTTTAGATGTAGGCGACTACGTAGAAGAGCAAATCGAATCTGTTAAGTTTGACCGCATTACAACACAAACTGCTAAACAAGTTATTGTACAAAAAGTACGAGAAGCAGAGCGTCGTTTAATTGTTGATGCTTACCAAGACCAAGTGGGTGAATTAATCACAGGTGTTGTTAAAAAAGCATCTCGCGATAGCGTAATTTTAGATCTCGGTAATAATGCTGAAGCAATCATTTACCGTGATGACATGTTACCTCGCGAAGTATTTCGTCCAGGTGACCGTGTTCGTGGTTTGTTATACGCAATCAAACCAGAAGCACGTGGCGCTCAATTATTTGTTAGCCGTACAAAGCCAGAAATGTTGGTTGAGCTATTCCGCGTTGAAGTACCAGAAATTGGTGAAGAGATGCTGGAAATTAAAGGCGCAGCTCGCGATCCAGGTTCTCGTGCGAAAATCGCTGTTAAGAGTAACGACAAACGTTTAGACCCTGTTGGTGCTTGTGTTGGTATGCGTGGTTCACGTGTACAAGCCGTTTCAGGTGAATTAGGCGGTGAACGTGTTGATATCGTTTTATTTGACGATAACCCAGCACAGTTTGTTATCAACGCAATGGCACCAGCTGAAGTTGCATCAATTATTGTTGATGAAGACCAAGGCACTATGGATATCGCTGTTGAAGAAGGTAACTTAGCGATGGCGATTGGTCGTAGCGGTCAAAACGTCCGTTTAGCTAGCCAGTTAACTGGTTGGGAATTAAACGTGATGACAGTTGCTGACATGAACGAAAAGCACCAAGCAGAAAACGACAAGGTTATTACGCTATTTACTGAGAAGTTAGACATCGATGACGATTTCGCCACTATCTTAGTAGAAGAAGGTTTCTCATCATTAGAAGAAATTGCCTATGTTCCTGTTGCAGAGATTCTTGAAATCGATGGCATGAATGAAGAAATCGTTGAAGAGCTTCGTGAGCGTGCAAAAGCTGCACTGACAACACAAGCGTTAGCGACAGAAGAAACACTAGAAGGTGCAGAACCTGCTGAAGACCTACTAGCACTTGAAGGTTTAGACAAGCACCTTGCATACGTATTAGCAAGCAAAGGCGTTTGCACGTTAGAAGACCTTGCTGAGCAAGGTGTTGATGATCTTGTTGAGATTGAAGAATTAGATGAAACCACTGCGGGTGAGCTAATCATGGCTGCACGTAATATTTGTTGGTTTAGTGAAGAATAGATAACGCCGGGAGAAATTTATAGATGGCAGAAGTAACAGTTGAACAACTTGCCAAAGAAATCGGAACACCGGCGGATCGTTTGGTGAACCAATTAGCTGAAGCAGGCATTAATAAAAATGTCTCTGATTCAGTAACCGAGCAAGAAAAAGAAACTTTGCTTGAGCACCTTAAAAAGCAGCATGGTGATGACTCTGCTGCTCAGCCAAGCAAAATGACATTAAGTCGTAAGAAGAAAACGACTTTATCTGTAGGTTCAGGTAGCAAAGCTAAATCAGTGCAAGTTGAAGTTCGTAAAAAGCGCACGTACGTCAAGCGTAGCGATTTAGAAGAACAACAAATTGCTGAAGCAGAAGCAAAAGCTCAAGCAGAGGCAGAAGCTCAAGCAGCTGCAGAAGCGGAAGCTAAAGCGCAAGCAGAAGCTGAAGCAAAAGCTAAGGCAGAAGCAGAAGCGAAAGCCGCAGCAGAAGCAAAAGCGAAAGCAGATGCAGAAGCGAAAGCATTAGCAGATGCAAAAGCTAAAGAAGCTGCTAAAGCGAAAGCCAAAGCAATTGAAGAATCAGCAGCTAAGCCTGAAGAGAAAGAAGTTGAAAGTGACGAGGCGAAAAAGATTCGTTTAGCGCAAGAAGCTGAAGCAAAAGCTAAAGCGGAAGAAGAAGCGCGTAAATCTGCAGAAGAAGCTCGCAAGCTAGCAGAAGAAAACGAAGCTCGCTGGAAAGCACAAGAAGAAGAGCGTAAAGCGCATGAAGATGACGTAGTTCACCTTACTTCTTCTAAATTTGCGCAAGAAGCAGAAGATAAAGAAGATTCTGCTGATGAAGGTCGTCGTCGTCGCAAGAAGAAAAAGCCAGCTGATAAGAATCAACGTGGTGGTAAGAACCAACGCGGTAAACAAACATTATCTGCACCACAAAGCTTGAAGCACGGTTTCCAAAAACCAGCTGAAACTAAAATGCAGGATGTTCGCATTGGTGAAACAATTTCTGTTGCTGACTTAGCAAACAAGATGTCTGTTAAAGGCGCCGAAGTTGTTAAAGTAATGTTTAAGATGGGCGCTATGGCGACTATCAACCAAGTGATTGACCAAGAGACAGCAGCATTAGTTGCTGAAGAAATGGGTCGCAAGGTTGTACTTGTTAAAGAAAATGCGTTAGAAGAAGCGGTTCTATCTGACCGTGGTGAAGCGGGTGAATCAATCACACGTGCACCAGTTGTTACTATCATGGGTCACGTTGACCATGGTAAAACATCATTACTTGATTACATTCGTGAAGCAAAAGTTGCTGCAGGCGAAGCTGGTGGTATTACACAGCACATTGGTGCATATCACGTAGAAACTGGCCATGGCATGGTAACTTTCTTAGATACTCCTGGTCACGCCGCGTTTACTGCAATGCGTTCACGTGGTGCGAAAGCTACGGATATCGTTATTATCGTTGTTGCTGCCGATGATGGTGTAATGCCTCAAACAATTGAAGCAATCCAGCATGCTAAAGCTGCTGAAGCGCCAATCGTAATTGCGGTTAACAAAATCGATAAAGAAACAGCAGATCCAGATCGTGTTAAAAACGAGTTGTCTCAACATGATGTAATCCCTGAAGACTGGGGTGGTGACACACAATTTGTTCACGTATCAGCGAAATCTGGTGAAGGTATTGATGACTTACTTGACGCTGTATTATTACAAGCAGAAGTTTTAGAACTAAACGCTGTAGTAGACAAGATGGCAAGTGGTGTTGTTGTTGAATCTAAACTTGATAAAGGTCGTGGTCCAGTGGCGACTATCCTTGTTCAAGAAGGTACTTTGAAACAAGGTGATATCGTACTTTGTGGTTTAGAGTATGGTCGTGTTCGTGCAATGCGCGATGAACTTGGTCGTCAAATCAAGTCAGCAGGTCCATCGATTCCTGTAGAGATTTTAGGTCTTTCTGGTGTGCCACAGTCTGGTGACGAGGCAACCGTTGTTAAGGATGAGCGTAAAGCGCGTGAAGTAGCCTTGTACCGTCAAGGTAAATTCCGTGATGTGAAACTTGCACGTCAACAAAAAGCGAAACTTGAGAACATGTTCTCAGATATGGCAGAGGGCGATATCTCAGAAGTTAACGTGGTACTTAAGTCAGACGTTCAAGGTTCATTAGAAGCGATTTCAGACGCATTAGTTAAATTATCAACTAATGAAGTAAAAGTGAAAATCATTGGTTCAGGTGTAGGTGGTATTACCGAAACTGACGCATCACTTGCAGCTGCTTCAAACGCTATCGTGGTTGGTTTCAACGTTCGTGCTGATGCTGCTGCTCGTAAAGTGATTGAATCTGAAGGCGTTGATTTACGTTACTACAGTGTAATCTATGCACTAATCGATGAAGTTAAGCAAGCGATGAGTGGTTTACTTGCACCAGAATTTAAGCAAGAGATCATTGGTCTTGCTGAAGTTCGTGATGTATTTAAGTCACCGAAGCTTGGTGCAATCGCTGGTTGTATGGTAACTGAAGGTATCGTTAAGCGTAGCGCGCCAATTCGTGTATTACGTGAGAACGTCGTAATTTACGAAGGTGAGTTAGAGTCACTTCGTCGCTTTAAAGATGACGTACAAGAAGTTCGTAACGGTACTGAGTGTGGTATCGGTGTTAAGAACTACAATGACGTACGTGTAGGCGACCAGATCGAAGTTTTCGAGACAGTCGAAGTAAAACGTAGTTTATAATTTTAGTGGCGTAAATCGCATAAATTACTGCGTTGGACGTGCTCACTTGGTCAACCAAGCTCCGCGCGTCCGCCTTGTACTTTAAGCTATTGACATCCACTAAAGCTTAAAACTATGGATTAAAAGTTTTAATAAAATGGGGGCTATGCCCCCGTTTTTATCTTGAGATTAAAGTTATAGGAGTTTCTATGGCTAGAGAATTTTCTCGTACTGACCGTGTAGGTCAGGAAATCCAAAAAGAAGTTGCAATGATCATCCAACGTGAAGTCAAGGACCCACGTTTAGGTATGGTGACAGTTAACGCAGTTGAAGTAACTCGCGATTTAGCTTACGCGAAGGTGTTTGTTACCTTTTTGACAATTGGTGAGCAAACTGAAGAAGCATCAATTGAAATCTTAAATGAAGCATCGGGCTATATTCGCACGTTACTCGCAAAACGTATTAAAGCGCGCATTATGCCGGAACTTCGTTTCGTATTTGATAAATCAATGGCCGAAGGTGTTCGAATGACATCTCTAGTAAACAAAGCCATTGAAGAAGATGAGCGCAGAGCGGGAAAAAACCAACCTGAAGAAGGTGAGGGCGAATAATTCATGGCGAAAAGAAGAAAAGGTCGCCCAGTACACGGTGTTGTATTGTTGGATAAACCTTATGATATTTCTTCTAACTCAGCGTTGCAGCGAGTTAAACGAATTTACTTTGCACAAAAAGCAGGCCATACCGGCGCATTAGATCCATTGGCAACGGGTATGTTGCCTGTTTGCTTAGGTGAAGGTACTAAGTTTTCGCAATTTTTACTGGATACCGATAAAACGTATCAAGTAACAGCTAAGTTGGGTGTTCGTACAACGACTAGCGATGTTGACGGTGATATTGTGAGTGAAAAGCCAGTTGATGTAAGCCAAGAGCAACTTTTTGAAGCGCTTGAACATTTTCGTGGTGAATCAAAACAAGTACCATCAATGTTTTCAGCGTTGAAGCACCAGGGCAAACCTTTATACCTCTATGCACGTGAAGGTATAGAAATTGAGCGTGAAGCCCGCGATATTACTGTTTTTCGTTTAGACGTTTTACGATTTGAAGGTGATGAAGTTGATATGGAAATTCATTGCTCTAAGGGAACATATATCCGCACTATCGTCGATGATCTAGGTGAGCGATTAGGTTGTGGCGCCCATGTCAGTGCCTTAAGACGTGTTGGCGTCGGCAGTTACGATAGAAAAGATATGGTAACCCTTGAGCAACTAGATGCTTTGCTTGAAGAAGCCAAAGAACGAGATGTGTCACCGTCTAGTTTGTTAGATCCATTATTATTACCGATGAATACTGCCTTAGCTGGAATGCCAAGTGTTTGCGTTGATGAAGAGTCTGCGCGCTTTTTACGTCTAGGTAATCCAGTAAATGCATCAGGTTTACCAACCGATGGTTTTGTGCAGGTTTATATTGAACGTGATGTTAATGAAGGCAATGAATTTATTGGTGTAGGTATTGTCGATGATAATGGCATGCTGGCGCCAAAACGCATTACCGTAATTGATCCACAGGATTAATCATTAAATAATACGCTAGCGCGCTATTTTACTTGCTTTTATTGGAACGGCTGATAGAATAGCGCCTCCTTCATCTATGCTGAATTAGTGATCGGCTAGATGTGTTTTTAAATTCTAACGTTTATTAGGAATTATTATGTCGCTAAATGCACAAGAAAAAGCAGCTATCGTTGCAGAATACGCAGTTAAAGAAGGTGATACAGGTTCACCAGAAGTACAAGTTGCTTTATTAACTACGCAAATTAACCACCTTCAAGGTCACTTCAAAGAGCACATCCATGATCACCACTCTCGTCGTGGTTTATTACGCATGGTTAGCCAACGTCGTAAGTTATTAGACTACTTGAAGCGTAAAGATGTAGCGCGTTACACTGCGTTAATCGGTAAGTTAGGTTTACGTCGTTAATCGATAAGAATCTAGAAAAAAGGAGCCTCAAGGCTCCTTTTTTTATGGCTAAAACATATGGTTAGCGTTTCTTTGACTAATAGATTTAGCTATGTTGGCTAAGCCAGTCTGTCGCTAATGGCCACAGCGATTGGCGTTTACTAGAAAAGAATTTCATGTGGCCAATATCTTTTACTTCATGTTCTGTAGGGGTGAGTGTTTTAGTTTGCGCGTTGTGTTTCATCTTGCTAAAAACAGAGATCATATCGGCAACATTTTCATTAATTGCGATTTCATCGTCGGAAGCATTCACCCACAAGGAAGGGATATCGAGGTCATCGTAAAAGTGTTCAAAGACTGTTTTACCAAATGCAGTTTTTACGTACCCCTGCCCATTGCACCAAAGCTGCCATTGTCGTGCCACCTTTTTAGGTAGCGGCTCTCCCATACCCACCCATTGGGATTTTGTATGACCAAAAATGAGGTTGGATACGGGAATATAGAAGTTCATGAAGTAATGTGCTTTTAGCTTATACGGCATTGACATATTTTTTAATCGACCAGAAGAGCAAGCATAATTGAATACTGACGATAAACTTTTGCTGTTTGGCATTAACCCCACGAGCTGGCCCCCAGCGCTATGACCAATAAGATGGTATTTAGTGTTAGGGAACGCTTTGATTAAATTGTCTAATACGGCCGTCGCATCTTGCTCCCCCCAACATTGAAGTGAAGCTTTTGACTTTGATACTCTACCTTGAAGAGAGCGGCCAATACCACGGTTGTCATAGGTGATAACACCATATCCCTGTTCAGCAAGGTATGTCGCAAATTTAGCATAAAAACCTTGTTTAATACCTGTAGCAGGGGCGATCATAATTGCACCTTTTGGTGTTTGAGACGGTATATAAATTTGACCTGAAATATCGACATGATCACGACATGTAATCGTTACGTGTTCTGTTTTTATATTCATAAGTGCATTGTTAAATTAGCTTTATCAACATCATACACAATTTTGTTAAGTGGTCAAACCAGTTGGTTTTGCTTAATCAAAGTTTAACCACATAGAGCTGTTATGAATCGGTGTTAATGGGGACAGGTATGGATTTGTTAGCGGAATTATTTGTCTTTTTTCGGATTTTACACGCTCAACATGCGCACCAAAATGCTGAGAAAATAACGTATCGAAGCTTCCATCTTGCTGGGCTTGAATCAGGCCGTTATATATCTCATGAGCAAGTATCTCATTATCTTTTCGCACATAGACATAATATGCGCTCGGATAATGGATAAGCACATTAGGCTCAATCACTAAATCTAAATGACTAAATTCTTGTATATTCCAAGTGACTTCAATAATCGAGCGAGGAAAGTGATCAAAGCGCTTTTTATGCAGCATAGTGTATAGCCCTGAATAATCGCTACTCGTTGCAACCGTAATGTCGTTTGCACGAAGTACTTTGGTATCTGACCACGTATTAAACTGACCGGCACTGTAATGTTGAAGGTCACTAAGCGTATTTGTGTCATCAAATAACTGTTTATTGTCTTTGTGAACTAAGGATACTCGCCAGCCATACAGTCCTTTCATTAATGGGAAGCGAACAGGACGATATAAGGCTTCACGCTCTAGCGTCGATCCTCCAAACATGACATCAATTCCGTTGTTTGTTGCTAGCTTTTTAAACGCTTGATGTTTGGGTAGGTCGCTGCCATAAGCTTTTATCTGATAATTTTGCTCAGAGTAGCTTAGGGCTAAAGATAGGATTTTTGTTGTGTAATCATCACGCTCATAACCAGGGTAAACAACGTCTATGCCTTGAGCGAAAATAGGAAAACATGTCATTGTCATCACAGCAAAGCCAATAGCAAACTTCATTTTTACCTCGTAATAAAGCCTATCAGTAATAGTAGATACAAGAGAGTCGTTGGTATTTTAACCGATTCTATTACGGAATCATAAGCAATATAAATGTTGAATATGAAGTTTTTTGTAAATCTCACTATTTAATCGACGAGTACGCTAGCAAATCAGTGTTTTGTCAGTATAATTAGCGTGCAAAATTAAATGAAAGAAAATAGAGCTGATTTAAATAGGTAAATCAGTGTCGAAAATAAGGAATAAAGTTAATGTTTACTCCGGTAACTAAAACATTTCAATACGGTCAACATACCGTAACTCTAGAAACAGGTGTTATTGCACGTCAAGCGACAGCAGCTGTTATGGCATCAATGGACGACACAAGCGTATTAGTTTCTGTTGTTGCTAAAAAAGATGCTGTAGAAGGTCAAGACTTCTTCCCATTAACGGTCAACTACCAAGAAAAAACATACGCTGCAGGTAAAATCCCAGGTGGTTTCTTCAAACGTGAAGGTCGTCCATCTGAAGAAGAAACGCTAATTGCACGTTTAATTGACCGTCCAATTCGTCCGCTATTCCCAGAAGGGTTCACGAACGAAGT
This sequence comes from Thalassotalea loyana, assembly GCF_030161435.1. Lineage (GTDB taxonomy): Bacteria > Pseudomonadota > Gammaproteobacteria > Enterobacterales > Alteromonadaceae > Thalassotalea_G > Thalassotalea_G loyana. Next base: position 67,226 of record NZ_BSSV01000010.1, on the reverse strand, counting down.
ACAAGTTATTATTACTGTAGTTTCTGCTAACCCAGAAATTGCACCTGATATCATTTCTTTATTAGGTACTTCTGCTGCTTTAGCAATCACTGGTGCGCCATTTAATGGTCCAGTAGGTGCAGCACGTGTTGGTTACAAAGACGGCCAATACTTATTAAACCCATTACAATCTGAATTAGAAACTAGCCAATTAGACTTAGTTGTTGCTGGTACTGAATCTGCTGTATTAATGGTTGAATCAGAAGCTGAAGTTTTATCAGAAGACGTAATGTTAGGCGCTGTTGTTTACGGTCACGAACAATCACAAGCGGCTATCAAAGCGATTCAAGAATTTGCTGCGGAAGTAAACAATCCTTCATGGGATTGGGTTGCTCCAGAGAAAAACGCTGACTTAATTGCAAAAATCGATGCTTTAGCTGCTGATAAAGTAAACGAAGCGTACCAAATCACTGAAAAAGCAGCTCGTTACGAGCGTGTTGCGGAAATTCGCACTGAAGTTTTAGCTGCCTTAACTGAGCAACTAGCTGAAGGTGAAGAGTTAAACGAGCAAGAAGCGAAAGACTTATTCCACGATTTAGAGAAGAAAGTTGTTCGTGGTCGTATTACTTCAGGTATGCCACGTATCGATGGTCGTGATCCTGAAATGATTCGTGCGTTAGACGTGATGACAGGTGTATTACCACGTACTCACGGTTCATCTGTATTTACTCGTGGTGAAACGCAAGCATTAGTTACTGCAACATTAGGTACAGCACGTGATGCACAGAAAGTTGAAACAATCTTAGGTGAAAAGACTGACAACTTCATGTTGCACTACAACTTCCCTCCATACTGTGTAGGTGAAACTGGTTTCATCGGTTCTCCTAAGCGTCGCGAGATTGGTCACGGTCGTTTAGCTAAGCGCGGTATTTTAGCGGTTATGCCAACAATTGAAGAATTCCCATACGCAGTTCGTGTTGTATCGGAAATCACTGAATCAAACGGTTCATCTTCAATGGCTTCTGTTTGTGGTACTTCGTTAGCATTAATGGATGCTGGTGTGCCAATTAAGTCTTCAGTTGCAGGTATTGCAATGGGCTTAGTTAAAGAAGGCGACAGCCACGTTGTACTTTCTGACATCTTAGGTGATGAAGATCACTTAGGTGACATGGACTTTAAAGTAGCAGGTACTACCGAAGGTATTACTGCACTTCAAATGGACATTAAGATTGAAGGTATTACTAAAGATATTATGCAGACTGCGCTTAACCAAGCAAAAGGCGCTCGTATTCATATCTTAAAAGTAATGGATGAAGCGATTTCAGGCGCTCGTGAAGACATCTCTGAATTTGCACCTCGTATCCACACGATGAAAATCAATGCTGATAAGATTCGTGACGTTATCGGTAAAGGTGGCGCAACAATTCGTCAACTTACTGAAGAAACAGGTACAACAATCGAAATCGAAGACGATGGTACAGTTAAAATTGCTGCAACAGACGGCCAACAAGCGCAAGACGCAATCGATCGTATCAAAGCGATTACTGCTGAAATCGAAGTTGGTGCAATTTATACAGGTAAAGTTGTACGTATCGTAGACTTTGGTGCATTCGTTAACGTATTACCAGGCAAAGACGGCTTAGTTCACATTTCACAAATCTCTGAAGAGCGTGTAAATGCGGTAACTGACGTATTATCTGAAGGTCAAGAAGTTACAGTTAAAGTACTTGAAGTTGACCGTCAAGGCCGTGTACGTTTAAGCATTAAAGAAGCAGTTGAAAAGCCAGCTGAAGAAGCTGCGCCGGAAGCGCCTGCTGAATAAGCTTTGCGGACAATAAAGTAAAATAAAAGGAGACTAATTAGTCTCCTTTTTTATATACTCAAGAAAAAGAATTTTGACGAGAACTTTGTGAAATCATTATCTTATCTATCCGCTGTCGTTTTAGCGTTTTCACTGCAAGCGTGTTCAACCCTTTCAACTTCACCTACGCAGGTCGTTGAGCAGATTGTTATTGCTGAACCTTTGACTATTCACTATAAAAGTGAAATAGCACTTGCTCGCTTATCTGAAGTATTGACTCGCGCTGACATTACTGACGAGCAAAGAGCCCAATTGTTTTATGATCGCGGTGTAATCTACGATAGCGTTGGACTTCGCTCTTTAGCTAGGTTGGATTTTACTCGTGCATTAAGACTAAAAAATGACCTTGTAGATGCCTATAATTTTTTAGGTATACATTTAACGCAGAACCAAGAATTTATCCAAGCATATGAGCAATTTGATTCTGCGCTTGAGCTTGCTCCCGATCATGATTATGCGTATTTGAATCGAGGTATCGCACTTTATTATGGTGGCCGTTCAGAGTTAGCTCAGGAAGACTTAAAAGTTTTTCATGAGCAACAAACCAACGACCCTTATCGCATACTGTGGCTCTACCTTGCAGAAAGAAATGTCGATCTCGAGTCAGCACAGACAAATATTAAATTGCGATTGAACCAAGTTGAAAATAATGTTTGGGGCAAACAGGTTATTCGCTTGTACGCTGGCGAGATAACCGAAACAATGTTCATTGACAGCTTGACTGCTCAAGTGACAAGCTCAAGAGAATTAGCTGATAGGTTGTGTGAAGGTTACTTCTATCTGGCTAAGTTTCAGCAATTTAAAGGGAATCATCAAGCCGCTGCGAATTACTTTAAACTTGCGTTAAGCACAAATGTTTATGAATTTGTTGAGCATCGTTATGCTAAATTAGAGCTACAACTGATGCGCGATGCACTATTAAACGCTCCACAAAGTTAATATTTGAATGAGCGCTCATTATGCGTTTACCGAGTCTAGTTATTGTTTTGAGCTTGCTGGTTTTTCTACCATCAAGCTCATTTTCATTAAAAGAATATATTCATGAACAGCTTAACTCCGTTAAATCCGTTGTAGTACATCCAAAAAGTAATAATTATTCCCTTGTTGATATTGGAGCAGGGCAAGGATTAATCCTTGCGTTGCAACATAAAAAATTGACAAAAAATGAGGGCTCAAAGGAGTGGCTTGATATAAGTCAGCAGTTAGCTCAGCAAGATGCTTTTGAAGCAATAGCATTAGCCAAATACTATGCCGACAATGGCAACCTTAACACGGCTAAATTGTGGTTAAAGCCTCACCTCAATGATAATAAAGAAGTATCTTTGGCTTATGCGCAGTTGTTAGTGCAAGCGGGGGAAACCGATCGCGCATATCAATTGTTCAAAACACATAACACTTTCAGCAAGCAAACGTTGTTATTAGCGATTGATATGGGGGATGTTGCTTTTCTCTCGTCAGTATTGCACTCACCAAATTTTGACGTTAAACACGCATGGTTTATTGAACTGCTGCAAGACATCAATTTTTTTAAGTTACCAACGCTTAAGTTACCACAAAAACATGCTCCTAAAGCAGACTTGGTCTATGAAAGTTATGACCAAGAACAATGTGCGCGTAACGTGACATATTTCGCTACCACATTGCACGATATTGAGCGAGTAAGATACCTGCTAGAAAGCACTGCATCGAATCCTGTGGGCCAAATTATCTGCCCGACAGAAGTAAGGTATATGCCGACAACTTGGTTAGAATGCACATCTGAACCGGATAAAGCCATTATGTGTGAAGAATCAGTATTTGAGATGTTTCAGTCGCAAATTTCATCTGATTATATCGCTCTGATGTTACCTAAAGGTGGGGCAAATGTTCATCAGGGAATTTTGTATTTTGATCGAAGTGACTCCATTGATGTTTTCGTTCATGAGTTGTCACATTTTGCTGGCTTTATTGATGAATACCCTTTGCGACAAGGTCACGCTGTGTGCCAGGTTACAAATCAAGCCGTTGGTTTAAATGTTGTTGTTTTTGAACCACAAAAAAAGCACTACTCAAGGGCAGAGGTTTTGTCGCTCCTTCCATGGCGTGATGCGATAAAACCGAGCACTCCTCTGTTTGTTTATGAAGGTAATACTCAAGTGTTAGGCACGCCTCAAAGTCACCAAGAAGAAGTAGGGTTATTTAAAAGTGAAACATGTGATAATAATCAAAACACAGCGTATAAACCTATAAAAGAATCAAGTTTTATGCGCTATTTTGAACTCGCCATACCTGAACTTTATCTAGAGCTGTTAGAAGCAAATCACGTTGAAAATCAGCGCTTTTTTAGACCGTCTTTCCATAGCAATCTAACACAATAAAATTCCATGGATTTCTCAAATTTATTGAGTGTTGTTCAGTTACAGAGGTATTTTATTTTTCATCAATAATGATTAGTGAAGTACTTCGCTTCTCTAGTTTAGCCATCGTATTAAATTTAATTGATGCTAGTGCATGTTCTTTATGATAACGGTTAACTTTTGCAATCGGCCAAGTTTGCGAGTCAGTCGTAAATTTTGGAGAGATTGTTGATTCAGAAAGTTTTTTTTCACGTTGTTGTTTATTAAACCAAGAATAGAGTGCCATACTGCTTTACCCCGATGAGATGACTCAACATTAGTTATAGCTTTAGATCGACACTTTCGCGAATAATAAGCGCCGAAAATTTCGAAAAACTACAGGTATCCTTTTAAGAATCTTGCGTATAATAGCGGTAGTTTGTGACAGTATGACGACAGAGATGACAGTAGCAAAAAAGTTTAGAAACAAGTTCCCAATACTTAACCAAAAAGTTCATGGAATGCCACTAATCTATTTTGACAATGGAGCGACGACCCAAAAACCTTTGCAAGTAATCGAAGCGCATCGTGAATATTACGAATTGAAAAATGCCAATGTGCATCGTGCTTCACATGCAATAAGTGCTCAGGCGACACAAGCGTTTGAGTACTCGCGAACATTAACTGCCCAGTTTATCAATGCGTCATCGGATAAGGAAATTATATGGACGTCAGGTACCACAGAAGCAATTAATATCATTGCTCAGTGTTGGGGACATGAAAATTTAACCAAAGATGATGAAATTATTATTTCAGTGGCAGAGCATCATGCCAATTTAGTTCCTTGGCAAATGTTGGCAAAGCAAACTGGCGCAGTGCTTAAAGCGGTTGGTGTTGACGCAGCAGGTCAACTAGATATCACCGAGTTTACATCGAAGATTTCAAAACGAACAAAACTCGTGGCAATCAATCATATCTCAAACGTAACAGGAAAAATAAATCCTGTTGAAGAGGTTATTGCACTATCAAAAGCTGAAGGTGCGAAAGTACTCATAGACGGCGCGCAAGCAATTGCTCACCTTACCGTTGATGTCACTCAATTAGATTGTGATTTTTATGTCTTTTCCGCTCATAAAATGTTTGGCCCTACAGGTCTTGGCGTACTCTATGGTAAAGCATCAATTTTATCTGAAATGAGCCCGTATCAATTTGGTGGTGAAATGATTAAATCTGTTAGCCTTGTTAACGGGACTACCTTTAATGAATTACCATTTAAGCTGGAAGCTGGTACCCCAAATATCTCGGCTGTTGTATCGTTTTCCGAAGCCATCAAGTTAATTGTCGAGTATCGAGACTATATTGATGAACAAGATAAACAATTAACGCAAGCTTTGTACAAAGCACTCGACAGTATTGAGGAAGTGGAATTTTTGTTTGAAGGTCAATCCGATATTCCACTATTAGCGTTCCAGTTAAAAGGTCACCACAATCAAGATGTAAGCACGTATTTAGATAGCCAAGGCATTGCCATTAGAGCTGGACATCATTGTGCTATGCCGTTGATGGAATATTTAAACATTAATGGTTGTTTGAGAGTGTCTTTGGCACCGTACAATACGTTAGAAGAAATTGAGTTGCTTGTTCAAGCAATTAAGCGGTTATTGACTAGTGATAGTAATCAGGAGCCTACTGCTGGTGTTGAAGAACAAGCTAGTGAGGTTCTTGACATAATCAAACGTTTCAAAAACGCCTCAAGTTGGGACAAAAAGCACCGTGAAATTATGTTATTTGGTAAGTCATTTACACGAATGGATAAAAGCCGCCGAACAGAAGATAGTGTAATTTCAGGATGTGAGAGTCAGGCGTGGTTAGTAGCAGATAAGCAGGGTGCTAAATACACTTTTAGTGCTGATAGTGATGCAAAAGTTGTACGAGGACTGCTCCATATAACAATCGCAGCTTATCAAGGTAAAACTGCCGACGAGATTCAAACGTTTGAAATCGAGGAGTATTTTGAAGTACTCGGCTTATTGCACCATTTAAGCCCATCACGAGGTAATGGGCTGTTGGCAATCGTTGATAAAATCAGAAAGCTGGCAGTTTAAGCGCTCGCTTTCTTGATAAGCTTTTTAAGTACGATCGATGTTGCGAAAAAAGCAAAGCTTGCTGTTACGTGAGTAATCGCGCCAAAACCACCACTACAATCTAGACGCATAGCGCCGTCATTTGACTGTTTTGCATGGCAGACCTCGCCATCAGTAGTTGGATAAACCAGCTGCTCAGTAGAATAAATGGCATCTATTCTAAATTTTCGTTTAGTATTCTTCGGAAAATTAAAATCTCTTCGTAATTGGTTTCTAACTTTTGCAAGCAAGGGATCTTGATATGTCCTGCTTAAATCATCTACTTTGATTTGAGTAGGGTCTATTTGTCCACCGGCGCCGCCAATAGTCACAATAGGTAGTTTTATGCGTTTAGCACGAGCAATAATGGCGGTCTTTATTTTTACTGAATCAATTGCATCGATAAGGTAGTCATATCGGTTATCAATATGTTCATATAAATTTTCTTCGGTAATAAAGTCTTCAATCTCATTAACAATACAATCTGGATTTATATCCTTAATCCGATTGGCCATTGTTTCAACTTTACTCTCTCCAACTGTTGACGACATCGCATGAATCTGGCGATTTGTGTTAGTCGTGCAAATATCATCTAAATCAACAAGTGTAATATGATTAACACCACTTCGCGCAAGTGACTCTGCCACCCATGAGCCAACGCCACCAATGCCAATAACGCAAATATGAGCTTGTTTAATGATTGAAGCGCCTTGCTTACCGTACAAGCGTTCAATCCCACCAAAACGAAGTTGGTAATCAGACATAGTCAATCTCGGAAAATTAAAAACGGCGCATTATAACAAAACTAATTTTTAAAAAAAGTTTGGTCATGACAAGGTAAAGTAAACAATGAATATTTATGCAGTAATCGGTAGCCGTATTGTGAATAAGGTATGGCTTTCATTAATAATTTCAAAGCCTATTTGGCCACCTTGCACCTCTGTCATTATCTTTGCTGAATAAGTACCAAAACCTGAGCCTTTGATATGGTTTGAGCTTGAAAACTTCTCAAAGAGGTTATCGCGCAATTCAAGAGGGACTGCTCCTTGATTCAAGGTAGACACATTCACAAAGTTACTTTCTAACGATAGCGTAATACTAACGGTAGCATTATCAGGAGATGCCTCAATAGCATTTTTGATTATGTTATTTAATATCGCGACACATAACATTTCTTCAGCATCGGCCCAAAAGTTGTTTCCTTGCTCGATCACATTGACGTGAATCGACTTTTGCTCTGCGAGTAAACTCGTGCCTTTAATAGCGTTATTTACGATACGAAGAATGTCTACTTTTACCGGAGTTACCGGATAGTTTCCTTGCTCAATTTTATATACGTCAAGCGAGCTATTGATCATATCAAGCACTTGCGTTGTTGCCTGGCGTATTTCATTTCCTAACTGGGAGTCTTGAACTTTATCTGCTTCAAAGAGTACTCTTGCCAAAGGACCTTTTAGATCATGTCTTGTTAATTGGTCGATGCTCTCTCGTAATTCAGCATTTTCTTCAAGTGTTTGCACCTGCGCCATTAACGCTTTAGATTGATTAGCTAACACGTATTGATTCTTGACCCGAGCTAACAAAACTTGCGGTTGAAATGGTTTCACAATGTAATCTACTGCGCCTAAATTTAATCCTTTCACGACGTCGTCGATTTCCGATTTGGCACTGAGAAAAATAATAGGTATATGCTTTGTTGCATGGTGCGACTTGAGCTGTCGGCAGACCTCGTATCCGTCAATGCCTGGCATCATTATATCTAAGAGGATGACATCAATAGACTGATAATGCTTTTGTGCAATATCGAGGGCTTGTTGCCCGGATTTTGCTGCAATAATTTTATAGTCACCTTTTAAATGTCCCATCGCTACATCGATATTTGTGGGCTCATCATCAACGATTAATATCTTCCCTTTGTCTTCAGGAATAACAAATTCTTGTTTTGGTGTTGCCAACACTTGCAATCGCTGTTGGAAGGGGACGAAACTGGTTAGCTGAAACAACGATGATAACACCGACTTTTCAGTAAGCGGTTGTTCTAATAATTTAAAGGCCTTTGACAGGGAAGAGCTTGTAAAATACGTGCTTAGCGTATATTGGGGAAAAGCATTAATACGACCAATTTGAGCGAGGATATTGTCATCATTGGTATCTTGATACGGTTGACCAATGATTAACATATCTGCAGGTGTAAACTCTAAGAAACTTAGAACATCATCGTCGCTTTCAACAAATGCAATAGCCTGTTTAGCAATACCCGCATCAATTAAAATTTTGGCAATTGCTTGTCGAAATATAGGACTTTTGTCGGCAATTAGTATAGTAGTTAACACGATCAAGTTGGTTTAATTAATCATAATCCCAGCATATACAAAATGTTAACAAATGAGAATAGGCAAAAAAAAAGGTAACTTTTAAAGTTACCTTTTTATCGATTAGTAAGACTGTAAGTCACTGATAAAATAAATCTATTTTTGACCTACAAGATAAAACTATTATCTATTTTTTAATGGCGTAAATTCGCGGTCAATTTCACCTGTGTATAACTGGCGAGGGCGACCGATCTTCTGACCTGGTTGAGATAACATCTCATCCCAGTGAGAAATCCAACCAACAGTACGAGACATCGCGAAGATCACTGTGAACATGCTTGTAGGAATGCCTAAAGCTTTCAAAATAATACCTGAGTAGAAGTCTACGTTAGGGTATAGCTTCTTCTCGATGAAGTACGGGTCTTCTAATGCAACTTTCTCTAATGCCATTGCTACGTCTAATAACGGATCAGTTACACCTAGCTCTTCTAAAACTTCATGACAAGTTTCACGCATTACTGTAGCGCGTGGGTCGAAGTTTTTGTATACACGGTGACCAAAGCCCATTAAACGGAAAGGATCAGATTTGTCTTTCGCTTTCGCAACATATTCGTCGACACGTGATACATCACCAATTTCTTCTAGCATGTTTAAACATGCTTCGTTAGCACCACCGTGTGCAGGGCCCCATAATGACGCAACACCAGCAGCGATACACGCGTATGGGTTAGCACCTGATGAACCCGCTAAACGTACAGTAGACGTTGAAGCGTTTTGCTCATGGTCCGCGTGAAGGGTAAAGATACGGTCCATAGCACGTGCTGCTACTGGGCTAACTTTGTACTCTTCTGCTGGAACAGAGAACATCATGTGTAAGAAGTTTTCAGCGTAAGTTAAGTCGTTACGTGGGTAAACGAACGGCTGACCGATGCTGTATTTGTATGCCATTGCTGCGATAGTTGGCATCTTAGCAATTAAGCGATGTGCACTACGCATGCGTTGATCTGGTTGGTCGATATCTAAATCGCTGTGGTAGAAAGATGACAATGCACCAACTACACCACAAACCATTGCCATTGGGTGAGCGTCAGGTAAGAAGCCTTGGAAGAAGTGTGCTAACTTTTCATGAACCATTGTGTGGTTCGTGATAATTGACTTGAATTCGTCGTACTCTGCTTTTGTTGGTGCTTTACCATTTAATAGCAAGTAACAAACTTCTAAGAAATCAGCTTCTTTCGCTAAGCTAGCGATAGGGTAACCACGATGCTGTAACACACCATTGCCGCCATCGATGTAAGTGATTGCTGATTCACAAGACGCAGTTGCTAAAAAGCCTGGGTCATATGTGAAGTAACCAGCGCCACCAAGTGTACGGATATCAATGACGTCGTAACCTGCTGAACCTTTAAGAATCGGTAATTCAGCGATAACTTTTCCGTCAATACTTAGAGAGGCTTTAGAGTCAGCCATACGTATATCCCCTATGATTTTATTTTAGTTAGTTCCATTTTTTCACGACAGCGAGCGTGCGGTGAAAAAATACTCAAATTTTATGAATATAAAACTGGTGCCGTATTCTAATCCAAGATCCCCCCTCAAAGTCAATGCTATTGTTAAAATGTGTACGAATAGATCTACATAATTGCCATTCACGGTGTTTATATTGATTAAAAACTAAACGCAACTTATTAGTAGTCAACGAAAATTGTATTTCTTACGTATCAAATATATAATCAGTTCGATCTGTGAATATGCTTGTTATATTTGTAAACAATTGTAGCTCACGTTCACTGATTGCTTGGGGAACTATTCAATTATTATTGATTAGTTTGAGAGGAACGAAAAAAAGTAGAAGGCTCTAAAAGAGCTCTTTAGGCAATATCGTGAAAAAACAACGTCCTGTAAACCTAGATCTAACTACTATCAAAATGCATCCTGCCGCTAATGCATCAATTTTACACCGTATTTCCGGTGTTATCATGGTGTTTGCCGTAGGCATTTTGTTATGTCTTTTATCTTTATCATTATCTTCTGCCGAAGGATTTACTGAAGTCGAAGCTATGCTCGATGGCTTTTTCTTTAAGTTTATTATCCTTGGGATTGTGTCAGCAATTATGTACCACTTCTTAGCCGGTGTTCGTCACTTATTGATGGACTTAGGTCACTTCGAAGAAAAAGTATCTGGTAACACAAGTGCCAAAGTCGTGATTGTACTTTGGGTAATCTTAACTGTTTTAGCTGGAGTTAAGTTATGGTAGGAAATGCTGCAACTGTAGGCCGTAGTGGCGTACATGATTTTATTCTTTTGAGAGCTACTGCGATTGTATTAGCCTCGTACTCGTTATTTATGGCGTATTTTTTCTTGTCGACGCCAGACGTAACGTTTGAAATTTGGCAGGGCTTGTTCTCAGGTCTTGGCATGAAAGTATTCACAGTACTTGCGCTTTTAGCTGTGCTTATCCATGCCTGGATTGGTATTTGGCAAGTATTATCAGATTATGTAAAAGCGGCGTTCTTACGTGGTTCTTTACAATTTATTTTTTCAGTAACCTTAGTAGCGTACTTCGTTGCAGGTTTAATCACTGTGTGGGGTGTGTAAGTGAGCGTTCCAGTTCGTGAATTTGATGCCATTGTAATTGGCGCAGGCGGTGCGGGTATGCGCGCTGCATTAGCAATTTCTGAATCAGGCCAATCTTGTGCTCTGATTTCTAAAGTTTTCCCAACGCGTTCTCATACAGTATCTGCTCAAGGCGGTATTACTGTAGCTTTAGGTAACGCCCATGACGATAACTGGGAATTCCACATGTATGACACGGTTAAAGGTTCTGATTACATTGGTGATCAGGATGCTATCGAGTACATGTGTAAAACAGGTCCAGAAGCTATTATCGAAATGGAGAATATGGGTCTACCATTCTCTCGTTTTGAAAACGGTAAAGTTTATCAACGTCCTTTCGGTGGTCAGTCTAAAAACTTCGGTGGTGAGCAAGCTGCTCGTACCGCTGCTGCTGCTGACCGTACGGGTCACGCATTACTACATTTGCTATACCAGCAAAACGTTAAAAACAAAACCAATGTTTTTTCTGAGTGGTACGCATTAGATTTAGTAAAAAATGAAGACGGCAACGTTGTTGGTTGTACAGCAATTGACATCGAATCTGGCGAAGTTTGTTACTTCAAAGCGCGCGCTACTGTTTTAGCTACTGGTGGTGCAGGTCGTATTTTCGCATCAACAACGAATGCTCACATCAACACAGGTGATGGTGTTGGTATGTCGCTTCGTGCTGGCGTTCAGATGCAAGATATGGAAATGTGGCAGTTCCACCCAACAGGTATTGCGGGTGCTGGTACATTAGTAACTGAAGGTTGTCGTGGTGAAGGTGGTTACCTTCTAAACAAAGACGGCGAACGCTTCATGGAACGTTATGCGCCAAATGCTAAAGATTTAGCAGGTCGTGACGTTGTTGCTCGTTCAATGATGACTGAGATTCGTGAAGGACGTGGTTGTGACCACCCTCAGTACGGTCCACACATCAAACTTAAGTTAGATCACTTAGGTCGCGAAACATTGATGCAACGTTTACCAGGTGTTTGTGAGTTATCTGAAACATTTGCTCACGTTCACCCTGCAGATGCACCAATCCCAGTAATTCCTACATGTCACTACCAAATGGGTGGTGTACCTTGTAACGTAAACGGTCAAGCAATTCACTTTGACCCTGCGACTGGCAAAGACACTATCATCGAAGGTTTATTCGCTGTAGGTGAAATTGCTAACGTATCTGTTCATGGTGCGAACCGCTTAGGTGGTAACTCGTTGCTTGACTTAGTGGTATTCGGCCGTGCAGCAGGTAACTTCTTAGGTGAATACCTTGCTGGTACGCAAAGTGGCAAAGAAGCTTCTGAGTCAGATTTAGATGCTGCGTTAGCTCGCTACAACCGTTGGGAATCATCAACAGGTGGTGAAGACCCAGTTCAAATCAAGAAAGATTTACAACAGTGTATGCAAATGAACTTCTCGGTATTCCGTGAAGGTGAAGCAATGGCTGAAGGTATGAAAGAATTAACTGAAATTCGCGAACGCCTTAAAAATGCACATCTTAAAGATAAATCTAGTGAGTTCAACACAGAGCGAATTGAGTGTCTTGAATTAGATAACTTGATGGAAACAGCGTTTAGTACTGCGAAAGCGGCTAACTACAGAACTGAATCTCGTGGTGCACATTCACGTGAAGACTTCTTAGACCGTGATGATGAAAACTGGTTATGTCACACAATCTACACACCTGAGACTGAAGAAATGTCGAAGCGTGATGTAAACATGAAACCAGTTCATCGTGAAGCTTTCCCACCGAAAGTAAGAACGTACTAAGGAGCATTTTATGAAGCAGTTATTTTCAGTTTATCGTTACAACCCAGATGTCGATAATGCACCTTACATGAAAGATTATGAGCTTGAAATTCAAGAAGGCTCAGATATGATGGTACTAGATGCGTTAATTTTGTTGAAAGAACAAGATCCTACGTTATCTTTCCGTCGTTCATGTCGCGAAGGTGTTTGTGGCTCTGACGGTTTAAACATGAATGGTAAGAACGGTCTTGCTTGTATCACTCCGTTATCTGCGGTTAAAGCAAAGAAGATTGTTTTACGTCCATTACCAGGCTTGCCAGTTATTCGTGACTTAGTTATTGATATGTCTCAATTCTACAGTCAATACGAAAAAATCAAGCCATACTTAATTAATGATGGTAAAGAGCAACCAGCTCGTGAACATATTCAATCAATTGAAGAGCGTGATAAATTAGACGGTCTTTATGAGTGTATTTTATGTGCATGTTGTTCAACCTCTTGTCCATCGTTTTGGTGGAACCCTGACAAGTTCATCGGTCCAGCAGGTTTATTAAACGCCTACCGCTTCTTAATTGATAGTCGTGATACTGCTACTGAAGAACGTTTAGATGGGTTACAAGATGCGTACAGCGTATTCCGTTGTCACGGCATCATGAACTGTGTTGATGTTTGTCCGAAAGGATTAAACCCAACAAAAGCAATCGGCCATATTAAGTCGATGCTATTAAAAAGAGCGGTTTAATTGCTTATGAAGTTAGGGTAGCTATTATTAGCTACCCTTTGCTATTAAATCGTATATCTGTTGCTTAATACCATTTTTAGGAACTAGCAATGCCCGAAGGTGCAATGAAGGCTTGGTTAGAGTCTTCCCATTTAAGCGGCTCAAATGCTGCATATATTGAAGAACTGTACGAATCTTTTTTAGATAACTCACAATCTGTGCCAGCACAGTGGCGTGAAATATTTGAAAACCTACCAAAAATTGAAGGTGCTGAGGTTGAATACAAACACTCAGCCATTCGCGATGAATTTAGAGAACTCGCAAAACAACCTGCTCGCGTTGTTGTTTCTGGGAGTTCTGATGGCAAGCAAGTTAAGGTACTACAATTAATTAATGCTTTCCGTTTTCGTGGTCACCAAAACGCAAACCTTGACCCGTTGGGCCTATGGCAGCGTGACCGCGTTAGAGACCTTCAATTATCTCACCATGACTTATCTGAAAATGATTTCGACAAAGAATACAACGTAGGTTCATACGCTGTTGGTAGCGAAACCATGAAGTTAGGTGATTTATATAAATCATTACGTAAGACCTACTGTGGATCGATCGGTGCTGAATACATGCACATGACATCGACGGAAGAAAAACGTTGGATTCAATCACGTTTAGAGTCTGTTCAATCTCAAGCGCAGTTATCTGCTGCTGAAAAAGAAGAGATTCTTAAAGGCTTAATTGCTGCTGATGGTTTAGAAAAATACCTAGGTGCAAAATTCCCTGGTGCAAAACGTTTCTCACTCGAAGGTGGTGATGCGCTAATCCCTATGCTTAAAGAGTTAATCACGCGTGCCGGTCAACATGGCACCAAAGAAGTGGTTATGGGCATGGCTCACCGTGGTCGCTTAAACGTGTTAGTTAACGTATTGGGTAAAAATCCATCTAAGTTATTTGATGAGTTTGCCGGTAAACACGACGATTTAGTTGGCTCAGGTGATGTTAAATATCACATGGGTTACTCTTCAGACTTCGTAACACCAGGTGGTAACGTTCACTTAGCATTGGCGTTTAACCCATCTCACTTAGAGATTGTAAACCCCGTTGTTATGGGCTCTGTTCGCGCTCGTCAAGATCGTCGTGACTGTGATGATGGTGACTTAGTTCTACCTATTACAATACACGGTGATTCAGCAATTGCAGGTCAGGGTGTTGTACAAGAAACGTTTAACATGTCGCAAGCGCGTGCATTTAAAGTGGGCGGTTCGATTCGCATCGTTGTTAATAACCAGGTTGGCTTTACAACATCAAATGCTGAAGATACACGAAGCGGTGAATACTGTACTGAAATCGCGAAAATGGTTCAGGCACCTATTCTTCATGTGAATGGTGACGATCCTGAAGCGGTAATCTTGGCAACACAGGTTGCATTAGATTTCCGTAATAAATTTAAGCGTGATGTGGTGCTTGATTTAGTGTGTTACCGACGTCATGGTCATAACGAAGCTGACGAGCCAAATGCTACTCAGCCATTGATGTACCAGAAGGTTAAAAAGCACCCAACGCCTCGTCAGCTATATGCAAACAAGCTAGATGCTGAAGGCTCTATTCGCTTAGATAAAGCGAACGAGTTAGCAGAATACTACCGTAAGTTGCTAGACGAAGGTCAATGTACTGTTGAACAATGGCGCCCGATGACTGAACACTCAGTTGATTGGACACCGTATATCGGTCATGACTGGGACGATGAGTACGAAGCGGCAATTGATTTAGATAGATTAAAAGCCTTAGCTAATAGCATTTCTAGTTATCCTGAGTCGCATCCGGTGCACTCTCGTGTTAAGAAAATTTACGATGATCGCAAGAAAATGGCCAAAGGCGAGAAGTTACTCGACTGGGGCTTTGCTGAAAGCTTAGCGTATGCCGCGATCGTTGAAGAAGGCAATCGTGTTCGTATCACTGGTCAAGATGCTGGTCGTGGTACATTCTTCCACCGTCATGCGGTATTACATAATCAAACGGATGCATCTACTTACTTGCCTTTACAAAACGTGAGTAAAGATCAGGGGCCATTTGAGGTACACGATTCAGTATTATCTGAAGTTTCGGTATTGGCGTTTGAATACGGTTACACCACTGCAGAACCTAAAGGCTTAACGATTTGGGAAGCACAATTTGGTGATTTCGCTAACTGTGCGCAAGTTGTCTTTGACCAATTTATTTCTTCTGGTGAGCAAAAGTGGGGTCGCTTATGTGGCTTAACAATGCTTTTACCACATGGATATGAAGGTCAGGGCCCAGAGCATTCATCAGCTCGTTTAGAGCGTTTCTTGCAATTATGTGCAGATCACAACATGCAAGTATGTGTGCCTTCTACACCAGCGCAAGTATTTAATATGCTTCGTCGTCAAGTCGTTCGCCCTATGCGTCGACCACTGATCGTGATGTCACCTAAATCGTTGTTACGTCATCCACTTGCCGTTTCTTCGTTAGAAGAATTAGCACAGGGTGAATACCAAAACGTAATTGGTGAGATTGACGAAATCAATCCAAAAGATGTTGAACGTGTTGTTATGTGTTCAGGTAAAGTTTACTACGAACTACTAGAACAACGCCGTAA
The DNA here is from genome assembly GCF_030161435.1 of Thalassotalea loyana. Classification (GTDB taxonomy): domain Bacteria; phylum Pseudomonadota; class Gammaproteobacteria; order Enterobacterales; family Alteromonadaceae; genus Thalassotalea_G; species Thalassotalea_G loyana. The sequence goes on along the minus strand of NZ_BSSV01000010.1, from coordinate 50,953 downwards.
GCAAGAATTAAATAATGTTGCCATTATTCGTATTGAGCAACTATACCCATTCCCAGAAGCTGAATTGGATAAAGTGTTAGAGAAATACCAACACGTTAAACAATTTGTCTGGTGTCAGGAAGAGCCGCAAAACCAAGGTGCTTGGTACTGCTCGCAGCATCACTTTAGAGCAGCAATTCCTGCAGGTACGTATTTGACTTATGCCGGTCGTAAGGCTTCAGCAGCACCAGCTGTAGGTTATATGTCAGTTCATGTTAAAGAGCAACAGGCGCTAGTAGCACAAGCGTTAACTGTTGAATAAGCCATTTTTGGTAATTAGTAAGTAAGGAATAAGTTAAATGACAACCGAAATTAAGGTTCCTGTATTACCAGAGTCCGTTGCAGACGCAACAGTAGCTACTTGGCATGTACAAGTAGGTGATTCTGTAACTCGTGATCAAGTTGTAGTCGAAATTGAAACAGACAAAGTAGTACTTGAAGTACCTGCGACATCTGATGGTGTAATTACGGCTATCAATGAAGCTGAAGGCGCGACTGTTTTAGGTGAGCAAGTGATTGGTGTACTTTCTGAAGGTGCAGCATCAGGTGACGCAGCACCAAAAGCAGAAGCAGCTCCAGCGGCAGCAGCAAGCACAGGTGGTGAGACAGTAGAAATTTTAGTACCAGTTTTACCAGAATCTGTTGCAGACGCAACTGTAGCGACATGGCATGTAGCTGAAGGTGAAGCGGTTTCTCGTGACCAAGTTATCGTTGAAATCGAAACTGACAAAGTTGTTTTAGAAGTACCTGCTACTGCTGACGGCGTAATGGGTAAGATTTTAAACGCTGAAGGCGATACTGTATTAGGTCAACAAAAGATTGGTGAAATGACAGCAGGCGCTTCGGCGGCAGCTGCACCAGCATCAGCACCGGCAGCTGAAGAAGCTTCAGGTGATGGTGTTGCATCTCCATCTGTACGTCGCTTGATGACAGAAAAAGGCTTAACAGAAGCTGATGTTAAAGGTACAGGCAAAGGCGGTCGTATCACTAAAGAAGACGTTGAAGCGGCAACTAAGCCAGCGGCTCCTGCAGCAGCTCCAGCGGCGGCAGCTGCACCAGTTGCAGCACAAGGTGAGCGCAGCCAAAAACGCGTACCAATGACGCGTTTACGTAAGACTATTGCTAACCGTTTATTAGAAGCTAAGAACTCTACTGCAATGTTAACAACGTTTAACGAAGTTAACATGAAGCCAATCATGGATCTTCGTAAGCAGTACAAAGACGTATTCGAGAAAACTCATGACACGCGTTTAGGTTTCATGTCTTTCTACGTTAAAGCGGTGAATGAAGCATTGAAGCGCTACCCAGCAGTTAATGCATCAATTGACGGTGACGATATTGTTTACCACAACTTCTTCGATATTTCGATTGCTGTATCTACACCTCGTGGTCTAGTTACACCTGTATTGCGTGATGCTGACCAATTAAGCATGGCGGGTATTGAGAAAGGTATCAAAGAGTTAGCGATCAAAGGTCGTGACGGTAAGTTAACAATGGACGAAATGCAAGGTGGTAACTTCACAATTACCAACGGTGGTGTATTCGGTTCATTATTATCTACGCCAATCTTAAACATGCCTCAAACAGCTATCTTAGGTATGCATAAGATCCAAGATCGTCCAATGGCGGTTGACGGTAAAGTAGAAATTTTACCTATGATGTACTTAGCATTATCTTACGATCACAGATTGATTGATGGTAAAGAGTCTGTAGGCTTCTTAGTAGCAGTTAAAGAGCTTCTTGAAGACCCAACACGTCTATTACTAGATATCTAATTTGTCATTAGATAAACGTATTTTAAAAGCCTCGCAATAGCGGGGCTTTTTTATATCTAACAATAACTGCCTAGATACGATTTTCTTTTTCATCGTCATAGCAAGTCATCACTTATTCTGATTTTTTAATCTGCTTGTCTTATTCACTGAATAACATAGTTTTTTGTAGGTCGATATTAACCTGAGGTTAATGTGTTAAATGTGAGTTATAGTCTATATTCTATAAACAGTAAAATTAGCTTGAAAATAGATTTAATTGACCTGAAGTATGGCCATTTTGTATGAATTAATATGAAAGTGCTTATGACGATTTATGCTGATTTGGTGTTCATTAGACTAAAGTCTAAACGCGAAAAAACCACGTTTTGTGAGGTTTTTTGTCACAAATGCCGTTAAGCGTAATTAAATGATACTTTAGGGGTTTTAACTAGCGCCTATAATGGATATAATTCGAGCCAATTTATAACAGGGTTAGTGTTTTTACTCAGCTATGATCGTTGAATAATTATACTGGCTTCATTTCAATAAAATCATTGGGAAACGCCATGAATTTGCATGAGTATCAAGCGAAACAATTATTCGCTGAATATGGTTTACCAGTTTCTGAGGGTTATGCTTGCGATACACCTCAAGAAGCTGCCGAGGCTGCCGACAAAATCGGTGGCGATATGTGGGTTGTTAAGGCACAGGTTCACGCCGGTGGCCGTGGTAAAGCTGGCGGTGTTAAGCTAGTTAAGACTAAAGAAGAAATCAAAGACTTCGCACAGAACTGGTTAGGTAAAAACTTAGTTACTTACCAAACAGACGCAAATGGTCAGCCTGTAGCTAAAATCTTAGTAGAGAGCTGCACAGACATCGCTAACGAATTATACCTTGGCGCTGTTGTAGACCGTGGTACTCGTCGCGTTGTATTCATGGCATCAACTGAAGGCGGTGTAGACATCGAAACAGTTGCTGAAGAAACTCCTCACTTAATTCACAAAGCTGCGATTGACCCATTAGTAGGTCCACAAGCTTACCAAGCTCGTGAATTAGGTTTCAAACTTGGCTTAAACCCAACTCAAATGAAGCAATTTGTTAAAATCTTCATGGGCTTAGGTAACATGTTTACTGACCACGATTTCGATTTGTTAGAAATCAACCCTCTTGTTATCACAGATGAAGGTAACCTTCACTGTTTAGACGGCAAAATTGGCGTTGACTCAAACGCTTTATACCGTCAACCAAAAATCCGCGCAATGCACGATCCTTCACAAGAAGATGAGCGTGAAGCTCACGCTGCTCAGTGGGAATTAAACTACGTAGCGTTAGACGGTAACGTTGGTTGTATGGTTAACGGTGCTGGCCTTGCAATGGGTACAATGGATATTGTTAACTTACACGGCGGTAAGCCAGCTAACTTCTTAGATGTTGGTGGCGGCGCTACTAAAGAGCGTGTAGCTGAAGCATTCAAGATCATCTTATCTGATGACAACGTATCTGCAGTATTAGTTAACATCTTTGGTGGTATCGTTCGTTGTGACATGATCGCTGAAGGTATCATCGCTGCTGTTAAAGAAGTAGGCGTTGAAGTTCCGGTAGTTGTACGTTTAGAAGGTACAAACGCTGAAGCGGGCCGTGAAGTATTAGCAAGCTCTGACGTAAATGTTATTGCTGCTGAATCGTTAAAAGACGCTGCTGAGAAAGTAGTAGCTGCTGCGGAGGGCAAATAATGTCTGTATTAATTAACAAAGATACTAAAGTTATCTGTCAAGGTTTCACTGGTGGTCAAGGTACTTTCCACTCAGAGCAAGCTATCGCATACGGTACGCAAATGGTTGGTGGTGTATCACCAGGTAAAGGCGGCCAAGAGCACTTAGGTCTTCCTGTATTCAACACAGTTCGTGAAGCTGTAGAAGCAACTGGCGCAACAGCGACAGTTATCTACGTTCCAGCTCCTTTCTGTAAAGATGCTATCTTAGAAGCTATCGATGCTGGTATCGAGTTAATCGTTACGATTACTGAAGGTATCCCAACGATGGATATGCTTGACGTTAAAGTTAAGCTTGAAGAGACTGGCGTACGCATGATTGGTCCTAACTGTCCAGGTGTTATCACTCCGGGCGAATCTAAGATCGGTATCATGCCAGGTCACATCCACAAGCCAGGTAAAGTAGGTATCGTATCTCGTTCAGGTACATTAACTTACGAAGCAGTTAAGCAAACAACTGACGCTGGTTTTGGTCAATCTTCATGTGTTGGTATTGGTGGTGACCCAATCCCAGGTACTAACTTCATCGACGTATTAGAAATGTTCGAAAACGATCCACAAACTGAAGCAATCGTAATGATTGGTGAGATCGGTGGTACTGCAGAAGAAGAAGCTGCTGAGTACATCAAAGCGAACGTATCTAAGCCTGTAGTATCTTACATTGCTGGTGTAACTGCACCTGCTGGTAAGCGTATGGGTCACGCTGGTGCAATCATCGCTGGTGGTAAAGGTACTGCTGACGACAAATTCAAAGCATTAGAAGCTGCTGGTGTTAAAACAGTTCGCTCTTTAGCTGACATCGGTACGGCGTTAAAAGAAAAGACTGGTTGGTAATTTAATTACTTATCTGAATCTTGAAAAGGTCGCGAAAGCGACCTTTTTTGTTGCTGTCATTTGATACATGATTAAGGCATTGGATAAGCCTATAAAGGTTTGCTCGCTAGTTTTTTATACGTACTCGTTATTTGCCAATGTTCACCGCGATAATCGTCGATTAGTTTGCGATTCGTATTTACCCAAAACTGCTCTCGGTTAAACATAAACTCAGGGTGGTAATCCTTGGCTAATTTAGCGAGAGGGTAATGATTCCAATTCTTGGTCTTGCGTTTGCTTGTTGCTTCAAGGATAAACTCTTGATCATCAATAATTGCAAGCACCCATGCGTGACCACCTCCTTTATATTTCCCACCTACAACTCTGGCATCTACTCCTTCTGATATCAGCCAATCAGCCAGAATGATAGCGTGATCTTCACAATCTCCTCTCGGGCTAGCGTAGGCTTGTGCCGAATTCTGCCATAGCTCATTTGTACGATATTGGTCAGAGTCTGTTTCATACGTCTTTAATTGTGCAATTGCATATAAGGGTAACCAAAGATTATCTACACTAAATGGTTTGAAACCAACGAGGTAACTATTGGCAAAGTGATGCTTCCAGTCAACTCCAAGTGCACTTAGGTTGATTACATTATCCTGAGAGTCTTTCCATTTGATGATATAGGATACTTTTGCGGGATTTCCTTTTGCATGGTGCTCAACAACTTTATGCATTTTGCGTTCAGATAATTGATAGTCTTCGGTCGTCGCATAAATTGTTCCGCGTTGATAGCTGTTAGTCGTAAAATAGCTACTAATATTCTTCTGGGCTGATTGCGCTTGCCAGAGCAAACGCTGATCAAATTCGTCCTTGACTGGCTCCTTGTCGAACTTGCCTATAATAAAGATCGCGCCAAACAAAAGAAAAGGAATAACCTTCTTCATAGGTTAAGACTGTAGTCCGAAGCTGATTATTATGGCGACAAAAAGCATAATAGAAGAAGCAAATATGGCTACAGCCAAATTGTTGTTTTTAAGCTCTTGTTGAATGTCGACGCCTTTTAATAATTTTTTATCGATTAGAATGAGTGCATACACGGCAACTACCAGTGAGATAAGTGTGTACGAAATGTTGATGGCTAAGTTAATTAAACTCGCACTAAAAAAATCAAACTCCATGATATTCCTACTTTTTATTGTTTTTTTCATCATAACCAATTTTACATGATAGTGAAAATGGCAAGGTTACTTGAAATAGGGTCTTTGATTCCTTTATGTCACCAAATTCAGTAAAATGTCGTTCGTTTATAACGTGTTCTGGATTTGAAATGAAACGAGTAGTTTTATATATCTCTGATAAATGTCCTCACTGCCGTGAGGCGAAAAAGTACTTGGATGATAACGGTATTCAGTATCGATTAACCAATGCAAAGATGCAACGAGGAAGGAAAGAGCTTGATGCTATTGGTGCGCGCTCTGTTCCTGTATTAAAGATTGGTAATGAAGTCATGATTGGATGGAACCTGAAAAACTTCAAAAAAATCTACGGTGCCGGTTAAACGATTCATAAAAAAAGCGCCAATCGGCGCTTTTTCTTTTTGGTTACTAATTATTAGAACGGCAATGGTATTTGAACATCATTGACCTTCAGCGCACTGTTAACCATGTCAAACTTGGTTTGGTAGCCCGTATCTGTTTTAACGATTAAACCTTGCTGGATAAAGTTTTGAAGTAAATGGGGTACCTGCTGTTGTGCGATATTCATTATCTCTTCTTCTGTCATATTCGCTGCATTCGGATTGGCTTTGATTTGAGACACCACCTGATTCACAGCAAAACGTTCAATAACACTCTCATCACCCTTCAGTTCACCATTTGCAATAACATGGTTTAACCAAAACATTGGATTTTCAGCAATATTAGGTAGTTGCTCTATGCCTTGAATGCTCGAATTCATGTGGCTGACTATCGAGCCATCATCAAATGTTGCTTGAAGTTTAGTGATATTAATTTCAGGGTTAGCTTTTAGCAATGCAAGAAGGTTGTTTTGAGCGAACTTCATAATGTTTGCTTGAATTTCTTCATCAGAACCTTGTGTGAATACTTGCTGGTTTTGCTGATACGCCTCGATAAACTCGTTGCTAATATTGTTAACCTGAATATTCAGCGCGAGGTCTTTAACGCTCTCATCTTCTGCATCAATACTATCGATGCCATAACCAATTTCGATACTTGCTGTTCCGTTTTCCGGCTGTACTTTGGTTATTGCATCAATCAGTATATTTTTAATTGTTGCTTTTTCCGCTCCTGAGTGGGCTTTAGCAACAATAGATTCAATTTTGAAGTTAGTTTCCGAATCGTACATGTTACCTTGGAAAATCTCTGCTAGGCTCGCCTGAGCTGTCATGTCTACTGCAATTCCTGACACGGTGATATCGCTATCATCGGCGATAACATGTAATGGCTTTGAGTTACCAATATAGGCTATTTCGCCATCAATAAATGAACCAGATCCAGTATAACCTTGGTAATTTAACTCTATGCCATTTTCTACATCTGTCATACTAAAAGGAGTAATAGCATCCTTAAAGAGCGTTGCTCCAGTAAGTGATGTATTAACTTGAGTTTGGTAGAGCGGTTTATCGGCGGGCCAATCAAGATGTTCTCGCAAGTTTTCCGCCACCATAGTGACCGACATATCTAAGAGGCCAACCTTGTTTTTCGCCGATGGCATGATCAGGCCATGTTCAGCGTTTACCTCAAAGTTAACGAAAAACTCTTCAGCATCTTGATTATCGGTATCAATACCAAGCTCTTCTGTGTTTACAGATATTTTGATCGTCGCTTGTGTGTTAAACCAATTGCTCTGGCGATTTGCAATCTCAGCTTTATAACCATATGCGGAATTTATTTGTTCTACAGCTTGTTCTAGCTGGCTTTCAACTTTAGTTGAAATGAATTTAGGTGTAATCAAAACGGCTGCAACGGCGAACGCGGATGCAGTTAAAGCAAACTTTTTCATTTGTTAAGTCCCTTTATAAACTATTATTTTTCCTGAAGTTTATTATCACACACTCAAACTGGAGTTTAAACCATTGGTTTTATTGAGTAGAAAGTAACCTCTGGTGAATGGTGTCTAACCCTAATATTAGCAATGCTTATTGCCTTGCAAAATGCGAATTTACTGATGAATTGCGAGTAAGGTTTGGCGCTATCCTAACAGGGGGTTCAGTGTAATCTTAATAAATACAATAGGTTAATGGGGTTGGGGGTTCTTGGCATTAGTCCTGCAATTGTATTATCGAAGTTCAAAATCCAAGAGTGAGGTGTAGTATGGATATCAGTGGCTTTGAAAAACAACAGATAGATTCACGTAGCGCAGGCGATAAAATGCGCTTTGGTAGAGCAAATCACACGACGTTCTTAAATATTCGTGATTATGCAATTAGAGATGTTTCAATCGATAACGTAGATGAGGTAATCAATGATGAGGAGGCGAATTATATTCTAGGGTACAACTAATATTTATTTGGTCACATTGGGTAATTACAAAAAAGCAGCTGGGAGCTGCTTTTTTGTGTTGAGGGTCGGCTAACCTGCAAAGTAATGTTGTTCTTTATTCACGGTAATCTGCCCATGGGTCAATTTTGTTAGTGCCTGCCGTTGATCTTTTTGTGTAGGTTTTTTGCGGCTTTGAACGTTTTTTATTGTGATTTTTTGCTTTTTCTTCGCGTTTCTTTTTCAGGATTGCTGCATCAGTAAAACTGAGTTCCGCTGGTGCTTTAGGTTTAATTCCTTCAGGAATAATACGCTCTCTTGGTGGCTTTTCAAATTCTATGTCATTAGCGCGTGGTAGGTTCTTATATTGATATAAGTAAAATGATTCTACTTTTTCTCGCGCCCATTGCGTCTTTTTTAAAAACTTCATACTAGCTTCAATGCTCGCATTTTTATTAAAGCAATTAATATTCAAATACGCGTAAAGAATAGGGAAGCCATAATGCTCGACAAGTTCACTTAAAACTGTAGATAAGCTTGTTCCGTGGAGGGGGTTGTTTTCGTATGGGTTATGACTAGTCACAAAGGCAACAATACATTAAATGAGTAATGAGCACTATTATATGCGATATAAGTGTGTATTGATAATAACTCGTTATGTTAACTCGTCGCTATTGAGAAAATTATTTAGTAACAATTTTAGATGCCATAAACTCGATAAGTGACTTTCTTTGTTAAAGCAAATTTAATATTCTCATTTTAAATCAATATATTAAAAAAGGATTTTAGGGCGTTATGCGACTGTTATGCGTTGCACTGTTGCTAATAATTTGTGGATGCTCAACTAAGACCATCCACCTGTATAATCAAGGCTATTCAGAAGATGAAATTAATCATTTAAAAGATTCACTTGTTCAACAAGGTTATACTGTTGAACGACCTGATGTTCGAGTGCCAAATGAGTTCCCAAATGTTGCGATAGCGCTGAATCCGGCGTTTAGTGATCAGGATTTTTATCGATATATCAATCAGCAACTTATCGATGCGGGGTTTGGTACTGCAACCGAATTTCGATTTGCTCAAGGGCAGCACTTCTATTCTAAAAATGATGTTGGAATCTATTTAAAGAATCCTAATCAACTAGAGCAACCTATGCCACCCTATTTACGAACTCAATATTGTAAAACCAGTTCTGGGGCGACAATCTTGTTTAATGATAACAATAAGTTTGTCTTAGAGTACGAAAACAACCACTACGATGAAGTACTCATTAAACTAAATGGTGAATACTCTTTTGACGGAACAATGTTGACGTTATTTCCCGCTGATATGGCAAAACATGCCTACCGCCTCCATAAAGAAGTAAGAGAGACTCCTTACGGTGATAGGCCTGCTGATGTTTTTAAACCGATTGCGAACATCTCACCTTTGGGGGAGTTTAACTGCGAGTTTTTAATTATTCATATCTAGTGGTTTATTGAAGGTAAAGGCGCTTAGGAAAGCGCCTTTATTAACTAATGATAAACTTCATCGCTAAAGCGCGAATGCTTGGCACTGCTCATTAGTCGGATAAAGTCAGTTTTCGATAGCCTTAGCAAAGATTTGTGGTCTCCTGCCTCAATGTAAACATGACTCAGCTCGTCCAATTTATCGTCAAAGACGACATTAACGTTATATGCGTAGCCAACGGGTGGAATTGCACCGAACTCACAGTCTTTAAACATATGACGAATCTCATTCTCTTTTACCAAATGATATTCGCCCATCATTTTGCTATTGATGCGTGATAGACTGATCTTATTATTGGCGGGAAGCACAGCCATTAGTTTACGTCCTTCGTGGCTTTCTAAAATAACAGCCTTAGCAACTTGATTTACCGGTACTTCAGCACGCATTGCTGAATCTATTGAGTTATGGCTAGGTCTATGTCCAATAACTTCATATTGCACATTGTGCTGGTTTAAAAATGAATTTAATCTGTTTGCAATTGTCATCACCAACCTCCTCGGTCAGAGCACTCAAATATAGTTTAGGTGATCTTGGCTAAATTGCTACGTACGCCATGTATTGTGCGGTTTATGATTTGAATTAACGGCGTAATTTGCCGACTGCAAAATTATTTTGATTGTTGTCATAAACTTGTCATAAAAATATGCTAGGTGGTTTTCGCGGTTGTTTGCTAATATGAAAATGTAAGCATTTTAAGGAGGTTATACATGTATAAAAGTATACTTGCTGCGGTTACCATCTTAAGTTTTAGTCAAGTAACACTAGCAGCAGATAAGTCAGATATTTGGCAATGCATGGATTTAGAGTCGAAGGCCGTAAATAGTGATTGCATGGTTAAGACAATCGAACTTCACAGCAAAAAAGACGATTTTTTTGATCAGCTTGCTCGAAAACAAATTGAACCAAAGGCTGATGCGTTTTCAACAATAAAGTATTTTCCGGCACAAAGCTTAATACAAGTTAAATCATTTACGCCAGAGTCCGATGTATTAATCGCTGCTAACAAGTAAATCAGCATGGCGTATCTATAAACCACAATGGCCAAGGTTATTGTGGTTTTTTATTGCTAAAACAAACACTGCGCAAAATATTTTTATCTTTTATAATGCAGCCACAATTTAATTTATCACCTAGATAGTATGAATCCAATTATTGAGTTATTAAAAGAAAACAATATTTCAGATCAGCAAATCAATGAGATTTTTACCGAGCTCACTCAAAATCCGTTGATGGCGATGGCGACTATTGGCAATTTGGGCATACCGCCAGAGCAATTACAACCGGTAATGATGCAGGTAATGACTAACCCGGCCCTGATTAAAGAAGCCGTTGCTGAATTAGGATTGGATATGTCAGCGGTTGAACAGGCAAAACGAACGTTGGACGAACAGAAGTAGTGCAAATAACTTTCTTCATAAAAAAGCCCAGTGGTAAAACACTGGGCTTTTTTGTTGTGGTTCTGCAGAAGATGCGGTGCGTGAATCCCGCTAAATATAGCCGTAGGTGCTATAGTTAACATTATCTGTATTTACCGAAGTTGTATATGAAGCCGTTTTTTAGCATAACGTTAGCCATATTATGCTCAGCATTACTCGTCACACCTGTCAGTTATTGCGCTGATTATAACTTTGCATCTATCGAATTACTGATTGAACAGGAAGTGGGTCGTCGTGTGTTACCTAAGATTTATGAAAATATAGGTATCGAGATCGCTATAGAGCCATTGCCAGCTCCACGTGCTCAGCACAAGGCTTTTTCTGGCGAAAAAGCAGGTGAAATTATGCGTATATGGACATATGGCGATGAAAACACCAACACCGTGCGCGTTCCAACCCCTTATTATTACTTAGAAACGATGCCATTTATTCTAAGAGGTAGAGATGTTGTTATTGAAGGTAAAGCCGATTTAGCGAAGTACCATTTGAGTAAGGTAAGAGGCGTTAAACATACTGATAATATTACGCGTGGCTTAAAAGGTGTATATGAAGTTAACAACACGAAACGAATGTTTACCTTATTAAGGAATGGGCGAGTAGATGCTGTTTTAACGAATGCATTTGATGGTCAGCTCCTCATTGCAAAATTTGGCTACGATAATATTATTCCGACGGGCAAGGTGCTTGCTAGGTTAGATTTATATCACTATATTCATAAAGATCATCAACATCTTGTCCCGCTAGTCGACAAAGAAATCAGACGACTAAAACAAAACGGTGAGCTAGCCAAGTTAATTGATGAAGCAGAGAGGTTTGTTATTCGAAGAGCTCTGAGAACTGCTCGTTAGGCGGGCAAGGTAGTCAGCTAGTTAAATAATGTGAAACAAAACGGAACGTCAAGAGAAAAGGAAACAAAAACATGAGTGTTAAACCAATACCTGAAGGCTACCATTCAATTACGCCTTATTTAGTCATAAAAGGCGCTAAAGAGGCATTATCATTCTATCAAGAAGCGTTTTCTGCTCAGGTAATGTTAGTGTTGAACATGCCTGATGGTAATGTCGCGCATGCTGAAATGACAATCGGTAATTCACCGTTCATGTTGAGTGAAGAGTGTGATGAAGAGGGGTTTGATAGTCCACTGACCTTAGGTGGTTCAGCAACTTCTATGATGGTATATACCGAAGATGTTGATATTTTGTTTCAACAAGCGGTTGATGTCGGCTGCGAAATAATTAGGCCAGTTCAAGATCAATTCTATGGCGATAGAACTGGAACATTAAAGGACCCGTTTGGCCATATTTGGGTATTGGCTACACATAAAGAAGACTTAACCGAAGAGCAACTAAACCAACGAATGGCCGACTTTATCGCCAGCCAAGCGTAGTTTTTGCACCACAGTTTTTTTTGCTCTATTACTTAAAACGCTTAGTTCGGTGCTGCTGAGATATACACAGTGATAGGCTTTATCGATGCTTGTGCAATATCACTGATGGTTACTCGAGCATTGACTCTATTACTATTATGCGAACGTTTATTTAAATAAGTGAACGTATCTACTGCGTAATAATTATGTGCGAATTTTGCTAGTGATTGGTCATTACATTTAATTGCATTAATTGTGTGTGTTACTCCATAGTCGCCATATCGGCGCAGCGATTGCTTTAATGCCTTGAGCTGGTTACTGACGGCGAGCACACATAATTTCGTTTCCTCTGATTTGTCTGCTGCTACAAAGGTAAATGGACTTGCGCTTGCCGAAGTACATACAGCGATTAACGAACCGATTAACATTAACTTTTTCATCATATCACTCCTTTTGAGTCTGACTATCCTGCGTTACTTTTGATGCGTGTACCAACCGCTAATGCATCTTAATTCCTTTCCTTAAGATAATAATGACAAATAAAAAATGTCTGGGTGTGTCGACTTGTAAAGCTTTTTGAAGAGGTGAATATATTAAGAATGTCATCCTTGTTGTTATTTATTGTACAGATTACAAAAACTTGATGATTAAATTGCGAGTAACCTTGTTGAGTAAGTTATGTCAGAAGTTTGTTGGAAATCACAATTTGCAACATTCGGAATAAAAAAATAGGGTGATAAATGAGCTTGAAGGCCAAATAGGAGCGTTAGACTTTTCTCATAACGCTCCTTAACTAGGTTAAAAGGCTTGAAGTTTTGATAGTGGTAATGTGAACCGTTTTATGGTCTCGCCAGCTTATCCACGTAATCCCATGTTGATGATTGGGTCTTCTTGTTCCCAATCAATTTCGATAAAACCGTAATTAACGACGTTGACGCCGTTACCTATTCGATGTTTGTTTGGGCTAACTTCTTTCCATTTCTCACTCAACCCTGAGCTCGTTATTTCCCATAATGGGTAAGGGACTTCATCAGATACGCGAGATACATCTCCAAAGTGCGTGTCACCTGAAACGAAGATAACGCCATTGATTTTTTCTTTCGCAATAAAATCTAAAAGACGTTTGCGTTCATGAGGAAAGTTTGCCCATGTTTCCCACCCAGAAAACTCGTTCAGTAATTGAATGCCAGAACCAATGACTTTGATCTTAGCTGGCTTTTTCAGTTCAGCTTCTAGCCAGCGCCATTGCTGTTCGCCAAGTAATTGATCTTCGGTGTTTGGTGAGGGTAGGTAAGGCCCCATGAATTTAGGTGTGCGTTCTTTTTTACGGGTATCGTCATCAACTTTGTGTAGGTTGTCCCGATTCCAACGTAAGTCAGGTAAAATTACTCGTACGGTATTGTCACCCTCACCATATAAGTATGAGGTGTAGATACCATCTTGCGTATATCTCGCCGAATCTTTTGGCTCTTGCCAAAAATCGAGCATGATCTTTCTGCTTATTTCCTTGTGCTCAAAATGTTTACCGCCATCACCCTGGCCATAATCATGATCATCCCATATGGCGACAACATCACTTTGTCTGCGTAGTTTTTGAAATCCTTCATGCTCACTAAGCATTTGATATTGGAGTGGCATTTCATCAATGCCAAAATATGAGCTGTAAATGTTGTCACCAAGGAAAATAAACACGTCAGGGTCATCTTTATTGATTGCATCAAATATAGCCAAGGGCTTATGTTGCTTTGCACAAGAGCCAAAATAAATTTTCTCAACTGGTTTAGCGTTGGCACCTGCCGATATGATTAGTGCCAGAAACAAGGCAATACTTCTTAACATACTTTTCCTTTTTTGAAGCGTCTGTGAAGCTTTAATGACAATGAGATATCTTACGAGTTAATTAAGTCAGTAAGATTAACACAATATTCAGTTTTAATGACTATATCAGATGCCTAACTGTTGTTATAATGCTGGATTAATAAAAATCTTATTTCACATTTTTTGAGGTTGCGTGGATGTCGGAAGCAGAAAACCGTCCAACAAATTTTATTCGTCAAATTATTGATGCTGACCTGTCAAGCGGTAAACACACGGGAGTGCAAACGCGTTTCCCACCCGAGCCAAATGGCTATTTACATATCGGTCATGCAAAGTCTATTTGCTTAAACTTTGGTATCGCTCAAGATTACCAGGGATTATGTAATTTACGTTTTGACGACACCAACCCTGAAAAAGAAGATATCGATTACGTTAACTCAATCCAAGAAGACGTAAAATGGTTGGGTTTTGAGTGGGCTGGTGACATTCGTTATTCTTCAGACTATTTTGATAAGTTACATGGCTATGCGGTTGAGTTAATTGAAAAAGGCCTAGCGTATGTGTGTTTCTTGAATGGTGAGGAAATGCGTGAGTACCGTGGTACTTTGAAGCAACCAGGAAAAAACAGTCCTTACCGTGATACTCCAGTTGAAGAAAACTTAGCCTTGTTTGAGAAAATGAAAAACGGCGAGTTTAAAGAAGGCGAGTGCTCGCTACGCGCTAAGATTGATATGGCATCAAGCTTTATGTGTATGCGTGACCCTGTTATTTATCGTGTGAAATTTGCTCATCATCATCAAACGGGCGATAAGTGGTGCATCTACCCAATGTATGACTTCACTCATTGTATATCTGATGCGATTGAAAATATTACGCATTCATTATGTACATTAGAGTTCCAAGATAACCGCCGTTTATACGATTGGGTCATTGACAATATTTCAATTGAATCTCGCCCTCGTCAATATGAGTTTTCTCGTTTAAACCTCGAATATACGGTGATGAGTAAGCGTAAATTAAACACGCTTGTTGAAGAAAACTTAGTCAATGGTTGGGATGACCCGCGCATGCCAACGATTGCTGGCTTCAGACGTCGTGGCTATACACCTGCGTCAATTCGTGAATTTGCAAAGCGTATTGGTGTTACCAAAATGGATAATACGGTTGAAATGGGCGTATTAGAGGCTTGTATTCGTGAAGACTTAAACGACAATGCTCCACGAGCAATGGCGGTATTAGATCCTATTAAGCTTGTAATAGAAAACTATGACGAAGCTAAAGTTGAAGAATTGACTGTTAAGAATCATCCAAGTGATGACAGTCAAGGCACTCGCGTTGTACCGTTTTCTAGAGAGTTATTAATTGAAGCTGAAGATTTTAGAGAAGAAGCAAACAAAAAGTACAAGCGTTTGGTGATTGGTAAAGCTGTACGATTACGTGGTGCCTATGTTGTTACAGCAACCCACTGTGACAAGGATGCTGATGGAAATGTAACAACGGTATATTGTACGTATGACCCTAATACGTTAGGTAAGAACCCGGAAGATGGTACTAAACCAAAAGGTGTTATTCACTGGGTGAGTGAAGCGCAAGCTATTGATGCAGAAGTTCGCTTGTATGATCGTTTGTTTACCGTGGAAAATCCGGGCGCGGCGGATGATTTCCACAGCGTAATTAACCCAGAATCATTAGTTGTGATCAATAATGCCAAAGTAGAGCCATATTTAGCAACCGCTAAAGCAGAGCAAGCTTTCCAGTTTGAGCGTCAAGGTTATTTTTGTTTAGATAATAAAGATGCAACAGCTGAAAAGCTGGTGTTTAACCGTACCGTTGGTTTGCGTGATACATGGGCTAAAATTTCAGGTTAGCCTACAGTTATAAATGTAAAGTAAAAAAGCCAGCAAGCATTGCTGGCTTTTTTGTTATCTTCAACTGCTCAGTGGGCGAGTTGCAGAGAAAAAAATAGGCGCCTCAAGCGCCTATAATAGATAACCTGTTTTATTGGTGTGATTTACGATAAGACTCGCAAGCCTCTTCGTCTTCACATTCACCGTAAAGGTATAAGCTGTGGTTTGTTAGCTTTATGTTGTGAGATTTAGCAATATCTAGCTGACGCTGCTCAATAACATCATCTTCAAACTCAACAACTTTTCCACACTTTAAGCAAACCAGATGATCATGATGCTTTTTGTGCGACAACTCAAATACTGATTTACCGCCTTCAAAGTGATGACGCGTAACAATACCTGCATCATCAAATTGGTTTAAGACGCGGTAAACAGTTGCCAAGCCAATCTCTTCATTTTGCTCTAGTAAAATCTTATAAACATCTTCAGCGCTGATATGTTGATTATCAGGTGACTGTAAAATACTTAATATTTTTACTCGCGGTAACGTGATTTTTAGGCCAGCGCGTTTTAATTCTTCATTTTGATCAGGCATAAATACTTTGGTTGTTATAAAAATACTGTAGAAAATTATAGAGTTTTATCTGCAATGATGAAAGCCCTAGTTAAATACTCAAGTAATATTTTTTGTTATTTCTATCGATATAAGTGATTAATCTTTGCGTTTTATCATAAAAATCTGGGATAATCTACTGGTACGATGAGTTTAGGGTTTTTTCATGAATTTAATGTTTTCCAAAGCGTGGGTATTTAAATTATTTATCAATTTTTGGCCACCAATGTTTTTTTCCCGTATTAAGTTGGTTTCTATATCCGATGATTTTAGGCAGGCGAGAGCCTCGATGAGATTAAGTGCATGGAATAGAAATGGCGTAGGTAGTATTTTTGGTGGGGCGTTATTTTCCCTGACAGATCCCTTCTATATGATGATGTTGATGGCAAGACTCGGTAAAGACTACATTATTTGGGATAAATACGCCGATATCGATTTTATTAAACCAGGTCGCGGACGTGTTTATGCCGATTTTGTATTAACTGATGAGCTCCTTGCGGATATTGCAAAACATACCGCTAATGGTGACAAATACTTACCTGAACTTCCTGTTTATATTAAAGATGAAAAGGGTGAGATCGTCGCAAAGGTCATGCGTACTTTGTACATACGAAAAAAACAACGTAAATAGCAGATTAGACGACGGCGTGTAGACTGTTGATGGGTTTACACGCTATTGAGGTCTATCTATTTTCAGTACTTGACCGATATGAATAGTATTGGAACGCAGATTATTCATTTCTTTTATACTTTTTACTGAAACCTTGTAACGGCTAGCCAGCAAGGATAATGATTCGCCACTGTTAACTTGATGCTCGATAAGTTGAGTCGAAGCAAGCAAGGTTCCTCTAGGTGGTGTTCGGTTAAAATAGGTTCTTACCGCTTGATAGATTGCATTGGCTAATTTGTCTTGGTGTACCGGATTATTCAAGTTTTTCTCATCGTTTGGATTGGAGATAAAGCCTGTTTCAATTAACACAGAAGGGATATCAGGTGCTTTCAATACGGCTAAGCTAAGGCCCGTTGGCTTTTTCTTATGAAGCTTTGTTACTTTTTTCAATTCAGCAAGGGCATCTGTTGCAAACTCATAGCTACTTTTCATTGTGTGATCTTTCGTCATATCTGCCAATGCGATCGCTAGGTTGGAATCTTTGGTATGTTTGATTGTTTGACCTGCACCGCCAAGTAATTCTGATGTTTTTTCTCGATTTTTTATCATTCGAGTGAATTCTGAGTTAGCCCTTTTTGTTGACTGAACAAGCACTGAAGCGCCACTAGGTTTTGGTGAAGTAAACGCGTCTGCATGAATAGAAATTAACAAGTCAGCTTGATGTCGACGAGCGAGTTTAGGTTTTTGTGCATGGGTCACATAATAGTCGCCTTCTCGTAACATCACCGATTGCATGTAATGATCTTTTTCAATGAGTTTTGCCAGCTTTTTAGCAATAGTTAGTGTGACACCTTTTTCGTATGTACCCCGATAGCCTATAGAGCCAGGATCATCGCCGCCATGGCCAGCAATAATCGCGACAACAATGTTTTTATTTCTGTTTGCGTCTTTGATTGGCTCTACATCAGCCAACTGTTTGTTATCAACAATATCGATAACTAATCTGTCGCCATATTGTCCTGCAGGTGCAATAGGAAATACTGAAAATTGATAGTTAGCAGCTAGTTCAAAGACAACACGCATTGATTGTTTGTTTTTGGGCTTACTCGTACGGATCTTGGTAATTCGCTTATCATTGCTGATAATATTTTTGAAATTGATTTTTGACTTACTGTCATAAAAATCAATAACTAAGCGTTCTGGTGAGGATAAAGTGAAATATTTATAGTTCGGCTTATCACTGATGTCGAACACTACGCGTGTGCTTTCAGGTGTAGGCCACACCCTAACATTGGTCACTTGATTACTTGCCCACATGGGAAACGAAACCAAGAGCAAACTAAAAACAAGGCAATAGCTCGTCACCAAATTAGAAAATTGGTTGTGACGATATGTTAGTTGAACTGTCAAAGTAGCTACCCATGATCTTTAATGAAAAATTTTATTAACTTTTACCATAGGTTTCAGATAATTGCGATTGTGATGTGTTAGTGAATGTAAAACAAAAAGGGCTAGGTTTTTCAACCTAGCCCTTCTTCTAAAAAATATGTGACGTAGTATATTAGTCAGCTAATTCAGCTAAACACATTTCGTCATAAATTTGGTTGACCCATTTGTCTACACGCTCTTCAGTCAACTCCGGTTGGCGGTCTTCATCGATACACAAGCCGATAAACGTGTTGTCGTCTACAAGCGCTTTAGATGCTTCGAATTCGTAACCTTCAGTTGACCAGTTACCAACAATGATTGCACCTTTTGATTCTGCAATATCACGAAGTGGCTGCATTGCATCGCAGAAGTATTCTGCGTAATCTTCTTGATCACCTAAACCGAAAATAGCAACAAGCTTATCTGTAAAATCAATTTCTTCTAAATCAGGTAAAAAGTCATCCCAGTCACATTGGTTTTCACCGTAGTACCATGTTGGAATACCTAAGATAATTAAATCAAATTCAGCGATTTCTTCTTTTGTGCTTTTCGCAATATCTTTAACGTCAACTAGTTTTTTGCCTAGTTTCTTTTGGATCATTTTACTTACAGCTTCAGTGTTACCTGTATCGCTACCAAAGAATAAACCTACAATTGCCATTAAGTTTTACCTTTTAAACTAAAATTTTAACATTCATCAGTCGCTAGCGTTTTTGCTAATATCGACTCGATTAATTCGCCACGGCTAACATTTTGCTCTTGCGCCATCGCATCAAGCTTTTCAAATAAACTTTGATGCATCTTAAATTCGACACGTTTCAAGCCTCGTTGTTTGTCACGCTTAACCTGATTACGCTTATTGATCTTAACCTGAACACTACGAGAGTGCGGATTTGTTCTAGGACGACCCGGGCGCTTTTCGTCTGAAAACAGATCAATTGTTGTTACGTCTGAAACTTCTTTTGCCATGAACTACTAACCAATTCCTTGGCTTTCCCAGAAAAACTGGATAAGACCTTTCGCAATAAAACCGACACAACCTAGCACCAGTACGAAGTAAACTACCATCTGGCCCATTTTTGGAACGTCGTTCTTTTTCATTACGTCGTGAATAGATAACCCTATGAAAATAAAGATAAAAGCAAAAAATAAATTCAAGCCTACAGCTTCAATAACTTCTAAATATTCTGCTAACATAGCGCCACCTTCAAAAATTCACGGCGCACTATAGCATAAGGGCATATTAAACACATCTATAGAGGTCAAGTTTTTGTTAAAAAAACACCATTTTATTGTGCTAGTTCATAGGTTAGTGATGTTGTTCTCGGTAGCTACCTGGGCTTACCCCTTTCCAGTGCTGGTAAGCACGAATAAATGAATTAGCTTCATGGAAGCCAAGAAGGAAAGATATTTCACTTAGTGGCAGTGTAGATTTTTCTAAGTAGTGGTCTGCAAGTTCGATCCGTACTTCTTGCAATATATCCTTGAAATTCGCTTTTTCTAAACTGAGCTTACGTTGAAGTGTACGCTTACTCATATGTAATTGCATTGCGACAGTCTCTACCGAGTACTCCCCACTTGGGATTGCTTCAAGTAAAACGCCTTTCACTTTTTGGCTTGTCGTGGCATCTTGGTTCAGGTTTTCTAATCGTTGGTTTAATTGACCTTCGAAATACTGCCACATTTGATTGTTCTGTGTAGCAAATGGTTTTGCCATATCAGGTGCAGAAAACGTTAAGCTAACCGTGTTAGCTTCTTCCAATGAACAACCAAAATAGTCTTGATATGCCGCAATATCTTTGGGTAATTTGGGCGTTGTAACATTCAAGGGGATAATGTCGTGGCGCGTCGCTATTCGAAATAGCTGAGTAAAGAAGGTTAATTCGCATAGTGCGACATCGCGTGGCAAATCATCAACACCGTAGCAATGAATCTCAATCTTTGTTCGGTCGCTGTCCTCAATTATGTTTAAAAACATAGGTCCAATTAAGGGTTTGTAGTTTGCAATGCGTTTGACAGCTTGTGTAAAGTTTTTACTACATAAGCTAGCAAAAAATGCGGGGTCAAACGCTTCCGTTGATAGATGTTCCGCAACTAAAAGGGGAACTTCTTTATGAGGTGCTGCGAGTGAGATTGCTTCCATAAATCGAAAGTATTGCTCACTTGTTAATGTTGGTTTTTCTCGCGTTAAAATATTAAGTGGTAGGCCAGCAAGTTTTACCGCCAATGGAATATCTATTTCCATATCTTGTAATAGCACTTGCCAGCTAGGAGAAAAAGAGAATTTTGTTGCGCGTTTCATTGGGCTAGCTTAACTAATTTCCATGGTTTTTCTAGATATTTTTAACAACATGCGTCTCGGTAGTAATGGCGTGACCCAGTTCAGCATAAACTCCAACGCTTTTTCGTTAAAAATAATTAGCTTGCCTTGGTCCATGCCTTTTTGTGCAATCTTAGCAACAGAAGCAGGCGTTTTAGCGTTCTTCCATAAATCATTACCATCAAGGTTTGCCGCCTTAACAAAGCCTGTGCTTACTGCGCCAGGACATAAGACGCTCACCGTAACTCCTGTATCTGATAGCTCTTCGCTTAATGCCTGTGAGAATGAAGTGACATAGGCTTTTGTTGCGTAATATACCGCCTGTAAAGGGCCTGGAATAAACGATGCCGTAGATGATACGTTTAGAATTTTTCCTGTATTCGCTTTTAACATTGGCTGCAAATACAGATGCGTTAGTTGAGTCAGTGTCGCCATATTCACTTGCATCATATTTAATTCGTCATTTAGATTTCGTTCAGCAAATTTTCCGTGTCCACCAAACCCAGCGTTATTAATGAGAGTATTAATTGCGATTCCGTGAGTCTGGGTATTGTCAAATATACGTTGGGCACTTGTAGGATCAGATAGGTCTTCTACTACAACGTATACTGAAATATTGTGCTTTGCTTCAAGCTCATTTTTTAGCGCATTCAGCTTATCTTTACTACGAGCAACTAACACTAAATTGGCTCCTTGCTGCGCTTGCAATTTTGCTAGCTCAAGACCAATACCGTTCGAAGCGCCTGTAATTAATGTGGCTTGTGATGTGTGCATAAAAATTTCCTCGTCAAAATTGATGAGGAAATTCTAAAAGAGTACGAATAGATAATCACTAGCAAAGCGTGCCACCGTGCTAGCAATGCGTGCCAATATCTGTATTTGTTATCTTAGTGTTTGAAATATATTACTTTTCTAGGAAGTCACGAACAATTTTATTGAAGGCAGTCGTTTTTTCTGCGTGTAACCAGTGGCCAGCACCTTGAATAATCTTAGCGGCTACATTAGGAAACAGCTCATTGATTCGCTCACGGTGTTCTGCGGTAATATAAGTCGAGTTACCACCTTTGATAAACAAGGTTTGACCAAGAAATTGATTGTCACCAAGGTAAGCCGCCATAATTTGGCTATAGCAATTGTCGATGTAATCAAGTGCACATTTAAAATGATAACGGCCGTCGGTCACAGCTAAATTACGCAGTAAAAAAGCGCGTACTGAGGCTTCTTCCACGTAGGCTGCAAGTTGAGCGTCTGCGTCTTTTCGGCTTGTAACATGAGAGAAGTCGATAGCTTTTAAACCATTGATAATTTGTTGATGGTGGGCTGGATATTGAATAGGCGCAATATCGGCAACGATTAACTTATCAACCCGTTGAGGGTAAGTTAATGCTAACTCCATTGCAATTTTTCCGCCCATTGAATGCCCTAGAATATGGGCTTTTTCAATAGCTAACTGATCCATTAACTCTATAACGTCATTGGCTAGGCTAGGATAATTCATATCATTCTTGTGAAAAGAGCTTCCATGATTTCTCACATCTACACTTGTCACGCAATAATTATCGGTTAGGCCCTTGGCTACCATATTAAGGTTTTCCATTGAACCGAATAAACCATGAATTAATATAATATGGCTACCACTGCCACTTTGTTTGTAATTGAGCACGTCTCGCTGGCCTTCAGATAAGTTTAAAGAAGATTTTCCTCAAATCAGCTTCATAATTCAATATGGAATCAACTATTGATCGTTGAACGATCGTTACTTGATGATTTAGTGAGCAGTTAAATGAAATTATTTAACTTATTGCTTGGTTTGCTAGCACCTTCTTTTTTTGCCACGTATAATCACGCAGAATCTTGAGCAACATTGTCTAGGCATTAAATGAAAACAATAGAAATTGAAGACGAGTTATATCAATACATTTTAAGTAATACTCAATATATTGGTGAAAGTGCTTCATCGATCTTAAAGCGATTGTTAGAGTTATCTGCACAAGATACGTCTCCAGCTTCTGAAGAAAAAGAAGTTATTGCTGAAAAAACTGAGTCTAAAACCGAATTAGATGATCAAGTTGTAGCACCAAAAAAAGAAAAGCCAGCCGTCGCTAAAGTTGCGCCTGGTGAAAGTGTTTTCAATTACATCAACAAAGAAGAGTTAGCGCATCAACGTGGTGCGGTAGGTCGTTTCTTGTTGATATTAGCTGCGTTATATCGTGTTCATCAAAGTCAGTTTGTTGTCGTAAATGACATTCGTGGCCGTGATCGTTTGTACTTTGCTACGAGTGAAGAAGAATTAGCGGAAAGTGGCAGTAGTACCAAACCGCGCCAAATTCCAGATAGTCCGTTTTGGGTGATTACTAATTCAAACACAACACGCAAGAAAATGATGCTAACAGAAGTTGCAATCGCGTTAGGGTATAACGTTCAAGAAGCGGAAGAGATCAGAGAGTTACTATAAATCTAATTTAATAACTAAAGGAAAAGGGTAAAGAATCATGGCTGTTCATCCGCACGCAGGTAAAAGTGCTCGTCCTGAAGATAGAATTAATATTGGTCGCTTAGTAAGTGATTACTACCTATTAAAACCAGACGTTGATGACGTTGCTCAGAAAGTTACCTTTGGTACTTCAGGTCATCGCGGTACGGCAGAAAAAACGAGTTTTAACGAACCTCACATTCTTGCGATTTGCCAAGCGGTGTGCGATTACAGAAAAGAAGCAGGCATTTCTGGTCCTCTTTTTCTAGGTAAAGATACCCATGCGTTATCTGAGCCTGCGTTTAGCTCTGCTATTAGTGTCTTAATTGCCAATGGTGTAAAAGTGGTGGTTCAAGACGACTTAGGCTTTACGCCAACACCTGTTGTTTCTCGAATGATCATTGACTATAACCGCCAAGGTGGTGAGTTAGCGGATGGGTTAATTATTACGCCATCGCACAACCCTCCATCAGATGGCGGTATCAAATATAACCCTCCGCACGGCGGCCCGGCAGAAGGTGAAATCACCAAAAAAATTGAATTTAATGCCAATGCGATGATTAAAGCGGGCTTGGATGCGGTTAATCAAATTGATCTTTCTCATGCCATGGCTTCACCGTTGTTAGAGAAACAAAACTTTATCAATCACTATGTCAGTCAGCTTGATAAAGTCGTCGATATGAATGCAATTGCAACGGCGAAAATTAAACTAGGGGTCGATCCTCTAGGTGGTTCTGGAATTGCGTACTGGCCAGAAATTGCTAAGCAATATGGCATCAATTTGTCTGTTGTCAATCAAGTGGTAGATGCAAGTTTCTCTTTCATGCCGTTAGATAAAGACGGCAAAATTCGTATGGATTGTTCATCGCCATACGCGATGGCTGGACTCATTGCCATGAAAGACGACTTTGATATAGCCGTTGGTAATGATCCTGATTTTGATCGCCACGGCATCGTGACTAAGTCTGGCGGCTTGATGAATCCAAATCACTTCCTAGCTGTCGCAATCCATTATTTAATGACACATCGTGATTGGCCTGCTGCAGCAAAAGTCGGTAAGACACTGGTTTCAAGCTCTATGATAGATCGTGTCGCAAAGCAAATAGAGTGCCCAATGTCTGAGGTGCCTGTTGGTTTTAAATGGTTTGTTGATGGCTTAAAAACGGGTGAATACGCTTTCGGTGGTGAAGAAAGTGCAGGTGCATCGTTTATCCAAAAAGATGGCAGTTGCTGGACGACAGACAAAGATGGTTTTGTCATGACGTTACTGGCGGCTGAAATTTTAGCCATTACAGGAAAGGATCCACATCAATACTATCAAGAATTGGCTGAAGAATTAGGCGAACCGTGTTACGGAAGAAAAGAAGCGGTAGCTACATTAGATCAAAAAGCCGTGTTAACGGCGCTTTCGCCTGACGATATAAAAGCTGATAGTTTAGCTGGTGAACCTATTTTACAAAAACTAAGCCATGCACCAGGCAACAATGCTGCTATCGGTGGTTTAAAAGTAACGACGGAAAATGGCTGGTTCGCAGCGCGTCCATCGGGTACTGAGGATATTTACAAGATTTATGCAGAAAGCTTTATAAGCGATAAGCATCTTGAGCAAATTTTTGATGAAGCTCAAGCGATAGTTAATGATTTGTTTAAACAAGCGAACGTTTAACTAATATAACATTTAAAAAAGTCACTTCGAGTGACTTTTTTACTTTATGCAGCAAGTAAAAATGACAGCCATAATAATAAAAATAATAGGTCGTTATACTAAGAGAACGAATATTTATGACTAAAACAGTAGAACAACTCCATGCATCATTAATCAACGATGGTGACTTTTTATCCTTAACACGCAGCCATGAATGGCATATGCCCGCTTTCGAATTTGAGGTAGTTGGTGCCCAATACAATACTAAGGTATCTGTTTTGGATACAGGTATTATCGTTTTTGAACCGCAAACACAGACGACAAAAGATGTCGTTTTATCCTGTGCAGTGCATGGCAATGAAACCGCGCCTATTGAGATATGTGCAGAGCTTATACAACAAGCAATCCTTGGCAACATTACCTTATCTCAACGCGTGTTGTTTTTATTCGGTAACCCCGCAGCAATGAATATTGCTGAGCGATTTGTTGAAGAAAATTTAAATCGCCTTTTTTCAGGAGCTCACAGTGAAGATGGTGGCTTGAAAAACAAAGAGCGCATTCGTGCGAAAGATTTAGAAAACGCAGTGCGTGATTTTTTTGAATCAGGTGGCAGCGACCGTGACCGCAAGCATTATGATTTGCACACTGCAATTCGTGAATCTAAAAATGATAAGTTTGCTGTGTACCCATTTAGGCATGGTAAACCATGGAAAACGACTGAACTTTCATTCTTAAAAGCCTGTGGTGTCAGCACGATCTTGTTATCGCATTCGCCAACAACAACCTTTAGCTATTTTTCTTCAAATAACTTTGGGGCCGACGCTTTTACGGTTGAATTAGGTAAAGTCAGACCATTTGGTGAAAATGATATGACGCAATTTGCCGATGCTAAGCGAACATTAAAGGCACTAATCACGGATGAAGACATGCAGTTGACACCATTTGACGAGCATGATTTTAGTATCTTTGAAATTGATCAAACAATTAATCGTACTAAAGAGAATTTCGTTTTGCACTTCCCTGATGATGCAAAGAACTTTACAGATTATCCGGTTGGGTATTTGTTGGCGACCGATGGTGATATCGAATATCACGTGCGAACGGAAGGCGAAGCAATTATTTTCCCAAATGCTAATGTCGCATTGGGACAAAGAGCTTTACTTACAGTGAAACCAACAAAATTATAAATTGCCTTTTAAATCGGAGAAAAAGCTATTTCAAAATTCATGAGATAGCGTTTTCTTTTTCGACAACTTAACGTGAATAAATACCCATTTATCGACATTTCAAAACTAAGTGTAAACATTTCTTAGCACCTACACCTCCGATTTGACCCTATGCACTTCGTCGTTTTCTTGAAACTAGGTTTACGCGAAGGTAAAGTCAGCGCGTTACAACAAAACATACCTTTGGTATCAATAATAAATCTACACGAGTTAAATCTACTTCCTATACTGATTTAATAACGTTGGTAGAGGCCAAGTGCAATTGGCTAAACATAAAGAGAATATTATGAGCACTGAAATATACAATGAAGGGCCGACAGTTCATTCGCCTGCATTTATTGATGGGCATTCAGTAGAAATTCCTACCCTGAAAATTCTTAACCAAGACGGTGATATCTACCCTGGTGCTGAGCTACCAGAGATGGATGAAGCTTTAGCAGTACGTACATATAAGGCATTAGCGTTTCATCGCGTGTTAGATGAGCGTATGACTGCTGCACAACGTCAAGGCCGTATTAGTTTCTACATGCAGGCTCTTGGTGAAGAGGCGACAAGTGTCGGTGCTGCTGCTGGTCTTAAAGATACAGACATGTTCATGGGGCAGTACCGTGAGCAAGGTGCGCTTATTTTTAGAGGCTTCGCGTTAGAAGATTTCATGAACCAAATGTTCTCAAATGAGAAAGATTTAGGTAAAGGTCGTCAAATGCCAATTCATTACGGTTCTAGTGAATTAGCTTACATGACGATCTCAAGTCCGCTAGGTACTCAAATCCCACAAGCGGCTGGCTATGCTTATGGTCAAAAGTTACAAGGTAAAGACGAAGTAACGATCTGTTTCTTTGGTGAGGGTGCTGCAAGTGAAGGCGATTTCCATGCTGGTTTAAACATGGCTGCAGTACACGAAGCACCTTGTATCTTTTTCTGTCGTAACAATGGTTACGCTATCTCAACACCATCTGATGAGCAATACAAAGGTAATGGTATTGCTTCACGTGGTGTAGGTTACGGTATAAAAACAATTCGTATAGACGGTAACGACATTTTAGCTGTTGTTAAAGCGGTTCAATGGGCTCGTGCATATGCGTTAGAAAACAGTGCGCCAGTCATTATTGAAGCGATGTCTTACCGTTTGGGGGCTCACTCTACATCAGATGACCCATCGGGCTACCGAACAAAAGAAGAAGAAGCTAAATGGCATGAGCATGATCCTATTTCTCGCATGAAAAATTGGATGCTTAAGCAAAACTGGTGGAGCGAAGAACAAGAAACTGAGCTATTCGATACGTTACGTGAAGAAGTCTTAGCTGCTGTAAAAGTTGCTGAGAAGATTGATAAGCCGCCAGTAGAAGACCTAGTTACTGATGTTTATGACACGGTTCCAGAGCATTTAGAAAAACAATTAGAACAACTTAAAACACACATTAAGAAATACCCAGATGCATACCCGTTTACCGCAGGGAGAATTAAATAATGGCACAAATGAATTTACTACAAGCTATTAATAACGCTCTCGATATCGCGATGGCAGAAGACGATTCAACGTTATGTTTCGGTGAAGATGTTGGTCATTTTGGTGGTGTATTTAGAGCGACTTCTGGTTTACAAGAAAAGTATGGTAAAAGCCGTTGTTTCAATACGCCTTTGGTAGAGCAAGGCATTATTGGTTTTGCCAATGGTTTAGCAGCACAAGGTTCACGCCCAATTGCAGAGATCCAATTCGCTGATTATATTTTTCCTGCGTTCGACCAAATTGTTAATGAGTCGGCAAAATTTAGATACCGTAGTGGTAACGAATTCAACGTTGGGCGCTTAACCATTCGTACGCCATACGGTGGTGGTATTGCGGGTGGTCTGTATCACAGTCAGTCACCGGAAGCATATTTTGCCCATACGCCAGGGTTAAAAGTTGTTGTGCCACGCAACCCGTATCAAGCAAAAGGTTTGTTACTTGCTTCGATTCGTGACGATAACCCAGTTGTCTTTTTTGAGCCAAAACGTTTATACCGTGCATCAATCGGTGAAGTGCCTGAAGAAGATTACCAATTACCATTAGGTAAGGCTGAAGTTACTCAGCAAGGTAGTGATATCTCATTACTAGCGTGGGGCGCACAAATGGAAATCATCGAAAAGGCTGCTGAAATGGCACAAGCCGATGGTATTTCATGTGAAGTTATTGATTTACGTACTATTTTGCCATGGGATGTCGAAACTGTTGCTGCATCAGTGCGTAAGACGGGTCGATTAGTGATCAGTCATGAAGCACCAATTACAGCGGGTTTTGCTGGCGAGATTGCGGCGCAAATACAAAGTGAGTGTTTCTTATCATTAGAATCACCAATTGCACGTGTTTGTGGCGTAGATACTCCTTACCCATTAGCACTTGAAAAAGAGCACATGGCAGATCACTTGAAAGTTTATGAAGCGATTAAAGCTTCAATGAATTACTAGGAGCCAAATCATGAGTATTGATTTTATTTTACCTGATATTGGTGAAGGTATTGTTGAATGTGAAATCGTTGAATGGCTGGTTGCCGAAGGCGATATCATTGAAGAAGATCAACCAATTGCTGATGTAATGACAGATAAAGCTTTGGTTCAAATCCCTGCAATGCACGCTGGTAAAGTAGACAAGCTGTATTACGACAAAGGTGACATCGCTAAAGTACATGCACCGTTGTTTGCAATGACACCATCAGGTGAAACTGCAACGGCGCCACAAACAAATGACGTACCAAGTGAAGAATCACAACCAACAGTAACCTCAAGTGGAGGAGTCATTGTAGAGGACTTCATTTTACCTGATATTGGCGAAGGTATTGTAGAGTGTGAAATTGTTGAGTGGTTAGTTGCTGAAGGCGACGAAATTATCGAAGATCAGCCCGTTGCTGATGTAATGACTGACAAAGCCTTAGTGCAAATTCCAGCAATGCATAACGGTAAAGTTGTGAAACTACACTACGGTAAAGGTGAAATTGCTAAAGTTCATGCGCCATTATTTGCTATCGAACGTGCGGGTGAAGGCGGTGTAACGTCTGCACCAGTGGTTGAAGAAGTTGCTGCACCAGCACCTGAAGCGCCGGTGGCTGCGACAAACCAAGCTCCAGTATCAACTGAGCGTGTATTAGCAAAATCTGTTAATGGAAAAGCGCTAGCGAGTCCTGCTGTTCGTCGTGTTGCTCGTGAGTTGAACATCAATATTCACGAAGTACCAGGTAGTGGTAAGAAAGGTCGTGTTTATAAAGAGGACGTGATTGCTTTCAACGACAATAAGGGGCAAGTTGTTGTTTCTACTCCATCAGCGACTGTGTCAGCGGCAGGAGGTACTCGTACCGAACCAATTCGTGGTGTTAAAGCGGCAATGGCTAAAGCTATGGTCGCTTCCGTATCGACAATTCCTCACTTTACCTATTGCGAAGAGATTGATTTAACGGACTTAATTGCGTTGCGTTTATCGCTCAAAGAAGAGTACGCGAAGCAAGATATCAAATTAACTATGATGCCTTTCTTCATGAAAGCGATGTCGTTAGCGCTTAAAGAATTCCCGTTAGTAAACGCTCGGGCGAACGATGAGTGCACTGAATTAACATTCTTTGATGACCATAATATTGGCATGGCTGTTGATTCTAAAGTAGGTCTATTAGTGCCAAACGTTAAGCAAGTACAAACTAAATCACTAGTTGATTTAGCCCAAGATATTACTCGTTTAACTAATGACGCGCGTTCTGGTCGTGTATCACCTGATGATTTAAAGGGTGGCACAATCTCGATTTCGAACATTGGCGCAATTGGTGGTACGGTGGCAACACCTATCATTAACAAGCCTGAATCAGCTATTGTTGCATTAGGTAAGGTACAAAAGTTACCGCGTTTTAATGACCAAGGTGAAGTAGAAGCTCGTAGCATTATGCAAGTGAGTTGGTCTGGCGATCACCGTATCATTGACGGTGGTACCATTGCACGCTTCTCTAATCTATGGAAGGCCTTCTTAGAAGAGCCATCTAAGATGTTAATGCATATGAGCTAATCTCACAGCATGAAATATAAAGGTCAGTGTGTAAAACCCTGGCCTTTTTTTATGGCTAAATTTTGTCGTATCAAGAGATAAAAAAATACCCCGCTATCAATGTTTGATAACGGGGCACCTGAGGAGGTATACAACATAAAAACGTCAAATAGAGAACGTGGGAACATGTCAAAATTTGTGCGTTAAACGCAGGTGAAACTATAGGCTAACTAGATGACATTAATATGAACGTAAAAATAATTTATTTTTCGTTTTTGTCACAAAAGTAGGTGACAATTGTGCTGACATTTAACAATATGAATTTATTCTTCGTAATCAACATGTAGGCTTTAGGTTGGGCGACAAAAAATTACAACACTTTTATATCGCTGAAGAGCAATCCATTTATCTCCTGAGTCACCAAGACGCAAAAAAATTAAAACAATGGGTAGAACTATGTGAATCTCAGCTAAATGCATTAGGCTATAGTAACGTCGCATTGTTGGGAAAGGGGGCATATGGTTTCGTATTCAATGCGTTTGATGGCGATAACAATCCTGTTGTATTCAAGTTTTCTCGGGTGACCCTACCTCAGCATGTGCAAGATCGATTGGCTGAAGAAGCTGATATTCAAATCGAGTTAATGCACCCTGATATCCCTAAAGTTCACGAGTTTCATCGCATTAAAAAACAATGCATTTTACAAATGTCACGTGCACCGGGTATCGATCTAGAAAAGTACTCTCATCAGTTGGGGCCGTTACCTCCAGAGCTTATCGTTAAGATTGCCATTTCGGTTGCTGAAATCCTCGTTTATTTAAGAGATAGCAAAGTCCACCTTAAAGGTAAGCCGATTGTTCATGGCGACATAAAACCGTCGAATATTGTTTTTAATCCTGATACCCAACAGGTGAGTTTGGTTGATTGGGGATCAGCCGTTCACGCTCAGCTTGATGCGAAAGGGCAGAGCACCGCTAACAATGTTATGGACTTGATGAGTAGTGATTTACAACATACCAATGCAAGGTTAGGTGACGTATATTTTATTGGTCCGGAGCAAATATCAGGCGGTTTATCATCGCCACGTTTTGACGAACAAGGCCTCGCTGCAACACTATACGCACTAGCTTCTGGTCAATCCTGTCGCTACGGGGTTAGTGTAATCACACCTAATTCTCTTGGCTTACCAAAATTTCTCGCTAACGTTTTGACGGGGATGTTGAGCGGTGAAAAGGAAACACGGCAACAAGCTGGCGATTACTTTTTTAATAACTTGTCGTTACTAAAAAATATGGTGTTGTCTGATTCTCCAACGATATATCCTATCGAGCCTGTTATTCCTGTATGGGTGAAAAAAGGCCAAGAAGCAATAGATACAGTGGTTTATGGTTCACGAAAGTCGTTTTTGCGTGAGGCTTCCGATAGTGATGAGCTTGATTCGGTAGACGATGTTCAGCTCGAAAAATATTACAAAAACTACTTGATTGGCATGGGAGATACGGAAAAAGCATTTATTGCTGCAGTGAGCAGATTAGGTGATTTTCCGGTGGTTGGTGGCCTGGCTATTCGTTGGGAGAAAGACGGCGTATATATTGATTCGAATTTGAGTTTGTTTGATGAATCCTTGCGGCACTCTTTTCAAAGTGCTGTCAACAATATGGTATCTCTGGCACAAGGTATTTTCCGAATCGGTATGTTTAAGAGTTGTTTATTCGATGCGAGAAACACCTTACATATATACCGAGACTCAGAACAGGATGCATTCGAGCCACCACAAATTATGAAAATACCTTTTGAGGTAAGTGCAATTGCTGAAGTTGACGATGTTAGTAAGCTTCATTCTTACTTTGAAGATGGTAAAGATCCCGATGAGTATTTGTATTTACCCGATGAGTTGATGGCGGTACTCGCAAAATTAAACTTAATTCATCACACGGGATGTATTATTTTTGAGGTGTTGCCGACTCACTTGAAAATTCACAGTTATTTGATGTTATTAGATCATCAAAAACAAGATGAGTTTACGCGATGTTTAGCCGAGATAGTTTCATTACTACCATTAATTGACGGTTTAGGCATCTCTGGCTTTATGAAGCTACCATACAAAGACACCCGGTTTTTCGAGCATATCTCAACAAGGCCTGACAAGTTTTATCCAAAAAATCCTAAAATCAGTTAATCTTAGAAATACATTTACGAGAGACGGAAGAGAATTATGTCTGATAAAAAGCCCGGTGATTATGCATGGCTAGATATTAGTGTTGAAAACGCCCCACAACTTAGAGACTTTTATAAAAAAGTGCTTGGTTGGCAGGTGGAAGAAGTTTCGATGGGATCATATAGTGATTTCTCTATGGTAAACCCTAACTCTGGTGAGGCAGTTACAGGTATATGTCATGCTACGGGGTACAATGAGAAAATGCCACCCGTATGGTTGCCTTATTTCCTTGTTGATAATGTAGACACTGCACTCGCTGATGCTTTAGCCATGGGGGCACAACAACTCGACGACGTAAAGTCGATGGGTAAAGACAAATTTGTTGTTATCAAAGATCCCGCTGGCGCTTGTTGTGCGTTATACCAACGAGGCGCAGATTAGCGATTATCTATTCGATTCATAGAAGCCTTGTGATATGCTAGGCGCGAATAATGTTCTATATAATCTCGTGGCGTAATCGTCGGTCATACCTGCAACATAATCGGCGATAACACGATACGGATTTTGGTTTGTGTCGTGAGCTTCGAGATAACGTTTTAATGTGCCTTTGGGTAAAAGTCTCTTCGGATCGCTAGCTAGGGCTTCAAATAACTCCATGACTATTTGCTGACCACGGTACTCAATACGCTGAATATGAGGTTGTTTGATAACACACCTAAAGACGAAATCTTTAAAGATCTTCAATACTTCATTGGGGGTAGCAGGCAAAACCGCATTGAAACGTAAAAATGGCTCATCAAATGTCGTTCCTTTTGTGCGATTGAGGTCTTCAATAACGATGTTTGTGATTAAATAGTTAACTAATGAACCAATGGCATCTTTTTGCTGGTAGTGGGCGTCACTAAATAATTTCTCGGCTAAGTCTTTTGCTAAACTCTGTAACCAATCGTCGTTGATATTCTTCAATGGTTCAACGGCATATTGAATGAAGTCTCGTTTGTTAACGACACCAGTGACGATAGCGTCTTCCATGTCGTGAATTCCGTATGCAATATCATCCGCTAATTCCATGATTGAACAATCTATTGATTTAAATTGTGTCTTATTGTGAGTATTGTTTTTTTCAATCGCGGATTGAAATAGTACTTTATCGTCAGCGTTCAGTGGGGTTAGTAGCCAGTCAATAACATCTTGATCATCACTATAAAAGCCTTTTGGCGGGTGCCATTGGCTCGCCTGAAGTTGCCTGAAGTTTGCCACTGGCGCAGGCATTTCATTGTTTGATAATTGGCACAATGTATTAGGATATTTGATTAACCCTAACAAGGTGCGACGCGATAGGTTCATGCCATGTTTTTCACTAAATGGCTCAAGCTTGGACACAATTCTCAATGTTTGGCCATTACCCTCGAAACCACCATGGTCACGCATCATATAATGTAATGCTACTTCGCCCCCATGGCCAAAAGGCGGATGGCCTATATCGTGAGCTAAACAGATAGATTCGATTAATGCGTCATCATTAATGTCCAGCAAATGGCACTCTTCGCTAAATTTTGAGCGAAGTTGTGCTGCAATGCCTGAACCTATTTGAGCCGCCTCAAGAGAATGAGTAAGTCGTGTTCGAAAGAAGTCACTTTGTCCGCTTCCCATCACTTGAGTTTTAGATTGTAGTCGGCGAAATGCGGCAGAGTGCAGAATACGAGCACGGTCGCGTTGAAAAGGACTTCGATGATCATCTTGACGCTTTGAAACTTTAATTAATCGGCGTTCATGCCATTCATTGGATCCGCTATCGTTCATTTTTTATTCGTGTTCCATCTTTTGTTACAAAATTGACATTGATTTAATGTTAATTTGACTTTTTTTTAACAAATTTCCTTAGGAAAAATCGGTAAAATTACCTACACTCAACAGTAACAATATCTAAATTTGATTTGATAGCAAATAATAATTTCCTTAAGTACTTTCAACATGGATGGAACGGTGAAGATATTTAAATTTTTATTAATTATTCTGCTTTGCGTTAACAGTTTTGAATTAACAGCAGAAGAAAAATCTCCTTATGAACTAGAACTGGTTACCGGTTTACCTAAGCCTCCGTTTATCCTTGAAAACCTAAAATCCGGTTTGCAGTTAGATGTGATCAGCGAAGCATTCGCGACACAGAATATGAAAATTGATTTTGTTGCGATGCCACTGGGTCGAAATATTACAGGCTTTCAACGTGGAAACGTTGATGGCGTCATTACAATACCTCCTCAGTACAAATACCCGAGCATGCATATCTCGGAGCCTTATATCCAGTATCAAAATGTGGCGGTAAGTTTAGCTGATAGTCATATTGATTTAGACAGCGTTAAAGACTTAAGCGCATACAGTATTATCGCCTTTCAAAATGCTAAAAAGTTTTTAGGAGAAGATTTTGCTGATGTGGCTGCCTATTCAATTGATTATCGCGAACTTGCAAACCAGAAACAGCAAATAGAGATGTTATTTTCGCGTCGCGTTGAAGTTATTGTTCTTGATTTGAATATTTTTAAGTATTTTGTTCGTGAGCATGCGGCAGAGATCGGTGGGATTGCGTTTGAAATCCATTACCTTTTTCCGGAACGCGGATATTCTGTTGGTTTTAAAAAAGAAGAGCATATGAAAATGTTTAATGATGGCATTGCAATCATTAAGGCCAACGGGACATACCAAACGATTTTAGACAATTACTTGCTATGAACTAAATTAAAGACATAAAAAAAGCTAGCACGGGGCTAGCTTTTTTTATGTCTGGAAATGACTAAACGTTAGCAATAAATATTGCTCGTTTAGGGGCAGGATAACCCTCTATTGTTTTATTTGGGTCATTAGGATCTAAAAAGTCTTGTAAAGACTCTGTGTCGATCCATTTTGTTTTTCGTTGCTCTTCAAATGCTGTTTGATCAGTATTGACCCAACGTACATTTTTAAAACCACAGCGCTCTAACCATGCACACATTGCTTTTCCACTGGGCAAAAACCATACGTTACGCATTTTCGCATAACGTTCACCAGGTACGAGTACGGTGTGTTCATCACCATCGACAATTAATGTTTCAAGGACAAGCTCGCCACCTTTTGAAAGCTGACTTTTTAATTGGTATAAGAAATCTATTGGCGAGCGTCTGTGGTACAAGACACCCATTGCAAATACAGTATCAAATGCTTTTAGTTCTGGTAGTTGCTCTACTCCCAGGGGTAACAAATTGACGGCGTCATCTTGGATAAAGTGCTGAACCGCTTGAAATTGCATGAGGAATAATTGCGTTGGGTCGACACCTACAACGAATTTTGCACCCTCACCACGCATTCGCCACAAATGGTAGCCGCTGCCACAACCAATATCTAATACATAACGATTGGATAAATCACTGATGTGGCTTTTGAGACGATCCCATTTAAAATCTGAGCGCCATTCAGTATCAACATGCAATCCATGGATATTATATGGGCCTTTTCGCCACGGCTTTAACTTCATCAATAAGTGTTCGAGCTTTTTACGCTCACCATCACTCATTTCTTCTAGCA
Organism: Thalassotalea loyana; assembly: GCF_030161435.1. Taxonomy (GTDB): domain Bacteria; phylum Pseudomonadota; class Gammaproteobacteria; order Enterobacterales; family Alteromonadaceae; genus Thalassotalea_G; species Thalassotalea_G loyana. Next base: position 15,066 of record NZ_BSSV01000010.1, on the reverse strand, counting down.
GGCCAGCTTGGACTTGTGTCGTTAAGTCAACGGTTGTGGTCTCTGGTGTGGGTAAATTAGATAAGGCCTTTGTCCATTGTGCAAACTCTCCGTGTAAATGGTTTTTGTTCCAATCGTCGAGTTGTTTTGGCAGATCTAGTAGCCAATGGCTGAGTCTGTTCGAGGCAATTTGTTGGTAAAAGTTATTAAAGGAAATCATTTAATTGCTACCAAAGAGGTGAAGTTAAAACATTGAAACCATTGAGTTGCGTGAGAAAAGCCAGCGTTATTAAGGCGTTCAAGTTGAACTTCTAGACTGTCGGTTTTCATCACATTTTCTAGTGCCGTGCGCTTTTGTGCAATTTCTAATTCACTGTAGCCATTTGCGCGCTTAAAATTGTGATGTAAATCGATGAGTAATTCTCTACACGTTTCGTTTTCGTGGTTGATCTTTTCTGATAATACCAGAATGCCACCTGGAACGAGGGCATCAGCAATTTTATTGATCAGTGACTGGCGGTGCTCTCGCTCAATAAATTGCAAGGTAAAATTAAGCACGATCATTGACGCAGGCTTTAACTCTGCTTGCAAAATATCTTGCTCAATAATGGTTACCGGCGTGTCTCCCTTAAATGCCGCAACATGACGTTGGCACCTTTCTACCATTGCAGAAGACATGTCCATACCTATGATTTGACATCCCTCTGCCGAGATAGCTTTTCGCATTGCCAATGTCGCGGCACCCAAAGAGCAGCCTAAATCATATACATGGGTATCGTTTTGCACATATTGTTGGCTTAATCGACCAATCGTGTCGATAATAGTATTGTATCCAGGTACTGATCGAGAGATCATATCCGGAAAGACTTCAACGACTTGTTCATCAAAATTAAAGTCTTTTACTTTGGCGTGTGGGTTAGAGTATATGATGTCAGTATCAGAAGATTGCATTTGTTGGTTGTTATTGAAAATTATTGTAATATTTTAAACTAAAATAAAAGATAGCGAAAACATCTTAGGAAAATACTTGTCGCTGTCGGTTGAATGGACGCGTGAAGTAAATAAATTGAGGGTAGAATTTTTTGAAACGTGTAATCGGTTTCTTCCTGTGGTTACTGTCATTTTTTTTCGTGTCCGCTACTTGGTCTCAAGAATCTGTTGTGCCGCAACAGGGCACTTGGTCATCGGAAGCCGCTGCTCAGCAAAATGATCCAAGCAAGATAGAATCGATATCTATTGCCGTAAATCACTCCTCCTATCCATACCATTTCAAAAATGAACAAGGTGAACCTGACGGTTTAATTATTGATTATTGGAAAATGTGGTCTGAAAAGACCAATATCAACGTTGACTTTAAAATCATGGATTGGAGTCAGACGATTGAGCAAGTATCAAGTGGTAACGTTGATGTTCACGCAGGATTAGCAACTTCGGTCCAGCGCTCACGCTATTTTGATTTTACTGAAAAGTTTTTCGACTCGAATAGTTATATTTTTCTTAGAGCTGATTTGGTTAACATCAATAACCTCAATCAATTATCGCCTTATGCTGTTGGTGTTGTTAGAAACTCTGCTCATGTAGAAGTGTTGAACAAGTTATGGCCTAAATTAACCCTTCGTCAGTACGATACTCGATACGAACTCTATCACGCGGCATTAGACGGCGAAATTATGGCGGTTGCTGGCGTTGACCAGCTATCAAGGCAATTTGAAAGGCACAGTGAGCTGATTAATGCGTTTCCTGCTCACAAACGTATAGAGTACTATAAAAATGCCTATGTAGGCGCAGTTACAAAAGGCAACATAAGCCTTCTTTCTAACATTAATAGTGGGTTTGCTTTGTTTGATATTGATGAACGAAGTGCATTGGAAAGAAAGTGGTTTGGTGTAGAAAAGAACCGCGATGTACTCAAATTAGCTTTTTCAAACAATTTACCTCCTTACATGGCAACATCGCCAACTGGTAAGCCACAAGGCATGTTTATCGATATGTGGCGTTTGTGGTCTACGTATTCTGGCGAGAAAATTGAATTTATCGGTGATGAACAAGCAGCGGCAGTTGATTTGGTTAAAACGGGCCAGGCGGATGTGCATATCGCTTTTCCTGAAAATTTGCTCGAGCCTAGTGGTCTCACTGCCGCATATGAACTTTACGGTGTGACGTCAACTGTATTTGTCAAAAGCATGTTCAGCTTTAAAACCATAGAAGAAATGACTGGCATGCGCGTTGGCGCGTTTACTACTGCACCTTATTTACCCAAATTAAAGCGTTCTTACCCGAACATTGATTTCGTATTGTTTTCTAACCACGAGGATATGGTTAGTGCCGCAGAGCGAAATGAGATCAGCGGTATGGTTAGTTCGTACGAAAATATGCAGGCTCACCTTATTCGCCAGCATTTACAAAATAGTTATTATGTGCTTGATGAGCCCATGTTTACCGCCAAAGTGTTTTCTTTAATTAGCCCTTTTAATGAAGCGTTAATGACAAGGATTCAAGAAGGCTTTGCGTTGATCCCGATAGAAGAACTGATTCGTTTAGAAGATGTTTGGTCTCAACAAAAAGGTTTTAGCTATTTTGATCAAATTTCGAAGAAAGTGAGTTTAACCGCTCAAGAGCAAGCGTGGTTATTAGAGCACCCAGTTGTTCAAGTTGGGATTGAAGAAGAGTTTGCTCCGTTTGAACGATTGACAGAGTCAGGTGAGCTTGAAGGGATCAACATCGATATTTATAACCTGCTTACGGAAAGAACGGGGATTGAGTTCGAATATAATTATTACGATTCATGGCAACAAACTTTTGATAGTTTAATCAATGGAGATGTTGAGTTAGTGGCTGGCATCACAGCGACTGATGAACGAAAAGCAACCTTGAGCTTCACTGATGACTATTGGGAAATGCCATGGGTAGCGCTTTATCCGAGTCGATTGGGTAATAAAAAAAATATGGCGGACTTTAAAGGTCAGCGTATTGCCATCACTAAAGGCTATCACTTAACGTCTTATCTCAGAGAAAACTTTAGGGACGTTAACTTATTACTCGTGGATCATCCTGAGGAGGGATATCTTGCGATTCAACAAAACAAAGTCGATGCGTTACTAGAACCGCTAGCTTCTGCTGCTGAGTTTTATAAGCGTGAGACCTTGAGTTTAATTTCCATGTCTGTAATGGAAGATTTACCGCTTGATCATTCTAGTTTGGCGATGAGTAAAGATAATCAGATACTTCATTCTATCTTAAATAAAGCACTTCGAACGATCACCACTGCGGAAAAAGACGAAATATATGAGCGCTGGTTTGATATTCAAATTACGACAGGCTTAGACAAGAATTATGTTGTGCGTGTTGCATCGCAAATCGGTGGTTTCGTTATTATCGTCATCTTGATAATTATCATCTGGAATCGCCGACTCTATACTGAAATTAGAAGGCGAGAGGCATTGGAAAAAGAGATGAAGCATCTCGCAACCCATGATTCATTGACTGGCTTGCCTAACCGAAACTTGCTTAAAGATCGTATAACTCAAGCAATCGCTATCCACCAAAGACAAAATAAGCTAATGGCGGTTCTGTTTATTGATTTAGATGGCTTTAAAACAATTAATGATAGCTTTGGACACGACGTTGGTGATGAGCTGTTGGTGACCCTGGGCCAGCGACTAACTTCCTGTGTCCGAAAATCCGATACCCTTGCTCGATTCGGTGGAGATGAGTTCGTTTTATTATTGACGGGCCTAAATAGCAGGGATGAAGCAGGGTTTATCGCGGAAAAAATTCTCAAAATAACGCAACAACCCTTTAGTTTATCTTCTGGTATATCGCATGTCGGTTGTAGTATTGGTATCGCAATGTATCCAGATGATGGCACTGACGAAGTTGAGCTACTCAAGATAGCGGATACCTTGATGTATCGCGTAAAAAGTAATGGCAAAAACCATTATCAATTCAATTAACTCCTGAAGGGTGACATTAGCTACCATTGCTTTATAATGTCGGGCATTTTTAACGCACTCTATATTGTCGCTTATTAGCGACTTTTATTTTTGCAGGAATTATTAATGCGAACTCTTTATTGTGGTGAGGTAAATGAATCTCACATTGGCCAAGAAATTACCTTAACAGGTTGGGTTAACCGTCGTCGTGACTTAGGTGCAGTAATCTTCCTTGATTTACGTGACAGAGAAGGTTTAGTGCAAGTTGTTTATGATCCGGATTTACCTGAAGTACTTGAAACAGCAAACACGTTACGAAACGAGTTTTGTGTTCAAGTAAAAGGTAAAGTACGTCCACGTCCTGAGGGCCAATTAAATAAAGATATGGCGACAGGTGCGATCGAAGTACTTGGTTTAGAATTAACTATCTTAAACAAATCTGCGCCATTACCACTTGATTTCAACCAAGAAAATTCAGAAGAAAATCGCTTAAAGTACCGATACTTAGATTTACGCCGTGTCGAAATGACCGAGCGTTTAAAGTTCCGCGCAAAAGTAACGTCAGCTGTGCGTCAATCGCTTGAGAACCAAGGGTTTCTAGATATTGAAACACCAATTTTAACGGCAGCAACACCTGAAGGCGCACGTGACTACTTAGTACCTAGTCGTACCCACAAAGGTAAGTTCTTTGCACTTCCTCAATCTCCGCAATTATTCAAGCAATTGTTGATGATGTCAGGCATGGACCGTTACTACCAAATCGTAAAATGTTTCCGTGATGAAGATTTACGTGCTGACCGTCAACCAGAATTCACTCAAATCGATATTGAAACATCATTCATGTCTGCGGAGCAGGTTATGAGTGTTGCAGAAACAATGATTCGTGAGTTATTCGTTAAGTTAATGGGTGTTGATTTAGGTGACTTCCCTCGCATGACTTACGCTGAAGCGATGAAGCGTTTTGGTTCTGATAAGCCGGATTTACGTAACCCACTAGAAATTGTTGATGTTGCTGACATCTTAAAAGACGTTGAGTTTAAAGTATTCTCAGGTCCAGCTAACGATGAAAAAGGTCGTGTATCTGTAATTTGTGTACCTGATGGGGCGTCTAAATTTTCTCGCAAAAACATTGACGATCTAACTAAATTTGTTGGCATTTATGGCGCGAAAGGCATGCCATGGATGAAAGTTAACGACATTGATGCTGGCCTTGAAGGCTTGCAATCACCAATTCTTAAATTCTTAAACGAAGAAGCGGTTAAGGCATTACTTGAGCGTGTTAACGCGAAATCGGGTGACATTATCTTCTTCGGTTCAGATACCTACAATGTAGTAACTGAAGCATTAGGTGCACTTCGTTTAAAATTGGGCGAAGATCTTGGCCTAGTATCAGATGAGTGGAAACCACTTTGGGTTGTAGACTTCCCAATGTTTGAAGAAGTAGATGGTCACTTGCATGCAATTCACCACCCATTCACTGCGCCAAGCAACATGACGCCGGCTGAGCTTGAAGCAAATCCTGTAGGCGCGTTGTCAGATGCTTACGACATGGTATTAAATGGCTGTGAATTAGGCGGTGGTTCTGTCCGTATTTATGACCAAGAGATGCAAGCAACAGTATTTAGAATCCTTGGTATTAGCGATGAAGAAGCAAAAGAGAAGTTTGGCTTCTTGCTTGAAGCGTTAGAGTACGGTGCTCCGCCACACGCTGGCTTAGCATTTGGTTTAGATCGTCTTGTGATGTTAATGACAGGTGCTAGTTCAATTCGTGACGTTATGGCATTCCCGAAAACAACAACAGCGGCTTGTCCATTAACCAATGCGCCAGGTGAAGCTAATCCAACACAATTGGCTGAATTAAATATTACAAGCACAATTGAAAATGACGCTGAAGACGCATAATTAGCTTATTTTCAGTGCTTATTAAAAACGCGCCATTGGCGCGTTTTTGCTATTTGCTGAAGAATTAAATAAATTAAACCAAAAAATAACAACGGATATACTTTGACAATTATTTTAGGAATAGACCCAGGCTCTCGCTTTACAGGCTATGGCGTTATTAAACAAGAAGGTCGTCATTTTACCTACTTAGGCAGTGGTTGTATTAAAGCGATTGCGCAAGGAGATGATTTAGGTACCCGACTACAGACCATTTTTGCTGGGGTATCTGAGCTCATTGTACAGTTTAAGCCGGATAGGTTTGCCATTGAGCAAGTATTTATGGCGAAAAATCCTGATTCGGCGCTTAAACTTGGTCAAGCGCGCGGAGCGGCTATTGTCGCAGCTACCAATGCTAGCTTAGAGATTGCAGAGTATTCGGCAAGACAAATCAAGCAATCTGTTGTTGGTACGGGTGGGGCAAGTAAAGAACAAGTGCAGCATATGGTAACGTCGATCTTAAAACTACCGGGCACGCCTCAAGCTGATGCTGCTGATGCATTAGCAGTAGCGCTTTGTCATGCACATTCTCACGATTCCATTTCAAAACTCCAAGGCCAGGCAACAAAAACCGTTCGCCGTCGTCTTCGTTAACCAGCTCGGTCAGTGCTAATTAAATACCACTTTACTGTATAAACATCTAGTGGTATTGTGGCGTGATAAAATCAATAACTTTTCAATCAGATAAAATTCTATGATCGGACGATTACGCGGCATTCTTGTCGAAAAAACAGCACCTGAAATTGTCATTGAGTGCCAAGGTGTAGGGTACGAAGTGTCTATGCCAATGACCAGCATTTATGCATTACCTGAAATTAATGATGAGGCGGTTATTTATACGCACTTTGTTGTCCGAGAAGATGCACAATTGTTATATGGATTCGCGAATAAAACTGAACGTAAACTGTTTCGTTTGTTAATTAAGGTTAATGGTGTTGGTCCAAAACTCGCTTTAGCCATCTTGTCTGGTATGTCGGCAAATCAATTTGTCAGCTGCGTTGCCCATGATGATGTCACTACCATTGTAAAAATACCAGGTGTCGGCAAAAAAACAGCTGAGCGGTTACTTATTGAAATGCGTGATAGGTTAAAAGACTGGCAAGGCGAGTCTTCAACACCATTTACCGATGCGGCGCCGATTCTTGAGTCTAATGAGTCAACTTTTATAACAACAGATAATAAAGGTGATGCAATTAACGCTTTAATCTCTTTAGGGTATACTCAAGGCCAAGCAGAAAAAGCAGTAAAAGCAGTCTTTAGTGAAGAAAAATCATCTGAAGAGCTTATTCGAGATTCATTAAAAGCAATGCTTTAAGGTTATTTCATGATTGAAGCTGATCGACTTATCCAACCCGTAGCGACACCCGAAGAAGAAGGTGTAGATCGTGCGATACGTCCTAAATTACTTGAAGATTATAAAGGCCAAGATCACGTTAAATCGCAGATGGAAATATTTATTTCTGCAGCAAAAAAACGTGAGGAAGCGCTGGACCACTTACTTATCTTCGGTCCACCTGGTTTAGGTAAAACAACATTAGCAAATATCGTTGCAAATGAAATGGGCGTGAATATTCGTACAACATCAGGTCCGGTGCTAGAAAAGGCTGGTGATTTAGCTGCGTTGCTTACAAACTTGGAAGAAGGTGATGTTTTATTTATCGATGAAATTCATCGCCTGAGCCCGGTGGTTGAGGAAGTTTTATATCCTGCAATGGAAGATTACCAATTAGATATCATGATTGGCGAGGGACCAGCAGCGCGTTCCATCAAACTAGATTTACCTCCATTTACGTTAATTGGTGCAACTACAAGGGCAGGCGCTTTAACTTCGCCGCTGAGAGACCGTTTTGGGATCGTTCAACGCCTTGAGTTTTATAAAGTAGAAGATCTAACTGATATTGTGACGCGCAGTGCACACTTTTTGAATTTGACCATCGATCATGGTGGTGCTTTGGAAATAGCAAGACGTTCAAGAGGAACCCCTCGAATTGCCAACCGCTTGTTACGCCGAGTCAGGGATTATGCTGATGTAAAAACGGGGGGTATTGTAAATCAGGTTTGTGCATCTAAAGCGTTAAATATGCTTGAAATAGACACGGAAGGCTTTGATCTAATGGATAGAAAATTACTCGAAGCCATTATTGATAAATTTATGGGTGGGCCTGTAGGTTTAGATAATATTGCGGCTGCTATTGGTGAAGAGCGAGAAACAATTGAAGATGTTATTGAACCATTTTTGATTCAACAAGGCTTTTTACAGCGGACACCACGCGGTCGAATAGCAACTGACCGCGCATATCAGCATTTTGATATCGTTAGACCAAGCGAGTAATCGTTACTCGCTTGAATTTCTGTTATTTTTGTGACACCCAAATTGAGTCTTTCATTTCATTCAATGATTTACGCTGGCAAGCCGCTTTTTTGACGCAATCGGCATTCAAACGTGAGCCTGTTGTGTCATTTCTGCTGCGATAGTTAACTAGGATTTCGTCTAATGTTGTCTCCAGTGAGCGTCCAGACACGGTAATTGTCTCATAATCTTTAACCAGCCAATCGCTAAGCTTTCCATCCTCAATCCAGAGGTTTGCTTCGACAAGTTTGTTTGTTAGTTGAGGGTAATTAGTTTCATTGAATTGATTACTAGCAATTAAGTCGTCAATCAGTTGTGGCAACTTACCATATTTGTTATCAAATGCTTTGGCTAAGTAAAAGTCTGATTTAGTGTAATCAATGTGATCTTTATCAGTTACATAAGCCTTGCCTAAAAGAAAAGGCGCATGAGGGTGGTTGAATGCATCAGCGCGCGATAACCACTTGGTGCCCTGTTTAAAGTCGTATAAATCATCATTTGTCAGATAAATTAATCCCGACATATATTGTGCTTCTTTTGCACCCAACACCGCAGCTTTACGATAGTATTTCAATGAAAGTTTGTGGTCGATCTCAGTACCGTAACCAAAATAGTAGAATTTACCTATATTATATACTGCGCCCAAGTGACCTCGTTTCGCTGCTTTCTTGAAGCCCTTAAAACGCTCAACGCATTCTTCTGTCATACATTGAGGTACCGAAACCGCAGCGGCACTGGCACTTAAAATGAATGTGAAAATCCCTAATAAAAGCAATCGCATAACTAATCCTTATTTTTAGATGTTGGGTGGTGAAAAAATAACCTAATACCAATATAGCAATAATTTTAGTTACGTCTACTATAAATTTCGTAGAGAAAGATGGGAAAAATTAAGATAAAAAAAAACCGCATTGAATCAATGCGGTTCAACTAATCAAGTTGTAGAAGGAAATAAAATTCCAGGAAACATGTCAGAGAGAAGAGATAATTACTCATTATCTATTCAATAAAGTATCTGGCTAATGGTCATCAGACCAGTGCGCTAGCTCAGAAGATGTGTGTATTATAGTGATGTGATCGCGTTAAACAAGAAAAAATATTTTGATTTTCGCATTAGAAAAACTAATGAATAAGTTATTCTATTTAATGGTATTGTTCTATTGTGAATAATTATGCGTGATTTATTCTTGTGCGCAGGTTTTTTGTGATGGTTTTATGCATATTCATGAAAGGTTAACCAGTTGGTTAATTTGAGTAATGAAGAAAAAAAGCACAAAAAAAAAGTGAAAAAATAATAAAAAAAATATTAAAAGTGCTTTTATTGTGACTTTTTGTTGCAAACTCCTGCTAAAGCTTGTCGTCACTAGGGCTAATCTATTAAGATATGACCCAATGAAATTATAACAATAAACGTTGATGTCTGAATCCATTTTTCAATTCCCAATACGTGTGTATTACGAAGATACTGATGCTGGTGGAATTGTCTACTATGCCAACTATTTAAAGTTTTGTGAGAGAGCCCGTACTGAATGGCTTAGGCTTTTAGGTATTAGCCAGTCAAAATTTTTAGAACAAAATATTGGTTTTGTGGTCACAAAAGTAGCTATGAGTAATTTAGCATCAGCGCGACTGGATGATTTACTAAACGTAAAGACTGAAATTAAAACGCTAAAACGTGCCTCTATTATATTTAACCAGCAAATTATTAACCAAGAAAAGGTCAAGTTATGCGAGGTTGAGGTTAACGTTGCATGTGTAGACTTCAATAAAAATAAACCAATCGCAATACCATCTTTTATCTTAGGAGCTTTAGAAAGTGTCAGCTGAACTGTCAATTTTTGATCTGTTTTTACAAGCAAGTTTATTAGTTAAAACTGTAATGCTTATTTTATTGGGTTTTTCGGTTGTGTGTTGGGCAATGATTTTTCAGCGTCGTGCTGCGTTAAATAAAGCGCAAGCGAAGTTGCACCAGTTTGAAGATACTTTCTGGGGTGGTGCAGATTTGAGTAAATTATATAGCGAAGTTAGCAGTAAGCCAGATGTACAAGGTATCGAGAGTTTATTTGTTGCGGGTTTTAAAGAATTTGTGCGCCTACGCAAGTCAAATAGCCAATCTCCAAGTTTGATAGTGGACGGTACACATCGTTCTATGCGTGTTGCGCTATCTAGAGAAGTTGACCAATTAGAAAAGCACCTTCCATTTATGGCAACCGTGGGGTCTATCAGTCCTTACATTGGGTTATTTGGTACCGTTTGGGGAATTATGAATTCATTTATTGCCTTAGGTGCAGTAAAACAAGCGACGCTAGCAATGGTGGCTCCAGGCATTGCCGAAGCACTTGTCGCTACCGCTATGGGATTATTTGCTGCAATCCCTGCGGTAATGGCTTACAACCGATTTAGTCATATAGTTGAAAAGTTAGAAAACTCATATGCGAATTTTATGGAAGAGTTTTCAAGTATCCTGCAACGTCAAGTCATGACTGAAGAGTAGGGTATCAACATGTACCAAAGGGTTAGACGACGTAAAGTAGCGGAAATTAACGTAGTACCATACATCGACGTGATGTTAGTACTGCTTATTATTTTTATGGTAACCGCCCCTCTTATTACGCAAGGGGTTAAAGTTGACCTGCCACAAGCAGAAGCAGAGCCACTTGATGAAGATAGTAAAACACCTCTGGTCGCTTCAGTTGACGCCGATGGTAATTATTACCTTGCAAACGGAGTGGGTGAAAATATCCCTATGTCAGCACAGGCTTTGGCTGAAGAGGTCGCAGCAAGGTTAGTTGTTGAACCTGATAGGCCTGTGGTAGTAAACGGAGATGGTAGCGTGAGTTACGATGCTGTCGTTCAATTAATGGTGATGCTGCAAAAGCAAGCTGGAGTGCCATCTGTTGGCCTTATGACCGATACCCCTGAGAAGTAATTATCAATGAAGTATTCTACCGCATTAGTTGTTAGCCTGCTGTTACACGCCATACTGGCGGCTGTAATGTTGTTTGGCGAATTTTCAATGTCACATGAGAAGCCAACTCCAACAATGCAGGCCACTGTTGTTGAACAAAAGCAAGACCAAGTTGAGCCGATTAAGGCGGTTACTGTTGATAAATCTAAGCTAGAGGCGCGGGTTAAAGAAATCAGAAAGAAAAAAGCTGATGAAAAAGCGGCTGAAGCAAAACGTATAAGAGATTTGGAGCGCAGAGCATCAGAAGCTCAAAAGAAAAGAGCTAAAGAGCAAGCGCGAATTAAGGCGTTAGAAAAACAGCGTAAGCAAAAAGAGCAAGACAAGAAACGTGCAGATGAAGCTGCTCGAAAGGCTAAGGCAAAAGCAGACAAAGCGGAAAAACTTCGACAAGCAAAAGAGCAAGAGAAAAAGCGTGCGGAAGAAGCTGCTGCGGCAGCAAAAGCAAAACGATTGAAGGAAGAAGCTGAAGCGAAAAAAGCTGAAGAATTGCGTAAGAAGAAAGAAGAAGAGCGCAAGCGAAAAGAGCGAGAAGCAAGAGAACGCGCGATGCAGGAGCAAATGTTAGCCGAACAAATGGCCCAAGAAATGGCACAACGTCAACAGGCTAGACGAGCGCAAATGCAAAGTGAAATTCAACGCTTTACAGCATTAATCACTCAGACCATTCAGCGCAATTTAATTACCGACCGTAGCACAATGGAAGGAAAGTCTTGTAAATTAGCGATAAGTCTTGCACCATCAGGTTTTGTAACTAATGTTCAAGCGACTGGTGGCGATGCTGTTGTCTGTAACGCAGCTAAAACGGCAGTTTTAAAGGCTGGTACATTACCTGTTTCAAAGGACCCAGAAGTGTTCAATGAGATGCGTAATATTAGCTTAACGTTCAGACCAGAGTTTTAAATTAACCATAGTCATTAACCTTAATTAGAGAGTTTTAAACAAAATCGTTATGAAGCATATATATCTACTGTTTGTATTGATAACAGCGTTAGTGTCAACTCAGGCACGCGCAACTTTAGAAATTATCATTACTGAAGGTATTGATAGCGCGCGCCCAATTGCGGTGCTTCCGTTTAAATATAATGGCATTAATCCGATGCCAGAACGTATTGCTGATGTCGTGAGTTTTGATTTACTTGTTAGTGGTAAATTCAGTCCAATTGATGCTTCACAATATCCTCAATTACCTTCTAAAGACAGTGAGGTTGATTACGCTGCGTGGGCTTCTACAGGCGTTGAAGCGATTGTTATTGGTGAAATCAAAGAAACGACGATTGGCCGTTATGAAGTTAATTTTCAACTAGTTGATGTGATTCGTGGTCAGGTAACAGGTGGTGAAACACAAATGCTATCTGGTGGTAAACTTGTTGCTTCAGAAGATCATATTCTTGCAGAATCAACCGTTGAAATTGCAGCGGATCAGTTCAGACGTTATGCACATACCATTTCAAACAAAGTCTACGAGGAACTGACAGGTACTCGAGGCGCATTCTTAACCAAGATTGCATACGTGATAGTACGAGACGAAGGGGACTTTCCTTATCAACTCGTTATTGCCGATTATGACGGTGCAAATGAGCACGTGTTATTGAGTTCTAGAGAGCCACTGATGTCGCCAAATTGGCATCCAAACGGTGAACAGCTTGCGTTTGTAACGTTTGAGAATCACCAAGCACAAATCTTTACGATCGATATTTACACTGGTCAACGCCAGTTGATAAGCTCATTCAAAGGCATTAACAGCGCGCCAGTATTTTCTCCAGATGGCACAAAGCTAGCAATGGTGCTTTCAAAAGATGGTAACCCAGAAGTTTACATTATGGATATCGCAACCAAGCGTTTACGTCGTGTGACTCGTCATCGTGCCATTGATACAGAGCCAAGTTGGTCTCCAGATGGAAAATCATTGGTATTTAGTTCAGAACGGGGTGGAAAAGCACAGCTATATCGCGTAAATTTACTCGATGGAAAAATTCGCCGTTTAACTTTTGATGGTGAAATGAACTTAGGTGGTTCAATTAGTCCTGATGGTCGCCAATTAATTATGGTGAACCGTACTCGTGGTCAGTACCACTTAGCAAAACAAGAATTTGATACGGGTGTATTCCAAGTCTTAACGAAAACAAGGCTTGATGAATCGCCAAGTCTATCACCTAACGGTGGTATAATTATTTACTCAACGATGCACAATAATCGTCAAGTGTTGAGTTTAGTGTCTGTTGATGGTCGCTTTAAAGCGCGTTTACCTGCATTAAATGGTCAAGTAAAATCACCATCATGGTCGCCATTTTTATAAGTAACAGTTAAATTAAAATTAAAAAAAGGAAAATGAAATGCGCTTAAACAAAACGGTTAAAGCCTTAGCTATCGCCTTACCTATGTTCACATTAGCAGCATGTAGCTCTAACGATGAAACAGAAACTCAAAGCACTGTAGATACAAATGCTCAAGCACAAGCTCAAGCTGAGCGTGAAGCAGAAGCAGTACGTGTTGCAGCTGCAAAACGCGCTGCTGAAATTGAAGAGCAAAAGCGTCAAGAGCTAGCTAAATTACGTTCTGAGCACATCGTTTACTTCGACTTCGATAAGTCTACTGTAAGCTCTACATTTGCTGCGGTATTAGAAGCGCACGCGCAATTCTTAGCTGCAAACCCAAATACAACAGTATTAATTGAAGGCCATGCTGATGAGAGTGGTACGCCTGAATACAACATTGCGTTGGGTGAGCGTCGGGCAAAAGCTGTTGCAACATATCTTGAAACATTAGGCGTTTCATCTTCACAAATTAACGTAGTTAGCTACGGTGAAGAAAAGCCAATGGTTAAAGACCGTAGCGAAAGTGCATTCGCTAAAAACCGTCGCGCAGTATTAGTATACTAATCAGGTTATTCAATGAATCTTAATAAAGCTTTATTAGGTGTTTCATTGGCAGTTAGCGCTCAGGCGCTAGCTGCACCTCCAGCGCCTGTGATTGACGCTAGTAGTCAGTCGACCTCAAACTCTACATCTACCTATTCGTCGCTTTCAATTGAGCAACGAGTGGCAAAGCTAGAACGTCAAATCAATTTGGATAACAAAAACCAAATCATGATTCGACAGCAGCTCAGTGAATTGCAAAATGAAGTTGATGAACTTCGAGGGGTAACAGAGTTACATTCACATAAGTTAAATCAAATTCTAGAGCGTCAACGAGACCTTTATCAAGAGCTTGATAAGCGTGTATCTGCTGCCATTCAGCCTTCTACACCACCTGCAGTCATTGCAGCACCAGAATCAAACGCACCTGTTATCAACTACAGTTCAGATTTGACTGAAAATGAAGCGTATGATCGTGCAGTTAATATGGTGCTAAAAGATAAGCGTTATGACGAAGCGATTCCAGAGTTTGAAGCCTTTAATAAAAAGTATCCTAATTCTAGTTATGCGCCAAATGCTCATTACTGGTTAGGTCAACTGCTTTTCAACAAAGGTGAGCTTGCAAGAGCGAAACAAGAGTTCGCTATTGTTGTCAATCAACATGAAGGGTCGAGTAAGCGCAGTGACGCATTATTGAAACTTGGTATGGTTGCTCAAAAGGAAAATGATAATACACGTGCGAGCGTTTTATATCGTCAATTGTTATCAGAATATCCTAGTTCGTCGGCGGCTCAATTAGCAAAACCTCGACTAGAAAGTTTGCAGTAATTAGCTATTATTGTTGATATTGTAATCGGTTTGTGGTCTTTTTGTGCAAACAGTATAATAAATTCAAAAAAAGCGAATTTTATTGTTGCACTGAAAAAAATTATGAGTATCATATGCCTCGCTTTGAACGAGTAGTGCAAAGCAAGATGGATATCGGTCGTTAGCTCAGTTGGTAGAGCAGTTGGCTTTTAACCAATTTGTCGAAGGTTCAAATCC
>NZ_BSSV01000009.1 GCF_030161435.1 Thalassotalea loyana | reverse complement strand
GTAAAAAAACTGACCTACTCTCGAGTAGAGGAAAAACGGAAATGTTCAAAGACAATAGTTTGTCTTTGTCCCGTTTTTTCACAGTAAGCTCTGCGCACTGTTAGCCAATTGCTAGACACCCATTCTAAAAGCCTGCTCATTGAGCAGGCTTTTTTCGTTTTCGGCTTTTGAATAACGCAAAGACAATATAGTACTGTGGTAGCACCTGCTCCCTCGGTAACTGCTCCTGCGTTACCCTAATCACCTACATCCATGTAGGGAATACGCCCATACCTCAGAAAAGCAGAAGTGAAATGCAACTGCGCCCATGCGTTTTCGGCATTCACCACATCCATGTGGCTTATTGCTAGACACCCATTCTAAAAGTCTGCTCAATGAGCAGGCCTTTTTCGTTTATGACTTTTTATATTTCATTCAAAATAATAAGTAGAATTTTACGTTGCCAAAGTCGTGCTCTTAGTGTGTTTTCAACGTTTCATTTAAAAAAGTAATAGCTATAAAACTGTTTAAGTATTGTGCTAAAGCAGTTAACATAAATTTAAAATAATAAGAATTGAGTAGTTATGAATTTTAAAAAACTCGCCTTTGTATTACCCGCTATCTCGTTTAATTTGTATGCTGCAGCTCCCACTCATGAAATAGATTTTTATAATTTAAATTTTGAGTACATCGAAGGTAATGAGCTTGATTTAGATTTTGGTGTTGAATATGGCCAACTCTCAAACTTTACGTTAGACAGTGATAACGATGATACCCAAACCTTGTCTTTTCAACCTAATCTTTGGGTGCAAGCAATGTGGGAACAAAGTCTACTTCAGACCAAAATCAACATTAACCACCTCAAATTGCAAGACATTGAAGATAATGACCACACTAATGTTCTTGCGCTAGGAAAATATCAATTCAAACTCGCTTCTAACAAAACACTGTTTTTGACTGGTATGTATCGCAATGTATATGAGTTTCCTGGGGAAGGTTTATCTCAAGGCTTTATTGAAGAAATAACAGTTGGCGATGAAAAGCGTAACTATTTTGCTAATGCGGGTTTTCGCTATGGCGGTGAAGATTCTGTAGCACGTGCTGAGGTTTTAGTCGGTACAAGGGGTTTCGAATATCAAACACGTCGTGACATATCATCAGAATTAGATCTTGCTACGTTTTATGTTCAGTCTCATTTTGATTACCTTGCTTCTGGAAAAACATATTTATCTGTTAAAGGTGAGTATGAGCAATTGAATTACGATGATGAACTTGGTGCCGATCGTGATAGCGTAGCAGTACTGCTTGGTGCTAAATGGCGCCACTCGGTTTTCTTTATGGTGGAGGCTTATGCAGGTCTACAGCAATTGTCGTTCGAAAATAGTGCTTTAAATGATGATGACGTTACGCGATGGGAATTTGACTTGCTATGGACGCCTACTGATTTTTCTGAGTTTAATATAAACGCAAGAAGAAGAGCTGTTGATGCAACTCAGATAGAAGATCGTTTTAGGATTTTAGAAAATGTTTTAGCAACATTTACTCATGACTTTACCAATCAGTTTAAGATGAGCTTGTATGCCGGTTATATGAAAGAAGAGGCAATATTCCCCGAATTTACACGCACAGATGACTATCTATTAGCCGGTGGAAAAATAAGTTATAATATTAATGAAATGTTCTCTGTCTACATAAAAAATAACTATTCGGGGTTATCGTCGACCGAGGATGATTTAGATTTTGATAAAAATCACCTTGTTGTAGGAATTAATGTTGCGTTGTAAACTGTTCATCTTTTGTGCGCTATTGCTAACGTTGGCTATTAAGCCTTCGATGGCACTCAATTATGTCTTGAGTGCAGGAGATAGCGTATTGATTGAAGTTTACAATGAACCAGATTTAAGAACTAGGGCAAAGATTGATAAATCCGGAGTGATATCGTTTCCATTTCTCGATGATTTGAAGATATCCGGTAAGACGACTGAACAAATTGAAATGATCATTGACGAAGGGCTGCGTGGTGATTATTTAATAGATCCACAAGTGTCTGTGTCTATCGTTGCTTATCGTCCGTTTTTTATTCATGGCCAAGTAAATGTACCTGGAGGTTATCCCTACCAGCCAGATCTTACGCTAGATAAAGCATTGGCTTTGGCAGGAGGACTGACAAATAGAGCGTCAAAATCAGACTGGAAGATTACACGTAAAATAGATGGGAAAACCGTAGTTATAGAAGCGGATATTTCAACTGAGTTATATCCAGATGATATTGTTAAAATAGGGCAAAGTTTCTTTTGAGTCAGATCGAGCAACAGCCAGTACAGATGCAAGATGACGACGTCTCTCTAGCGGAAGTCTTACGACCGCTATGGAATAGGCGTTGGCTTATTATATTTTGCACGCTATTAATTACATTAATGGTGGCTGTATATGTGTCTCTTCTAAAACCGACTTACCAGGCTAGTGCTATCTTATTAATTGGTAATAATAAACCAACGAATACCTTATCGATTAACAATGCCTTTAATGAATCCAGTGCTACGGCAGAACAAATTCAAACACAATATGAACTTCTAAGATCACGGAAGTTTGCAGAGCGCGTAGTCGCAAGACTAAATTTAACCGAAAGCGAAGAATTTTCTGGTCAAAAGTACAAAAAGCTATTGCCATGGCAAAACGAGAGAGCACTTAACCAAAAACGCTCAATTGATTATGTTGTGAAAGCTTTCCAAAGACGATTAACTATCTCGCCAATGGCAAAGACAGAGTTGGTTCGTATTACCTTTTCTGCTTATGATCCCGTACTAGCAATGAAAGTGGCAAACCAAGTAGGTGTCACTTATTTGCAATATCAAGATGAGATTCACACGGCATCAAAAGAGTCGACATCACAATGGCTAGTAGATCAACTCGAAGAGTTAGGAAAGAAGTTAGAAGCCTCTGAACATGCTTTGCAACAGTTTCGAGAGCAAGAAAATATTGTTGATATTCACGGTATTGTTGGATTAGTCAGTGCTGAGTTAACCGAGCTGACTTCTGGGGCAATTCGCGCCTCTCGTCGAGAAGATGACCTTAAAGTTACGTACGACTATATTCAAAAAAATAAAAGTAACCTTCAGCAATTGACCGAGTTGCCTGAGGTGAGTAATGACGACCTTTATATTGCACTTAAAGGTCAAGAAGAAATAGTAAACAGGAAGCATTCTGAACTTTCAAAACGATATGGTCCAAAGCATCCGAAAATGATAGCAATCAACGCAGAGATAGCGAGTTTAGAGCGTCGAATTGCAGAGCACACAGATAACGTTGTATTAGCGCTTACGAAGGACTATTTTGCTGCGAAAGAAAAAGCGGTCGCAACGGGTGCTCGTCTTGCTGCTGCTAAACAAGACTTTTTGCGCTTGAGTCGATTAGAAAATAAATTTTCGCAGTTAGAGCGTGAGGTTGATACGAACAAAGAGCTATATAGTAATTATCTAGTGCGTCTAAAAGAAGCGGATGCAATGGGTAACTATAAAACCAACTTCTATGTTCGTTTTATTGATAAGGCCGTAGTGCCAAAGAGCCCATACAAACCTAATAAAGTCTTAGCGTTAATCGTTGCTATTGTGCTTTCAATTATCTTTTTATCGATTATTATCATCATGCGTGAATTATTAATCGATAC
The DNA here is from genome assembly GCF_030161435.1 of Thalassotalea loyana. Lineage (GTDB taxonomy): Bacteria > Pseudomonadota > Gammaproteobacteria > Enterobacterales > Alteromonadaceae > Thalassotalea_G > Thalassotalea_G loyana. Next base: position 165,290 of record NZ_BSSV01000009.1, on the reverse strand, counting down.
TTTGAACTCGCGTCGTAAGTTAGATAATTTTAACGAAGCACCTGTTTTAGCAATTCTTCCTAAGTTCAAACTGGATAAAAGCGCTCAGCAAAAGAACAAGTATTACCAAGATAATCGATTTGTAGAAGCTGTTCGCTCACTACGTACCTCTTTGTTATTTAGACAGGAAAAGGCGCCACCAAAAGTCATTGCGATTACCTCTTCAGTTCCTAATGAAGGAAAGTCGACTGTTGCTTTGGAGTTGGCACGTTCCTTTAGCGAGATGGAAAAGGTATTGTTAATCGAAGGGGATATGCGTCACCCAACGATTGCAAAAAGCTTGAGATTGGACTCAAATCGTCCTGGTTTATCTAATTTATTAGCTAAAACGCACGAGATTAATGAGTGTATCGTTCGTGATGAACATGTAAAACTCGATATTTTAACCTCAGGAATAACACCAAGTAATCCATTAGCATTCTTGTCGATGAAGCGATTTGGTATGTTGATTAAGGTTTTTGGCAATTTCTATGATCGTATCATCATAGAGACTCCCCCAGTTAACGCGGTTAGTGACGCTGTTATTATTTCAAGAAATGTTGATAGTGTTATCTATATTGTCCATGGCGGGAAAACGAAACGCGATGAAATCTCAGCAGGCTTGAGAACATTAAAGCAAGTTAGCGCTCCAATAGACGGAGTTGTAATTAATCGTAGTGAAAACATTGATACGACTAAATACCACAACAAGTATTACAATAACCCTGCAAACATCATAAAATTACCGGTTAGACGACAAGCATAACGATTTGCTCGCGGTAATTCGGTATATTTATGAGATCAGAAACGAACTTTTCACTCAAAGCATTTAATAGTTTTGCTGTTGACGCGATAGCGCCGACAATCTATTTTCCAGAAACAATCGACCATTTAAAAACCTTGTCTCGTGAATTAGATAGTGGTTCTTATTACCTTTTGGGCGAAGGCAGTAATACACTTTTTTATGAGGCGTATACACCCTGCATCGTTAAGCCAAACTTCCGAGGTATTGAAATAACCGAAACTCCTGATGGTTTCAAGGTAGTCGTTGGCAGTGCCGAAAATTGGCATCACCTTGTCATTAGCTTAATTGACAAAAATATTTTGGGTTTGGAAAACCTAGCGTTAATTCCTGGAACAGTTGGGGCTGCTCCTGTGCAAAATATAGGGGCTTATGGCAAAGAGCTCGCTGATTATTGTCAAAGCGTTGAATGGGTAAGTCTTACTACTGGTGAGAAAAAAGTGCTGTCAAATGAGCAGTGTCAATTCTCATATCGTCACAGTGTTTTCAAAACGCCTGGATTTAAACAAGGCGTGATTACACGCGTGTCATTCTTTTTTCCAAAAGCCTGGCATGCGAGAACAAATTATGGAGATTTGAAGTCGTTATCACCAGCGAGTAGTGCTAAAGCTATATTAGAAAAAGTAATTGAAGTTCGTAATAGTAAGTTACCTGACCCGGCCTGCTTACCTAATGCGGGTAGTTTTTTTAAAAATCCAATTGTCGATGTTAGTGTTGTTAAGGAATTACGTGCTATCTATTCTAATCTACCTACCTTTGAGGTAGACGAAAAGCGAGTCAAGCTGGCAGCCGGTTGGTTAATTGAGCATGCAGGATTGAAAGGATTTGTGCGAGGCAATGTTGGTGTCCATAAGAATCAAGCCTTGGTGTTAGTTAATCATAACAATGGACGTGGTGATGAAATCATTTCTCTGGCAAAACATATTCAACAAACCGTAGTGAATAAGTTTGGCATCAAGCTAGAGCCAGAAGTTCGGTTAATAGGTGCCCAGGGTGAGCAGGTAATTGATGACATAGAGCTAACACAAACATGCTAAGAGAACAGATTTTAACAACATTAAGTGATGGAAACTTTTACTCTGGTGAAAAGCTTGGGGAAATGTACGGTGTAACGAGGGCAGCGATTGCCAAGCATGTCAAAGCTATCAATGAAATGGGTGTGGATGTTTACTCTGTGCATGGCAAGGGTTACCGCTTAGCTGAGCCCTTAAATTTGCTTAATCAAGGGGTAATTGAAGAGAAGATCAGACAAGCAGGGGTTAACTTTAGCGTTGATAGTCATGTCATTATAGATTCCACCAACAGCTTTTTGATGCGCAAATTACCACATAATACTGTGCATGGTGACGTTTGTATTGCTGAATATCAAAGTCAAGGAAGAGGTCGGCGAGGTCGCCAGTGGATTTCACCATTTGGTAGTCATTTGTATTTATCGATGTATTGTGCGCTCGAGCAAGGCTTGAATGCCGCAATGGGGTTGAGTATTGCGGTTGCTTTAGCAATCCACGATACAATAGAGCAAGTAACGGGTGAAAGTGTTCAGCTTAAATGGCCAAATGATGTTTATTGGCAAGGGAAAAAGTTGTCAGGAATCTTAATTGAACTCGACGGTCAACCCCTTGAACCTAGCCATGCCGTCATTGGTATTGGATTAAATGTAAGCATGCCAGATAAAAGTGCAGAACAAATAGATCAGCCTTGGAGTGCATTGAACCAGTTTTCGAACACGTTGGACCGAAATGACATCGCGAGTCAATTAATCATTAACCTTAATAATCGTATAGTTCAGCATCAGCAATCAGGCTTGTCACATATGGTCGCACAATGGAATGAGTTTGATTGCTTTATTGATAAACCTGTAAAAATTATCGCTGGAGAGCGAGAAACTATGGGAATATGCAGAGGTATCGATTTAAACGGGGCTTTATTGCTTGAAGTCAATGGCGTGAATAAAACCGTTTATGGTGGAGAAGTAAGTCTGCGAGGCCAATCATGAAGTTGTTAATTGATTGCGGTAATTCGCGCATGAAATATGTTTACCTCAATACTGACACTCTCGGTAAAGTAGAATCGCTCGATAATGATCAAATCGATCAAAAGATATTGAATCAGCTGTTGAATGGAGTATCTATCGTTTGTGTATCAAGTGTTCTCGACGAGCAGCTGTTCGAATTAATATCGAATAGTGCATCGCAAAATGGAGCAACATTAATTCAAGCAAAAACCCAAGTTCAAACCAATGGTATTATTTGTGGGTATAAAAACCCTCAACAGATGGGAGTCGACCGCTGGTTAGCTATTTTGGGTGCCCAGCACCTCATGCCAAATCTTAATTTGATTATTGTTGATGCCGGTACTGCAACAACCGTTGATATATTAACAAGTAATCAACGACACCTAGGAGGATGGATACTGCCTGGAGTTGAAACGATTCATAATTCAATTACTGAACGTGCAGCTAACGTTCATTCCGAATTCAAGATGATCGATCAATTATCATTCGGTGTTACAACACAGGAAAATGTTAATCAAGCGAGTTGGGCTGCAACACTTGGTCTAATTTCTATGGCAAAAGAAACATTCGTCAATTACTTGGATAAAAACAATGAGAAAACAAGTGATGATTTTCAATTAATTTTTACTGGCGGTAATGGTAAAAAATTGATGCAGTTATACCGAGAATTCAACCATGAAGAGCTGATTTATGTGCCAGAACTAGTTTTTCATGGCCTGAAACAATATTGTTAACTGTATTGTTTTAGCGGCATTCTCGGTTAAAAAAGCATCGAATAGCTAAAAACATGCAACTTTTTTTTATTTATCTATTGCAAGGTAATCAGCATTACTCTAGAATTCGCTCCACTTAATGTAGTGCCGACTTAGCTCAGTTGGTAGAGCAACTGACTTGTAATCAGTAGGTCGCCAGTTCGACTCCGGCAGTCGGCACCATTAATACTTTATTTAATAAAGTCCTGGAGGGGTTCCCGAGTGGCCAAAGGGATCAGACTGTAAATCTGACGGCTCCGCCTTCGGTGGTTCGAATCCACCTCCCTCCACCATTTTTTATATGCAGAGATAGTCTGATAGCATAGCGGGTGTCGTATACTGGCTATTACCTTAGCCTTCCAAGCTAATGAAGCGGGTTCGATTCCCGCCACCCGCTCCATATTTGTGCATTGTGCTGATATAGCTCAGTTGGTAGAGCGCACCCTTGGTAAGGGTGAGGTCGGCAGTTCGAATCTGCCTATTAGCACCATCTCAAAATCCTATCCTTCTATCTTTAACTAAACTTTTTAAACTAAACTTTGACTTAAGGTATTTAAAAGTGGCTAAAGAAAAATTTGAACGTTCGAAACCGCACGTAAACGTTGGTACTATCGGACACGTTGACCACGGTAAAACAACTTTAACAGCTGCTATCTCTGCAGTATTAACAAAAACTCACGGTGGTGAAGTTCGTGATTTCGCTCAAATCGATAACGCTCCAGAAGAGCGTGAGCGTGGTATTACAATCAATACTTCTCACATTGAGTACGACACAGAAACACGTCACTACGCACACGTAGACTGTCCTGGTCACGCCGATTACGTTAAAAACATGATCACTGGTGCTGCACAAATGGACGGCGCGATCTTAGTAGTAGCTGCTACAGATGGCCCAATGCCACAAACACGTGAGCACATCTTATTATCTCGTCAGGTTGGTGTACCTTACATCATCGTATTCATGAACAAGTGTGACATGGTAGATGACGAAGAGTTATTAGAATTAGTAGAAATGGAAGTTCGTGAACTTCTTTCTGAGTATGATTTCCCAGGTGACGATTTACCAATCATCGCTGGTTCAGCATTAGGCGCACTTAACGGTGAAGCTCAATGGGAAGAGAAAATCTTAGAACTTGCTAACGAATTAGACACTTACATTCCAGAGCCAGAGCGTGCAATCGACGGTGACTTCATCTTACCAATCGAAGACGTATTCTCAATCCAAGGTCGTGGTACAGTAGTAACAGGTCGTGTTGAGCGTGGTATCATCACAGTAGGTGACGACGTAGAAATCGTAGGTATCAAAGAGACAACTACTACAACATGTACTGGTGTAGAGATGTTCCGTAAGCTTCTTGACGAAGGTCGTGCAGGTGAGAACTGTGGTGTTTTATTACGTGGTACTAAGCGTGATGAAGTTCAACGTGGTCAAGTACTTGCTAAGCCAGGTTCAATCACTCCACACACGAAGTTCGAATCAGAAGTTTACGTATTAACTAAAGATGAAGGTGGTCGTCATACACCATTCTTCAAAGGTTACCGTCCACAGTTCTACTTCCGTACAACTGACATCACAGGTGCTGTAGAGTTACCAGAAGGTGTAGAAATGGTAATGCCAGGCGACAACTTGAAGTTTGTTGTTGAGCTAATCAACCCAATCGCGATGGACGAAGGTTTACGTTTCGCTATCCGTGAAGGTGGCCGTACAGTAGGTGCTGGTGTTGTATCTAAGATCATCGACTAATATCGATTCTTAGTTCACATCGAACATCTAAAAAAGAGCGCTTAGGCGCTCTTTTTTGCATTTAGGGCTTAGGGTTTATTCCTACAGCCACCGAAAAGGTGGCGCTCTCAATACAGGGTAGGTGCTGGTGTTGTATCAGCTAATACCGAAAAGAAAGCATCGACTCGTCATTAATTGCTCCTGCATAAATGACATTTCCGCCGTCCTGGCGGTTACACCGATTCTTAGTTCACATTGAATATTGACTAATTCTAAGGGGAAAATTTCATGCTTTCACATTTTTTCCTTCTTTACTCGTTATGTTAATAGATGAACCACGGTGAACTTGGAATCAAATAGTAGATTTCAGATTTTCGTCATCTAATTTTATTCAAAAGCAACACTAGCAAGGAGCATATGGTGAGGTAGAGATATATATGTTTAAAGTTGTTACTGTTATTTATTACGCTGAAGAATCTTTAGAGTTAAGAAGTCTTTGCTGTACGTTTGAGCAAAATACTAATGGGAGAGTGGTTATTCCAGAGTCGTTTAAATCTGGGAAATCAATTATTGCTGTTTGCGAAGGGCGTATAAATATTATCAACAAAGTAGGCGACAGGATAATTAATGACCTACATTTAGTGAATACTCCTCACAGCTCGGTCCGCTGAGAAATACTAAGGCAAACTGTCACGTAATTTTACATTTATAACATTTTCTAAATTGATTCTGTATAAAATTTATACGATTTCAGTCAATTGGCATCTTGGCTCAGTTGATGCTTATTAATTTCTGTCTCTTATAAATTAAGGAAGAGCCATGAAAGCAAAGCAATTAATCACGTGTGCAGTAACCTTATTACCTTTATCGGCATTCGCCGGAATATCAACGCCAACTCAGGTTCCAGAACCTCAAACTTGGGTGTTAATGGCAGTTGCTGGCATTGCAGTCTATCTTTTTAAAAGAAAGAAATAGCAACACAATAAAGGTCAACTTATGGCGTACTACGTGCTCATTATTATGCTGGTACTCGAGCACGTTAAGCCATATCATCCTATCTTGCATCATAAACAGAGATGGTTCGTTAATTTTTTACTTTTCTTTTTTTCAACGGGCTTTATCTGGCTAGGAAAAGTATTTGTAACAGCCTATATCGCACCTTTATGGCAACTAAACTATACGTTAGCTTTGTTAATCGCACAGTTTGTGATGCTAGATGTTTATCATTATGCCGTTCACAGGCTTTTTCATCATTACAAAATCTTGTGGGCTACGCATGTGGTTCATCATTCCGATATCGAAGTCGATGTGACAACTGAATATCGCCACCATCCGTTTGAGGTTGTTCTTAACTTTACGTTATTTGCAATTTTCTCATGGGCGTTTGCTATTCAAACTGAATTGATCGCACTCTATGCGACTTGTGCGGTTAGTCTCTCTATATGGCACCATTCGAATTTTTTACTGCCTAGAGTGCTCGACCAAGTATTAGCGAATGTAATTATTACACCAAGGCTGCACCATTTGCACCATGTGAGTCAGAGGCGTTTAACCGATAGCAATTATGGGATGATATTTTCTATTTGGGATCGATTATTTAATACTTTTTCTGATGAACAAATGCCGACTCAACATGATTATGGCTTAAATTATTTTAACAAACCGGACCAAATCAATATTTTGTTCGTCTTAAAACAACCCGTCAAATATCTTAGACAACACAACAAGCACAGAAATCGCTTGAGTAAAAAAATTGACTCAGTATAATACCGACCTCACTTCTCGAGTTATTCTTAAATCCCAAACAAACAAGATTCACCCGATTAGTGTAAGTGTATATAGGGGTATAGTTCCAATTGGTAGAACAGCGGTCTCCAAAACCGACGGTTGGGAGTTCGAATCTCTCTACCCCTGCCAAATTATTGTTTAGTGAAACAATGGATTCACTAAAGTAGCTAAAATTGCTAAATACGATTTACGGGTCAAAGATATATGAATGCAAGTACGGAAAACCAAACAGGCGGTTCTCTAGACACACTAAAATGGGGTGTAACATTCCTTATTTTAGCAGGTGCTGTTTTTGGTAACTATTATTTTAGTAACGAGTCAGTTTTATTTCGCGCAATTGGTGTGGTTGTAGCAGTTATTATTGCAGCTTTTATTGCCGCTCAAACTGAAAAAGGCCGTACATTTATTGAATTTGCGAAAGAAGCTAGAACTGAGGTTCGTAAAGTTGTTTGGCCAACTCGCCAAGAGGCTTTACAAACAACGGGTATCGTTCTTGTTGCAACATTAGTAATGTCATTAATTTTATGGGGCATTGATTCACTATTAATGTGGATTGTTGGCTTAATCACTGGAGTTTCGGCTTAATTATGACTGACGAAAAATCATTTACAGAAGAAAACACTGGACCAAAATTACGTTGGTACGTTGTTCAAGCATTTTCTGGCTACGAAGCTCGTGTTCAAAAAACGTTAATTGAGCACATTCAAATTCATGGCTTGGAAGACAAGTTTGGTCAGATTTTAGTACCTACTGAAGAAGTAGTAGAGATGCGTGCTGGTCAAAAACGTAAAAGTGCTCGTAAATTCTTCCCAGGTTACGTTCTTGTTGAAATGGCAATGGACGAAGAAGCATGGCACTTAGTGAAAAGTGTTCCACGCGTACTTGGTTTTATCGGTGGCACATCTGATCGCCCTGCGCCTATTACGCAACGTGAAGCAGATCGTATTTTACAACGATTAGAAGACTCTACAGATAAGCCGAAGCCTAAGACATTGTTTGAGGTGGGTGAGGTTATCCGCGTTATTGATGGTCCATTTGCTGACTTTAATGGTGTTGTTGAAGAGCTCGATTACGAGAAGAACCGTATTAAAGTATCTGTGCTTATTTTCGGTCGCTCGACGCCAGTTGACCTAGAATTTGTTCAAGTTGAAAAAGGCTAATTTTAATTATTTGTTAAATTAAAACTTAAATTTAAATTAGTACTTGAAACGGTAGTGTTGATTATTTTATAATCCGCTACCGTTTTTATTTGGGCGGGCGAAAGCTGGCCAAAAAACGGTGAATTTTAATCCACGGGGAGCTAACACTTAACCTTATTAAAAGGACGAGTGTGGTGTTCGAAAGAACTAGCGTTATTACCCAAACATAGGAATCTTTAAAGATGGCTAAAAAAGTCCAAGCTTTAATCAAGCTACAAGTAGCTGCTGGTGCAGCTAACCCGTCGCCACCAGTTGGTCCTGCATTAGGTCAACACGGTGTAAACATCATGGAATTCTGTAAAGCATTCAATGCTCGTACAGATGCATTAGACAAAGGCGCTCCAGTACCAGTAGTTATTACTGTATACAATGACCGTTCTTTCACGTTCGAAACTAAGACTCCACCTGCATCTTACTTACTTAAGAAAGCTGCTGGTATCAAGTCAGGTTCAGGTCGTCCTAACACTGAAAAAGTTGGTACTGTTACACGTGCTCAACTTGAAGAAATCGTTAAGATGAAAGAACCAGATTTAACAGCAGGCGACATGGACGCAGCTGTTAACACTATCGCGGGCTCTGCTCGTTCAATGGGCTTAGTGGTAGAGGGTTAATCGAATGGCTAAATTATCAAAGCGCGCTCGTCTTATCCGTGAAAAAGTGGACGTATTAAAAGATTATGAAATCAACGAAGCAATCGCACTTTTAAAAGAATTAGCTACTGCTAAATTCCGTGAAAGTGTTGATGTTGCAATCAACTTAGGTATCGATGCTCGTAAATCAGACCAAAACGTTCGTGGTGCAACTGTATTACCAAACGGTACTGGTCGTGACGTTCGTGTTGCTGTTTTCACTCAAGGTGCAAACGCAGACAAAGCGAAAGAAGCTGGTGCTGACGTAGTTGGTATGGATGACTTAGCTGAACAAGTTAAAGCTGGTCAGATGGACTTCGACGTTGTTATTGCTACTCCAGATGCAATGCGCGTAGTAGGTCAGTTAGGTCAAATCTTAGGCCCACGTGGTTTAATGCCTAACCCGAAAGTTGGTACTGTAACTCCTGACGTAGTAACTGCTGTTAACAACGCAAAAGCTGGTCAGATTCGTTACCGTAACGACAAAAACGGTATCATCCATACTACAATCGGTAAGGTTGATTTCGAAGATGCTAAGTTACAAGAGAACTTAGAAGCATTATTGGAAGCGCTTAAGAAAGCAAAACCAGCTAATGCTAAAGGTCAATACATTAAGAAGATCTCTGTATCAACGACTATGGGTGCTGGTGTAACCGTAGATCAAGGTACTTTAAACTTCTAAGACCTTTACAGGGGCGAAATATTAATCTATAATTCGCCCCCTTAATTTTGGTAGGAACTGTTTTAAAAGCTTACTTTTTTAACAGTCCCGTCAAAGACCGTAGGTGGTTTAAGGCAGTTTACGCTGATATTAAACCTTAATGTTCCTACGTAGATGGTGATTACCCAGATATTTCCTTAAATTTCTGGCTCTCGCCGTAATGGCCGCAGGTTGAAAGACCTACGGAGTTGTAATTACCGGTTTCAAACCCGGTTGAACCAGGAGTTAAAGCCAATGGCTATCAATCTTGATGACAAAAAAGCAATTGTTGCTGAAGTTCATGAAGCTGCCAATGGCGCTCAGTCAGCTGTAATCGCGGATTCTCGCGGTATTACGGTTGAAGCAATTACTGCTTTACGTAAGCAAGCACGTGAAAATGGCGTATGGATGAAAGTTGTCCGTAACACATTAGCACGTCGTGCTTTAGAAGGTACTGAATTTGAATGTGTTACTGAAACACTAGTTGGTCCTTCATTAATTGCATTTTCAAACGAGCACCCAGGTGCAGCAGCACGTTTATTCTCAGATTTCGCTAAAGAAAACGAAAACTTTGAATTAAAAGCTGCAGCATTCGAAGGTAACGCTGTAGACGTTGCGATGTTAGCTAAGCTACCAACGTACGACGAAGCAATTGCACGTTTAATGAGCGCTATGAAAGAAGCATCTGCAGGCAAACTTGCCCGTACGATTGCAGCAATTCGCGATCAGAAAGAGCAAGAAGCTGCTTAATAGTTGTTACCCTCTTAATGTTAAGAGACCAACTCGCACTTTTTGTATTTTATAGTTATTTCAAACAATCATTTTTAGATTGTTTACCTAAACACAGGAAATTGAATAATGTCTATTTCTAAAGACGATATCCTAAATGCTATTGCTGAAATGTCAGTAATGGACGTAGTAGAATTAATTGAAGCAATGGAAGAGAAGTTCGGCGTATCTGCTGCTGCTGCTGTTGCTGTAGCTGGCGGTGACGCTGGTGCTGCTGCTGCTGAGCAAACTGAATTCGACGTAATCTTAGCTGGTTTCGGCGATAAGAAAGTTGCTGTAATCAAAGCAGTACGTGGTGCAACTGGTCTTGGCTTAAAAGAAGCTAAAGAACTAGTTGAAGCTGCTCCTAAAGCTCTTAAAGAAGCTGTTTCTAAAGAAGAAGCTGAAGCTCTTAAGAAAGATCTTGAAGAAGCAGGTGCTACTATTGAGATCAAATAATCTGTCTTACTACAGATTAGCTGCCTAATAGGCAATGGCTGGTGATTTAAACGTCACCGGCCTTTTTGCGCTAAATAAAGTGGTTTTTTTTACCCAAAAACAGTGCATTATAAAAAGTTTAGACGTATTGCCAAGTTGACTGCATATTCACCAGTGTGCACTCAACTTGGCATTTGATGTCACAGCAATAGGCTGTCTGCTCACAGACAGATTCGGTATAACCAGCTAGCTGAGGAACCCCATGGTTTACTCTTACTCTGAAAAGAAACGAATTAGAAAGGACTTTGGTAAAAGTGCACAAGTAATGGATTACCCATTCTTGTTGTCCATCCAACTCGAATCTTTCCGAAAGTTCATTGATATTGATCCTACTGGCGAAACGGGTTTAGAAGCCGCGTTCCGTTCAATTTTCCCAATTAAAAGCTACTCTGGTAGCTCTGAATTACAATACGTAAGCTACCGTTTAGGTGAGCCATTATTTGACGTTAAAGAATGTCAAATCCGTGGTGTTACTTACTCTGCGCCACTACGTGTTAAGTTACGCTTAGTGCTTTACGATAAAGATGCACCGGCTGGTACAGTAAAAGATATCAAAGAGCAAGAAGTGTATATGGGTGAAATCCCATTAATGACTGAGAACGGTACGTTCGTTATTAATGGTACGGAGCGTGTTATTGTTTCACAATTGCACCGTTCACCAGGTGTTTTCTTTGATCATGACAAAGGTAAAACACACTCTTCAGGTAAAGTGTTATACAACGCACGTGTGATTCCTTACCGTGGTTCGTGGTTAGACTTCGAGTTTGACCCGAAAGATAACTTATTCGTACGTATTGACCGTCGTCGTAAATTACCTGCGTCGATCATCTTACGCGCTTTAGATTACTCAACTGAAGAAATCTTAGCGATGTTCTATGACACTACCGCCTATGAAATCAAAGGCGACAAGATGATCATGGAATTAATCCCTGAGCGTTTACGTGGTGAAACTGCGACTTTCGACATTAAATTGCCAAATGGTGATGTTTTAGTTGAACAAGGTCGTCGTATTACTGCGCGTCACATTCGTACGTTATCAAAAGAAAATGTTACCGAATTAGAAGTACCAGCAGATTACATCGTAGGTAAAGTGTTATCTAAAGCTTACATCGATGAGTCAACTGGCGAAGTTGTTGCTGAAGCAAATGCTGAAATTACGTTAGAGTTATTAGCTGAGTTAAGCCAAGCTGGGCATAAAGTATTAGACACTTTATACATGAACGAATTTGATGTTGGTTCATACATGTCTGATACCGTTCGTATCGATACTACAACTAACCGTTTAGAAGCGTTAGTTGAAATTTACCGTATGATGCGTCCTGGTGAGCCACCAACAAAAGATGCTGCTGAAGCATTATTTGCAAATCTATTCTTCTCATTAGAGCGTTACGACTTATCAACGGTTGGTCGTATGAAGTTCAACCGTCGTGTTGGCGCAGCAGAAGATACAGGTGAAGGCGTATTATCAAACGACGACATTATCTCTGTAATGAAAACTTTAATCGCAATTCGCGATGGTAAAGGTGAAACAGATGATATCGACCATTTAGGTAACCGTCGTATCCGTTCTGTAGGTGAAATGGCAGAAAACCAATTCCGTGTTGGTTTAGTTCGTGTAGAGCGTGCTGTTCGTGAGCGTTTATCTTTAGGTGACTTAGATGCAGTTATGCCTCAAGACCTAATTAACGCTAAGCCAATTTCTGCAGCGGTTAAAGAATTCTTTGGTTCTTCGCAACTTTCACAGTTTATGGACCAAAACAACCCGTTATCAGAAGTTACTCACAAGCGTCGTATCTCTGCATTAGGCCCAGGTGGTTTAACGCGTGAACGTGCAGGCTTCGAAGTACGTGACGTTCACCCAACGCACTACGGTCGTGTTTGTCCTATCGAAACGCCGGAAGGTCCAAACATCGGTCTAATCAACTCATTATCTTGTTACGCTCGTACTAATGATTACGGTTTCTTAGAAACGCCTTACCGTAAGATCGTTGACGGTGTTGTTACTGATGAAGTTGAATACTTATCTGCAATCGAAGAAGGTAACTTTGTGGTTGCACAGGCGAACGCTGAAGTAGATGAAAATGGTAAATTAGTTGACGGTCTTGTTCCATGTCGTCACAAAAACGAATTTACGTTAATGTCTGCTGAACAAGTTCAATATATGGATGTATCTCCACAGCAGATCGTTTCTGTGGCAGCGTCATTAATTCCATTCCTTGAGCATGATGATGCTAACCGTGCATTGATGGGTGCGAACATGCAACGTCAAGCCGTTCCAACATTAAAAGCTGACAAGCCTTTAGTTGGTACAGGTATGGAAAAAACTATCGCGGTAGACTCAGGTGTAACTGCAGTTGCTAAACGTGGTGGTGTTGTTGATTACGTAGATGCTTCTCGTATCGTAGTTAAAGTTAATGAAGATGAAATGGTTCCTGGTGAAGCAGGTATCGATATCTACAACTTAACTAAGTACACGCGTTCAAACCAAAATACATGTATTAACCAACGTCCACAGTGTCGCGTAGGCGAGCCAGTTGTCCGTGGTGATGTATTAGCTGATGGCCCATCAACAGATATGGGTGACTTAGCACTTGGTCAAAACATGCGTATCGCATTCATGCCTTGGAATGGTTACAACTTCGAGGACTCGATGTTGATTTCTGAGCGTGTAGCGCAAGAAGACCGTTTCACAACGATTCATATTCAAGAATTATCTTGTATCGCACGTGACACTAAATTAGGTGCTGAAGAAATTACTTCAGATATCCCTAACGTTGGTGAATCAGCATTAAGCAAGCTAGACGAGTCTGGTGTTGTTTACATTGGTGCTGAAGTTAAAGGTGGTGACATCTTAGTAGGTAAAGTAACGCCTAAAGGTGAAACGCAATTAACACCTGAAGAAAAACTATTACGTGCAATCTTCGGTGAGAAAGCAGCTGACGTTAAAGACAGCTCTTTACGTGTACCGAACTCAGTTTCAGGCACAATCATCGATGTACAAATCTTCACTCGTGATGGCGTTGAGAAAGACCAACGTGCATTAGAAATTGAAGAAATGCAATTAAGCGAAGTTAAGAAAGATTTAGGCGACGAGTTCTCTATCTTGGAAGACGGCATTTATGCACGTGCTAAGAAGTTATTACTTTCAGCTGGCTTAAACGAATCTGATCTTAACTCAATGTCTCGTGACAAGTGGTTACAGCAAAACTTATCTGACGAAGGCCAACAAGCTGAGTTAGAACAAATTGCTGAGCAATACGACACAATCAAAGAAGAGTTCGACAAGAAGTTCGAAACTAAGCGTCGTAAGATCACTCAAGGTGATGATTTAGCACCTGGCGTATTAAAAATTGTTAAAGTTTACTTAGCAGTTAAGCGTCGCATTCAGCCTGGTGATAAGATGGCTGGTCGTCACGGTAACAAGGGTGTTATTTCAAACGTAGTACCTGTTGAAGATATGCCATACGACCAAAACGGTGTTCCAGTCGATATCGTACTTAACCCGTTAGGTGTACCGTCGCGTATGAACATCGGTCAGATCCTAGAAACTCACTTAGGTATGGCTGCACGCGGTATCGGTGAAAAGATTGACCGCATGATCAAAGCACAACAAGAAACAGCTAAGTTACGTGCCTTCTTAAAAGAAGTGTACGAGTTAGGTGAGTCTCGCCAAGTTGTTGATATCGATAACTTCTCTGACGATGAAATACACCGCTTAGCAGAAAACTTACGTGCAGGTCTTCCAATTGCTACACCAGTATTCGATGGTGCAAGTGAGCGTGAAATTAAAGACTTATTCAAACTTGCTGATATGCCAGAAAGTGGTCAGTTCATCTTAACTGATGGTCGTACAGGTCGTGAATTTGAGCGTCCAGTAACAGTAGGTTACATGTACATGCTGAAACTAAACCACTTAGTTGATGACAAGATGCATGCTCGTTCAACTGGTTCATACTCACTAGTAACTCAGCAGCCACTAGGTGGTAAAGCTCAGTTCGGTGGTCAGCGTTTCGGTGAGATGGAGGTATGGGCACTTGAAGCATCCGGTGCTGCTTACACCTTACAAGAAATGCTTACGGTTAAGTCTGATGACGTGAACGGTCGTACTAAGATGTACAAGAACTTAGTAGACGGTGATCACCGTATGGAACCAGGTATGCCTGAGTCGTTCAATGTATTACTTAAAGAGATTCGCTCGTTAGGTATTAACATCGAATTAGACCAGGAATAGCGGTCAACGAGATAAAAGCCAGCCCGAAGAGGCTGGCATAGCAAGAGGGCACCCGTTGCCCTCTTACAAGGTTTAACTCCGACAGGAGATAGAGTGTGAAAGATTTACTTAAGTTTCTTAAGCAACAAAATCAAACAGAAGAATTCGATGGTATTCGCATCGGACTAGCTTCACCTGACCAAATTCGTTCATGGTCATTTGGTGAAGTTAAGAAGCCAGAGACAATTAACTACCGTACGTTCAAGCCAGAGCGTGACGGCTTATTCTGTGCACGTATTTTCGGCCCAGTAAAAGACTACGAATGTCTTTGTGGTAAATACAAGCGCTTAAAGCACCGTGGTGTAATTTGTGAAAAATGTGGTGTTGAAGTAACACTTACTAAAGTACGTCGTGAGCGTATGGGTCACATTGAATTAGCAAGCCCAGTTGCACACATTTGGTTCTTAAAATCATTACCATCACGTATCGGTCTATTATTAGACATGACGTTACGCGATATTGAGCGTGTTTTATACTTCGAATCTTATGTTGTTACCGAACCAGGTATGACGACATTAGAGAAAGGTCAAATCTTAACTGAAGAAGAATACTTAGACTCATTAGAAGAGCACGGTGACGAGTTCGACGCTAAGATGGGTGCTGAAGCGGTTCTTGCTTTATTAGAGCAAATCGACCTTGAAGGCGACATTGCGCAAATGCGTGAAGAGCTACCGGAAATTGGTTCAGAAACTAAGCGTAAGAAGATCACTAAGCGCTTGAAGTTAATGGAAGCATTCGCTCAATCTGGCAACAAGCCAGAGTGGATGATCATGTCTGTATTACCAATTCTTCCACCAGATTTACGTCCATTAGTACCACTAGATGGTGGTCGTTTTGCGACATCTGATTTGAACG
The DNA here is from genome assembly GCF_030161435.1 of Thalassotalea loyana. GTDB lineage: Bacteria > Pseudomonadota > Gammaproteobacteria > Enterobacterales > Alteromonadaceae > Thalassotalea_G > Thalassotalea_G loyana. Next base: position 149,274 of record NZ_BSSV01000009.1, on the reverse strand, counting down.
ATTTATACCGTCGTGTAATCAACCGTAACAACCGTTTGAAGCGTCTATTAGACCTAGTTGCACCAGACATTATCGTACGTAACGAAAAGCGTATGTTACAAGAGTCTGTTGATGCATTATTAGATAACGGTCGTCGTGGTCGTGCGATCACAGGTTCTAACAAGCGTCCACTTAAGTCGCTTGCAGACATGATCAAAGGTAAGCAAGGTCGTTTCCGTCAAAACTTACTTGGTAAGCGTGTTGACTACTCAGGCCGTTCTGTAATCACAGTAGGTCCTACTCTACGTTTACATCAATGTGGTCTTCCTAAGAAGATGGCACTTGAGCTATTCAAGCCATTTATCTACGGTAAATTAGAAGCTCGTGGTTTAGCGACTACAATCAAAGCAGCTAAGAAACTAGTAGAGCGTGAAGGCGCAGAAGTATGGGATGTATTAGACGAAGTAATTCGTGAACACCCAGTAATGCTTAACCGTGCACCAACACTTCACAGACTTGGTATCCAAGCATTCGAACCTGTACTAATTGAAGGTAAAGCGATTCACCTTCACCCATTAGTTTGTGCGGCATACAACGCCGACTTCGATGGTGACCAAATGGCGGTACACGTTCCATTAACACTAGAAGCTCAATTAGAAGCTCGTGCGTTAATGATGTCGACTAACAACGTTCTTTCACCTGCAAACGGTGACCCAATCATCGTTCCTTCACAGGACGTTGTATTAGGTCTTTACTACTTAACACGTGATCGTGTTAATGGTAAAGGTGAAGGCATGGTATTCGCTAACACTAAAGAAGCTGAAAAAGCTTACCGTACTGGTGTTGCTGAGCTACATGCACGCGTTAAAATCCGTATCACAGAGCACGTTCGCAATGCCGAAGGTGAATTAGAAGCGAAAACTTCTTTACGTGATACAACTGTTGGTCGTGCAATTTTATGGCAAGTATGTCCTAAAGGCTTACCTTACGAGTTAATCGATCAGCCATTAGGCAAAAAGCCTATTTCAAAATTAATTAACCATGCATACCGTAACTTAGGTCTTAAAGACACAGTTATCTTTGCTGACCACATCATGTACACAGGTTTCCATTACGCAATGGTAGCGGGTGCATCAGTTGGTATTGATGACATGGTTATCCCAGAAGCTAAGTACTCAATCATCGACGCTGCGGAAGAAGAAGTTACTGAAATCCAAGAGCAGTTCGAACAAGGTTTAGTAACTGCTGGTGAGAAGTACAACAAAGTAATCGATATCTGGTCATCTGCTAACGAAAAAGTTTCGAAAGCGATGATGGACAACTTATCGAAAGAGTCTATCGAGAACCGTGACGGTGAGATGGAAGAGCAAGACTCATTCAACTCAATCTTCATGATGGCTGACTCGGGTGCTCGTGGTAGTGCGGCACAGATTCGTCAGCTAGCGGGTATGCGTGGTCTAATGGCTAAGCCAGATGGCTCAATCATCGAAACGCCAATCACGGCTAACTTCCGTGAAGGTCTAAACGTATTACAGTACTTCATCTCAACTCACGGTGCGCGTAAAGGTCTTGCCGATACGGCACTTAAGACAGCTAACTCGGGTTACTTAACACGTCGTCTAGTTGACGTTGCACAAGATTTAGTTGTAACTGAGCACGACTGTGGTACTGAAGACGGCTTATTAATGACACCATTAATTGAAGGTGGTGACGTTGTTGAACCATTACGTGAGCGTGTACTAGGTCGTACAGTTGCTGAAGACGTATTAATTCCTGGTACAGAGGAAGTATTACTTCCACGTAACACACTAATCGATGAAGCACTTTGTGATGTAATCGAAGAACATTCAGTTGATCAAATCAAAGTACGTTCAATCATTACTTGTGAAACTGACTTCGGTATTTGTGCACACTGTTACGGTCGTGACTTAGCACGTGGTCATATGATCAACCAAGGTGAAGCAATCGGTGTTGTAGCTGCTCAATCAATCGGTGAGCCAGGTACACAGTTAACGATGCGTACGTTCCACATCGGTGGTGCGGCATCTCGTGCGTCAGCTGAAAACTCTGTTCAAGTTAAGAACACAGGTACGCTTAAGTTACAAAACGCTAAGTTCGTTATCAACTCTGAAGGTCATGCAGTAATTACTTCACGTTCTTCTGAATTAACAGTTATCGACGAATTAGGTCGTGAGAAAGAGCGTTATAAAGTACCTTACGGTTCTGTATTAGCTAAGAACGACGGCGAAGCAATTGAAGCTGGTGAAATCGTAGCGAACTGGGATCCACATACTCACCCAATCATTACTGAGGTAGCTGGTAAGATCAAATTTGTTGACCTAATTGAAGGTTTAACAATGACTCGCCAAACAGATGACCTAACTGGTTTATCTAGCATCGTAGTAACAGACGCAAACCAACGTAGCTCTGCGGGTAAAGAAATGCGCCCAATGGTTAAGCTAGTTGACGAGAAAGGTAACGACGTAATGATCGCTGGTACTGAAATCCCAGCACAATACTTCTTACCAGGTAACGCGATTGTAAACTTAGAAGATGGTTCTCCAGTAAATATCGGTGACGCGTTAGCACGTATCCCACAAGAGTCTTCTAAGACTCGTGATATTACCGGTGGTCTACCGCGTGTTGCTGACTTATTCGAAGCACGTAAGCCAAAAGAACCTGCGATCCTTGCTGAGAAAACCGGTGTTATCGGTTTCGGTAAAGAAACTAAAGGTAAGCGCCGTCTACTAATCACGCAACCAAGCGGTGAAGTATACGAAGAAATGATTCCTAAGTGGCGTCAACTTAACGTGTTCGAAGGTGAATCAGTACAAAAAGGTGAGGTTATTGCCGACGGTCCTGAGTCTCCACATGACATTCTACGTTTACGTGGTGTTGCTGCAGTTGCTAACTACATTGTTAACGAAGTACAAGACGTATACCGTTTACAAGGTGTAAAAATCAACGATAAGCACATCGAAGTAATCGTTCGCCAAATGATCCGTAAGTGTGAAATCTTAGACGGTGGTGATTCAGAATTCTTGAAAGGTGAAATTGTTGAAGTAGCGAACGTAAACATCGCTAACCGTGAGCTAATCGCTCAAGGTAAACAACCTGCTGAAATCGAAATGTTAATGATGGGTATTACTAAAGCATCACTAGCAACTGAATCATTCATCTCAGCAGCGTCTTTCCAAGAGACAACGCGTGTTCTTACTGAAGCAGCTGTTGCTGGTAAGAAAGATAGCTTACGTGGCTTAAAAGAGAACGTAATTGTTGGTCGATTAATCCCAGCAGGTACAGGTTACTCATACCACCAAGAACGTGCGCGTAAGCGTAACGAAGCTTTAGCAACTGAAGAAGTGACTGTGTCACAAGATGAAGCTGCTCAAGCGTTAACGGATGCATTAAATGCAGACGGTTTAGGTGAAGCTGAATAACTTAAGCTAATCGCTTAATAAAAACCCCATGAGTGTTGCTCATGGGGTTTTTTTATATCTAGTGTTTGATCCCCCAATGATGCCTTTGTAAAAGCTAAGTAAAAAAAGCTATTCCAATTAGACACAATCCATTGTTAAACTTGAGTTCGAAGTTAAATTAACAAATTAATAACAAAAATAACGATAGGATTATCATGTCTTCACCTTCTACTGTAGAGCGCATCCTTAACCGCGTTGAGGTTATTGGAAACAAACTTCCTGATCCCGCAGCACTATTTCTGTTGCTAATGGCAATTGTTTGGGTCTTGTCTTGGGCATTATCAGGTGTTTCATTCGACGCTATTGATCCAAGAACCGGACAAGCCTTGGTCATTAATAACCAACTAGCGCCTGAAGCCTTCACTCAGTTTATGACTAAAATCGTCACCAATTTTTCTCATTTTCATCCTGTCGGTGTCGTCTTAGTTGCAATGCTTGGTATTGGTATTGCTGAACACCTGGGTTTCATTAACGCTGGTCTTCGGGCATTAATGTCTGTCACTGCACCTTGGCTATTAACTCCAATGGTTATCTTGGTTGGTATTGCAAGTCATTCCGCTGTTGACGCAGGTTATGTGCTTGTTATTCCACTTGGCGGTGTTATCTTTTATGCGGCTGGTCGCCATCCATTGGCTGGTATTGCTGCAGCATTTGCAGGTGTTTCTGGCGGCTTCTCTGCTAACTTTTTGCCATCATCACTTGACCCTATGTTGCAGGGTATTTCACAAGCTGGCGCACAAATTCTTGATCCGACCGTATTGTTGAATCCATTAAATAATTACTACTTTACTACGGCATCATCAATCATTGTTACTGCGGTTGGTTGGTTCTTGACTGACAAAGTAATAGAACCAAAGTTAAAGAATAATCCGGTTGATGGCGATGTTGATGACCTTCCAACGATGGAACCATTAGAAGCCAATGAAAAAAAAGCACTCAAGATTGCTTGCCTAGCAATTGTGATAGGTATTGGTGTGTTCGCATGGAGTTTAACGGGTGGAGATTCAGCGTGGCGTGATGACCAAGGTTCGTTAACGTCAAATAGTTCACCATTGATGGGCTCTATTGTTCCGTTGATTTTCTTATTGTTTCTAATACCAGGGCTTGTCTACGGTCTTGCAATAGGAAAAGTTAAAACCTCAAAGGACGTAATTGAAGGGATGTCCAAAGCCATGAGTGGTATGGGCTACTATCTCGTTATTATGTTTTTTATCGCCCAATTTATTTATGCTTTTGCGCAATCAAATCTAGGCGTTTTATTGGCTGTAGAAGGTGCAGAATTACTGAAGGCATTGGAATTACCTGCTGGCGTAACGATTACGGGTATTATTTTATTAACGGGCCTTATTAATTTGTTTGTCGGTTCAGCATCGGCAAAATGGGCATTGTTAGCCCCAATATTTATTCCTATGCTGATGCAACTGGGTATTTCACCAGATTTAGCACAAGCTGCTTATCGTATTGGTGACTCAAGTACTAATATCATCACACCATTAATGCCATATTTTCCGTTGGTTGTGGTTTTTTGTCAGCGTTATGTTAAATCAACAGGCATTGGCACTTTGACCGCGATGATGTTGCCATTCTCAGTATGTTTCCTCATCACGTGGACATTGTTCTTAATGGCTTATTGGGCACTTGGCCTTCCACTTGGATTAGGCGCTTCATATACATACGGCTAATAGAATCACCTACACAGTTAAATGATCGACACATGATCATTTAACTGTGATCTCTTGATACACGAAAACTCCCTTATTTGCGTTTTTATTACCTTTTTAGTGCTAAAGCTGATCGCTTAGGATCGAAAGGATCCTTTTATCTGGGAAAACACGCATTTTTCTTGACAGTTTAAAGCTTGACCATTAAAATTCGCCGACCTTGTAATCTACGCTATTGCGCTTTGATTATAAGGTTTGATTTTACACACGTTTATTAGCGGGAATAAAAAGCACCATTGGTGTGGCTTAATCCCATGTTTTAACTTAATCAGGAGCTGTAATGGCAACTATTAACCAATTGGTACGTAAACCACGTGTCAAGAAAGTTGCGAAGTCTAACGTTCCAGCGTTAGAAGCTTGTCCGCAACGCCGTGGTGTATGTACTCGTGTATATACTACTACACCTAAAAAACCTAACTCAGCACTACGTAAAGTAGCTCGTGTTCGTTTAACTAACGGTTTCGAAGTTACATCTTACATCGGTGGTGAAGGTCACAACTTACAAGAGCATAGCGTTATCTTAATCCGTGGTGGTCGTGTTAAAGACTTACCTGGTGTTCGCTATCACACTGTTCGTGGCGCACTTGACTGTTCAGGTGTTAACGATCGTAGACAAGGCCGTTCTAAGTACGGTGCTAAGCGCCCTAAATCTTAACGGTTTCCGTGAAGTAAGGCCAAATTAATTAAATTTAACAATTTTGGGTAACCCCTGAATTAAACGGAGAAATAAGATGCCAAGAAGACGCGTCGTAGGACAACGTAAAATATTACCAGATCCTAAGTTCCATAACGAACTATTAGCAAAATTCATCAACATCCTTATGGTTGATGGTAAAAAATCTACTGCAGAAAAAATCGTATACGGTGCATTAGACATTTTAGCTGAGAAGCAAAACGATAAAGAACACTTAGAGCTTTTCGAAGAAGCTTTAGAAAACATTCGCCCAGCGGTTGAGGTTAAATCTCGTCGTGTAGGTGGTTCTACTTATCAGGTTCCAGTTGAAGTTCGTCCAGTTCGTCGTAACGCTCTAGCCATGCGTTGGTTAGTTGAAGCAGCTCGTAAACGTGGTGAAAAATCAATGGCTCAGCGCCTAGCTAACGAAATGTTAGATGCGTCTGACAACAAAGGTTCAGCGGTTAAGAAACGTGAAGACGTTCACCGTATGGCCGAAGCGAACAAAGCGTTCGCTCATTACCGTTGGTAATATAATGACAAGCGTAGTCGCATTTGCGGCTACGCTTTTCTATTGTCATTCAACTGTAATAATTTAACTTGAAAATAGCTCGTTCTAGCTGAGTATTTTGACGTTAGGTTATTTAACCTCAAGAAGTATAAAAAGGATAAATTAGTGGCTCGTACAACACCTATTGAGCGTTACCGAAATATTGGTATTTGTGCTCATGTAGATGCAGGTAAAACGACAACAACAGAACGTGTTCTATTTTACACTGGTCTTTCACATAAGATTGGTGAAGTTCATGATGGCGCAGCTACCATGGATTGGATGGAGCAGGAGCAAGAGCGTGGCATTACTATTACGTCTGCTGCGACTACCTGTTTTTGGAAGGGCATGAATGCTCAGTTTGACGACCACCGCATTAATATTATTGATACTCCTGGTCACGTAGATTTTACTATTGAAGTAGAACGTTCATTGCGTGTACTCGATGGCGCTGTTTTGGTGTTATGTGCATCTAGTGGTGTTCAACCACAAACTGAAACTGTTTGGCGTCAAATGGAAAAGTATCAAGTACCTCGTTTAGTCTTTGTTAATAAGATGGATAGAACAGGTGCAAGCTTTTTAAATGTTGTTGATCAGTTAAAAGAGCGCTTAGGCGCGAATGCTGTTCCAATTCATTTAGCTATCGGTGCAGAAGAAGAGTTCACTGGTGTAATTGACCTCATAAAAATGAAGGCAATTAACTGGAGTGAAGAAGATCAAGGTATGACGTTTGAATACCAAGACATTCCAGCTGATATGCAAGATGAAGCAGAGCTTTGGCGCGACAACTTATTATCAGAAGCTGCTGAAGCTAATGATGATCTAATGGAAAAATACCTTGAAGAAGGTGATTTAAGCGAAGAAGAAATAAAATCTGGTCTTCGTGCGCGCACATTAGCAAATGAAATTATTTTATGTACTTGTGGTAGTGCCTTTAAAAACAAAGGTGTTCAAGCAGTACTAGACGGTGTAATTGAGTACTTACCGTCACCAGTAGACGTTCCTGCTATCACTGGTATTAGCAATGATAGAAAAGAAACTGAAGTAACACGTGATGCAGACGATAAAGCGCCGTTTTCGGCTTTAGCCTTTAAGATTGCAACAGACCCATTTGTTGGTACGTTAACATTCTTCCGTGTTTACTCAGGTGTCGTGAAAACAGGTGATATGGTGTTTAACCCGATTAAGGGTAAGAAGGAACGTCTAGGTCGAATCGTGCAGATGCACGCAAACGACCGTGAAGAAATTAAAGAAGTTCACGCGGGTGATATTGCGGCAGCGATTGGCCTTAAAGATGTAACAACAGGTGAAACGCTTTGTGATCCACAAAACGTGATTACCCTTGATAAAATGGAATTCCCTGAGCCGGTAATTTCAGTTGCAGTTGAGCCAAAGACGCAGGTTGATCAAGATAAGTTAACTAATGCATTAACTAAACTTGCTGCTGAAGATCCATCATTCAGAGTGGAAACGGATGAAGAAACACTTCAAACGATTATCTCTGGTATGGGTGAGCTTCACTTAGACATCATTACTGACCGAATGATGCGCGAATTTAAAGTGGATTGTAATATCGGTAATCCACAAGTTACTTACCGTGAAGCGATTACGCAACGTGCAGATGTTGAAGGTAAGTTTGAGCGTCAAATGGGCGCCAAGGCACAATATGGCCACGTTTGTTTGACAATAGAGCCTAGTGAAGAAGGCCAAGGCTTTGTCTTTGAAAATGCGATTATCGATAAGGCAGATATTCCGAAAGAATATTTCCCTGCAATCGAAAAAGGCTTTGAAGAACAAATGGAATCAGGCGTACTTGCGTCATACCCTATGGTAGACATCAAAGTAACGCTAACGGGTGGATCGTTCCACGAAACAGATTCTAACGAAATAGCATTTAAAGTTGCTGCTTCAATGGGTTTCAAAAATGGTGTAATGGCTGCAGCTCCAGTCTTACTAGAACCAGTGATGAAAGTTGAAGTGACAACGCCAGAAGAAAACATGGGTGATGTTGTAGGTGACTTAAACCGTCGCCGAGGCATGATCGATGGTATGGACGAAGGTCCAGGGAACACGAAGATTGTGAATGCTACGGTACCACTTTCTGAAATGTTCGGTTACGCTACGGAATTACGTAGTGCAACTCAAGGTCGTGCATCATACTCAATGGAGTTTTCACAGTACAGTGAAGCACCAAAAAATGTTGCAACCACTATTATTGAATCGCGCGGCGGTACTTATATCTAAGTGTTGTTTGCAGACTTTTATGGTAGTTAACTAACATAAAAAAAACTGTATTCACTTTTAAAGGATTGTCAGGGTTTAAAGGTGAGCGAGATTTAAGAATTCGATTACCAATCTAGGTAGCTTCTAGAGGGTAATTTAGAACTGACAAACTCTTTGTAGAGAGTTAAGGTTTAGGGACTATGTGAATTTTGACAAGGGCTTGACCCTTATCTAAAATTAACTGCTAGCCTCTGAGCCTTGAACTCAAGCTACAGGGAACCAAAAAATTAATTAATTGTATATCTTAAGGTACAGAAAAAATGGCTAAAGAAAAATTTGAACGTTCGAAACCGCACGTTAACGTTGGTACTATCGGTCACGTTGACCACGGTAAAACAACTTTAACAGCTGCTATCTCTGCAGTATTAACAAAAACTCACGGTGGTGAAGTTCGTGATTTCGCTCAAATCGATAACGCTCCAGAAGAGCGTGAGCGTGGTATTACAATCAATACTTCTCACATTGAGTACGACACAGAAACACGTCACTACGCACACGTAGACTGTCCTGGTCACGCCGATTACGTTAAAAACATGATCACTGGTGCTGCACAAATGGACGGCGCGATCTTAGTAGTAGCTGCTACAGATGGCCCAATGCCACAAACACGTGAGCACATCTTATTATCTCGTCAGGTTGGTGTACCTTACATCATCGTATTCATGAACAAGTGTGACATGGTAGATGACGAAGAGTTATTAGAATTAGTAGAAATGGAAGTTCGTGAACTTCTTTCTGAGTATGATTTCCCAGGTGACGATTTACCAATCATCGCTGGTTCAGCATTAGGCGCACTTAACGGTGAAGCTCAATGGGAAGAGAAAATCTTAGAACTTGCTAACGAATTAGACACTTACATTCCAGAGCCAGAGCGTGCAATCGACGGTGACTTCATCTTACCAATCGAAGACGTATTCTCAATCCAAGGTCGTGGTACAGTAGTAACAGGTCGTGTTGAGCGTGGTATCATCACAGTAGGTGACGACGTAGAAATCGTAGGTATCAAAGAGACAACTACTACAACATGTACTGGTGTAGAGATGTTCCGTAAGCTTCTTGACGAAGGTCGTGCAGGTGAGAACTGTGGTGTTTTATTACGTGGTACTAAGCGTGATGAAGTTCAACGTGGTCAAGTACTTGCTAAGCCAGGTTCAATCACTCCACACACGAAGTTCGAATCAGAAGTTTACGTATTAACTAAAGATGAAGGTGGTCGTCATACACCATTCTTCAAAGGTTACCGTCCACAGTTCTACTTCCGTACAACTGACATCACAGGTGCTGTAGAGTTACCAGAAGGTGTAGAAATGGTAATGCCAGGCGACAACTTGAAGTTTGTTGTTGAGCTAATCAACCCAATCGCGATGGACGAAGGTTTACGTTTCGCTATCCGTGAAGGTGGCCGTACAGTAGGTGCTGGTGTTGTATCTAAGATCATCGACTAATATCGATTCTTAGTTCACATCGAACATCTAAAAAAGAGCGCTTAGGCGCTCTTTTTTGCATTTAGGGCTTAGGGTTTATTCCTACAGCCACCGAAAAGGTGGCGCTCTCAATACAGGGTAGGTGCTGGTGTTGTATCAGCTAATACCGAAAAGAAAGCATCGACTAATATCGATTCTTAGTTCACATCGAACAACTAAAAAAGAGCGCTTAGGCGCTCTTTTTTGCATTTAGGGCTTAGGGTTTATTCCTATAGCCACCGAAAAGGTGGCGCTCTTTTTTGCATTTTAGGGCATATCGATTAATCCGGCCGAAGTCTTGTTGAACATGGCTTTTTATCAAACGAAAGTTAATTGATCGATGAGCTATTAGGCACTACATAAGCTTGAGTTCCCCAGAGTGGAACAGTAGATAGGCTATGCTTGAAACTGCCTTCTGTTTCTTTGGTTGTATATGAAATGTAGAGCAAGGTTTGATTTTTAGCATCGTATATTCGTCTAACTTTCATTGTTTTGAAAAATATACTCTTCGATTGTCTAAATACGACTTCACCAGCGTCACCTTTATCAATCTTGGCTATCATTTCTGGCGTTATATCTCCAGTTTGTCGACAAGAAATTGAACTATCACTTGGATCCGAAAAACTTAAGTCAGCCTCAATAGAAGCGACATGACAAGTAACGCCAGGAATTTTGTCGTCATTTAATGAAGCTACTTTTATGTCTTTGGTAGTAAAGAATCCTAAAGAAACATCGGCAACTTCATTATCTGAACAAGCAGAAATGAACAATGCAGTGCTTAGTGTTAAGAGAAGTTTATTCACGTTTTACTCACTGTTATTCGGTTATCTAAAGCATGATAACTATACAATTAATCCTTATGCAAAGGGATTTTAAATACACGTATGTAAAAAAGGGTTGTTATTCTAAATGATAATGATTATCATTTGTTTGTTGGTTCGTTTTCTTGAAGGAATATTATGGACACTATGCAATGGCAATCTTTACTTCAGTTAGGTAATGACAGCTATAACGACAATCAATGGCAGCAGGCTGAATTTTTTTATTCAGAAGCCTATGACTTGTTGGCATATGGTTATCGAAATAATCCAGTATGTGAGGAAACGATGATAGCTTGGGTCTGCACTTGCCACAATCTATCAGCGTTGTATGAACAAATGGGGAATACCAGCTTGTCCTTGAGGTTTTTGACGGTGCCTCATGAATATTTACAGGACGTTTCTCAAACAGACAACGCACCAAACGACATTAAGTTGTTAGCAATAAAAGGTTTGTCGCTAACATTACCTGCACTTCTTACGTTTGCAAAAAAACATCCTATTTGTGAGGACTGTTTAAAAACGTTAGAAGGGCAAGCATTAATAATGACCGAAGATATAGGTCAGCTTCATTAACCAAGTTTTCCCCACCCGTGGAGTAAAGGTTTTTCATCTCTCTCCTTTGCTTTGTGGGTGGGCCCTTATTGATTTGTAATTCTAATGAATCGCTTTGTTCTTCGAACAGTTAATCATCTTTAAACGATCCTTGATATAACTAATAACCGAAAACTTGATCTTAATCAGTAAATAAAATGGAAATGATATTGATTCTCATTAAGAGTTCTGTTCTAATATCGCCAATTTAACAATAATCCTATTTTCTAGCGAGTTAATAATGAAGCTTACTCAAGTATTTAAGCCTGCAATCGTAGCAACAGCGATTGCTTCAGCTATGTCTTTTGCTGTAGTTGCAGATGATAAAGCCGACGATATTGAACATCTTTCTATCTTTGGTCATACAAACTCTGTTAATGACATTCCTGGTAGTGCGCACCACTTAAACCAAGAAGCGTTAGAACGTTTTGATTACACAGATATCATGCGTACTTTAACAGCTGTTCCTGGTGTATATGTACTTGAAGAAGATGGTTATGGCTTGCGCCCTAACGTAGGTATGCGTGGCACAGGTCAAAACAGAAGTGAAAAAGTTACTATTATGGAAGACGGCGTACTGGCTGCACCAGCGCCTTACGCAGCGCCGTCAGCATATTACTTTCCAACGTCTGGTCGCATGGAAAGTGTTGAAGTGTTGAAAGGTACTTCAAGCGCTATGTTTGGCCCACGTACTACTGGTGGTGTTATCAATATGTTATCACGCCAGATTCCAAATGAAGACTTGGCAGGGCGTTTTGCTGTACAAGCGGGTCAGGACGGTTTTGCTAAAGTTCATGGGTTTGTTGGTGGTAGTGGTGAGCAAGTTAGCTCTGTCGTAGAAGTATTTCATTATCAAGCTGACGGTTTCAAAGACATTAATCATAGCGACGCTGAAACAGGCTTTAGAAAAAATGACGTTCTAGCCAAAGTTAAAGTTAACTCTGATAAATCAGCAAAATACTACCAAGAATTAGAATTTAAGGTTAAATACGCAGACGAAAGCTCAGATGAAACATACATGGGTCTGACGCAAACTGACTTTGATGCTAATCCTTATACTCGCTACTCAGCGTCTCAGCTAGATAATATGAGCACTGAACACAAGCAATTCCAAGTAAACCATAGTATTGATCTTTCAGAACGTTTTTCAATTGGCACGACAGCTTATTACAACGATTTCAAGCGTAACTGGTACAAAACTAGTAAAGTTAATGGTATGAGCTTAAGTTCTGGTGGTATCGAAGCAGCGGCAGCTTTTGATGCTGATTCTTCTGTTGGCGACCTGACAGTTGATGTTAAGGCAAATAACAGAGCGTATTTGGCACAAGGTATACAATCAACGCTATTTGCTGATTTAGATGATCACCAAGTAAAAGTAGGCGTACGTTATCACGAAGATGAAATGGATCGTTTTCAGTGGGTTGATGAATACGTGATTGACCAAAGCTATAACTTAACACAATCAGAAGCTGGCGTACCTGGCACTGATTCAAACCGTATTGATAGTGCGAACGCCATAGCTATTTTTGTTCACGATGAATACACAATAAATGACTTTGTAATTAATGCTGGCTTACGCTATGAGGACATGACAATTGAACGTCATGATTGGGGAAAGGCTGATCCTTCTCGCACTTCAACCCCTTCACACAAGAAAAATGATACTGATGTATTGTTACCTTCATTAGCACTAACGTATAAGTTAAATCAAGATTTAGTATTACTAGGTGGTGTGCAGAAAGGTTTCGCTCCACCAGCGCCAGGTAATGAGTCTGCTGAAAGTGAAGAAAGCGTTAATTATGAGCTTGGTTTACGTTTTAACCAAGATAACATCAACGCTGAAGCGATTGCATTCTACTCTGATTATTCAAATATGCACGGCAACTGTACAGCAAGCCAAGGGTGTGACGATGATAACATCGGTAATCAGTACAATGCAGGTGAAGTAGATGTAAAAGGGTTTGAATTAAAAGCAGGCTATATTGCTGATTTGGGTAATATGGCGGTGCCGGTTGATTTAACATATACCTATACAAGTACAGAATTTAAAAATGCGTTTTCGTCAAACCTAGACACTTGGGGTGATGTGGTTGTTGGTGATGAGTTACCATACGTTCCAGAGAACCAATTCCAATTGACTGTCGGTTTAGAGGGCGATAATTGGCGAGGCGATGTATTAGTACGTTACATGGGTGAAATGCGTGTTGAAGCAGGTCAAGGTAGTTTGACTGCAGAAGATATTGATAGTCGCACTGTTGTTGATTTTGCTGCTCACTATGCGTTTGCAGAAAATCAGCAAGTGACATTCAACATTGATAACTTACTTGATGAAGAGTATGTTACGAGCAAAACTCACGGTTCAATCATGGTTGGTAAGCCGCGTACAATGACAGTAGGTTATAAGTACGACTTCTAAATTGAAGTGTGTATCGAGTAAAAAAAAACCGCCATTTGGCGGTTTTTTTATGCATTGAAATATATGGTTAAGAAAATACAATTAGTGGTTCATTTCATAATACTTCTTAAGAATCTATGAAAAATAGCCTGACGGAAATCACCAGTTAGAATTATTCTGCCGTTTTCTTTGAATGCTTCACGGCGCTATTAATTTCTTTCATCTCTTCTTGAGTTAAATCACGCCATTGTCCCGGACGTAACCCTGCGATTGATACATTCATAATGCGCGTGCGTTTAAGTTTGGTTACCTCGTAGCCTAAATACTCGCACATGCGACGAATTTGTCGGTTGAGGCCTTGCGTTAAAATAATTCGGAAAACAAACTTACTTTGCATGGTAACCTTGCAAGGTTTAGTAATGGTGCCCAGTATCGGTACACCACGTGACATGCGTGAAACAAATCGTTCACTAATTGGTTTGTCTACAGTAACAACGTATTCTTTCTCATGTGCGTTCTCAGCACGTAAGATTTTATTAACTATATCACCATCACTCGTTAGGAAGATTAGCCCCTCAGAAGGCTTATCTAAGCGTCCAATAGGGAATATACGTTCCTTGTGCTTGATGGCATCGATAATATTCCCTTTAACATGGCGCTCAGTAGTACAAGTAATCCCGATAGGTTTGTTATAGGCAATGTAAACCCTGTCTGATTTATTACTTGGCATTGCAGCAATGGCTTTACCATCGACAGCAACTTTATCACCAGGCATAACTTTTGTACCAAGCTCAGGAACCTCACCATTAATGGTAACTCGGTTTGCCGAAATTAATTTGTCAGCTTCACGGCGAGAGCAAAAGCCTGATTCACTAATAAATTTGTTGAGTCTTTTCGGTTCTGTCATGGTGAGTTATTTCTGTTAAATAAATTGAATTATATCAAGGGGTGTACGTCAATTGATAGAATTTTCTCGATGTTACAAATGAGGTAAATGTTGATATAGTGTTAACAAAGAGGTGGGAATTAAAAATAACATAAGGATTTATTTATGCGAATGTCATCAATTTTCTCAGGTATAGCGACAGTGTTTGCACTGATCATCCTGTTTAGTAGCTGGTATGTTATCGACACGGGTCATGTTGCGGTTAAAAAGACACTGGGTACTGTCGAGCTTGAAGAGGTGCCTGCGGGCCTTAACTGGAAGTTACCAATCTTAACAAAAGCCTATGAGTTTTCTGCAAAAGAAATTGCGATCGACTTCAACGATTTAAGACCAAAAGCAAGAGATAACTTACGTTTACAAGATTTAGATATCAGTATTTATTACCGCGTTGATGCCTCCAAAATAGCTGAAACGATGGTTAAGTATGCTGCTTCTTACGCTGAAGGTGAAGATGCGTTATTACCGGCGTTTGCGATTGTTTTTCGTGAAGGCCGTGACGTGATTTATGAGGAAGTAACAAAGATCGATTCATTAGAGTTACACCGTAACCGTGATGAGTTACGTGAAGGTATAGCGCAAGAACTACAAATAAAATTGGATGATAAAGATCCAGGCGTCTTTACCATTACACGTGTCGCAATTCGAGCATTAAACACGGATCCGACGATAGAAGCTGCGATCCAAAAAGCGGTTCAAGCCCAGAAAACACTTGAAGCGAAAAAAGTGGAAGTTGAAATCGCGGCGAAAGATGCAGAAATTGAAATTGCCCGCGCGCGAGGTATTGCCGAAGCAAACGCGATTATTAACTCATCCTTAACACCGGAGTACTTGCAACATGAGCTTAATGAAGCGTTAAAAATGTTTGCCAGTAATGACGGTGGTGTTGTTGTCATTCCAGCTCAAATGCAGAATATGAGTATGATCATGGATATGAAACAGGTGAAAGGTAAATAAAGCGGTATTTGACAGTTAGGGTATTGAGGCAGTATTGAGTTACTGCTTCATTACTTGTAGCTTTGGCCATGTCTTAAGCCAATTCTTCGTTTGGATTCTGTGATTGAAAATCGCAATATCTCGATTTGGGTTGGGGGTGAGGTGCAAAGCAAATAGTGATTCAATGCCAAATGCAGAAATTAATTCCAACTCATTATCGTTTTTCAATCTAACAGCTATCGCAGTCTCTTGTTCAATCCATTGGCTTATCGCTTCAAGCGTGGTTTGATAAGGCGCATGGTTATTACGCTGATGCATATATGCCTGATTTCTGACCTGCCAATTTAATGCTGGTATCACACGCTTAAGTTGAGATTCATAGGTTGCATAGCAATCGATATCTACTTCACTTTTATCAAAGTAAACGACATCAATATCGTTGAGTTCCGTTGGCTCTTGTTTGCCATGTAGGTTATCCCAAACAAGGTTCCTGATAAATCCAGCACCTATATAGCATTGTGGTAAGGACAGGTCTCTAACTGCTTCTAATGCCTTCATGCGCAGTTTATCTTGACGTAATAGGTGAAAAATTCGTTCCATTATTTCTGTTTAAAACGTTAGCTACTTGGGCCAGTTTAATCAATTCGATCAAGTCTGAACAGGAGGTGGTGTGTATTTGATTTTAGTGTGTACTTGCTGGCTGAATTCCATTTAGCAGAGCTAAAAACAAGAAACCCGCAACATGTGCGGGTTTCTAGTAAAGCTTATTAACTTAAAAAGCTAATTACTTCTTCTCGTTACGCTCTTTAACTTCGGCGATAACTTGGTCAGCTACGTTTTGTGGAGCTGCCTTGAGGTATGTGTTGGCTGAATTCCATTTAGCGAAGCTAAAAACAAGAAACCCGCAACAAGTGCGGGTTTCTAATAAAGCTTATTAACTAAAAAAGCTAATTACTTCTTCTCGTTACGCTCTTTAACTTCAGCGATAACTTGGTCAGCTACGTTTTGTGGAGCTGCAGCGTAGTGGCTGAATTCCATAGAGAATTGACCACGACCTGAAGTGATTGTACGTAAGTGACCGATGTAACCAAACATTTCTGAAAGTGGTACGTCAGCCTTGATGCGAACACCAGTGTTACCAGCTTCTTGGTCTTTGATCATACCACGACGACGGTTAAGGTCACCGATTACGTCACCAACGTGATCTTCTGGAGTGAACACGTCAACTTTCATCATTGGCTCAAGAAGTTGTGCACCTGCTTTCGGCATTGATTGACGGAATGCGCCTTTCGCTGCGATTTCGAATGCTACTGCTGATGAGTCAACTGCGTGGAAACCACCGTCGAATAATTCAACTTCAACGTCTAATACAGGGAAGCCAGCAACTGGACCTTCTTCCATCATACCAGCGAAACCTTTCTCGATTGCTGGGAAGAATTCTTTAGGAACGTTACCACCAACAACTGTTGAAGAGAACTTGAAGCCTGAGTTTGGCTCACCTGGCTTGATGCGGTAGTCGATCTTACCGAACTGACCAGAACCACCAGATTGTTTCTTATGCGTGTAAGAATCTTCAATCTCTTGAGTGATTGTTTCACGGTATGCTACTTGTGGCTTACCAACAACTAAGTCAACACCGTAAGTACGCTTAAGGATGTCTACTTTGATGTCTAAGTGAAGTTCACCCATACCTTTAAGGATTGTTTCACCTGAATCTTCGTCAGTTTCAACTTGGAACGTTGGATCTTCTGCAACCATCTTACCGATAGCGATACCCATCTTCTCAGCACCACCTTTCTCTTTAGGAGAAACAGCGATTGAGATTACAGGCTCAGGGAATACCATTGCTTCAAGTGTACAAGGTTGTTTAACATCACATAAAGTGTGACCCGTTTGAACGTTCTTCATACCAACGATAGCTAGGATATCACCCGCTTGCGCTTCTGAAAGTTCAGTACGGTCTTCTGCTTGCATCTCAACCATACGGCCAACACGCTCAGTTTTACCTGTGAATGAGTTAAGGATAGTGTCACCTTTCTTGATACGACCTGAGTAGATACGTACGAAAGTAAGAGCACCGAAACGGTCATCCATAATCTTGAATGCTAATGCACGGAACGGCTCTTCTGGATCAACTAATGCGAAATCACCAGTTGGTTCACCTTCTTCGTCAGTTAACGGTTGAGGTGGAACTTCAGTTGGAGACGGTAAGTAGTCAACAACAGCGTCTAGTAATAACTGCATACCTTTGTTCTTGAACGCAGAACCACAGTATGTAGGGAAGAATAATAATTCGTTAGTACCTTTACGGATACACGCTTTAATTTGCTCTTCAGTTGGCTCTAATTCGCCTTCTAAGTATTCCATTAGTAAATCTTCGTCTGCTTCTAAAGCAGTCTCGATTAACATTTCACGGTACTCAGCAGCTTGGTCAACCATGTCAGCTGGAATGTCTTGAACTTCGTAGTTTTCAGGTTGGCCTGAATCATCCCAAACGTATGCTTTTTGAGATAATACGTCTACAACACCAACGAAGTTATCTTCTTCACCAATTGGTAAAGTCATAACAAGTGGGTTAGCACCTAGTACTTTTTGTACTTGGTCTTTAACGCGGAAGAAGTTAGCACCTAAACGGTCTAATTTGTTAACGAAAATTAAGCGAGCTACTTTAGATTCGTTAGCGTAACGCCAGTTAGTTTCTGATTGAGGCTCAACACCACCAGAACCACAGAATACACCAATACCGCCGTCAAGTACTTTTAATGAACGGTATACTTCTACTGTAAAGTCAACGTGACCAGGAGTGTCGATTACGTTAAAACGGTGCTTTTTCCATTCACAAGTAACAGCAGCAGACTGGATAGTAATACCACGCTCAGCTTCCTGTTCCATGAAGTCAGTTGTTGACTCACCGTCATGTACTTCACCAATTTTATGGATCATACCTGTAAGTTTCAAAATACGCTCTGTTGTCGTGGTCTTACCCGCATCAACGTGAGCGAAAATACCGATATTTCTGTATTTTGATAAATCTGCCATTTTTATGCTCTATTGGGTTATTGATTAAAAACCGCGCGAGTATATCAGAACTAACATAAAACCTATATAAGAAAATTGAAATAGTTGTATTTTTTAACGTGAAATTCATTTTTCTGCTAAAAAAGCCAACAAATGATCTAAAACAAACTAAATCTTTATTCGATGTTTCATCTATCTGTCAACTCTCTGTCAAGAATCTGTCAACTCGCCTGATTATTTTAGCTCATATTCAGTGAAACTGAAGCACCCCAGTTATCCAATATCATTTAACATAACAATGCGGGCAAAAAAATGGCGAAGTCATACTATAAAACTGTTTGGTTATCTGACATACACCTCGGTTCAAAGGATTGTAAGGCCGAATACCTATTAAGCTTCCTAAAACATGCAGAAATAGAAACGCTTTATTTGGTGGGAGATATTGTAGATATGTGGGCAATGAGCAAGTCGTTTCGTTGGCCGCAATCTCATAATGACGTATTACACCAATTGCTAAAACTATCAAAAGGTAATACTAAGGTCGTTTATTTGCCTGGCAATCATGATGCACCGTTGCAACAGTATGATGGTTTGCAGTTTGGAGAAATTGAAGTCGTAAGAGAAAAACTCCATGTTACGGCAAAGGGGCAAAAATTATTGGTTTTACACGGTGATCAATTCGATGGTGAATTGGCACTTGGCAAAGTCACGGCAACTATTGGTGATTTTGGGTATGACCTATTACTGTTTCTAGATCGTTGTTTCCATAAGTTACGAGGCAAACATTCACCAAAGTATTGGTCGCTGGCTCGTTACATTAAGAGCCATGTTAAAGGTGCAAAAAAAGCAATCGAACGGTATCGTGAAGTATGCTGCAACGCAGCGCGCGAGCAAGGATATGATGGCGTAGTCTGTGGTCATATCCACCATCCAGAAATTTCTACTTTTGAAAATACCTTATATTTTAACGACGGCGATTGGGTAGAAAGTTGTTCCGCGTTAGTTGAAGACAGGCATGGTGAAATTAAACTTGTCTTTTGGCCATTCGCCGATATCCACTCCCAGCCACCCGTTATAGGTGAGCTTATTAATAACAAAAATAAAGTCGCATAATGGCAACGCTCAGGGTGTAAAGACTATGTTTACTGTAAATGAAATCATCGAAAAGCATCTACCTCAAGTCAGCGGGAATTCTTGGTTAAATAAACCGACATGTGCATTACTTAGGTACTTACTGCATGAGCGAGAGATTAATGAGTTTGGCGAACGATACCCTTTTGTTCAAGGGTTAGACTTTGTTGAGCAAGTATTAGAGTTCTTTAATGTCTCTTATTCTGTGCGAGATAATGAAAAAGAGAATATCCCCGTTCCTGGTAGAGTCGTTATTATAGCGAACCATCCCATAGGCTCACTAGACGGCTTAGCATTAATCAAACTTGTAAGTGAAGTCAGACAAGATCTTAAAGTTGTCGCTAATGACATGTTAATGGCGATTAAGCCACTTCAAGAAGTGTTACTACCGGTCAATAACATGCAAGGTGCTACGCCAAAGGAAAACTTAAAGAATATTGACACGCATTTAGCCAATGAAGGTGCTGTGTTGATTTTCCCTGCTGGTGAGGTTTCACGTCTTCGTCCTTCTGGTGTGAAAGACACCTACTGGCATTCTGGTTTTTTACGTATGGCTCGCAAGTCGAAAGCGCCAATACTGCCGATATTTATTGATGCGAAAAACTCTCCGCTTTTTTATGGTGTTTCCATGGTTTACAAACCTTTGGCAACGTTACTACTGGTAAAAGAGATGTTCAAACAGCGGAAAAATCATTTTCCAATTCGAGTCGGTCAATTGATTCCATACCAATCATACGCGGGCTCTAAGGTCGATATTAATCAGCTGACAAAGCTATTTAAAAAACACCTATATCGAATTAACACCAAAAAACCTGAAATTTTTGCAAGCCAAAAGGCGATAGCGCTTCCTGAAAGTCGGCAGGCGTTGAAAAAAGCGATTACGAATGACTGTGAGTTGCTAGGTGAAACGGCTGACGGCAAGATGATTTATCTATATGAGTATCGAGCAAGCTCACCGATTATGCGAGAAATAGGCCGCCTAAGAGAGGTTTCTTTTCGTGCCGTGGGTGAGGGGAGTTATAACCGTCGTGATGTTGACCAATATGACAAAGCGTATTTTCATCTTATTCTGTGGGATCAGGATGATTTAGAGATAGCTGGAGCTTATCGGTTTGGCGACGCGAGTAAATTGGCGCAATCTAATATGCTGTACTCGTCAACCTTGTTCGACTATCAAACAGAGATGACTCCATATTTTGAACAGGGGCTAGAATTGGGACGTAGTTTTGTTCAGCCAAAGTATTGGGGAAAGAGAAGTCTTGATTACCTTTGGTTTGGTATTGGCGCTTTCTTGAAGGCACGACCTCAATTTCGTTACTTATTTGGACCCGTTAGTATTAGTGATACTTTCCCTCCAGTGGCCAAAGACTTGATGGTAGAGTTTTATCAAGCACATTTCTCAACATTGCAACCACTCGCTGTTGGTAAGTTACCCTTCCAATATAGTGATGATAAACGTTTTGGGTTTGCGGGCAATGATTACAAAACCGAATTTGCTGAATTGAAAAGTATGCTAGGAAACATGAATATCGGTGTTCCGACATTATATAAGCAATATGCAGAACTGTGTGAACCAGGTGGAGTCAAGTTTCTAAGCTTTAATGTCGACCCTGATTTTAATGATTGTGTAGATGGCTTAGTTCTTGTTGATATCAATACACTCAAAGAGAAAAAACGTCATCGGTATTTAGGTAAGCAGGATGATTAAGTTCTTAATATACCTCGTCGCTACCTTTGGCAATCAAATTGGTGATTGCCGGTTATGCTTGTTTGGATAACCTAAGCAATAAATCAAAATATATTGCTTCAAGCGATATTAAATCATCAATATTGATTGATTCATTAACCTGGTGAATTGTCGAATTAGGCACGCCTAGTTCAATAACTTGGGTTTTGCTATCGGCAATAAAACGACCATCTGACGTTCCTCCTGAAGTCGACAGGGTCGGGAAAATTCCGGTTACGTTGCAAACAGCTTGTTTAGCTAAATCAATTAAACAAATATCATCGCGAGGGTGCGTTAGATAAGGTAAGCAGGGCCTTGAAAAAGTAACCTGAGCTGACTTATCAATTTGGCTAACTGTCTTTGAGATTATTGACTGCAATGATTCTTGCGAATAAGAGGCACTGTAACGAATATTAAAATTAACACAGCTTTGGCCAGGAATTATGTTGTCGGTAAACTCGCCAGAATCAATATGTGTTATCTGTAAACTTGTGCCAGGAAAATCATGACAACCCATATCCCACTCTAGTGAAACTAAAGATTGAATGACCTTGTTTGCAATGTGCAGTGCATTTTGTGCGTATTGAGGGTAGGCGACATGTCCTTGTTTGCCTTTAATCGATATCTCACATGATAATGAGCCACGACGTCCTACTTTAATGGTATCACCTGTGCGCTTGGTGGCGGTGGGCTCCCCTACAATACAGTAATCTAGTAGAACGCCATTCACGTCAAGGTAGTCTTTTAGTAATTTAGTGCCATACTCAGCTTCTCCTTCTTCGTCGCTGGTGATTAACCAAATAAGTCGGTGCTTGATTGATTGGCTGCCAAGCAGTCGCTTTGTTGCGCTGAGCATCGCGGCAATACCCGTTTTCATATCAGCGGCACCACGCCCCGTTATGGTCGAGTGGTTAATTGTTGCGATGAACGGATCGCTTTTCCATCGAGACAGATCGCCAGGCGGAACGACGTCTGTGTGCCCAGCAAAAGCGACTGCCTTTCCCTGTGTACCATATGTCGCAATAAAATTTTTGACGCCACAACGATTAATTTCAGTGCATTCAAAGCCAAGCTGTTCGAGCTGTGCAATGAGCCAGGAATGACAACCTCCATCATCTGGCGTGATGGATTTTCTATTTATTAATGCCTTGGCGTATCCAAGTAGCTGCTCTCTTGGGGCGGGAGGCTTTTCAACGACCGATGAAGAGCATGGGGTTAATAACGGTTTGAGTGCTACATTCACAATCTATTTTACTCACCATTCGTATATCTATTGCACCATAGATTGTTTCAATGAACTATTTACGACAATTTAAAGTAATTTTGATGACAGCAAACAAGCTCCAAAATATCGTTATATGAATAGCTAGGTATCGCTTTATAATAGTCGTAGTCATCATTTATCGTTCCACCACATAGAAATGGGATCTGAACATTAAGGCAACAATGGATATTAAGCAGTCGCTAAAACAGCACTTTGGCTTCGATGAGTTTCGTCATGGACAACAACAAACGATTGAACAGCTGTTGTCAGGACAGTCATCTCTCGCGATATTTCCAACAGGTTCAGGAAAGTCCTTGTGTTACCAATTAACGGCTCTTCACTTACCGAACCTTACGTTGGTAGTTTCGCCATTATTAGCGTTAATGAAAGATCAGCTGGAATTCTTAACTGCCCATTCAATTCCAGCTGCAAGCATCGATTCAACGCTAAGCTATCAAGAACACCAAGCAATAGTTCAGCGGCTAAGAGCTGGCGAAATAAAAATATTGATGGTGTCAGTTGAAAGATTTAAGAATGAGCGTTTTAGACATTTAATCAGTAGCCTACCTATTTCAATGCTAGTGGTTGATGAAGCACACTGTATTTCGGAGTGGGGACACAACTTTAGACCTGACTATCTTAAGCTTCCACAGTATGCACAGGAGCTTTCTATACCGCTAACGTTATTATTAACGGCTACTGCAACCAGACAAGTTAAGTATGATATGGCTCAGCGTTTCCATATAAAGGCAGAGCATATTGTCCAAACTGGGTTTTATCGCCCTAATCTTCATTTATCCGTAATCGCTTGTAACGAGTTAAACAAAACGAATGAGCTAGTGAAACAGGTTTCGGCGCAGCGAGGAAATGGCATCGTTTACGTGACGTTGCAACATACTGCGGAAGAGGTCGCTGCGAACCTAAAGCAAAAGGGAATTAATGCTTGCGCCTACCATGCTGGTTTGGCTAATGAATTGCGTAGCCAAATACAACACGACTTTATGTCTGGCGCAATCGACGTCGTTGTAGCAACCATTGCGTTCGGTATGGGGGTAGATAAACGTGATATTCGCTTTGTTATTCATTATGACTTACCCAAATCGATTGAAAACTATAGTCAAGAAATTGGTCGAGCAGGGCGTGATGGAGAAATTAGTCATTGTATTACGTTAGCGAATCTAGATGGTTTGACTGTATTAGAGAACTTTGTGTATGGCGATACACCGGAAAAAGACAGCATCGCTTTGGTCATTGATACTATAAAACAAGAGCAAGTTGGCACTCACTGGGAGGTTCAGCTATATCAACTCTCAACGCTAAGTAATATAAAACAGTTGCCATTGAAAACTTTATTAGTGCAGCTAGAGCTTGGTGGTGTTTTACAGCCTAAGTTTAGCTATTTTGCCGAAGTGAAATTCAAGTTTGTTAGCAGCGCCTCCGAGATCATTGCGCTGTTTGACGGGGAAAGAAGGCGGTTTATTGAGACCATTTTCAAATACTCACCAGGAAAGAAAGTTTGGTACCAGCCAGATTTTGAAGCGATAAGCGGACACAGTAGTAGTGACCGCAAGCGCATCATGACGGCACTAGAATACCTGAGTGATAAGGAACTTATCGAAATAGAAACTAAACAGGTCATGGATGTATATCGTGTAAATCATGAAAAGCTCAATGACATATACCTCGCTGATTCGCTTTCTCAGTATTTTGAACAAATTGAGGAGAAAGAAATTAGTCGTATTGGCCGCTTAATTAACTTCTTTAATGATGACAACTGTTTAACCTGGCAGTTAGCAAACTATTTTGATGATAGTAACGCCCCTCACAAATGTGGTCATTGCAGTGTATGTTTGGGGCAAGTTGTCAAACTTACACGATCAAAAGCTATTCATTGGCCATCGGATGACGAGATTCAATCCGCAATAGCATCACTGAAAGCTAAAGTTGAGCCTAAGATAAATCACCCTATTACAACGACTAGTATTAGTCGATTTTTGGCAGGCATGACAGTGCCTGTTTTTACGCGCCATAAGGTTAAGTCGCTCAACGGTTTTGGACTTTGCCAACAAATACCCTATCAAGCAATAAAACAAAAAGTCGAAGAGCTCCTTTTCACTGACGAATGATAGCGGTTAACCTCTCTTTAAAACTAAAATAATTGTTGCACTTTTAGTCGACTTTAGTATAATGCGCCTCCACGTTTGGCTTTGCCTGCGTGATTAATTAGTAAACATCAGGCGTTAAGCCTTGATTTGTTTACCTACAGCAACCTCGATTGGAGGTTGAATGTTTATAGTCGGTACTCCCCCCTTTTATATAAAAAGAAAGGTGATGGGCAGTACTTTGTTCGTTCTTTAAATTGGGGATTTGTCTTCATGTCAAATCAAAGAATTCGCATTCGTTTGAAAGCGTTCGATCATCGTTTGATTGATCAATCTACAGCAGAAATCGTTGACACTGCTAAGCGTACTGGTGCTCAGGTTCGTGGTCCTATCCCACTTCCTACTCGCAAAGAGCGTTTTACAGTATTGATTTCTCCACACGTTAACAAAGATGCGCGTGACCAGTACGAAATTCGTACTCACAAGCGTTTAATTGATATCGTTGAACCTACTGACAAGACTGTTGACGCGTTAATGCGTTTAGACTTAGCAGCTGGTGTTGACGTTCAAATTAGCTTGGGTTAATAGGGGGTTTTAACATGACTATCGGTCTAGTTGGACGTAAAGTTGGTATGACTCGTGTCTTCTCTGAAGATGGCGTTTCTACTCCTGTTACAGTCCTAGAAGTTGAAGCGAACCGCGTTGCTCAGGTTAAAACTGTAGACAACGATGGTTACTCAGCGATTCAAGTTACTACTGGTGCTAAAAAAGCTAACCGTGTAAACAAGCCAGCAGCTGGTCACTTTGCGAAAGCAGGTATCGAAGCAGGTCGTGGTTTATGGGAATTCCGTTTAGCGGAAGGTGAAGGCGCTGAATTAGCAACTGGCAGTGAAATCACTGTTGAGTTATTCAACGAAACAAAATTAGTAGACGTAACCGGCACTTCAAAAGGTAAAGGTTTCCAAGGCGGTATCAAGCGTTGGAACTTCCGTATGCAAGATGCAACTCACGGTAACTCTATTTCTCACCGTTCAAACGGTTCAATCGGTCAGTGTCAAACACCAGGCCGTGTATTCAAAGGCAAAAAAATGTCTGGTCACATGGGTGCTGAGAAAGTTACTACTCAAAACCTTGAATTAGTTCGCGTAGATGCTGAACGTAACTTGCTTCTTATCAAAGGTGCAGTTCCGGGTCACGTTAACGCTGACGTAATCATCAAGCCAGCTGTTAAAGCTTAACGTCTGAGGAGAATTTTGATGGAATTAGCATTAAAAGACGCGTCAGGCGCTGTTGAAGTTTCAGAAGCAACGTTCGGTCGTGAATTCAACGAAGCTTTAGTACACCAAGTAGTAGTTGCATACGCAGCTGGTGCTCGTCAAGGTACTGTAAAGCAAAAGAACCGTTCTGAAGTTAGCGGCGGTGGTAAAAAGCCATGGCGTCAAAAAGGTACTGGCCGTGCTCGTGCTGGTACAACTCGTGGTCCAATCTGGCGTACAGGTGGCGTAACATTCGCTGCTCGTCCACAAGATCACAGCCAAAAAGTTAACCGTAAAATGTACCGTGGTGCGATCAAAAGCATCCTTTCTGAATTAGTTCGTCAAGAACGTTTAGTTGTGGTTAACGATTTTGCAGTTGAAACACCAAAAACTAAAGAATTAGTTGCTAAGTTAAAAGGCTTAGAATTAAAAGATGTGTTAATCGTAACGAAAGAAGTTGATGAGAACTTATTCTTATCTGCTCGCAACTTATACAAAGTTGACGTTCGTGACGTTCAAGCGATTGACCCTGTTTCTTTAGTAGGTTTCGAAAAAGTATTGATGACTGCTGACGCAGTTAAGCAAGTTGAGGAGATGTTCGCATGATAAACGAAGAACGTTTGTTAAAGGTGTTATTAGCACCAAACATTTCTGAGAAAGCAACTGTAGCTGCTGAAGCTAACAACACTATCGTGTTTAAAGTTGCTACTGACGCTACTAAAGCGGAAATCAAAGCTGCTGTTGAGAAACTTTTCGAAGTTTCTGTTGAAGGTGTTCGTACACTTAACGTTAAGGGTAAAACTAAACGTACTGGTGCTCGTTTCGGTCGTCGTTCTGACTGGAAAAAAGCATACGTTACCCTTGCTGAAGGTAGCGACATCGACTTCGTTGGCGCAGAGTAATAGGAGGAGTTTCAAATGGCTATTGTAAAATGTAAACCTACTTCTCCGGGTCGTCGCCACGTTGTTAAAGTGGTTAACTCGGATTTATACAAAGGTAAGCCTTACGCTCCACTATTAGAGAAAAACTCTAAGTCTGGTGGTCGTAACAACAACGGTCGTATCACAGTTCGTCACATCGGCGGTGGTCACAAGCATCACTACCGTGTAATCGACTTCAAACGCAACAAAGACGGTATCCCGGCTAAAGTTGAGCGTTTAGAATACGATCCGAACCGTAGTGCTAACATCGCGTTAGTATTATACGCAGACGGTGAACGTCGTTACATCTTAGCTCCAAAGGGCTTAAAAGCTGGTGATTCAATCCAGTCTGGTGTAGACGCGCCGATCAAAACAGGTAACACATTACCTTTACGTAACACTCCATTAGGTAGTGTTATTCACGCAATCGAATTGAAGCCTGGTAAAGGTGCTCAAATCGCGCGTGCTGCTGGTACTTATGCACAATTAGTTGCTAAAGACGGCGCTTACGTTACTTTACGTCTTCGTTCAGGCGAGATGCGTAAAGTTGAAGCGGAATGTCGTGCAACTTTAGGTGAAATCGGTAACGCAGAACATATGTTACGTTCTCTTGGTAAAGCTGGTGCTTCGCGCTGGCGTGGTGTTCGTCCTACCGTACGTGGTGTGGCGATGAACCCAGTTGATCACCCGCACGGTGGTGGTGAAGGTCGTACTTCAGGTGGTCGTCACCCAGTATCACCTTGGGGTGTACCTACTAAGGGTTACAAGACTCGTAAGAACAAGCGTACTGATAAGTTCATCGTACGTCGTCGTACTAAGTAATAGTACTAGTTAATTTTAAAGAGGAAATACCATGCCACGTTCTCTCAAGAAAGGTCCTTTTATTGACCTACACTTGTTGACGAAGGTAGAGAAAGCTTTGGAAAGCGGGAACAAGAAACCTATTAAAACTTGGTCTCGTCGCTCAATGATCATTCCTAACATGATCGGATTGACCATCGCTGTCCATAATGGCCGTCAACACGTACCTGTATTTGTAACTGATGAAATGATCGGTCACAAATTAGGTGAATTTGCACCAACTCGTACTTATCGCGGCCACGTCGCTGATAAGAAAGCGAAACGATAAGGGGAAATGTAATGGAAGCTATTGCTAAACATAAATTTGCCCGTGGTTCTGCTCAAAAAGCACGTTTAGTTGTAGACCAAATCCGTGGTTTACACGTTGAGAAAGCTTTAGAAATCTTAGAATACAGCAACAAATCAGCTGCTGTTTTAGTTAAGAAAGTTCTAAACTCAGCAATTGCTAACGCAGAGCACAACGAAGGTGCAGACATCGATGAATTATTCGTTAAAACTATTATGGTTGACGATGGTCCAACGATGAAACGTATTAAGCCTCGTGCGAAAGGTCGCGCGGATCGTATCCTTAAGCGTACAAGTCACATCACTGTGATTGTAGCTGATAGCTAGGAGTATATTAGTATGGGTCAAAAAGTACATCCTACCGGTATTCGCCTAGGTATCACAAAGCCTTACGCGTCTACATGGTTCGCAAGCACTAAAGATTTTGCTGCAAATATTCACGGTGACCACTTGGTTCGTGCATACTTGTCTGAGCAATTGAAGCGTGCTTCATTATCAAAAATCGTAATTGAGCGTCCAGCTAAATCTATCCGTGTAACTATTCACACAGCTCGTCCTGGTGTTGTTATCGGTAAGAAAGGTGAAGACGTAGAAAAGTTACGTTTACAAGTATCTAAAATCGCTGGTGTACCTGCGCAAATCAACATTGCTGAAGTACGTAAGCCAGAGATGGATGCACAATTAGTAGCTGACAGCATCGCGAGCCAGTTAGAGCGTCGTGTTATGTTCCGTCGTGCTATGAAGCGTGCTGTACAAAACGCAATGCGTTTAGGTGCTAAAGGTATTAAAGTTGAAGTTAGCGGTCGTTTAGGCGGCGCTGATATCGCTCGTTCTGAGTGGTACCGTGAAGGTCGTGTACCATTACACACTTTACGTGCTGACATCGATTACGCTACTGCGCGTGGTGAAACTACTTACGGTACTATCGGTATCAAAGTATGGATCTTCAAAGGTGAAGTTATTGGTAACATGCCATTAGAGGCAGAAAAACCAGCTGCTAAGCCTAAGAAGCGCAACAACCGCAAGAGCAAGTAGGAGTTAAGTAATGTTACAACCAAAACGTACTAAATTCCGTAAGCAAATGAAACTGCGTAACCGTGGTCTTGCACACACAGGTAGCACAGTTAGCTTCGGTACTTACGGTTTAAAATCTGTTGAGCGTGGTCGTATGACAGCTCGTCAAATTGAAGCCGCTCGTCGTGCGATGACTCGTCACGTTAAGCGTCAAGGTAAAATCTGGATTCGCGTATTCCCTGATAAGCCGATTACTAAGAAGCCTCTAGAGGTTCGTATGGGTAAAGGTAAAGGTGGCGTGGAATATTGGGTTTGTCAAATCCTACCAGGTCGTGTTCTTTATGAAATGGAAGGTGTTCCAGAAGCTTTAGCTCGTGAAGCATTTGCTTTAGCAGCAGCTAAACTTCCGTTCAAAACAACCTTCGTAACTAGAACGGTGATGTAATGAAAGCTAACGAACTTAGAGAAAAAAGCGTAGAAGAGCTTAATGCTGAATTATTAGGCTTATTACGTGAGCAGTTTAACTACCGCATGCAAGCAAGCACAGGTCAGTTAGCACAAACTCACTTATTAAGACAAGTTCGCCGCAACATTGCGCGCGTTAAAACTATCTTAACTGAAAAGGCAGGTAAGTAATGACTGATAAAATTCGTACATTACAAGGTCGCGTAGTTAGCGACAAGATGGATAAGTCTATCACTGTCCTAATTGAGCGTCGTGTTAAGCACCCTATCTACGGTAAATTCATGATCCGTTCAACTAAGTTGAAAGCTCATGATGAAACTAACCAGTGTGCTGCTGGTGACGTAGTGACTATCCGCGAATGTGCACCAATTTCTAAGAGCAAATCTTGGACTTTAGTAGACATCGTTGAAAAAGCTTAATCTCTTTTAATAGAGATATATTAAAAAACCCGACCTTGTGTCGGGTTTTTTATTGCCTAAAGTATCGTAATTACCGAATGTGCAGCTCAACCTGAGGCTTCTAAGAGCAGATGTAGGTCTTAGTAGACATCGTTGACAAAGCTTAATCTCTTTTATTGCCTAACGTATTGTCATTAACGAATGTGCAGCTCAAACAATGAATCTTGCTTAACGTATCTTGTTACATTTTTCGAACTTCAAAATAACTTATCTAGCGATATACTCAATGAACTAAATGAGGATAAGACATGTTTAAAAAACTACTCGCCAGTGTAGGAATTGGCAAAGCAAAAGTTGATGCAATTTTATTACAAGAACAATTACAAGCAGGCCAACCATTTGATGTGGAAATACAGATCAAGGGTGGTGATGTCGAGCAAGAATTGAATGGATTAGAATTAGCTGTGATGGCTGAAGTAAAAGCTGAAGCAGATGTTGGCGATAGTGAGGTGAAATACAATAAGAGCGTTGTCCTTCAAAGCTGGCATCAGTCATTAAACTTAGTCATACAGCCAGGTGAAGAAATCACGCATCAGTTTACTTTAGAGCTTCACCCTGAAGTACCCGCAACCTCATTGTTTGGTCAGCAAATCTCTAAAGTATGGTTACAAACTGGACTAGATATCAAAAATGGCATCGATGGAAGTGATAAAGATCCTTTGATTATATTGCCTTCTCCAACACAATTGGCAGTGCTCGAATGCATAGAACAAAGTGGCTATTCGCTTTATAAAATCGATATAGAGCAAGGTGGTATTCGCGGTGGTGGGTTCTCGTCACATTTACCTTGTTATCAAGAGTATGAATTCAAACCAAATTCACGTTCTTTTTTCAGTGCTAAAGAGATAGAGATTACCTTTGTCGATAACGGTGCGGAGACCGGCGTGCTTATCGAAATAGATCGTGCGTTCCTTGGGGATGGCTATCGCAGTACGCTAATTCCAAATCATTGCACTGATGTCGCAAGTGTTAGACCTTATGTTGAACAAGTCTTGGGCTAGCCTTTAAAAACCTTAATAGATATCAAAAATAAACGGGGCGTTCGCCCCGTTTTTTATTTTGCTGTTTCGGCTTTTTGCCATTCTTCAAGTGCATGTTCAAATTGGCTATGTGCTTTTGACACATAGGTTAACACCTCATCGACATATCCATCGGTTGAGGCCGACCACACACGATTTAAATAACGTTCTCCAGCGGCGAAGCTCGACATAATGTCTGCATAGGCCATTAATCCAAATAAATGCTTCATACTTTCACGGCTATCAGCGAAATTATTTAAGTCGTCCCGAAAGACCTTATCAATTTCAAAGCGCATATCGTAAGTAGGGACTTTATCCTTACGACCGTCAAGGTCACGAAGGTTGGTTAAAATATTTTCTAGGCTTGTTTTTAATATTTCTTTGTCGCTCGCTAATAAGCTGTCATCCTGAGCTGCCGCTTTTTCACTCGACTTTAAAAGAAATACACCAACCACACCTAACACAATAACGGGAATAAAATACATCCAGTTAATCGTTTCTTTATCTAAAGAGGCTAGGTATGCTCCGGCTAAAAAAGAAGCGACCACAATAAATCTTGCTAAATTAATCATAAGTTTGCTCCTTAAGTAGCACTTGCAATTTTAACAACGGCATAACCAACACCAACCAGAGCTTCTCCAACAATTAAGCCCGCTGCAATTGGAATGCCTTTGTTATCAGACCAATGAGTACCCATATTTCGATCGGATACTTCACGCAACAACGTACCTAAGGCGTAAGTTAGTACAATATTGAACGGAAGGTAAAATCCAAGGCCTACAGTAATACCTAATCCACCCATCATGGCTGAAAGTAATCCGCCTAATAGCGCACCTGCCGTATACTTTTCTGTTGGTACATCACCGCCAGTAATACCTTGCACCATAGAGGCCAGTGCTTGACCTTGAGGGGCCGGTAGTTCATCACTACCCAAACCAAATGCGCTGTGGAGTACGTAAATCAAAATGATGATGACGATTGGTCCTAGCCATGCACCGGCAAATTGTCCTAGTTGTTGCATTCTAGGTGTTGCACCGACTAAGTAGCCCGTTTTCATATCTAGCATCAAATCGGTTGCTTGGCTCATTGCGACACACGTAGCAGCACCAACAGTCACAGCAGCCACAATGGCGCCTGTTGTATCCATACCACTGGTTAACATGATCAGAATGGTAACTGCGACTAATGTCATGCCACTGAGTGGCGACCAGTTTGTTCTTCCGATTGCTTCTGACAAAATAATGCCAGACATCCAAATCCATAATGTGCCCAAAAGCCCCATTGCGATACCGCGACCGATACCAACTTGTTCTGCAGATGTCCAAGCCATGATCATAAGCAAAATTGCCGCACCTACGACTGCAAAATATAGAAGCTTAATCGGCATCTCTTCTTTACTCATCGCACTTTCAACTTTAGCGCTATTTTGCATCGACTTTATCGCCGAGCGAATGAGTGGCAGCGCGAAAAGTACACCGATCACTGCACCACCAATCAGCATACCAATACCTGTTGGTCTAAAGAGTGTTAACCGAAGTTCATTGGCATCGGTGATTGGGTTGCCAGCTGCATCAAGCGGTAACATACCGGTGATATCTAACATTGGCGCTAGGAAGAAATAACAAACAAATCCACCAACAATAAATGCAAAACCACCACGACCAGCGATGAAGCCAACCCCTATGGTCATTAATGAGGCATAAAACATTAAGTTTAGATAGGCGTAATCATCAGGGATACTTAGCCAGTCACCTACATGTAAATCATGAATGCCATTAGCTAAGGCAATAACATGCACTACGCCTGAGAACAGCATCGCGCCAACGAGAAGCTTGGCTTTTTCGATTCCTGCACCCGGTGACTTTAAGATCGTCGCTACTGCAACACCACCAGGGTAGGTTAGTCGTTCAAAATCGATCATCTGTTTGCGCAAAGGAATAATGAAAGCTATTCCCAGAAACGCACCTGCGATCGCGCCAAACGTAACGATGTATGGGTTGAGCTCGGTGCCATAACCAAGAATGAAGATGGCCGGAACTGAAAACATTAATCCCGACGAAGCACCGTTAACCGCTGAAGCTACCGTTTGAGTAACATTATTTTCAATAATGGAACGTCTACGCAAAATACCTCGTAAGATACCAAAACCAAGAATGGCTGCTAGCTCTGAGCCTTCAATTGAAAAGCCTAGCTTAAGTGACGCATAGCCAATAGAAATGGCGATGATCACACCTAAAAAATAGCCGACAAAAATAGCGTATTTTGATAATTCAGGGTAGGGGCCGTAGCTAAGTGGCCCTTCGGGGGCTACGTTGAGTTTATCAACGTGATTTTCTGATGTTGTCTCTGACACAAGTATTCCCTTTTATTATTTAGTTATTGGGTTAACACATTGTTAACGATTGATGATATTTACGCAATCCTAGACTAAAAAACTTATCATTTCGGTAAATACTTGTGCGTTTGTACCAAGACCATTTATCAAGATAATAAGTTGAGAAAATCCTGAGCGGCTTTATCTGGATTTTCAGCCTCAGTAATGGCAGTGACCACTGCGATACTTTTGATCCCCGTTGCTAATACGTGTTCAGCACGTTCTACTGAGATTCCGCCAATCGCTGTCACGGGGGTACCCTCTAATAGAGGCAATAATTGCTTTAATGCCGTTAAACCTTGGATCTGGCCTGTCATATTTTTAGTTTTTGTTGGGAATATTGCGCCAATAGCAAGATAAGATGGTTTTAGCTGATGCATTTTTAGCAGTTCATAATGCCCGTGCGTACTAATTCCAAGTCGGAGGCCAGCGTTTTGAATGGCTAATAAGTTTGCATCATCCATATCTTCTTGGCCTAAATGGACGCCATAGGCATCTAATTCAATGGCTAATTGCCAGTAATCATTGATAAAAACCTGAGCGTCATATTGATTACCTAGCGCTACTGCTTTGGTCAACGCTTGTTTAAGTAGATCTCCAGCCAAATGTTTTATTCTTATTTGTACTGTTTTAACGCCCAGCTTTAACAGTCGCTCTACCCAATCAACACTATCTACAACGGGGTACAAGCCAAGTGGTAGATGCGTACAAGCTTCAAAACCTGCACGATATGCGAGTTGATCCTCTTGGTACCAATCTAACTCCATAGCTAAAGGAGAATTATTCAATAGAACTTCGCCAAAATATTCTTTTTCAGATGGAAATTGTGTTCTCGTTAAACTATGAAATGGGTTTTCACGAGATAGCGAGAGACATTTATGTATATAAGCGTTGGTTAGCATAAACGCATCGCGAATATGGTATTCACGCGCGACGAAACTCGCAATAGCAGAGGCAAACGTGCAGCCTGTACCGTGTGATTGCTTCGTGTTTATTTTACGATTTGCTACCCAATAACGTTTGGGCGTTTGAGGAGCTGTTCCGCTTTGTAGCATATCAACACAATAATCATTATGAAGATCAACATGACCTCCTTTTAGAATACAGTGTGATACGCCAAGCTTATTAATTTGAGTGGCAACGGAAGGAAGGCTATCCCAAGATAAGATATATTCCCCTGTAATAGTTTGGCTTTCTTGGGCATTGGGCGTAATGATATCAACTACTGGCAGTAACTTCTCTTTAATACTTGGCAATATGTCTTGCTCTGTTAATGCACTGCCGTTTGATGCAACCGCGACCGGATCATAAATCACCACAGGTTTGTTTTCACCGAGTGAAGTAAGCCACTGGCTAATCATCTCAACCTGAGCGATATTGGCTAATAAGCCTATCTTGATAACTTTGGGTATTTGGATATCACAAATGGATTTTATTTGGCTCGCAATCACCTCCAGTGCGACAGGATTTATGCTATGAACTCCCATCGGGTTTTGTGAAGTCACAGCCGTAATCACACAAACGGGATGACAACCAAGCTGATTGATAGTAGTAACGTCTGCTTGAATCCCTGCACCAGCGGTATTATCTGACC
Source organism: Thalassotalea loyana (assembly GCF_030161435.1). Taxonomy (GTDB): domain Bacteria; phylum Pseudomonadota; class Gammaproteobacteria; order Enterobacterales; family Alteromonadaceae; genus Thalassotalea_G; species Thalassotalea_G loyana. The sequence continues at coordinate 113,953 of NZ_BSSV01000009.1, read as the reverse complement.
CGCCAATGGCCAAAACTACAGGCATCTTTGAGGTTGAATTCATGTGTATCTCTTTATCAGTTATAACGGTATTGATTTATTCTTGATGCCAAAATGGCATGCCCATTGTTGGTGTACTTGCGATTGCGGTATTTTGTTCCGGCATTCTGCCTGCCAAATAGCTTTCACGACCCGCTTCTACTGCCAGCCGGAAGGCTTTAGCCATTTTTTCAGGTTGCTGCGCTTTTGCGATAGCAGAATTGAGTAGAATGCCATCGAATCCTAGCTCTAATGCTTGGGTTGCATGAGAAGGAAGACCTAGGCCGGCATCGACGATTAACGTCGTGTTGGGCAACCTTTCTCTAATAGTTGTCAGGGCATAAGGATTAAGTATACCTTTTCCTGTTCCTATTGGAGATGCCCATGGCATGACCACTTCACAACCTAAATCAACGAGTCTTTGACAAATGACCAAGTCATCAGTGCAATAGGGGAGAACTTTAAATCCATCTTTTAGTAACGCATCGGTTGCTTCGAGTAAGGCCACAGGATCAGGCTGAAGGTTATACTCATCGCCGATAAGTTCGAGCTTTATCCAGTTGGTTTCAAATATCTCACGTGACATCTTCGCCAGATTAACCGCTTCTTTAACGGAGTGGCAGCCTGCGGTGTTTGGTAGTAGCGTTTTATTGAGGGATTTTATTTGTTGCCAAAAGGACTCACCGCCATTTGATTCTGGAGCTTGGCGTCTTAATGACAGCGTAATTATTTCTGCTCCAGAAGCATCAATTGAATCACGCATCGTCTTCGGTGACGGATAAAGAGCGGTGCCGATCATTAATCGAGAATCAAACTGCTCTCCATATATCGTTAATGTGTTCAACTTATTACCCTCCAAAAACAGGAACAACAATATCTACTCTGTCGCCCGGGTTAATCGGTGTTATCTCATACTCAGGTTTAGGTACAAAATCCCCGTTTACTGCAATAACAAATGGTGCTTGTGGTGTCACCTCTTGGATAAGTAGGGCGATTGATGTCGCATGGACAAGCTGAAGCTCTCCATTTAGGCTAATTTCCATGTGTAGCTCCTGAATTTTGCTTACCTAACATTTGGGTTGCAAATAGTTTTTCTAACTTGGCATCACAACGAATATTGAATTGTTGTTTAGTCCGTTGCGTTAACATATTGATAATTGCTGGAGTGATCATATAACCGTGCCTATATAACCCGTTTATTTGAATGACTTTGCCATGAGATGAAATGCTTGGTTCATTATCACTAAAAGCCGGTCTTAAACTGGATTTAATTGACGTAATCGTTGCCTCGGCAAATCCTTTATGGACACTATACGCTGCCGATAGTAACTCTAATGCCGAACGTACTGTTGTTGGTGACGTTGATTCTGACTCGATTTCTGTTGCACCAATCACATAGTTGTTATTGGTTTTGGGGACGATATAAAGAGGATATCTTGGGTGCATGAGACGGATTGGTCGAGTCAAGTGTACGTCAGGCGCATTAACACGAATAACCTCCCCTCGTACACCTCTCAATAGTTCCTTAGTTTGGCCTTTTGCCCCCATGCCCCGACAATCGATAACTAAGTCATACTCTTCAAGTGAACCATCATCCAAGTCAATGGACTGTTTTTTAAATCTTATGTTTGAGGTTTGTATGTACTTACTAGTTACCTGGTAGAGGATGTCGTTGTCTATATGTCCCTCGCCATTAAGGTACAATGATTGTTGCCAATTCTTTGCAAGCTCTGGCTCTAAGTTTATTAATGAATCAGTCGACAATGATGTGAAGTTTACTTGCTGCTCGGGTTTTACTTGATTGATAAAGTGTGCGATTGCACCTTTATCTGCCGGGTGGGCAAGAACAATGGTACCTGCTTGGTGAAAAACATGTTGCCAATCAAAATGCTTTAACAGCTCAGGCCATAGCTCCAGACTTTGATTACCTAATGCTACAACCTTGTTGCTAGAAATAGCGCTTTCTGCAGTGGGCGCAAGCATGGCCGCTGCAATCAAACCTGTGTGCTGTTCATCATCCAGCGCCAATGGATCAAACAGGGTTACTTGATGGTTTTGATAACATAAGCAGGTGAACCGACCCAAAAGGCCGGCCCCGATAATCGCTATATTAGCCATTAGCTTTTCGCTAACACTTCAGCTTGATGATAAATCTCTGCGCCAGAGGCTTTGAACTTTTCGCTCATTTGTTGCATGCCTTGCTCAGCGCTTTGTGTTGTATCCACCATTCTTATTGTGATTTCATCACCATCCTCAAGGCCTTTGGCATAATCTCGCACCTCTTGAGTAATTTTCATTGAACAGAATTTAGGGCCACACATAGAGCAGAAATGAGCTACTTTACCTGACTCCTGTGGTAGAGTTTCATCATGGTATTCACGTGCGCGGTCTGGATCTAAACCTAAATTAAATTGGTCGTGCCATCTAAATTCAAAACGTGCTTTTGATAACGCGTTGTCTCGAATTTGCGCGCCAGGGTGTCCCTTGGCTAAATCCCCTGCGTGGGCGGCAATCTTATAAGTTATCAAACCTTCCTTCACATCTTCTTTATTCGGTAGACCTAAATGTTCTTTTGGTGTCACGTAACAAAGCATGGCACACCCGTACCAACCAATATTGGCGGCGCCAATACCTGATGTAATATGGTCATAGCCTGGTGCAATATCGGTGGTTAATGGCCCTAAGGTATAAAATGGCGCTTCGTGGCAATGTTTTAATTGTTCGTCCATGTTTTCTTTTACCATATGTAACGGAACATGGCCCGGACCTTCGATCATGACTTGAACATCATGTTCCCATGCAATTTTTGTCAGTTCGCCAAGCGTATGCAGTTCGGCAAATTGAGCTTCATCATTGGCGTCATAGACAGAGCCTGGGCGAAGGCCATCCCCTAGTGAGAATGAAACATCATATTGTTTACAAATTTCACAGATATCTTCAAAGTGGGTATAAAGGAAGTTTTCTTTATGATGAGCTAAGCACCATTTCGCCATGATTGAACCACCACGAGAAACAATACCTGTCAGTCGTTTCGCCGTCATTGGAACGTAGCGTAATAAAACTCCCGCATGAATGGTGAAGTAATCAACCCCTTGTTCGGCTTGCTCAATTAAGGTATCTCTGAAAATCTCCCATGTCAGGTCTTCCGCAATACCATTAACTTTTTCTAATGCCTGGTAAATTGGCACTGTGCCAATCGGTACTGGCGAATTACGGATAATCCATTCTCGGGTTTCATGAATGTAACGCCCGGTTGATAAATCCATCACTGTGTCTGCGCCCCATTTTGTTGACCAAACCAGTTTCTCAACTTCCTCTTCAATTGAAGAGCTGACCGCTGAGTTACCGATATTGGCATTTACCTTAATCAGGAAGTTACGCCCAATAATCATTGGCTCAGCTTCAGGGTGATTAATATTCGCAGGGATGATTGCTCGACCTTCGGCAACCTCTTGACGAACAAATTCTGGTGTAATTTGTTCCGGCATGGCATCACTGCCAACCAATGCCCCGAAGCTCTGTCCTGGGTGCTGCTTCTTCAAAAGGTCAGACTTAACTTCTTCACGACGCTGATTTTCTCGAATAGCAATATACTCCATCTCTGGTGTGATGATGCCTTGGCGAGCATAATGCATTTGTGTGACGTTTTTCCCTTTTTTTGCACGCTTTACCTTAGGTAGGTTTTCGAAACGAATGTGGTCTAGTCCATCATCGGCAAGTCTTTGTTGACTATAACCTGATGTAGCACCAGCCAGTTCTTCCGTGTCATCACGACATTCAACCCAGGCTTGTCTTAGCTTTGGCAGACCTTTGTGAACGTCAATCTTAACGGTCGGGTCGGTATACGGGCCTGATGTGTCGTAAACAACAATAGATTCGTTAGGTTCAAGAATTGGGTTTTCTTCCGTGCCACCTACAAAGGAATCAGCAAGGCTGACTTCTCGCATGCCTACAGTTATTGGATGAAGTTTGCCTTTTAAGTAAATTTTTTCGCTATTTGGAAAGTGTTGCTCAGAAAGATTTTGTAAAAATTCCTGTGCTTGAGCACGGCGCTCTCGACGAGATAATTGCGTCATTATTATGTTACCTTTTGTATGTTTTTTGTACGCCATACCAAGTTAACTAATGGTTTACTTACTCAGCGAGAATTAAAAGGCTTAGAGGCAAGGCGCTGAGTGAAAAGAATGGTTATTCCCTTTTTGAGTTCAGCAACGCAGCTTACAAGCCTTTTAAATTCGCCCTTCGGGAGCTTGTCAGAGGCAAGATTACCGCGGCAGATTTACTCAATGTAGAATAACTATATTGACACAAATCTTTCTTGTTCTCTCACCTCTGACAAAGCTCTGAGATGACTAAAGCATTAATTAAATTGGTATTTTCAAAAGACGGAGTGATGTAGAGAAGGTGCGTCTCTATATAAAGCAGCATCAAAACTGCTTGGCACAAAGATGTGCAATATAGTGAAGTCTTGTTTCCTTCGCAGGTCTTAACCTACAGGTTCTACGGATCCCGCATACGCGATCTCAGCTCAAGGAAAATATTTTTCCTCTTGCACTCCGACAAGTCGTCCCCATTATAACTATCTAGCGAGTGAAATAAATGACCAAATTGCGATTGTCTATTTTTTGTTTATTTGAGTACCAATTTTAAAAAAGTGGTGTTATAATCTCGCGCCCATCAATTCTAGATGGGTATAAAAGGCAGTGAAGGGTCGGCTTTTTCGACCTTGAATTTATATAACAGCGGAGCACATAAAATGATCCAAATGCAAACACAGCTAGACGTTGCTGATAACAGTGGCGCTCGACGCGTGCAATGTATTAAGGTCCTTGGTGGCTCGCACCGTCGCTACGCACGCATTGGCGACATCATCAAAGTTGCTGTGAAGGAAGCAATTCCTCGCGGTAAAGTTAAAAAAGGTGATGTTGTTAACGCAGTAGTGGTGCGCACTAAAAAGGGCGTTCGTCGCCAGGATGGCTCAGCCATTCGCTTTGACGGCAACGCGGCTGTAATTTTGAATGCAAGCTTACAGCCAATTGGTACTCGTATATTCGGGCCAGTGACACGTGAATTACGAACTGAAAAGTTCATGAAGATCGTTTCATTAGCACCAGAAGTACTTTAAGGAGTCACAACAATGGCCTCTAAAATTCGTCAAAACGACGAAATCATCGTACTAGCGGGTAAAGACAAGGGCAAAACTGGTAAAGTTACTAAAGTTCTTGTTGAAGACAGCAAAGTATTTGTAGAAGGTGTTAACTTAGTTAAGAAGCATCAGAAGCCTGTACCTCAGTTACAGCAACCTGGTGGCATCGTAGAAAAAGAAGCACCAATCCACGTATCTAACGTAGCGATCGTTAACCCTAAAACAGGTAAAGCGGACCGCGTTGGATTTAGAGTTGAAGACGGTAAGAAAGTACGTTTCTTTAAGTCTGACAACGAATTAGTTTAATTATTGGAGTAAAACGATGGCGAAACTGCATGATTTTTACAAAGATACAGTTGTTGCAGAACTTCAAAAGAAGTTTGAATACAAAAGTGTCATGCAAGTCCCTCGAGTTGAAAAGATCACCCTAAACATGGGTGTTGGTGAAGCGATTACTGATAAAAAAGTATTAGAGCACGCCACAAATGATCTTACTGCAATCTCGGGTCAAAAGCCTATGATCACGAAAGCACGCAAATCAGTTGCTGGCTTCAAAATTCGTGAAGGCTACCCTATTGGCGCAAAAGTAACTTTACGCGGCGAACGTATGTGGGAATTCTTAGAGCGTTTAATCTCTATTTCAGTTCCTCGTATCCGTGACTTCCGTGGCTTAAATCCGAAATCTTTCGATGGCCGTGGTAACTACAGCATGGGTGTACGTGAGCAAATCATATTTCCTGAAATCGACTACGACAAAGTTGATAAGATTCGTGGTTTAGATATCACTATCACAACAACTGCGAAGACTAACGAGGAAGGTCACGCTTTGCTGACTGCCTTTAACTTCCCGTTTAAGAAATAAGGTGTAGAGTTATGGCTAAATCATCTATGAAAGCACGTGAAGCAAAACGCACTAAATTAGTTGCGAAATATGCTGAAAAACGTGCAGCGTTAAAAGCAATTATCTCTAACGTTAATTCTTCTGAAGAAGAGCGTTGGGATGCAGTATTAAAACTTCAATCTTTACCACGTGACTCAAGTTCATCACGTCAACGTAACCGTTGTAACGTGACTGGCCGTCCACATGGTTACTTACGTAAGTTCGGTTTAAGCCGTATCAAGTTACGTGAAGCAACTATGCGCGGTGAAGTTCCTGGTCTTAAGAAAGCTAGTTGGTAATAAGGAGAAAGCAATTATGATGACTGATCCTATCGCGGACATGTTTACACGCATCCGCAACGGTCAAGCAGCAGCAAAGACTGCTGTAACTATGCCTTCTTCAAAGCTTAAAGTAGCTATTGCTAACTTACTTAAAGAAGAAGGTTATATTTCTGGTGTTTCTGTAATCGAAGGTGCTAAGCCTGAGTTATCAGTTGAACTGAAATATCACGATGGTAAAGAAGTTATTGAATCAATCAAACGTGTTTCACGTCCAGGTCTTCGCGTATACAAAGGTAGCAACGAGTTACCACAAGTATTAGCGGGCATGGGTATTGCGATTGTTTCTACTTCTAAAGGTTTAATGACTGACCGCGCAGCTCGTAAAGCTGGTTTAGGCGGTGAGATCTTAGGTTACGTAGCGTAAGGAGTAAGAATATGTCTCGTGTTGCAAAAGCACCTGTGTCAATTCCTGCTGGCGTTACAGTTACGTTATCTGGTCAAGACATTACAGTTAAAGGTCCTGTAGGCGAATTATCTCGTACGATTCACAGTGACGTTGTTATTTCTCAAGAAGAAAACACAATCGTTACTAACATCGCTAACGACGGTAAAGGCGCTTGGGCTCAAGCAGGTACTGCTCGTGCATTAATCAACAACATGGTTATTGGCGTAAGTGCTGGCTTTGAAAAGAAATTAATCCTAAACGGTGTTGGTTACCGTGCGAAAGCAGCGGGCCAGAGCTTAAACTTAGCTCTAGGTTTCTCACACCCGGTAGATCATGCAATTCCAGCTGGTGTTAAAGTTGAAACTCCTAGCCAAACTGAAATCGTACTTAAAGGTGCTGATAAGCAGATGGTTGGTCAAGTAGCAGCTAACATTCGTGCATACCGTAAGCCTGAGCCGTACAAAGGCAAAGGTATTCGTTATAGCGACGAAAATGTTCGCCGTAAAGAAGCTAAGAAGAAGTAGGGTAATACGATGGATAAGAAAACATCTCGTTTACGCCGTGCAAAGCGTGCACGTGCTAAAATCAGCGAGTTGGGTGCGAATCGTTTAGTCGTTCACCGTACTCCTCGCCATATTTACGCTCAATTAATTGCAGCATCTGGTTCTGAAGTTATCGCAGCAGCGTCAACTTTAGACAAAGAAGTTAAAGCATCAGTTGAGAAAACAGGTAACATCGAAGCAGCTCAAGCAGTAGGTAAAGCTATTGCAGAACGTGCAAAAGCTAAAGGCGTTGAGTCAGTAGCATTTGACCGTTCAGGTTTCCGTTACCACGGTCGCGTTAAAGCGTTAGCAGAAGCAGCTCGTGAAGCTGGCCTTCAGTTCTAGGAGTTGACAATGGCTAATGTAGAAAACACACAACAAAGTGAATTCGTTGAAAAGCTAGTAGCCGTTAACCGCGTTTCAAAAGTGGTTAAAGGTGGTCGTATTTTCAGTTTCACAGCACTAACTGTAGTTGGTGATGGTAACGGCCGTGTTGGTTTTGGTTACGGTAAGGCACGTGAAGTTCCTGCTGCAATCCAAAAAGCAATGGAAAAGGCTCGTCGTAACTTAGTAACTGTTGACTTGAAGGGTACTACTCTTCAACACCCTATCAAGGGTCGTCACTCAGGTTCTAAAGTTTACATGCAACCTGCTTCTGAAGGTACAGGTATCATCGCCGGTGGTGCGATGCGTGCAGTACTTGAAGTTGCTGGCGTACAGAACGTACTTTCTAAAGCGTACGGTTCTACTAACCCAATCAACGTTGTCCGTGCAACAATCGGCGCTCTAGCGAACATGAAATCGCCAGAAGCTGTTGCTGCTAAGCGTGGCAAAAACGTTGCAGACATCTTGGGGTAATTAAGCATGGCTAAAACAGTTAAAGTAACTCAAGTTAAAAGTTCAATCGGTCGCTTACCTAAGCACCGTGCAACTTTAAAAGGTCTTGGTTTACGTCGTATCAATCATACAGTTGAGTTAGAAGATACTCCGTCTGTACGTGGTATGATTAATCAGGTATCTTACATGATTAAGGTGGAGGATTAATAATGCATTTAAATACTTTATCTCCTGCACCAGGCGCTAAAAAGGCCAAGAAACGCGTAGGTCGTGGTATTGGTTCTGGCTTAGGTAAAACTGGTGGTCGTGGTCACAAAGGTCAGAAGTCTCGTTCTGGTGGTGGTGTTCGTCCAGGTTTTGAAGGTGGTCAAATGCCTTTAAAACAACGTTTACCTAAATTCGGTTTTACTTCTCGTAAGTCTTTAGTTCACGCTGAAGTTCGTTTACACGAGTTAAACAAAATCGAAGGTGATGTTGTAGACATCCACGCGCTTAAAAACGCTAACCTAATTACACGTAACATTGAGACAGCAAAAATCATGTTGTCTGGTGAGATTACTCGCCCTATCACTGTTCGTGGCTTAGGTGTTACTAAAGGTGCTCGCGCAGCTATTGAAGCTGCTGGCGGTAAAATCGAGGAATAATACAGGTTATGGCTAAACCAGGAATGGATAACAACGCTCAAGGCGGTTTGTCTGAGTTAAAGCAAAGATTATGGTTCGTGTTCGGTGCACTTATCGTGTTTCGTTTAGGATCATTTGTGCCAATCCCTGGTATTGACGCCGCTGTATTAGCTCAGTTGTTCGATCAACAAAAGGGTACCATCGTTGAAATGTTTAACATGTTCTCCGGTGGTGCACTTGAGCGCGCCTCAGTAATGGCTTTAGGTATTATGCCGTACATTTCGGCTTCGATTATTATGCAACTATTGACGGTAATTCATCCGCCAATGATGGAGCTTAAGAAAGAAGGTGAAGCTGGACGTCGTAAAATCAGCCAATACACACGCTACGGCACTTTAGTGCTAGCAACGGTTCAATCTATCGCTATTGCGAAAGGTTTACCTGCTATGATGCCGGGTCTTGTAATTCATGAAGGCCCTGCATTCTATTTTGTTGCGGTTGTAAGTTTAGTAACCGGTACCATGTTCTTAATGTGGTTAGGTGAACAAATTACAGAGCGCGGCATTGGTAATGGTATTTCTATCCTTATCTTCGCAGGTATTGTTGCTGGCTTGCCATCTGCTGTTGGTCAAACCGCAGAAATGGCGCGTCAAGGTGAATTGCACTTATTAGGCTTGTTGCTAATTGCAGTTGTTGCATTTGCAGTAACTTACTTTGTTGTGTTTGTTGAACGTGGTCAACGTCGTATCGTTGTTAACTACGCAAAACGCCAACAAGGTCGTAAGGTATTTGCGGCACAGAGCACTCATTTACCACTTAAAGTGAACATGGCTGGTGTTATTCCGCCAATCTTCGCTTCTAGTATTTTATTGTTCCCTAGTTCAATTGCGAGCTGGTTTGGACAAGGTGAAGGTGCAGTTGCAGATTTCTTACAAGAGGCTTCAATGGCATTATCGCCGGGTCAACCTCTATATGTAATGTTATTAGCGGCAGCTATTATTTTCTTCTGTTTCTTCTACACGGCGTTAGTATTTAACCCGCGTGAAACAGCAGATAACTTGAAGAAGTCAGGCGCTTTTATCCCGGGTATTCGCCCAGGTGAGCAGACTTCTCGATACATCGATAAAGTAATGACTCGTTTGACCCTTGCGGGCGCGTTATACATTACCTTTATCTGTTTGGTTCCTGAGTTTATGATGATTGCATGGGATGTTCAGTTCTACTTTGGTGGAACATCATTATTGATCATCGTGGTTGTTATCATGGACTTTATGGCACAAGTACAAACGCATTTGATGTCTCATCAATATGACAGTGTACTTAAGAAAGCTAACCTTAAAGGCTATGGCCGATAGGTTTAACGGAGTAGTAAGATGAAAGTTCGTGCATCCGTAAAGAAGATTTGTCGTAACTGTAAAGTTGTGAAACGTGCTGGTGTTGTTCGTGTTATTTGTAGCAGCGACCCTAAGCATAAACAACGTCAAGGTTAATTGCTTAGTTAGCAATCAAATCTTTTTGAAGTAGCATTATGCAGATTTTTCTGTATAATGCGCCTTCGCTTTGCAAAAAAAGAGTCAGGTTGAGTATCCTAACGGGCTTTTCAACCTGTTGTGTTTAATATAGTTATAGGAGATGTGTTAGTGGCCCGTATCGCTGGCATTAACATCCCTGATCGTAAGCATGCAGTAATTGCCCTTACTGCGATTTATGGTATCGGTTTAACTCGCTCAAAAGCTATTTGTGCGGCAGCCGGTATTGCTGAATCAACTAAGATCAGTGAATTAGACGAAGCTCAAATCGATGTGCTTCGTACTGAAGTAGGTAAATACACCGTTGAAGGTGATTTACGTCGTGAAGTTTCAATGAACATCAAGCGTCTTATGGACCTTGGTTGTTACCGTGGTTTGCGTCATCGTCGCAGTCTACCTCTACGTGGTCAACGCACTAAAACAAATGCGCGTACACGTAAAGGGCCTCGTAAGCCTATTAAGAAGTAGGAGATTAGACAATGGCAAAAACTCCAGTTCGTACGCGTAAGCGCGTAAAAAAACAAGTTGTCGATGGTATGGCTCATATCCATGCTTCTTTCAACAACACAATTGTGACATTAACAGACCGTCAAGGTAATGCATTATCTTGGGCAACTGCTGGTGGTTCAGGTTTCCGTGGTTCACGTAAATCTACTCCATTTGCTGCTCAGGTTGCTGCAGATCGTGCAGGTAAAGTTGCACAAGAATTCGGTTTGAAGAATATTGAAGTATTCGTTAAAGGCCCAGGTCCAGGACGTGAATCTGCGATCCGTGCTTTAAATGCTGCTGGTTTTAAAATCACCAACATTACTGACGTTACTCCTATTCCTCACAATGGTTGTCGTCCTCCTAAGAAACGTCGCGTTTAATTAGGATAGTTGGAGAAAGAACATGGCAAGATATTTAGGCCCTAAGTTAAAGCTTAGCCGTCGTGAAGGTACCGACTTATTCCTTAAGTCAGGTGTTCGCGCGATTGACACTAAATGTAAAATCGAAACTATCCCTGGTCAGCACGGCGCGCGTCGCGGTCGTTTATCTGACTATGGTGTACAGCTTCGTGAAAAACAAAAAGTTCGTCGTATTTACGGTGTACTAGAGAAGCAATTCCGCAACTACTACAAGCAAGCTGCGCGTATTAAAGGCAACACAGGTGAAAACTTGTTACAGCTTTTAGAAACTCGTTTAGACAACGTAGTTTACCGCATGGGTTACGCTAGCACACGTGCTGAAGCACGTCAGTTAGTTAGCCACAAAGCTATCGTAGTTAATGGAAAAGTAGTTAATATTCCATCTTTCACTGTTAAAGCTGAAGATGTGGTTTCTGTTCGCGAAAAGTCTAAGTCTCAAGCACGTATCATCGCTGCTATGGAGTTAGCTGAGCAACGTGAAAAGCCAGTCTGGGTTGAAGTAGATAACAAGAAGTTAGAAGGTGTTTTCAAACGCGTTCCTGACCGCTCTGACTTATCTGCGGAAATTAATGAACAGTTGATTGTCGAGCTTTACTCTAAGTAGTAACGCTTAAACTTTAAGAGAGGACATAATGCAGGGTTCTGTAACCGAATTCTTAAAACCACGTTTAGTGGACATTGAAACACTAAGTTCAACTCGCGCTAAAGTAACTTTAGAGCCTTTAGAGCGTGGTTTTGGCCACACTTTAGGTAATGCGTTACGTCGCATTTTATTATCTTCAATGCCAGGTTGTGCTGTAACTGAAGTTGAAATCGACGGTGTATTACACGAGTACAGCAGCAAAGAAGGTGTTCAAGAAGACATCATCGAAATCTTGTTAAACTTAAAAGGTTTAGCTGTAGGTTTAGAAGGTAAAAACGAAGCTGTTTTAACACTTACTAAATCAGGTGAAGGCCCTGTAACGGCAGCTGATATCCAACATGATGGTGATGTAACTATTGCAAACCCAGAACATGTTATCTGTCACTTAACAGGTGATGGTTCAATCAGCATGCGCATCAAGATTGAGCTTGGTCGTGGTTACGTTCCAGCTTCAACGCGTCGTGACGCGGAAGAAGAAGAACGTGCAATCGGTCGCTTACTTGTAGATGCGTCGTTCAGTCCTGTAGAAAGAATTGCTTACGATGTTGACGCTGCTCGTGTTGAGCAACGTACTGACTTAGACAAGTTAGTTATCGACATGGAAACTAACGGTACGTTAGACCCAGAAGAAGCTATCCGTCGCGCTTCAACCATCTTAGCTGAACAGCTAGATGCGTTTGTTGAATTACGTGATGTTAGCGAACCGGAACAAAAAGAAGAGAAACCTCAATTTGATCCGATTCTTCTTCGTCCAGTTGATGATTTAGAACTTACAGTTCGTTCAGCTAACTGTTTGAAAGCAGAAGCAATTCAGTATATTGGTGACTTAGTACAGCGTGCAGAAGTTGAGCTTCTTAAAACACCTAACTTAGGTAAGAAGTCTTTAACTGAAATCAAAGACGTTTTAGCGTCTCGTGGTTTATCTTTAGGTATGCGCCTAGAGAATTGGCCACCTGAAAGCATTGCTGACAACGACTAGGTCGATCATCGTTTTTTTAGTAGAGAAGGATTAACTTATGCGCCATCGTAAAAGCGGTCGCCAGTTAAACCGTAATAGCAGTCATCGCCAAGCGATGTTCCGCAATATGGCAAGCTCATTAGTGAAGCACGGCGTTATCAAAACGACTGTTGCTAAAGCTAAAGAATTACGTCGCGTTGTTGAGCCATTAATTACATTGGCTAAAGAAGACAGCGTAGCTAACCGTCGTTTAGCTTTCGCTCGTACACGTGATAAAGAAGTAGTAGGTTTATTATTCAGCGAACTTGGTCCTCGTTACCAAGAACGTCCAGGTGGTTACACTCGCATCTTAAAATGCGGTTACCGTACTGGTGATAAAGCGCCTATGGCTTATGTAGAATTAGTTGACCGTCCAGTTGTTGAAGCAACAGAGACAGAAGAAGTAGCTGAAGAGGCTTAATCTTTCAATGATTCATAAAAAACGGAGCACTATGCTCCGTTTTTTTATGCCCAAAATTTACTGTTAATACAATGACACGATCAATAAACAATGAGTGAACCATGGTTTGAAGAATTATGGAAAAGTGATCTGGACTTGCTATTACGAGCGTTTGTACGTATAAACTTAGGGCATAGTTTTTTAGGTACTTTATATAGATGTCTTCTAGAAACCCGATTATCGCTGTGACTGGCTCCTCTGGAGCAGGTACGTCAACAACTACTGATGCATTTGAGCACATCTTCAGAACGCTTGGTATTACGTCAGTTAATGTTGAAGGGGATAGCTTTCACCGATTTTCTCGTCAGGAAATGGACCTTGAAAAACGCAAGGCAAGAGAAGAAGGCACAAACATTAGCTATTTTGGAGATAAGGCTAATGACTTTGATGCGTTAGAGCGATTATTTAAAGACTACTCTGAGACTGGTAAAGGGCGAATGAGACGTTATTTGCACACGTTTGATGAAGCTGTGCCATATAACCAAATGCCAGGTACTTTTACGCCATGGGAAGAGCTCGGAGAAGGTACAGACGTATTATTCTATGAAGGCCTACACGGTGGCGTTGTCACCGATAAAAATGATGTTGCACAGTATGTCGATTTACTTATTGGTATGGTCCCTATTGTCAACCTAGAGTGGATTCAAAAAATCATCCGTGATACCAATCAACGCGGTCATAGCAGAGAGGCGGTAACACATAGTATCGTTCGTTCCATGGACGACTATATTAACTTTATCACGCCACAATTTTCACGTACTCACGTTAACTTCCAGCGTGTGCCTACCGTCGATACTTCTAATCCATTTAGTGCCAAGGCCATTCCTTCGCTAGATGAAAGCTTTGTTGTGATTAGATTTCGAGAGTCAGAAAATATCGATTTTCCATTTTACCTAAGTATGATCGACGGCGCATTTATGTCACGTGTAAATACTTTAGTGGTGCCTGGTGGCAAGATGGGACTCGCAATGGAGTTAATTTTAACGCCACTTATTCGAGACCTTATGCATAAGAAAGCGCAGGCCAACCAACAGCTCGATTGGATGGCTGACCTGTAATTTGGTAGTTGTTTAAATTCTGGCTTAATTCATCTCAGGCAAGTTTCTGCCATAGAATATTTCCTGCATTTCACGTTGTAAGTGCTTGCTGATGATGTCTTGCTCGTCATCTGAAAAATCATCAAGTCCTGAGCCAAATATATATTTACTTAAATCAAATTCTTTCAACATCATTTTAGTGTGAAAGAGGTTTTCTTGATAAACGTTTACGTCAACCATTTGATATTGGTCACAGGTTTCTTGAGCAAGAAAATTTTGAATCGAATTGATTTGATGGTCAATATAGTGCTTTTCACCGTTTACGTCGCGTGTGAAGCCTCTCACGCGGTAATCAAGGGTAACAATATCAGAATCAAAGCTATGAATCAGGTAGTTCAATGCCTTCAAAGGAGAAATGACACCGCAAGTTGATACTTCAATGTCTGCTCTAAACGTTGAAATACCATTGACTGGGTGACTTTCAGGATAGGTATGCACACAGATATGACTTTTGTCTAAATGCGATACAACGGATTCTGGTAGTGGCCCAGGTTTTTCACTGTCCTCAAACTCGTCACCACTTGCCATTTCTTCTTCAGACACCAAGATTGTTACGCTTGCGCCCTGCGGGTCATAGTCCTGACGTGCGATATTCAGCACGTTCGCACCAATAATATTACACACTTCTTTTAAGATATCGGTTAACCGATCAGCATTGTATTGCTCATCAATATATTCGATATACTCTTTTTGATGTTGTGTGGTTTTTGCATAGTTAATGTCATAAATACAAAAACTTAAGCTTTTAGTTAAATTATTAAAACCATGTAGTTTTAATTTAGGTAAAGGCTTAATCAATATCGGGTCCTCAAACCAATGTTTTATACGTTAACAATTTCGAAGTCGTGGGTGATTTTTACAGACTTATTTAGCATGAATGCAACTGAGCAGTATTTATCTGCAGATAAATTAATAGCACGCTCAACCTGCTTTTCATTAACTTCGGTACCTGTAACTACAAAATGTAGATGGATATCAGAAAAAACTCTAGGAATAGTATCAACACGATTTCCTGAAATTTCGACTTTAACGTCCCGAATATCTTGGCGAGATTTTTGAAGAATGCTGACCACATCAACAGACGAGCATCCACCTAAACTCATTAATACGTTTTCCATTGGGCTTGGTGCTAAATTACCACCATTGGCATCCATGTTTATGATATGGCCACTCTCAGAAGTGCCCATAAACGTTTCATCGCCGACCCATTTTACTGTCGCTTTCATGTTGATAATCCTTATAGTAATTTTGGCGCTATATTACCATTAGGACAATTGAAAGCTGTAGCAAAATTTTAGCTAAATAGCGGAATGAGTTTGCTGTTAATTATACGAGTAG
Organism: Thalassotalea loyana; assembly: GCF_030161435.1. Lineage (GTDB taxonomy): Bacteria > Pseudomonadota > Gammaproteobacteria > Enterobacterales > Alteromonadaceae > Thalassotalea_G > Thalassotalea_G loyana. Next base: position 98,209 of record NZ_BSSV01000009.1, on the reverse strand, counting down.
ATGAGTATGAATTTCTGTATCAAATAGGTTTTTGATTAATAGCGCGAATTCTTTGATGAACATGTCTTGTTCATCAGTCACAGGGTTGTTTACAACGCCAGACAAAATCTCTTGTAGATCATAAACAATTGAATCAACTTCGCGAATAACTGTGTTACGTTGATTAAACGATAGGGCGGCATTCTGACTGCAAACATTGATGATTTGCTCACTCAACTCGTTTTCGATCGCGGCCATCACGGTCTTACCATTCGTCACTTGGTCTGTGGTATTCTCAAATAGAGATAGGTGTTCGGTAAGGTATTCAATTATGTGTACGTAGCCGTCAGTGTCAGTTACCATAAAAAATAAATCTTAAACTTTTTCCTTACTTTACTGAAAAATGCAGACTTGCTCAAGCAAGCTATTGTAGCGGTAAAAAAAAGGCCTTCAATGTGAAGGCCCTTTTAGGTAAAAATTAGCGTTATGCTGCGTTGGTACTCTCAAAAATTTTGTCTGCAGAAGCAGCAACAAATCCAGAGTAAAGTGTACCGTCTTCCAGTGGATAACGTTTCGCAAATTCATAGAAACAGCTAGGAATTTCCATTGCTTTATCACTAAACTCAACAACCGCTTGGTCAGCCATTGTAGATGATTGCTCAAGCTTAACTTGAGGATCGCCTTTAATTTCACCGCCTGACGCATTTAGCACGAAACCTGCATCTTTAAGTGCTTGGTTTACCGTTTCAATGTCATTATAGTTCTGTAAGTGGTTGATGCTTACAGTAAAGTGATTTGCGCGGTAACCCCATGCAGCCATCCATGCAGCGTATTCGCTTTCAGCTAGGAGTGTTTTGTAATCTTCTGAGCTCACTTGCCAATGTGTACCTGAGTACAAAAAGCTCTCATCTGCGATAGCTTTTTCGTCAATTTGATCAACCATTTTACGAATAATGGTTTGTGCTTCGTCAGAAAACTCTTCAACCAGTAACTGGCTGATGAATACTTTTGGTAATGTATTGTCAGCATGCTCAAAGTGCTTTGCGTACAGTTTTTTTGCTTCGAAATGGTATTCACCTTTCTCAACATAACCTAACGCTTCAAGATGAGCAGATAGTTTATCAATGCTTACTTTATCAATATTGAATGTACGGTAAGCAACGTGATCATTGATTAAATCGTTGCCAGAGCCTAATAATTGGTGAACGTTCTTCGCAGAAGGCGTAACTTCTAGGTAGTTGTCCCAAATATTATCAAATAGTGCTTTCACTTGTGTAGTCATAATACTGCCTCATATTCTATGAATAAAAACGAGTAGGGTGAATGTTAAGCGAAGTTTTTTGACAGAGGAGAAAACTCATGACGAAGGTAATCGCTTACCATTCGTCAGATAAGTTATAGATTATCGATATTTTTGAAGAAGCCAGGTCGTAACCCAGCTACTTCATGTTGATAATCGAGGTTAAGCATATTAAATACTTAAACCTGGGCTTAATGTAGCTGGTAACTGAACCTTTTCAGCTTCAACAGAAGCAACAGGGAAAGCACAGTAGTCAGCTGCGTAGTAAGCGCTCGCTCTGTGGTTACCACTATCACCGATGCCACCAAATGGTGCCGCTGAGCTTGCACCTGTAATCGGCTTGTTCCAGTTCACAATACCTGCGCGAATACGAACGAAGAAGTGATCGTAGTCTGCTTGGCTGTCTGCTAATAAGCCAGCTGATAAACCAAAGCGTGTGTTGTTCGCTTCAGCAATGGCCTTATCAAAATCACTGTAACGGTAGATTTTTAATAACGGACCAAAGTGCTCTTCATCAGGCATGTTAATAGCGGTGACATCTAAAATACCCGGTGTAACAAAGCCTGTACCTGCTTCTTTATGTGTAAGCGGTAATAAAGCAGTTGCACCTAGCTCAACAAGTTCTGCTTGTGCGTCAACCAAACCTAAAGCAGCTCTTTCAGAAATCATAGAGCCGATAAATGGTTGCTCTTCATCATCGTAATAACCAATTTTAATTGCTTTAGTCGCTGCAACTAACTTTTCGATAAGCGCATCGCCTTCCACACCTTCTTGGATAAAGACTCGACGAGCACAAGTACAACGTTGACCTGTTGTAATGAATGCTGATTGGATAATATCGTGAACAACTGCATCAGTATTTTCTACGTCTTTGATGATCAGTGGGTTATTACCACCCATCTCTAACGCTAAGATTTTACCTGGCTTACCAGCGTATTGCTCATGCAACAATTTACCCGTTGTTGAGCTACCTGTGAAAAACAAACCGTCAATATCATCATGGCTTGCTAATGCTTTACCCGTGTCTACTTCACCTTGAACTAGGTTAATTACACCAGCAGGTAAACCAGCTTTTTCCCATAGTTTTAGCGTTTCTTGCGCAACCATTGGCGTTAATTCACTTGGTTTAAATACTACGGTGTTACCAGCAATTAATGCAGGCACGATATGACCATTAGGTAAATGACCAGGGAAGTTGTACGGGCCAAATACCGCAACAACACCATGTGGCTTGTGACGTATAAACGCTTTAGCGCCAGGCATTGGATTTTCAACTGTACCAGTGCGCTCGTGATAGGCTTTCAATGAAATAGCAACTTTACCAACCATTGCGCCTACTTCAGTGCGAGTTTCCCAAAGCGGTTTACCAGTTTCTTGCGCTATCGCAATAGCTAGTGCTTCTTTATTTGTTGTTAGTTGCTCGGCAAACTTTTCAACAATCGCAATACGCTCTTCTAATGACATTAAAGCCCAAGTTTTGAAAGCATCTCGTGCTGCATCAATAGCTTGGTCTACTTGCGTCGCTGTCGCTGTTTTACCTTGCCAAATAACTTCGTTTTTAGCTGGGTTTAACGACTGCATGTCGTGGCCTTGGCCTTCAAGCCAAGTACCGTTAATAAATTGAATCGCTTGAGACATGAATAATCCTCTATTTAGTTGCTGGCAATACGCACCCAGTCACCTTCTGTGACCATGAGGGCATCTGCAACAGCTTGCGAAATAACGACCTGATTTGCTGTTTCACGAACTGAAACTTGGCTTTGTGTCGCTCTAAAATCAGCTACTTTAGTATTACAAATTATGTAATTTGCATCTTCAGTAGGTTGACCAATAATCACTTGGTATTTATTGCTATGACGAACCGTTCGAATGTCATTTAAGTTGGCTTCTACTGTCGGACCGCCATCAAAAATATCAACATAACCGCGGCGAGCAAAACCTTCCGCTTCAAGCAGACGTAATGCTGGAACTGTTTTATCGTGTACCTTATTGATCACCTGTTGTGCTTCTGGGCTCAACAAATTGACATAAATTGGGTACTTCGGCATTAATTCTGCAATAAAGACCTTTTTACCAATACCCGTTAGGTAATCAGCGGTCGGAAAGTCCATCGAGAAGAAATGATCTTCTAACCAGTCCCAAAATGGTGAGCGGCCTTCTTCATCTGATACGCCACGCATTTCAGCAATAACGGTGTCTGAGAAACGTTCAGTATGCTCTGCCATGAACATAAAACGAAAACGCGATAAAAAACGTCCATTGTTATTCTTACGGAAACCTTCCGATAAAAACAACGTACAAATTTCAGAAGCACCTGTGTAGTCATTACACAAAGAGAGTGTTTCTACTGTGTTGTAAATCTCGAGTTCACGAGAGTGATGGACTACTTTACCTAAGTGATAGTGATAGAAGGCATCGTCTAAACCAACAGCTGCTTCGATACCACTAGTTCCAACTACTTGGCCAGTTTCAGTATCTTCCATTACAAACAAGTAGCCTTCTGTACCAGGCTGCGTTACGTGTTTGGAAAAAGATGCTTCAGCACGCTCGATGCGGCTTTTTAATAAGGTTTCATTGACAGGGAGTGATGTAAAACCGTGTCCTGATTCAATAGCGATGCGATGAAGTGAATCATAATCACTATGTCGAATAGGGCGTATAATAATCATAAAAATTATCCTGTTTCTTGAAAGAACTGCTCATGAGTATTGAACTCATGAGCATCGATAAGTCTTACTGAGCGATTTTAGCTACAGCTTTTTCGAAGCGAGCTAAACCTTCAGTGATATCTTCGTTAGGGATAACTAAAGATGGAGCGAAACGCACAATATTTGCACCAGCAACAAGTGTCATTACACCTTCTGCCATCGCTGCAACTAAGAAATCTTTAGCTCGTCCTTGGTACTCATCTTTTAATACAGCACCAATCAATAAGCCTTTACCACGGATTTCCTTGAATACGTCGTACTTAGCATTGATAGCATTTAAGCCGTCAACGTAGATTTTCGCTTTTTCTGTAACGCCGTTTAATACTTCCGGTGTATTCACTGTATCAAATGCAGCTTCACCAACAGCACAAGCTAGTGGGTTACCGCCGTATGTTGAGCCGTGTGTACCAATCTTTAAGTGCTTAGCTAACTCAGTCGTCGTTAACATTGCGCCGATTGGGAAACCGCCACCTAATGCTTTAGCAGTAGTTAAGATATCTGGCGTTACACCTAAACCTTCGTATGCGTATAGCGTACCTAAACGGCCAACACCTGTTTGTACTTCATCAAAAATTAATAACGCATTGTGTTGGTCACATAACTCACGAACGCCCTTAGCAAACTCGTCAGTTGGTGACACGATACCACCTTCACCTTGAAGTGGTTCCATCATCACAGCACAAGTTTTGTCAGAAATAAGCGCTTTAAGGCTTTCTAAGTTGTTGTACTCTGCGTGAACAACATCACCAGGCTTTGGACCAAAACCGTCTGAGTATGCTGCTTGACCACCAACAGTTACTGTGAAGAATGTACGGCCGTGGAAGCCTTGCTTAAATGCGATGATTTGTGTTTTGTCTTCACCGTGAACATCTAATGCCCAACGACGAGCTAATTTTAATGCTGCTTCGTTTGATTCAGCACCTGAGTTAGCAAAGTAAACTTTTTCAGCGAAAGTGTTATCAACTAACTTTTTAGCTAAACGCAATGCTGGCTCATTGGTCATAACGTTTGATAAGTGCCAGATTTTTTCGCCTTGTTCTTTTAATGCACCAACTAATGCAGGGTGACAATGACCTAAACAGTTAACGGCAATACCACCTGCAAAATCGATCAATTCGTTGTCATTTTGATCCCAAACACGAGAACCTTTACCGCGTACTGGAATAACCGCTGAAGGGGCATAGTTAGGAACCATTACATCGTCGAATAATGCGCGGTCTACAGGAAACTTGTTAGACATCTCTCTCTCCTCATGTTGCAAATCGAATAATAATTTTGCTTGCTCAAGTGAACTGACTATTCAATTACTGAGCAAAAATAGGCGGTTATTATGGCAGAAAAATATACGTTTGTCTTGTTTGAATAGCTCTGAAGGCTAGATAAAATAAGGTTTTAAGGGTTTTATTCAGTTATCGTGCATAACTATTTTTTATAAGCAAATTACTTGATTTATAGTAAATCTAACACTTGAGGGCGAAGTAGGGACATCAAGCACTGATCGCGCTACTTCATAACTAAGCACAAAAAAATACGAGGTAGGAGTTGTTCGTTGTTAATTGAAGTTAAGCTTTAAATGATCGATATCACTGCGTCGTAATAAAGTGATATCTTGAGTCGTCAGCCCCGAACCTGTTAATAGAATTTTGCTCTCTTCATTATCAATTAGCGATTCTTTCGCCAACATTCTAAAAGAGACATAGCCAATCGCCTTAATCACGATTTGTGCAAGCTCATTCATTTGTGAGATTTGTGGCGTATGAGCAACATCAAAAATTGCATCAGTAATACGCAGTCGTTCAAAGTTCATCAGTTCGACCATATCTGCACTAATAGTGAAACTTCTATTCGCGAGTTGTTCTAATAAAAACTCAGGCGCAGTTTCAAGCTCGACAAGCGTGTTATGTAACTTCTTATCTTTATCATCATAGGCTTGACGTAGTTCTTGTTGATGAATTTCGTTGTACGTTCGTAAAAAACATCGGGTAACAGCTAGGTTACCAATATTAATTAACATACCAGCGCAAAAGGCTTGATACTCATCAAGGCCGTTAGCTTTGGCTAACGTTTTTGAAGCAATGCCAATAGATAAACTGTGATTCCACAATTTGCGTTTCATCAACCCAAAGGGTTGAGTGCTTGGTGGTAACCAGTGTTTGAGAATAAATGTTGGCGCTACTAATTTAAGATTGTCTAGCCCTATGTAGCTTAATGCCAATGCTGGGTTTGAAACTTTTACGTCGGCGTTTTTTCTATATTGAGGTTTGTTTACTAAATTAATTAATTCATCGCCAAGCCAAGGTAATGAGTTTACCAGTGGTGTGATGCGCTTAATTGATGCAGCACGTAAACATAACAATTCCAAAATATCGGCGGTCGCCATTTGAATGTTTAACGTTGAATTAAACAGATGCTCTTTGTTGTCGAACTCGTCGTTAAATCCATCTCTAACTTTCGCATACAGATCGTCCATCACCTGTTGTTTAAAGTGATTTTTACCATATTGTTCGATGATTTTATTTTTATTAGCCTGGGCTTCAACGGCTAGAAGTTCACGTCGACGATTAGCCTGTTCACTATCTTGATAATCCACGAACGCATGCTCACCAAGGCTTTGCTTTGCAAATTCATTACTAATGCAAAGGCTCAGTGCTCGGTGGTAAATTGGGGATACTAGTTCGTTTTGCTCAAAAATCTTCATATCAGGCTTATGTTCTATTCCAGCATACTATATCGGTAATTCTTGTTAAAACATTAATCGAATTAAGTATATACGCGAATAAAGTTTTTAAGTAATTCATGGCCTTGGTTTGTCAAAATAGATTCTGGATGAAACTGTACGCTGGCGATTGGCAACGTTTTGTGCGCAAGTGCCATGATTTCTTCTTGTTGACCATTTTCATCTGTAGACCATGCTGTTACTGCTAAAGTTTCTGGCAAGGTAGATTTATCAACAATCAACGAGTGATAACGAGTCACTTGCAACGGGTTGTCTAGTTTTTCAAACAGTCCGCTATTTCTATGTGTAATCATGCTGGTTTTGCCATGCATCACTTTTTTAGCCTTTATTACCTTGGCACCAAAGTGTTGGGCAATAGCTTGATGTCCAAGACATACGCCAAGTATTGGAATTTTACCGGCAAATGCATCGATAACCGACAGTGAGATACCTGCGCTATCTGGATCGCATGGGCCAGGTGAAATCACGATACAATGAGGTGCAAGTTCGCTAATTTTTTCAAGCGATATTTCATCGTTACGATAGACTTCGACGTCCTGTCCAATCGCTTGAAAATAGTGCACTAAATTGTAAGTAAATGAATCGTAATTATCGATCATCAACAACATGATTATTTCACCAGTACTTCTGTAAACGGCGCATAGTTTAAATCAATTTATGCGATACTGCATAATAATATCAGTCGTCTTTTCTTTATTTGGTTTCGCGTACCTAGGTTAGCATGAGTTGATAAAAACAAAGGTTTAACCACTTTTCAAACTTGAATCCAACTTCTTTTAGTGTGCCTGTATGCACAAAACCAAACTTTTTGTGTAGCTCAATGCTCGCTTGATTTTGTTCATCTATCGCCGCAATGATTGTATGTAAGCCTTGTGATTTAGCACGCTCAATTAACGTGGTCATCAGCTGTGTTGCCACGCCTTTGCCATGATGCTGTTGGTCTACGTAGATGGCTAGTTCTGCCGTGAACTTATTAGCAGGGTATGGGCGAAATGCGCCATAACTTGCAAATCCAAGAAGTTGATTGTTTTCATCAATAACCCCAATGACGGGAAATTTATGCGCTGATTTCGCCTCAAACCATTGCTTAATATCGTCCAGTGTTCGAGGGTGATATTCATAAAGTGCGGTAGAGTGAATAATTGCGTGATTAAATAACGCTAGGATGGTTTCACTTTGTTGCTCGTATTGGCAGTCGATAATTTGCATGGCGCTTCGGTAATTTTTGACGAACTCGGTGGCTAATATTGTTACATAAATCTTTGATAAAAAGCATTTAATTGACTTTGTGCTTGGCTAATATCTGCAGGCGAAAATGATATCTCCTGACCGGGTTCTAACTGAGCTAACCTGAATAAGTCAATCTGAAATACACTGCCGAGCGTTGGGTAACCCCCCATTGTTTGACGGTCTTTCATTAAAACGACTGGCAGACCAGAAGGCATTAATTGAATTGTGCCAAAATTTACGGCACTTGATAGTGCTTGTTTTAGTTGCTTAAAACCTGCGTTATGGTTACTTGTTGGTAAATCAAATTGATATGCCATACGGTTTGATTTGCTGTTAACGCTAAATGTCGTGTGTAAGAAATTTTCTTGTTGATGTGTGGGGGCATTATACCAATGTTGATGAGGAATAAACCTTAAGACCAAAGGCTTGTCTTGGTAAAAATTTGTTGGACAGTATTTTGTCAGATCCAATGTATTGTTTTTGATTTGCTGATGACAACTTGATGATAGTGGTAATCTTTCACCTGCCGACAAGGGTGAAAGTTCAGCTAATTTTTCATTTGGAACGACACTTTGCGATCTTGAACCTAAGAAAGGCTTTGTTTGAATTCCACCTTTTACACTAATGTAGCTAATCACGCCAACTGATGGGCGCGAGAGCGCTACGGTATCGCCAGCGTTTAATTTATGTGTTTTCCACATGGTAAGTGGAGAACTTGTACCATCCTGCGCTATTTTTGTTGGTGAACAATCGGCACCTGTTATCGCTATGATGCAAGTGTCATCGACCATGAAGGTTAGTTGACCATAAAAAACTTCAATGGATGCGCACTCATCATTATGCTTATTGTTGCTATCACTAAATAATCTGTTTCCTAACATATGATTAGCTTTTGCGAAGGCATATTCATCGGCTGCACCGTTAACACTAATACCTTGATGTTGATGGTTAAAACGTCCAAAGTCCTGCACTAATGCTAAGCTATTGAGCTGAGTGATTTTAATTGCTGGCATTTAAGTTTTCCTTAACCACTTCGCCACCCTGCGCTAAAAAGGTTTCTTTATCGATGGATCTAAAGGTGACGATATCGCCGACATTAATGAGTGGCTGAAATTCGTTGTTTGACATTTGATACATAGGCTGAGCTGTTTGACCAATAATATGCCATCCCCCAGGGCTAGCATCTGGGTAGATCGCTGTTTGTTTATGGGCAATAGCAACCGCACCAGCAGGCACTTTTTTCCTTGGCACTGTTTTTCGGGGGGCAAATAGCTTCTCGTCTACACTTGCTAAGTAACAAAAGCCGGGTGTAAAACCTAATGCATATGCTCGGTAGGTTCGCTTGGTATGCCAATTAATAATCTCTTGCAGAGAACATCCTTTCATTTGACACAACAACTGGTTATCCCAACCAGTTTCTTCATCGTAAAGCACGTCAATAGTTATTTTTCGTCCAACTTCACAGACCTTTTCATTGCCAGAAAAACGTTGAATAATTGCTTCTATCTTTTGGCTAAACTCACTAGCGCTTATCGCTTCAAAGCGATAATAAATTAAAATGCTATGGTAAGAGCAAACTTGTTCAATGAACCAGGGTGATAAACGAGAAATTTGCTGACCAATTGAAATGATGTCTTGATGAAGTGTCGCACTAATGGTTGATGGCCATTGAATTAAGATAGCATTTTCACTATAGGAAAAAATGTTGAATCGGTTTAACTCATGCATGCAGGTTTTGCCTCACCGTTCGCGCGACTTCTATCGCATTAGCGTGATCGCCATGCACACATAAAGTATCGATTTGCATCTTAAGTGGTTTGTTGTTCACTGAATATATCGTCCCTGTATTTTGTAGTTCTTGGCAACGGTGCTTAATTAAGCTTAGATCATTAATGACGGCATTGGGTTGAGATCTTGGTATGAGTAATCCATTATCTTGATAATTTCTGTCGGCAAAAGCTTCAAATTTCAAGGTAAGTTCAAACGTATTTGCAATCTCAATAAAGCGATCATTATCAGGTAATGCTTGTATCACTAATTCCAGATTTTGGGAAAATGCAGCAACAGATTGGCATATGGTACGAAAGAGTTCTAAATTCTTCATCATATCGTTGTATAAAGCACCGTGAGGCTTTACGTAAGTGACATCGAGCCCTTGAAGTGCGGCCATGCCTTGAAGTGCGCTAATTTGGTATTGGAGTAGTGCTTGTAATTCCACAGGGGCTATTTTCATCGAACGACGACCAAATCCAACTAAGTCCGGGTAACTTGGATGGGCTCCAATAGATAAATTGTGCTGTTCTGCAAGTGCGATAGTTTGTTGCATTGTTTGTGGATCTGATGCGTGAAATCCGCAGGCAATGTTTGCCATATCAATATATGGCATCAATTGGGCATCTTGACCCATTTGCCAAGAACCAAAACTTTCACCTAAATCACAATTTATTTTCACGAGCCGCCTTCCTCTAATCTTTGGAAATTACTACATCTGTGACTGGCACTGAACTACACGCTAATATATAACCGTCATTTTGCTCTTGTGGTGATAACCCGTCAGTAGCTAATTGTCTAACCTCTCCTGTATTTAATTTAACCTTACAGCGTCCACACATTCCTCCTCTGCAACTGTATGGCAGAATTAAACCAGCTGATTCGCCTTGTTCAAGCAAGGTTTCCTTAGAGTTACCTGTAATATTTTTGTCCCAACTATCAAATAATATATTCACGTTTTTTTTACCTTTGACAACAGATGTTTCGGGCTGCTTCATTTTACCTGTACTGCTTTTTTTCGATATGAACACAGGCGGTGACTGCGTCTCAAGTATTTCAACTTGATCTGACACACTGATTTTCCCTTGATTTAACGGTACTATGTTTTGACCAAAACAAACATCGCCGCCTTCTAGCTGGCGATACTTTTTCAAACTATTGAGTGGTTCTTGTTTAGGATGCTTTTCACCTGTTTGTGGGTTTATTGTCGTGAAAACACAGCGTGTACAGGGCTTAACGACATCAAACTCAACTTCACCAATTCGAATGCGTGACCATGTATCTTCGGCAAATGCATCGCAATTCTTGACGACAATATTCGGGCGAAACTGACTCATTTGAGATTTATGGTAAGTTCTCGCATTTAAATCGTTCAGCGAAGCCTCTGAGACGATAAGCAAAGGGTAACCATCTGCAAATGACACTTCGTTAGTAGAGTTTTTTACGGTTCGCGAAGATTTTCCACCAAAATACATTAATTGGCAGTCTTCATTTAGATATTTTGAAAGCCAATCATCATAGCGTTTATTACAATGCTGAGCATTGATGGTGTCATTCCAAACCTTAACTTCGTGATATGAATCAGTGAATTCAGAATAATTGATTGTTAGCACTGGCATATCCGGTGCAACAAGCTTCAAGCCAGATGGCGTCAGAATGCAATCTATCAAACATAAGTGATGGTGAGTTCTCGCTGTAATAAAGTTTCCATCTGGTTTGGTAATGACGAACCTTCTATCGAAACTTAATCCAAGTTCATCTACCCAAGTTTGAGATATGTGAATGCCCCCAGCCGATTTAATTGGATAAATTGATAATTCACTAACTTGTGCCATGTGTGCGTTCCTGTGCGTGAGTTCCAGATTATTGGGTTTGGTATCTGCATTTATTTTTCCACTGCCAAATACTTTTTTCAATTGGTATCAGACAAATGCTATATTACGGTGAGTTTAGTTGTCCTAACAGATAATTATCCAATTATTTGTGAGTAATAGAGAACATTAATGCATATACATATTTTAGGGATTTGTGGCACCTTTATGGGAGGTATTGCTGCAATAGCCAAAGAACTGGGTTTTCGAGTATCAGGTTGCGATGCAAACGTATATCCTCCAATGAGCACTCAGCTTGAGTCACTGGGCATTGAGTTGATGCAGGGATATCACATAGAGCACCTCAATGATGAACCTGACATGGTCATTGTTGGTAATGCGATGGCGCGTGGTAACCCAATGGTGGAGTATGTATTAGATCGCAATATTCCTTATACGTCTGGGCCACAATGGCTTTTGGAAAACGTCTTAAAGGATCGCTGGGTACTGGCAGTATCCGGTACTCATGGTAAAACGACAACGTCAAGTATGTTGGCATGGATTCTTGAGTATGCCAAGTTGACACCTGGATATTTGATCGGTGGTGTTCCTCAAAACTTTGACAGTTCAGCACGTTTAGGCAACAGCCCATTCTTCGTTATTGAAGCTGATGAATACGATACCGCATTTTTTGATAAGCGTTCTAAATTTGTCCATTATCGCCCACGAACCCTAGTAATAAATAATATGGAGTTTGACCATGGCGATATTTTTAATGATATCAGTGATATTCAGCGCCAGTTTCATCATTTGATTAGAATGGTGCCAAGTAATGGTTTGATTTTATCGCCACACAACACGCAAACAATCGATGAGACTCTGGCTATGGGGTGTTGGACACCTCAAGAAAAAATGTCACTGGCTACCCAAGTTGGTTGGTCGGTAAATAAACTTGAAGCCGATGGCAGTATATTTGAGGTGTATTTTAGAGACGAACTCCAAGGTGTTGTGACATGGCAGTTAATCGGTGACTTCAATATTGAAAATGCATTGATGGCGATTGCAGCCGCAAGGCACGCAGGTGTTCCAAGTGGAGTGGCGATAGAGGCGTTAGCTGAGTTTGTAAACACCAAACGTCGCTTGGAGTTACGTGGCAATATTAACGACATCAAGGTTTACGATGATTTTGCCCATCATCCGACAGCCATTGAAAAAACGTTAGATGGATTACGCAAACATGTCGGTGAAAATCGTATCATCGCTGTTTTGGAGCCACGATCAAATACAATGAAGTCGGGCATTCATAAGGAAACGCTACCAAAGTCTTTAGCGTTAGCCGATCACGTTTTTGTATTTCAAGGAGAGCATGTTAAGTGGTCTGTAGATCAGCTTATCAATGCCTGCCAACAGCCATGTGAGGTGACTGATAATATTGATCAATTGGTAACTATGGTGCGTAATCAAGCCAAGCCAGGTGATCACGTATTAGTGATGAGTAATGGTGGCTTCGGTAATTTTCATCAAAAATTACTTTCTGCGCTAGAGAGCTAGTGCGTTTTAGCATAAAACAAATAGAGGATTCATTGTGTCAACTGCTTCCGAATTTAAAGATAAGATAACTCTGGCTGTTACAGGGGCTTCTGGTTCATTATACGCACTAAGGTTGCTCGAGTGTTTGGTCGCCGCTAACTACCAAGTCTATTTTTTATTCTCGTCAGCAGCACGTGTTGTATTTGATACCGAAGTAGGATTAAAGCTACCGGGCTCACCTGAAGCCGCGAGTGCTATATTGACGGAAAAATTTGCCGCGAAACCAGGGCAAATTCAAGTATTCGGCAAAGAGCAATGGTTTTCTCCTGTTGCATCAGGTTCTGCAGCACCGAAGAAAATGATTGTTTGCCCTTGCTCAACTGGCACACTTGCAGCAATTAGCCTGGGCATGAGTGATAATTTAATCGAACGTGCGGCAGATGTTGTGATTAAGGAACGAGGGCAGCTATTGATCTTGCCAAGAGAAACACCATTTTCAACAATTCATTTGCAAAATATGCTGACGCTCTCTCAGATGGGAGTAACGATTATGCCACTTGCGCCGGGTTTTTATCATAAGCCACAGGGTATTAATGATTTAATTGACTTTATGGTAGGGCGGGTGCTTGATCATTTGTCAATCGAACAAACAATAATGCCTAGGTGGGGTTATCAAATTCAGCCAGAAAAGTAGGGGCTACTGTTTGCGAGCTTTGACTTGCTCGATATAGGCGGTTAACTCTTGAACGCTATTGTTTTTTATAGCGTAGTTGATGTTATCAATGTAGAGTTCCGTCGCTTCACTCTTGTGACACGTTATTCTGATGTCATCGTATAGCAAATCAAGCGAAGCGTCGAAATGTAAGCTATTTCTTTGTGGCTGTGATAGCAAAGTTTCTATACTTGCCTCATCGTGAATAATCGCATCTAGTCGGCCTTTATTTAGCATTTCAAGCATAGTTTTAAAATTAGACACTTCGACAACTTTTATATGGCGTTGTCCAAGAAGCCTTTTGTAGCTGGGCAATGCATTTTTCACCACACCAATGACTTTATTATCCATGTCATTTAGATTTGAGATCACTTGATCGGTGGTTAGCGTGTATAGGTAAAACTGCTTACGAACCAAAGGTAAGCTGTGAATGGTTTTGCGAATCGTTAACAATTTTGGAATGCTTGCCGCAGGTAATATGCAACCTATTTCTTTGCGAATAAAACTACGTCTGGCGCGAGCAAAAGATAGGACGTTGTAATAGTGTTCAATCCCAGAGGCCTTCGATACATCGTACATCAATAAATCTAATGCACCATCATGCTCATAGGCAATATAATGCTCTAAGTGGGTTGCCACCATGGATATCTCTAACTTGCTAAGTAACGCATCTGCGCGAAAAGACAGTAGCAGTACAAGTATTCCAAAAATTCGATACACCAAATAAATCCTGTTTGATTTTCTTATTTTCAGCCAGTCTTACTATACTGACCAGTTGCTTATTTTTTCAACAATAAAATTGTAACAGCAATCTTAAAATTTATCGTTATTTAAAGACAAGTTAACGCATTATTGTTAAATTCGACCGTTAGATGTGGTTTATTACGCAATAATAAAAATTTGCTCAGCATGTTTATTTGTTGAGGCATTCATTACAACAATAGGGTTTATCCATGACGATTAAATTTCCTAAAGTTTCTGCATTAGCGTTAGCTATCGCGGTGACTTTACCGTCAGCCGCATTCGCGGAAAAAAAATCAGACGATCAAGCGTGGTCAGTAAACGAGCCACAGGGCGTCTTTAAAACCGTCGATATCGATGTTCAACAAGGTACTTGGATGAATGTTGATATTAGCCCTGATGGCAAAACAATTGTTTTCGATTTATTAGGTGATATCTATACAATGCCAGCGTCGGGTGGTGAGGCTAAAGCATTAATGACTGATATTGCATGGCAAATGCAGCCCAAGTTTAGTCCAGACGGCAAATACATCGCCTATACATCGGATCAAGATGGCGGTGATAACTTATGGATTATGAATGCAGATGGCTCTAACCCTAAGCCGGTAACGAAGGAAACATTTCGCTTGTTGAATAGCCCAGCTTGGTCGCCTGACGGTAATTACTTGGTTGGTCGCAAGCACTACACTGGCTCGCGCTCATTAGGTGCTGGTGAAGTATGGCTTTATCATAAAACGGGTGGTAGTGGTGTTATGTTAACTAAACGCCCGAATCAGCAAAAAGATTTAGGTGAACCATCATACTCTCATGACGGCAAATACGTTTATTTCTCGCAGGATGCAACACCGGGTAAGACCTTTCACTACTCAAAAGATTCTGAAAAAGGCATCTATAAGATTAAGCGTTATGAATTAGAGACTGGTGAAATTGATACGATTATTTCCGGTAAAGGTGGTGCTATTCGTCCAACGCCATCGCCAGATGGAAAATACTTAGCGTTTATTAGTCGTGATGACTTCCAGTCAAACTTGTATCTATACGATTTAAAAAGTGGTGAAGAAATTTTAATTCACGAAGATTTAGAACGTGATATGCAAGAAACCTGGGCAATTCATGGTGTTTATTCCAACATGGCATGGACCCCAGATAGCGAAAACTTAATTTTCTGGGCAGATGGTAAAATTAAGAAGCTAAATATCAAATCAAAGAAAGCTAAGACCATAGATTTTCACGTAAAAACACAAAAGAAAATTCAAACAGCGCTGAAGTTTGAGCAAAACTTAGCGCAAGACGAATTTGATGTAAAAATGCTACGTAACGTGCAAATCTCGCCAAATGGTAAGCAGGTAGTCTTTGAAGCTATGGGTAACATTTATACTCGCGCATTACCTGATGGAAAACCAAAACGTCTTACCAAAGAAAAATCTAAATTTGAGTTTTATCCAAGTTTTTCTCGTGACGGCAAGAAGATTGTTTACATTGCATGGGACGACAAAAACTTAGCTGAAATTAAAACTGTTTCATCGCGTGGCGGTAAGGGTAAAACTATTTCTAAAGAGCCCGGTAAATATGTTGAACCTACATTCTCACCGGATGGCAAAACAGTTGTTTATCGTAAAATTGCAGGTGGATACATTACCGAACCTAAATGGGGTTTAAACCCTGGTGTTTATGTGATGCCAGCAAAAGGTGGCGAAGCAACGTTAGTAACAAGTAATGGTGTTCAGCCTCATTTTGGCGCGTCAAATGACCGTGTTTACGTGATTCGTGGTGGTGAAATGCCGAGTATTGCTCGCGTAGACATTGACGGCCAAAACGACACTAAATTATACCAAGGTAAATTTGCTACTGAGTATCGCGTATCACCAGACGGTGAATACCTCGCATTTGCAGAACGCTTTAAAGTATTTGTTACGCCATTTGTAGAACGTGGCGATGTGATTACAATTGGCCCTAAAGGCGGTAACTTCCCTGTTAAGCAACTATCTGTTCGCGCCGGTGAAAGCATTAGCTGGAATGGCAAGTCAAACAGCCTTTACTGGAGCTTAGGTCCTGAACTTTATCAAGCATCCGTTGCTGGTTTGTTCGATATTAAAGGCGAAGGTGATAATGCTGAGAAGTCTGAGCCAGTGGTGACAAACTTAAGCTTTAAACAAAAAGTCGACAAACCAAGTGGCGCAATTGCTTTCGTTGGCGGTAAAGTTGTGACGATGGAAGGCGACAAGGTCATTGATAACGGGGTAGTGATTGTTGAAGGCAATGTCATTACTGCTGTTGGTACTCAAGGCAGTGTTGATATTCCTGCAAATGCAAAACAAATTGATATTACAGGTAAGTCAATTATTCCTGGTTTAATTGATGCCCATGCTCATGGTCCTCAGGGCAGTGATGAAATTATTCCGCAGCAAAACTGGAAGAACTATGCAGGTTTATCATTAGGTGTAACGACAATTCATGACCCATCAAATGATACAACTGAGTTTTTTGCCGCGAGCGAAATGCAACAAGCCGGTGATATCGTTGCGTCTCGATTACATTCAACAGGTACTATTTTATATGGTGCAACGGTTGCAGGGTACACCTCTCATGTTGATAGCTTGGACGATGCAAAGTTCCATGTTGAACGCCTACAAAAAGCGGGCGCGTATAGCGTAAAAAGCTATAACCAGCCACGTCGTAACCAACGACAGCAGTTTATTCAAGCTGCACGTGAAGCGGAAGTGTTAGTTGTGCCTGAAGGTGGTTCATTACTTCAACATAACTTAACCATGCTAGTTGATGGTCATACAACGTTAGAGCACTCTATTCCTACAGAGAAAATCTATGATGACATTAAACAGCTATGGTCAGCGTCTGAAATGGCATATACGCCAACAATGGGTGTAGCATACGGCGGTATCTCAGGTGAACACTTTTGGTATGACACAACAAATGTTTGGGAGCATCCTCGTTTGAGTAAGTATGTGCCTAGTGAGTTCTTAGATCCGCGTTCAATGCGTCGGACAAAGGCACCACATCATCACTACAACCATTTCAACGTAGCTAAAGTTGCAAAAGAAATGAATGATCTGGGCGTACTAGTGAACTCTGGTGGTCATGGTCAACGTGAAGGTCTAGCAATGCATTGGGAAATATGGATGATGGCTCAAGGTGGTATGACACCGTTAGAGTCGCTACGTACAGCGACAATGAACCCAGCAGTAACGCTCGGCTTAGATAAACAACTAGGCTCGATTACTAAAGGTAAGTTAGCTGATTTAGTCGTTGTAGATGGAGACATCACGCAAAATATTCTTATTAGTGATAAGGTGACGCATACAATGATTAATGGCCGTTTATATGATGCAGATACCATGAATGAAATTGGTAACTATGACAATAAACGTGAGAAGTTTTACTTCGAAAAATAATGTCCATTAGCGCATTAAAAAGGGTCCTTATGGACCCTTTTTTGTATAACGTTAACTGGACTTTGTATCGGAATTATCGTCCATTGCTTTTTCTATGGTTTCTTTTGCCGTATTAATCGACTTGTCTTGCTGGGCTATTGTCTTCTCTAAGTTAATGAGGCGCTCAATAATCTGTGCATTTTGACTGCGCAATTCGCGGTTTTTTACATTGGTATCTGAAAATCCAAGAATCTTTGATGCAGCCAGTGCTCCTAGTCCGCCCATAATGCCTACGCCAAAAACAAACATCACCATGACGGTAGCTTGACCTCCAAAGGTCACCGGGCTAATGCGACCAAATCCGATTGTTGTAGAGCTCATCATCATTAACCAAATGGCATCGGCATAGGTTTTTACAGTGGCTTCGGGGTGATCTTGTTCAAAGAGTAAAGTGATATAGCCAAAAATACAGACGAGTAAAATCATTGAAAGTAGGGCAAGTAGGAAGACAAAACGTGTCTTATAGTTTTTAACCCCATGCGTGTCTACGTAATAAAAATTATCTGAATTAACGAAGCGTTGAAAAATTACTGGCATAACTGAGTTTCACTTAAATTTTTTATTAGTATAAATCCGAAACCGTCTATTTCAATAGATTAGCTGGCGAATATTGATCGGTAAGTAAACGAGTATTCTTTGGCCAGTCCTGCTCTATCTTCATATTGCGAAGGACGCGATAAATATCAACGCCATAGTTGATCAGTATGGGGGCTAACTGGTCGGCGCGTTCACTTAAAGTCTCTGTGTTTGGCATCCCCGAATTTGAATACAAGATAATTCGATTGCCTTGTTTGTTAAATCTCACGTTGTAAAAGTCGCCAAATACCGATTGATAAGTCGCAGATTCGGCGTCGTACAATTTACTTAATGAAAACGTGTTGGCTGATAACACACCATTTGTCGATAACAGGCTTTTTACTTCTTGCAAAAACTCTTGTGTCATCAAATGTTCGGGAATGTAGTCGCCATTGTAGGCATCTAATATGATCCAATCGTATTGCTGCTTTTTCAGTAAAGCGCGTTTAATAAAGATGCGGCCATCTTGTTCAACATTTCTAACTTGCTGACTTTCTTTGAAACCAAAATAGTTTTTTGCAACGTTGACGACAGCAGGGTCAATCTCAACATTGTCAATTTTGGCCATGGGGAATAATTGGTTAAATGTATTCGATAAGGTACCACCGCCCAAGCCAAGAATTAGAATACTTTTGGGTTCAGGGTTGAGTAATAATCCTGAAAAAATAAGCTTGGTGTACGTAAATACCATTTTGTTTGGGTCTGATTTATAAATACAACTTTGATTACTGGTGGCTCGTTTAACACTAAATTTTAAGCATCGTAAATCACCACTATCTTCAACATAAATGTTTCGATACAGAGATTTTTCTTGATGAATGACCTCTGCAGATATTTCAAATGAGAAAAGTACAGATAACGCGATAAATAACGAAAGAGTTTTCATATTGCTAACCTGCCAATTTAGGTTTGAAAATTGTGTGGTGTAAGGTAATAGAAAGAAGCCCTAGAACGGCAAGTAAACCGCAGTAGAACAAAATAATTGTATTTACCTCGAACCAAAGCACTAAATAAAATGAGGTCATCAATGTGCCCAGTGCACTACCAATGGTCGAGACAAAATATAAAATCCCTGCAACTTGACCGCTTTTCTCTTTATCGTCAATTAACAAGCGTATTGAATAGGGTGATATCATGCCCAAAATGACGGTAGGGATAAAAAATAACGCAATTGACGCGACCAACGAGCCATATCTTGCATCTTCTATTTGAATAAAAATCGCTTCTAAAATAGGTGTAGCAAATAGGGCTACAGGGGTAACGGTTATTCCTGATAAAAGAAAAAGTAAACCATACTTCTTAAGGTTTGGGTGTTTGGTTGAAAGTTTCCCTCCAATTAAATAACCGAGTGACAAACTGAGTAAGAATACCGTGATGATACTGCCCCAAATATGGACGCTTGAGCCAAAGTAAGGGGCAAGTATTCTGCCACCTAGCAGTTCGATTCCCATAATGGCAAAGCCACTACAAAATGCGAGTAAATATACGAAAGAATTTTGCCACATAAATTGATGTTTAGTTATTGTTTTACATCATATTAACGACTCAATTGAATTAGACCAAGGTTTATTTCGTAACAAAAAAGCCTGCATGATGCAGGCTTTATTTTAAGCGGTGGTTTTGATTAACCAAGCATAGGTTTCAGGAATCTAGCGGTGTGAGAACGTTTTTCATTGGAGATTTCTTCAGGCGTACCATTCACTAAAATCTCACCTCCTCCAGAACCGCCCTCAGGTCCTAAATCAACAATCCAATCGGCTGTTTTCACCACATCGAGGTTGTGCTCAATCACGACAATCGTATTGCCATGGTCGCGCAGACGATGAATCACTTGGAGTAGTTGTTTTATATCGTGGAAGTGCAAACCCGTAGTAGGTTCATCGAGAATATATAAGGTTTTACCTGTATCACGCTTCGATAGTTCTTTTGCAAGTTTGACTCGCTGTGCTTCACCACCCGATAGTGTAGTCGCCGATTGGCCAAGTTTGATATAACTTAAACCCACATCCATCAAGGTTTGTAGTTTACGTTTTACCGCTGGAATTGGTGCAAAAAACTCTAATGCATCTTCAATCGTCATATCCAGTACTTCATGGATATTCTTGCCTTTGTACCTAACTTCTAATGTTTCGCGATTATAACGTTTACCTTTACATACATCGCATGGCACATAAACGTCAGGCAAAAAGTGCATTTCGACTTTTATTACACCATCACCCTGACACGCTTCACAACGACCACCTTTCACATTAAAGCTAAAACGACCAGGCTTATAACCACGTGAACGAGCTTCTTGAGTTGCTGCAAAAATATCACGTACTGCAGTGAAAATTCCTGTATAAGTTGCAGGGTTCGAACGAGGCGTGCGACCAATTGGGCTTTGATCGATATCGATAACTTTATCTAAATGCTCAAGGCCAACAATTTCTTTATAAGGCGCAGGATCATTAGTTGTTGCACCATTCAATTCGGTTTGCGCGAGCGGATATAGTGTATTGTTTATTAAGGTTGATTTACCTGAACCAGATACACCAGTAATGCAAGTCATTAAACCAATAGGTATTGTTAAATTGACGTCTTTTAAGTTATTTCCACTTGCACCCTTAAGTTCGATTACGCGCTTTGCGTCATACGGCGTACGCTTTTTAGGAACATCTATACCTTCTTTTCCTGAAAGGTACTTTCCGGTAAGTGAGTCTTCACTTGCTAGTATGTTTTCAAGGCTGCCTTGAGCAATAACGTTACCACCATGGACTCCAGCGCCAGGGCCAATATCAATAATGTGATCAGCCTCACGAATTGCATCTTCATCGTGCTCTACAACGATGACGGTGTTTCCTAAATCTCGTAAGTGAATCAAGGTATTTAGTAAGCGTTCGTTGTCACGTTGATGAAGTCCGATTGAAGGTTCGTCTAGAACATACATTACGCCGACTAAGCCAGCACCTATTTGGCTTGCTAGACGTATACGTTGAGCTTCACCGCCCGATAACGTGTCAGCGCTGCGAGATAAGTTTAAGTAATTTAAACCAACATTAACTAAAAAGCCCAAGCGGTCGTTAATCTCTTTTAAAATCTTCTCGGCAATTTTACCGCGCTGACCGGTTAGTTCGAGACCTTCAAAAAATGCTAGCGCTTCAGCTATTGATAGTTCAGCAACCGCAGGCAACGGCACGTTTTCAATGAATACATTGCGAGCTTCTAAACGCAAACGTGAGCCGCCACAATCATTACATGGCTGACTGTTTAAATACTTGGATAATTCTTCGCGTACCGCGTTCGATTCTGTTTCTTTGTATCGGCGGTTCATATTATTCAAAATACCTTCAAACGGATGCTTTCTGACGACAATGTCGCCTCGGTCATTCATGTATTTGAATTCAATCTCTTGTTTACCGCTGCCGGATAAAACGATTTTCTGAATTTTCTCAGGTAAGTCTTCAAACGGTGTATCAAGCTCAAAGCCGTAATGCTCACCTAAAGCTTGGAGCATTTGAAAGTAATAGAAGTTACGCTTATCCCAGCCACGGATCGCACCTCCAGATAAGCTTAATTCTGGGTTGGTAATAACGCGTTGTGGGTCGAAAAATTGCTGATTGCCTAATCCATCACAGGTTTGACAGGCACCTGCTGGGTTATTGAATGAAAATAAGCGTGGTTCAAGCTCTTGCATTGAATAACCACAAATAGGACAAGCGAAGTTAGCTGAGAATAACAACTCTTCTTTGTTTGGATCATCCATAAAGGCAACTTTTGCTGTGCCATTGGTTAAGCCTAACGCTGTTTCAAAAGATTCAGACAAGCGAAGCTGAATGTCTTCACGTACCTTCAAACGGTCAACAACGACTTCGATGGTGTGCTTTTTATGAAGCTCTAAAGTAGGAGGATCAGATAAATCACAAACTTCGCCGTCGATACGAGCGCGAATAAAGCCCTGTGCACTTAAGTTTTCAAGTAACTTTACGTGCTCGCCTTTACGGTTCTGGAGAACAGGCGCCAGGATCATTACTTTGGTACCTTCTTCGAGAGCAAGTACCTTGTCGACCATTTGAGAAATCGTTTGAGCGGCAAGTGGTTGATGATGATCTGGACAACGTGGCTCACCAACTCGTGCGTACAATAGACGTAAGTAATCGTATATTTCAGTAATGGTACCAACCGTCGAACGAGGGTTGTGAGATGTCGACTTTTGTTCTATCGAAATGGCTGGCGATAAACCTTCAATATGGTCAACATCAGGTTTTTCCATTAATGAAAGAAACTGACGAGCATAGGCTGACAGTGATTCAACATAACGACGTTGGCCTTCTGCGTATAACGTATCAAATGCCAATGAGGATTTTCCTGAGCCTGACAAGCCAGTAATAACAATGAGCTTATCGCGAGGTAATTCTAGATCAATGTTTTTCAGGTTATGGGTTCTCGCACCCCTAACTTCAATTGTGTTCATAACCATTCCGCTTACTGAAAGAACCCACTAGTATCGCATAAAAACTCGTCGATGTTGACCTAATTAGTAAAGCATTTTCAATGGTGCTAATTACAATCAAGTCATGTTAAAATAGCGCGTTTTTAGTAATCTAGTGTGAGTTTAACTTCGTACAACTTTGCGCACAGACATAGGTACATATACAGCAAATGAAAGCAGACGGATTAAATAGTATTGAAAAGAAAGCGGCGTTTTCGTTAGCCACGGTTTTCGGCTTACGGATGCTAGGGTTGTTTATGATCCTGCCTATTTTCGCTATTTACGGTACTCAACTAGAGGGCTATACCCCACTGTGGTTGGGTATTGCTATCGGTGCTTATGGCTTGACTCAGGCGTTACTGCAAATACCGATGGGTATTTTGTCAGATAAATTTGGCCGAAAGCCGATTATCGTCCTTGGTTTAATTGTCTTCTTAATCGGTAGCTTGGTGGCCGCCAATGCAGAATCTATTTATGGCGTGGTATTTGGCCGTGCGCTTCAAGGAATGGGGGCAATTGCCAGTGCTGTACTTGCACTAGCTGCAGATTTATCACGAGAAGAGCAACGACCTAAAGTCATGGCAACTATTGGCATGTTTATCGGTTTGTCCTTTACTGTCTCAATGGTTGTTGGCCCAATTGTTGCGCAAAGCTATGGTTTATCTGGGGTGTTTATGTTCACCGCTATATTAACTTTCATGGCAATTTTTATGGTGCAGTTCGTTGTGCCAAGTTCGCAGAATAAAGCCCCAAAAGGGGATAATGTTGCGATTCCTCAACAGGTAGCTCGCCTGATTAGTCATCCCCAACTATTTCGATTAAATGCTGGTGTATTTATTTTGCATATGATTCTGACAGCAAGCTTTATCACCTTACCCACGTTGTTTGTAGAAGCTGGCTTACCGTTAGAAAAGCACTGGTCATTGTATTTGCCTACGTTGTTTGGCTCATTCTTTTTGATGGTGCCATTTATGATTTTTGCACTGAAAAAAGGTAAAGAAAAAGCGATGTTTAGTGCCGCGGTAATGCTATTAGCAATCACATTGATCGGCTTATCAATCGATGCAACTTCACTGGTTATGTTAGTGATTGCCATGGTGACTTTCTTTACTGCCTTTAATTATTTAGAGGCGACGATGCCGTCTCAACTATCACGTATTGCCCCAGCAGGCGTGAAAGGTAGTGCGATGGGGATTTTCACCTCAAGTCAGTTTATGGGCGCATTTGTTGGTGGTGCGTTAGGTGGTTACTTAGCGCAAAATTTTGGTGAGCAAACTATCTTTCAAGCCATGGCCCTATTTGCTTTGTTATGGTTCGTCTTGTCACTGTCAATGAAGCAATACCAAGCGTCAAAGAGTTACAGTTTTAACACCAAGCAAATGAATGAAGACGAAGGTGAGCAGGTTCTGCAAAAGCTGATCGATTTACCTGGTGTTGTTGAAGCGACTTTAGTTTATGAAGAGCGCGTTGCCTATGTAAAACTCGACGTTAAGAAAACATCAGTTGACCAAGTCAAAGCAACGCTTAACGTATAAACGTTATTAATCTATCGCCTCAACAATATATTCCTTTGTGGTGTTAGCAACTGTTAGCACCACCTCATCATCTCGATGCTTACTAAGCAGTAACTGACCAAGTGGTGCCTTCGGCGTTATAACCGTGACGACCAACCCTTCTAATTTAAGCGTCATACCACCGGCAACAGGTGCCATGTAAAAATGATGTGTGGTGTTATTCTCATCAAGTAAGGTCACAATATTACCTAATGAGATTGCATCCGTTTTGATATCTTGCTTGGCAAGTTTTTCCATACTTTCTATTGCTATGATTAACTCATCAGCGCGTTGCGATTGACCATGGGCGAGAAACCCTGCCTCTATAGCTAAAGTATCGTATTGTGTTTCAGCAACAGATTGCTCGTCAGTGGCGGCAAGCCTTGCTTGTTCTGCGGCCTCTTTGGCGTTTGCTAATTCAGTGTCTAAATTTTTTAAGATTTGACGAATAATAGGTACTTTGTTCATTCGTAAACCATAATGTAAAAGCTTGACAATGCCAACGAATAAGATAAATTAGATACCAATCTGACAGGTGTCAACATTGAGTAATATTACACTGACACAAGTCGTCAATTATTTTTGCTTGGGAAATGAATATGACAACATCGGCGTACCCACACTTATTAGAGCCATTAGATTTAGGCTTTACTAAACTCGCTAACCGTGTATTGATGGGTTCAATGCATACGGGCTTAGAAGAAGAAAAAAATGGCTGGTCTAAATTAGCCGCATTTTATGAAGAGCGCGCTAAAGGTGGTGTAGGTCTTATCGTTACCGGCGGTGTTAGTCCAAATATTCGTGGTCGTGTTGCTCCTTTTGGTGGCGATATGACAATGCCTTGGCACCCTAAAAAACACAAAGAAGTAACAGAAGCAGTACACAAATACGATACTAAGATTTGTTTGCAGTTATTACACACGGGTCGCTACGCGTATCATCCGTTTAGTGTTTCAGCGAGTGCTATCAAAGCCCCGATTAACCCATTTAAACCGAAAGCGATGTCTAGCCGCCAAATTTGGGGCACGATTAAAGACTACGCTAAAGCGTCTCGTCTAGCGCAAAAAGCGGGTTATGACGGTGTCGAGATTATGGGTTCTGAAGGCTACTTACTTAATCAGTTTAGCTGTAAGCGCACCAACCACCGTACCGATGAATGGGGCGGTAGCATTGAAAACCGTATGCGCTTTGCTGTTGAAACGGTTCGCGCAACTCGAGAAAAGTGTGGTGAGAAGTTCATTATCATTTTCCGTTTGTCGATGCTTGATTTAGTAGAAGGCGGTAACAGCTGGGAAGAAGTTGTTTTGATGGCAAAAGCCATTGAGGAAGCTGGCGCGACTATCATCAATACAGGTATTGGCTGGCATGAAGCACGTGTGCCTACAATTGCTACCTCAGTACCGCGCGCAGCATTTACTTGGATCACGGAGCGCATGAAAAAAGAGGTGAGCATTCCTCTTGTTACGACTAACCGTATCAACACACCGGAAGTTGCCGAAGAAGTGCTGGCTAATGGTCATGCTGACATGGTGTCTATGGCACGTCCTTTCTTAGCTGATGCTGATTTTGTGAATAAAGCAGCTGAAGGCAAGAGTGATGAAATTAATACTTGTATTGGCTGTAACCAAGCGTGTTTAGACCATGTATTTGAACAAAAACGCGCATCTTGTTTAGTTAATCCACGTGCCTGCTACGAGACCGAATTAACCTTTACCGATACCAAAGCGGCGAAAAATGTTGCGGTTATTGGTGCAGGCCCTGCAGGCTTAGCCTTTAGTGTTTATGCAAGTCAGCGTGGTCACAATGTCACGCTATTCGATGCAGGCGCTGAGATAGGTGGTCAGTTTAATGTGGCAAAACAAATTCCGGGTAAAGAAGAGTTTTATGAAACACTTCGATACTTTAAAAAGCAATTAGAGCTTTGCAATGTCAATGTTCAGTTAAATACTTTTAAAACGGCTGAAGAACTGGCATCAGAAGGTTTTGATGATGTAGTTGTGGCAACCGGTATCAAACCTCGTCAGTTAGGTATTAAAGGTATGGATCATGAGAAGGTAAAAACCTACCTGCAAGTGCTTAAAGACAAAGAGCCTGTCGGACAAAAAGTGGCAATTATTGGTGCGGGCGGTATCGGTTTCGATACGGCAAGTTATTTAGCAGAAGAAGAGTCATTAACCACGAACACTGAAGCTTGGATGAAAGAGTGGGGTGTTGATAAAGAATATCAACACGATGGCGCACTAGCCCAAGCGCATTCAGAAAAAGCTGAGCGTGAAATATACTTACTTCAACGTAAAACCTCTAAAGTAGGTAAAAATCTAGGTAAAACAACTGGCTGGATTCACCGCGCATTTCTACAAAAGAAAGGCGTTAATATGATCCCTGGTGTTGCGTATAAAGAGGTCAATGACCAAGGCTTAATCATTGAAGTTAATGGCGAGCAACAATTACTTGAAGTCGATAATGTGATTATCTGCGCCGGACAAGAACCTAATCGTGATTTGGCGGATGCATTAACTGAAAAAGGGCAACGTGTTCATTTAATTGGTGGTGCTGATGTTGCGGCAGAGTTAGATGCAAAACGCGCTATTCGCCAAGGCGCTGAACTTGCGGCATCTATTTAAGGCTAATTGAAAAGTTTCAATAAA
The DNA here is from genome assembly GCF_030161435.1 of Thalassotalea loyana. GTDB lineage: Bacteria > Pseudomonadota > Gammaproteobacteria > Enterobacterales > Alteromonadaceae > Thalassotalea_G > Thalassotalea_G loyana. Next base: position 70,997 of record NZ_BSSV01000009.1, on the reverse strand, counting down.
AAAGGGCGTTCATCGCCCTTTTTTTTATTGTTTTAAGTCTGCTTCTATTGAATGGATAACCCCAACTCTTTTTTGAATATTTCTGCGGTTTGTTTATCGAATCGCTTCAATAATTCACCATACATTATCTTTTGTTCGACAGGGGTTGATAGGGCTCTATCAAAGTTTGTTATTAGCTTTTTATTCGTTGGAGTGTTATTGCACATTAAATATGTGGTGAAGTTTCTGCCAACACTCTCGGGCAAGCTATAACTTTCCAATAGGTTTACGTCAAATTCGTCTGACATGATTTCTGGCAAGATTGTCGGCCAGATGATTACCGCATCGAGTCGATTAGCGTATAACATTGACATAATTGTTGAGTAAGAGCGATCTTCAAAAATGATGAATTTGTTAAAGCTTTGCTCATCTAATTCTTTTGAGATGATATTGTGCGCGAACCCCTTATTGACTATCCCTATTCTAATGCTTGGGTTGCTATCAATCAGCGTATCTAAATCGACTGGTTTTTGATGAGATAACTTGGTAGAAAATGGGAATTGAGTCTCTTTTAATGTGACTAAGCGGGGCTTAATATAGCTGTTAATGGGTTTAGAAAATAAGGCAAATTCTGCACGTTTTGGGCTCTTAAATACGTTAACGACACATGTACTTTGCTGTGGAGGCTCATGTGCTATAGCAGCATCGACGACCCTTACACTACCAATTTTTAAATTAAAATTTAAATCATTAAACTTATCAGCAACATAGTCGCTAAATTGATGATCTAAGAACAACGTCTGTAATTTAGAGCTTTCCTGATACATTTTAGGTATCAAAAACCAATCTATTGTTGGCTTATCCAGTTTTGGCGTGTAATTGGCAAACTGGTACGCTAACCCGCTTGGAAAAAATGTTTTTGCTTGGCCGCTTTTTATTAATTCTGGCATTTTTTCATCGTACAATTTTGCCAGTTGTTTGCCTTTTTCAGTGTTAGCATAGCCCAAATACATTTTTTGTTTTGGTAGCAACTCTATATGATCAAGACTTTTACTTGGATCTGCAGAGTTGAGCTCTTTTGCATACAAAAGTGCGCCATCTACTCGTTCATTCATGATGAGCTTATTAACATTTGCTAATGAGTTCATTGGATAAAACTTAACACCTGATGGCAGACTGCTTTTTACAATGTAATTTGTTCGGCCGGCAATCGTCAGGTTATTAATATCTTTCAATGAGTTTACGTTGTGTAGGCTTTTGTCATATAGAAGGTAGAAAGATTCATCCATGTCCAAATGAAACTGGGAGGTAATAATATTTTCATGTTGGTCTTGATAAACGCCAACGACGATATCAGCCCGTTGGCGAGCAACTAAGGTCAGCGCACGGTTCCAACTGACAATTTCATAATGAATGTCATAGTCCTTACCGTAAACCGCCCGAATAATATTCCAATACTTACCTGTTAAATCTTTATTTGTAGCGCCAGGCCATTCTTCAGCAACAACGTGAAGAATGGGTTTTGCCGCTATGCTTGAGTAGGAGCATAGCGTGATTAACAAGGAAAAGATTAGCCTAAACATCTGAGTCACCATTTTACCGTAAACTTCATTAGGATCTGATTTTCACCATATCACAAAAATACTGTCTAATGTTTAGTCTTTAGTGTTTTTTGCTCTTTGGCTTTTTTTACTATTGCACGCACTTCTTTTAATAGTGTGGGTGCATGGTAAACAATACCATCTTTGATTGTGTAGTTTACGCCACCTTCACGCACTGGTTGATTGTGGTTATTTAATTTGAAATGACCTGTTCCATAAAGCTCTTTAAAATTGCGAAGAGGATTGTTTTTGACGATCACTAGATCTGCTTTTTTACCGACACGAATCGACCCTATATCTTGTTCAAGACCTAACGCTTCCGCACCATTAAATGTAGCTGATTTTACGACTTCAAGCGCATTGAAGCCTGCCTCGCGTAACAACTCCAATTCACGTATATAGCCAAAGCCATAGATTTTAAAGATGTACCCTGAATCAGAGCCTGTTGTCACTCGTCCGCCATGGTTTTTATAGTCATTTAAGAACACCATCCACTGCTGAAAGTTTTTCTTCCACGCAATTTCATCATCGGTTGTCCAATCAAACCAATAGGAACCATGTGCATAGCGATTTGGTTGAAAAAACTCCCAAAGTGTCGGTAACGTATATTCATCGTGCCAATCAGCATTCATTTCACGCATTAAATCGCGACTTGCTTCATAGATTGTCATCGTTGGATTAATGGTAAAATCAAGCGAGATCAATTCATCACGTACTTTCTCCCATTTTTCTGTATCAGGTTTGGCAGCTTGAGCCCATAATCGGCCAGCTTCAGCAAAACGATGTTGTTCATTGTTGTAATTATATTCTGGGGAATAATTTTGGATAGTTTGGTGTTCAAAAAGCGCTTCAGGTAAACCATACCAATGCTCCATGGTCGTTAAACCAAGACGGGCTGAGTCGATAACATTCATGGCTGTTACTTCTAACTGAGCATGGTGCATCATAGAACCTAGCCCTTGTTTGTCAGCTTCCGTCAGCGCTGCTTCCATAATTTCTGGAGGAGCGCCAAAAAATTTGATTCCCTTAGCGCCTTGCTTAGCAATACGCTTAACCCATTTTGTTGCTTGTTTAGGTGTGGTAATCGGTGCTTCATTTCCCATGCCAAACCCTACATAAGGAACGATACGCGGTGCTGCTATCGAATTTTGTTCACTGCGTTTTACGTGGTCCATTACCCAATCTATACCGTTAAAACTACCTGGCTCTCTGACCGTCGTGATGCCATGCGCGAGCCATAGCTTAAAAACATACTCTGCGGGAATATTGTCGGCGCTACCACCTATATGGCCATGCATATCAATAAAACCAGGTAAGATATATTGACCTGTTACGTCTATTTCTTTGTCATTGGGACCTGCTACCGGTCGCTTGTTCTGCTTTATAGGTACGCCAGGGTGACCAACGTTTACTATGCGAACAATACGATCGTTTTCAATCACGATGTCGATAGGACCTTGTGCAGGCGCCCCTTCACCGTTGACTATGGTACCACCTCTTAAAATCAAGCGTTCATATGGACCTTCACCCGATGTCCTTTTAGGCGCTTTTTCTCCTGGCGCGGCGTTGGTTGTGATAGTGGTGAGGAGAAGACAAACGACGAGTAGCTTTTTCATATGATTGATTTTCCGCATTTATTGTTTTTATATCTCAATTGAGTATAGCTCGAACAAATGCGCAAACAATTGCTTTTCGTTTGAACAGGTAATTAGTACGATAGACGGCAAAACGTTAATCCATTTTAAAAACTACGACAAGTTAATAGGAAGTCTTATTGTGTTTAGTGAAAAGTTTAGCCCCCGGTTTAGCGATACAGATGCGTTAGGTCACATCAACAATACCTTGGTACCTATCTGGTTCGAGGGCGCACGTAAGCCTATCTTCCAGTTTTTTGTTCCAAGCTTAGATCCAAAACAGTGGAACTTAATTTTGGCTAATATAGATGTAGCGTTTAAAGCACAAATGTATTTTGGCATTGATATGGAAGTAAAAACTTATATTAGTCACATTGGTAATAGCTCCTTCAAGGTTTATCAAGAGCTGTGGCAGCAGGGAAAGTGTTGCGCAAGCGGAACGGCTACCATGGTACATTATGACTACACGGCAGAAAAATCGGCACAAATCCCTGAGCAAATAAAGCAAGTGTTAACCGAACATTTATACCCACAAAATGTGTAATTTTTTGAAGTATAGTTATAGGTAAAATTCGCTTGTAGTGATAGAATATTTTGTTCCAATATTTTAGATAAGAAGATCTCAAGCGAAGATCAGTCAATGTTGTATACATTGCCAACACCATAGGATAAATACATGGCCAGTCGCGGAATCAACAAAGTCATTATCGTCGGTAATTTAGGACAAGATCCTGAAGTACGTTTTATGCCGAACGGTGGTGCAGTTGCTAATTTTACTGTTGCTACGTCAGAAACGTGGAAAGATAAGCAAACCGGTGAGCAAAAAGAAAAAACCGAATGGCACCGTATAGTGATTTATCAACGCCTTGCAGAAATCGCAGGTGAGTATTTAAAGAAAGGCTCTAAAGTTTATTTAGAAGGCCGTTTACAAACGCGTAAGTGGCAAAATCAACAAGGCCAAGACCAATACACAACAGAAATCGTTGTCAATGATATGCAAATGCTAGACTCGCGTGGTCAAGGCCAAGGTGGTTTCCAGCAAAACGCTGGTCAACAAAGTGGTGGATATCAGCAAAACCAAGGCGGCTTTAACAAGCCAGCTGCACAACAAGGTGGATACCAGGCACCAGCACAGCAAAGCCAAGGTGGATATCAGGCACCAGCACAACAAAGCCAAGGCGGTTACCAGGCTCCAACTCAACAGAGTCAAGGCGGTTACCAAGCACCTGCACAGCAGAGTCAAGGCGGTTATCAAGCTCCTGCGCAGCAAAGCCAGGGTGGATTTAACCAGTCAAGCCAAGCACCAGCACAACAAAATGCGCCTAAGGTAAACCCTACAGAGCCAACTATCGATTTTGACGATGACATTCCGTTCTAAATGATAGGTAGCAATTTACGTTATTAAAAAGCCTCGCATTAGCGAGGCTTTTTATTTCATAAACTCGACATCTTTACATCCGACCTTTGCTAATCAGCTTATTTTTGATTTTTCGAGAGATGACTGTCGAACTAGATATTTCTATAGTCGTCATAAAGGTGCCAAACTAAGTTTAGGTACATTTAGTGTGGGCCGATAGAAAATTAGTGTTAGAAAAAAGGTTGGAGCTAAGCTCCAACCAAAATACTAGGGAAGTTTATTGAGTTTTGTTTGTTACTCGGTGATAGGTTCAAACACAAATGTTTCGAAGAATTCGTCTGGTATCTCTTCCGTATTACCTTGCATTACTGACAACACTCGTTCGCTATCGCTATGTAACCAAAATAACTGGAATTGGTTATTAACAGCTTCTCCGGCTTCGTTTTGTTGATATGTTATGATTTCAATCGCTCCGTTTTGTGCAGTAAACCATTGGAAATCGAACATACTAGCTGCTCCTTCAATACGTGATTCGCAGTTAGTTAAATCTGCGTAACCACCACCTTGTTGTTGTGCAAAGTTATCAGCTGTTATTCCTGTATTAAAAGTGATGCTACAATTTTCTTGTACTTCTGAGGTTAGGATAAAGTTTGGTGCTTCAACTAATTGCTCTGGTGTAATCACTGAGGCTTTAACCAATGTATGGTATATATAATCGTCGCCATCATATTCTTTTACTTCCATCATATCGCCGCCAATAACATCAGACATCACACGAGCATGGAACCAGTCCTCCTCGTCAAAGACGATTATTAACTGACCTTCGATATCTATTTTCCAGTCGGCTTGCTGGATATCAGTCTCAATCTCACTATCTCGCTCTTCAGACCACAGGGTTAATTGGTTTTCGAGATCAAAATAAATTAATCCACGGAAATCATCATCTGCAATGTAGTAGTGTTGGCCAATAAGAGCGCGGGCGGTAACTTCATCGTGAAGGATTTCCGGAATAGAACCCCCTTTATCTTCGGTGTCATCATCTTTGTCATCTTCTTTAATACCACAAAATCTTGCATCTTGTTCGGCATGCAGGTTTTCGGGATCAAATTGAGATAAGACATTTTCCATCGCTACGTCATTCAATGTCCAGCCAACAACATCAACGTTACCGCCTTTACGGGTGAAGCTCCGACGAATAGCACCTTCAAAAATAGTAAGTGTTGGCGTTAGCTCTTCGTGATCGAACCAACCGAATATCTTTGATGGTAGATTGAGCTCCAAACCTCGTTCGTTTTTTGTCCATGAAGTTGTCTCTAACAAATAACGCTCTTGACAATAACCTGCATCACAGTTCGTATGTTTGATTTTAAACACTTTCATGTCACCTGTGTCGGCTTCAACATCGCCAAAAAGACTAACTGCAATCGAATACTCCTGATTACCCGTAAGGTAAATTAGCGCGTCTTGCTCGTTATTTTCGGTTATTTCTGTGGTAATGATTTGACTAAATTGCGTTGCAATTTCTTGGCGATCATTTGTGTATACTACATTACACCAATCGGCTGTGTTTGCATCGACATTTAAACAGCCTTCATCAATTGGTAGAATGTGAACATCATTGAGTTGTTTTATTTTTACATTATAGGCCAGAGCACCTTCTGAGAATAATGCGTCATCATCGTACAGGCCTTCCCAGCCTGACTGTTTATCTGTGTATTTGGCAATTGTTTTGTCTTGAATATTAACGCTATTTGCCCAGATTTTTTGCTCACCATCCAGCGCTGAGGAAATAACGAGTGAACCATCTTCGTTCACTTCGCTTACCGTCATCTCTTTGTTTGCTTCTTGCCAATTACCATCTTGCCAAACAACGGTTAGCTCACTTTCTTCTTGTTCAACCGCAGCGAATTCATTTAAGTGATAAGCGTAATAATAAGGAGAGATAGCTAGCGTATTTTCAACAACCTGGGCGTGCTCATAACCAATGTCGCGTTCAACAATACAGATATTGTTCGCCTCATCGTAATGCTTGTAGGCTTCCCCTTCTAAAATGAAGATCCCACCAGCGACAATTTGCTCTTGGAATTGCGTGCGATTTTCCTCGCGTTGTTCACGATTTTCATTGACTTGTTCTTGGATATTATCGACGGTGATATCGATAATATTTGTGACAATTTCAACGATATCTTCAATATTAATATCCGCATTGTTTTCAATCGCTGTATCTACTGCTTGCGTAATTTCTTGAATGTTTTCAGCGATTTCTTTTTTAACCGCTCGAACAATTTCTCGCTCATTCGCATCAATCGTTGTTCCCGCACCAGTATCGGCATTCTCAATAGCATCAGCAATAACGTTGGCAATGACCTGTGATATCTTGTGGACACGAGCATATTCGTTTTGTCCGCCGTTTTTGACTTTTTCGGCAACGTAATCTGCCATGATGTCAATGTTGTCGTCGGTTACACCAATCCGCTGACTGATAATGGTCTCGGCTTCTTCTTGCGTTAGTGAAGAGTCTTCTTGCATTACTGAGCCAACTAGAGTTGTCATTGGACTGATGAAATCCATAACGCCAACGGGCGCGCTCATTGAGTAGCGTTTAGTCAGTGGCTCGTCAGGGTTATCTTCATCAATGGTCACTCCCGGAATAATTTCAACAAGCAGTGCCGTTTGGTTTAGATCTATATCTGCACTGATGTCGGTAAATTGATATACCCCACCAGCTTCTGTTGTTGTGCTTGGTTCCTCATCTTCGCAAATCGCGTTTTGATTTAAATCTAAACACACCTTCGCACCAACTAAATACCCATCAGCAGTCGCACCAGAAATGGATTGAGTCGTTACAGGATCAGGTTGGGCAGGTTCAATTACGGGGGTTTCTGCTGCGCTACCGCCACCGCCACATGCGGTAAGTTGGGTAACAGTCGCCGCCACAGAAAGGGCGATTAGTTTGCATTTGAAATTCATATTGCCTCCACAATGTTTTGTTATTTCAAACGCTGTCGCTGGCTGTCGAATTTCAACATAAGCATAGGATAATATGCTCACTCAATACTGGTAACCCCGCTATCTTATCATCAGCGCTTTTTGCGCAATAAGACCGGAAGCTTTGCGACCCAACCTCACGATTGGTTTGCCATTGTCAGCAGAAAAAATGTAGATCAACTCTTATTAAAATGCAACTGAAATGTAAATGCATGCTCACAACTATGAATGGAATAATGTAAGATCAATATCATTTTCAAAAGCTTACATTGTAGAATAAAGACTATTCATTATTTATTGTGTTTCTACATTTGATTCACAAGTATTGAAAAGCTTTGTTTAACAGAAACTTTGTATTTATGTTGTTTGATGGTGTACGAATTTCTTTGAGACAAAAAAATGGGGCTATTGCCCCATAATTTGTATTATCTATATTTCAAAAGGGAAATTTAGTAATAGGTATCTTCTTTGTTGTGTGCCTGTGGATCATCAATAATGTCTTCGAATGGCACTTCGAAACTGTGATTGTTTTCCATATTCGACATGTAAACGGTCTTGGTCGAGCCATCTATCCAAGTGACAGTACCACTACCTTTTTTGCTGCCGCATTTCATACCTATGTGTAGATCGTTAAAATCCATCGCTCCTCCTCATTCAATTGAATTGGTGCAGGTGTTTAGATTACTGTAATTTTTATTAGTTCATTTTTTATTATTGTTACAGCAAATAACCAGCAATCACATTGCACATTTTTTAAACGGTTGATGATCGATTATAGAGAGATTTTTATACAACGCCAGTGATTTTTTATGCAAGATACTCATTGCCTAGGACCAATGCTTTGCTAGCCCCCGTGACACTTGGAATGTTACCCTTTATTTTTTTATCAAAAGCATAAGCAAACCACGCAAATGCCATTGCTTCAAGCGCGTCACCATCAATATTTAGTGCATTCAATGACGCTACTGAGTGGTCATTAAGTTGTTGTTTTATAAGATTTAAAAGGTGTTTATTATGTGCTCCACCACCACACAAAAATACTTTGCCGGTTGTCGATAATAAGCGGATTTGCTCGCTAATAGAGCCGGCAGTAAGGGCGCATAGCGTTGCTTGAATATCTTGTGGTAACAACGACTTACTTTGTTCAAAAGCGCTTAAATTGTCGTTGAGCCATTGTGCATGAAAATACTCTCTTCCTGTACTTTTTGGGGGCGGCAACTTAAAGTACTTATCCTCACGTAGATGGTTCAATAGAGGCTGGATAACAGTACCCGTTGAACTCCATTTACCACCTTCGTCATATCGATCGTTTGGATTATTCGCTTGATACCAGATGTCCAAGAGCGCATTACCTGGGCCAGTATCAAAGCCGACGACCGCTTGCTCGGTATCATTGGGTAAATAGGTAATATTGGCAATTCCACCTATATTAACGACAAAAAGCGGCTCATCATCACTTAGTAATGCTTTATGAAATGCTGGTACCAAAGGGGCACCTTGACCACCATGAGCAATATCTTTGCGTCTAAATTGACCAATAACGCGTATTCCCGTTAGGGCAGCTAACGTTTCATTACAACCGATTTGCAGTGTGAACGCATGTTGTTGATAGCCATTGGGTGGGCGGTGGCGGATAGTTTGGCCATGATTACCTATTGCAATGATATCAGAGGCCTTTAACGACTGTTGGTTTATAAATTCATTGACTGCAGAGGCAAAGTGCTGCGCTAACTCAATATCAAGTGAGCCCATTAATTCGATTTCATCATCAGATGTCTGATACAGCGCTGTTATCTTTTGATGGATTTCTGTTGGGTATTCCTGATAGAAGCTTGCCTTTAATGCCGGTTTTTCATGATCAAAATAGACTAGTGCTAAGTCTATGCCGTCAGCACTTGTCCCCGACATAAGTCCGATATAGTACTTAGTCTTCATCAGCAACTTGCATGGCAAGAAGTGCTTGCTTCGAGCCTGATAATTCTTCTAATCGCTGTTGTGCGAGCAAATCAAATGCTTGTCTGTGTTTCTTTGCTATTGGCTGAGCATCAGGCAATTTGACGGTCCTTGGATTACGGTGAACGCCGTTTACTAGAAATTCATAATGCAAATGTGGCGCTTCTGACATGCCTGTTGAGCCAACATACCCAATGACTTGACCCTGTTTAACACGCTGGCCTTTTTTCACTGCGCGTTTAGAAAAGTGTAAATACTTGGTGACTATGCCTGAACCGTGTTGAATGAAAACGTAGTTACCGTTGTATTTGTTATATGTTGAGTGGGTCACTTTACCGTTACCGGAGGCAAACACTGGCGTGCCTTTTGCCGCGCGGTAATCTGTGCCGTTATGTGATTTCCAACGTTTCTGTATTGGGTGGAAGCGTCTAGGTTTGAAGTTTGAGCTAATATATTTGAAATTGACTGGTGCGCGTAAAAACGCTTTACGCATACTGCGACCTTCAGGGGTGTAATATTCGCCGTCGGTAAATTTAATCGCTCTGAACTCTTCATTTTGGTTGATAAACTCAGCGGCCAAAATCGCACCGTGGCCAATGAATTCACCGTCGACATATTGATTTTCATACACAACGTGGAATTCATCATTTTTGCGAATATCTAGTGCAAAGTCGATATCCCAACTAAAGACATTCGCAAGATTGATAATTTGATTGTCGGTTAAGCCGGCCGTTACACCTGCATTCCAGAAATTAGACTTGATAACACCATGGGCAATCGCTTGTCTTGTCTCGATAACCTTCTCTTCAATATTTGCTTGGAAGTCTTTGCCGTCACCAGCCAAGTGTAGGGTTTTAACACGTGATAGAGGGTATTCAAGCGCCACCAGTGTATTAGTATCGTCTTTACCTATTCTTAAAGTATCACCAACCTTCAATTTCTTCAGCAAGCCAATATCTTTGTGTTTTGTTTTGGTGATATTGTAAGTTGTTTGTGCACTAAAGCCATGTCGCTTCATTATTTTGGCAAGTGAATCTCCACTTTTAACTTTCGCCGTTTTCCACGTGATGCTTGGCTCTTCTGCTAAAGGTTCAGTTTGCTTGTCAACTTGAGTTTTTCGCTTTTTAGTTGGTGTTGCTAGGTTTGCGTTTGCAGGTGCAACTGGGTCTAAAACGGTTGTGTTTGGTTGGTCCGTTATCGGAATTTCGAGATCGTAACGTTTGCCAATTTCTATCGATTGTTCAGCGTTTTCTGCAATGACACTGTCATCGTCGTTCGGTAGTAACGATAAAGAGAGCAATACGAAAACAGCAGCCTTGAGTGACCAGCGGTGTAATTTGGGTAACGATAAATATAAATTCTTTATATTTTTCAAAATATTACTACTTAAAATCTAAAAAACGAAAATCATATACCGAAGCACTATAACAAAAAAAACAAATGTATCAGCTACAGGCTGTAACCCTAGCGTTTTTTCAAGTAGAATTCTGCTTTCGATAAAATTATGTACATGCCATTGGAGCCAATTCATGACTGAAGTCAGCCAAGCGTTTGCTGAGTTAAAACGCGGTGCAGAAGAGATTCTGTTAGAAGATGAATTATTAGAAAAATTAAAGGAAGGTAAGCCGCTTAAAATTAAAGCGGGTTTTGATCCTACAGCTCCAGATTTACATTTAGGCCATACAGTCCTGATTAATAAACTTCGTCAGTTTCAGCAACTAGGCCATGAAGTTATTTTCTTGATTGGTGATTTTACTGGCATGATAGGCGATCCAACGGGTAAAAACGTTACACGTAAGCCATTAACGAAAGAAGATGTTTTGGCCAATGCCGAAACGTACAAAGAGCAAGTCTTTAAAATTTTAGATCCTGAAAAAACAACTGTAGCGTTTAACTCGACTTGGATGGAAGCGCTAGGCTCAGCAGGCATGTTAAAGCTTGCTTCTCGACAAACCGTTGCGCGAATGATGGAGCGCGATGACTTTAAAAAGCGCTACAATAACGGCCAAGCTATCGCTATTCATGAGTTCATGTATCCACTTGTTCAAGGTTGGGATTCAGTAGCATTAGAGTCAGATGTTGAGTTGGGCGGTACAGACCAAAAATTCAACTTATTAATGGGACGTGAACTTCAAAAAGCTGAAGGTCAGCGACCACAGACAGTATTAATGATGCCATTATTGGAAGGCTTAGACGGCGTTCAAAAAATGTCTAAGTCATTAGGTAACTACATAGGTATTACTGACTCACCAAATGATATGTTTGGTAAAGTCATGTCAATTTCTGATGACTTAATGTGGCGCTACTATGACTTATTAAGTTTTAGACCGTTAGAGGAAATTGAAGGGTTTAAGCAGAAGATTGCTGATGGCGCTAACCCTCGTGATGTGAAAATCGACTTAGCCAAAGAAATTATTGCACGCTTCCATGATGATGCGGCAGCCGAAGCAGCGCATCAGGAGTTCATTAATCGTTTCCAAAAGAAAGCGGTGCCAGATGATATGCCTGAGTTGACGTTGACTCCTGAAGGCGGTCAAATTGCAATCGCTAATTTATTGAAAGACGCTGGTCTTGTTGCGAGTACCTCAGAAGCAATGCGCATGATTAAACAGGGTGCGGCTAAAATTGAAGGTGAAAAGGTTACTGATAACAAGCTAGTCATTGAAGCCGGTACAACACAAGTTTATCAGGTTGGTAAACGTAAGTTTGCGAAAGTGACGATAGGTTAAGCACGGTTATCTTGGTAAATTTATTGTAAAAGTCAGCATTTTTGCTGGCTTTTTTTTTGCTTTAATTTTAACGTGTTAACAATGGTTGATTTAATAATTCACGGGTAGATAATGCGATTTTTAGTGACTCTTTTGATGGCAATTGCTGTGGTGAGTTGTTCTAGTCCAAATAAAGCTGAAACTAAGTACTTAGTTCCCTTTGATTTCGACAATGTTAAAACTTACGGTTTTCACGCAACAAACAGCGACTATAGTCAGCGACAGAATATGAGTCACGCCACTCGGAACAGTATTGAGCTGGCTGTTGAGCGTCATTTTGATCGTATGGGATTTAGCTACGCTGAACAAGATCCTGACATCATCGTTGGTTATCGTTTGTATGGCGTTAATGGCACGATATTCAATGGTAGGAAAGACAAAGTCTGTCGAGATTGTCGTCCGAGCAAACAGACTAAAAAAGCACGTGCGCAACAAGCTGGAATCAGTGCGATTATGCTCGATGTACAATCGGGTAAAACTAAGCTATCTGTTTGGCGATCGACCTATCCGCTGTCGCTCAAAGGTGATGAAAACAGTTATGAATTTAATCAGGAGCTAGATAACGCCATCGCAGAAATAACAGCGAAATATCCGACTAATAACCGAGAGCGCCAAGTAGTGCTATCACGATAGACACTAAGCAAGTTATAATAGAGTCGAAACAAGTTGAATAGGCGCTAGAAAATAACGAGCGCAACAGAACAAAGGTACGTTATGACAACTATTGATGAAACAACACAAGTATTAAATGAAATGGAGCAAGCGGGTATCGATTTGAACGTTGCTCATGATGTGGTGTTTTTTCAATTATTTGAGAAAAAAGAACAAGCTCAACAAATGATGGATTATTTAGCTGAAGAACTACCTGAGGTTAGTGGCGAGCTTTTGGCTGATGAAATCCCAAATGTATGGGACGTTAATGTGACTGTAAATATGCTGCCTAGCTATCAGAATATTGTTGACCAGGAGAAACTGTTCGAGCAAATTGCAGGGCAGTTTAATGGCTACAATGATGGTTGGGGCATAGAAGCTTAATCCATCATTATTTTAATGGCGGTTGTTGATCAACAATCTCAAATGCTGGCAAAGATAGTTTCCAATAAATTGCTGCCAACCTAAGCGCTAAAGCGCCACTTATTGCTAATACCATCGCAATTTGTTGCGATAATCCAAGGTAACTTAAACCACAAAATAAAGCACCGCCAAGCAGTGCAGCTGTCGCATAGATTTCTTGGCGTAAGATGAGTGGAATAACATTACATAATACGTCACGTATCATGCCACCAGCGCAACCTGTAATTATCCCCATAACCATTGCCACTGCCATTGGTGATTCATAACTCAGTGCTTTTTGAGTACCTAAAACAGCAAAGAGTGCTAAGCCAAACGCATCGGCTATAAGTAAAAAGCGTCGTGGGATTCTACTTGGTTGGCGCACCAGTAAAATAGTCAATAGCGCTGTGATGACGATAATAAATAGGTAGCTCACATCCGATAGCCAAAATACCGGAACATCGAGAATGATGTCTCTAATAGTGCCTCCACCTACGGCAGTAACTGCTGCTAAAACGATCACGCCAAAGGGGTCTAATTGATATCGTCCAGCCATCAATGCACCGGACAATGCAAACACAGCAACACCAAAAAGGTCTAGCCAGTAAATTAACGTCATTACCTGCTCGCTATTGTTTGACTAGTGGAAGGTTGTTTTCTTGCCAGAGTTTAATGTCACCAGCTAAATGTCTGACATTTGTGTAATTGTTTTGTTTTAGAACTTCTTCAGCTTTGGCAGCTCTTCGACCAGAGCGACAATGAACGACAATGAGCGCGGACTTATCACCATTAAGTTTGGCATCAAGTTCAGTTAGTTTATCTGAAAGTAAATTGTGGCTGATATTTAATGCACCTTGAATGTGGCCCTCGTCAAATTCTTCTTGTGTTCTAACGTCGAGGATGATCAGCGCCGGTGACTTTGGTGCACTTTGCATACTAAGCAGTTGCTGTTGGCTAACTTGCGGTGTTTCATTGGCCAACGCAATATTTATAGCGACGAGTGAAAGTAATAAGGTCAGCGTTTTAACTAGTATATTCATGTTGTCTCCCCGAGTATTGCTGATAGCACAATAACCGCTCTTTTGTTAACTGACAATAGCAAGTGAAACAAAGAATGCGCCAATAATTATGGTAAATAACTGTAATGTGAGTACTTGCTTATTGGCGTTTGCTATATCGTTGATGTCTGATGGTTTGGCTGAGTCGTTAAATGAAACTCGCCTAACTTTTTTGTCTTGATACATGGCAACACCACCTAAATTCGTGCCTAGCGCTAGGGCGAAAAGGTGAACTAAAAAATCATTATTTAAGACAAAAAAGTGACCTCTAGATAGTCGCCATTTAAGTAAAAAGTTTTGGCCAATTGTGGTGAGTAATAGCATGATGCCAAGGATACGTGAAGGGAGCCAAGTAATCAGGTTGACGACAATACGGATTGGTTTGCCAAAATGGTTGAAATCAGGCTGTTTAACATTCCACTGGTGATGCATTTCTAATAATAAACGATAGCAAATAGCGACTAATGCATCAGTAGATAAGAAGATGATAACAACAACAAACTGTTGCTGTAGGAAATGCAAAATTTGGGCTTCAATATTAGCTTTTGATAGACCTAGCGGTGAAAGGTTGTCGGTTTTACGAAGTAGCATCGATTGTGCAAGTTGCTTTGCTTTATAGTTGTTTTGTCCTCGAATTGCCTGTGCGATTTGCGTAGATTTACTTTTTAACCCAAAACCGCCGATTGCAAAATACAGCAACATTGCCTGCCAGAGTTCAGGGACTAAGACAAAGTCTTCAAATAACCATAGAATAATGACAATAGGTGGTAAGGTGATAAAAATAGAAACCAAGCCTGATATGACTTGCTGCCTCTCAGAATTACGGTCGGGTTTATTGACTTTCTCTGCCAGTTGTCGACAAAAGAATGCAAAGATATGCAGTGGCTCCACATCAGAGAACCGAGTGATGAGTGTTTTTAGTATGAAAACACTCATCAAAACGATGCATTGTGAAACAATAAACGGTAATTGTTCAAACCACTGCATTGAGATCAATGAGCCTATTAGTCTAAGTTTACGCTAGTCAGCTCATCAAGCATGTTATTAACCAATTGTGATGAGTTTACAGACGCTGTCTCTAGGTATGCTTCGAATGATGTAGGTGACTCTTTACCTGCAATATCTGACATTGAACGAATAATTACGAATGGCGTATTAAATTGCAAACAAGTCTGAGCTATTGCAGCGCCTTCCATTTCTACCGCGGCCATCGTAGGGAAGTTTCTACGTGCTTTAGCGATATCATCATCAGCTGTCATGAAAGTATCGCCTGTTGTAATAAGCCCAACTAATGCATTGATGTTTTCTAACTTGGCGATACCTTTTGTTGCTGCTTCAACAAGCGTTGGATGAGGGATGTAAGCAGGTGGATTTGCTGGTAACTGACCAATTTCATAACCAAATGCTGTTACATCCACGTCGTGGAAGCGAACTTCAGAGCTCACAACAATATCACCAACTTTTAAGCTTTGATCAAAGCCACCTGCGGAGCCTGTGTTAACAACATAGTCTGGGTTAAATTTATCGATAAGAATACATGTCGCTAGCGCAGCAGCAACTTTGCCAATACCAGATTGCACGATAACAACGTCGTGACCATTCAAATTACCTTGATAAAAGGTAAAGCCACCGTGTGACATTGTGCTCATGTCAGTCAATTGTGACTTTAAAATTGCAACTTCTGGCTCCATTGCGCCAATAATGCCTGCTTTCATAATTTTCTCGTTTAACTAAATGATAATTAGCAAATTATAGCTTGAGTCTGTTTAGCTGTAACTAGCAAAGTTTTACTCGAACTATAAAAAAACGGACTTAGTGTCCGTTTTTTATTTGTGTCAAAATTAGTGTGGTAGAGCAGCGCGTGGAGGTGCACTCAATTGGGCGGCTACTTGCTGATCAGCTGCCAAACTGGCCGCAGCCTGAGAAACTACGCCGGTATTCTTTGGTCGAGGTTTTAGCATTGGTGCTGGAATAACACGACCTTTGAAGCGAGGTTTAGGCGCTTTGTTACCTAGAATCTTGGAATTGATACAAGCACGAATCTCATCCAGCGTGTAATTGCCCTTCACCTTGATGCGGATATGTGGAATTGATGCAGCTTCTAGTGCACCAGATACAAACCAATCTTTTTTGATTTTGTAGCCTTTACCTTGAGTGTCAACCAAATCAATCGTGCCAAGTAATGCCATTGTCTCTTTGTCACAAATAACGAAATCTAAGTATTTGCCTTTTGCATTATTCGTTGCAGCTTGCGTTGCTTTTGCAGAAACGCCATTTCGCACCGTGACGATATCACTTAATTTCACTCGGTTGATTACGCGAAAGTCCTCACCCACTGCTTTTTCGAGTAGAAGGTGGAAGTGTTTTTCTGCAGGGGTAAATACTGCTTGTTTTTTGTCGAATGGAAATGGAAAGCTATTGTCATTAAGCTTGCTTGCTAATAAAGCAACAATAACAATTAAGCTGATCATGGCAAATAAAATGAGTTCCATAGATAACTCCTACAAAATTTTGACGTTGTTTGGTGTTATCTATGGGTAAGCAGGGAGTGTGCCAGATCTATCTTGATCTTTATTTCTTGATAAACTCGGCAATCAAGGCATACGTCTCGATACATTCATCCTCGACTAAATCATGTAATAACATATATGCATGAATCATGTCTTTGAAATGATGGTGTTCAATATCAGCGCCCGAATTTTTTGCGGATTCAACATACATTAAACCTTCATCTCTAAGTGGATCACAGCCTGCGGTGATGACTAACGTACTCGGCAACTTTGATGATAGTTCGTTATGAAGCGGTGAGGCCTTTTTCAAGCGCTCTAGCGCCATATCATGTTGAAAGTAGTTGTGGAAATACCAGTCTATTTTCTCTTTTTCTAATAGAAATCCTTGACCATTTTGCTCAAATGACTCACTTGTCATTGTGTAGTCAACACTCGGGTAAATTAATACTTGTTTGTCAATTTTTAACCCAATATCAAACTGGCTTTTCATTGCTAAAGAAGAGCAGATAGCCCCTCCTGCGCTATCACCAACAATGAATACCTTCTCTAGATAGTTAATTCCCAATAGCACTTGCGAAATGTTCTTTAAAACAAATTCACAGTCAGTTAGGCCTATCGGATAAGGGAATTCTGGTGCTAATCGGTAGTCAACCGCGATGACTATACATTGGCAACCGTCAGCAAGAAAGCGACTAATTGGATCGTAAAGCTCAATGCTACCACACATATGGCCTCCGCCATGAAAATGCAGTAATACAGGCAGCGGTGCGTCGGGTTGAGGGTGATATATCCGTAATGGAATTGAATAGCCATGGTGATCGATTGACTGTGAAGTAACTTTAGCGATTTCAGGGCCTTGGGGCATAAGATTAGCTAAGTTGTTTAAGTTTGTTCTCGTGGTTTCAACTTCATATGGAGCGCCTTTCATATCCGCAATCGCTTGATTTACTTGATTTAAAAACGGCTCTAATTTTTTGGATACCTTACCCCTCATAAACATTTTCCTCTTTTAGGAGCTTCTTGGGCTGAGTTTCCGGCAGAAAGAAACTGCCAACAAAAAATGTCAAGCTAAGTACACAAATCATCGACAACGATGGCGCGTAATCACCTTGATATACGTCGACTAACTTACCGAATGCCCAAAGGATGAAAGTAGCCAATAAATAACTGATTGAATAAAACAAACTAAAAATTACAGTAACACGACTCGATGTCATGTTAGATAACTCATGGGGAATAGAAACAAGTGCCGTTATTGGAAAGAAAATAAAGAACCCAAGAACAATCGCAGACATCATTTGAACATGTGGAGTTTGGCTAAAAGATAAGCCGATTAAACTAATCGTCATGATAAGCCCTGACCAGCGAATGACAGGAAGTCGCTGTTTTATCTTTTGGCTATATAGAATGCCTGCAATTGTGCCTATGATACCAAATCCAATCACCCACTTACTCTGGCTAATGCCAGCTTTCGGGTAAAAAGTAAAAAGGCAAATATAAAACGCCAGCAAACCCGAATAGGTAAAAGCATATGCCCAGTTAAATTTATCTTTTAACCCTTGCGTATAGGTGTATATTTCTTCTTTCTTTGTGTTTCCATCTGCGTCAGTGCGCTCTTGTGAATCAAATTCAACGAATAACCAGATGAGTGCCAACAATACACTTGCTATTGAAAACAGGGTCAAGCTTGCCTGCCAGCCACCGGTGAGCCTGTTGATATCATTCATCAGCCAAAGTACAACACCCGTACCAACGTTAAATGCAACTGCGTTTAACCCGTTGACTACAGGGCGTTCCTGCGGGGTAAACCATTGCAAAACAATTGGGTTAAAGTAGACAATCATAAAAGCGCCACCTAAACCGACAAGAAATCGACTGACGAGCAATATTTCATAATTGGGGGAATAAGGCGTGAAGACCCCGACAGCAATCAGTAAACTCGCTATAAAAAATGCCATCTTTACGCCGTATCGAACAGCTAACCAGGCCGCACAAAATGTCCCAACGATTTTGGCAAGCGTTACTGCACCACTAATGAAGCTAGCGTCTGCAAGGCTATCGATAGCCATTGATTGCATGATTTGCCCCATGCTCGCCGTACCACCAACCCAGGCCATGGCGAATAAAACGTAACTGAGAAATACGAGACCTTCAACAAGGTACTTATTGGTTATTTTCATAAAAGATTATTTGACGATAAAGATTACTGATTGTTAGGTTATCCCAAGAAAAAATAAAAATAAGTACTACCTTAGTGCACTATGGTAATTCAGATATCATGTTAAGCTGTCATCAGGTATAGGCTACTATCTCCATAAAATATAAGGACTTTGCTTGTTAGTTTGGCAATCGGTGGATACTTGGTTAGTGACGATCATATCTGTCGCCTATTTATTACTCTTATTCGTCGTTGCCTATTGGGGCCAAAAAGCCACATCGTGGGCAAGTAAACCCTGGGTATATGCTCTCTCTTTGGGAGTAAGCTGCACGTCTTGGGCGTTTTATGGGACTGTTGGGCAAGCTGCTCAAACTCGAGATTGGCTAGCACCTATTTACATTGGCACAATATTCTTCTTTGTGCTGGCTTGGCCGATGTTGCTTAAAACATTGCGCATTATTAAGCAGCAAAATTTAACATCATTAGCTGATTTTATCGCTTGTCGATATGATAAGTCTCCCAAAGTGGCCGCGTTAGTCTCTCTCGTCGCACTTGCAGGTCTTGTTCCTTATATAGCATTACAGCTTCGAGCAATAAGTGCGAGTTTTGATTTGCTTACCGGAACCTTTGAAATCGGGATCAGCACTGCGTTTATCGTGACGTTAGTGTTGATTGCTTTTAGTATTCTCTTCGGCACACAGCAAATCTCTGCGAGTAAACAAAATCCTGGCTTAGTGCTAGCGATCGCCTTTAGCTCAATCGTAAAATTACTGGCGTTGACGGCTATTGGCGTGTTTGCAACTTTTTATTTGTTTGATGGCTTCAATGATTTGGCATCTCGACAAACTGACATCGCTGAGCCGATAGCAAGCAACGGTTGGTATTTGGGAATAGCGCAAGCGTTATTAGGGGCTATAACCATTTTCATTTTGCCCCAGCAATTTCATATGACGATGATCGAAAATAGCCATGAGCGCGAACTTAGAACTGCCCGCTGGCTTTACCCTATGTATATCATCGCCATAAACGTATTTGTTTTGCCTATTGCACTTGCTGGCTTGTTGAGTTTTCCTGGCGGAAGTGTCAACCCAGATTCATTTGTTCTCAGTTTACCGCTATTTCATCAACAAGCATGGTTGGGGGTTATCGCCTATGTCGGTGGATTAGCTGCAGCGACGAGTATGGTTGTAGTGGCAGCAATAGTCTTGAGTACTATGATTTCCACAGAAATCTTAACGCCAATTATTTTGAAGTTTAAGTTGTATCAAAGTAACACGTCTCCTCAACTGTCAGGTTTATTACTAAACCTGAGACGTATTACCATTGCTGTTATTTTACTATTAGCTTTTACTTTCGAGCGGCTGGTTGGTCAACAAAGTCACTTAGCAAGCATTGGTTTGTTGTCGTTTGTTTTACTCTCTCAGTTCGCTCCTGCGGTGTTAGGCGCGCTTTATTGGCGAAAGGCAAACACTGTTGCTGCCTTATCAAGCATTATCGTTGGTAGCCTAGTATGGCTATATACTTTATTGCTTCCATTAGTGTTTCCGCTAGCGGCATGGGTAGTGGATGGGCCGCTTGGTATTACTTGGCTTAAGCCTCAGGCATTATTTGGTGTCGAGCAGCTAGATCATATTAGCCACGGCGTGTTTTTTAGCTTGTTGCTTAACTTTCTGTGTTTTGTGCTTGTCTCTTTATTTAGTCGCCGGAGTATTGGTGAAAAATTACAAGCAGAGGTATTTGTTAACAAAACTCGAGCTGCGAATGAAGACCTGTTAGCCACAAAAGACTTATACAGTTTGTTGCAGCGCTTTATCGATAAAGAGGCCGCCGACAGTTTACTTGCTTATGCTAAATCCAAAAAAATACCGTTAGATGAGAGAAGTGAAGTATTACTAGAGTACACACAACGGCAATTGTCAGGTGTCTTGGGCAGTGCATCAACGAGTATGGTGATGAAAGTCACTTCAAATAATGAAGAATTGCCTCTTGCTGAGGTGGTTAGCATTGTTGATGAAGCCAGTAAGATGTTCCAGTTTAATCGAGAATTGTTGCAATCAGGTGTAGAAAATATAGAGCAAGGTATTAGTGTTATTGACTCTGATATGCGATTGGTTGCTTGGAATAATCGTTACATAGAATTACTTGCCTATCCAGAGGAGTTGGTTGTTGCCGGTATGCCAATTGATGCCTTGATTCGATTTAATGTTGAGCGCGGTATTATTTCCGGCGACGAAGCCGACCGACTAGTCGCAAAACGTGTTGAGCATATGCGTTCTGGAAACAGACATTATGTCCAACGCACGATGCCAAATGGGACCGTGCTAGAAATTAGAGGGCAGCCCATGCCGGGCGGCGGATTTGTTAGTACATTTAGCGACATTACGGCCCATATTGAAGCTGAAAAAGCCTTGCAGCAAGCTAATGATTTGCTTGAAAAAAGAGTAGCAAAGCGCACTGCGGAATTACAAAAAGCTACTGCCCTAGCTGAAGCGGCAAATAGCAGTAAAACACGATTTCTAGCGGCGGCAAGCCATGATTTGATGCAGCCCTTTAATGCGTTAAGTTTATTTACATCGATGCTCAAAAAGAAGGTTGAAGGTGAGGAGCTAACGCAATTAGCGAGCCATATAGACGACTCGTTAAGCGTTGTTGAAGCATTATTGTCGGATTTGGTTGAAATATCTCGTTTGGATGGTGGTTCGGCTAAAACTGAAATCTCCACTTTTGATATTGCTGATTTGCTCCAACCTTTGAATAATGAATTTAGTCTACTGGCAAAGCAGGAGGGTATTTCACTTCACTTTGTCAGTAGTTCAACCATCATCGAAACAGATATTCGTCTCCTTAGAAGGATATTACAAAACTTGTTATCTAATGCTGTGCATTATTGCCCGAATGTATCGGACAGACCTAACCATCGAGGTAAGATCTTACTCGGTGTTCGCAGATTTAAAGACTTTATTCGAATCCAAGTTTGGGATAATGGCCCTGGTATACCGACAGAAAAACAACGAAAGATTTTTCAGGAGTTTGAGCGATTAGAGCAAAACAGGGAAGTACCTGGATTAGGTCTTGGGCTCGCAATTTCTGAGCGAATCGCGAGTTTGCTTGGGCTTAAGTTACAGCTGAAATCTGACGTTGGCAAAGGTACTTGTTTTATGATTGACGTGCCGCGCAGGTATCACTGTGCTAGCGTTGAAGCGTTAAACCGAGAGACGTCAGTAGAGGCGAAGCATGCCTCTCAAATGAAATTATCTGTCGCATTACTCGATAATGATCCCTTGATGTTAACGGCCTTGTCTACACAGTTGTCGGAGTGGGGATGCCATGTAATGACAGCAAAAGATGAGGAAAGTCTACAGCAAGCTCTATTGGCTTTTGAAGACAAACCACACTTAATCATTGGTGATTATCACTTGGATAACGATCAAAATGGTGTTGACGTTATTGAGCAGGTATTGGCTGAAAACAACTGGGCAATTCCATGTGTAATTTGCTCAGCTGATCCGTCAGAAGCTGTGCGTCAACATACGAGTGATGCAAACTTCCAGTTTTTAAGAAAGCCGGTTAAACCGATTGCGTTGAAGCGTTTAATTAAACAGCTAACGGAGTTATGAGGCGAGTTCATGCTCCGATGATGTAAGCATTAACTGCTGATACTTTAAGCCTGCTAACGTTCGGTTACTCACCTCAAGCTTGCTCAATATTGCAGAAACATGTTTTTTGACTGTTGTTTCTTTTATGTCGAGATCGTAAGCGATTTGTTTGTTCAGCTGTCCATCGGCTATTAGTTTTAAAACTACGTATTGTTGCGGGGTTAACTGCGCCAATTGTTTAGCAAGTTGCTGGTGATCGATATCGCTTGGGTGCTCTTCCGTCAATGTGATATTTTCAGGTAACCAAATTTCCCCATCTAATACGCGTGTTATTGCTGCACTGATTGTCCCAAGATCGGCAGACTTAGGAATAAAGGCTGCGGCACCAAAATTTATCGCTTTTTGCATGGTTTGAGGATTGTCCTCTGATGAAACCATAATCACAACGAGGTCTGGGTAATGATTTTGCAATTGGGCTAATCCGCTGAATCCATCATTGCCTGGCATATGCAAATCTAGAAAAACAATCTCTAAGCTAGGATGTTCTTCAACAAGTAACAGCAACTCTGAAAAGCTTTCAGCTTCAAACGTAGTTGTGTGCTTGAGACACTCAGCAATGGCTTGTTTAAGAGCGGCTCTGAACAATGGGTGGTCATCTGCTATAGCGATTTTTGCTGGCGACATCTTGGGTTCCTGGCACTAAAACTTTATTTGATTATGAAAAAAAGAGCTGACCTTTGCCAGCTCTTTATCTCGTTCACAACTTAAAATTGGTAACTAACCGTTAAGCTAATCGTTCTTGGGTCTCCATAGTAACCAATCAATGTATTATCTCCACCCAGACCTGGTAAGTAATTCCCATCTGGCGTTGGCGTAACAAATTGGTAGCCACCAATCATGTATTCCTCGTCCGTCACATTTTTCGCGTGAAGGCCTGCACTCCAGTTGCCATCAATGCTGTACCAATTGATGCCTAAATTAAGCAAGCCATAGCCGTCTTGTGTTAAGAGGCTGTTTTCCTCAAATAAAACATAATCATCTCGGTAGTAATAATTAGCATTGAAGATAAAGTCACCTAGGTTTGACTCTAGGGTGTAATTTGCACCGATATTATAAGTGTAATCTGGCGTATTAGAGATTGTGAAATTCTCTGATTTATCAAAAGGGTTACCGTTTTCATCGTAATCGATAACTTCTTTAAATTCTGAATCTATTGTACCAATGCTTGCGGTTAGCAATAAATTATCAGTCGCTAGGTAAGTCAATTCAGCTTCAATACCTGTTGCTTCTGAGGTACCAATATTACCCAAACGTTGATTTAGGTCAGCTGACGTTTCTCCAGGTAAGACCGAAATATATTGTCTGTCTTTATGATCAAGGGCAAATAATGTGACGTTGGCGCGTAAACGATTGTCAAGCCATTCACTTTTCATCCCTAATTCAAAAGAATCGACATCTTCAGGGTTTGCCGCTGGTTCAGCTGTTGTTGCTCTTGGGTTAAACGTACCTGACTTGAAACCCTGTGCAAAGCTGGCGAAAAACATTAAATCTCTGTTTGCTTGGTATTCAACACCAATGCGAGGCGTGAATTTTGACCAATCTTCTTCATCATTAAGTACTTCTGGGACTAATTCGCCTTCCGGTCTTACGTAGCCAGGAATCCAACCTGATTCCGGGTAAACGGTCGCGAAAATGAGTCCATTATTAACATACGCTTCCTTTTTATCTTTTGTGTAACGTGCGCCAGCGGTTACAGACCACTTATCTGTGAAATCGTATGATACTTGCGCATACGCTGCTGTGCTTGTTGAGTTATTACACCCTGTGACTTCTCGTGTTAAACCAGGTGCACCTAACGCGTTACCTAACACTTCAAGAATCGCTTCAAATTGACCACATGACTCGCCATCGTAGTAATATAAACCCGAGACAAATTTGTAGTTATCACCAAAGTGGTTTAACTGTAATTCATGAGAAGTTTGCTCATCATCGTACACTGCCGGTACGTCGAAGATGCGCAATGGCGTATTGTCAAAGTCGATATTCGTTGGTGAGTAACTTTCACGCTTTGCTGCTACATATTTAAGGTTTGTATCAGCGGAAAGCTCCCATTGGGCTGTAAAACTTAAGCCTTCTAATTCGACCTTATTCCATGTCGGTAAGCTTGTGTATGAGTCAAAGACGCTATCCGGTACCGGAGCATCCGTCAAAATACTAGGTAATAATCGATAACCACCCTTTGCGTTAGAATCATCTGTTGTTTTGTCGTAATTTAATCGGAAAAACAGGTCATCCGTTGGACGAAACTCTAATGTGAAGCGGCTAGCAATAATATCTTTATTGTAGTTTTCTGTGTCTTGGTTCGGTAGGTCTGATGCTAAATAGTCACCAAAACCATCGCGGTTTAATGTTGCTGCACCAAAACCAAAATAAAGTTTGTCTTCAATGAGAGGTAACTGACCCGTTACCTTTAAATCGCGCTGATCATAGCTACCTATTGTGCCTTGGATTTTTAACTCCATGTCACCAGACATTTCTTTGGTCACATATTTAATGGCGCTACCTATGGTATTCTTACCGTATAAAGTACCTTGTGGACCGCGCAAAACTTCTACTCGTTCAACGTCAAGTAAATCCAGAACAGCACCTTGCGGGCGCGCCATGTAGACGTCGTCGATATAGATACCTACACCTGGCTCATAGCCCCAAAGAGGGTCTTGTTGGCCTACGCCACGAATAAATGCGGTGATGGTCGAGTTTGTGCCTCGACTGCGTTGAAGAGTGGTATTAGGAGAAAATTGTTGAACTTCGGTTATGACTTCAATGCCGTTTTCGGCAAGTTCATCAGCACTTATAGAGGTAACCGCTACTGGAACTTCTTGAAGGTTTTCCACGGTTTTTCGCGCCGTGACTTCAATACGTTCTAGACCCTGATCTTCTGCTGAGTTACTTTCCGCTTCTTGTGCAAATGCAACACCACTCGATAGCGCTGCTGTTATTGCAAGAGCAAGATAACTCTTTTGCGTGACACCTTTGTTCATAATTTTCCCCGATTTATTATTTTTTATTTCATTTTAACGCTGGCTTTTTAGCTAGCTTTCTTAACTGCTTAAAACTCTATAACAAGAATCAGAAAAAATAATTTGTACTATAGTAGTATGCTAGTTAAGTTATTGAATATTATTGTTTAATTTGTGTTTTTTAGTCTTTCAGCCAAAATTTTACAATGTTTTTCGATGCACTTATCGGTGCTGGAAGTAAATATGCTGATGGTGATTCAAATGAATTTTCTTGTCGGTTTATCATTAAACCATGACCAAAGTTTTCAACTTCAATTAATTCAAGTACTGGAATATTTTGTGTATTCTCCCAGACCGTTTTTTTGAATCCCTGATGTTGTTTTTCTTGCTTTGTTAAGGAGACATTTTGAAAAGCTAGCCACTGAAGCGCACCGAAAGATGAATTTTTGGGGTTCACAACTGAGTCGGTTAAGCCAGTCCAAATTGTTAAACGTGGTAGCTCAATGTCAGTTGAACGACGCTTTTGTATTGTCTTTGCCATTAGCTCTGCTGACTGGTTTGGTCCTGAGCGCATGCACGATATAGCTTTAGTCAGATTATCTGCACATGGATAAGGAATTCCCGCAACAATCGCAACGCCATCTAACAATTCTGGATATTGATACATAAAAGCACTAGCCATAGCTCCACCCGCTGACAAGCCAGCTAAATACAGTTGTGTACTTTGTGTTTTTTTTTTAAATGCTAAAACCATATTCTTTAGCGAAAGCATTTCACCGCTGTCTAAATCTGTATCTTGAGTTGAAAACCAGTTAAAACAGGATTGAATGTTGTTTGTAGATGCCTGTTGTGGGATAAGTAAATTAAATCCTTCTTTTTTTGCAAGCCCCAAAAAGCCGCTGTTGCTAGCGAATGTTTTACCGTTTTGTACACAGCCGTGAAGCAATATAACGCCAATTTTTTTCTGGGTACTTGTGGAGTAATACGTTGCAGAGAGTTCACCAGGATTTTCGCCGAAGTTGTCAAGAGGGTGCAATTCAGCATGGGCTGCAAAGGTATTCATTGTGAATATTAAGAAAATTACATAGTAGGCAATCTTTCTCATTTATCATTCCTATAGCATTAAACATTATTAGTGAGTGTTATCTTCGCTAGATACACGAAATAAATACATGGCACTTTAGTGCCAGCTGCATATTAGGTATCTTTTGGGGGCTGGTAAGCACTTTTTAAGATATCAACAAACGCCTGGGCGGCAGTTGATAACGTGCCATACCGTGCGCATACTATGCCGACCTGGCGGCTAATCTCGGGATGTTTTAAGCGGCGACAGATTACTCCTTGCGCATGCAGTTGATCTCGATATAAGGAAGGGATTGCACTAACACCAAGACCTGTTGCGACCATTTGGCCGATTGTCGCTAGATGATTGGTTTCATATGCAATATTGATCGATTGACTGACTTCTTCTAATGAGGACTCAAGTAGATATCTGATGCTTGATGGTTTTTGAAGCGCAATAAAGGGTTGAGATTCTATATCCCGCCACGTCACAACTCGTTGTTTCGAGAGCTTATTAGCCTTGTGAATCGCAACAATAAAATTGTCAGTAAATAATGGGATAAATGTAAGAGCTTCTGAAGCTCCAGGGTCGAAACTGACCGCCAATTCTGCCTGACCTGTTTTGACTAAATCTATGGCTTGCTCGGCAATAACATCATGCAATTTTATCTCTATTGATGGATATGCTTCTCGAAAGTTCATCAGGTGATTTGGAAGAGCTGTGCTGGCAAAAGATGGCATTGCGGCTATTGATAGCTTTCCTTTATTCAGCGAAAACGTGTTGGCTATATCATCAAAAGTTTCGTCCCACTTGTGTAGCAACCTTTTAGCGATAGGTAAAAAATATGCGCCTTCTGGGGTGAGAGAAATTTTGCGTGTTGATCGTTTTATTAGATTACCGCCTATCACGTCTTCAAGCTTTTTTAATGCAATGCTAAGAGCAGGCTGAGATAAATGCATTATTTCAGCGGCTTCAGCGAAACTAAGTCGTTCTGCTGTTTCGATGAATATTCTCAATTGCTTGACGGTAATTTGGGAATAATCTTTTTTCATTTTAAATAAAGTTTATTAATCGATTGAATTTATAAATTAGATTAATGTTTTGATGTGGGCAATGATTTTCTTCAACTCATGAATTGAAGATGGGAGAAAAAATGTCTGGTTTTAATAAAGTTGTGTCGACTTACCAAGAAGCGATGCTTGGATTAGAAGATGGAATGACGGTCATTGCTGGCGGTTTTGGTTTGTGTGGAATACCTGAAAATCTTATTCAGGAGATTGCTAATAAAAAAACGCAAAATTTAACCTTAGTTTCGAATAACTGTGGCACGACTCATTATGGGCTCGGCGTCTTATTAGTTAATAAACAGATCAGGAAAATGGTCGCGTCATATGTTGGTGAGAATGAAGTGTTTGAGTCACAAATGATGTCTGGCGAGCTTGAAGTTGAGCTTACCCCGCAAGGAACTTTGGCTGAAAAAATGCGTGCTGGCGGTGCTGGTATTCCAGCATTTTTCACTGCTACAGGGTACGGTACACCTGTTGCTGAAGGGAAAGAAGTGAAAATGTTTGATGGACGGAACTACATACTCGAAGAAAGTATTACAGGGGATTTTGCGATCGTAAAAGCATGGAAAGCAGATACTTTTGGCAATTTGGTTTACCGAAAAACAGCGCGAAACTTTAATCCTATGGCAGCTACCGCTGGAAAAATCACGGTTGTTGAAGTTGAAGAAATTGTAGAACCCGGTCAACTTGATCCTGATGAGATTCACACGCCAGGTATTTATGTCGATAGGCTCATTAAGGGGCAATTTGAAAAACATATCGAGCAGCGTACAACGCGCGATTGTTAAAAGGAGAAAAACATGGCTTTAACGAGAGAGCAAATAGCAATGCGCGTCGCACAGGAGTTAAAAGACGGTTATTACGTTAATCTGGGGATCGGTATCCCTACTTTAGTAGCCAATTATGTGCCCAAGGAGATGGCAGTAATGTTGCAGTCTGAAAATGGGCTGTTAGGCATGGGAAGTTTTCCTTTAACAGGTGAGGTTGATCCAGACTTAATCAATGCGGGAAAACAGACTGTAACATCGGTCACAGGTGCTTCGATTTTCGATAGTGCTGAATCTTTCGCGATGATTCGCGGTGGTCATGTTGATTTGACCGTGCTTGGGGCTTTTGAGGTCGATGTAAACGGCAATATAGCGTCATATATGATACCTGGTCGATTGATTAAAGGGATGGGGGGCGCGATGGACTTGGTCGCCGGCGCCGATAATATTATTGTTACGATGACGCATGCATCAAAAGACGGAACGTCAAAGCTACTACAAAATTGTCAACTACCATTGACGGGTAAAGGCTGTATTAGAAAAGTACTTACTGACTTAGCTTTTATTGAAATCAGAGAAGGGAAGTTTCATCTTCTTGAACGCGCACCCGGCGTGAGTGTTCGACAAATTGTAGAACTTACACAAGGAGAGCTAGAGGTCCCTGAATATGTTCCTGAAATGAAATTTTAGGTACTAAAAAAGAAGCCATAACAAGAAGGGAGGAAATTAAACACTTGTTATGGCTTATAAACGAGCATTCTAATGTTTACTGGGCAGTCCAAGCTCCATCCATAGGTAACGAGGAGCCAGTGATTGCTTTAGCAGCATCACTGCATAGAAACCTAATGAATTCACCAATTTGCTGTGGTATCGCCATTTCTGGTAACGGCTGTTTTTCGGTGACGAGTGCATATCTTGCCTCTTCAAACGGTAACCCTTGCTGATTGGCAATATCTTCTATTTGTTTGTTAATTAATGGTGTATCCACCCAGCCTGGGCATATTGAGTTTGCTGTGATGCCGTTTTCCGCATTTTCTAAAGCGACGACCTTTGTTAAACCTATGATGCCGTGCTTTGCTGCGCAATATGCCGATTTGTTTTTGGAGGCGACCAAACCATGTACTGATGCGATATTAATGATGCGTCCCCAACGATTTTGGGTCATATGTGGTAAGGTTTGTTGTATGAGGTGAAACGCAGCGCTGAGGTTTATCGCTAAAATGTCATTCCATTTTTCAGTTGGAAAGGTTTCTGTTCTCTCTGTATGTTGGATACCCGCGTTATTAATTAAGATATCGATACCACCGAACACGTTGACTGCATCAGTAACTAATGAAGAAATTTCTGTTGGCTCTTTTAGATTGGCATTACTAAAATGCGTGTTAACTTTATATGTCTGCTCAAATTCAATAGCAAGTGCTTGACCTTCTTGATCTGAAAGTAAGCCGTGAATCACAAGGTTAACACCATGTTTTGCTAAGACATGAGCAGTAGCGAGGCCAATACCACTGGTTGAGCCGGTAATTAATGCGACTTTTTTGTCTAACATTGGACATTCTCATTAAATTAAATCAATGTTGAGTGTATGAGAATGTTAAATGAATTGATTTAGTACCTTAGTACCATAACTAGAAAGGGATAGTTTGAGCGAATAGTTTGAAAGCTATTCGCTCAACGATGTATTAGCTCGGGTAGTTTGATTTTAATGCATCATACACCTGAGTTTGAAAGTCAGGATGGGTAACATCTAAAGTATTAACCACGTCAGCTAACACTTCATTGTCTTCTTTGCCATTCCATACCTTAATATACGTGCCTTCTTTATAGCCGTGATCTTGGCGAAAGAAATTTAAGGTGTTTTTACCTACGTATTGGCGGAAAAGTTCAGTTAAATCCATATCCATCAAGCGCATGCAATCTGCAAATGCTAGACCGTTAAATGCCTTATTTGACACTGCATCTGCCGCTAAAGACTCTAACGCAATCTTAAAATCTGTTTCATTGCTACTTAATGCTAAATCAGCTGTTAGCTGCTGTGTCACTTTTTCTACATCACTCTCAGCCATGAGGCGAAGGCTTAATCCAAAGTGAAAAATATCAACAAGCTCAAGTTGCACTTGTGCGACATCGATTTCTTGGTGCTTCCACCATTTCCAGCCATGATGGTCTAGCATTTCGGCACATTCTACCCAAATTGCACGGTACCATTCATAGTTGTTGGCACGCCATGTTTCACTCACACGAGAGTTCATAGCATCTTGCATTTTTAACATTTGGCTAATTTGAACTTTAGCGGTTTCTAAGTTTGTCATCATATTCTCAATTAAGACTTTAATGGTAATAGTTTGCCTAATAGCGTGAGGCGAAACAAGGTCACAAAATAAAAAAACGCGAAACAGTGGTATCTACTTTTCTCTTTTGAATGTAACGAAGACGGTGCAATCTATTGAGTGATTTAATTTTTGACATCCACAAACTAGACCCGGCCGAACAGTGCTTAAGTAACGTTAGATAGCCGAGCCTCTCGGACTCAGAAAACCCCAGAAAGCTAGTTGTGGATATCTGGGCTATTAGCCTTTGAGTGATAGCTGTCTTGGTACAAGGTTATTTGATTTCTACCGGCGCGCTTTGCTTGGTATAGTGCTTTATCTGCATGGTCTATAAGCATATTGGGGTATATGCGGTATAAAGCGTCGCAATAAGAAATACCGACACTTACGGTTACATGGCTTAATCTGTCATCACGATGATTGTGTGGAATATTGAGTTGATTAATGCCTTGGCAAATGCGCTCTGCAACTGCTTTTGCATGTTCAACGCTGACATCACTTAACAGAACAATAAATTCCTCGCCGCCATATCGAGCAATGACATCTCCTGGTCTTCGAGCAATATCGGCAGACTTTAAGAATTCTGCGAGTTCAATTAAACAATTATCGCCAGCAAGGTGGCCGTAGTTGTCGTTATACGATTTAAAGTGATCGACATCAAATAGCAAAATGGATAATGATTTCTTGTCTCTAAGGTTTCGTTTCCATTCTTTTTCAAACACGGTATCAAAATGACGCCTATTAGAGAGCCCTGTCAGTGCGTCTGTAGCAGCCGTCTCTTTCAGGTCAGCCATTGCTTTCTTCAAATCTGCTTTGGCTTTTTCTAAATAATTTGTTCTGATTTTAACTTTTTTCTCAAGCGCTTTATTTAATCTGAGCGTCTGCAATTGCCATCTGCGCCTCATTCGCCAGATGACTGTTAGCATTATGAGGCATAAGCTGAATGTTATGACCATTACCACAACAAATACTTTTACTGTATGTTGAAAAGGCAACAATGCTTCAGCTGCGTCAATTTCCGTAGTAAAACCAATCCCTAATTTAGGCATCCATAGCCAAGTTCCCAAAACGGTAACGCCTCTGTAGTCTCTGTACCCATTTAAATTAAATCCATTGATGCCTTGAGTCGCTTGTTGCGCCATTTGAGTCAGTGGCTTTTCGTGGTCACTCGGATAAATAGGAGGATTCTCTAACAGATTAACCCCGGGATCTGTGATCTTGATACCATCACTGCCGTAAAGCGGTTGCAAATGCGTTAGCTGTAGTTGGCTTGTAAATCGACTTTCTGTGATCATTCGCGCGTCTTTATCGAATGCGTATGTCTCTCCTGTATCGCCGATTCTTCCAAGTGACGCAAGCTTGGACAGGTGCACACGAGGATTGAGGCGTATGGCTATGACATTATTGATATTTCCATTCGGCTCAATAATTGGGGTGATAATAAACATAGTCACCGAGTTATCTACCAAAACACCGTATTGGTTTTTCAGTTTGATGTCAGATAATAGTGGAGGCGTTAGCACGGTTGCTCCCTTGAATGCTGACGCTAAATGCTCGGGGTAGTGGTGTTCAATTAAGTTCGTTGTTCCAATATTGGCATCGCGTATTGACGCGAGGTTGACTCTGTCTGTAGCAATAATAAAGAAGCCAAGATCTTGGTTGTTTTGCAATATAGGGCGCATGTAATGTCGCAACTCAATGAGCGCTTGCTTTTTCGCTATATCATCATTTAAAAGCCTGGATTGCGTGAGTTTTATACTGTTATTAATAACGTTATCTGATCTTGCTATAGCTTTGATGTAGTTCTTTCGACCTTCGATGTAAACTTGTGTTGCTTTTTCTACTGTAAAGAGCACAGTCTCAAGTGAATCTTTGATGTAGGTTTTAAATTTGTTTTCTAGATGAGAAACCGTTAATACACTGATCCCGCTTATTACTACAAAGAAAATAGCTAAATAAAGAAAGTAAATACGGGAAAACTGACGGTTTTTCATAATCCAAACAACTGCTTGATGTGCGATTAATAAAGGGCTGTAGCTTAGTTAAGTATATCAGCTTTAGTTGTTTCTTGGTATAAAAAAACGCCACTGAGGTAAACTCAGTGGCGTTTTCTAATGATTAAACGTGGTAATTTGCTTTATGAAGCTTGTGTGAATTCGCACTCAAGCACAAAGTCTAAAATCCCCATCGCAGCTTTACGGCCTTGGTCTATCGCCGTTACTACAAGGTCCGAACCCAATACCATATCTCCTCCGGCAAAAACATTCTGCTTTGTTGTTTGCATCGCAAAATCAGATTGTTCATTTGCTAGAACACGGCCTCGTTCATCGATACTCACCCCTGCTTCCGTCATCCACTTCGGTGGGCTAGGTAGGAAACCAAACGCAATGACTACAGCATCGGCAGGCATGATAAATTCAGAGCCTTGTATTGCCTCAGGCGAACGACGACCGTTGGCGTCAGGTGCACCAAGTTGTGTTTTGACAAATTTAACCCCAGTAACAGCACCACTTTCATTAATTTCGATATCCAATGGTTGAAGGTTAAATTCAAACTTAACACCTTCTTCTTTGGCGTTTTGCACTTCTCGAGGTGAACCCGGCATATTTGCTTCATCACGTCGGTATGCACAAGTAACACTGCTCGCTCCTTGCCTAATTGAAGTACGGACACAGTCCATTGCTGTATCACCACCACCCAACACGACGACTTTTTTATCTGTCATATCAACGTATGGCAGTGCACCGTCGGTAATGTTCATGACTTTTTGGGTGTTGGCGATAAGGAAATCTAACGCTTTATAAACACCTTGAGCTGATTCATTTTCAAACCCGGCCTGCATACTGGTGTATGTGCCTAGTGCGAGAAAAACAGCATCAAATTCGTCACTAATTGCACTAAACTCTATGTCTACACCAACGTTGGTATTCAGGCGAAATTCAATCCCCATACCTTCAAATATCTTGCGACGGCGTTTAATGACATCTTTCTCTAATTTAAATGACGGAATACCAAACGTTAGTAGACCACCAATTTCAGAGTGTTTGTCGTAAACAACACAATCAATTCCATGTCGTGTAAGTACATCAGCACAAGCTAAGCCAGCTGGGCCTGCACCAATAATAGCGACACGTTTATTGAGCTTAACAACATGTGACAAGTCTGGTGTCCAACCTTGTTCGAATGCTGTATCGGTAATGTATTTTTCGATATTACCTATTGTTACGGCACCAAACTCATCATTCAACGTACAAGCAGATTCACACAGCCTGTCTTGAGGACAAACACGGCCACACATTTCAGGCAAGCTGTTCGTTTGATGACAAAGTTCAGCTGCTTCGAAAATCTTACCTTCTGTAACTAGCTCAAGCCATTGCGGGATATAGTTATGCACTGGGCACTTCCACTCACAGTATGGGTTACCACAGTCTAAACAACGATCTGCTTGGCCTTTACTTTGTTCTGAACTCAATCCTTGATAGATTTCGACGAACTCTATTTTACGCTCGTCGATAGGCTTTTTAGGTGGATCGATTCTTTTAACATCAATAAATTGATAAACGTTTTTACTCATTATTCTATCCTTACCAACGATTATTGTGCTTGAACACGAAGCTCAGCAGAACTGCGGCTACGGTGACCAAGTAACGACTTAATATCAGCTGATTTAGGCTTAATTAACTTAAATTTGCCTGCATATGCATCGAAATTGGCAAGAATTTCTTGAGCATGTAAGCTGCCGGTCTCTTCAACATGTTGATTAATGATGCCACGAAGATGTTCCTGATGAATCACAAGCTCACCCATCTCTACCATTTCAATTGATTCAGTGTTTAGGCGAATATCAAGATCGTTATCTTCGTCTAAAATGTAAGCGAAACCACCCGTCATACCCGCACCAAAGTTAAGGCCAACCTTGCCTAGGATAGTAACGATACCACCAGTCATATACTCACAAGCGTGATCACCAGTACCCTCAACGACAGCATGCGCACCAGAATTACGCACGGCAAAGCGTTCACCAGCACGGCCACAACCGTAAAGCTTCCCGCCAGTAGCACCATATAAACAGGTGTTACCCATGATCATTGCTTCATTTGATTGGTACTCAACACCTTTTGGTGGCTTGATAACGAGCTGACCGCCGGTCATACCTTTACCAACGTAATCATTAGCATCACCGGTTAGCGTCATGTGTAATCCACCCGCATTCCAAACACCAAAGCTTTGTCCCGCAGTACCTTTTAAGTTGATCTTAATCGGATTTGCCGCCATACCTTGATCACCGTGCTGACGTGCAATTTCACCTGATAAGGCGGCACCAACTGAACGGTCAGTATTGGCGATATTTAATCGGAATTCACCACCTGAACTGTGGGCAACTGCATCACGCGTTAGTTCGACAAGTTGTTGATTTAATTTACCTTCATCAAACGGTGTGTTTTCTTCCGTTTGGTGAAGTGCTGTATTGCTACCAGCGACAACTGGCGCAATAATTGGCGATAAATCAAGCTTTTGTTGTTTCGCGCTAATACCTTTTAGAGGCTCGAGTAAATCGACGCGGCCAATAATAGCCGTTAGGCTTTCAACACCTAACTGCGCAAGGATTTCACGAACATCTTGCGCGATAAACTTGAAGTAGTTCATCACCTGTTCAGGTAAACCTTTAAAGAATTGTTCGCGTAGTACGTCATCCTGTGTTGCAACACCCGTCGCACAATTGTTTAGATGACATATACGTAGAAATTTACAACCTAATGTGACCATAGGAGCAGTACCGAAGCCAAAGCTTTCTGCACCTAAAATCGCCGCTTTTACAATGTCCGCACCGGTTTTCAGGCCGCCGTCAACTTGTAAACGTACTTTATGACGTAAACCGTTTTCGACTAATGACTGATGGGCTTCTGCTAGCCCTAACTCCCAAGGACAACCGGCATATTTTACTGATGTTAATGGACTTGCACCGGTTCCACCGTCATATCCAGAAATCGTAATAAAGTCGGCATAGGCTTTCGCTACACCTGACGCTATCGTGCCAACACCCGGACCGGATACAAGTTTCACTGAAATAACAGCTTTCGGGTTAACTTGTTTTAGATCGAAGATAAGCTGTGCTAAATCTTCAATTGAGTAAATGTCGTGATGTGGTGGAGGTGAAATCAGTGTTACCCCCGGGACTGAAAAACGGAGCTTAGCAATTAATGGTGTGACTTTGTCACCCGGTAATTGACCACCTTCACCTGGCTTAGCACCTTGTGCTACTTTGATTTGCAATACATCAGCATTTACGAGGTAGTGAGGCGTTACACCAAATCGACCAGAGGCAATTTGTTTGATACGAGAATTCTTAACGGTGCCAAATCGACGCTCATCTTCACCGCCTTCACCAGAGTTAGAAAAACCACCTAAGCGGTTCATTGCTATTGCTAACGCTTCATGTGCTTCTGGGCTCAGAGCACCTATTGACATCGCAGCTGAATCAAAGCGTTTGTATAACTCTGTATCTGCTTCAACCTTGTCAATGTTGATCGCTTTTGTATCGGCTTTAAATGCTAGTAAATCGCGTAACGTGGCAACAGGTCGCTCATTTACTTCTTTTGCGAATTTTTGATATTTCGCATAATCGCCCGAGCGAACCGCCTCTTGTAAGTAACTCACGACATTTGGGTTATAAGCATGATACTCACCGCCGTGGACGTACTTTAAGATACCGCCATGGTTCATTTTTTGATGTGGTAAGAATGCTTTGCGAGCAAGGTTAAAGTTGTCTTGCTCAATGTCTTTAAAGTCGGCACCTTGAATTCTGCTAGGCAAATCAGGGAAACACAGTTGCATGACATTTTCATGTAGGCCGATTACTTCAAATAGGCCTGCACAGCGATAGCTTGCGATGGTTGAAATACCCATCTTAGAAAGTATTTTTAAGAGTCCTTTATTAATACCATTACGGTAATTAATTAGCGCCTCGCGCGCAGGAAGATCAATATGACCTTTCTCACATTGTTGCTCGATAGTTTCGTAAGCTAAGAATGGGTAAACAGCCGTCGCACCTAAACCAAGCAATACAGCAAACTGATGTGAGTCTCTTGCAGAAGCTGTCTCAACAATGATATTGGAATCACAACGTAATTGGGCATCAACTAAACGTTTTTGTACCGCACCTACAGCCATTGCCGCCGGTATAGGCAGCAGCCCTTTATGTACTTGTCTATCAGATAGCACAAGAATTACAGTGTTTTTATCTCGTACTAATTCTTCAGCTTCATCACATAAACGACGAATCGCGTTTTCTAAACCTTCTTCCGGATCGTAGTTTAACGTTAAGGTATCCGAACGATAATGCTTAGGATCTAATTCTCGTAGCTGTTTTAAACCGGTATACATTAAGATCGGTGTTTCGAAAATAATGCGGTCCGCATGTCCGGTTGTTTCATTGAACACATTGTGCTCACGTCCCACACAGGTTGCTAAAGACATGACATATCTTTCGCGTAACGGATCGATTGGGGGGTTTGTTACCTGAGCAAACTGTTGACGGAAATAGTCATATAGAGAGCGAGGCTTAGATGATAATACAGCCATCGGCGTGTCATCGCCCATCGAACCTGTTGCTTCTTGACCATTTTCAGCAAGCGTTTTTACAACCTGCTGAATCTCTTCGTAACTATAATTAAATAGTTTGTGGTATTGAGCTAATTGTTCATCAGAAAAGATACGTTGGCCGATGAGTGACGCTTCCATTTTATCGAAAGGCACCAAGCGGCGAATGTTTTTGTCTAACCACTCGCGGTATGGGTGACGAACTTTTAAGTCGTTATCGATTGAGTGAGAGTCAAAAATTTTACCTGTGTAGGTATCAACAGCAAGCATTTCACCGGGACCGACACGTCCTTTCTTCAATACTTCATCTTCGCCGTAATCCCATATACCAACCTCAGACGCTAGCGTGATGAACCCGTTACGAGTGATCACGTAACGTGCAGGGCGCAAACCGTTTCTGTCGAGATTACAAGCAACATGACGTCCATTAGTCATCACGACACCTGCTGGGCCGTCCCATGGTTCCATATGCATTGAATTGAACTCATAGAAGGCTTTTAAGTCGTCATCCATGCACGGATTATTCTGCCATGCTGGTGGCATTAATAAGCGCATAGCACGATATAAGTCCATACCTCCAGCCAAGAACAGCTCAAGCATGTTATCCAAAGATGAAGAGTCGGAACCTGATTCGTTTACAAAGGGTGCGGCGTCTTTCAAGTCGGGGAGTAGCGGAGACTGGAAGCGATAGGTTCTTGCTCTGCTCCATTGGCGGTTTCCGCGAATGGTATTTATTTCGCCGTTGTGCGCTAAATATCTAAATGGCTGAGCCAATTGCCATTGCGGTGATGTATTTGTTGAGAAACGCTGATGAAACACACAGATTGCACTTTGCATACGAATATCAGCTAGATCCAAGTAGAAATTAGGTAGATCTGCCGGCATCATCAAGCCTTTATACACCGTAACTAAGCATGACAAACTTGCGATATAAAATACGGAGTCAGTGATGCGCTTTTCGGCACGACGACGAGCCATATATAGGCGGCGTTCAAGATCTTTATTTCTCCAACCTGGAGGTGCATTTACGAAAACTTGCTCGATGCGAGGTTGGTTCGATGCCGCTATTTCACCTAAGCAACCACTATCTGTTGGCACTTCACGCCAACCAACTAGCGAAAGTGTTTCTCGTGTCAGCTCTTCTTCTAATATTGCTTTTGTTTGCTCAGCAATAACAGGGTCGGGATTCAAGAAAATCATCCCAACGCCATATTTCTTGCCAAGGTTCCAGTTGTTTTCTGTAGCAATTGATTGAAAAAAGCTGTCTGGTTTCTGGATCAGAAGACCACAACCATCACCCGTTTTACCGTCGGCGGCGATACCACCACGGTGTTGCATTCTATCAAGGCCAGTAATGGCTGTTTTTATGAGCTTATGGCTCGCTTCACCCTCAAGGTGGGCAATTAAACCAAAACCACAATTATCTTTTTGCATTTGTGGATCATAAAGCATCATCTCTTCTCTCCTAAAAAGTCGCCATAGCTAAGTAGGATGCATGTTGAAGAATATTTTTATGATAATTATGCATATTTACCCTACTTTTTACGCTAGAGGAACTTTTAACATTAACTAGTTATTCATCATTCGTCAATAAAAATAGAGTATTTGCTCGTAGTTTTATTACAGGTTTATTAGAGTAAAATGGACTGGTTTATAAACAAAATGCAATATTGTTGGGTTTTTAGTGTGTTAATGGTGTATTTTTAACCTTGTGAGTTGTCTTGGTGTAATTAATTTTCATTTGAAGGTCAAAGGGATTAAATCTATTTATTATCGATATTTTGTATATTTATGCTGTAGGGCGGGTGTGCTATTCAGCTTGTTTACCTTGGGTTGGTAGCGCCATTATCATCACTATTTTTCTCCGTTTATGTGGATGAATTAAGTAACGGATATAAAAAAAGGCCCATTTTGGAATTCAAAATGGGCCTTTCTAAATTTGATTTGAAAACTTACGGTTGATAGCCGCCTTCAATACCTTTTGTGGTAACACTTACAGCGTCATGCGCATGTAATGACTCTAAATGATTTATTTTCAGCCAAAAGTCATCAAACTCAGTCGCTTGTAACATTGCGTGTTGTAAACGGCGAGCTGCGTCTTCACAAAACATTAGGTTTTGGCCATTTAAACGAGCAAACTCTTGCTCATCTTCACGCTTAACAGCAGCTTGTACTGGTGTTTGTAATGCATCTTCAATTAAATCGACTAAATCAGTGATTGGAAATTCACTCACTGATGCGTTTAGTTTCACCTTTACTTCAGCTACTGAACGTTGGCTATGAGGCGTAGCAACAATACCTTCAGTTGTGCCTAACCACTCGTGAACGTTCTCAAGGTTGATGCTATCTTCTGAGAATTTCTCTTTGAAAGCTTGCTGTATTAATTGGCGTGCCAAAGCAGCCGAGCATGGACAAGTTGATGAGTAGCGAACGTCAATTGCTAACTCAATATCCAATTTACCTTGATTTAAGCGACCGGTAATTGTTGTTGGGTAAGCTTTCCAACCGAGCTTTCCGCTCATTAAAGACTTTCTGCGCAAATGATAATCAAAGGCAAATTGTACTTTAGCATTATCACTGAGGTCTTGATGGCTTGATATAAAGCCGTCTAATAAGGTGACAAGCGTTTGGTAATTTAAAACGTTCTCACTTGATAGCTGATCAAGAAGTAAATATAAGCGCGACATGTGAATGCCTTTTGCTTTCGGATCTTTTAGATTCACAAATGCGTCAACGTGTGCTGAACACATACGTTGCGTTTCACCTTTAGATGCGATCATAATCGGCATTTCAATATTGCTCATACCTACCCAATCTAGAGTACCCTCTGTTTGAGCTTTAGATTGATTAGCAATATCAGGCATTGATGTTGGCATTACTTCTCCAATAAAAAATACAAGTGCGAAATATTCACTGTGTTCATTTAAGGGCGCATATTTTACCCGAAAATGATCGATTTCTTTAGTACTATTTCAACTATTTCATGGCGAAATCGTCGACAAAAACTAAACTTGACTAAAAAGGTCGGCTATTCTGAATGAAAAATGGTCTAAATGCAATAATAGCAGGGCACCAAACCATAGAACGGACTTATTGTGGAACGTTAGCTGAACGGCAACTTTTATTGTGCTTTAGATATTGTTCTAACATTAGATTTGGGTGAGCGTTTTGGTCTAGCCATTTTAAGATAGATTCGTTGTGGTTAAGAAGCTTCGATCCTTTAGCAATATGAAGGTACCAAGCTTTGTCGCCGAGGTGAAAAGCACGTTTTATGTAATTATCATGTAAGTTGCGTTGCGAAATGGCGTGAGTTAAACCGATATCAGAGCCTATAATTGCATCAACGCGACCTTTCTCAAACATTTGTAAACCATGCTCATAGCTTCGTACAGCAAGTTTATTAATGGAATTGTCTTGGTCAAATCTACTTTCAAACTGTGCGTTTTTGATAACAGCAATAGCATCAAGCTTTGCGAGGTCTTCATAGTCATTTACTGGCTTGTCCGGATCAGAAATCACAATTACCTTGGACATTGAGACTGGGCCTAAGTATGAGACTGACTCTTCGATTGCGATATTCTTAAAAATCAACGCAACATCAAGATTGTTGTTAGATAGTGCATGTAGGATACGAGCATACGGTAACACTTCTAGTTCACTTTGAATATTCAAAGACGTCAGCATATTTTTCAAGATACTGCTTGCAGCGCCTGGACATGGGAATTGAGTTGTTGTAACAAAGGGGGCAAATGAAGGTACGCTGTACACAACAGGTACACTAACCTCATCTTTAGCAAAGCTAAAAGCTGAAAGAGAAAGCAGTATGGCGTAAGCAATGTTGCAAAAGAATCGCATTGGTATCGATAGAAAATTATTTTGAATATATTTTATCACTATATAAGGTTATCTAAAGCCATAATGAACACAAAGTTCAAAAACTGATGTGAATATATCTTCACATCATAAGGTGTTATTTAATCTATTTATGGCATAATGAGCGAAGTTAACAATAGTGATTAGTAATTAAGAGTATTAATTGTGTCAGACAAACCTTTTATTGATGAAGCCTTACTAGGTGGTTATGTTGAAAGCTTAGGTAAAAATATTGTTCAGCAAATGTTTGATTTATATAAAGAACAGTCAGTGATTTATATAAATGATATTTCTGCAACATTACCGGACGGTTCTCAACAAGATTGGCATGAGCGTTGTCATAAGTTTAAGGGCGCTGCAAGTAGCGTGGGTCTATTGCGTATGCATGCATACATGGTAGACACTGAGCACTCGAAAGCGTCAACGGATGAAAAGCTGGGCTTTGTAAAAGAAATGATTGCCTTGAATGAGCAATCAGTCGCAGAATTCAAAAGCTGGCTCAACAAGCAATAACGCGAAGAGCCAGTCTTTTAAGATGGGAGCAGGTGGTTAGGCGTCTACCACACCGACAAAACGATATCCTTCACCGTGGATTGTGTTGATCAATTCCGGTGACTCTGTATCTGCTTCAAAATGCTTACGTAATCGGCGAATCGTCACATCAACGGTACGGTCGTTAGAACGTAATTCTCTACCCGTCATTTCTTTGATTAGTTGCGCACGCGTAACTATCTGTCCTGCATTTGCAATCAGCAAGCGTAATGCTCTGTATTCACCACGAGGTACAGCAATAACTTCACCTTGTGGTGAGGTCATTTTGCGAGAGTTGCCATCTAAATGCCAGCCATTAAACGCTATTATTGCATTGTCAGGCTCTTTCTTCGTTTGTGTGATGCGACTTAGGATATTACGAGCGCGAATTGTTAACTCGCGAGGGTTAAATGGTTTAGTAAGGTAATCATCCGCACCAATTTCCAAGCCTAAAATTTTGTCAATATCTGAGTCACGGCCCGTTAAAAAGATTAAGCCTAAATCTGGGTTTTTAGTCAATTCACGTGCAAGTAACAAACCGTTCTTTCCTGGAAGGTTAATATCCATGATAACTAAACTTACTGGGTTCGCTTTAAGTTCTTGTTCCATGGTTTCGCCATCAATGGCTTCTGATACATTGTATCCTTCGGCTTCAAAAAGATTACGTAAGTTGAATCGTGTTACATCTTCATCTTCAACGATTAGTATGTGGTTGTTTTGCATATCATTTTTTCCCTTTACTTACAGGTTTGATAGCGAGACTATCTTAAATTTGACTAAATTATAAACTATGTAAATTTTTTATTATGTTTGCTTATGTAATCTTATGCATTCAATTGTAAATAATAAGAAAAATTTAACCACAGCTTTTAGCGTGTTATTAACGAATGGGCGCTATTTTATTCGCTTTTTGTTAATATTTCGATAGGAAAGTCAATAATAAATGTTGCGCCGTCGTTTCTGGTCGCGTCGAGTTGAATGGTACCCTTAAGGGCTTGGGTGACTAAATTGTACACTAAATGCATGCCCAGGCCTGAACCACCTTCTCCTCGTTTAGTTGTTGAAAAGGGTTCGAAGATTTTATCTTGCATTTCCAGTGATATACCTGAACCATTATCACTGTATGTGATTGTAAGCCTGTCATTTATAGCTCGCACAGCTATCGATATTTCTGCATCATTGATTTCATTTTCAAAGCCATGAATAAAGCTGTTGATGATTAGATTGATTAAAACCTGTGTTATCGGGCTTGGCTTACTTTTTATGACTAACTCGTCGTCACAACTTATGTTTAAGTCGTATTGATGATTTTTGATTTTTGGGGTCAGTGTTAAGAAGACGTCATCAATTAATTGCTTCATATTGAAGTCACGTTCATCTTCAATGCTTTGGTCAACCGCAACTTGCTTAAAGCTAGAGATTAAATTAGCAGCTCTATCTAAATTACGAATAATGATTTGTAGGTTTTCTTCGCTCTCTTCAATGTACCTATCGAGTTGACTTGGCTTCAATGTTTTATTGTGAAATTCATTTTTTAGCCCCTCGAGTTTATCTATCATTAGGGTAGAGGCTGTGACACCAAGCCCAATAGGCGTATTAACTTCATGAGCAACACCTGCAACGAGATCTCCAAGGGATGCCATCTTCTCATTCTCAACAAGCTGTTCTTGATATTGGTGAAGCTGCTCTAAGGTTGACAGCAATTCGCTGTTTGATTCTTTGAGTGCGTCAGTACGGCTTGTCACCTTGTGTTCCAGCTCTAGGTTTTGCTCTTTGAGTAGCTTAGCGTTATTGAGATGTTTGTTTATCAGCTTATCTGTGCGTTCATATAACAAATTTATGTTGTTTGTTAGTACTTGAGCTTCGGAGAAGGGTTGTGCGCCACATCTTAACGTAAAGTCCTTTTTTTGTGTGACATCAATGACAGAATCAGAGATCAAAGAGAATGGACCTTTAACTTTTTGAAGTAACAAGTAGCCGACAATGAACGACAAAATAAATGACGCAAATACAAAGACTAACAAAAGGATAATAATATTCCGATTTGACGTGCGAATATCGGTAATGTTGCCATGTAAATATACGTACCCAACCAGTTCATCTTGCAGATAAATGGGATGTGCATATTCGATGATAGCCCCATCAAACTTCGTTTTTGATAATGCTTTTATCTCCTCAAAGTTGATAGCAAAGCTTGGAGCGTCAGGTTGCTTTTTAAAGCGACTGAAAATCGTTTCACTGTTCGTTATATTATCTACTTTGAAAATAAATATTTGATCAACGGTTGCTAGCGTATCGAGTCGCTTTAAATCCTGGTTTAGCAACTCGCTTTTATTCGATGCTATGAAGTCTAAGCTACGTTCGCCAATGACTTTAGCGACAGACTCGAATGAATTGGCAATTTGTTGTTTTTGATGATTGATATACAAGTAACTAGCCAGAGATAAGGCAAACATAAGGAAGATCAACACCGCACCGGTTGTTGACCAGAATATTTGCCTTGAAATCGAGATGTTATTTTTAGCCATTTGCCACTGTATTTTTTGTCTAACCTATTAAACTTATACTATCGATTGATATTTATCATGTTTTTTTAACGCTTTGCTTGATAAATCGTGAATCCATTCGACTTTGTTAGTTGGGAGACGCCACCAAAATGTTGCTCCATAATGGGTTGATATTTTAGAAAGCTATTTGCAACAATAGTTAGGCTGCCTTTGTTACTGATATGTTTAGATATCTTAGCCAAAAACGATTCGGTAGCTTGGTAATGGGTTTTTAGTCCCTGATGAAATGGGGGGTTTGAGATTACGTTATCGTAGACTCCAGTGATATTTGACATACTATCTGTGGCAATAAATTTGCCACTCAACCCATTCTCTGAAAAGGTTTTTTGGGCTGAAGCGATTGCTAATGCACTAACATCGGCAAGTGTTGGTTTTACG
Source organism: Thalassotalea loyana (assembly GCF_030161435.1). Lineage (GTDB taxonomy): Bacteria > Pseudomonadota > Gammaproteobacteria > Enterobacterales > Alteromonadaceae > Thalassotalea_G > Thalassotalea_G loyana. The sequence continues at coordinate 26,146 of NZ_BSSV01000009.1, read as the reverse complement.
TTGGTAAAACGTTGTGTGATGAATGCTGCAATTACGCCGGAGCCACAACCAAAGTCTAACAAAGAACAATTATCGTAATCGGGTAAGTGCTCTAGCAGTAATCGCGTTCCTACGTCGAGCTTTTCTTGACTAAAAACTCCCGGTAAGGCAAAGACTGTGATTGACTCTCCATTTACGTCAATTGAATATTGTGTGAACCATTCTTTTTCATCAAAAGGTGTTGATTGCTTCAAAAAACAACCACTAAAAAGCATGCAATGTCTCGCCGCATCATCTTTTTGACAATGTTGTAAAAAGCCTTTCGAGAGTTTTTCAACGGATTTAACGCCTGAATTTTTTTCACCGACGAAATATATGACGGTGTTCTCATCAACGACATCGTTCAGCATGGCTAACGTATAGGCAAGTTCTGCCTTACTCTTTGGAAAAAGTATGATTACAATATCGTGGATCTTTTGACCGCGATAGACGTGAGAAAACTGGCTACTTAAACCGCGAGTTTGATGTGCGATATGAGTGCCGTAATGGCTTGTAAAACACTGAATGTCAGCATCTGGGAAAGTTGTTTTGTACTCGTCCAAGAATTGATCGCTAGGCAGGTTGATAAATAGCGGGTGCTTAGCGCCGAGAAGTGACAAATTCTTGATTAGAAGTTGACTTGTATTTGCAACAGACATAATGAAAATGGATAGCTGAAAAAGCTTATTATGCCATATCCTTCAATATTTTGCGTAAACGATTGTGTTTATGTGCTAGTTTTAACTTTATATTACATGGACGTTAGGTGTCATTATTTTGAACAAACTCCTGAAGCAACTCTTTACACGGTGGTTAGCAAGTAAGCTACGTATCTCTTGGCAATTGTTAAAGTATAAAATCAAATTCGCTTTATCCAGCAAGTCACCAAAGGTAGAGGTTTACCTTGCACTTAACGATCCTTATAGCTTTGTATTAGTGCAGTTGCTACCAAGGTTGCAAGAAAGATATAACATTTCGTTTGAAGTCTTTTTGATTGCCAATGCCAATAACGAGATGGTCGCAAACCATGCCCTATGGCAACAGTGGGCTGTTGTTGATGCTAATCAATTAGCTACCCGCTACGACTTGATTAAAATAAACAAGCTACCCGAAGCACATTATATTGAAACAGGGCAGCAAGAATGGTTGTTACAGCCTAAGACCATTGAAAATGCTCTCGACATTTTTAAGAAAACTTGGCTTGAAGAGTTCAACGAGTTTTACGCGTTATCAACACCTGTCATCAATTCCCTCGTTAACAATCAATATCGACAGAAAGTCAAAGGTCACTATTTACCTGCAACCATGCGGTTTGCTGGTGAATGGTTCTGGGGTGTTGACCGATTAAACCACTTGGAAAGCAAGCTTTCTCTATTTTCTTTGGGTAACTCAAAGGCATCAAGTCTATTTACAAAAACACAACTTAACCTAAGTGGTTTAACTACGCTAGACGATAATCAGCCGATACACGTTTATGTTTCGTTAAGAAGTCCTTATTCATACTTAGGGTTCGTTCAGGCGCAGCGATTAGCCCAGCATTATAAGCGCAAACTAGATATCCATTTAGTTATGCCAATGGTTATGAGAGGAATGAAAGTTTCGCGCAATAAACAAAAATATATTTTTACCGATGCCGTTCGAGAAGCAAGGCTTAAAGATATTCCGTTTGGTAAGTTTGCAGATCCGATTGGTCCGGGGATTTTGAATAGCTATCAGTTTTTTAGTTATGCGAAATATATAGGCAGAGCAGAAGACTATATCGCGGCTATGTTCAAGGCTATATACGTCGATGGTATTGATTTAAGTCGTGCCGATACCGTTCAATCGATCTGTCGTGATATAGGTCTAGATATAGAAGCAGCTGTCAATTATGCCAATCATGACAATTGGCAGACAACGATTGAAAAAACAGCGGATAAACTTCAAGAACAAGGTTTTTGGGGAGTACCCGTGTTTACTTGTGGTGATATTGCTTGTTGGGGGCAAGATCGTTTATGGCAAATTGAACAAGCAATATTAGAAATAAGCGATAGCTAAAGGTTATTGCCATGACGTGTTTAAACGTGGTTAAATAGCGCGTCTTTTTTATTCTTTGAAGTTACATTTCAAAGAAAACAAAGTCAGAAGAGGAGCATTAACCAGGTAGCTACTTCGAGGAGATCAAACTCCAAAGACGGGTAGTGAGGGGGATTAATGCCGAGACGACATGTTTTTTGATGGGCATGTTGTCGGTTGTATAGGTTGAATCCTAGCAATTGTCACCAGTCATGGTGGAGAGCTTCTGGTTTATGTCATATCTTCAGGGGCCTTTGCCTGCTGTCATATCACATGCCTTGAGCTTTTATTGCAGAGAGTTCAAGGCGGTATCCGATTTCATACTTTACCTTCTTGCTCTCTGTGACGTTTTTCAAAAAGAAGGTTATCAAATGAACTGGCAAGATACGCTATCACAATTAGAGCAAGGTACTTTACGTGCCGCATTTCAAGATGAACAAGGCCAATGGCAGGCAAATACTGACGTTAAACAGGCTATTTTAGAGGTTTTCAAGGCTGGCGAGAATGTCGCGTTTGATGGACAGTTTGCCGGATTTGTCGATAAAAACAATTTACCAACACAAACATTTTTACCGTCAGATGGCGTCCGAATGGTACCTGGTGGAAGTTCGGTGAGGGCAGGAGCTCATGTGGCGAGCGGTGTTATTATTATGCCACCGGCGTATATCAATATTGGCGCATATGTCGATTCAGGTACTATGGTCGACAGTCACGCGTTAGTAGGGTCATGTGCTCAAATTGGTAAAAATGTTCACTTATCTGCAGCGGTACAAATTGGCGGTGTGCTCGAACCTATTGGAGCAAGCCCGGTTATTATTGAAGATAACGCGTTTCTTGGCGCTGGCGTTGTTGTTGTGGAAGGACGTGTTGTTAAAAAAGGTGCAGTACTTGCCCCGGGTGTAAAGTTAACGGCATCGATGCCGGTCTACGATTGTGTGCATGAGTATCAATTAGAGCGTGGTGCTCCAATTCCAGAAAATGCGATTGTTGTCCAAGGCACGCGACCCGTTACTAGCGAATGGGGAAAACAGCAGGGCCTACAAATGAGTTGTGCGCTTATCGTTAAATATCGCGACGAGAAAAGCGATGCTGCCTTGGAATTAGAGTCTTTATTAAGGTAAACCGATGAGTAATGCGACAAACCTTACCAACATTATTGGGCCAGCATTTGTAAGGGATATTGAAGATCATTACCTTAAAGCTAATAGTGAACAAGGTTACTTCATTTATCACATCGAACAATTAAGACAACATCTTGCGAGTTTACAACAGCAAGATGTTGTCAAACTTTGGTTCGCAGTCAAAGCAAATCCATTATCAAAAGTACTCAAAACCATCGCAGAGCAAGGTTTTTGCTTTGATGTTGCGAGTCAGGGTGAACTAGAGCAAGTATTAGCTCAAGGTGTTGCCCCTGAGAATATTCTGAATACCGGTCCTGCAAAATCAAAAGTACAGATCGCACGATTTATTGATCGTGGAGTTAATACGTTTGTTGTAGAGAGTATTAATCAGCTAGCGTGGCTCAATGAAGTTGCGGCTCAAAAAGATGTCGTTCCGCAGGTGTTGTTAAGAGTTCAGTTACAATGGCCCGAAGGAGATAAAAACCCACTAGGTGGAAATGAGTTGACACCTTTTGGATTAAACGTTGAGCAGTGGCAGACGATTAAGTTATCCGACTATCAAGATGTTAACGTTTGTGGGATTCATATTTTCCAGTGGGGGAATATGCTTAGCAATGCCAAGATGTATGACTTATGGTCCCAAATGGTGGAACCTTTAGTCGCGCTCTCAAAACAGCTTAACTTTGACTTAGATATATTGGATCTAGGAGGAGGCCTTGGTATTGATTACTTACAGACAGGCCAAGCGATTGATTGGTCTACGGCGATAAGCGATCTTGCTGAGATTAAAGCGAAAGCTAATGTGAAGGAAATTTGGTTAGAGTTGGGGCGTTATGCTGTTGCGCAATCTGGATATTACGTCGCGCCAATTGTTGATAAAAAAATCAATGTTGATACACAGCAATTGATACTTTCTGGCGGAATCAATCACTTGCTGCGCCCTGCGATAACGGATCAGCCATTTCCTGCTCGGTTGTTAAGAACGTCTAATGAAGATTCAACTAGTTTTCATGTCCATGGTCCGCTTTGCACGAGTATGGATAAGCTTGGCGAGTTCAAGTTGCCTAATGATGTTAATGTTGGTGATGCGTTACTCTTTGGGTTATGTGGCGCCTATGGATTTACAGAGAGCATGCCGTTCTTTTTATGCCATGAAATCGCGGCAGAATATATTTTTGAAGATTTAACCTTTGAATTGATACGTGAACCTCAGGCTCCAAGTTGGTATTTAAGGTAATATATGACAATCATTAAGAAATCCGTCCTATCAATGGGCGAAATGGCCTCTGGTGCAAAACTAACGGTACCTGTGTACTTTATTAAAGGTACTGGCGATGGACCGAGTGTTTACATTCAAGCCAACATGCATGGTGCTGAGGTTCAGGGCAACGCTGTTATTTATCAGTTGTTGGAACAACTAAAACGCCTTTCGATTAACGGTGATATAACCCTTGTACCCTATGCAAACCCTGTTGGAGCCAATCACAAGAATGGTGAGTATACATTAGGTCGTTTTGATCCCATCACAGGCGTCAATTGGAATAGAATGTATCATTATGATGAAAGTCAGATAGATCGTTTTGTTGAGACGTTAACATCAGAAGACCAAGTCGAAATTGATCTGCAGTTTCAAGCCTTGTTGCTAGATGGCATTGCCCAAAAACTGGACCATAATCAGTATGGTCTAACAACAGGTCAACGAATAGCTTATCAACTTCAAAAAATGGCTCATCAAGCAGATTTAGTGCTCGATCTTCATACTGGACCTATTTCTTCAAAGCACCTTTACTGTCCAGAATATGCGCAAGGTAGTGCAAGTTATTTTGATATTGAGCATACGATTCTTATCCCAGATAGCTTTGATGGTGCGATGGATGAAGCTACATTTTGTCCGTGGTGGCATTTATCCAAAAAGCTTGCAAGCAGAGGTATTAATTATCAACTGCGAAGAGAGAGCTTTACTGTCGAACTGGGATCTCAAGAGCTAATTGATTTGGATGTTGCGGCTCAAGATGCAAAGAGCATTTTGAGTTATTTACAATATAAGAATGTGATCGATTCGTGTGAGTTTACACCTAAGGAAATCACGAGATATGCATGCTATTTAAAGGACTACAAGGCGTTTTATTCACCGATGGGCGGAATGGTTGATTACCTGGCAACATTTGGTGATGTGCTTAAAGCGGGTGAGCCATTAGCAAGAATCCTGCGCATGGATAACTATGGAGACGGTGATGCATTGCATTACATCAGTTTAGATCATGATGTCATTCCAATTCTCCACTTTGCATCGGCGAGCGTAAATCAGGGGACTGAACTATACAAAGTTTTTAGTAAATACTTCGAATTGACTTAATTTTTATGCCATTTGACGTAAAAAGGTAAAGTTAATATTTTTTCTTGGCTTGTTTTGAGATAGTATAACATTTATATCTTAAAACAGGCTTTTTTATTTAACAATGTCGTTTGTTCGTCGTGACGTGAATGATAAATCGTCGAAGCATGTGCTCAACATCATTTTTGCTGTTGTGTTTTCGCTTGTCTGGTCGTCTATCGCTCATAGCGCTCATCTCGAAAATATAGACTTACAAAGCAAAGACGTTGATTGTAGTGTCTGTTATGTCACCAAATACACGCCAAAAATAAAGCTATCTGTTGAGCCAACTAATTCCATTTTAGTATTCATTGATCAACGCTATCAATCGATACCTACTTTCGAGAAGCAATACCTACTTAACATCCCGTTAAGAGGCCCCCCTTCTCAACATTCAAATCACTAAATACAAATTTTAAGTTCAATCAATATTGGGAGAAGAGCAATGAGCTCGCGTATTAATTCGCGTCCAAATTGGGCGCGTACGGTGCTATCAGCTGCAGTATTGTCTGCCTTTGCAGTACCAGCATTAGCTAACACTATTTCAGGTCAGATCGTAGACAAAAAAGGTCAACCTGTCGCAAACGCACTTGTCGAATTAAATGAAACTAAGACAGTTAAATCAGACAGTATGGGTAACTTTAGCTTTGATAAAGTTAGCTTAGGTCAATCTGAATTACATATTAAAGCCGAATCTTTTGGTCATGTTACGCAAAAAGTAACTGTTACTGAACAAGGTTTGAACAACTTAAATGTAACTTTATCACCAACTGTATTAGAAGTAATTGATGTTTTTGCAACGCCATTACATGCTTCTTCAATTGAATCTGCATTACCGATTAATGTATTAGCTGGTGATGAATTATCAGCTAAGCAATCAGCAACACTTGGTGAAACGTTAAAGCACGAAGTTGGTGTTCATTCATCCTATTTTGGACCTAACTCAAGTAGCCCTATCATCCGTGGCTTAGATGGCCCTCGCGTTATGATCACGCAAAATGGATTAGATGTGGGTGATGTTTCTCGAGTTGGGGCTGATCATGTCGTTTCAACGGAAACGGCTACAGCAACGCAAGTAGAAGTACTTCGTGGCCCGGCAACTCTATTCTACGGAAGTGGAGCAATCGGCGGTGTAGTCAATGTAGTTGATACGCGCGTACCGACATCAACTGAAACGCAATTCGATTATCGATATGCATACAACAGTGTATCTGATGGAAATGAAGGCTCATTCAACTTTAATACTGGATCTGGTGACTTTGCGTTTCACGCAGATGGCTTTATTCGTGATACTGATGATTACGACATCCCTACCGATGAAGAGGTATTAGCTAATAGCTCGTCGGAAGCTGATGGCTTTACAATCGGCGCGAGCTACTTACTTGATAATGGCTTTATTGGTTTCTCATATGGTGAAATGAATAATACCTATGGTATTCCTGGTCATAGCCATGGTGAAGAGCATCATGATGACGAAGACGAACACCATGATGAAGATGAGCACCATGACGAAGAAGAGCATGAAGAAGAAAGTGTTTTTGCCGACATGAAGCAAAAGCGTTTCCAAATTTTGTCTGAGTTAACATTTGATGATCAATTCATTAATCGCATGGCAGCTAAATTTGCATACACAGACTACAAACATGCTGAGCTAGAGAATGGTGAAGTTGGGACAACGTTTGAAAACGACTCTACTGAATTGAGAGTTGACTTATTTCACCGAGAAATGGATGGATTTAAAGGGGCTTGGACACTGCATTACAAAGAGTCTGACTTTGAAGCGATTGGTGAAGAGGCATTTACACCACCATCAAAAACAACAACGTGGGCATTAGCATGGTTAGAAGAAAAGCATTTAAATAATGATGTATTGCTACAACTAGGTGTTCGTGCTGAAAGCGTAGATATTGAAGCGTCGCAAGATGCTGATATTCCAAGCTTTGATTTTACACCTGTGAGTGGCTCTATTGGTTTAGTATGGGATTACCAACCAGGCTACAATTTAGGCTTTTCAATGTCTTATTCTCAGCGTGCACCGTCTGCAGCAGAGTTATACTCAAATGGCCCTCACATCGGCACAGGCACGTTCGAGGTGGGTGCGATTTACGATGTAGAGATGCATGATGATCACATCGATGTTGAGTTAAGTGGTGTTGAGCCAGAAAAAGAGACATCTAAGAATATTGATATTACATGGCGTAAATTTGAAGGTGACTTTGGTTTCGTTATTTCTGGTTTCTACAACCAAATCGACAACTATTACTACTTAGACAATACAGGCTTATTTGCCGAGTTTAGTCATGATCATGGTCACGATGAACATCATGAAGATGAAGAACATCACGACGAAGATGAGCATCATGAAGATGAAGAACACCATGATGAAGATGAGCATCATGATGAAGACGGTCATGAAGATGAGCACGGTGACGAGCTACCTGTATACGCATACCGTCAAGCCGACGTAACAATTACGGGTATTGAGTCTGAGTTTGTTTACCGAGTAAACGACTCACTTAAGACAACGGTATTTGCTGACTACATTAGAGCAACGTTTGATGACAACGTTCAAGGCAAATACTTACCACGTATTCCGCCAATGCGCGCTGGTTTGGTTCTTGATTACCAAGGTAACCAGTTTGATACTAAGTTAGCTGTTTCACACTACTTCGAGCAAGACAATGTTGCCGAACTAGAAGAAACTACGGATAGCTACACGTTGGTAGACTTGAACTTCAATTATTACATTGAAGGTGTAGGTAACGACCTAGTTATTTTTGCTAAAGGTGAAAACTTACTTGATGAAGAAGCGCGAGTGCATTCGTCGTTTATCAAAGAGGAAGCACCATTACCAGGACGCAATTTTGTCTTAGGTGTTCGTGGAAGTTTCTAATCCATAAACAATGTTAAATTACAAAGGCGCTATATAGCGCCTTTTTTATTGCCTGTAACTGCACATAAGTTTTTGAAGAAAAGTCTACTATGCTTAATAAGTAAGAAACAAAATGAGTGGTGTCGTGTTACAGTCCTATCAAAGAATTCAGCATAACTTTATCAATAACACCACTGCAACTAATTGTGTAGTAGGAATACTGGGCGGAAGCACTTCTTTATTACGTATCTATGAGCTTGGTGTTTTACCAATTCACTTTCTTCATGGCCTTTTAATTATCTCGAGCCTGGTCACCTTTCTCTTTCGTCATCGTCTGTCCTACAAAGTCAAAGTCTATTCATGCATCGGTTTTTACGCCTTAATTGGTCTTGGTGGCTTTTGGCAATTTGGCTTGGTTTCTGCGGGGTATTTGGCTTTTTCTATCGTTATTTTCCTAGTCGCTGTCGTTGCTGGCAAGAGAGCAAGTGTCTACGCGTTAATTTTGACCACACTAATTATGTGTTTTTTTGGCGGGCTTTGGCATTATGGCATTTTGAGCTCGAACATCGACTATAGCAGCTACTTAACAGCAACTAATACCTGGGTGATGTTTACTATTGTCTTCTTTACCTTTGCTCAACTGCTCTCCAATGTTATGGGGACTACGATGGAAGAGTTGCGAGAGCGCTTGGCTCTTACCTATCAACAAAAACAAGAAATTGAACATCTAGCAAATCATGATCAGTTAACTGGCTTGCCGTCCCTAAGACTTGCGGATGACCGATTAGAGATGGCGATAGCGCTGGCTAACCGGAACCAATCACGAAGTGCGCTTGTTTATCTAGATTTGGATGGTTTTAAGTCGATTAACGATGGCTTTGGGCATGCTGCAGGGGATGCTATTCTGCAACAAATTGCCCTAAGGTTTAATCAAGCTATTCGGGCAACAGATACATGTTGTAGAATTGGTGGCGATGAATTTCTTATTATTGTCCCTGATATTGCTGGTCAAACTGAACTGCAATCGCTTTGTGAAAGGATAATTGAAGCTCTTAAAACACCTTTTCAGTTTGAGCAAAAGTCACTCACTGTTGGCGTTAGTATTGGTGTCGCAATTTATCCTGACAATGCTAGCGATGCTAAAGCATTGCGACAAAGTGCTGATGAAGCCATGTTATTAGTCAAGCGCTCAGGGAAAAACAATTACCAATTTAGCTGCACACAACCTAAGGCTGTTTGAGGCGTATTCCGTTCGGCTCAAGGGTAATTTTTTCAAGCTTTAACAAGTGGCCAACGGTTGCTTTGAACGCCTTTTTACTCACACCAAACGTTTTCTGAATTAGAGCTGGCGAGCTTTTATCATGAATGTCGCAATAACCGTTGTTATCTTCAAGGTAAGCGAGTAACTGCTCTTTGAAGTCGATGACTTTACCTTTACCTGCACGAGACAATACTAAATCAACGCGGCCATCTTCACGCACCTGTTTGATATAGCCTTTCAATCGTTGACCTGTGCGTAAGGGTTTGAAAATGTCACTTTGGAAAATCAATCCCCAGTGCTGATGGTTAATGATAGCTTTGAATCCTAAATCTGTTTTTCCTGCGATAATCAGGTCAACTTGCTCACCTTGCTCGTAATCTGCCGGCCAAATATCTAAAAATTTATCGAGTTTTGTTGATGCTACGATACGCTCGGTGCGTTCATCCGTGAGTACACGTACCAAATAAAACTTTCCAACTTCCATTGGACGTTGCTGATTGTTGAATGGGACAAGCAAGTCTTTAGGTAGTCCCCAATCAAGAAACGCACCTATTTTATTGGTTTGAACAACTTTCAGGCTAGCGAACTCACCACTTTGAGCTTTTGGACGTTGAGTTGTTGCAACTAAACGATCTTGTGAATCGGCGTAAATGAACGCATCTATGCTGTCGCCAATTTGACAGTTCTCAGGCACATAGCGATTCGGTAGAAGTATTTCACCTTTCTCTCCTCCATCTAGGATTGCTCCATGAGTAATTAAGTCGATTACCGAAAGTTGATTAAATGAGCCGATCTGTGCCATGTGAAAATTCTTGAGAGCTAAAACCTTTATTTTACCTTAAATGTTGAGGCTGCGTAGAAATTATTTCGCTGTTAATGCATTTGTTTTTGCTGAGATATACTCGTGATGGCGCAAATGCAATAAATCTGCAATTTTGCGAATGATATGTTGCTCAATACTGGCCACTTCACCATCAGAATATGCCAGTTGCCAAAGTAGCTCTACGATATGGATCTTTTGGGGAATATCGCATTGTTTGTTTATTTTTGACGTAAAAAAGTAAAGGTCATTTGCTTCTTCGCTATGGCTCAAGGCTTGCTCCATGACTTCTTCGACTTGTGAAGTATCGAGATGAAAATGATTGTGGAGCATTTGTTTAACAGCAATTTCTTCAGATTCATCAATCTCATGATCGGCTCGCATAACCTCGCAAAGCAGGACTGCACAGGCAAGTTCTAAAGATACCGTTGTTTTTTCTGTGTCGTCTAAACTGGCATTCAATTCTTCGAAAAAGGATCTAATCTTCGCTAGCATATGACTCTCTTATTAAACTACATACTTAATCTATAACGTGTTTCTATTCTTTCGACTAGTTTTAGTTTTTATCAATAAAGTTAAATTCTCGCTAAGTTTTGGTAAATATCACTAATAACTGTATAGGAGAGGTTGCTAGATGATGGGGAAAAAATGAAAATGTATTATTTAATGATGAGGTTAAGTTGCTGATATGTATATTAAAAAAATATTTTTTTGTAAGGGTTAAACTTTTTCGCCATTTCGGCATACCTATTGTAATAGTCCGTTACACATTGTTGACCTTTGATTACGAATTTTAACGTAAACTTGTAATTAATAGTCACTAGAGCTTGGAAATTGAGGAAATTATCGTGACACGGAAAAAACAAATTATCGTACCTATTGTTGTTCTCGTGATGGGCGTTGGTATATACGGTGCTTTTGCAAGCATGAAAAAACCACCGGCGGAAAAACCAAAAGTAGACAACACACCTATCGTAGCAGTGACACCTGTGAATGTTGAGTCGAAACAACTTAGTGTAGATTCATATGGTGTAGTTATGCCGAAGTATGAAACGGAATTAGTTGCACAGGTCGGCGGTCAAATCGTTGAGTTATCTGATGCCTTCGTCAAAGGCGGTTTCGTAAGAAAAGGACAAATCTTAGCTAAGATCGATCCGAGTGATTATGAAGCGGCATTAATTGAAGCAGATGCAAATCTTGCTAATGCTAAAGCAGCATTAGAGCAAGAAGTTGCTCACGGTAAAGTTGCTGAAAAAGAATGGAATCGTATTACCGATACAATGCCAACTGAACTGAGTTTGCGTAAACCTCAACTCGCAAAGGAGCTTGCGCGAGTTAAAGCAGCTCAAGCAAGCGTGCTACGTGCAAAACGTAATTTAGAGCGCACAAAAATCAAAGCGCCATACGATGCGATGATTGAGAGTAGAGAAATTGGCTTAGGCGCATACGTTTCAACGGGCCGAATGGTTGGTAAATTGTTAGGAACAGACGTTGCTGAAGTTCGATTACCTGTTGCCGATAGCCAGTTAGAGTTCTTGGTTGATGGTGGCAACAAAGCCGAAGTAGTTCTTTCGGGTACATACGCTGGTAAGAAACGCCAATGGCAAGCGACTATTGCACGAAGTGAAGGTGTCATTGATTCTAACTCTGGTATGAGTTACTTAGTTGCGCAAATTAATGATCCGTACGGGTTAAAGCATAACGACAAACCTGTTCGCTTTGGATCATATGTAACTGCAGATATTCTTGGTCTAAAGGTTTCTTCTGCGACAGCTATTCCTCGTTATTTAGTCGTTGAAAACAAAGTAGCTATTTTAGATGAAGAAATGAAATTGCGATATGTTCCCGTGGAAATTGTTCGTCAAGAAGGTGCTAACGTAATCATTTCGCAAGGCTTACATCAAGGTGATCAGTTAATTACTTCTGCATTAGACTACCCAGTAGATGGTATGCAGCTTGCTCTTCCTAAGCACTTGATTGAAGAAGATAGTGAAGTGGAAGGTGATACTCAAATAGCAAGTATCAAGGAGTAAGTCATGGATCCGACAAGAAAAGGCTTAATTGCTTGGTTTGCGCGCAACAGTGTTGCCGCAAACTTATTGATGGTGTTTATCCTAGTCGGTGGTTTACTTACCGCAAATACAATCAGTAAACAAATGTTCCCTCAATTCAAGATCAACTGGCTTGAGTTTAGTGCAGTATATCCAGGCGCTGCACCACAGGAAGTTGAAGAAGGCATTACCATAAAAATTGAGGAAGCACTAGAGACTGTTCAAGGTCTAGAGCGAGTGATTACTTACTCAAATCGAAATTATTCGAGCGGTTATTTTCGAGTAGACGATGATTATGATCCACAAGTTGTTTTAGAAGAAGTTAAGTCGCAAATTGATTCTATCTCTTCTTTTCCTGATGGCATGGAACGTCCAACGGTTGAGCGCATCAAGTATCGTCAAGAAGTCATGTGGTTGAGCCTATATGGCGATTTGTCACCACGTGAACTAAAAGTTCTTGGTAAGAAAATCCATGATGAAATTCAACAGTTACCATTGATAAATGTATCTGAGTTTTATTCGGGTTTAGGTTACGAAATTTCAATAGAAGTCAGCAAAGACAAGTTACGTGAATACAATTTGAGTTTTCCTGATGTTGCACGAGCTGTAAGGGGTTACTCTCGTAATATGTCTGCGGGCCAAATTCGCAGTGCTAATGGCTATATTAGTCTACGTGTAGAGAACCAAGCATACCGTGGTCATGAGTTTGAGCAGATTCCACTGATCACACTTCAGGACGGGACTAAAGTATTACTTGGTGAAGTAGCTACAGTGATTGATGGCTTCCAAGAAGGGTTACATTATCAAAAATTCAACGGCAAAAACGCTGTTACCTTCTTTATTGGTGCGGCAGAAGACCAAGATATTACAGCGGTTGCACGTGTAATTAATCAATTTGTTGAAGAAAAGCAAAAAGTCTTACCTGAAGGTGTGAGTATTGAGCCATGGGTTGATTTGACCTACTACCTTGAAGGTCGTCTAGATATGATGCTAGACAACATGAAAAGTGGTGCGGTGTTAGTATTCTTAATGCTTGCATTGTTTTTACGTATTCGATTGGCGTTCTGGGTAATGATGGGATTACCAGTATGTTTCTTGGGTACATTACTTGTTATGCCGCTTGAATTTGTCAATGTGACGATAAATATCACGAGCTTATTCGCCTTTATTCTTGTATTAGGTATCGTTGTTGATGACGCTATTGTTATGGGTGAAAGCGCTCATGCTGAGATAGAAGAATCAGGTCATAGTGCTGAGAGTGTCATAAAGGGTGTGCAACGTGTTGCAATGCCAGCAACATTTGGCGTACTAACCACAATAGCTGCGTTTGTACCCTTGGTACTGGGTGATGGCCCAGGGTCAGCATGGAGTCAATCTATCGGCTTTGTTGTTATTTTTTGTTTGTTGTTTTCACTTGTTGAATCAAAGCTAATTCTTCCTGCTCATTTGATCTCAATGAAAGTAAAACCTATCAATCCGAAAAACCCATTAGACAGAGCTCGAATGGCTGTTGATAACGGGATGAAGCATGTTATTGAAAATTTCTATCGCCCTTCGCTTAAGGTATTTCTAAACTACCGATACGGCGTAATGATGTTTTTCATTAGTATTCTAATTATTGCTGCAGGTATGTTTGAAGGTGGTGTTGTTCGCTTTATCGGTCAACCTAAAGTCCCTCATGACTTTCCGAGAGTTGAAATTCAAATGAATACGGATACTGCTGAACAAGCAACGTTAGATACGTTACTAACGATCGAGCGCATCTTGTATAAGGTTGATGAAGATATTAAGGCTGAATACGGTAAAGGTATGATTTCCGATATGGATGTGAGCCTACGTAGCCGAACTCGCGGTAATATCATGGTGAAGTTAGTAGAGCCTGAAGAGCGTCCTCTTAATACTTTTGAATTGGCGGATAAATGGCGTACGGCAATTCCGACATTACCGGGTGTTAAAGAGTTTAGAATTGATGACAATTTATTTGGTGGCGATCGTGAAGACGGTGATATTGGGTTTAGACTTGAAAGTCAAAGCGACGAGCAACTTCTTGCCGCTGCTAAAGAGCTGAAAGCTAAATTAAATAGCCTGAAAGGTGTTGGCGATGTCAATGATAGTCGCCAAACAAGCGCCAAAGAAGTTCAATTTACGCTGAAACCGCTTGCTTATTCGATGGGCTTAACGTTATCTGATATCGCATCACAAGTTAGCTATAGTTTCTATGGTTTAGAAGCACAACGTATTCTTCGTGATAGTGAAGAAGTGAAAGTGATGATTCGTTATCCACTAGAGCAACGTAGCGCTGTTGGCCATGTTGAAGACGTAATGATTCAAGCGCCAAATGGTGCTGAGCTACCACTGTCACAGTTAGCTGATATTGTGTTAACTGATGGTGTAACACGTATTCGCCGTGAAAATGGTAATCGCACAATTAATGTTTGGGCGAAGGTAGATGCAGAGCAAGTAGAGCCTTACAAAGTAGCAAATGACATTCGTGAGAATTTTGTACCAGAGCTACTGCGTAAATACCCATTAGTGAAAAGTGAAGTCTCTGGCCGAATCCAAGAAGAGATGGAAGGTCAAGCAAAACAAATGCGTGACTTCGTATTGTCATTAATGGTTATCTTTACTTTATTAGCAATTCCATTGAAGTCATACTCACAGCCATTAATGATTATGACGGTTATTCCATTTGGTATTGTTGGAGCCATGATTGGTCACATGATATTGGGCCTAGACTTAAACGTCTTATCTATGTTCGGAATTATTGCTGCCGCAGGTGTAGTAATAAATGACTCTTTGGTAATGGTCGATTATGTCAATAAGACAAGAGCACAAGGCGTGTCATTATACGATGCAGTAGTGTGGTCTGGTTGTAAGCGTTTTAGAGCGATCATGTTAACCTCATTTACGACATTTATCGGCTTAGTACCTATTATGTTAGAGACGAGCATGCAGGCTAAGATGGTAATCCCAATGGCTGTTTCGTTAGGGTTTGGTGTGTTGTTCGCGACCGTGGTAACACTGGTGATGATCCCTTCACTTTATCTAGTCATTGAAGATATCAAGAATCTGAGAAGACGTAGAAAGAAGCAACCGCAAACTGAGGTTGGAGTGAGCGATGAGCCACAAATAGCGACAAAAACAATGTCATAAGAAAAACGGAGCTTAGGCTCCGTTTTTTATTGCGTAAATTACTTAACGCCGAGTTCTTTTAGGCGCTCAAGTAAGTAACTCTCTTGAGTGTGGCGTTCAGAGAGCTTAACTTCGCTTCGTGGGTGTAAAAACAATGGTAAAGAAATACGAGATTTGTCACTCGCTTTACCTGTAGGGTTGATCACACGATGGCTAGTTGAAGGGAAGTATCCTTGAGAGGCTTCTTGTAACATATCACCAATGTTGATGATCAGGTTACCGAAATCTGAAGGAACGTCCATCCAGCTCCCATCTTGGCGTTGGACTTGAAGTCCTGGTTCATTGGCAGCCGGCAATATAGTTAGCAAGTTAATGTCTTCATGCGCAGCAGCTCTGATGGCACCTGGCTCCTCATCGCCCTGTAGCGGAGGGTAATGCAATACACGTAGTAATGTGTTCGGTGTATCTTTGATCATGTTAGACAGCTTTTCACTATAATGCGCTGATACATCAGCTGGACTATGTGCTTCAACCCAATCGAGTAATTCAGCAGCTAGATCCGAAGCAGTGTTATAGTAATTAAGAATTTCTTCTTCTAGTTGGCTTGGAATGCGGCCCCAAGGGTAGACATGATAATATTCTTTGATGTCTTTTTTAGTATGGCCCTTTGCAGTTTCCGACACTTCGGATGAAAAGAAGCCGTCTTGCTTCTCTGGATCGAAGGCGAAATCTTGTTTTTCATCAGTGCAGAAAAACTCGTACCAATTTTTATAGATAGACTCTACCATCTCTTTTTTAATTGGGTGGTTAATTAACACACCAAAGCCTGTTTCTCTCAAGCTTTGAACGAACTTCTGTGGTGCGTCATCAGCGAGATAATCAACTACTTGTACTTGCATATACTTTTATCCTCAAAAATTACATGGACATTTTAAAGGCAAATATAGTGAATACCATAGAAAATACAAATTTTTTTAACCATTTGGTCATCTTTTTTATTTAACTACACAATTGGCCATTAATATGAGATTGTTAATGTAAAGTAAGAAATAAGGAAATTTATGAATAGAATTATCGCTTTATGTTTTACGACAGTTTTTTTAGCGTCATGTAGTTCAACGACTGAGCAGTGTGAAGATCCCGCTGAAGTAAAAAAACAAATTCAACAATGCCAGTTATTGAATAAACAAATGAAGGAAGCGAAAGGCCAGCCAATTCGCTTACAGGAGCTAGAGCGTCGATATGAACAGGATTGTGTTAAGTCTCGCTATTACAAAGACGACCATCAAGTAAACTCGTGTAAAGCTGAAAAAGGTTAACAGACTTTCACTAAAGACAAATGAATATAATAAGTCAGTTAACAGGATGTTATTACTTGCGCCAAGTAGTAGATATTTGGCGTGGAAAAGTCCATTATGTGCTAAGTTTAATGCATAACTTTTTCATTTCGGTTGTATGACTAAGCCGCAACATCAACAACATTCAGCGCAAGATTACGCTGAACTTCAATCAGAAATTGATACCCTTAAAAAAGAGTATCAGTACCTTGCTGATCGTCACGATGCGCTATTTAAGCTCAACTCATTGTTGAGTGAGTGTAGTGATATTCACGATTTTTACTATCAAGTTCACAAAGTGGTTGCTTCGTTAATGGTCGCTGGCAATTTTTATATTGTGCTTTATGACCAAACCTTTGAAGAGTTAGAGTTTGTCTATCATGTTGATGAATTCGACACTGCGCCTGCGGGAAAAATTGCGTTTGAGCAGTTCAAAGGCTCACTAACAAACTACGTTATTCTCTCAGGCAAATCATTATTAGCTACGCCTGAATTATTATCAGAACTCAAAGCGCAAGGTAAGATTTCCAATGTTGGCTCGGATAGTATCGATTGGTTAGGTGTACCTCTGATCGACGATGGTTATATTATTGGGGTCATCGCTGTCCAAAGTTATTCTGAAAGTATGCGTTATCAGCAAGCAGATCTGGAAATGCTCAATTTTGCTGCTCAACACATTGTTTCGGCACTGACTCATGTTCAAGATACTGATAGATTGCAAAAAGCGGTTTCAGCAAGAACAAGTGAATTGATGGAACAAATTCGTGAGCGAGAAAAGTCTGAGTTGTTGCAGGAATCGTTATTCCGTATTTCTGAGTTGGCGTCGGAAGGCACCTTGGACTTAGATCATTTCTATTCTCAAGTGCATAATATTGTTGGCCAGCTGATCAATGCTTCAAACTTCTTTGTGGCAAAGTACCAAAAAGAAAGTGATACCCTCAGCTTTTTATATTTTGTTGATCAACTCTCTGAAAATCATGCGCACGACTTCAAACCGCGAAAGATGTCTAATCATTACACTGAATTGGTTATTCGGTCAGGTAAGGAAGTCTTACTTGATCGTTCGAAGATGTTGCAATTGCATGCTGACGGCGTGACGTCGAAACCCCAGGGCCATTCAACTTCTTGGCTTGGTGTGCCTTTAAAAATCGATGATCAGATCATTGGCGCCATGGTGATTCAAAGTTATCAAGCAGATGTTCTATATACTGAGTCTGATTCTGAGTTATTAAACTTTGTTGCGCAGCACGTAGCGAATGCAATCAAGCGACGAGAGTCCATTGATTATGAGCGCAGAACACATGAAATGCTCGAAGAACAAGTAAAAATTCGAACGCATGCGCTAGAAGAAGAAATTAAGCAGCGTAAGCAAATGGAGTCGTTATTAAAGCATTCGGCAGCGCATGACGCACTCACTGGATTGCCAAATCGAACGGTCTTTATTGACCTTGTTGATCATGCCATTGCTTGCCAAAAACGCCGAAACGACATGCAATTTGCTGTTTTGTTTTTGGATTTAGATCGATTCAAAGTCGTTAACGATAGTTTAGGTCACCACGCCGGCGATTTATTACTGAAAATCATCGCCAAAGAACTAAAGTACATCATCAGAGAAAAAGATACCGTCGCAAGATTAGGTGGCGATGAGTTTGTTATATTAATCGAAGATCTCGAAAACCATGATGAAGCATACGAGATAGCTCAGCGCATTACTGAAATGCTAGAAAGACCATTTGAGATTGAGAAGCAACCTGTGTTTATCGGGGCCAGTATTGGTGTGCTGTTTAGTGATGAACGCTATGCAAGTGCAGACATTATGTTGCGAGATGCCGATACAGCGATGTACCACGCCAAAGATAAAGGCAAAGGGCGTTTCGAAGTTTTTGATGCATCAATGCACCAAAAGGTACAGAATGCGTTGACACTTGAAGCAGACATGCGTGAAGCCATAGAACGTTCCGAGTTTTTGCCGTTTTTTCAGCCGATAGTTAATCTTGATGATGGTAATGTTGTTGGTTTTGAAGCGTTAGCCCGCTGGCAAAGTTACAAACGTGGGTTCGTTTATCCTGATGAGTTTATTTCATTAGCCGAAGAAACCGGCTTGATAATGCAAATTGATTTACAAATCTTAGAAAAGAGCTGTCAGAATTTAAAAATTTGGCAGGAAGAGCACAGTCTCAACGATGTTTATGTTAGTTGTAACCTTTACTGTAACCACTTTTTTAATCCGACCTTACCTGATGAAATAAAAAGAATTACCGAAGCGCATAATGTTTCGCCGCAACATATTCGTCTCGAAATCACCGAGCGAGCGTTATTAGAAAATAATAATGTTGTATTGGCCAATATGAAAGCCCTGAAACAACTTGGCTTTAAAATTTTGCTTGATGATTTTGGAACAGGTTATTCAAGTTTGAGTTACTTGCATCGCTTCCCAATTGATGTATTGAAAATAGATAAGTCCTTTATTAATAACGTCCAAGAGCACGAAAATAACCGTGCGATCATCAAAACAATTATTGATTTGGCAACCAATTTACAAATGGCAACGGTAGGTGAAGGTATCGAGCAAGAGCAGGATGCTAAATTACTACAACGTATGGATTGTAATTACGGGCAAGGCTATTTCTTCGCAAAACCAATGCCCGCTGAGAATGTGCCGACGATGATGAGTTTCGATGATTGAGGGAGAAGTTGATGAAATATCTTTTAGTTCTATTGTGCGGTTTGACTATAGTGGCCTGTAAGCAAGAGCCTGTTTCTCAAAATAAGCTAAGTGCCCAAGAGACACAGGTTGAAAAGCCAACGGATAATGTTAACCAATTAACGGTCACCGTCGAATACCTAACATTAGAAGGTGGTTTTTATGGCTTAGTGACTCAAAATGGTGAGAAACTTCTACCGATGAATCTCGCTAAAGAGCATCACCATGCTGGTACTGTATTAAAAGTAACGGGTAAAAAATTGACTGATGTGATGACAATACAGCAGTGGGGAACACCTTTTGAATTGACCTCTGTTGAATTGATTAAAAAAGGCGAAAGCAATCAAAAATAAAAAAAGCGCTTAGGCGCTTTTTTTATTCGCAAATGAGCGGTTGCTGTAAAAGCGTCATTGTTCGCTCATCTTCGTTTATGGTGATTTGAAATAATAACCTGAATTGACTCTCACTGATCTTCTTAATTTCCTCTCCAGAGAGAAAGCTAGCTAACACAGGTGTTGTGTTGCTATGGCCGACAACAAGAACATTTTGTTTAGCCTTTAGCAGGTCAACTGCGAACATATCAAGCGCCTTTGGCGAGTATTGCTTGACCGCCAAGCCAAGTTTATTAGCAACAGGCGTGGCGGTTTCTATCGTACGATTATATGGTGTACTGTATACGGCCTTTATATTTGCAAGCTCTAGTAATTCAGCGAGCTGGTGTGCTCTTGATATACCGCACTTTGTTAAGCTAGGGTTTTCTTGATCCGTTTGCTTTTCAGCGTGGCGTGTTAAGTAAACAGTGAACTCTTGCGCCATTAACCTTGGCGCAAGTAATAATATAGAGCTAAGAAATCCAATCGTTACTAGCTTCATGATTAGAATAATCTGTTTAAACCATTAAGTGCTGCGACCCGAAATGCTTCAGCCATTGTTGGATAGTTGAAGGTGGTTTCAACGAAATATTCAATATTATTGCCACCATTTTTTTGTTGCATAATCGCTTGGCCGATATGAATGATTTCCGCAGCGTTTTCACCGAAACAGTGGATACCTAAAATCTCTTTTGTATCTCTGTGAAAGAGGATCTTTAGTGAGCCTACCAAACTGTTGGCAATCTGTGCTCTTGCTAAGTGTTTAAACTGGGCACGACCTACTTCATACGGTACTTTAGCTTCCGTTAACTCTTGTTCTGTTCTTCCAACAGAGCTGATTTCCGGAATAGTATAAATTCCTGTAGGTATATCGGAAATTAATTTTGCAGTGCTTCTATGATCAATCATTGCCGACGCTGCCAGACGGCCTTGATCATAGGCAGCACTAGCTAAACTTGGGTAACCAATAACATCGCCAACTGCATAGATATTCTCTATGCTGGTTTGATATTGATCATTTACTTTTAGCTGACCACGGCCATCCGCTTCAAGGTTAGCATTTGCTAAATTAAGGTCGGCCGTATTACCTGTTCGACCATTAGCCCATAATAAACAATCAGCTTTCATTTTTTTACCTGACTCAAGGTGAACAATCACTGAGTCATCATTGGCTTCTACACGCTCAATCTGTTCACCGTGGCGAATAACAACACCGTTATTCCACAAGTGGTAACTTAACGAATCAGAAATTTCATCATCTAAAAATGATAACAAGCGATCGCGAGTATTTATTAAATCAACCTTTACACCTAAGCCTCTAAAGATCGACGCATATTCACTGCCAATGACACCTGCACCATAGATAATAATTGAACGAGGATCGTGAGCAAGAGATAAAATGGTATCAGAGTCGTAAACTCTAGGATGACTAAAATCAATATCATCAGGACGATATGGATGTGAACCTGTTGCGATAACAATTTGTTCTGCCGTTATTTGTTCAACAGAGCCATCTGGTTTAACTACCTTCAAGGTATGTTCATCGATAAATGAAGCTTCACCAACAATGTGCTCAACACGGTTTCTATCGTAAAAGCCACTGCGCAATTGAACTTGTTTACGAATTACCGCTTCGGCATGTTTCAATATATCTGAAAAAGTTAAATGTTTTGCTTTCTCGTGTCTACGAAATAGAGGGTTTGAATTGTATTCGATAAGTCGACTTACGCTTTGGCGAAGTGCTTTAGAAGGAATTGTGCCCCAGTGAGTACATCCGCCACCAACATCCTTATATCGTTCAATAATGGCGACGCGTTTTTGCTTTTTGGCCAACTCCATCGAGGTTCCTTCACCACCTGGGCCACTGCCGATGATGATGGCATCAAAGTCATATTGAACAGCTTTTTGCTGTGCGTCATTTTCTACTTTTTTCTTAGACACAATAAAAAATCCAATTCCTGCAATATCTTATTGAAAAGTTTAACAGGAATTGGATTTAAATTAAGTAATACTTAAGTTTATTTATGCAATAGATGCGCTCATCGTAACAAAGCTTTTCTTTTGTTCGTTAAAGCGAACTTTCAACTCAATGTATTGCTTATGTAATTCTGAGTTTTCTACGTCGCTCATTAACTCAGCTTTTTTGTTAGCTAAAAGTTGCTTTTTGGCATCGTAAAAGTCATTTAATTTCGCTACAACTAAGTCATATTCTGTTTGCAGTTTAGCTAACATCAGCTCTGCATTGGGATGTTTTGCCAAACGTTGTTGTGTACGTTTTAACGTCATCGATAACTTAGCTTTTTCTATTTTATCTTCTGGGCTGACACGAAGTTTAGAGGTCAGATTCAAATACTCACACCCTTTGATTAGCCATTTGGTTGGATCAAACTGCCACCATCGAATACCATTTCTGTAGTCATTTTCGAAAATATGGTGAAAATTATGGTAACCCTCACCAAAAGTAAAAAACGCTAAAAAGCCGTTATCTCTGGCGGTATTTTTGTCGGTATAGGTTTGCTTACCCCAAATATGAGCGAGAGAATTGATGAAAAACGTTGTGTGGTGACTTAATACAAGTCGCAGAACACCGACTAATAATAAGGCACTGATAATATCACCATTGATGAAGCCAAAAATCAAAGGTACACCAAAATTCATTAAGGCACTTAATACTAAATAGTGCTTGTGTTGCCACATGACGATTTTATCTTTTTGTAAATCACGGACATTCTCATAATTGCTATAACGACTCGCTTGATATTCACGAAGCATCCAACCGATATGAGAATACCAAAACCCCATTTTAGCGGAATACGGATCTTTATCATTGTTATCAACATGTTTGTGATGAATACGATGATCTGATGACCAATGAAGCGCACTATTTTGCAGTGCAAAAGCACCACCTAAAGCGAAAATAAAACGCAAACTCCAATGAGCTTGGTATGTTTTATGTGACCATAATCGGTGGTAACCAGCGGTAATTGACATACCACAATAGATAAAACAAATAACTGCCATCACGATTTCAGCCATATCAAAACCATGGGTAATTGCACGGTAAGGAACGGCGATTGCAGCAAATAGAAAGGTCGTTAAGAAAACGAAAACGTTTAGCCAGATAATCTTAGGCTTATTCATAAATCTTCCAAAAATGAGAATTGATACTTTCAGCTAACAAGTGTACGCCAAAAGATTAGGTCAAGCCAGCAGTCTATAGATAATTCGTTAATAATTTACGACGAAAGTATTAAGAAAATTCACCACTTCATGACAATGAACTAACCATTGCGTATGATAGTGAAAAATCGTTATTAGTAGAAAGTGGAAATGACTGGAGTTCGAGCCCAACAGAAAGAAAAGACAAGACGTCAACTGATTGATGCGGCACTAAATCAATTAAGTGCTGAGCGAAGTTTCTCGAGTTTGAGTTTAAGAGAAGTAGCAAAGGAAGCCGGATTAGCGCCAACGTCTTTTTATCGTCATTTTGCTGATATGGATGAACTAGGACTTACCCTAGTTGATGAAGCAGGTTTAACACTCCGACAGCTGATGAGACAAGCGCGACAACGGATTGAAAAAGGTGGTTCAGTTATCAATATTTCAGTGAAGACCTTTATGGAATTTATTGATGATAACGCGAATATTTTTCGCCTTTTATTACGTGAGCGCTCAGGTACCTCGGCTGAATTTCGTGCGGCCGTTAGTCGTGAGATTCGTTACTTTACGTTGGAACTTGCGGATTACTTACAAGCTGCAAATCAGCTTGATCATGAAATTGCTTTATTACAGGCAGATGCTGCTGTAACTGTAGTGTTTTCAGCGGGCGCTGATGCATTAGATATGAATGAAGCAGAAAGAGATCTGTTATCGCAAAGAACGATTAGTCAGCTGCGTTTTATTGCAAGAGGAGCAGCTGACTTCAGTGCCAGAATTACAAATAAGCAAAAAGCTAGTTAGTTTTCTTAATTAAGTAAACGCCAGTCTCTATGTGATCAGTAAAAGGAAACTGATCAAATAGAGCGAAATTTTTCACTTCATGAGTTTTACTTAACGTTTTTAAGTTATCTTTGAGTGTATTGGGGTTACAAGAAATGTACACGATTCGCTCAAAGCGACTCACTAACTCTAAGCTATCATCATCAAGGCCCGCACGTGGTGGATCGACTAGCACTGTCTCGTAATTATAATCCGTTAAATCAATATCAGCTAAACGTCGAAAGGTTCTTTCTCCATTCATTGCTTGGCTGAATTCTTCACTAGAAATACGAACAATTTTGATATTGTCTTTGTTATTTGAGGCAATATTTAGTTGGGCTGAGTTCACCGATGTTTTTGATATTTCGGTACCTAAAACGCGTGTAAAGTTGTCTGCAAGTGCAATACTGAAATTACCGTTGCCACAATATAACTCTATTAAGTCGCCTTGAAGGTTTTGAGTAACCGATTTTGCCCAAGACAACATGTGTTCATTTACCCCTCCGTTTGGCTGGGTAAAGCTATTCTCTACTTGTTGGTACTTTAGCGCCTGGCCATCTACATGAAGTACTTCATCAACAAAGTCTCTATCTAAAATAACTTTTTGTTTTCGTGCTCGACCAACGATATCAACCTTACCTAGCTGAGTATTTAATCTATCACGTAAAGCCATCGTTTGATTTTGCCATTCATCGTCTAACGGTTTGTGATAGAGCATACTAATAAGAAGCTCACCACTTTTGGTTGATAAAAAATCAACCTGGAACAGGCGTTCACGCAATACTTTCTTATCGCGGATATCATTAAGTAATACCTGCATTGCTCTATTGATCAGTTTGCTAGCAACAGGAAAGCTTTCAACCTTAAACTTTTCCTTAGTTTCTTTATTAAACATAATAAAGAAAAGGTCGTCTCCTTCGTGCCAAAGCCTGAACTCAGCTCTTAGGCGATAATTTTGTGGCTCAGAGCGGAAAATTTCAGTCTTAGGTAAATCAAACTCAGCAAATAATGTTTCCATTGAAATGCGCTTTTCTTCAAGCTGAGGTTCGTAATTCTCTGGCGTAACATGACTGAACATAATAAGTACCTAATAATAAATAACGAGCGAATTCTAGCGTTGAAATGTGGAATGTCTAGTTAAAGTTAGCTAATGAAATAGGAATAATAAAATATAGACAATAAAAAGCCCGCTTAACGCGGGCTTAAACTATTTAATAATATGTAAGGTATTAGTCGTCAGATTTCTCAGGGCGTTCTTTGGCTTCACGCACTTTTAGAGTTCGCTGCTGAAATTCTGTATCATTTAGCGCTTTAATAGCTTTATCACTATCTTTAGCTGAAATTTCAACGAAACCAAAGCCTCTTCTCTTCCCTGTGTTTTTGTCTTTCATCAAACGAACGGAGTGTACATATCCGTGTTCAGCAAATAAGTGCCTTACAGCTGCTTCATTTGCACGGTATGGTAAATTACCAACGTAAAGAGTCTTCACCTCGTCATTGGCACCATCGTCACTTCCACCTGATAACTGATTAGAAATAAGGAAACCAAGTAACGTACCGACAAATGCACCGATTGCAGCAGCTTGTGGTTCCATAGAAAGGGCGCCCGAAATAAAATACGTGATTCCGGCAATGGCAAGTGCAATTACAACTGCCTTTATAAAGAATGGGAAATTCATAAATATCTACCTAATTATTGTTTTTAAAATAAAAATAGCAATTTCTATGTTACCCACCTTTTACTATAGTGCAACAAATATAATGCCAATTTTTGACCAGAGTTAATAAATCGGGGAAAGCAAGGTAATAAGTAGTGGTAAAGACAGAAAGTACCATTTACATGCTAAAAACGTACATAAGTACTAAAACTCAGATCATATTTTGAAGAACACTTTGTTTATTTAGCTGTTTGGTGATTTATCCGAAATTTAACGTGTTTAAAACAATAACTACGACTTAGAGCGCTTATTTTATGCGGTTTGTATATAAAACGACCGAACAGTAAATTAATTTAAAATAAGTGTTGACGTGTGATAAAAAATCCCTAAAATG
>NZ_BSSV01000008.1 GCF_030161435.1 Thalassotalea loyana | reverse complement strand
GGGCTTGAACCAGTGACCCCCGCCTTGTAAGGGCGGTGCTCTCCCAACTGAGCTAATCGTCCGATGCGGTATGCAAATAGAGATTTTAATTGGTGGACGATACTGGGCTTGAACCAGTGACCCCCGCCTTGTAAGGGCGGTGCTCTCCCAACTGAGCTAATCGTCCAAATTCAAAAATTATTGTCTTATTGGTGGACGATACTGGGCTTGAACCAGTGACCCCCGCCTTGTAAGGGCGGTGCTCTCCCAACTGAGCTAATCGTCCAATAAGAAATAATCTTTACAGAGAGTGGTGGACGATACTGGGCTTGAACCAGTGACCCCCGCCTTGTAAGGGCGGTGCTCTCCCAACTGAGCTAATCGTCCGTCTCTGTGGGGGCGTATTATAGGGGGTAGTTAAAAGCTGTCAACAAAATACCGAGATTTTTTTTGAAAAAGTGTTTGTTCGCTATAAATTTCAACATTTTGTTTGTTTTATCTACGGATTTGAAACAATCGCTAGATAAAGATGTATTCATTTTAATTGCTTGCTAAAATAACGCCCAATTTTTATCCCTCTTTATTAATAAGCACATAGCTTATTAAACGACTTTGTGAGCAAAATATGACTTTAACGACTCGATTTGCCCCTAGCCCAACAGGCTATTTACACGTTGGTGGTGCAAGAACGGCACTTTACAGCTGGTTATACGCGAAGAAAAACGGCGGTGACTTCATTTTACGTATTGAAGACACTGACCTTGAACGCTCTACTCAGGAATCTGTTGATGCTATTTTAGATGGTATGAACTGGTTAAATCTTGATTGGAACAAAGGCCCGTACTACCAAACACAACGATTCGACCGTTATAAAGAAGTTATCGCTCAGCTAATAGAGTCGGGTAATGCTTACCGTTGTTACTGTACACCTGAAGAAGTTGAAGCGATGCGCGAAGAAGCAAAAGCTAAAGGTGAAATTGAAAAGTACAACGGTATGTGGCGTGACCGCACGGATTACCCTGAAGACAAGCCATACGTTATTCGTTTCAAAAATCCTTTAGAGGGTGACGTCGTTATTAATGACGTAGTGAAAGGCGACATTACGATTAGCAATCAACAGTTAGACGACTTAATTATTGCCCGTTCTGACGGCAGCCCGACATACAATTTAACTGTAGTTGTAGATGACTGGGACATGAAGGTTTCTCATGTTGTTCGTGGTGACGATCATATCTCTAATACACCTAAACAAATTAACATCTTAAAAGCATTAGGTGCAGACATTCCTGTATATGCACATATTCCAATGATTTTAGGTGATGACGGTAAGCGTTTATCAAAGCGTCATGGCGCAGTAAGCGTTATGCAATACCGTGATGATGGCTACTTACCAGAAGCATTATTAAACTATTTAGTGCGTTTAGGTTGGTCTCACGGTGACCAAGAGATTTTCTCAATTGAAGAAATGATTGAATTATTCGACTTATCAGGTTGTAACCGAGCGCCATCAGCATTTAACACAGACAAGCTAATTTGGGTAAACCAACATTACATGAAAACAATGGATCCAAGCTACGTTGCTAAGCACTTAGCGTGGCACATGGCGGCTCAAGGTATTGAAACTGCAAATGGTCCAGCGTTGGAAGAAATCGTTAAAGTACAAGCCGACCGTGTTAAAACGCTAAAAGAAATGGCGCAAATCTCTAGCTATTTCTACCAAGACTTTACTGAGTTTGATGCAGCAGCAGCGAAAAAACACCTGCGCGGTGTAGCGCAAGAGCCACTAACATTAGTTAAAGAAAAACTAGCAGCGTTAGATAATTGGCAGCCTGAAGCTATTCATGAAGCAATCAATGCGACTGCTGCAGAATTAGAAGTTGGTATGGGTAAAGTTGGTATGCCTTTACGAGTAGCAGCGACTGGTGCAGGTAACTCGCCGTCGTTAGACGTAACTTTAGCGCTATTACCTCAAGACAAAGTTGTTGCACGTATCGATATGGCACTAGCTGTAGTAGCTGAGCGTATTGCAAACAGCTAATTGATGAAAATTTATCATCATGCAAAAGCCACGACATAGTTCGTGGCTTTTTTGTATTCGTGACAAAATACAATGCTTTTCCAAGTGGTACTTTACAAAAATGCTTGTGTTTTATTTGATCACCAGTTAACCTTTATTTAATTGATTTGAAAGCGCTTACATTTTTGTTGTGTTTTCAAGTTTAGCTAGTGTAGGTGGGGAAGCTAGCGCACAAAATTTGAATATTATGTTTGCTAATTAATAATAAAAGGAATTAGCTATGTCGCGTATTTCTGCGTCCCACCAATTGTCTCTCAAAGAAAAGCTTGGTTATGCCTGTGGCGACGTCGCCTCAAATTTTTATTGGCGTGTTTTTGACGTTTTTCTTTTTATCTTTTACACCGACGTTTTTGGACTTCCACCCGCTGTAGTTGGCACGATGATGCTCGTTACTCGTATCATTGATGCGTTTTCTGATCCCATTATGGGCGCCATCGCAGACAGAACAAATACAAAGTATGGCAAGTTCCGTCCATATTTGATTTGGGGCATTATTCCTATTGCGGCGGCAGGTATTTTGACCTTCACCGTACCTGATTTAAGTGATAATGGAAAAGTGATTTGGGCTTACGCCACCTACATTTTTATGATGTTGGCTTACACCTTTATTAACGTACCATATGGAGCATTGCTCGGCGTTGTTACTGCTGATGCCAAACAAAGAACCTCGTTAACTAGTTTTCGATTCATTGGTGCGTTCTCCGGCGGTAGCCTTGTGGCGTACATGACACCTGAACTTGTTGAGTACCTTGGTAATGGCAATGAGCAAGTTGGTTGGCAACTTACAATGGCCTTATATGGCTGTATTGCCGCGTCGTTATTTATTCTAACTTTCTTTTCAACTAAAGAGCGTATTTCGCCACCACAACATCAGCAAACAAGTGTAATGCAAGACATCAAAGATCTCGGCCAGAACAAGCCGTGGTTGGTGCTATTCGTTTTAGCGTTAGTCATCATGATGACCATATCATTACGTGCATCAACGGGTACATTTTACTTTAAATATTTTGTCGAAAGGCCAGATTTAATTGGTAGCTTTTCGATGACTTACCTCATCGCTTTAGCGCTTGGTGCTGCAAGTACCCCGATAATGATGCGTTTTTTTGACAAGAAGCGCTTGTTATTAATATTGATGAGCTTGGTGTCGGTTCTCTCGGTTGCGTTTTATTTCATCGATAAAAGCCAAATTACGTTAATGTTTGTAACACAAGCGTTGATTGGATTTTTCTTAGGTCCTAAATCACCACTCGTTTTCTCCATGTATGCGGACACTGCAGACTATTCTCAGTGGCGAACCGGGCGACGAGCTACCGCAATGATTTTTTCAGCCGCTGCTTTTTCACAAAAGCTAGGAGGCGCTTTAGCTGGCGCTATGATTGGCTATTTGCTTGCCTCTATGGGCTATGTTGCCAACCAAGAGCAAACGGCTCAATCGAATGAAGGCATCTTATTGTTGATGACGATCATTCCAGGAGTTTTTGCGGTTATTGCTGTTGCTATTATTAGCTTCTACCCATTATCTGACGACAAAGTTGCTCAACTTCAACAGGAAATTTTTGATGAAGACGGCGAGTTAGGTGAGGGGACAGCACGTGGCTAAAGAAGATGCAAAACTAGATGCTACAGCCCGTCTCGTCTCGGTAACTGACGAGCAGGTTACACTAACTAGCCCAGTTACTATGCCAAAGGCCAATGGCTATCTCTACAATGATAAAATGTTGTTGCAACTAAATTGTCGTGGCTATGCTATTAGCCAGTTTCTGCAACCAGAACCCGCAAAATATAGCTTTGGGCCAAATTTAGAGGCAACGACATTTATTCAGCCTGAGCATCATTATTATGCTCATCATCCGGGGCGATTCTTTTACTTAAAAGACTTGATTACTGGCGAGCTGATTTCACTACCGTATGAGCCTTGTAGAAAACGTACTGATTCATTTGTATTCATACAGGAAAAGGGCCAAATATCATGGCGAATTTCACATAATGACCTGAATATCAACATTAGGGTTTCACTCTGTAACGCACATATCGCTGAATGTTGGCATATCAGTATTGTTAATCAGTCAGGTAGTGTAAAACGGGTAGCACTTTATCCCTATTTTACTGTCGGCTATCAGTCGTGGATGAACCAAAGTGCAGACTATGACGAGACGTTAAATGCAATTATTGCCAGTGCGATAACGCCATATCAAAAAGTGTCGCAGTATTTTGAAAATCAAGAGTTAAAAGATAAAACCTTTCTTATCAGTGAGAGATCACCAGATGCTTGGTTGGCTAACCAAGAGTTGTTTGAAGGCGAGGGCGGCTTATCAAATCCAACGGCGCTTAGACAACGCTCACTACCTAATTGTGGGACACAATATCAAGTGGCATGTGCGGCGATGCAATATGACATCGAACTAGCGCCGAATGAAGCGTTTGAAAACAAATGGGCATTTGGTGCTGCTAAAAATGTGGATGAAATAGACGCAATCAAACACGTGGCCTTTAGCGATGAATCAAGCATATCGCCTTCATTGTCGGCCAATGTCAGTATACAGGAGCACACTGGCATTATTGGCAGTGAATCTTGGTTGTTTAACTATATCAACACATGGCTTCCAAGACAGATCGATATGCACGGTACAACCAACCGTTTGACCACAGATCCTCAAACACGAAATTATTTGCAAGATAATATGGGCTTGAGCTTTCTAGCGCCAACGAAAGCCAGACGAGCGTTTGTTAGAACTATGTCTCAACAGCACGCTTCTGGTGAGTTGCCAGATGGTATTTTGTTAAACGAAACAGCAGAGCTTAAGTATATTAATCAAGTACCACATAGAGATCATAGTGCATGGTTAAGTATCAGTTTATTGTGTTATTTGGATGAAACTAATGATACTGAGTTGTTGTTGGAACAACTCGATTTTCAAGATAGCGATGAGCAAGCACCGGTATACCTACACCTTACCAAGTCTATAGAATATTTGCTCGAGCAACGAGATGAACGGGGCTTGTGTTTTATTAACCAAGGTGACTGGTGTGATCCAATGAACATGGTGGGGCACAACGGAAAGGGGGTCTCTTCTTGGCTTAGTTTAGCGACTGCTTATAGTATTGAGTGTTTCATTCGATTGATTAATGATTACTTACCTGAAAATCTACAAGGCTCATTAGCGGATAAAATTGCTGAATTCAAAGAAGCTAAAACTGCGCTTAATAATGCGGTTAATACTCATTGTTGGGATGGTGATTGGTACGCGCGTGGTATTAATGACCATGGTCGAAGTTTTGGTATTAAATCTGATGTTGAAGGCAGAATTTACCTGAACCCGCAAAGTTGGGCATTATTGGCTGAAGCTGTTAGTCCGGCGAAACAATATAGTCTGCTCAATGAGGTACAAAAACAGTTATATACCCCGTTTGGCGTGACGATGCTTGCACCAAGTTACACCCAAATGGATGAAGGTATTGGCCGTTTAACTCAAAAATCAGCAGGGATTGCCGAAAATGGCTCGGTGTATAATCACGCCAGTGTCTTTTATGCCTATAGCCTTTATCAAATTGGTGAAAATGATATGGCGTTTGCAGTGCTCGCTAAAATGTTGCCCACGGAAACTGATCAAATCATCCGTGGGCAACTGCCTCATTTTGTGCCTAATTATTATCGTGGTGCCTATCACCAATTCCCTGAGCATGCAGGCAAGTCGAGTCACTTATTTAATACTGGAACTGTGGCTTGGTTTTATCGATGTATCGTCGAAGAGTTATGTGGTTTAAAAGGAAAGCAAGGTCGTTTACTTGTGCAACCTAAATTACCTAAGCATCTCACTAGGTTGTCGGGTACAAGACATTTTAGAGGTGCTGACATTAATTTTGAATATCAGCAAAAAGACATTGAAAGTATGCAATGTTGGCTCAATGGTACTTCGCTTGATAAGCCAGTTATTTGTAACGTAGAGGCTGGTGCGCGCTATCAGCTTGAAGTCCATTTACCGAGAAAACACCTTGAATAGCGCCGTTTATGTATTTGTGATGGGGGTCAGTGGTACGGGCAAATCAACATTGGCTCAAGAAATCGCAAACTCCCTTAACATTGAGATGGTTGATGCGGATGATTTTCATAGTGAAGAGGCCAAAGCAATTATGGCGAGTGGTCAAAGTATTGATCAAGCAACACGATTGAAATGGCTTAACAGGCTCACAACATTTTTGTTCACCCATAAATATAAGCCATGTGTGATAGCATATTCAGGCTTGTTTGCTGCACAGCGTAAACAATTGATGAGCATAAATAAAAATAGTTTAGGTATATTGCTTGAAGGTGACGAAGATATTATCTTTGAACGCCTTGAAAATAGAATAGGGCATTTTGCTCCAAGCACTATGTTAAAGAGCCAGCTTGAACTTTTTGAGCCGCTAGCGTCTGATGAAACGAACGTATTGTCGTTGCCAGTGCTAGACTCAACTGCCGAGCAAGCCCAACAAGCTATTGCTTATATAAATGAATTAGCCATATTTGAGACCAAGTAAATGAAGTTTTCTACCTTTTTTGCACCTATGTGTTTACTCGCAAGTATGCACTGCGTTGGCCAAGATGTACCTTATACACCGCTACCAATAGAAATTGATGGCAAGTTATCAGAAGCTGCATGGCAAACTACATCATGGAAACACCTTGAACATCACATTGTAGGAAGCATTCCTAGTGCAGAAGATTTTTCTGGTTCATACAAGCTCTTATGGGATGAAAATTACTTATATTTAGCTGCAAAGATCACCGATGATATTCTCTACGATCGTTACGCCAATCCACTAGAACGATATTGGGATGATGATTGTTTGGAAGTCTTTCTGGATGAAGATAACTCTGGTGGTGAACATCAGTTTAATTTTAACGCGTTTGCCTATCATATTGCCCTTGATAATCAAGCCGTTGACATTGGCCTACAAAAAAATGGGCAAGGACAATTTCTGTTATTAAATGATCACATAGATAGCGTTTGGAAGCGTCAGGCGGATAAGCCAAATGAAGTGATTTGGGAAGTGGCTATACAAGTGCACAATGACATGTTTTTACCACACGCTAGAATTAATTCACGCGTCCCATTAACGGAAAATAAAACGATGGGATTCATGTTGGCTTACTGTGACAACGATGGCTCCGAATCACGTGAGCATTTTATGGGATCACATAAGATTAGCCCGGTTAATGGCGATAAGAACTTGGGTTATAAAACAGCTGACGTTTTCGGTGAAATTAAATTAATTAAAGAATAATCACACCGCTTAGTGTTGATGGCGCGGATATTCGATATCCGCGTAACGCATCATTCTCTCGTTTTGAATGAATAGAAAGTTTTGTGAAAATAAATGTAGTAACCTGCTGCAACGCTGAGTGCTATATTAAGCGCATTGCCGTTATCGAAGTAACTAAGCCCTATAATTGCTGAGATGATAATCGCCCACAATAATCGCTTTTTGCGACTTACTGTTGCTACAGTCAGGTGGCCTTGTTTGATGGCATACCATTGCCCGAATAGAATAACAGCGATGAGGCCAAAATATAGCAACCAAGTTAATAACATTTCTGTTGGCATTGACGTATCTTCCTTG
Organism: Thalassotalea loyana; assembly: GCF_030161435.1. Classification (GTDB taxonomy): domain Bacteria; phylum Pseudomonadota; class Gammaproteobacteria; order Enterobacterales; family Alteromonadaceae; genus Thalassotalea_G; species Thalassotalea_G loyana. The sequence goes on along the minus strand of NZ_BSSV01000008.1, from coordinate 221,349 downwards.
AGTCAGTTTAGTTTTTTTAAGTGACTATATTTATTCGCTTTTCATAAGCGCAAGCTTAGCACCAAACCCGATAAATACTACACCGGTTAATGAATCTAACCATCTTTTGAATTTAGGGGTTGTCGTAAGTGACTTTATCTGAGTTAACGCAAAAATCATCATTGTGAACCAAACAATGTTTACCAATGCATGAGCAGATATAAGCGTATATGCTGTTAGCGTGCTTTCACCCAACGTAATGAACTGTGGGAAAGCAGCTAGATAGAACATCGATACCTTTGGGTTCAACGCATTTGTTAGAAAGCCTTCTAGAAAAGATCGTTTAAAGCTTGGAGTACTATGACGAGATTGCTCGTTACTAATTTGAGGTGAGTTACTAGTGCTAAGTGCGTTGATAATAGCGTTGACACCAATCCATATCAAGTAAGCTGCGCCCACTATCTTTAGCAAGAAAAAGGCTTGTGCAGATTGAAGCAAAATAACGGATATACCGAGCAGAGATAGTGTGCCATGGAGGTAGAACGCTGCAACAAAGCCCCAAATATTGGCGAATGCTGATTTAACACCTGATGATGCAACAGTTTTCGTTATTAACAGACCATTAGGGCCAGGGGAGATAACGAGTAATGTTGCAACTGCAACAAATGTTAGCAAATTTTGAATATCCATATTTTCGCCTCAAATTAGTGTGATGAGGCCCGAGTGGCGAACCTCAGATATCCAATATGTTATCAGCTCGGCGAATAACTCGCCACAATACCCTAAATGGCCAAAATAGTAATTCAATTGGTAATTCAACAATGATTTCTAAGATATCAAGTAGCGCATTTTCACGCTTTCTCTGATTCTTCCGCTTACTTGGCCATATAAAATATGCCAGTAGAAATCCTGAAAAGATTATGACCAATTGAATCCAATCAAACGTGTTGTTGAATAGTACAATGAGTAAAACCGTTGAACAGATAAATAAAAGTAGGGCAATGAGTTCTCTTAATGCTTCCATTGACTGAGTGTTGATTCCTTGCGTCCGTTAATCATGCCAAATAGGGTAAATTTTCTCGCGTGATTACGCAATGCGATTTGGGTTATTTGCACACAACGCGATTCTTGTTCACTGTGATTGTTACTCGTTTATGCACTTCGTTATTGGTGACATAGCCACAGGTGCCTTCAAGCAGGGTATCGTTTGAGAGCATAAAGGCAAAGCCATATTGACCATCGGGTTGTTTAAGCATGTAATGCAAGGTGCTTTTTTGATTGGGCGCTAGTTGGCCATAGTCTAAGCGACTTGCAGGTAAATAAACATGAGCTGTTGTAATGGTTACTCCAGAGTTGTTCTCTACGCTAATACTCGGCAATACATAGAAACTCAGGTGATATATGGCTGCCGATATCACAATGAGTCCAATGAGGAGTTTGACAAGGTGCTGCTTTAGTTTGGCTATCATTGTGGGTCCATGTCTTAATCGTTTGTTAGATTGTATGAAAGCTCGTGACAGCTATATCGCTGGTTGTTGATACTGAGAAAGTCTTGAATTGTACGTGTTTTAACAAAGCCTGCTCTTTGAAGCAGATGCAATGAAGCTGGGTTGTTGTCGAGTACCTGGGCATGTAATCTACTTAACATTAACGACTCTTTAGCAGTAGATATTAGATGGGATAAACAATGCTTACCGAGACCCATAGAGGTTTTTTGATGCGCGACACGATAACCGACGGCTGCCGATCCTTGCGAAATATCTTTTAGATTTGCGCGAGCGACAATTTCATCTTCTTGAAGTACTACATAACTGCGTGATTTACCTAATTTATGCATAACATCTAACTGCTTGATGTGTTCTTCGATACCTTCAAGTGAATAAAATGTATTAGGCCTAGCTTCTATTAGTGATTCAAACCATTGCTTATTGGCAAGTTCAAAGGCAAGAAGCTTAGCGTCGTGATGATAGTTAAGTAACTCAAATTGCATGTGTATCTAGTTATTTTCTTCCTGACATTGCCAACAAATATCAAAGGAGGCGTCGTTAACCTCTTGGCAATTGTTACAGATCCAGTCAGATGAATAGGTATTTTTTTGTGAAGCTTCGATAATATTTGTTGCTCTTTCAAAGTCAGCATCATCGACTACCCAGAGTTCGGGCCAAGCATCAAACGCAGAAATATCGCCCACGGCACCTTGAGCAAACTCATTCTTAATAAATACCTCGATGCCTTGGGCTTCAACCATGTTTTTAACATTGTGAACGAGAAAGTTATTCTCGTTTGAGTAAATCTTTTTCATCAACTAGCTCTATGAATGTCTACCTAATAAGTTAAAAAACAGCGCAAAACCAAAAAGACTCCATCCACAAAACTTCAGTATTTTGGCAAACTGTTTATATTTGTGCTCGTTATCGCGTTCATCGTAATGATCAATTATCGTCGATAACATAACTAACACGCCACAAATAAACGCACCGTACATCATGATCGCAGGCGTATCTGTTAGGTGAATGCCACCATTTCTTTTGCCGGGTATGTATAAGTCATTGTTAATGATGCCATAACCACCGTAGCCGATTAAAAAAATAGAAGCAATTGTGTTCCATAAACGCTTGGACAAGGAGATTTTGTTGGGTAAATGACTCATCGACAAGCTAAGTTCGTTGATGGAACTCAGGCTTGATTAAGCCAAAGCACTTTAAATCATGGAAAGCGCCTTTCCAAAATCCACCGCTTCTACGTGTTCCTTCCTCTTTAAAACCAAGCTTTAATAAGACGGCCTGAGAAGCATGATTGCCAAGCATGGTATCGGCTTGTACTCGATACAATTCACCAAGTGGAAGTTCACCTGATAATCCCTTATCGAGAATTTCAGTTAGTGCCTCAGTCGCGTAACCTTGGCCCCACTGGTTTGAGGCGAGCTCATAACCAATACCTGCATTTTTCATTTTGGCATTCCAGGCGTTAAATCCACAGGTACCAATAAATTCATAGGTTTCCTTTATACGAATTGACCAACGAATGCCTATTTTGTCTTTATATCTTTTATTGAAAAAATCAATTAACTGGGTTGCTTGCTCTGGGCTACTGAATTGATCAATATCGTAATACTCGATAACCAATGGATCAGAAAAAATGCGAAAAAGCTCGTGACTATCGTCATGAGTCAACGGTTCAAGTATTAATCTTGGTGTTTGTAAAACAGGGATTGTCACCTAACTTCCTTGGTTAATTTTCTTAGAAAGGCTCCACGTTGACAAAACAATCGTGGAGCTAATTCATTTAATTTGTGAATAAATCAAACACATTACCTAACGTACTCGTACTGCCACGGTAAAACTCGGTATAGGTACAGTTTGAGCAAATAACCGCAGTAAATTTACGATTTTGCATATCAAATATTTTTGACCAGCCACTGCCCGTTGTCGCAATAGTATCGGTTTCGTAATCTGTGCAGTCACACTTTGGACATTTCCAACTTTTAGACATGATAACTCCTTGTTTTATAAATGGCTAAATACCTACTGTTAGGCAGTCTTATTTAACAAAAATAACACAAGTTCCTTGTATTCGTCATATGATTTTATGTTATCGAGTACCGGCTTATATTTGTTATTGATAATTAATGTTGGCACCGCGCGATGTCCTTGTGCACGAATAGCTTGAGTGTTTTTTTGCATTTGTTTTGCTTTAACATTTACGCTGAAGCTTGCAAAAGCTTTATCGAAGTCTTTTGCACTTACGCCATTTCGTAAAAACAAGTTTCTAATGTCATTGTCATTACTAAAATCTGCTCCTTTTACGTGAATGTAATTGAAGATTGCAGGTACTAATTTATCCTCAGATTTTAGGTGTTGAGCTGTCACAAGTGCTTTAGTCAAACTATGTTCAACCGACATATCTCGTTTCGGCATTCCGTCAACATGATTTTTTCTAAATACAGCACCCTCGGGCATACTTGCTTTTAGTTCGTTCATGAATGGCTCTTGTTTAAAGCAAGCCGGGCAGTAAAAAGAGAAATATTCTGTGATTTCCATTTTCTTCGACGGCTCACTTGCCAATGTTACATAATAATCACCCTCCGTAAATTTTGCTGCTTCAACAGGAAGGGTGGGTAATGCAAGACAAAAAAGTAAAGCGATAAGTGTGCGCATATCAATCCTTTTGCGTTGTTTTTAACTGTAATAGTTCTTTGACAAACCACCGGATAATAGTTCCACAGATTTTTTAGTTAATTGTCAGATAATTACTGGTTAGAGCGAGGTTTTCTTTATTCTTGGGTGCTTTCATAAAAGTTGTCTGAATTGATAGCAAGTGGCTAAATTACTTGTCGTTCAGCATATTTAGTGGATTATTTGAGTAAATATTTCTTTAAAAAATGATGATTTCGGCTATTTTTAAACCGAACAACCACTTATTTTTACATTAACCTTTAGATAGTTAAAAAAAACGAGTAGAATATCGGCGGCCTAAGTTAGGCCTTAATGGCTAACTTTCATCTATAGGAAAAAAATATGAGCACCAACCCAAAACCTGTTTATCGTAGAATTCTTTTAAAACTTAGTGGTGAAGCCTTAATGGGCGATGAAGGCTTTGGTATTGATCCAAAGATCTTAGATCGTATGGCACAAGAGATTAAAGAACTTGTGGAAATGGGTATTCAAGTGGGACTTGTTATCGGTGGTGGTAACTTATTCCGTGGTGCTGGTCTTGCTGATGCGGGTATGAACCGAGTTGTTGGTGACCAAATGGGTATGTTGGCAACTGTAATGAACGGTTTAGCTATGCGTGATGCTCTTCATCGCGCTTTTGTAAACGCACGTTTAATGTCGGCAATTGATTTAGCGGGTGTATGTGATACTTACAACTGGGCTGAAGCAATTAGCTTATTAAAGTCTGGCCGCGTCGTTATTTTTAGTGCTGGTACAGGTAACCCGTTCTTCACAACAGACTCTGCAGCGTGTTTACGTGGTATTGAAATTGAAGCAGATGCGGTATTAAAAGCGACAAAAGTTGATGGTATCTACTCTGATGACCCAGTAAAAAATCCAGACGCCGAGTTATACCAACACTTAACTTACACTGAAGTGTTAGACAAAGAATTAAAGGTTATGGACTTAGCTGCATTTACGCTAGCTCGTGACCACTCTATGCCAATTCGTGTTTTCAACATGAACAAACCTGGCGCATTAAAGAATGTAATTATGGGTGAAGACGAAGGTACAACTATCGATCACTCAGAGAATATTTAAATTAAAAACAATTATTAAGTGAGATAACCTATATTTGTATAGGTGAATTACCAAGGATATTTATTGTGATTGACGAAATTAAACAAGACGCTCATGAACGTATGGGCAAAAGCGTAGACGCGCTAAAAGTGAACTTAAATAAAGTACGTACAGGTCGTGCTCACCCTTCGTTATTAGATAACGTAACTGTTGAGTATTACGGTGTTGACACTCCACTTAATCAAGTAGGTAACGTTTCAGTGCCAGACGCACGTACTCTAGCGGTTACTGTTTTCGACAAAGGTCTTATCGGTGCTGTTGAGAAGGCAATCTTAAAGTCTGATTTAGGCTTAAACCCTGCATCTCAAGGTACGTTAATTCGTATTCCTTTACCACCATTAACAGAAGAGCGTCGTAAAGAGCTTGTTCGTGTTGTTAAAGGTGAAGCAGAAAATGGTAAAGTTGCGATTCGTAACATTCGTCGTGACGCCAACTCTGACATTAAGTCACTAAACAAAGAAAAAGAGATTAGTGATGATGAAATGCACCAAGCTGAAGATGAGATCCAAAAGATCACTGACACATTTGTTAAGCAGGTTGATGCAATTTTAGCCGAAAAAGAAGCGGAGTTAATGGAAATCTAAGGTTTTCATTGCTTATTCAATTACGCCGTAGATAATAACTACGGCGTTTTTGTATGAAGGAGATAACGTGAGCGAAAATACTGCCGCAACACAACAAGGTTTTATCATTCCCAAGCATGTAGCTATTATCATGGATGGAAATGGTCGTTGGGCGCAAATGCGCGGTAACAAAAGAGTCGCAGGCCATAAAGCAGGTGTTGAGAGTGTTCGCTCAACAGTAACAACTGCTCGTAAACTTGGTGTTAAAGCGTTAACCTTATTTGCATTTAGTAGTGAAAACTGGCAACGTCCAGAAAAAGAAGTATCCGTATTAATGGATCTCTTTATGTATGTCTTAACTAAAGAAGTTAAGCGCTTGCACAAAAATGATATTCGCTTCAAAGTGATTGGCGATAAATCACGTTTTTCGGAAAAGCTACAAAAAAACATAAGTAAAGCTGAAGAATTAACGTGTGAAAATACCGGCATGGTATTGTCCGTAGCTGCAAACTACGGTGGTCGTTGGGATATTACTCAGGCGGCAAAATCACTTGCACAAAAGGTTCAAAATAATGAAATGAGCCTAGATGATATTACCGAGGAAACTCTTGATCAACAAACATCGTTGGCGGAGTTTGCCGATCTTGATCTACTGATAAGAACCGGTGGTGACTACCGTATTAGTAACTTTTTACTATGGCAGTCAGCTTATTCAGAGTTCTATTTTACCGAGACATTGTGGCCAGATTTCGATGAGAGCCAATTCAACCTTGCGTTAGAGGCGTTTACTCAGCGAGAGAGACGATTCGGTAAAACCGGTGATCAAGTTAAACAGACATAATAAGAAAAGGATTAACCCTTGTTAATTAAACGCGTTTTAACTGCAGTAGTATTAGCACCTTGTGCAATTGCAGCTATTTTTTACTTGTCATTGCAGAATTTTGCATGGTTGCTCCTGCTCTTGATAGGCTTAGGGGCATGGGAATGGGGCCCGTTAATGGGCATAACGTCTAAAGTTAAACGAGCATTGTTTGCGTTATCTAATGTCGCATTGCTTGGCCTACTGTTTGATTTCATGCCGATCGACCAACTCTGGACCGCTCAAGGGACGATTCACCCTGATGCTAAATTGGTATTATGGTTAGCGTCAATCTGGTGGCTTCTATCTGCTTTCCTCACCTTTGTTTACCCTAAATGCAGCGCGTTTTGGTCAAGCCATCGCAGTGTTCGTGGAATTTTTGGATGGTTAACACTTGTCCCAGCGGGCTTTGCGCTCATGATTATTCGCAGTGTTGATTACGCAACCGACCCGTACCATGGTGCACAATTAATGATGTTTTTATTTGGCCTCGTATGGAGTGCTGATATCGGTGCTTATTTTGTTGGTAAGTCGATTGGTAAACACAAGTTAATGCCAAACGTAAGCCCTGGTAAAACGCTAGAAGGCTTTTTTGGTGGTGTCGTTAGTGCTTGTTTACTCGTTATCGCAGTAGGGTATGTTTTAGGTTGGAACTCAACCCAATTCACTCAAGTGCTTTTAGTGACTATGCTTATCACAACAATTTCAGTATTAGGTGACTTAAACGAGAGTATGTTTAAGCGCCAAGCAGGTGTAAAAGATTCAGGTAATATCCTACCTGGACACGGTGGGATTTTAGATCGCATCGACAGTTTAACGTCTACTGCACCTGTTTTTGCTCTTTGTTATATTTTTATTGGTTGGTAACTCATGCGTAAAATCTGTGTGCTAGGGTCTACAGGCTCTATCGGCGTAAGTACGCTAGATGTTATCCAACGTAATCCAGAGCGGTTTCAAGTTGTAAGCATCGCCGCTAACTCGAATGTTGATGTGATGTTCGAGCAATGCCTTACTTTTAAACCGCAAAAAGTTGTCATGGTATCTCAACCTCATGCTGAAGAATTGCAGGCTCGCTTGAGTGACCAAAATATCTCAATTGACGTTCTATCTGGCGAACAAGCGCTTTGTGATGTCGCCAGTGATGAAGAGATTGATACTGTTATGGCAGCGATTGTTGGTGCAGCAGGATTAATGCCTACTTATGCTGCAATCAAAGCGAACAAGCGTGTATTACTTGCTAACAAAGAAGCGTTGGTAACGTCTGGGCAAATCTTTATTGACGCGCTGAAGGCATCAAACGCGACGCTATTACCAATTGACAGTGAGCACAATGCCATTTTCCAATGCTTGCCGTGGGCAGAGCAAGAAAAGGTAGGTGATTGCCAGTTAAAATCTCAGGGTGTAAATAAAATTCTGCTTACGGGGTCGGGTGGTCCATTTAGAACTTATCCTTTAGACATGTTTAGCGATATTACACCTGAACAGGCATGCAAGCATCCAAACTGGGATATGGGAAAAAAGATCTCGGTTGACTCTGCAACTATGATGAATAAAGGCTTAGAGTTTATCGAAGCTAAATGGCTATTTAATGTTGAAGCTGATGACATCCAAGTTGTATTGCACCCGCAGTCAACGATTCATTCTATGGTCCAATATAAAGATGGTAGTGTTCTCGCACAAATGGGGAATCCAGATATGCGAACACCGATTGCTCATGCGTTAGCTTACCCTGAACGTGTTGATGCGGGAGTCGATAATTTAGACTTTTTCACCACGGCATCTTTTGACTTCCAAGCCCCAGATTTTGATCGCTATCCAAATCTAAAGTTAGCGATTGACGCATGTAAGTCTGGCCAAGCAGCTTGTACGGCATTAAATGCTGCGAATGAAATAGCTGTTGAAGCATTTTTAAATAACGAAATAAAATTTACTGATATTTTTAAAATAAATGAAACTTCAGTGAAAAAGTTTGTCTTAGAACAAGTAACATCAATTGATGAAGTGGTTGACTTAGATAGCCGCGTAAGACAATTTGCCATAACTATTCTAAAAGCAATGCAGTAGACCATGTTTGATTTTCTCTGGAATTTAGCCTCATTTGTAATCGCTCTCGGTATTTTAGTTACCGTGCATGAGTACGGTCATTTTTGGGTAGCCAGAAAAAATGGTATCAAGGTACTTCGCTTTTCTGTTGGCTTTGGTAAGCCGATTTGGCGAACCGTCGATAAACACGGCACAGAATATGTCGTTGCGCTAATACCATTAGGTGGCTATGTCAAAATGCTCGATGAGCGGGTTGACGACGTAGCACCAGAAGATAAAGATGTCACCTTTAATAGCAAGTCGGTTTACCAGCGAATAGCGGTTGTTGCCGCTGGACCAATGGCAAACTTTATCTTTGCTATATTCGCATTTTACTTGATGTTTTTAATTGGCGTGCCGAGCGTTAAACCGATTGTTGGCCCGGCAGAGCCGAATTCTATTTTCGCTCAAGCTGATATTCCTGAACGTTCAGAAATTGTCTCAATCGCAGGCCAAAGAACGAGGGACTGGCAAGATGTTAATTTGGCACTTGTAGGACAAATTGGTAGTGATGAAATTGCCTTCAAAGTGCAGCTTCCAGATAGTCAGTATCAAAAGTCCTATGTATTTGATACGCGCCAATGGAACTATCAGCCAGAAAACGAATCTTCGCTATCGAGTCTTGGTATCAAACCATATCAAACTAAAACGACGCCCGAGCTTATTGCTGTAGGGAAAGGTTCACCGGCAGAAAAAGGCGGTCTGTTAGTGGGTGACAAGGTTGTTGCATTTAATGGGATAGCTATCGGCGATGATTGGCAATTGCTATCAAACTCGATAAAACAGTTTGCCGATGAAGAAGTTTTATTTACGATTGAACGTAATCAAGGTTCAATGGTCGAACAAATCACAATACCTGTGAAGCTGGGCTCAAGAACAGTAAGCGGGAAAAAACAGGGCTACCTAGGTGTGTCACCTAAAAGTGAACCATATCCAAAAGCTTACTTAATTGACTTAAGTTATGGACCGCTTGATGCTATTCCACAGGCATTAAGTAAAACATGGCAGTTAATTACGCTAAGTTTCGATATGATAGGCAAGCTCATCACCGGTGATGTATCGGTAAATAATTTGAGTGGACCAATATCAATTGCGCAGGGCGCAGGTTCAAGTGCAGGGTATGGGGTCGTTTATTTTTTAAGCTTTTTAGCGTTAATTAGCATTAATTTAGGAATAATTAACCTTTTACCGCTTCCAGTACTTGATGGCGGCCACTTACTTTATTACCTTATAGAACTTTTAACAGGAAAGCCTGTACCTGAAAAAATACAAGAAATGGGTTTTCGATTCGGTGCGCTGATATTATTAGCACTTATGAGCATCGCAATAGTTAATGACATCTCACGGCTGTAAACAGAAGTAGAAAAACTGAGTATGACAATTAAAAAAATAGCCTTAGCCGTATTATTAGGCACATTAGGAACTACAGCGACAGCAGCTGAACAAGAATTTGTTGTTACAGATATCGACGTGCAAGGACTGCAACGTGTTGCACTTGGTGCTGCATTAACGCATATTCCTTTCAATGTTGGTGATACGTTAAACGAATTTCGTATTTCACAATCAATTAAGTCACTTTATCGTTCAGGTCACTTCAATAACATCGCCGTATTTCGCGATGGCACTCGTCTTATATTCAAAATTCAAGAGCGTGAAACAATTAGCGAAATTGAGTTTGAAGGTAACAAAGACTTAAAAGATGAGCAGTTAACGGAGAGCCTTGATAGCAGTGATATTCGTGTGGGTGAAACACTAGATAGCACTGTTATTTCTGGTATTGAAAAAGGTCTTGAAGACTTCTATCACAGTGTTGGTAAATACAACGCCGATGTAAAAGCTGAAGTCACGCATTTACCACGTAACCGTGTAAAGATTAAATTTATATTCGATGAAGGCGACGCAGCCTCTATTGAGCAAATCAATATCGTAGGTAATGAGCAATTCTCTGATCAAGAGATTTTAGAGAACATTGAGTTAACGTTTGACTCTCCTTGGTGGAACTTTATGGCGCAAGATCGCTACCAAAAGCAAACACTACAAGGTGATATGGAGACGATTAACTCTCATTATTTAGATAAAGGTTACTTGCGATTTAAAGTTGATTCGACGCAAGTATCAATGACACCTGATAAACAAGGTGTTTATATCACTTTAAATGTGACCGAAGGTGAGCAATACACGATTAGTGAAATTGATTACATGGGTGACATGGCGGGCTTTGAAAAAACCATCGAAGCGATTAACCCGCTACGTACAGAAGAGTTGTACAATGGTGCACTTGTTACGTACACAGAAGAAAGTATCAGTAAGTTCCTCGGTCGTTTCGGTTATGCTTATCCGAAAGTAACGGTTATTCCTGATATCAACGACGAAGATAAAACAGTAAAATTAACCTTATCTGTTGACCCTGGTAAACGTATTTACGTTAACCGTGTTAACTTTGAAGGCAACCATGTGACGGCTGACGATGTATTACGTCGTGAGATGCGCCAATTTGAAGGTGCTTGGTTGTCTAATTCAAATGTCGAAGCATCTAAAGCGCGTATTGCACGTTTGCCGTATATTGAAACTGTTGAATTTGAAACCAATCAGTTACCAGGCGAAGATGACTTAGTTGACGTTGACTTTACTGTTAAAGAGCAAGCTTCTGGTTCATTTACTGCAGGTATTGGTTATGGTTCAACAACCAAACTTAGCTTGAATGCGGGTATTCAAGAGAATAACTTCTTGGGTACTGGTAACCGCTTAGGCTTCAATATTAATACCGTGACTTATTCACAATCAGCATCGATTTCTTACACCGATCCATATTTTACCGTTGATGGTATATCGCTTGGTGGTAATATTTTCTATCAAGAATTCGACGCTGGAAATGCTAACCTTGTTCAGTACAATAACCAGACATACGGTATTGGTGCTACGTTAGGTTACCCAATTAATGAATACACTCGAATTAACTGGGGTGTGGCATATAAGAGTAATGGTATTACTCAGCTTGAGACTTACGAGCAAATTTCTAAGTTTTATGAAATTTACTCTGATCCAGCAAACCCAGATGCTCAGTTAAAGTTCAAAACCTTTGATTTATCATCATCGATCTCACGTGTTACCTTAAACCGCGGTACTTTCCCAACAGCGGGTTCATCGATGGCGTTATCAGGTAAGATAACAACACCAAATTCTGATGTTAACTACTTTAAAGTTAACTTCGATGGCAAGTGGTACTTCCCACTAACACGTAACCAAAAATGGTCATTCTTAACGCGATTAGAGTTAGGTTATGGTAATGGTTACAGCCAAGTAAATGGCAACGATCAGTTACTACCATTCTGGGAAAACTTCAGAGCGGGTGGTAATGACACATTACGTGGCTTCGAGAATAACACTGTAGGTCCTCGTGCGATTTACCGTTACCCACAACAAATTCCGGGTAGCCCAGATCCATCAGGTGGTGCAGGTGGTTGTTGTTTAGGCCCAGACCATGATGTTATTGATTTATCACGACGCTCTGTTGGTGGTAATGCATTAGCATTAGGTGGCATTGAGTTAATCTTCCCTGTGCCTGTTATCGACGAATCATACGGCAATAGCGTTCGTACAAGTTTATTTGTTGATGTGGGTAACGTATGGGATACTGAATTTAATATTGACGACTATAGCGATTTAGATCAGGATCAATTTGCAAAAATTGTTGATTACTCAGACGTAAATACGTTCCGTGCATCAGCTGGTTTATCGGTTCAGTGGATTTCACCAATGGGACCGATGGTCTTTAGTTTTGCTAAAGCGTTAAAAGAACAAGATGATGACGATACCAGTTTCTTCAGTTTCAATATTGGACAAACATTCTAATAAGAAAGTCTAAGAAAAAATTTTTTAGGAGATAGATTTGAAAAAGTTATTTAAAACAGCTGCAATCGCAGCAGTAGCATCAACTGCATTATTATCAAATGCAGCGTTTGCAGCAGACCAAAAACTAGGCGTAGTGAATGTTCAATCAATCATGAAGCAGTTACCTCAGTCTGCAGCAATGGTTCAAGCATTAAACGCTGAATTTAAAGATGAAACTGCAGAAGTTGCGCAAATTGAAAAAGACATTAAGTACTATCAAGAAAAGCAAAAGCGTGATGGTGCATTAATGAGTGAGAAAGAAAAAGAAGATTTAAACAAGCAAATTGCTGAGTTGTTCCAAAACTACCAAACTAAAGGTAAAGCGTTACAACAAAAAATCCAAATGCGTCAAAACGAAGAAACTAACAAAATCTTAGCGTTAGTTCGTCAAGCAGTAAACAACATTGCTGAGACTGAAAAGTTCGACGTTATTGTTGAGCAAAAAGCTGTTGTATTTGCTGCACCAGATGCTGATTTAACTTCAAAAGTTGTAGAGCAAGTTAGTAAATTACAGTAATGAATGATATTGAATCTTTCACGCTAGCCCAGCTAGCAGAAAAAATCGGAGCCACTGTTCATGGGAATGACAGTTGCTCCGTTTCTTCTTTAGCGACCTTAGCAAATGCTAGAGAAGGGCAAATTACTTTTTTAAGTAATGCAAAATACAAAGGCCAATTAGCACAAACGAAAGCGAGCGCGGTGATACTATCGCCTGATGCTGTTGCTGATTGTCCAACAAACGCACTCGTACTCGATAACCCATATGTCGGGTTTGCGAGAGTCGCGCAAATGCTTGATACCACGCCATTACCAGCAACGAACGTTCACAAAAGTGCTATTATTAGTGAGTCAGCAATCCTTGGAGAAGGTGTTGCTATAGGCGCTAATGCCGTTATTGAAGACGATGTAGTGCTAGGCAAGAACGTTGTTATCGGTGCAGGATGTTTTGTCGGTAAAGCATCACAGATTGGTGATAACACCAAGCTATGGGCGAATGTCAGCATTTATCATAGTGTAAAAATGGGTAAAGATTGCTTAGTGCAATCAAATACCGTGATTGGTAGTGATGGCTTTGGCTATGCCAATGAAAACGGTAACTGGGTAAAGATTCCTCAACTTGGTGGTGTCATTATTGGCGACCGAGTTGAAATAGGCGCAAGCACGACAATTGATCGTGGAGCGTTAGATGACACCATCATTGAAGATGGTGTGATTTTAGATAACCAAATTCAAATTGCCCATAACGTTGTTGTTGGGCAAAATACTTGTATGGCAGGTAGCTCTGTTATCGCTGGCAGTACAACCATTGGTAAAAACTGTGTCTTTGGTGGCATGGCTGGTATCAATGGTCACATTGAAATCGCAGACGGTACTATGCTTACGGGGATGGCGATGGTGACGAAAAGTATAACCAAAGCCGGTGTTTATTCTTCTGGTATCCCAGCACAAACAAATAAAGAATGGCACAAAACAAACGCAAGAATTAATCGTTTAGAGGCGCTACAAAAGCAGGTTAAATCATTAACTAAGCAAATTGAGTCTTTAACGCAAGAAGATAAGGAATAGCTTTGGAACGCAAGCAAATTAAATTAACTGTTGAAGAAATCCAACAATTAATCCCTCATCGTTATCCTATGTTATTGGTTGACAAAGTTGTTGATATGGAACCTGGTAAGTGGATCCATGCCGTTAAGAATGTTTCAATCAATGAGCCGGTATTTACGGGGCACTTCCCTGATTACGCCATTTTCCCAGGTGTCATGATTTTAGAAGCAATGGCACAAGCATCAGGTGTATTAGGTTTTAAAACTAGTGAGCTTGAAGGTAACCCGAAAAGTGAATCAGAAATGTTCCTTTTTGCATCAATTGATAACGCCAAGTTTAAACGTCCAGTGCACCCAGGCGACACAATTGATTTACATATAGAGTTTGTAAAAGAACGCCGCAACATGTGGAAGTATTACGGTGAAGCAAAAGTTGATGGAAAAGTTGTTTGTAGCGCAGATTTAATGTGTGCAAGAAGAGAGCTGTAGTAACCATGCAAAATAATTTGATTCACGAAACGGCCATTATTGACGAAGGCGCTACAATAGGTAACAACGTTGCAATTGGCGCTTATACCTATATCGGTGCAGATGTTGAAATTGGTGATGATTGTCAGATCAACTCGCATGTGGTCATCAAAGGGCCAACGACAATCGGTAAAAATAACCGCATTTTCCAATTCGCAAGTATTGGTGAAGAGTGTCAAGACTTGAAATATGCGGGTGAACCAACGCGATTAACGATTGGTGACAATAATATCTTTCGTGAATGTACCACGATTCAACGTGGTACTGTGCAAGACAATAGTCTAACGGCTATTGGCTCTAACAACTTATTTATGGCATACACCCATGTTGCTCATGATTGCATTATTGGCAACCATTGTATTATGGCAAACAACGCGTCTGTCGCTGGTCATGTTCAGGTTGGCGATTGGGTGATACTGGGCGGTATGTCGGGTGTTCATCAATTTTGTAAAATTGGCAGCCATGCCTTTGTTGGTGCAACGTCATTAGTACTTAAGGATATCCCACCTTACGTGATGGCTTCTGGTAACAGTGCATCACCGTTTGGCTTAAATTCTGAAGGATTGAAGCGTCGTGGTTTCGATAAAGAAACTATCTTAAACGTACGCCGTGCCTACAAAATACTTTATCGCCAAGGCTTACATGCTGATGAAGCGATTGAAAAAATGCAAGATCTTGCAGCACAAACTGAGCAAGTTGCTGAGTTTGCCGAATTTGTTAAAAACTCATCACGCGGCATTATTCGTTAATTGCCGCTATGCCTGAAAAAACTCAAAATACTGCACCTACCTTTGCGATTGTTGTTGGAGAGCACTCTGGCGATACCTTAGGTGCAGGTTTAATGTCGCAACTTAAGCACCATTATCCAGACGCAAAATTTGTCGGTATTGGTGGTCCAAAAATGCTCGCACTTGGCTTTGAATCGTTATTCGATATGGAAGAGTTAGCGGTGATGGGCATCATCGAAGTACTTGGTCGAATTAGACGTTTGCTGCACGTACGAAAATCATTAGTTGAGTATTTTACCGAAAATAAGCCAGATGTTTTTATTGGTATCGACGCACCTGACTTTAATTTAACACTTGAAGAAAAACTTAAAGCTAACGGCATTAAAACGGTTCAGTATGTCAGCCCTTCGGTTTGGGCGTGGCGAGAGAAACGTATTTTCAAAATAGAGCGAGCAACGAATATGGTCTTGTCTTTATTACCGTTTGAAAAAGCGTTTTACGATAAGTACCAAGTACCTTGTACCTTCGTTGGTCACACGTTGGCTGAACAAATTCCCATGAACAGCGACAAGTCTCAAGCAAGACAGTCATTGGGGTTAAACGTTTTACCTGAGCAGCATCTCGTAGCGCTTATGCCTGGTAGTCGTTCTGGTGAGTTGAAACTATTAGTTGAACCTTATCTGGAGGCTGCGAAAAAGTTATTGAACAAGCATCCAAATATGCGTTTTGTCGTGCCTATGATCAGTCAGGATAAAGCGGATATGTTTAACAAGCTGCATCAGGAACTTGCACCTGAACTTAAGCTTGATGTTATTGTTGGTAAGACACAAGATGTGATGGCGGCAAGTGATGTATTGTTAATCGCGTCCGGTACGGTAACGTTAGAAGCGGCATTAGTTAAACGACCTATGGTTGTGTGCTACAAGGTAAACGCGCTAACGTGGCAAATTGCAAAGCGTATGGTTAAGCTTAAGTGGGTGTCGTTACCTAATTTGCTTGCCAATGAAGAAATTGTGCCAGAATTCTTACAGCATGATATCAAAGTAGATGATCTTGTGAGTGCGTTGGAAGAACGTTTATTTCAAGACCAAACAGCGTTGCTGAGCCGCTTTGAACAAATTCACCATGAGCTAAAACAAAATGCTGATGAAAAGTCTGCACAAGCTGTAATTGCGTTAATGATGGCTAATATTTAAAAAACATGACAACTAAAACCAAATCTCCTCGTAAAAAAAAAGCTGAGTTGCCACCTTTCGTCTACCCTGTAGCCTACTGTATTGCAGGTGTTGACGAAGTAGGGCGTGGACCACTTGTTGGCGATGTGGTAACTGCTGCAGTCATTTTAGATCCAGATAATCCTATCGAAGGGTTAATGGATTCAAAGAAATTATCAGAGAAAAAACGCCAAATCTTAGCTGAAGAGATCAAGGAAAAAGCAACCGCTTGGGCTATTGGTCGATGCACGCCAGAGGAAATCGATACGCTGAACATTTTACATGCAACGATGTTAGCGATGCAAAGAGCGGTTCAAGGGTTATCTGTAACACCCGACCACGTGCTTATTGATGGCAATCGTTGTCCTGAACTTGGTATTCCATCGCAGGCTGTTGTCAAAGGCGATGCGCGGGTTGCTGAAATTAGTGCTGCCTCAATCTTGGCTAAAGTTGAGCGTGATAATGATATGATCGTGCTTGATGAACAATACCCTGAATATGGTTTTGCTGGCCATAAAGGGTACCCAACTAAAGCACATTTAGAAAAAATCATTGAACTTGGTGTCTTAGACAATTACCGTAGAAGTTTTAAACCTGTTGCGAATGTAATTGCCAACCAAGCCAACACTGTTAGTGAATGACAAGACCTAAAAGAATTATAAATGTCTGAGCATATCGAAGAAGAAAACGTCCAGTTACCTCCACCTAAGTTTGTTCACTTGCGTGTGCATAGTGACTTCTCTATGTGTGATGGCTTAAACAAAGTTAAGCCAATTGTCGCAAAAGCGGCTGACTTGAACATGCCAGCCATTGCGCTCACCGATCAAATGAACCTTTGTGGTCTTGTTAAGTTTTACCACGCAACACATGGCGCGGGTATTAAGCCAATAATCGGTACTGATTTTTATGTAAAAAGTGACTTGCTAGAAGATGAGTTATCTCGTTTGGTCGTCATTGCGTACAACAATCAAGGCTATAAAAACTTAACCGAGCTTATTTCTAAAGGGTATTTAAGAGGCCATATTCAAAATAAAGCGGTTATTGATCGTGATTGGCTCATTGAATACGCTGAGGGCTTAATTCTTTTGTCGGGTGCAAAAGAAGGCGACATAGGTAAAGCGTTATTGAAAAATAACGTGGAGCAAGCCAATGAGATGCTTAGCTTTTATCAACAGTACTTTCCGAATAACTATTACCTTGAATTGATTCGTACGGGTCGCGACGATGAAGAAACTTATCTTCATTTAGCCGTTGATTTTGCGAGCCAACATGACATTCCTGTGGTGGCGACCAATGAGGTCATGTTCTTAACGCCTGAGTTATTTGACGCCCATGAAATTCGTGTCGCAATTCATGACGGTTTTACGCTAGATGACAAACGTCGACCAAGAAAATATTCTCCTGAGCAATATTTACGCTCAGAAGAGGAAATAGTTGAACTTTTTAGCGATATTCCAGAAGCATTAGAAAACTCGGTTGAAATTGCAAAACGCTGTAATGTGACGGTGACACTTGGCGAGTACGTTTTACCTGATTTCCCTACTGAAGGTCTCTCAATTGAAGATTACTTAGTAAAAGTATCAGAAGAAGGCCTGCAAGAACGGTTAGAGTTTTTATTTGATAAAGACGCACCTGACTTTGAAGAAAAACGTAAACCTTATGATGAGCGTTTAAAAGTTGAGCTCGACGTAATTAATAACATGGGGTTCCCTGGTTACTTCCTTATCGTAATGGAGTTTATTCAGTGGAGTAAGGACAACAATATCCCGGTTGGCCCAGGTCGTGGTTCAGGTGCTGGTTCCTTAGTCGCTTATGCGCAAAAAATTACCGACCTTGATCCGCTAGAATATGATCTACTTTTCGAGCGATTTCTAAACCCTGAGCGTGTCTCGATGCCTGATTTCGATGTCGATTTCTGTATGGACAGACGTGATGAGGTAATTGACCATACAGCCGAGCTTTATGGCCGTGATGCGGTATCGCAAATTATTACCTTTGGTACCATGGCGGCTAAAGCGGTAATACGTGACGTAGGCCGTGTACTTGGTCACCCATATGGCTTTGTTGACCGTATTTCAAAGCTTATTCCACCAGATCCGGGTATGACCCTCGCTAAAGCATTTGAAGCGGAACCTCGTTTACCAGAAGTCTATGAACAAGATTCGGATGTTAGAGACTTAATTGATATGTGTCGCACCTTAGAAGGTACGACACGTAACGCCGGCAAACACGCCGGTGGTGTTGTTATATCACCAACCACAATTACCGACTTTGCGCCGCTTTATTGTGATGAAGAAGGTAAAAACCCTGTTACTCAATTTGATAAAAATGACGTTGAGGATGCAGGTCTTGTTAAGTTTGACTTCTTAGGTTTACGTACCTTAACCATTTTACAGTGGGCAATTGAGATGGCTGATAAAAAGCTACTCAAAGAAGGTAAAGAGCCAATCAATATTGCCGCTATACCACTGGATGATAAAAAATCATTTAAGATGTTATTAGCATCTGAAACTACCGCTGTATTCCAGCTTGAATCAAGCGGTATGAAATCCCTGATCGATAAGCTTCAGCCAGACTGTTTTGAAGATATTATCGCACTGGTAGCCTTATTCCGCCCAGGTCCTCTGCAATCAGGCATGGTAGATAACTTTATCGAACGTAAGCACGGTCGTGAAGAAATATCATACCCAGATTCGACCTGGCAGCACGAATCTTTACAGCCCATTCTAGAGCCTACTTACGGTATTATCTTGTATCAAGAGCAGGTCATGCAGATTGCACAGGTACTTGCTGGTTATACGCTCGGTGGCGCTGATATGCTTCGTCGAGCAATGGGTAAGAAAAAGCCCGAAGAAATGGCTAAGCAACGAGCGGGCTTCGAACAAGGTGCGGTAGAAAACGGTATCGATGGCGAACTCGCCATGAAAATCTTCGACTTGGTTGAAAAGTTCGCAGGTTATGGTTTTAACAAATCTCACTCGGCTGCTTATGCCTTAGTTTCATATCAAACGCTTTGGATGAAAGCTCATCATCCTGCACCATTTATGGCGGCAGTTATGTCTGCTGATATGGATAACACCGACAAAATTGTAACCCTAGTTGATGAATGTAAGAACATGGGGCTTACGTTATTACCACCTGATGTAAATTCAGGTCTATACAAGTTTACCGTGAATGAAAACGACGAAATTGTTTATGGTATCGGTGCAATTAAAGGCGTAGGTGAGGGACCAATTGATGCGATTATCGCAGCCCGAGAAGAAGGTGGTCCATTTGTAGATTTATTCGATTTTTGTGCCCGTGTTGATATAAAGAAAACTAACAAGCGAGTACTAGAACGTTTAGTGCGAGCCGGCGCAATGGATGCACTTGGCCCTAAAACTAAAGATGGTGGTCCACACAGAGCTGCACTATTCGAAAGTTTAACGGAAGCGATAAGAGCGGCAGATCAACACGCAAAAGCACAAGCGATCGGTCAACATGATTTATTCGGTCTTATCAATGAAGAGCCAGATGATACGCGACAAGCGTTCAAAGAAGTCACGCCATGGCCAGAAGAGGTTTGGCTTGATGGTGAGCGAGAAACGTTGGGTCTTTACTTAACTGGCCATCCTATCGATCGTTATTTAAAAGAAAGTAAGCGATATGCAAGCTCAAGGCTGGTAGGAATGCAACCAACTGGCAGAGACGCCAGTGCTACAGCTGTAGGCTTGGTTATCGGTGTGCGTGTTTTAGTTAATAAACGTGGTCGTCGTTGGGCACTAGTGACCCTTGACGACAAGAGTGCACGCATCGATGTACGACTCTTTCCAGACGATTTTGATAAGTTCCAAGATATCCTTGTAAAAGATGCAATTTTGGTGTGTAGCGGACAGGTCAGCTTTGATGATTACTCGGGTGGTATTACAATGTCGGGTCGCGATATAATGACGATTACCGATGCCCGTGAAAATTACCTTCAAAGCATTGATTTATCATTAGATCGACAAGTTGTTAATGACAACTTTTTTGAACAATTTAGTCAGGTATTGTCTGAATATAAAGACGGTACTTGTCCGGTTAAAGTGAATTACTTGCGAGAAGAAGCGCAGGCAACACTTGAATTGGGCGTTCAGTGGAGGGTTACCCCTGCTGATAAATTATTACATGAATTAAAGTTATTGTTGGGCGAAGATAACGTCGCCTTACAGTTTAAATAAATTAAGCAGTAAGTTAACCTCTCTATTATTCGGTTGACTTAACAACAGGTTAGAATACAAATATGTCGTTAAATTTTTTAGATTTTGAGCAACCAATTGCCGAACTAGAAGCAAAAATTGAAGAATTACAATTGGTAAACAATGGTCAAGACTTAGATCTTGATTTAGAAGATCAAATTCGCCAATTAAAAGAAAAAAACAAAGAACAAACTCAAAAGATTTTTTCTGATTTAGATCCTTGGCAAACGGCGCGTGTTGCACGTCATCCACAACGTCCATACACGTTAGACTATATTCCACGTATTTTTGAAGAGTTCGATGAGTTAGCTGGCGATAGAGCATATGCTGATGATGCGGCGATTGTTGGTGGTACCGCCCGCTTAGACGGTGTACCAGTGATGGTCATCGGTCAACAAAAGGGTCGTTCTACTACTGAAAAAGTTAAACGTAACTTTGGTATGCCACGCCCAGAAGGTTACCGTAAAGCTAAGCGCTTAATGGAAATGGCTGAGCGTTTCAATATGCCGATTATTACGTTTATCGACACACCTGGCGCATACCCTGGTATTGGTGCAGAAGAGCGTGGCCAGAGTGAAGCGATTGCAATGAACTTAAAAGTTATGTCACGCCTTACGGTGCCAATCGTTTGTACCGTTATTGGTGAAGGTGGTTCTGGTGGCGCTTTAGCGATTGGTGTTGGTGACCGTGTTAACATGCTACGTTACTCAACTTACTCGGTAATTTCACCGGAAGGTTGTGCGTCGATTCTTTGGAAAACAGCTGAAAAAGCATCAACTGCCGCGGAAGCAATGGGTATTACAGCTCCTCGTATCAAAGAGCTAGAATTAATTGACAATATCGTTGATGAACCATTAGGTGGTGCTCACCGTGATATGGACGAAATGGCAGCAATCTTAAAACAAGCTATTAAGAAAGACTTAGCTGATATTCAAGGCCTTTCAAAAGAAGAGTTAATTGAACAACGTTACCAACGTCTAATGACTTACGGTTACTGTTAGGATCACTCAATGTAGAAAAGCCAGCATGATGCTGGCTTTTTTATTTGATAACAGGCAAATTATCCACGCTATTGCATGGTGTAACCCACCGTTTTCGTGTTAAATTTCCAACCCAAGTACTTCATCCAACAACATTTGTTAGCATTTTATGCATTTAATTGAGCAAGCCATTTTATCCACGGTTAAATTGATGCCAGAAAGGCCAATCGCTATCGCATATAGTGGCGGCGTGGATTCTCAGGTTTTGCTCCATGCTATTAGCCAATTAAAACAGCGTGGCGATATTACCAATGAAATAGTTGCTTGCCACATTCACCACGGTTTGAGCCGTTTTGCGGATGATTGGCAAGTGTTTTGTCGTCAGCAAGCTGAAGTGCAAAATGTTGGGTTTGTTACGGCAAATGTTGAGCTTAAAATAACAGCTCAACAAAGTGTTGAAGCAATTGCTAGAGAAGCTAGGTATCAAGCATTTAAACGTTTATTACCTGAAAACTCTGTCATTCTTACCGGGCATCATTTAGATGATCAAGCTGAAACTGTCTTATTGGCTTTAAAGCGTGGCGCGGGTGTTGCCGGTTTAAGTGCAATGAAATCATCAACATGTCTCTTTGACCGTGAAATATGTCGGCCTTTACTGGCGATTAGTAGGGAGCAAATTGAGCAGTATGCGAGCACCAATGACATTGAATACATTGACGATGATTCCAATACTAATGAACAGTTTGACCGTAACTTTATTCGTCACCAAATAATGCCTGTTTTGAGTGAGCGCTGGCAGAGTATTACTCACACCATTGCACGCTCAGCGATGCACTGTCAGCAAAGCCAAGCCTTGTTAGATGAGTTAGCGCAACAAGATCAAGAAAGCGCCTGTAATCACGATAGTGCTTTGGCAATTGATAAGCTGATGTCGTTATCATTGGAACGTCGTAATAATTTGCTACGGTTTGTTTTAAAGCGTGATTATGACGTTGTCCCATCTTCAGCTCAATTAAATGAGATTAATGTGCAGATGATTGCCCAAGGTGACAAAACGCCAGAAGTGCGCATCTCTGACATCATGGTTCGTCGTTTTCAACAGGCATTATATTTTACTCCCGTATTTGGTGATGTAAGTCACTGGTTATATACTTTCGCTGCCGAACAAATAGCTGATGTGGTTGTTGAACTCCCTGACAACATCGGGCGCATCGAGTTTAAAGATACGCCAACAAACTGCACAGAAAAAGTACAAGTTATAGCCCCTAAAGACGGCCAACAAGTTGAGTTGCGATTTACGCACAATAACCCTAAATGCTTGCCTGATTATCGCAACCACTCTAAAGAATTGAAGAAAATTTTGCAGGAGCTGAAAATTGCGCCTTGGCAACGAAAGCGAATTCCTTTCTTGTATTACGATGATGAATTGGTTGCCGCGATGGGTTACTTTGTCTGTAAACCATTTGCGCCAAACACGTCATCAACAAATTTAACCCTTAACTATTATTTCGAGCAAGATTCACGTTAGAATCTGAAGAATAACAAAAACAATAGGAGACTCCATGAACCTCATTTTAAAACTCATCGCGGGTATTGTTGCCGGTATACTTATCGGTCAATTCGCGCCTGATGTTGTTATCCAATTTGTCTTTACTGTACAAAACATAATTGGTCAGCTAATTAAGTTTACTATCCCATTAATTATCTTGTTTTATATCGCAAGTGGTATTGCATCATTGCCACAAGGTTCAGGATCTTTACTCGGTAAAACCGTTGGTTTGGCTTATGGCTCAACGATTATTGCCGGCACATTAGCTTATCTTGTTGCAAGTGCCGTATTACCGGGGTTAACTGAAGGCAGTGCAGTACAAGCTACGACAGAAGCTGCTAAGTTGTCAGGCTTTATTGATATCCAAATTCCACCGTTATTCGACGTGATGACGGCATTAGCATTAGCGTTTATTTTTGGTATTGGCATTAGTGCAATTAATGCAACTAATTTAAGAACGGTATTAAATGAATCAAGAGACGTTATTGAGCTTTTGTTATCGAAAGTCATTATTCCTGCGCTACCAATATACATTGCGGGTGTATTTGCCGAAATGACGCATGCAGGTACAGTCTTTGATACGTTAAAAACCTTTGGTGTTGTTTTAGTGCTTGCGCTAGTTATGCATTGGCTATGGATTACCGTGTTATATGTATCAACTGGATTAGCGCTAGGCAAAAGCCCAATCAAGCTACTGAAAAACATGTTGCCAGCGTACTTTACTGCATTAGGCACGATGTCGAGTGCGGCAACTATCCCGGTTTCTTTAAAAGCAACAAAAGCAAATGACGTAAAAGATGGCGTAGCCAACTTTACTGTGCCGTTATGTGCATCTATTCACTTAAGTGGTTCAACAATTACTATCGTAACGTGTGCTACGGCAGTAATGTTATTAACGCCTGAACTGGCATTACCATCGTTCGGCACCATGATTGGCTTTATTCTTGTGTTAGGTGTCACAATGATTGCGGCACCTGGTGCACCAGGTGGTGCAGTAATGGCCGCGCTTGGTTTACTTGCTAGTATGTTAGGGTTTACCGATGCAGCTTTAGCGTTAATGATTGCACTATACTTAGCGCAAGATAGCTTTGGCACAGCATGTAACGTGACTGGTGACGGTGCGATTGCATTATGGGTTGATAAGTTCGCCGATGAGGAATTTACCACTCACGATAGCTAATAAGCTAAACGCGTTATCTAAAAAAGCAGCTTCGGCTGCTTTTTTGCTTTTTGTCAGCAATAAAACTTTCATACTCAAGCACGATTACAAATTGATGCATTTGCGTAACAAAGCTCTCCAATAGTTTGTTAATAACTCATCTAGAATGTTGGCATAGTGTAAGGAGAAGGCCCTATGGTTAACGGTATTTCATCAACAAGTTCAAGTGTATTGCTTAACCAGCAATTAGTGCGCAATGATCAGGTCGACACTAAACCATTGCCAGAAAACGGCTTGGCGACAATCGCTCAACAGCCAGAAACTTACACGGTTGCAAATAAAACATTGCAGCTTGGTCTAGCAAAAAATCAGTTCCAACATACGCAAAATATGATTGATGCGTATATTCAAGACGAAGATGAAGCGTCAAGTGAATTGGTGACGGAACTGTCGTTAACAGATTTATATAAACAGGCTTACAAGCTCGAGCATGGTGAATTTCCGAGGCGTGATGACGAGATGACATTACCGTCAAAAGGAGACTACATGACTATTCAACATGCTCGAGAGAATGGGTTTAGTAAAGCGATCAATGCTTATGAAAATAACCAGCCAGGTGTATCGTCATTGTTCTCTACTCAGGTTTAAATTGACTTATTCAATGCTCGCTCCTGCCACCTTAATGGTGGCTTTTTTCTATTTAAAATTTGTAATTATTCAGTAAATCGATATAGTGTGCTTACTCTAATTTTGCAGTGAAACACTATGTCTACAATTGAAGCAAATTTCGATGGCCTTGTTGGTCCAACTCATAATTATGCTGGTTTATCAGAAGGTAATGTTGCGTCTTTAAAAAACGCAGAAGACGTTTCTAACCCTAAACAAGCCGCTCTTCAGGGGTTGTCGAAGATGAAAGCCTTACATGATTTAGGCTTAACGCAAGGGGTTTTAGCTCCGCAAGAAAGACCTGATGTGGAAACACTAAAACGCATTGGTTTTTCAGGCAATGACAGTCAGGTCATTGAACAGGCATTTAAGCAAGCGCCAGGTATTTTGGCCAGTTGTTACTCTGCGTCAAGTATGTGGACAGCCAACGCGGCAACGGTATCGCCGTCAGCTGATTCTGCCGATGGAAAGTTGCATTTCACACCCGCAAATTTAACGAACAAATTCCACCGTTCAATCGAACCTACGGTTACTGGTAATGTTTTAAAAGCAGTCTTTAATAACGATAAACATTTTAGTCACCATTTACATTTGCCTGATAACGAACACTTTGGCGACGAGGGCGCAGCAAATCATACGCGTTTATGTGCTGATTATGGCCAAGAAGGTATCGAAGTATTCACTTATGGCCGTTATGCCTTTAGAAAAGGGATGCCAGGGCCACAGAAATTTCCTGCTCGTCAAACATTTGAGGCATCGCAAGCTGTCGCTCGAATGCATCAACTAACGGATAGTAATACGGTATTTGTTCAGCAAAACCCTGATGTTATCGATCAAGGTGTTTTCCACAATGATGTCATCGCAGTAGGTAACCAAAACGTCTTGTTTTATCACCAGCAAGCATTCCTAAATGAGACGCAGTTTGTTGAAGAAGTGAAGCGTAAAGCAAACTACGACGTTCATTTTGTTAAAGTGTTGAATGACCAAGTGAGTGTACAAGACGCCGTTGATACGTACTTATTCAATACGCAAATCGTTACTTTACCGTCCGGTGAAATGGCGATTATTGCGCCTATGCATTGTCATAACCATACAGGGGTTAAAGCGTATTTAGATGACCTCGTCACTCAAAATACGCCAATCAAACAAGTAAAGTACTTTGACGTTAATGAAAGTATGAAAAATGGCGGTGGACCGGCATGTCTTCGTTTACGCGTCGCGATGAATCAAGACGAGTTAGCTGCGGTAAATCCAAATTGTTTACTCAACGATGATTTGTATAGCAAGTTAACAACTTGGGTAGAAAAACACTATCGTGACCGTATTTCAAGTCAATGTTTAGGCGATCCTCAATTGCTGGTGGAATCTAGAACTGCGTTAGATGAATTAACGCAAATCTTAAACATCGGCAGCGTTTATCCTTTCCAAAAGGCGTAATCGATCATTTATTGCAAGGGGTAATTGCAATATTTGTCTTGCTTTTTAATAGAAGTCTTTTAAGTTTATAAAAGACTTCTATTTCAGCGAGATACCATGTCATCGATCGGTAAACCCATAACCATTCAAGAGCAATCAGCACTCGAAGAAAGTGGTGAAGAAGTGCACCTCAATGATCAACGCACCAAACCAGACAAAATGTCAAAAGCTGAATATGACAAGCAATTACATTTGCTTAATATTGAATTGGTGAAATGGCAACGTTGGGTAAAAGAGCACGGTATTAAAGTTGTGGCATTGTTTGAAGGCCGTGATGCCGCGGGAAAAGGTGGTACGATAAAACGAGTAATCGAACATCTAAATCCAAGAATTTGTAGTGTTGTCGCATTAGAGAAACCCTCAGAAAGAGAGCAAAGCCAATGGTATTTTCAGCGTTACATTCATCACTTGCCAGGTGCTGGTGAAATTGTGTTGTTTGACCGAAGTTGGTACAACAGGGCTGGGGTCGAGCGAGTGATGGGCTTTTGCAACAAAGATCAAGTGATGGAGTTTTTACGCACCGTTTCAACGGTTGAAAACATGATTCAGCGTTCTGGTATTCACTTAATCAAGTTTTGGTTTTCTGTGACTAAGGAAGAGCAAGCGAAGCGGTTCAATAGCAGAGCAACAGATCCATTAAAGCAATGGAAACTAAGTCCTATTGACCAAGTTTGTCAGGAAAAGTGGGATGATTACACAAAAGCAAAAGAGGACATGTTTTATTATACCTCGGTGCCTGATTCTCCATGGGTTGTTGTAAAGTCGAATGATAAAAAAAGCGCACGAATCAACGCCATCAAGTATTTGCTCAACCAATTCAATTATACGGGGAAAAATGACGATGTTATCCATATAGATCGTCGTATTATTCGTACCGTTAAAGACGAGTTATCAAGTTAACCTATACCATGAAAAATCAACGTAAAAAGTCGAAACGCTCGATTCGACAGTTTTTTGAAGAACAGATCAAGATCCTCGACTTTAAACAGTCATGGTGGCAGCGATATAAGCAGCGTGGGAAAAGACGTGAGCAAGTTGATGAGTCGATTGAACTGCTCGTTAACCACACGAATAAACGTATAAAGATTATTGCAAATTATCGTAAAAAGCTCAGAAAGTCAGTTGCCGTGTTAGACAGTTATATTCTCTCGTTGGTCGACCAAGTTATTGATGAGATGGTGTTAACTACTGAGGCTTATCCTCATAGTGCTTTGCTCCAAGCTATGTTTTTTGAAGAAAAGCTCTGTCATCAATTCTTTTCTGTTAATCGTGCTAAGCAAGGAAGTGATGCTCTGCAGCATATTTTTATCGCGACACCCCATTACAAAGAAGTTTTTATGCCAGCGATAGAGGGTGAAACGGTGATCCAAGACGCCCGCAAATTGGTACTTAATTTTAAACACAAACGAATTATTGAATCTTTACCTATAATTGATGGTAACAAGAAAAAATTAAAGTCTAGGTTGTACGAGTTTCTCTTAGACAAATTTGTTGAGCAAATTAAGCAAGAAGTTGAACCGTATATGTCAACAGGTTATAGCGCATTAAAGGAGCAGGGCGCATTAATTAAGCCCATTGCACCCAAAGAGTATTTAAAATCGATCGTGACGCTAATCAAACATCCAGAGCGTCTCTTTTTTGTCTCAAATGTTGCATGCATTACGGACAAGTTTGGTATGGTCGCGCACGAGCTAACGGACTCAAGTTATCGACAATTCAATTATTTTGCCTTTCACAGTAAACATGAGCCCACGATAACACTTTGTGTTGTTAACACGTTTAACAAGGAGGAATAGATGGACGAATTTACCAAGTTATCGATGGCTCTTTCTAAACCTAAGCTCCCAGTTGAAGGCAAGTTACGTGAAATATGTGTTGCACTTCACAAGCTCATCCCACAAGCAAACCGAGTAAGTTTATGGAGCTTGAATCCCGAAAAAGATTCGATTACATGCCACTTACTTATTGATGATGCAGGCAACGTTAGCCATGGATTTAGTCTTGCTAAAGCTGATTTTCCTGAATATTTTGACGCAATAATTAAGCACCAAGTCGTCAATGCGCCAGATGCCCGAAACCATAAAGCGACAGCTTGTTTCAATGAGGTTTACTTTGAGCCAAATGATATTTATTCGCTACTTGATTACATTATTCATCATGATTTCGAACCTGTAGGGATTCTTTGTTGCGAAGTTACTGGTAGTAAGTTTGAATGGCAAGAAAATCAAATTAAATCACTGAAAAGAGTAGCTAATATTTCTTCTATTTTCTTTGCTCAAGAGCTTCAAAATATCGCTTCTTAAAAAAATGACTTGCCATTATTTAGCAAGCTAGCTTACTATGCCAATCAGTCTTGTTACATTTGGGTTACATTTTATTCAAACTGTAATGAGTCGACACCTAACTTTAATGGATGCGCGCCAATTGGGAACCAAGGAGTGGTTTTAAGTAAAGTTTAGGAGCTCCGTTATGGGCTACTCAAAATTTATAAAACACTCTCTAACAGCTGCGACGTTTGCGGCTTCTTTTGGTGTTTCAGCAACACCTAACACGACGATAGACATCATGGTTTTATACTCTGATGGTATCGCAAATCAATATGGCTTAGGCCTTGATTCACGAATTAATCAAATCATAAATGTCTCAAACTCAGTTTTCGAAGACAGTTTGCTTGATGTTGAGTTACGTCTTGTCCACAAACAACAGGTTTCATACGATGATAACGCGCAGCCACAAGCTGTGCTTGAAGATTTAACGTGTGATTTTAACGAGCTTCAAATTCAAGGCAGTTGTTCTCGAGGTAACGCTTTTAGTCAAGTCACCGAATTACGAGCACAATACGGTGCAGACATGGTAGTTATGCTTCGCCCATACAGTAGCAGCCACGGTGGTGTGTGCGGTATTGCTTGGATCGGTGGTTCTAATACTGAAGGTGACTTTAGCCATAGCATTTGGAAAGAAACTGCGATGAGTGTTGTAGGTGTTGATGGTCCTTGTGCTGATTGGGTTACCGCGCATGAATTGGGACATAACATGGGGTTGACGCATTCTGCATATCAAGATAGCCGAGGTGGCACCTTTTCTTGGGCTTGGGGTCACGGCCAAGCCAACGACTTTGCTACGATCATGTCATATGCATGGGTGTATGGTAATCAAACGCGTAAAGTCTATAACTTTTCTACACCTAATTTAGATTGTTACGGCAGCCCTTGTGGTATTGATCGCAATGAAGCTAATGGAGCTGACGCCGTTCATGCCTTAAGTCATACCGCACCTCTTATCGCAAATTATGTTGAAACCGTTGTTGATGAGATTGATGAGGAGGTTCCTGACAATCAACCACCGGTAGATACGACCGATTCGCTTAAGGAAAAGTGGCAACAAGAAAAGGCTAAATTACAGGAATTTAAACAAGTCCGCGCTGAAAAAAAAGAGATTCTGAAACAAGCTAAGGCGGACTTTAAAGCAGCAAATAAAGCTTACAACAGTGCATTTAAAGCGTATGAAAAATCAGTGAAACGCCTAAATCGTCTACTTGAAAAAGCCAACCAAGCTATTGAAAACTACAACGCTAGTGGTGACCTAAGTGCTACAAAACAACAACGTTTATACAATAAAGCGATGAATGCTGTTAATGCATACAACGCACAAGTTGACGTGGTTAATGCTAACGCAGAGGAAGTTAACAACTTAGCACCTGTATTTGAGGCAACTATTGAAAGCTTTAACAATGCTCAAGCAGATTTTGAGCAGGCAAAAGCTAATGTAATTGCTCAAAAAGAAATCGTTAAACAAGCGCGCGATGCCTACATCGCTGCACAGGGTTAATTGGGAGGTATCGACTTACCATGAGTCGAAATATAGGAAAAAATATGAAACCTATTATTATTTTATCTACCATAGCGATTGCAGCGGCGGCATTGATTTATTTGACGATCGATGGCTATCGAGATTTTCAAGCGTTAAAGCGTAAAGATATTGGCGCTGATGACAAAAAGCCGCTAATGGGATTACTGGAAGCGATTGAACCTGAGGAAGAAGCTTCGCTATTAATTGCACAGGAAAATGATCACTTATTAACGCTCAGAAATTTAGATCTTAGTGACGGAGAGTTGATGCAGTCTGCATGGCAGGTGTCGAACAACAATGTCGAAGGTCTTGAACAGCAAATTGCCGTTGAAGAATATAAGACCGTTGAGTTTAATCAAACCATGTATTTGGATATTGGTAAGGGTGATGACATCACGCTTGAGCTACCAACGGGTGAGTCTTTGGTTGTCTCAGTAACGTCTGAACAGTTAAATGATAATGGAGACTTCACTTGGCAAGGCGAAGTGACCCAGGACGGGCAGACATTTCCTGTTGTGATGACACAAGGTGAATTTGGCACCTATGGTTCAATTGCAACAAAAGAAGGCACGTTTACCGTAACAACAACAGCGCAAGGTGTTGGTGTTATTTATAAAAACCCACCATTACCACATACCCATCAAGACGACTTTTTAGAAGTACCTATTCACACTGAATAGGCTTCTCCCCTGACTTTAACCACCGGAGTTTTTATGTACGGCTTTGGTGGTTCTTTTTCTTATCAATAAAGAATATTCGGTTAATTTATAGCGCGCCAAGCCTGCGGATTTAAAAGCATTTAAAAAAAAATTTCAAAAGAAGCCGTTTTTTTTGTTCTTGCACAAGAAATCAGACTTGTGCGCTTTCAGGTGAGCTTGTATAGTGTGGGCTTTTAAAGAAACCGTCAAAAACATTTAGGGTCAAAGCGATATGCGCATTATTTTATTAGGTGCACCAGGTGCAGGCAAGGGCACTCAGGCACAGTTCTTAATGGCTAAATTCGGCATTCCACAAATCTCAACTGGTGACATGCTTCGTGCTGCGATTAAAGCAGGTACAGAGCTTGGCAAGAAAGCCAAAGAAGTAATGGATGCAGGTCAACTGGTATCAGATGAACTGATTATCGGCTTAGTTAAAGAGCGTATTGCGCAAGACGATTGTAAAGCGGGTTTCTTATTAGATGGTTTCCCTCGTACAATTCCACAAGCTGATGCGATGAAAGCAAATGGTATTGATGTCGATCACGTGATTGAATTTGATGTACCAGACGAAGTGATTGTAGAACGTATGGGTGGACGTCGTGTTCACGCTGGCTCAGGTCGTGTTTACCACATCGTGTACAACCCACCAAAAGTTGAAGGTGTTGACGATGAAACTGGTGAAGAATTATCTATTCGCCCTGATGATGAAGAAGCGACAGTACGTAAGCGTTTAGGCATCTACCACGAGCAAACTAAACCATTAGTAGATTACTACCAAGGTGAAGCTCAAGCGGGTAACTGTCAGTACCTTACTGTAGATGGTACACAAGCGGTTGAAAACGTGAGTGCTTTGCTTGCTGAAAAGCTAGCATAAAATAATTTATAGATTAAAGCCCGCTTAAGCGGGCTTTTTTTTTGTCTGTTATTTTGTTGAAAGTTTGATAAGGTAAAATCTTTAGTTCAAATTATAAAAATAATAGAGAGTACTCATGGTAGTTATTGATTTAACAGCATTTTACGCTGCAATTTTAACGCTAGTTTATATTGGATTGGCGGTTCACGTTATTCGTATGCGCTTTAAACATAAGGTTGGTTTAGGCGATTTGGGAAAAATTGAAGTGTTAAAAGCAATTCGTATTCACGGTAATTTTGCTGAATACATTCCTTTAGCACTGCTATTGATGGCGTTCTATGAAGTAAACGGTGGTGATTCAACAATGCTTCATGGTTTTGGTATTGCTTTGATTGTAAGTCGTTTAGCTCATGCAGTTGGTCTAACTAAATCATATAAAACATCATTACCTAGAGCGATAGGGACCTTATTACTATTTGGTGTGTTGATTACACTGAGTGTTTTATTACTGATGCGCTAAATTTAATGGCTGCACCCATTTAACTTTTGGGTGCGGCATATAATAACTTCATTCCTATGTGTTCGATCCCATCTTCTAAATACATTTCAGAACACGTTTCAAAACCATGATTTTGATAAAACCTTTCTAAATACAACTGGGCAGAAATCTTGATGTCCTGCTTAGGGAAGGCTTTATCAGTTGTTTCTAATGCCAGTGAAATAAGTTCATGACCAAGTGCTCGTCCGCGGAACTTTGGCGCGATAATCACACGTCCGATACTGACAAAATCTTGATAGGTTGTCTCTTTAGGTAAAATGCGTAAGTAAGCTGCTATTTCATTATCAATGTACTTGAAGACATGAAGTGTTTCGCAATGGCGATCGAGATCGTCTAAATCAGGATAGTAGCAGGTCTGTTCTACAACAAAGACATCAATTCTTAGTTTTAGAAAGTCATACAGTTCATCAGTGGTTAATTGGTTAAAGTGCTTTACTTGCCAGTTTTCAGACATAAAAAAAATACCTCTAGAAATTCTAAAGGTATTTTTTATTAAAATGGCTTTGCCCGCAACGAAAAATTTGCAACGAATTAACTATGCTTAAGTTCGTACAACTTGCCTGAATACTGCTTTTTACCAAGATAATCTAACATTTCGTTTTTATACGCTTGAATATCTAATTCTGGAAACTCTCGTTCAAGAGTTTCGTTCAATTGAGATCTTTCGAGATATAAGAGATAACCTAATGGTAAATAGCTAGGCTTATAATTGCATTGGTAAATCGTAGCTCTGATTTGAGATGCATTGTAAAAATGCTTTTCACCATAGCGCTTTGCTAATCTATTCGCGAGATTATCGCCATATTTTTTAATATGCCAATATTTAAACATTGCCTTTCCTTAGCTTGTTATTGTTTCAATAGTCATTGAACGGCGCTTATTGTACGGATAATCAGTTAAGGATCAATTAAAAAAGTGTTAAAAGGCAGACTATTTTGCTCTAAGAATTAGGTTGAAATAACCATTTGTTCAGCTTTTTCTAGCCTGCCAATGTTAACTTATTGTTTAGTATGACGTTCTTGTAAAACGGCCATTACTTCTGACAATGCGATGTCTTTGTGTTGAAGTAACACTAAGGTGTGAAAAAATAGATCTGCACATTCGCCCAATAGATCTTCTTTTGTTTCTGCAACCGCTGCTAACGCCACTTCCACACCTTCCTCGCCCACTTTTTGCGCAACCTTGTTTAGCCCTTTAGCCATCAGTTGTGCCGTGTAGCTTTCATCTGGTGAAGCACCTTTTCGTTGTTCAACGACTTGTTCAAGTTGAGAAAGAAAGTTTTGTTGCGTTAACTTCTCTTCAGGAAAACAAGATCTGACGCCCAAGTGACATGCAGGTCCTCTTGGTACTGCACTAATCAAAATTGAATCTTGATCGCAATCAGCGAGTACTTGTTTAACCATCAAAAAGTTATCTGAGGTTTCACCTTTTGTCCATAATCGGTTTTTAGAGCGACTAAAAAATGTCGCCTTGTTTATTTCCAATGTTTTTTGCAACGCCTCTTGGTTCATGTAACCCTGCATTAAAATGGCGCCAGTTGCACTGCATTGAACAATCGCTGGTAACAAGCCATCCATCTTTTCCCAAGCGAGTGTGTCGATATTATCTAACGTGACAATCATTATTGTTCCCTATGGTCTAATCGAGATCTTTTGATTTATTAATGTTTCTTTAAGGTCTTTTATTGCTATAACTTGCTTATGAAAGACACTAGCGGCTAGTGCACCGTCTACATCAGCTAGAGTAAAGACATCGCTAAAGTGTGATATTTCTCCCGCACCACCAGACGCAATAAGTGGAATCGTCGTGATTGCTCGTGCTTTGGCTAACTGTTCAATATCATACCCTTGACGTACACCGTCTTGATTCATGCAGTTCAAGACAATTTCGCCAGCACCACGAGATTGAACTTCTTGAATCCAGTCGAACGTTTGCCACTTTGTTTTCTGGGTACGAGATTCATCCCCTGTAAATTGGTAGACTTGGTATTGTTTAGTCTCTTCATCAAAGTAGCTATCAATACCCACCACAACACATTGTTGTCCGAACTGGTCTGCTAGACGTGTAATAAGTTCAGGATCTAACAAAGCAGGGGAGTTGATACTGATTTTATCGGCGCCCATGTTAAGTATTTGCTGCGCGTCTTCTGCTGTTTTAATACCACCGGCGACACAAAACGGAATATCGATAACTTGTGCTATTTTACTGACCCAGCTTTTATCAACGACACGTTGGTCTGCACTGGCGGTAATGTCATAGAAGACAAGCTCATCTGCACCTTCTTCTGCGTAACGCTGTGCCAATGGTACAATATCGCCAATGATTTCGTGATTTCTAAACTTGACACCTTTAACCACTTTACCGTTTTGAACATCTAAACAAGGTATTATGCGTTTGGCCAGCATGCGATTGCCTCCTCTAGCGTGAACTTACCTTCAAGTAATGATTTACCCAAAATGACGCCGCTCACGCCCGTAGGAATAAGGGCTTTGATATCGTCAAGACTACCAATGCCTCCGGACGCTTGCCATGCGATGTCAGGATATTCTTGGCAAAGTTCACTGTATAACTCAACATTACTACCTGACAAGGTGCCATCTTTTGATATATCAGTGCATAGCACGTGCTTGATACCGGCGTTCTGATATTGAGCAAGCAGGTCTTCTAATACGACACCAGAGTCTTCAATCCACCCATGGGTAGGTAGCGTTTTATTGCCATGTTCATCAATTTTTAAATCGAGTGCGAGTACGATTTTTTCACCACCAAATTTCTGCAACCACTGGCTAACAAGCTCAGGTTGTTTGATGGCAAGAGAGCCAATCACAACACGGTCTGCACCAAGTTCAAGGAGTTGTACAACATCCTCTTCACAGCGCACACCACCACCAACTTGTATGATCATCCCGTCAAAGTTAACCAGAGTTTTTAACGTTTCAAGCTGGCGCTTAGCACTGTCTTTAGCGCCATCCAAATCAACAAAATGCATAACGTTAGCACCCGCATTAAAGTAGGCTTGCTGACGTTCTTGTGGGGTAAATTGGTACTCAGTTTTTTGCCCGTAATCGCCCTGAAAAAGTCGTACGACTTGACCA
This sequence comes from Thalassotalea loyana, assembly GCF_030161435.1. Classification (GTDB taxonomy): domain Bacteria; phylum Pseudomonadota; class Gammaproteobacteria; order Enterobacterales; family Alteromonadaceae; genus Thalassotalea_G; species Thalassotalea_G loyana. The sequence continues at coordinate 185,563 of NZ_BSSV01000008.1, read as the reverse complement.
TTAATCAGGTCAATAGCTGGAATCATCATGTTGTTACATTTCCAAAAAGTTTTTAATTATTAAACTGCCGATATCACTTGAACGTTCAGGGTGAAATTGACATCCGATAAAGTTATCTTTAGCAATTGCCGCGCTAAAGCCTTGACCATATTCACAGCTTGCAATGGTGTACTCGCTTATTGGTGCACAATAACTATGGACAAAATAAACATAGGCATCTGATGTTATGCCCTTAAAAATAGGGTGAGCCTTTGGAAAACGTAACGTATTCCAACCCATGTGCGGTAATCGTAAATCGCCCACTTCCATAGCCTTTACTTGCGTTGGAATAACGCCGATACAGTCGATTACTGTATTTTCATTAAGGCCAGCTTCTTCTGATTGACTGCACATTAATTGCATACCTAAGCAAAAGCCAAGTACTGGCTGTTCTAGCGACTGAATAACTTCAACTAAGCCCTTATCACGAATGTTTTTCATTGCATGCTTAGCACTGCCAACACCGGGTAAAATAACTTTGTCTGCTCGTTTTATTTCGTCTGCTTGGTCTGACACTTGGACGTCATATCCAAGACGCTCAACAGCATACCTAACTGAAGATATATTGGCGCAACCCGTATCAACTATAACAATCGCTTGACTCGAAAGAAGGGATGACGCAGTCATTATAAGCTTCCTTTTGAGCTTGGTAGTTCATTACCGTTGACTAAAATTGCCTGACCAAGTGCACGACCAAACACTTTAAATAAGCTTTCTACTTGGTGGTGACAGTTGCCTTCAGTTGTCGATAGGTGGATAGTTGCAGCCATTGAATCAGCAAGGCTGCGGAAAAAGTGCGAAACCATTTGTGTCGACATCGTGCCAACATTGTCGGCGGTAAATTTCGCATCAAACTCGAGCCAAGGACGACCCGATAAATCAAGAGCCGCTTGCGCTAAACACTCATCCATTGGCAAGACAAAACCAAATCTGCCGATACCACGTTTATCACCTAGTGCTTGCTTTAAAGCTTGACCGAGTGCAAGTGCTGTATCTTCGACACTGTGGTGCTCATCAATGTGGTAATCTCCTGTGACATTAACTTGCATAGCAAATCCACCGTGAGTCGCAATTTGTTCAAGCATGTGGTCGAAAAAGCCTAAACCGGTGTTAATGCTTATAGGTGCTTTTTTGTCTAGGTCCACATCGATGGTGATGTCCGTTTCCTTCGTCGTTCTAGTGACGCTACTTTTACGATTGTTTGATAAAAGCTGATCGGCAATCGCCAACCAGTTGTTTTCATTTCGATCATATCGAATACCTACAATCCCCATGTTTTTGGCCAATTGAATATCAGTTTCTCGATCGCCGATAACGTAAGAGTCTTGAAAATTAACTTTGCCTTGTTGCAAGTAATCCGACACTAAGCCAAGTTTAGGCTTACGACAGTTACAATTGTCTTCTTCAAAGTGAGGACACAGTAACACGTCATCAAATACAACGCCTTGCGAGGTAAATAAATCCATCATTTTGTCGTGTGGCAAATCGAAATCTGCTTGTGGGTAACTATCAGTACCTAGGCCGTCTTGGTTTGATACCATGACAAGTCGGTAGCCTTTGGCTTGCAGCTTTAACAGTGTAGGAATAACCATAGGTTCAAAGACAAGTTTCTCAAGTGTGTCTACTTGCTTGTCGCTAACCGGTTCTTCAATGAGTGTTCCGTCTCTGTCGATAAATAAAATGTTTTGCTGTGACATGGTAATTCCTAAACGTTTGTTTGAGCAGGCGCTCTTTGTGTTAATGGTTGATTGAAAGCCTGTTCTAATAGGGTTTTCACTAATGTTAATTCTTTCTCGCTACCAATACTGATGCGTAAGCAGTTGGCAAGCTGTTGTTGTTTTGATTGATCGCGAATTAAAATATTCTGTTCTTTTAACGCGTTAAATATTTCGTCTTTTTCGGTGCATTCAAATAAGATGAAGTTAGCACTACTGTCAAAAACACGAACACACCAAGCTTGTTTTTCAAGCCAATCGCTAAACTCATTTCGCAATGTGTTGGTGATTGCCACTTGTGATTGCATACGTGCAACACCTGCATCGTTGAGTGCCTGACTGGCAATTTCAGCAACAGGTGCTGAAATAGGGTATGGCGCAATCACCTTAGACAGCATGGTAATAATGGTTTCGTTTGCAAGAGTGAAACCACAACGAAGACCTGCCAACGCAAAGGCTTTTGACAAGGTACGTAATACGACTAAGTTGTCATATTCATCAATAATACCTTGCATACTATCTGTTGGTGAAAACTCGATATACGCTTCATCAACGACGACAATGGCATCATTTTTAAATATCTCTAATACCTGTAATAACTGTGCTTTCGGTAGCAAGTTACCGGTTGGGTTGCCAGGCGAACACAGGAATAAAACCTTAGCTTGGCCTTTTTGTTTGGCAATTTCCTCAACATTTAGCAAATTATTTACCAGGGGCACTTCAATGATGCCAACCCCTTGGGCTTGAGCACTGATACCGTACATGCCGTAGGTGGGAGGGCAAATTAGAATGTTATCTTGGTATGCGCGACAAAAGGCTTTGATAACAAGTTCGATTCCTTCGTCTGCACCACGTGTCGCTAATATTTGGCTTGGTGGCAATGCACTGTAGTTGCTGTAACCATTTATCAAGCTATCTGGTTGAAAGTCAGGGTAGCGGTTAATACAACTCGCTTCTACTGAGTAATCACCAGCACCAGGAGCTTCATTAGCATTTAGCCAAATATTGTTGGCGGCGCTATCGTCACCGGAAGCAAATAATCGTCTTGCTGATTGATATGGGACCATATCAACAAGTTCATTGCGAGCAAGGCGATTAATTAAATCAGTTTGTTTGGTCATTGTTATTCCTTACGTCGTCTATGCTTCATTTTCCAAGCGAATTGTTACTGCGCGTTGGTGCGCATCTAACCCTTCAGCATCGGTCAATTCAATCAAGCATGGCGCCAAATTAGCCAGCCCTTGTCTTGTGATTTCTTGCACCGTATAACGACGCGAGAAGTCCGCTAATGACAAGCTACTAACAACTTTTGAGTAGCCATAAGTTGGCAACACATGGTTCGTTCCACTGGCATAATCGCCAGCTGATTCCGGTGTGTAGTCGCCTAAAAATATCGAGCCAGCGTTGCGTAATTTTCCGACTAAGCCATTTGGGTTTTTGGTCTGAACAATTAAGTGCTCCGGTGCATACTGATTTGATACATCAACGGCTTCTGCAATGTTCTCAACCAAAATAAAGCGAGAGTGTTCAAGTGACGCTTGTGCGATTTCTTTGCGAGATAACTGAGCCAGTTGCTCTATTACTTCTTTTTGAACCTGCTCGATGAGGTCGCTATTCGTTGCCACAAGTACAACTTGAGAGTCTACACCGTGCTCGGCTTGCGATAGTAAATCAGCGGCAACAAACGCAGACGTTGCCGTTTCGTCAGCAATGACCATGACTTCTGATGGGCCAGCAGGCATATCAATCGCGAAACCAGGCACTTGTTGAGATAGTTGTTTTTTTGCTTCAGTGACATAACTATTGCCAGGACCAAATACTTTATTAACTGGTTTAATGGTATCTGTGCCCAGTGCCAATGCAGCAATTGCCTGTGCACCGCCCACGGCGTATATTTCGTCGATGCCACATAATTGCGCAGCGGCCAAAACTTCATTTGCAATATTGCCGTTTTGATCCGGTGGCGACACTAACACTTTACGATCACAACCGGCTATTTGTGCTGGCACACCAAGCATTAATACCGTTGATGGTAGTGGAGCCGTGCCTGCTGGAATGTACAAGCCTACACTTTCAATAGCTTCAGATTTCAGCGTGCACACAACGCCAGGGCTCGTTTCTACACGAACATCTTGGAAGGTTTGTGCTTGGTGAAATGCTTTAATTTGGCAATAAGCTTTTTCTAAGGCCGCTAAGCGTTGAGATGATAAGCTATTTACCGCATTTTCAATCTGCTCAGTGGTAATTTGTAAGCTCGCTAATTTCGCACCATCAAATTTTTCCGTCAGTGACAGTAACGTGTTGTCTCCACCTTCAGCAACTTGATCGATAATGCTGGCCACTTGTTCCGATAATACTTTGTTATTAGCGATTGCCGGGCGAAGCAAAAGCTCCGCCTGCGATTGCACTGTTAAATCAGACCAACGAGTTGTGCTTTGCATGTCTTACTCCATCATCTTTTCAATTGGCATGACGAGAATGGAGTTACAGCCTAGTGCCTTTAATGCTTCCATTGTTTCCCAAAAGAAGGTTTCAGTCGCAACAACGTGAACAGCAACTAAGTCATCACGTCCTGCAAGCGGCAGTACTGTCGGTGTTTCTTTGCCCGGCATTAGCTCGCTCACTTGGTCAATTTTGTCTTTAGGCGCGTGCAACATAATGTACTTGCTTTCCTTAGCTTTCATAACGCCTTGCATACGCTGAAGTAATGTGTCGAAAATTTCCTGCTTTTCTCCACTCAATGGCGTCGGATTTTGGATTAATGCTGCCGTAGAGCGGTAAATGACTTCCACTTCTTTTAAACCATTTGCTTCGAGTGTTGCGCCGGTTGATACCAAATCACAAATACCATCGGCTAAACCAACGCGTGGGGCTACTTCAACAGAGCCTTTTAGTAAGCAGAAATCGATATCAATGTTGTTTTCTTGAGCGTAGCGCTTCAACAATTGAGGGTAGGTAGTCGCAAATCTCAAGCCGTTTAATGACTCAATACCTTGGTAGTTAAATTCTTCAGGCATGGCCAGTGACAAACGGCAGCCGCCAAAGTTTAAGCCTTTAGTGCGGATATACTCGCAGTTACTGCCAAGGAGCTTCCTCTCAAGGGCTGCTTCTTCTAAAGTGTTGTCTCCAACAATACCGATGTCACACACACCATCCATAACAAGACCTGGAATATCACTTGAGCGAACGCGCATGATATCGATTGGCATATTCGCTACATGAGCAAGTAAGCGTCTATCTTGGAGATTTAGTTTTAAACCACAGCGTTTTAGTAGAGCTTGCGTATCATCGCTTAAGCGACCTGACTTTTGCATGGCGATTGTTAAGCGTTTTGAACTTGTCATGATATTTCCTTTAATTTATCACTTTTAAAAAATTTGAAACCTAATACGAAAAAACCCCCGAAAGAGATGGACTCTTTCGGGGGTTTTCTAAATATTTGTTTCCCGCTGAAAGGTCCATAGCCCCTCAGCGATTAAACCTGAGCAGCTAACCGTGAAAATGATGGTGATGATGTAAGTTGCTTAGGTTGTACATATTGCTTGAATCTCTTTAACTTTTACTTGTCTATAATAAATATGTATCGTTAATTTTTTATTTTTTTTGGCTAACGATTACTCAATTGCTAATTACAGTATCGAGATTTTTATCGTAACGCAAGCGGTGTTTGTTAATGTTTTATGAAAAAATTCTATAAGTTATGTGCAAAATAGTTCTAAGGTTGTTCGTTATTTGACCGATATAAAGATGTGTTTTTACATTTTTAATTCGTAAGCCAATAAATAATATGCGGTGATTATGGATATTTTTACTACTCAACTTCGACGTGTTGTCCCTGTCAGAATTAAGCCAGAAAAGCTTAAGGTTAAGGCGTTGGCGAAAGATGATAAGGTCGGTAAGCTATCTGAAGAACAAGACCAGAGTATCAAGGACGAAGTTGATATTTATATTCATGCTGAGCGCGATGAATCAGATCAGGAAGAAATACTCGACCAACAAGGCCATCAATCTTCATCAACAGAATCGTCAGAAAAAGACAATCAGCCACACAAAGGAACTAAACTCGATATTTTTGTTTAGCTTGTTATCAATATTTACGTTTATAATGAGCGAAAAATTCTTGTTCAAATTATTCCATGGCACAAGTCGAACACGCTTTTTCGGCATCAGGCGCATTAGCGCAAATCATTCAAGGTTATAACCCAAGACAAGCCCAGATAGATATGGCGCTTGAGGTTGAGCGTGCGATTGCCAATCAAAGTTCATTAGTTGTAGAAGCGGGCACAGGTACAGGTAAAACATTTGCTTATCTAGTGCCAGCGTTACTTAGTGATAAAAAGGTTATCGTTTCCACAGGGACTAAAAATCTCCAAGAACAGCTATTTCACAAAGATTTGCCGTTAATCCGTAAAGCCCTTAAATATGGGGGTCAAGTTGCGTTGCTAAAAGGCCGAGCAAACTATTTGTGTTTACAACGTCTCGATCAGTTTTCGCAAAGCCGTGGTCAACTCGATGCACAGGGCCTCCAAGATCTTGTTAAAGTAAAAACATGGTCAACAGCAACCATTAGTGGTGATATTGGTGAACTGGTAGATGTGGCAGAAGATTCTGCGATATTCCCACTCATCACATCGACGGTTGATAATTGCTTGGCAAAAGACTGCCCGTTTATTAAAGATTGTCATTTGGTAAAAGCCAGGCAACAAGCGATTGACGCTGATGTTATTGTCGTCAATCATCATTTGTTTTTTGCCGATATGGCGTTAAAAGACACTGGCTTTGGTGAGTTAATTCCAAAAGCTGAAGTTGTCGTCTTTGATGAAGCACACCAGATCCCAGATATTGCTAGCGAATATTTTGGTGATGCGTTTTCTACGCGTCAAATTCATGAACTTTGCAGTGACGTAATCGCCCAATTTAAAACAGCGTTAACGGATGTTAAGCAATTAGGAAAAGCCGCCGAAAAGCTGGATAAAACAGCACAAGAATTTCGCTTGTTGTTTGCTTATGATCCAGAGCGGGGGAATTGGCGAGAAAAAGCTGCGTTATCCCAATTTAATGCGCAATACCAAGCGATTAAAGATGATTTAGATTTCTTGTATCAAGTGCTGAAGCTATGTGTTGGCAGAACGGAAGAGATTGATCATTGTTTCGAGCGAGCGGTGACGCTTCTGCAAAAGCATGATTTGATGGCCAATACCGACAGTTTTGGTATTAGTTTTTGGTATGAAACGACACGTAGGCATGTCGTGTTACACCAAACGCCGTTATCGGTCGCCGACAAATTTAGTGAATATGTCGATCAATCGCACGCAGGATGGATTTTTACTTCAGCGACGTTAGCCGTAGATGGTCATTTTGACCATTTCAACGATCAATTAGGTATTAAGGCACAGTCATTATTTTTGGATAGTCCCTTTAATTATTTGGAACAGTCTCAATTGTTGGTGCCTAGGTACCTGCCTAGCGCTAATCATCCTAATCGCGCAAAAAAATTAGCAGACCTTGCAACAAAATTGATTGATGCAAGTGACGGAGCATGCTTTATGCTTTTCACGAGTTACCGAATGATGAATATGGTAGCTGAAATATTGAGTGAACAAATTGACAATGAATTACTTGTTCAAGGGCAAATGAGCAAGCGTAAAATCTTAGATAATTTTATTGAATCCCAAGATGCCGTGTTATTGGCTACCGCGAGTTTTTGGGAAGGGGTCGATGTGCGAGGCGATAAACTTACCTGCGTGATTATCGATAAACTGCCATTTGCATCGCCCGATGATCCTCTACTGCAGGCTCGCAGTGAAGACGTAAAGCGCCAAAATGGTGACCCTTTTGCTCAAATCCAAATGCCACAAGCGGTTATTGCTTTGAAGCAGGGAGTAGGGCGACTCATTCGAGATGTGAATGATAAAGGTGTCTTAGTTATTTGTGACGATCGCATTGTTAATCGACCTTACGGTGAAGTTTTTGTAAAATCTCTTCCTAATATGCGACGCACCCGAAATTTAGAAAACGCGATTGCGTTTTTAAACATGATTAAAGAAGACGAGAGTTAATGAACTTTTTAGCTATTGATGCTTCAACCGAAGCTTGTTCTGTTGCTTTATCTTTTGATGGCAATATTTACGAAAAATTTGAATTATGTCCTCAATCACATTCATTGCTGCTATTGCCAATGATTGATGAGGTATTAAAAGAAGCTAGTATCAAACTGAATCAATTGGATGGGATTATTTTTGGTCGCGGACCCGGCAGTTTTACGGGTGTTCGAATTGGTATTGGTGTGACTCAGGGCCTTGCGTTCTCTGCTGATTTAAAAGTCTACGGTGTTTCAACCTTGCAGGCGATGGCACAGCAAGCGTTTGAAGAGCAAGGCGAAGCGAATGTGCTTGCTGGTATTGATGCGAGAATGGCAGAAATTTATTTAGCGCAGTTTAAAGCGGACGAACAAGGCATCATGCAAATGATAGCAGACGAAGTTGTCATTAAACCGGCGCTGGCAAAGGATCATTTAGCGCTAGAAAGAGTTGCGCATACTGTGGGTACCGCTTGGCAAGCGTATGAGGCTGAACTGAATGAATTACGATCAAACCAAGGCGAGCCTAAGGTACTGTTTCCACATGCGAAATACATGTTGAAAATAGGCCAAAAAGCGTTTGAAGCAGGCCTGTCGGTGTCAGCTGAAGCTGCGCAACCTGTTTATGTGCGTGATACGGTTTCTTGGAAAAAATTACCTGGAAGGGAATAACTAGTAAGAGAAACTCAGCAATAGAATTTGTAGCTTGTTGTTAAGTCTGCTAAATTGATCTTATGCAAATAAATTCACCAACTAATACCTTTGCCACAGGGCAGGCGGTTAATGCGACTCAAAGTGTCTCTCGAGACCAAGTTCGTATCGAACGCGCACGTGAGCAAGAAGTAGAAACCAGCTCGCGCCCAGCTCAACGTCTTGACGTTGACGAACAAGCGTTGGCGGTTGTTGATGAACAGCGTCAACAGCAGGCTGAACAACAAAATTTTCAGCAAGCTATTGTCCTTTCAAATGATGAAGGCGGCAACAACACGACACGTGAGCAAGTCAGCAATAGTAACCTAACAGCTGTCTCGACCTATCAAGGCGTAGAAAACTTGCAACAACGTAGCAATATCGAACAGCTCTTTGGTGTTGATCTCTACGCGTAATGCCGTCTAGCAGTCAATCACTCTTTACTAAATATCAATTCTACTGGCTTTTGTTAGCAGCCATCATCATTCGTCAAATTCCTATTGTATCCTTGCCATTTAATTGGCTTGAAAGCTTCTTTCATGAGTTGAGTCATGGGGTTGCTGCGATCGTTACTGGCGGACGAATAATAAAAATAGAATTGTTTCCTAATGGTGCTGGCTTGTGCACCACACAAGGGGGCATCCGGTTTTTCGTGACAGTGATGGGGTATTTAGGCGCGACCTTGTTTGGTATTGCATTATATCAGTTAGCCGGACAAACAATTACCCGTGCCAAATTCGTTTATGGTTTTTTGATTGGTTTGTTATCAATCACGCTCGTGTTGTGGACGCGCGATGTGCTCACCGCAATAATATTATTGTCATTAATCGGCTTATTGGTTGTTAAATGGCGGTTTAAAAACATGTATTCACTGAACATATTGTTGAAATTCACCGGAATCATTGTTCTATTAAATAGTGTTTATTCACCATTGTATTTGATTGATGGACGTCATATGGGGGACGGAGCAACACTAGCGTCGCTGACGTTTATCCCTGAAATTGTGTGGGTTATTGCATGGACCGCATGTGGTATCTGCGCGCTGTTTTATTTAGCTAAGCGCAAAAATTAGTGGTAAATAGTTATTGTAATGTTTGATATCAAAATCCCTTTAAGCCAGTTGAATATCGCGGCTATATCTAATCACCAGTCTTTTGAGTCAAATAAACCAAAAGTTATCTTTTTACATGGTTGGCTTGATAATGCAGCAAGCTTCACTGACGTATTGCCTGCATTTAATGATTATCACGTAATCGCAATTGATTGGCCAGGCCATGGTATGTCTGATCATAAAAGCAAAGGTGCGTATTATCACTTTGTTGATTGGGTGGATGATTTATATCAAGTACTCAAGGTCACAGGGTGGGATAAGGTGCATTTAGTCGGCCACTCTATGGGGGGCATGATAGCGACCGCGTTCTCGGCCGCGTTTCCTGAGCTTGTTCATACTTTGTCGGTAATCGATGCATTTGGCATCATTAGTGATGACGAGAAAAATACCACCAAACAAATTAAAGAAGGTATCGAAAGCCGCTTTAAACAGCAGAATAAATCCACTAAGTATCATCCTGATTTAGCGTCCGCAGTAAAGGCAAGGTTAGCAGTATCTGACTTTTCTATTAAAGAGGCTAAACTGATAGTGGAGCGCGGGGTAGAGCAGACTGAAAATGGCGTTGTTTGGAGAACAGATAGCCGATTACGAAACGTCTCACCTTATCGATTTACTTTTGGGCAAGCTAAACAGTTGATGAGTGATGTTCAAGTACCCATGCTATTAATTTATGGTGATAAAGGTATGGCTTTTGTGAGTAAAATGCTTGAAAAATTTAAGCCATTAGTACCACAGCTTGAAGCCATAAAGTTAGTTGGTGGGCATCATGTTCACATGGAGCAACCGGATAAGACAGCAAGTTATATATTGTCCTTTATTTCAGCAAAGTAACGTATTTTATTAACAAAGTACTGGGCTTTTACCTCAAAATGTGAAATTATGCGCAACTTTAGAGTAAAAACTCAGTTTAGAAATTTAAGTGCTCAGCTATAAAAATCAAAGTAAAAAATCAATAAATGAGCCCAACGAGTCGTATTAACAGGAGGAAGAAGTGGATAAAATTTGGCTAGAGAAGAGTTACCCGCCTGGTGTACCCCACGATATCAATCCAGATAAATATTCATCACTTGTTGAAATGTTTAACAAGTACGTTGGCATCTACGCCAATCGAACGGCATTCATCAATATGGGTGCGGAAATCTCTTATCAAGAACTAGAAGAACAAGCAAAAGCATTCGCGGCATACCTTCAGCAAGACCTTGGTTTAGTAAAAGGCGATCGTTTTGCGATTATGGTGCCAAATACCTTGCAGTACCCAATTGCTTTGTTTGGCGCATTGCTTGCTGGTTTAACGGTAGTAAACGTTAACCCGTTATACACTGCTCGTGAGCTTAAGCATCAATTAAATGATTCTGGCGCGAAAGCGATGTTAATCATTGAGAACTTTGCTGCAACGTTGGAAGAAGTGATTTCCGATACGCCTGTTGAACACGTTATCCTGACATCGTTAGGTGACCGTTTAGGCTTTGTTAAAGGTAGCATCGTAAACATGGTAGTTAAACATGTTAAGAAGATGGTTCCTGCATTTCACTTGCCTAACACTATTCGCTTTAACAGTGTGATTAAAGCCGGTTCGAAAATGTCTTATACGCCAGTGGAATTAGACGGTGATGACTTAGCATTCTTGCAATATACCGGTGGCACAACAGGTGTATCAAAAGGCGCGATGTTAACGCACCGCAATATGGTCGCTAACCTTGAACAAGCAAAGGCGATGATCAAAGAAATGCTGCTTGAAGGCGAAGAGCTCGTAGTGACAGCATTACCGCTTTACCATATCTTTGCTTTAACGGCGAACTGTCTTACGTTCATGACAATTGGTGGCACTAACCTGTTAATCACTAACCCACGTGATATGCCAGCTTTTGTTAAAGAATTGGTCAAATACCCATTTACTGCATTAACGGGCGTAAATACCTTATTTAATGGCTTACTTAACACACCAGGCTTTAGTGATATTGATTTTAGTCGATTAAAATTAGCACTAGGTGGTGGTATGGCGGTTCAAAAAGCCGTTGCAGATCGTTGGCAGCAGGTAACTAAAACGCGTTTACTTGAAGGATATGGTTTAACCGAGTGTTCTCCAATGGTATCAATGAGCCCATATGATCAAGACGGATATAACGGCACAATTGGCGTACCAGCACCGTCAACTAACATTAAAATTATGTTAGAAAATGGTGAAGAAGCGCCAATGGGTGAACCAGGAGAAATGTGGGTTCATGGGCCACAAGTGATGAAAGGCTATTACAATCGTGAAGAAGCGACTAACGAAATCTTAAAAGATGGTTGGTTGGCAACGGGTGATATTGCTAAATGTCACGAAAACGGCCACTTTTCAATTGTTGATCGTAAGAAAGATATGATTATCGTATCTGGATTCAATGTATTCCCTAATGAAATTGAAGATGTGATTGTAATGCACCCCGCAGTGGTTGAAGCTGCCGCTATCGGTATTCCACATGAAGTGAGCGGTGAAATTGTTAAAGTGTTTGTTGTTGTTAACGACAAGAACGTGACAGAACTGGAATTGATTAATCACTGTCGTGACAATTTAACAAATTACAAGGTACCTAAACTGATTGAGTTTAAGGACGAGTTACCAAAAACAAATGTTGGTAAGATTCTTCGTCGAGAACTACGTTAGTTCAACATTGACACAAAAAAGCCACTCAATTGAGTGGCTTTTTTATTGGCGAATATTCGGTTTTATTGCGCGTTGATACGCTGGCCATTGACGTCGATACTGTCATCAGACATTAAGTAAACGTATAGTGGCATAATATCTTTTGGTGTCGCAATCGTATCTTTATCTTCTGCTGGATAAGCACTGTTGCGCATTGGTGTATTGGTTGCACCAGGGTTAATAGCATTACAACGTAAATTCGACTCGTCGTACTCATCAGCAATGACTTGCATCATGCCTTCTGTTGCGAACTTAGAAATACTGTATGCCCCCCAAAATGCACGGCCTTTGTTACCAACACCCGATGACGTAAAGGCAAGTGAGGCGTGCTTAGCTAACTTAAATGCTGGTAGTAACGCTTGTGCCAGTAAAAACTGTGCCGTTACGTTAACCTGCATCACGTCATTCCAGATTTGCTCATGAATGGTTTCAAATGGTGTTAGTTCGCCTAAGATTGAAGCGTTGAGTAGGGCACCGTCTAAACGGCCAAATTGGCCAACGATTGTTGATGCCATATCTTGGTAGTTCTTCTTTGTTGCGCCCTTGAGGTCAAGCGGGATAATTGCAGGTTCTGGAGAGCCTTGAGCAACAATTTCATCGTACACGTTTTCTAATTTTTCAACGGTTTTGCCTAATAAAATAACGGTAGCACCTAGGCTTGCATAAGTAAGAGCGGCTTGCTTACCGATGCCATCACCAGCACCTGTCACTAGGATAATTTTGTCTTGTAAGCTGTTTTCTTTGATTTGGTAATCGAACATAAATAACTGATCAACGATGAATAAAAAGAATATTTTAAACGTAAAGGTGGGCGCTGACGAGACAAAATTGATTAAATTAACGACTTATCGGCAAAATGTTGTCAAATGATAAAAAAATCGCTAGCAGATTCCTAAATCTTAAGGTAATGTTAACTGGTCTAACTTGTTCGTTTTTACTTATTTCAAACAACAATATACTAAGTAAAGTGGAGTTCAAGTTAATTACAACAGTAATAAAAAAGACTAGTCCTTGGGGAGATATAATGAAAAAGCTAGTTCTTAGTTTAGCAGTTACTAGTGCACTCGGTTTAGCCGGTTGTGGTGGTGATGAGACTATTTCGAGAGTTCAAGAAAATTTAGATGACAACGGTACTACCGTTTTACCAGCCTCGCGTGTTGTGTTTGACCCTTCAAATGGTGTCTTATCAATTCCAAATGACCTTCTCTTTAGTGGTACAACGGACGGTACGTTAAATATACCCGTTGCTGACCCTACAGACTTCGCAGATCCTTCTGTAGCGATTAGTGCCCTTGACGGTTGGTCAACAGTTAACCCTTTCACAATCGCGATTGATTTCCAAGCTGGTGTTAGCTTAAACGCTGACAGTGTTACACCATCGGCTGTACGTGTATTTGAAACAGTGATGGGCGGCCCAGTACAAAACCCAGGTTTTGAAGATTGTGCTGCTGTACCTCAAGGTGCTGCGTGTACTGTTGTAGGTGAACTGCAATACGGCGTTGACTTTATTTCACAAGCAAGTGGCAATGCTGTTGCCATTGTTCCGCTTAAGCCGTTAAAAGCAAAAACAAGTTACGTTGTTGCATTAACTAACGAGTTAACTGATACCAACGGCAACGCTGTTCAAGGTTCAACAACATACGAATTAGTGAAGCAAGATATTGCAACTAAGCCGTTAGGTAGCCAAGCTCAACGCGACCTTCAAGGTGTTGTTAACAGTTATGAAGCAGCAATTGGTCAAGCCGGTGCTGATACTGAGAACGTTATTTACACAATGGCGATGACTACACAGTCTACTGTTGATGTATTAGGCTCATTAAAGTCTTTAATGGCTCAGCAGTTTGCAACAGAAGCTGCAATGATGGTTCCGCCGTCGTTATCAATTACTAACGTGATGGATACAACATTATCAGTTGCTGATGTGTTGGCAGGTCAGATTCCAGCTGAAGCGGTACCTTTATACAGCTCAGCAAACTTATATACTGCAACGATTAACTTACCATACTATTTAGGCACGCCGTCTGCGGAAAACCCAATGGCGCCAGTGACTGATATGTGGACTGCGTTATGTGATTCAGGCGCGATGTTAGCTGGTCTTGCAGCACAAAACCCTGCGGCTATCCCAGCAGATCCAGTTGATGCGGTAGATGCTCAGTGTATGGCTATCTCACAGGCGAGTGGATTACCTGCACCAGGTTTACGTAACTTAGGTATTGATACTGAACGTAACTTAACGAAGTTCAACCCAGTACCAGCACCGACAAGCGTTCAAACTGTTGCAATCCAAATGACGACACCAGACCTTGCTGTTGCAAACGCTGTTCGTGGAAGTCTAGGGTTACCAGCATTAGAAATGCCAGCTGCAGGTTGGCCAGTAGCTATCTTGCAACACGGTATCACGTCTAAGAAAGAAGACATGTTAGCGATTACGGGCGCATTATCTATCCAAGGTATTGCGACGGTTGCAATTAACCATCCTCTTCACGGTGACCCAGCATTAGGTGGTAGTCGTGGTTTTGATGTAAACCCATTAGTTCCAGGCGATGAAATCAATGCCACTACTGTGTCTGCAACACACTACATGAACTTGGCAAGCCTATTAACAACACGTGATAACTTACGTCAATCAGTTGTTGATACACTTGGTTTACGTTTAGGTCTTAACACGTTACCAGGCTTAATTGATGGCTCTAACGTGTCTTACCTTGGTCACTCATTAGGTGCGATTACAGGTACAAACTTTACGGCACTTGCAAATTCGCCGTTAGATCCTCAAATCGACCCGTTATTTGCGATTAATGCTTCTTCACTAGCAATGCCTGGTGCAGCGGTAGCAAACTTCTTATTAGAATCACCGTCATTTAGCGGATTAATCAAAGCAAGCTTAACGTTGAACTTATCAGAAGATTTTGCGGCATTAGTTGCTGCAACATACCCAACGGGTCCTTCTGAAGCTGAATTAGTCGGTATTTACACGCAGTTCTACAGCGCGTTAACACCTGCACAGCAAGCTGAATTGAACGCTGGCTTTGCTCAGTTCACCTTCGCAGCACAAACTGTGACTGATGCTGGTGACCCTGCAAACTATGCTGGTATCTTAGCGGCGACGCAAACACCGATTCATTTAATTGAAGTTGTGGGTGACGGTATGGACAACTTATCAGACCAAGTTATTCCTAACCGTGTTTCTACAACGCCAATTGGTGGTACAGAAGGCTTAATTGCATTACTTGGCTTATCAAATGCAGGTGACAATATCACTGCATTACCAATCGGTGGTCAGGGTGTTATTGGTTCAACTGCGGTTCGCTTTACTGAGGGTTCACACTCATCAGTATTGAGCCCAGCAGCAAGCCCAGCAGCTACCTCTGAAATGCAAACACAAGTATCAACGTTCTTTGCAACGTTAGGCGCGATGTTACAAGTAACGAATACTGACGTGATTCAATAATCCAAAGTAAACGTTACAAATAGATAAGTCAAAAAGCCCTCTTTATAGAGGGCTTTTTTTATCGTCTAAATACTTGAAATGTGTACAATGAGAACCAATATCAACTAATGAAAACCTAACGATAACCGGAGCATTCATTGGAATTTTTATATGAATATGGCTTGTTTTTAGCCAAAACGATAACCTTTGTTGTTGCCTTTATTGCTATTGTTGTGACTATCACAGCGACTGCAGTGAAACAAAAAACTAAAAAAGGTGAGTTAGAAATTACTGACTTAAGCGAGCACTTCGAAGAAGTAGAAGAAGATGTTATTCACCACCTACTGACGAAAGAAGAGTTAAAAGAGAAAGCTAAGCAGGATAAAAAGGCTGAAAAAGAGAAGAAGAAGCAAAAATCTGAATATGAGAAAAAATCTCGATTATTTGTATTGGATTTTAATGGCAGTATCGACGCAAAAGAAGTTTCAGGTTTACGTGAAGAAGTGACGGCGCTGTTAACAGTAGCTACGCCTGATGACGAAGTGTTTGTTCGCCTAGAAAGTGGCGGCGGCATGGTCCACGGTTATGGTCTTGCGGCATCACAACTTGACCGTATTCGACAAAAAGACATCCCATTAACTGTGGCCGTTGATAAAGTCGCTGCCAGTGGTGGTTATATGATGGCATGTGTTGCTAATAAGATTTTGTCGGCACCTTTTGCCATTGTCGGTTCAATCGGCGTTATTGCGCAGATACCTAACTTTAATAAATTATTGAAGAAAAACGACATTGATTATGAACAACTTACCGCAGGTGAGTTTAAACGCACATTAACCATGTTTGGTGAAAATACTGACGCTGGTCGAGCGAAGTTTATTGAAGAGCTTGAAGAAACCCATGTGTTATTTAAAGACTTCGTACGTGAGCATCGCCCGAGTTTAGATATTGATAAAGTCGCTACCGGTGAGCACTGGTTTGGTTTAAAAGCAAAAGAGCTTGGTTTGGTTGATGAAATTCAAACGAGTGATGATTACTTATTGTCAGCAAGTAAAAACAAGCAAATTGTTGCTATTAAATATGAAGTGAAAAAAGGAATCGCGGAAAAGTTCTCCAAAGCGGCAAGTCTGTCGTTTGATGCTATTTGGAGTAAATTGTGGCAGAAAAATCAGCTTCATAAAGGGTAATACGGTGGAAGCGAGTTTCTGGCATAACTGTTGGCAAAAGGATTCAATTGGTTTTCATCAAGATCAGGTACATCCTTTTTTAACACAATATATTTCCCCTTTGTTATCCTCACAGGATACTAAAGTGTTTGTTCCTCTTTGTGGTAAGTCCTTAGATATGTTTTTTTGGGCTGAACACATGAAAGTTGTCGGTTGTGAGCTGAGTGAAATCGCGTGTAGAGATTTCTTTCAAGATCACGGAATAACCTATGAGCAACATGACGAAACGCCTTTCGTACGTTATTCGAAAGATGAGGTCGTACTGTACCAAGGTGATATATTTGATCTTGATAAAGAAACGATTGGTGATTTTCAATGGATCTACGATAGAGCTGCGTTAATTGCCTTACCGCAAGCGCTGCAAGCAAAATACGTTAGCTATATTCGAGGCTTAATTAAAGATGGAGTAAAGTTGGCGTTAATTAGCTTAGAATTTCCTCCTGAAGAGCTTTCTGGTCCGCCATTTCCTATTTTTGAACAAGATATAGCGGAATACTTTGACGGGTTGTCTGTTGAGCTTATTGCTTCACGAGATATTGAGAACAAGCAATTTGCACGACGCGTATTTGACGTTAGCTATTTGAAAGAAAAGCTTTATATTATTAGTCAATAAAACATAAATTCATGATGCTCAGAACGTAAAAAAGGCACTCAATTGAGTGCCTTTTTAGTATTCATCATTTATCTCAAGAGTCTTCTCGCATCTTGTGAAAGTCGATTTCCTCAATATTCTGGCCAGCATTTTTGTCGTTGAACATTTCTTCATTCAACTGACCTTCTGTCTTGGCAACAACCATAGTAACCATTGAATCACCGGTGACGTTAACGGCTGTGCGTGTCATGTCTAACAAGCGGTCAACACCAATAATTAACGCAATACCCTCAACAGGAAGGCCAACTTGGTTAAGTACCATCGCTAGCATGATCAAACCTACACCAGGAACACCAGCGGTGCCGATCGAAGCAAGCGTAGCCGTTAAAATAACCATTAAAAAGTCAGATATTGTCAGGTCAACGTTAAATACTTGGGCAATAAATACCGTCGCAACACCTTGCATGATTGCAGTACCATCCATATTGATTGTTGCGCCCAATGGAACGGTAAATGATGCAATTGAGTTATCAGCACCTAGTTTCTTCGTATTCGTTTCTAACGTAATTGGAATGGTAGCGTTAGAGCTTGCCGTCGAGAACGCGAAAATTGCTGTACTACGCATTTTTCTTAAGAAACTAATCGGGTTTAAGCCCGTTAATAACTTAAGTAGAACAGGGTAGGTTACTAACGCGTGAATTAACAGAACACCCAACACAACCATGAAGTAGACAATTAAATTGCTGATGGTTGCCAGTGAAATATCTGTAAATAGCTTCGCTAATAAACAGAAAACACCGTATGGCGCTAAGTTCATTAAAATAGTAACAAGGCGCATAATCACTTCATTCAAGTCAACAAATAGACTTGCAATGCGTTCACCTGCTTTGCCAGAAAGTGCTGTCGCGATACCAAATAGAAGGGCAAACACAATCACTTGAAGCATGTTGCCTTGAGCAAATGCGGTGAATGGGTTGCTTGGGAACATTTGAATAATAACTTGCGCTAGCGATGGAGCCTCTTTACTTGCGAAGTTAGTCTCAGTTGTCATATTAACGCCTTCACCCGGCGAAATAAGTAATGCCATGCTCATTGCTAACGTAATCGCAAGTGCCGTAGTAATCAGGTATAAACCGATTGCTTTACCACCAATGCGACCTAGTTTTGCCGTATCGTTTAGTGAGCATGTGCCACAAACAAGAGAAACGAAAACGAGCGGAACTACTAACATTTTTAAACTAGCGATAAATATTTGTCCGCCGATTTCAAAAATGCCGTCAACAAAAAATGAACGGAAAGAAAAATCAAAAAAGTATAGAGGAACGACGAAGTCAGAGCCTTCAGGCATCAGGAGTTTGAGCATAAAGCCCACCAAAATGCCTAATGTCATACCAATGACAATTCGTGATGTTAAATTATTAGTGTTATTTTTAGTCATAATATGAAGTAATTAGGTGTATTCTTTATTAGAGTAGCAATTATTTAATCGATAAAAAACCAAAGAAATCCATCAAAGCTAATTTTGTCGTGACGTTTTGCTTATTATTCGGTTAAGATATTGTTGCTTATTATAATAATACTAGGGAGAGCCAGTATATGGAGCTACTTCGTCGCTTAAGTTTATTACTTATGCTTGTAACGGTCGTCGGTTGTGGCGGCGGTGGTGATGGTCTGTCAAGGGATGGTAACGGAGGTGGTGATGATGGTGGTAGTGGTAGCACTATTACAGTTTCTCTAACAAGCACTGATACCAACGTCACAGGTCAAGCACCCATTACGATTAGCGCGTTAGTGCTAGAGAATTCTCAACCTAAAGAAGGCGAGCTTGTTACGTTTACAACAACGTTAGGTGCGCTATCTCCATCTTCTGGTACTGCCCGTACAAATGCTGACGGTATTGCTGATATTGTATTAACCGCTGGCTCAGTTCGTGGCGCAGGTACAGTGACCGCAACCTTAGACTCTGGCGAAAACGCGAGTTTCACCTTTTCGACACAAGGTGATGATATAGGCGTTGTTGGTGATATTAATATCTCTGTTGAGCTTGTTGATGCATCGGGTAACCCGACAGATTCAATCACGGCGTCAAAACCAGCAAGAGCTATTGCAACCGTCAATGGTATTTCAGCACCGCTTATCGTCACGTTTGCCGCTAGTATTGGTGACTTACCTATCCCGACAGCAATTACTGACGAGAATAATCAAGCAACGGTTGATTTATTTGCAGGTAATAGCTTGGGTGCAGGCACGATTACGGCGAGTATCGAGTCAGGTGAAAGCGGGCAAGAAATTTTTGTTATTGGTGCAACTAACGTATTGATGGGCAGCGGCTCTCCATTCCAAGAAGGTGTTGCTGAACTTGATTTAACTGGCAGTTTGTCGGCAGGCGGTACAGCGGTTGTTACAGTTAACATTGTTGATGAAGAAGGTAACCCGTTTACTGAAGCGATTGATGTTAATTTCTCTTCTGGCTGTTCTAATTTGGCGACGCCAACAGCAATGATTAGCTCACCAATCAATACCTCGAGTGGTACAGCATCAACAACTTACCTAGCTCAAGGTTGTGTGGGTGATGATACAATCAATGTCACAGCAAATGCAGGTGGTATTAACTTATCCGCAAATGCTGTCGTCAATGTATTACCGGCTGATGTTGGTAGTATAGAATTTGAATCGGCATCGCCTGAGAATATCTCTTTGTTAGGTACAGGTGCATTAGGCGGCTCTGAAAGCTCAACGGTTGTTTTTAAAGTGTTAGATACCAACGGCGACCCAGTAAATGGTCAGCAGGTTGACTTCAGTTTAAATACTGATGTTGGTAACGTGTCAATTAGCCCAATGTCGGCAACGACAAATGCACAAGGTTTAGTACAAACCGTTGTTAATTCAGGTACGGTTGCAACCACTGTTCGTGTGCAAGCGACTATTGTCGGAAGCGATCCTGTTATTACGTCACAATCTAGCTTACTTGTTGTTTCGACAGGTATTCCTGATCAAGATAGTTTCAGTTTATCTGCCGACCTGTTAAATGCTGAAGGTTGGAGCCGTGACGGTACTCAAGTTGTGGTAACTGCTCGCTTAGCTGATGCGTTTAACAACCCTGTGCCTGACGGTACTGCTGTGTCATTTACGACTGAAGGTGGTTCTATTGAGTCTGCATGTACAACGGTAAACGGCACGTGTAGTGTAAATTGGTTTAGTCAGTTCCCTCGTCCAGAAGGTAAAGAGCTTGCTGCCGAAGGTCGTGTTCCAGAAGAATTTAACACCATGGGCCAAAAATATGGTGGCCGCGCAACTATCTTGGCAACGGCAATTGGTGAAGAGTCATTCCCTGATTTAAATGGTAACGGACGTTTTGACGCTTCAGAGGTTACAGCGTTCTTAGGGACTAACGTGAGTGGTCAAGCTTATGACTTAAAAGAAGCGTTTGTTGATCATAACGAAGACGGCCTATACAACCCTCAAGAAGCGGGTGGAGAAACTGGTGGTGAAATAGAAACCTTTGTTGATTTTGATAACTCTCAAGCGTTTACGCAAAATGACAGTAAGTACAACGGTGTACTATGTTCAATTCCTGCACACGATGGTTGTAGTGACCAAAAATCAATTAATGTAAGACGCCAAATTACTATTATTATGTCTGGTTCTGATGCGTTTTTTGTAACAACATCAACAACAGATGCGGTAGCGACAGAAATTGATGATGATAATGATCCAGGTACACCAGACGTACCAAATCCAAACTATGATCCAGACGATAGTACGGTTTATATTGCTGGTGAAAACGTTGGCTCTGCAAGTGTAATTATTGCTGACCTTCACAACCAACCAATGCCAGCGGGCACAGAGGTTCGTTTTAATGCGACAGTGGGTTCTGTTCAAGGTACATCAGCCTTCACTTGGCCAAATGACAATCACAATGGTGGTCGTTCATTTGGTGTATCAATTAAAGGTGAGACTGAGCCTAAGTCAGGCACATTGTTAATTGAAGTTGAAACACCGAATGGTACAGTGACAACATACAACGCTATTAGTATTGTGATTTTATAGGTTAAATTAAGCCAATAAAAAAGCCCTTAGTGATAAGGGCTTTTTTTTATGTCTAATCAAAATGAGCGGGGTTATTTGTTCATTTCATTAATCATTAATGCAGATAGGTCACCAGCAACTTTGAAGGTTTTAGCAACAGCTTCTTGGCCGCGACCTGTGCTGTCAGTAAATGGTGCTAATTCCATCATGTCAGCACCTGTAATTGGGTACAGCTTGCCTAATTCAGTGATGATTTTTTCTGCTTCGTCAGGATATAAACCATCTGGCTCAGGTGTCCCTGTTGCTGATGCAAACTCTTGGTCAATTGCATCTATATCGAAACTAACATAAAGCTCGTCGATTGCTTCTGGAGCTAGCTGTGCTTTGATTTTTTCAATAATTGCATCAACACCTTGCTCTCTCACTTCGTGAGCCCAATGTTGCTTAACGCCAAACGTATCTTCCCAATGAGACTTAGGTTTGCCACTCGAGCGAATGCCCACTTGAATTAAATGGTGTGGTTCATGTAAATCATCAAGAATATGTGTACACCATGAGCCAAAGCATAAATCGATACCTAATCGTTCGTGCAATAAATCGGTGTGCGCGTCGAAGTGGATAATAGCGACACGTTTGCCTTGTGCTTTTTTCGCCATTAAATATGGTTTAGTCAGTGCATAGCTAATTGAATGGTCGCCACCAATACCAAAGATGCCTTTTTCAGGAAATTCACGGTAAAACTCATGCAATGTCTCTTCAGTAATACTCAAAGGACTTACTGGTAATGAACTCTCTGGGTTTTGATACAAGGCTTTACGACAATTACTCAATGTAGATTCATTTAAATATTTGTCATGTAACAAGTGTGGAATAACGCGCACATCACCTAAATCAAAGCTTGATAGGTTAGGGTGTTGCTCTAACAACGTTGAGCGCAAGAATAAAGGCCCCCAGTTTGCACCACGTAAAATACCGCCACCACAATCTGAAGCTACACCTAATACCACCGCATTACATGCTGTAGGCAACTTTTCAAACGACTGGTGCCATAGGCTATCAATGTCCTGTGTTTGGCCAAATAAGCTGTAATGAAGCGCTTCTTTGCGCTCTTTTGCTGTGTTTACGGTAAATACGCCATTGCCCGGCGGACAAAGCGTTTGCTTTATGTTTTCAAAAAATGCTGTTTTTGAGTCTGCCATAATATTCTCGAACTACTTGTTTGAAGTGAAAGTGACCACATCTTTCTGAATGTTGTTTTTATTATGAGCTATTTATAGGCTTTGCTTAGTATAAATAAAAAAAGCGGTTACCTTTTATAGCAAAGTTTATTATGATGTGGCGCCAAAAATTTGGGCGTCATTATATCGAATTAGAAATATTTGGCTAGTATAAAAAAATTATTACTTGTCAGCCTTGATAATAATAGATATATCTAATAGTTATTTTAAAAAGCTTGTTATAAGTGTTTTTATTCATCATCGCTAAGCCCATCGAACATAATGCGATATATGAAGGTTAGGGGCATGCCCCCTTTATTTAGGAATTAGTAAACATATGGCAAAATCACTGGTCATAGTCGAGTCACCAGCTAAAGCTAAAACGATTAACAAATACTTAGGCAAAAACTTTGTCGTTAAGTCGAGTGTTGGTCATGTCCGCGACCTTCCTACAGGAAGCTCGGGTAAAAAAGTTGCAACAAAATCGCCTGCAGAAGTTAGAAAAATGTCACCGGAAGCGAAAGCTAAATATAAAGCTAAGCGTGACAAACAAGCTCTTTTTAATCGCATGGGAATTAACCCAGAAAAAGACTGGAAGGCCGATTATCAAATACTTCCTGGTAAAGAAAAAGTTGTCACTGAATTAAAGAAACTTGCCGATAATGCTGACACTATCTATCTCGCAACCGATTTGGACCGCGAGGGAGAAGCGATCGCGTGGCACTTAAAAGAGATTATTGGCGCGGATGATGACAAGTACAAACGCGTTGTATTTAATGAGATTACTCAAAACGCAATAGAGCAAGCATTCTCAGAACCAAGTGAATTAAGCATGCCAGGCGTTAATGCCCAACAAGCGCGACGCTTTTTAGACCGTGTTGTTGGCTTTATGGTGAGTCCATTATTGTGGAAGAAACTCGCACGTGGTTTATCTGCAGGCCGTGTACAATCAGTAGCGGTAAAACTGGTTGTTGAAAAAGAGCGTGAAATTAAAGCGTTTATCCCAGAAGAGTTCTGGGACATTCATGCGCAAACGTTAACGAGTGATAAAACGGCGTTAAAACTTGCGGTAACGCATGAATCAGGCAAGGCATTTAAGCCGACGAATGAAGCGCAAACAATGAGTGCAGTAAAAGCACTTGAAAATGCGTCATATCAAGTCAGTAAACGTGAAGATAAGCCCTCTAAAAGCTCTCCTTCAGCACCGTTTATTACGTCAACGCTGCAACAAGCTGCGAGCACTCGCTTAGGTTATGGCGTTAAGCGAACAATGAGCTTGGCTCAACGCCTTTACGAAGCAGGACACATCACCTATATGCGTACCGACTCAACCAACTTGAGTAAAGACGCAGTAGAAATGTGTCGCACGTATATTGGTGAGAACTTTGGTGAAGACTATCTTCCTGAGAAGGCTAAGGTGTATGGTGCTAAATCAAATGCACAAGAGGCCCACGAAGCGATTCGTCCATCAAATGTGAAATTGGAAGCAGCATTGCTAACTGATATGGATGCTGATTGTAAGCGTCTTTATGAGCTTATCTGGCGTCAATTTGTCGCGTGTCAAATGACTGCTGCGCGATACGACGTATCAACGTTAACCGTTAGCGCGGGTGATTTTGAACTTAAAGCCAAAGGCCGTGTGATGAAGTTTGACGGTTGGACGCGCGTTCATCCTCAGCTTTCAAAATCAGATAAAGATACACACTTACCGGATCTAAATGTCGGTGACAGTTTATCGCTGGTTGAGTTAGACCCAGCACAACACTTTACTAAGCCACCAGCGCGTTTTGGTGAAGCATCATTAGTTAAAGAGTTAGAAAAGCGCTCTATTGGTCGCCCATCGACTTACGCATCTATCATCTCGACAATTCAAGATAGAGGCTACGTGCGTTTAGAGAACAAACGTTTCTACGCAGAAAAAATGGGTGAAATCGTTACCGATAGCTTATCTGCAAGCTTTGAAAACTTAATGAGCTATGACTTTACCGCAAATATGGAAAGCGAGCTTGATGAGATTGCTGGCGGTAATAGTGATTGGAAAGCGGTATTAAACGAATTTTATAAAAACTTCACAGGGTTATTAGAAAAAGCTGATAAACCTGTTGAAGATGGCGGTATGCCAAGCAACGAAGTTGTATTGACTGACATCGACTGTCCTACGTGTGGCAGAAAGATGGGGATTCGAACGGCTTCTACTGGCGTATTCTTAGGTTGTTCTGGTTACTCTTTATCACCAAAAGAACGTTGTACAACGACAATGAACTTAACCCCTGGTGAAGAGGCGGTCAGCGTTCTTGCTGAGGACCAAGAGACTGAAGCATTACGAGCAATGCATCGTTGCCCTAAGTGTTCCACGGCAATGGACAGCTACCTAATCGATGAAAAGCGCAAGCTACATGTTTGTGGTAACAACCCGCAATGTGACGGTTTTGAGCTAGAGACTGGCGAGTTCAAGATTAAAGGCTACGATGGACCTATTATCGAATGTGATAAATGTGGCTCAGACATGGAGCTTAAATCAGGTCGCTTTGGTAAGTACTTTGGCTGTACTAATAGTGAGTGTAAAAATACGCGTAAGTTATTAGCTAATGGTGAAGCCGCGCCACCGAAGGAAGATCCGGTTCAATTACCAGAACTACCATGTGAGAAGTCTGACGCTCATTTCGTTTTACGTGACGGTGCGGCGGGTATTTTCTTAGCAGCAAATACTTTCCCTAAATCGCGAGAAACACGTGCACCTAAAGTGTCAGAACTAGCGCGTTTTAGAGATAGAATTTCACCAAAATTTTACTACTTAGCAGATGCTCCGGCTAAAGATCCTGACGGTAATGAAGCGATTGTTCGCTATAGCCGTAAAACTAAAGAGCAGTATGTTATGACTGAGCTCGATGGCAAGGCAACGGGCTGGACCGCTAAATATATTGACGATAAGTGGGTCGAAGAGGCGAAGAAAAAAGCCAAACCTAAAGCGAAGGCCAAAACCAAAGCTAAGGCTAAATAAACCTCGTTAATATTAGTAATGAAATGGAGAGTTCACTTTGACTCTCCATTTTTGTATCTGATGGCTAACCGCAAATAGGCTAGCTTGCTCAAGTGGTCTATCCTGTTCTAAAAACGCTGATTTTCAGCATTTAGCACTTGGCAACCTTGTTCTAGGTCATTAGGATACACCACAAATAAAATCAATAAGACTTTCGGATAATTGGCAGAGTATAAATGGTGAAACCCAATTGGTTTAACGAAATTAACCTATCAAACACACGTGGCGATATTTTTGGCGGTGTTACCGCAGCTATTGTCTCATTACCCCTAGCTTTAGCGTTTGGTGTCGCCTCTGGCGCAGGTGCAGAAGCCGGTCTTTACGGGGCGATATTGATTGGATTGTTTGCCTCATTGTTTGGTGGCACGCCAACCCTAATTTCAGAGCCGACCGGTCCGATGACGGTTGTGATGGCTGCCGTCATCACTACGATGATTGCAAGTAATCCTGAAAACGGCTTAGCCATGGCCTTCACCGTTGTCATGATTGCAGGTGTTTTCCAAATTGTCTTAGGCTTACTCAATTTGGGTAAGTACATCACATTAATGCCCTATAGCGTAATATCCGGCTTCATGTCGGGCATTGGTTTGATTCTGATAATCTTGCAACTTCCACCAATGTTAGGCCATGAAAACCCGGGTGGGGGAGTGTTAGGTAACTTAATGGCATTACCTGATGTTATTGTTAATGCCAACTGGTATGAGCTAGCACTTGGCGTATTAACGCTCGTTATTTTGTTCAAGTTTCCACAAAAATGGGCCTCACGTATTCCGCCTCAATTAATTGCTTTAATTGTTGGTTCTGTCATAGCGGTTACCTTGTTTAGCGATGTTGGCATTCGTTCTATTGGTGAAGTGTCATTAGGGCTACCAAGCCTTATTATGCCTACCTTTTCGGCCGAGCAATGGACGCAGATGGTGGTTGATGGCATCGTATTAGGTACGTTAGGTTGTATCGACGCGCTCTTAACAGCTGTAATCGCAGATAGCTTAACCCGTAAAGAGCACAACTCGCGCAAAGAACTTATTGGCCAGGGTATCGGTAACATGGTATCTGGTGTTTGTGGTGGCTTGCCAGGTGCAGGCGCAACCATGGGTACGGTTGTTAATATTCAATCTGGCGCAAAAACCGCGTTATCAGGGGTAACCCGTGCATTGGTTCTTGTAGTATTAGTTGTTTTTGCTGCTGGTTTAACTGCTTATATACCGCTGGCGGTGCTTGCGGCTATTGCGATAAAAGTGGGCTTGAACATCCTTGATTGGAGTTTCTTAAAGCGCGCACATCGAGTATCAACATCAGCGACAGTCATCATGTATGGTGTAATGTTGTTAACGGTACTTGTCGACTTGATTGTTGCGGTGGGTATAGGGGTATTTATCGCTAATATCTTAACTATAGAAAAGTTAAGCCGCCTTCAAGCGAAAAACATTCATTCGATCAGTGATACGGACGATAACTTCCGCTTATCTCGTGAAGAACGAAAAATGTTTGCGCCGATCAAGGGCAAGGTAATGATGATGTATTTCAGTGGGCCGATGATTTTTGGTGTTTCTCGTGCAATCGCAAGAGAGCATGAGAATATTCATGCGTTCGAATCTGTGCTTTTTGACTTATCTGATGTACCACTGATTGATGCAACGGTTTCTTTAGCGATTGAAAATGCCGTTAAAGATGCGATTGAAGCCGGGAAAACAGTTTTTGTTGCGTGTCCATCAAGTGACACACGTCAAACATTCCAGCGTATGGGGTTAACCGATTTGGTCGGTGAACAAAACATGGTGGAATCAAGAAAGCTCGCGATAACACGAGCGATTGAAGAGTTAAACGCCTAGTTTATTGGAAATAAAAAAAGGAGCATCAGTTGCTCCTTTTTTGTTTGTTTTATGAAATCGTTAGGGGTTGGTAGAATCAATCAACTTATCTAGCAGTTGAGTCAGTTGATGAAATTCATCTTCGCCAAGACCTGTTTGGCTAAAAAGCGTCATTGGAATATCAACGGCCTTTTCTTGTAATGCCGCACCTGATTCCGTCAGCGCAACAAATACACTACGCTCGTCATCTTGGCTTCTATTTCTTTGCACAAGTCCATTAGCTTCCATTCGTTTCAATAATGGCGATAATGTTCCTGAGTCGAGCTCAAGCTTTTGCCCCAGCGCCTTAACCGATATTGTTTTTGGCGACATTTGCCATAACGCTAGCATCACTAAATATTGAGGGTAGGTTAACCCTAACGCTTTTAGTAATGGCGCATACATTTTATTCATCCGCTTATTCAAGCGATAAAGTCGAAAACAAAGTTGGTTCTCTAACGCGAGTTGTTCAACCATAATTATTACTTGGCCAATTCCGCTTTGATGTCAGCTTCGATATCTTGAGGTTTTGTTGTTGGCGCATAACGCTTGATAACTTGGCCGTTTTTGCCAATCAGGAACTTAGTGAAATTCCACTTGATCTTTTTAGTGCCTAAAATGCCCGGTGCTTCCTGTTTTAAGTGCTGGTATATCGGGTGAGCATTGTCGCCATTGACTTCAATTTTTGAAAATAACGGAAAAGAAATATTGAAGTTAAGATCACAAAACGACTTAATTTCATCGTCAGAACCTTTTTCTTGCTTACCAAATTGGTTACATGGGAATGCTAGCACTTCAAGACCTTGCTCTTGATATTGACCGTATAGTTTCTGCAAACCTTCGTACTGAGGTGTAAAACCACAAGCACTTGCTGTGTTTACGACTAAAACGACTTTGCCTTCATATGAAGACATTGAAATGTTATCGCCTTTAAAGTCTGTTGCTTCAAATTGATAAAAGTTACTCATGTTATTCTCCTCAATAGTTAATGAAACTATAGTAGTGCAAAATTAAGTTGTGCACAACTTAATTTTCTTGCTGAGTAAATACTTTGTTTTCGTTACACTAGATGAAACGAATAAGGAGTAGTAAATGAAGGTAGCATTTATTGGTTTGGGCGTGATGGGATACCCAATGGCAGGCCATTTGGTCAGCGCAGGATTTCAAACCTCTGTCTATAACCGAAGCACTGAAAAGGCGTTAAAGTGGCAAACTGAATTTTCGGGAAATGTCGGTCATACACCAAAAGAAGCGTCTCAAGGTTGTGATATTGTCTTTTGCTGTGTTGGTAACGACGATGACGTAAGAAGCGTCGTATACGGCGATGAAGGTATTTTAGCTGGATTAAAAGAAGGTGCTATTTTAGTTGACCATACAACAGCGTCTGCTGAACTTGCGATCGAACTTGCTGATGCTTGTAAAGAAAAAGGCTGTGGCTTTATTGATGCGCCAGTAAGTGGAGGCCAAGCGGGTGCAGAAAATGGTGTGCTGACTGTTATGTGCGGTGGCAGTGAACACGACTTTTCAACGGTTGCGCCAGTGATGGATGCTTACGCTCGATTTACTCAGTTGATGGGGGATGTAGGAGCAGGACAATTGGCGAAAATGGTCAACCAAATTTGCATTGCTGGTGTTGTTCAGGGCTTAGCTGAAGGTTTTAATTTTGCAGAGAAAGTAGGTCTAGACCCAGATAAGTTGGTAGAAACTATCTCAAAAGGTGCCGCAGGCTCATGGCAAATGGAGAATCGTTATAAAACGATGTTTGCCGGTGAATACGACTTTGGTTTTGCCGTTGATTGGATGCGCAAAGATTTGTCTATTGCGTTTGAGCAAGCCAAAAAACACGATGTCCCATTACCAATGACCACTATGGTTGACGGTTATTATCAAGAAGTACAAGCAATGGGTGGAAACCGTTGGGATACGTCGAGTTTAATTGCACGTTTTAAAGCATCAGAGAAAAAATAAACGCCAAAGCTAGCATCTCATTATAAAAAGCCTCTATACTGTTATTACTTGTAGAGGCTTTTATGACAGCAAAAATGATGAGAATGATGTTTGTTGTGTGCACCTTTATGCTCAGTGCATGTGTTAACATCGCTTATGGACAAGCCCAGCAAACCGACAATGTAGTTCTTCAACCAATCGATATCGTGATCCCTGGACCACTCGATGGCAATCGTGTTCGCAACCCCTTTGTTGAGGACTTACTTAGACTTGTTTTTTCTAAACAAGGCTATGACTTAAACATCGTTTATTTCAAACGAAATTACAACCAAGCTCGCGCCCTGAAAGAACTTAGTCAAGGCATCAATATTGATCTTAATTGGTCGACTACATCGATCGAACGAGAGCAAGAACTGCGCGCTATTCGCTTCCCGCTATACCGTGGTTTGATAGGTTGGCGAGTTGCATTCATTCGTCATGACGACCAAACACGATTTTCAGATATTTCTTCAGCCCAAGATCTAAGAGAGTTCATCGCGGTACAACGCTTTGATTGGACTGACTTTGATGTATTTAGAGAAAATGATTTGCCTATTGAGGGTAACTTTTCTTTTAAAACCATGTCGAAAGCCGTCGCTTCGGGTTTAGCGGACTACTTCCCGCGTTCGGTACTCGAAATTACCAATGAATCGATTCAGTCTCGCAACAAAGACCTCGTCGTTGAAAAAACGTTGCTGATTAAATACCCTTCGGCATATTATTTCTTCGTCAATAAAGAAAACGAGGAACTGGCAATTACGGTTGAGTCGGGTTTAAAGAAAGCGTTTGCCGATGGCAGTTATCAAGTGCTTTTTAATCGTCACTTTGGCAACACACTAGGGCTGTTAAAGCTTGATGAGCGCAAAATAATTGAGTTAACCAATTCAACTTTCCCTGATTCTGAGAAAGTTGAACAATTCTGGTTTAAATAGAAAACTAAGCTATTGGCTAATATAGTTATACAGCGCTTTTAATATCGCCATTTTGCCTTCGTTAGCTTCGTGCTCGTAAGCAAGGTTTTCGAGTTTTAACATAAACTCTTCAGCACTTAACAAGCCTTTACCACCGTGTTGTATTTTATCTTTGCAGTACAACTGCCACTGTTGCTTTTCATCTTCATTAAGTAAGTGCGGGTAGTTTCTCGCTCGATACTTAAACAACATTGGCGCTAAACGAGGATCGTTAAATTCAAATTGGTGAGTCGCAAGCTGCTCAACATTTATTTGATGCAAGACATCCATTTGCGCTTTATCACTATCACTAAAAAACGCACCAGAATATAACGCATGCTCTGGCTCTATCGTGTCATCATTCTCGTATTTTGTGTTAAATACGTCGGCTAATGTTTCACGTAACTCAGGGTGCTTTTTCAATGTCGCTAAATTTGCTAAACATGCTTCACGATCAATGCCCAAACGTTCTGCATTTTCTGGCAGTAATGTTTTTGCAGGGGCTACTACAGGGCACTTGTTGGTATGAACAAGTTTCACTGGAATAGGTAACTCATCTTCAGCGAGATCTTTATACGACGTATAAAGTCGCTCTTCTATCTGTTGAGCATCCATCGTTAACAATGGCGAAATGTCTTTTGATAAGTCGACACAAATAACCGCATTTTTATTCGTCGGATGGTAGCTAATCGGTGCAAACCAACTTGTGCAGCCTTGAGTTGAAGGTATTTTACTCGTGGTATGAACAACAGGCGTCATGTTGTAAACATCAAGTAACTCACTCACGGCTTTTTTGTTTCGTAAACTAAATAAAAAATGATAAAGCTTTGGTTGTTTTTCTTTGATCAGTTTGGCCATTGCGATGGTGGCATATACGTCACTCATAGCATCATGCGCAGCTTCATGGCTTATGCCATTGGCCGCCGTTAGCAACTCTAATCTAAAGCTCACGATACCATCATCGTTTTCCGGCCAATTAATGCCTTCAGGACGTAATGCATAACATGCACGGACCATATCAATGATGTCCCAGCGACTATTACCATTTTGCCATTCACGAGCGTATGGATCATAGAAGTTACGGTAAAGCATGTAGCGTGTAACTTCATCGTCAAAGCGAATATTATTATATCCGGCGACACAGGTATTAGGCGCCGAAAATAGGGCATGAATTCGAGCGGCAAACTCTGCTTCAGGTAAACCTTCTTTTAACGCTTTTTGGGGTGTAATACCGGTGACTAACGCTGCTTCGGGGTGAGGTAAGTAGTCGGCAGGCGGTTGGCAATAAAAAACTTCCGGCTCACCAATAATGTTTAGATCAAGATCTGTTCTAATGGCGGCAAATTGAGAAGGTTTGTCGTATTTTGGCGATACCCCCCAAGTCTCATAATCGTGCCAGTAAATTGTGGGTTGATTTTCATTGTCTGTGTTTGTTTGGAAGTGTTCTTTTTTGTTCAATTGAAAATCCTAACGTGCTGATAATTATATTATAATATTGGTAAATTTACTTTGCTGGTTCGAATCTGTACTTTTTAGTTTGAAATTGTTCCACCTAGATGTGTACACTGTGTGTACATATTATCTATCTTTGTGTACATAAAAAATGGGTTTAACTAAAGCAACTATAAATAGGTTTAATGGCAAAGATTTAAAACAACTAACAAACCCTGCTACAGGTAAGTTATATGATAAACCTATTGAGCTTTCAGATCGAGATTCTTTAAGTATTCGAGTATCTTTGAAAGGCAAAATAGTTTGGCAATTTAGATACCGTTACAAAGGTAAACCACAACGACTATCACTTGGCTCTTACCATGAAACGGAAAACGGTATAGAAACTGCTAGAAAGCAAGTTTCAAAATTAAAGCTTCACCTTGAACAAGGAAAAGACCCAAAACAAGTAATGTTGGATTTGAAAAATAAGAACCTTCAAAAGTCGAGTTCAACATTAATTCAATTGTCGAGGGAGTGGTTAGACTCCTTGGATGA
Organism: Thalassotalea loyana; assembly: GCF_030161435.1. Taxonomy (GTDB): domain Bacteria; phylum Pseudomonadota; class Gammaproteobacteria; order Enterobacterales; family Alteromonadaceae; genus Thalassotalea_G; species Thalassotalea_G loyana. Next base: position 152,937 of record NZ_BSSV01000008.1, on the reverse strand, counting down.
ACAAGACTATAAACCCAATACTATTGAAAATTATAGAACAACTATTAACAAATGGATTTTCAACACTCCTAGTCGAGGGAGCTTAGAAGAAGAATGGGTCGTAAATTACTTGAACATACCTTTCGATGATATTAGACCTGTTCAGTGGATGAATTATTTTGAGTGGATCCGAAAAGAAGGCAGCTCTATTGTTGCTGGTAGTGTTTTAAAGCTAATTAAAAGTATTGCTAAATGGGGATTAACAAAAGAGAAACTATCAAGGACAGACATTTTTGTCTACAAAGTTAATGATGTTGGAAAAGCTTCACTACCTTCTGAAAGAACTCCGTCAGCATCAGATATTGCTAGGATGTGGTTGGAGATAGAAAGATCAAAAGCGTTACCACAAACTAAGTTATGTTTGAAAATGATAATTTTATTTGGCGGTAGGAATACTGCTGTAAGAACTATGATGTGGGAACATCTGGATTTTGATAGTATGGTCTGGACTATCCCAACCCCAAAAGGTAGAAAACAACTTCCTAGGCGAGGAGCTTTTGAAGGTGACATTGAGATTCAGAGACCAGAGAAACATCCTATACCAGATAATGCAAAAAAATTATTAATGGAATATATGAAAATCTATGGTAATTCTGGTTATGTATTTCGAAGTGAGAAAGCCAACAGTCCACTCTCAATTCATGCTATTGACCGATTTTGCCAAAGAATGTCTGCAAAACTATTTCGCGCTGAAAAAATTTCAAAAATAATTCCTCATGACTTTAGACGATCTCTGAACTCTATACTTTGTGAATTAGATTCAAAATGGGATCCAATATGTGAAAAAATTCTTGGTCATAAACTAAGGGGTACTAAAGCACACTATAATAAAGCTGATTACCTAGATCAGCAGCTAGAAGCTTTAAACCTATATTGGAGTATAATAGACAAAGAAATAGATAAACTGGCTTTTGGGAAAGCCAGTTAGTTATTTAGTGAGAGCTGATTTGTAAAAATGTTTCAACTTCACTTGTATAAAATAATTTTTTGCTAAAATTGGGAATGGGGTCTGGTAACCACTTTTCCTCATTTTGATTAACGGTCCTTTCCTTATTTTTTAGGTAGCTATAATATCCAGAGCGGCTTATCTTCAATACCGAACAAAGCTCTTTTAATGTTAAAGTTGGACCATAAATTTCTACTAAATTCATAAATCCTCCTCCATTAAAATTTGATATATTTTACCACTTGGACAAGCAACAAAATATTCGTCAAAGTAATATGCATCATTATTTATAGAACATTCCACTTTCCAATAGAGACAAGCTACGCTCTCATAGTCATTGAAATAAAGTAAAAGGTCGTCTTCACTCCAAGAGCATATATCTGAAATATCCTGTACATATAGTGATGAGTTTGGATGTTTAGATAAACCAATAATCAACTTTTCAAGATTTAGGGGTTCATTCGATTTATTAGTACAGTTTTTGGCGGATCGAGATATTACATTGATGAGTTGTATCCAATATGAATAAAACTCTATATCAAAGCATTTTAATATCGTATTAGATTGTTGCAGGCATTTACTTAAGTCTTGACCGTTTTGTTTCATCATTTTTCTCCTAAATTCTGGACGTAGGAGTGCGCCAAAATCAAATGATCTTAGTCCTCCTACATATTAACTTTTTTGTGAAACTATTCACTATTCTTATACCTTTTTGCAGTTGGCAGTATTGTGACAACGAGACATATTCTAACACAATCAGATATACATTGCAATGGGTTCTCTATATAAAGCCCTTTCAAATCAATGGTTTACTTGACATTTTGCTTTTTTTGTGGTATAAGTTTTAGCATAAAAACTGTTACCAATTAATGTCTTAGCAAGTCATATCTATGGGGTTTACTAGGGCGAAAATAATTTTGATTTATTTGATTTATTTGATTTATTTGATTTATTTGATTTTCTTTTTCATTCTTATGAAAACTCACGCCTAAGGGACTTAGGCTTTAGTGAGTTAATCGGTATTAAAATATCGAATAGAAAACTACCCTTGTAAAAAAAGAAATCTGTGGTTAGATGAAATAAGAACAAATAGATTTCTGAATGAGAAAAAACTTTGTAGCGGTCAGAGCTGCGTATTACAAACACGATAAGTTAACTAAACAAGTTAAGTCAAAACATGTTGTTGAACAATCACAAGATGATGGTTCCACTAAATCTGTGTTTAAAACAAAAATCACCGATAGAAGCTATAAATCAGCACTGGCTGAGTTTGAGCACATTATGCGGACTGGTAATACCAACTCAGTTAATGTCATTGATGAATTTTCACATGATAATGTCATAGTTTCACCAGATGGAACATTCTCCCCCCTTGACGCTTATTATAAGCACCTAGAAAGATATAAAAGCATTGTAGGGCGAAAATGTCGCAATGACATGAATACTCTTTTTGAACATGTTGTAATTTTATCTGAAGAACATGTTGCTTGGCTGGAAAAAAAACTGGGTAAAGAAAGAGCAAAGCGAGAAATCGTTAAGTGTCTTAAGACGTATTCAAAAAACTATGCAAAAAAGTTTAAATTTACCGAGTGTGGTTTTGCTTTGCACTATGACGAGGGGTTTACCGATAAAAAGGGCAATTTCAAATGTAACATCCACGCACATGTAATGTTTTTCAATTATGACTTTAATACCAAAAAATCCTATTTGAGGACTTTATTCAAGAAAGGGGTAAATGAGGTTACTGGTAAAACAAACGAACTGAACTCCAACTTTGTCGCAATACAAGATTTAGCTCATCAGTGTTTTAAACGCCTTAAATTTACTCGTGGTAAATCAAAATTATTAACTATGGCTGAGTACCTACCAAAGCATCAATTTCTCGAAAAAAAATTGCAAGACTCATTCAGTAAATACAAAAAACTTACGCAACAGCTTAATCTAAAGAAGAAAGAGTTAAGTGAATATTTAGACAAGTGGTTGAGCAAAATACTAAAGCAAGAATCGGCAAAAACTGAAGCAAGCATTAGTGCTGAAATTGTTCTGGATATAGAAGATGAAAACATGCAAAAAAGCACAGAAAATACGATAGAAAAAGTTGAACAGGAAGTTCAATCAAAGACAGATATCTCAAAGATTAGCGATGAAGATTTAATCTCTAATCATATAAAAGAAAAACTAAAATCAAGGAAGAAAAAATGAATGATATAACACTAGCTACACTCATCGAACAAAAATTCAGAGCTGAAGCATTAGGTGACTTAGATGCTTTTAAGTACATAAAAAATGATTGGCTAATTGATGCAATTATAGGTGTATTAAAAGCGTACCCTGAAATAAAAGAACGTATTAACATTGATAAAATGTCGATTAATCAAATTATTTCAGAAATAGAGAAGTATTTTAAAGACAGAAATAACAGACGAAAACTGAGGCAAGAAAAAATATATAATTTTATTAAGTCTTGTGATGATTATCGTATCGAAGAAACATTACTGTTGTTGCTGGTGCTTGGCTTTACTTTTAACCATGCCTATAAAAGATTACAGAACAACAGAAAAGGTGCTGGTGAAGTATTAGACCTAGAACCTAATCCATTTGGCGCTAATTGTAATGTTCATTTTCAAACTAAAATGCCGATTCAGAAAAAAAATCCAATGCTTAAATCACTGTATGATTTGATTGTAAATGATGCTGTACCAAGCCAAGTTGTAGATTCAGAATTGGAAAATTTAAATTCAAAGCTAAATCCTTCAAAAAACAATCGAAATAACGAAAAGAGTAATAATTACAGGAACAAAAAATAATAAACCAATCGGAGCAACAACCTTGCCACTATTGCAGTACCAAAGTGAGATTGAGACATAATTAATAACAGAAATAGTTTACTGAGATCTAAGGTTGTTCTTCGTTTTCCTATCAGTGCTGTAATTTTTAGCTGTTATTCAATCAGTAAATAGATATTGTCATCACTGATATGCTTTTTAATACACATTACTTTATATTCACTGAAAACAAAGTGTAAGTTACTGTGATCCAAATATAATCAGTCTATACCCTCCTCAAATTCTAAAGTTAATTTCGAATTTACTCCGATTTTCTACGGGATTTTGAAGTACGTAGTGAACTTTTACTAGGTACACCTTTTCGGGTTTTTGATATACCTTTTCGGATTAGAAAAATAAGTTGAATTTAGCTATTGAAATATCTCATTTTTTAGATATATGTATAAGTACTAACTAAAAAGGTAGGGCATGGCAAAGAAGAAAAAATTTACGGTAAGAATGTTTCAAGACGCAGAAACAACACTAGTAACAGATTTATTAAATAGAACCAATTTATTTAGCTGCTACGATAACAAAGTTATTAAAAAATCTAGGGAAGCAGAGATATACTCATTCGGAGAATATACATACACAATTAAGCATCGTTACTTGGATATGAATGACTATTTGCTTTATGTCTATATCTTGAAAAAATGGCTCTTAGTCAACGAGCAAGCGCCAGAATATGTTAATCGGGTTGATATTCCTTTTGCCGAAGTAGCGAAGCTGTTTGGTATGACAGAAGCGTATATCAAAAAGGACAAGAAAAAGGCGGCAAAGCGCTTTCATGATTCAATTGATAGACTAACTGATGTAAAAGTCAATTTGCATGATGAGCAGAAAAAGACAACCACGTTTTATCACCTTCTCTCTGATGGTAGTCAATTACAAGAAGCCGCAGAAAATATTGTAGCGATAATTCCAGAATTTATTTTGCTTGAGTTCAGAAAACAAAGGTATTCATTTGTTAATTTGGACTGGATGAGTGTTTTAAAAACGCAACGAGCACAAGCGTTAATGCGTTTTCTAAGTAGTCATAGCAAAAGGTTCAATACACATTCTTTAGAGTTTTTAAAGTCATTGCTTAATTTGAATGGGTCTGATATTGCTGCTGATAAAGAGATCAGAAAAGCTTATAAAGAACTAGTTTTATCTGGTTTTCTAGAGTCATTTAAAATAAATACTAAAAAGAAAGATGGCAGTAAGAGAAAGATAAATAAGTTTAGCTATGTATCAACACAAGAACATAAAGTGTCATGGTTTAAATCTGAGATGGTTAACAAATTTAAAAATAAAGAAAACCAAGTTTTTAAAGATAAAAAATTTATGGTTGTTAATGACGATACAGGAATTAATTATATCCACTATGGCAATCGCGTATTTGAAGATGCATATGATGGTTCTGATTTACCGTTTTAGTCTTACGACAAACGTACCCAGTTATTTGACAAATATTTTTTATATGGAAAGTTAATTGTAAGGCTTGAACAAAAAAGCAATCAATTAACTTTTTTACTTCATAGCTGAAATTATTGGAGAAACAGCTATGGAGCAAAAGAATAGCAAAACGGATAGAAAATCAAAAAACACTAAAAAGCAGAATGTTGTCTTAAGCCAAGTTCTTGATATTTATAAATCATATATTGAGAAGTTCAAATCTGGTCAAAAAGTGGCGTTTGAAGTTCCTTGGCAAAAGAAGCAAGTGCTAGGGATACCGAGAAATGCTAATACAGGGCGACCATATCAAGCTACAAATGCTCAACTGCTATCATTGATTCAAGAAACGAAAGGTTTAGATTTACCTTATTTTTTGAATGAATCTGATTTAAAAGAGCTGGGTATCATTGAGCTTAAACCTGATTTTCCAATAGCGATTGGCAAAAAACTGGTTGAACGTTATTTAGATAAAAGCCGAAAGGATGGCGATAAGCTTAAATGGATTTCTACAAAGCAATTTTTATCACTGTCAGATAAAGATCAAGAAAACTATGAGCTTAAAAAAGCTGTTAGGCATTTCCCTTTATACCATCAAAGTCAATTTGAAGATTCTCTACAAAGCGTTGATCTCTACCAAAAGTGGATAGCTAGATTTAGTGAAACGAGTCTTCTTAGTAAACTCAATAAGTGTAAAACTGACGTTGAACGACAAAAGCTTTTTGAACCGAACATATTAGCTGCTAAAAATTACTTAGATATAGTGCGAAGAGAACAAGGAATAGCCTTAACGGAGCACGCAACCCAATGCTATTACGCACCAGAAAAAGATGAAATTGCTATGGTCAATTTAGACCAATTTACTGGAGAAAATGCATTACTCGCTTACGTTGGTGTTTACGCTCATGAATTGTCGCATGCCACGGGACATAAAGGTCGTTTAAACCGTAATTTAGTGGGGAATATGGGTTCAAAACAATATGGCTTTGAAGAACTTGTCGCGGAGTCATCAAGCCTTCAAATAATGAAGCAATTTAATTTACCTTCGGTACTAGACGAACAAAGTGCTGTATACATTCATTCATGGCTTAAGACACAACATAATAAAGGTAATAAAGATTTTTTAAGTATCGCTTGTAAAAAAGGAAGTGAGGCATGCCAATATATTGATCAGCAATATGACTCGTTTAAGCAGAAAGTTGAAAATGATTTTGATATTAACAATGCGATTCGAACACTTAAGTTCTTGCCTGAAAACGCACCAGTATCGTTAGAACTATCCTATAGTGCAGTATTAATTAAAAACAAAGCAAATGAGCTATTTAACTTATTCATAGAGCAAAATAGTGATGTTGGAACATCAGGTTTTTGGTTAGAGTTTGATAACTATCTAAAGCAAGAAATTGGTTATACAAAAGCAGATGTTGAGTATGCTTGTGAACGAACTAAAACACAATTGCTACCAGTACATTTGTCAAATAAGTTGTTTGATATTAACTCACATAAATTACAGGTGGAGCAGTCGGCAATTACCCCTGAAACTTCAGTTGAAAGCCTGAATAATAATCTAATCAAGAAACGAAAGAGAACGGTATAGTATAATATAATCAATGGTTTATTTTGGGTTTGGTACTTGAATTTTAATTTAGATATGGTTTTGTTAATAGAGTCTTGCGAAATTAGTCGTGAGACTTTGTTGGAGAAAACAATGTATTTAAATTTTGGAATAAATGACAAAGGAGAGTGGCAACACATATCTACAGTTAAAAGTGGACAAACAGAGCTTATTTGTCCTTATTGTTGCGGAGCTTTGCTTGCGAGAAAAGGTCAAGTAAATGTCCATCATTTTGCTCATCAGTTTGACACTTGTCTTGAGTCAGTTGAAGCAGCAAAAGCAGCAACCTTACCAACTATCGATAAATTTGAAATGCTGAACGCTAAAGAGCAGAAATATATGGGTAGGCGAGAACGTTATTCATCAGATAAGATATATAGTTTTGCAGGCATGTATGATGCGATATCCAACCTTGAGGCTATGGGGTTACTTAAAGTAGAAAAGTCGATATCTAAAAAACTTAGCCAGTGCCAAAATAGTTTGGAAGGAATAGACCCAAGCCTACTTGATGATGAGTATTATCCAACCGATAGCTTAATAGCAATTGGTGATGCGCTCAGGGATTTTATTAATATTGATTTTCAAGATATTTGGCTACAGCAAACAATGCTTACAACGAGTATCAATGAATGTTATCACAAGCACAAACTGAGTAAGCAGCATACTATTATCGAGTTCCTGAGATCTCAAGCATTCTGGCTACAAGCACACTATGATAAACAATCTCGTTTAAACCCTGAGTATACAAAGCTCATTACAAAGAAAGTTGAAGCACTTTCAACTCAACATCTATACCTATTTAAATTCAAAGCAGTTATTGACGAAAATGAAGAAACTTTTCTAAAAATCGGAATGACTAGCCGCACAGCCGAAGAACGATTAAGTGAAGTAACAAGTGATCTAAATAAGCATGTAAAAATCTTAAAAGCTGAGGTTTTGTCTTACGCCAAATATGCTGGGCGAGTGGAGCCGTTATTACACAATTATTATGCACAAAATAGATTTCGTTTAGCTAAATTTAAAGAGCTATTTAATACCGAAATTGAATCGAAATTGATTGGACAGTTTAAAGAAATTGACAAACAAGGTGACTTAAAGCCATTTAAACTGAGACGGAATATTTTAACAAAAATACAAAATCTAAAAAAAGAAGCTGGACGTAGACCAAAATCACGGAAGGAACTCATCGCAGAGTACCCAGAAGTAGTTGAATTACTCAAACTAAACCTGAGTATCCGTGAAGTCGCAAGACAAACGGGTAGAGCCAAAAATACTGTACAGAGAGTAAGAAGTGCGTTGTTACATTGATAATTGACATTTTTTGATTTTTGTGAGGTATCATGTTGATTTATAAAGATTTTATTGATTTGTTTTAAATTTATTGTTATACTTATGGGGAAATAGAGGCACTAACCCTGCCTTAATTTGATTCTAATAGGTGCTTATAGCGCCTAAATATTAATTCCAATTATGGAAAAAAAATGAAAAGCAAAATCTTAGTGAAATTAGTCCTGAGTAGGAGGTGTTACAACACTTAATGTGTGTGACATATGGCCTCCTTTTATACAAATATTTGGAGATCTATATGCATTTTAGAAAAGATAGAGAAATAACAAACTTTCAACGTGGCTTGGTTAATATTGTTGATGCGTTTGAATTAATGAATTCTGTCGAAATCGTACTAACTAACCCTTTTATACATTCTTCACAAAAACATGAAACTGTAATCTCATTACTAACAATGCATGATAAACCAGTTTTAGTGCAAGCTAGAGCTTTATATCTAGCTCACATGGTTAATCCTAACCAGAATATACTACAGAGTGAAAGAGACTCTACTGGCAAAATTATTTTACTAATAGAAAATATTTTAAAACGTAAAGATAGTCATTTTGATGGGGGAGATTATGAGTAATAAAAACAATATTAAACAAAATTACAACCGCCATATTAGAAAAGCTAGAAGGTTTGCAAAGGGTTATAAAGGCTATGAAAGGGCAATCAAAATTTGTTCCTACTTTGAGTCAGTTGGTCATCCTCACCCAAATTATACATTTGACGAAGTACGTATGTCTCATTGGGAGGGGAGTTCCGAGCGTCAATTTGCAATAGAGCTAATGAAGCAGATGGCTCACTTAGTAGCGGTAAATGAATCATTGGAAAAGCACTAGCTCATATGAATCAGTCAATTAAACGGGGTAGATCTACTCCGTTTTTTGCTATTTTACATTAATTAAAAAAACACCTTACTGTTTTTAATTAGATTTTCTTGACTAAAAATCCAAAAAGGTTACATTACTATAATCAAAATGATTATAGTGTTGATTTGGATTTGAAATGAGTAATATTTCAGAGAGGCATAAAAACAGTAAAGAAGTTGATAAGTTAACTTTTGCACAAAAGCAAAGGTTGTCTTTTATAGATTTTAGTTTGCTATTTAAAGGCTCTATAAACCGAAAAGAGTTAACTGAAAAGTTTGAAATGGGTATGGCAAATGCCACTAGAGATCTTGCTCTATATAGAGAATTAGTACCTGAAAATATTGATTTTGATGCCAAAGATAGAAGTTATTTACAGGCTAAAACGTTTTCTCCTCTGTTTAATTACAATTCAAAACAAACACTCGCGAAATTAACGAATAAAATATCTGATGGTTTTGATGGTGTTTTAGAGATAGCTTTCCCTGTAGATGCGCCACATCAATTGAATGTGCCAGATATTTTTATTGTTGCCAAAATAGTACAAGCTATTTTAAAAGGTAAAGCTATTTCAATCATTTATACATCATTATCGTCTGGATCAAAGGCGAGAGAAATTGTTCCGCATACAATCGTTGATAATGGTTTACGTTGGCATGTTAGAGGATTTGATAGAAAGTCAGGTTCATTCAGAGACTTTGTAATTACTCGCATATCTAAAGTAACTATCAAAGATAACGAAGTTGAATCATTTGAAGAAGAAATAAATGATCATCAATGGGTGCGAATGATGGATCTTTCGATAGTGCCACACCCTAATAACGTTCAATACCCTCAAGCTATCATGATGGATTACGGTATGGAAAATGGTGTTCTTGAACTAAAAGTTCGAGCTGCATTAGTTGGTTACTTGTTAAGACGTTGGAATATTGATTGTTCAAAAGATGCGGAGTTACAAGGTGGTGAGTATCAATTGTGGTTAAAAAATAGGATCACATTATATGGTGCTGAAAACTTAATACTTGCACCAGGCTTCGATGAAAAAGACTTAGGACATTAGAAGTAGAAAAACTAATAGCTAGGAAGGGCTATAAATTGATTATTGATAATAAAACAAAAAAGTTACATGAAGATTTAAACCAACATATCAAAGCTGGAAACAAGCTTTCAATTTTAACGGGTTTATTCTCTTTATATGCGTTTGATGAATTAAAAACAGAGTTAAATTCATTGGAGCAATGCCGTATTTTATTTTCTCAATTTAAAGGCTTTTCAGTTACACAAGACTCAAATACCTCTCCTTTTGGTGAACTAACAGGCACCAAATTTGAAACCAGATATAGAAACAAACTAAACCAACAATCATTAGCAAAAGACTTTGCTAAATGGCTAGAAGACAAAGCTGATATTAAGCTGGTTAAGCAACAAGGGACATTAGCACAAAACGTTATCCATTTAGATTCAAATGAGCCAGTAACCTATACAGGCGCACAGTTTACAGGTGCTGGTTTGGGATTAACAGAATCTGAAAGCTTAGATATGATCACCAGCTCAACTGATGTCAACGAAACCAAGCAAATGCTCAACTGGTTTGATTCTGTTTGGAATAACAACCACCAGTTAATAGAAGCTAAAGAGCTGCTGTTAAAAGAAGTCGATAAGCTTTCTAGGGACAATGAGCCTAAATATATTTATTTCTTAACTCTATGCCATTTATTTAAAGACTTTGTTGAAGATCTGGATGATGAACGGATCATTCGTTCTAAAACAGGTTTTAGAGAAACTATTGTTTGGAACAAATTATACAATTTTCAAAAAGATGGTGTGCTAGGAGCAATTGAAAAGCTAGAAAAATACAATGGCTGCATCATTGCTGACAGTGTGGGGCTAGGTAAAACCTTTGAAGCACTTGCTGTTATTAAATATTACGAATTAAGAAATGACCGAGTTTTGGTTATCTGCCCTAAAAAACTTAGGGATAATTGGTCTGTCTACACTATCAATGATAAGCGCAACCTATTAGCGCAAGATCGGTTTAATTATGATGTATTAAATCATACTGACCTTAGTCGCACGAAAGGTTATTCAGGTGAGATCAATTTAGAAACGCTAAATTGGAGCAACTATGATCTTGTAGTCATTGATGAATCACATAATTTCCGTAACAAACCAAATAAATCAGATGATAAATCGGCAAGTAGATATGAACGCTTGTTAGAGCAAGTTATTAAAGCTGGTGTAAAAACCAAGGTGTTAATGCTATCAGCTACACCAGTTAATAACCGTATGAATGATTTAAAAAATCAAATCGCATTTATAACCGAAGGCAAAGATTCTGCTTTGGTTGATGAAGGTATAAACAATATTGAACATACGTTGCGAACTGCTCAAACTAGATTTAATCAATGGAATAAACAAGAAGCAGACGAGCGTAAAGTTGAACAACTTATCGACTCAATGAATTTTGACTACTTCAAATTGCTCGATACGCTAACCATTGCCCGTTCTCGTAAACACATTGAAAAATACTACGATACAACAGCGTTAGGTAAATTCCCTCAGCGTTTACAGCCTTTGAATATCAAATCTGATATTGATACAGATAATAGCTTTCCACCACTACAAGAAATAAACAAAACCATCAGGCGTTTATCTCTGGCAGGATATGCCCCTCTGAAATACGTCAGAATGGAAAAGAAAGGCGAATATGCTAGACGTTATGATATGGATCTTGGTGGCGGTAAAGGTGTCTTTAAGCAAGTTGACCGTCAAGACAGTCTTATACATTTAATGAGAATCAACCTTCTAAAACGAATGGAAAGCTCTATCCATTCTTTTAGATTGACGGCTGAAAAGGTTTTAAATCAGGTTGACGGATTGTTATCGAAAATCACGGCACATGAAATTGGTGATTTCGAAGAATTAAACATTGAAGATTTAATTTTGGAATCACCAGAATATGAACCATTTTTAATTGGTAATAAAGTTAAGGTGTTGTTGCAAGATCTTGATCTAATAAGATTCAGACAAGACTTGGAAGCCGACCGAGTATTTTTAGAGCGTATTGTTGAAGAGTCACAACAAATTACTGCGGTTAAAGATGCAAAGTTAGCAGACTTGAAAAGTATCATTGCTAACAAGATTGAAAATCCAATCAATCAAAAACAAACCGAAGAAAATATAATTGTTAAAAATAAAAAAATTATAATTTTTACTGCGTTTGCTGATACGGCTGAATACTTATATCAAAATATAAATCAGTGGGCGCAAGGTAACTTAATGGTTCACAGTGCATTAATCACGGGCAGTGGCACTAACAAATCAACTATGCAAGGTGCTGGCAACGAATTAAACATGTTGCTTACACACTTTTCTCCTATTTCAAAAGAACGAGTAAAAGTAGCCCCTGAAGCTACAGACCAAATTGATATTCTTATTGCTACAGATTGTATTTCTGAAGGTCAGAACCTTCAGGATTGCGATTATCTGGTGAACTACGATATTCATTGGAATCCTGTTCGTATTATTCAACGTTTTGGTCGTGTAGATCGTTTAGGTTCAAGAAACCAAGTTATTCAGCTCGTTAACTTCTGGCCTAACATGGAACTAGATGAATATATCAATCTTGAAGCTCGTGTTAGCGGCAGAATGGTACTGCTTGATATTTCTGCCACAGGTGAAGAAAACGTAATTGAGCAAGATGCGAAGCAAATGAACGATCTGGAATACAGACGTAAGCAGCTTAAGCAATTACAAGATTCAGTAATGGATTTAGAAGATATATCTGGTGGCGTATCAATTACTGATTTAACGCTTAATGACTTTAGGATGGACTTATCTTCTTACCTTAAAGATGAAAAACAGCAAGGTGAATCATCGTTTGAGAATAGTCCATTGGGGCTTTACAGCGCAATTTCATTGGACAATATAAACAGTTCTCTTGCTAATGAAAGCAAACTTAAATCAGGAGTGATTTTTTGCCTTAAAGACATAAATAACACCGTTCAAGTTGATGATAATTATCCACTAAGACCTTATTACTTGGCTTATGTTTCTGATGCAGGTGAAGTCGTTTTTAGTTTCACTCAAGCTAAGAAAATTTTAGATGTTATTAAAACTGTTGGTTTGCATAACACTGAACTAAACCATGATGCCATTGGTACTAAAAATCATAAGCCTACCAGTCACTATCAATCTTTGTTAGAAATCGCTGTTACTAATATTGCTGGCAAAAGCGAAGAAAAAGGCGTGGAGAGCCTGTTTGCCCGTGGTGGTACAGTTTTGTCTCAAGAGTCTTCCCAATCGGTTAATGATTTTGAAGTTGTCAGCTATATGGTCTTGGTTTAAAGATACTGAAGAATATGGAACTTTCGAATTATAAAAATAAAAGGACGTTATAACTATGCTGTTATCTAAATTTTACGAGTATTTAGACTTACCAGAAAAATCATTTTTGGGTTCAAGAGTTGCGAAAAAGCAACTAATAGAAAATAGCAAATTGAGTACTGCCGATAAAAAAGCAGTTCAAGAAGATATAGAGTCTATTGTTTGGCGAAATACCTTAAAAAACTCCACTGTTAATATTTCACCGTATTTTAGTGAAGTAAAAAGCCAAGAGGTAAACTGTCAGGAAATAAAAGCGCAAGAAGAATCTCTTGAAGCTGAAAGCTATGTTTTAGAGTACAGTGAAATAGCATTAATTGAAGTGACCATTCGCTCTAAAAAAAGAGTAAAGAAAATTGCTGAACTAATTCAAAGAGCAATTCCTTACCCTTTAATGCTGGTGTTACATCTTAAGCATGTAACGGAAGATGGTTCGCCCTCAAGCCTATTTTTAAACCTTGCCACAAAACGATTAAGTAAAGCCGATCACAGTAAGCTAAAAGTTGAACGGTTTTATCAATCTCAAAAATTTACTGAAGAACAGATAACCGAAAATTCCGTAGAAGAGCAATTCTTCAAATCGTTATCGGTTAATAACCAATCCTTTATTAATTTTTACGAATTTTACATGGGATGGGTTAAGCAATTTATTTCATTAGAAAAATCAAAGTTAACAAATGCATTCGAGCCTAATGCGAGTCAATCTGTCGATATTGAACAGGCTAAAGCACAAGCAAACGTATTGGATTCTATAGCTTCACTCGAAGCCAAATTATCTGGTATTAGGCAAAAACTTAAGCAAGAAAATCAAATTAATAGAAAGGTTGAACTAAATATTCAGGCGCAAAAAATAAAGCGAGATTTAGCTCAATTGACGGCAGAATTATCATAGGGAATACAAGTGAACAAACTTAAAGTTAATTTAGAAAACTGTTACGGAATTAAAAAATTAGAATATACCTTTGATTTAGAAATAAAAGGTAATAGCAAGGGCGTATATTCCATTTATGCCCCCAACGGCTTCATGAAAAGCTCATTTGCTCGTACATTTGAAGATATTCAAATGGGTAACAAAAGTAGAGACGTTGTTTTTACCGAACGTGAAACTGTTCGAGAAGTAACTATTGATGGTGAAGAAATAGCAGCAGATAATGTTTTTGTTATTAAACCTTATAATGAATCATATTCCTCAGAAAAAACATCACTTCTGTTAGTAAATGAAGAGCTAAAAAAGCAATATGATGAAGCTTTGGCTGATATCGACAAAAAACAAAAAGAACTAATCAAACATTTAAAATCAATATCTGGAGTAAACTCTAGAAGTGTTTCAATAGAGTCATTGCTTTGTAGTGCTTTTGCAAAAAATGATAAAGATCTTTTTGATTTGTTAGTCGAACTTCAGCAGTCACAAGAAGATTGTTCGAGTTTCTCAGAAATAAAATATGGTGACATATTTAATGATAAAGTTTTAAAGATATTAAAATCTGGAAATCTAAGCCAAGAGCTTGAAGATTATATTGAAACTTATGATTCTCTAGTTGCCAAGTCGCCTGTTTTATCGAGAGAGTTTAACCACCAAAATGCAGCTACGATAACCAAAAACCTTCACGATACTGGCTTTTTTGGAGCTGATCACACAATTAATATAAATTTTCCTGATGGCAAAAAAGAGATCACTTCACAAGTTCAATTACAAGAATTAATAGAAGAAGAGCAAAACAAAGTAATTTCTGATCCAAAATTACAAAAGCAATTTGCTGCCATTGATAAAAAACTATCAAATGCAGAAACTCGAAAATTTAGAGAGTTCATTACAGACCACAAAGAATTATTACCAGAATTAAAAGATTATGAGGAGTTCGAAAGAAAGCTTTGGTTGTCGTATCTTCAACAGCAACCAGAGATCCTTCATGATTTTACTGACAGTTATACAACCAACAAACAATTAATTGCTGAAATTACAGAGAAGGCAAAAGAGCAGCAAACCACTTGGGAAACAGTTGTAGATACATTCAATAAACGTTTTAACGTGCCATTTGTTTTACGAATTGATAATCAAGAAGATGTTATTTTGCAAAGTGCTCAACCGACCATAGCGTTTGATTTTAAAGATGGTCGTGAAAACAAAAGTGTTAATAAATCAATTCTTATAGAGGTCTTAAGTCAGGGAGAGAAACGAGCACTTTATATCTTAAATCTATTGTTTGAAATAGAAGTTAGAAATCAACAAAGAACACCAACGCTATTTGTTATAGATGATATTGCAGACTCCTTTGATTATAAAAATAAATATTCAATTGTTGAATATTTGCAAGTTCTCGCTAATACCAGCTTTTTCAAAATAATTATTTTGACTCATAATTTCGATTTTCATCGCACGGTTTGTGGGCGTGTAGGGGTTTATGGCAAAAAACGCCTATTTACGATTAAAACCGATGAAAAAGTTGAATTAATCAGAGAGAAATATCAAAAAGACGTGTTGAACTACTGGAAAAGTCAGTTAGGTCGAGATCAAAAATGTGTTTTGGCCTGCATACCTTTTGCACGAAATTTGGCTGAATATTGCGGCCTTGAAAATGAATATCATGATTTAACTTCACTTCTTCATTTGAAGGCGAATACTAACGATTTTCGAATATCAGACCTTCAGGTTATTTATCGTAAAGTCTTTAACGATAGAAGTGATGTTGTTTTACAGAACGCAACCAAATTAATTATTCACAGTTTAATTGAGTGTTGTGATGCAATGGTTGCCGAAGCAAATGATGTTGCTCAACTCGAAGACAAAATTATTTTATCCATTGCTATTAGGCTAGAAGCAGAAAGGTACATGATCAGAATGATCAATGATGATGTGTTTGTCCAAGCAATAGAAACGTCTCAAACCAAAGAACTATTTGAACGATTTGTTAGTGACTTTGGTGATACAGAGTCAGAGAGCATTGTGTTATTAGATCAAGTTAATTTAATGACACCAGAAAACATTCACCTTAACTCGTTTATGTATGAGCCAATTTTAGATTTATCTGCTCAACACTTATATCAGCTTTACCAGCAAATTAAGCAGTTAAATGTTACTGATGCTGAAAGCTAAGAAAAGAATATTAAAAATACAGAATTTAAAGGAACTCAAATGACTGAGCAATTACAAAAACTCACAACTGAAGATGGTCAAAGCTTAGATATAGAAGCGCAAAACATTGAGCATCTTAAACAGCTATTCCCTGATGTATTCCGTGAAGGTAAAGTCGATTTTGATGCGCTGAAGGCTGTTCTTGGTGAGCATGTAGAAGATAAAGAAGAGCGTTACAACTTTACATGGCATGGTAAAAATAAAGCTCGTCAAATTGCTCAAAAACCATCGACTGGTACGTTGCGTCCTTGCAAAGAAGAAAGTGTGAATTGGGATACTACGCAGAACATGTTTATTGAAGGTGATAACCTTGAAGTTTTGAAGCTACTTCAAAAATCTTATCATCGAAAAGTAAAAATGATTTACATTGACCCCCCATACAATACAGGGAAAGACTTTATATATCCTGATAACTTTTATGATAATGTTAAAAATTATAAAGAGTTAACTTCTCAAATTGATAATAAAGGCTTTGATAAGTCAAATAATTCTGAGACTTCAGGGCGTTACCACACTAACTGGCTGAATATGATGCTCCCTCGTTTGAAATTAGCTAGAAATTTAATGACAGAAGACGGTGTCATATTTATTTCTATTGATGATTCAGAACAAGTCAATTTAGTTAATTTGTGTAATGAGGTCTTTGGAGAGGATAATTTTTTAGGAACGCTGCCGATTGTAAGTAACTTAAAAGGAAGAAGTGATGATAAGTATTTTGCGACAGCACATAACTATTTAGTTGCATATAAAAAAGCTAATTTCGTTTCCAAAGGGCTTCCTCTTCCTGAAGATTACACAAAAGATTACTCAGAAGACGATGGTGACGGTAGAAAATATAGAGTTCAAGGTTTAAGAAAAAGGGGGGATAGTTCTAGGAGAGAAGATCGACCTAATATGTACTACCCATTTTATTGCAACCTTGAATCAGGACAGGTTTCGTTAGAACCAACTAAAGATTGTCAAATTGAAGTAACTCCGAAGCTATCCGATGGCAGTGATGGTCGTTGGCGTTGGGGTAAAGACACTGCGATTGAAAGAGTTTCAGAGTTAACTTGCCGTGGAGTTGGCAAAGAGTTAAGGCCTGATGTTTTTCAGAAAGATTACGCAGAAGGGCAAAGTGGAGCCAAACGAGTAATACCTAAAACTATTTGGATGGGATCTGAATTTTCGAATGAAGCAGGCTCTTTAGAAGTTAAAAAGCTTTTTGACGCAAAAGTATTTGATACACCAAAACCGTTAGGGCTAATTCTTCAATGTTTGGAGTTATCAACAGACAAGGACGATATCATATTAGATTTTTTTGCTGGTTCTTGTACAACGGCACACGCAGTTTTGAGTAAGAATATTGAAGATGACGGTAATAGAAGATTTATAGCCGTTCAATTACCAGAAGAGTGTAGTGCAGGTACTGTTGCTGCCAAGAATGGTTATAAAACAATTTCAGATATTGCCAAGCAACGAATAAGGTATGCTATTGAAGAGTTGCAAAAAAGTGATAGCTCCGCCAACCTTGGATTCAGATCCTATAAGCTTGACGAAACTAATATAGTTCAGTGGGAACATAGCTTTGATAACCTATCAGACATTCTAGAAAACAGCGTTGATAGCATTAAATCAGATCGTTCTTCTGAAGATGTGCTATGCGAAATTCTTTTAAAATATGGCTTAGATTTAACTTACCCTATAGCAGAGCACACTCTTGCAGGTAAAACCGTATACGATGTTGCATTTGGTTCATTAATTGTTTGCTTGGATGACGAAATTTCACAAGATGTTGTTGAAGAAATTGGCAAGTTAAAACGAGAACTAGATAGTGAATCAACTCGTGTTGTATTTAAAGACTCTGGTTTTGCTGACGATGCAGTTAAAGTAAATGCTATTCAGTTGTTGAAGCAGTATGGCGTTGATGATGTTAAAAGCATTTAAGGGTTAATCGGGTATTTATTATGAAGATTCAATTTAATCCAGATTTAGAACATCAAGCTGATGCCATCAATGCAGTTGTTGGTGTGTTTGAAGGTCAAGAAGTTTGCCAAACAAACTTCACCGTTTCTGCTGCGGCACAGGGCGATTTATTTGCACCTAACGTAACGTCAGATATCGGTATAGGTAACAGACTTGTATTACTCGATGATGAGTTAGAAAAAAATGCACAATCAGTGCAATTAGCCAATGGTTTAAAACAAACTTCTGTTGCAGGCTCTTCAAAAGATTTTACGATTGAAATGGAAACGGGGACAGGTAAAACCTACGTTTATCTACGTTCAGCTTTTGAGCTAAATAAAAAGTACGGTTTTACAAAATTCATTATTGTTGTGCCTTCAGTTGCCATTAAAGAAGGTGTTTATAAGTCATTGCAAATGACAGAAGAACACTTCAGAACACAGTATGACAATGTGCAATATGATTACTTTGTTTATGATTCGTCAAAGCGAGAACAAGTTCGTAACTTTGCGACCAGTGATTATATTCAGATCATGGTTATTAATATTGATGCTTTCCGTAAGAGCTTCACCGATCCAAGTAAAGAAACGAAAGCCAACTTAATTCACCGTGCTGATGATAGATTAAGTGGAATGAAGCCGATTGAATTTATTCAATCAACAAATCCAATTGTTATTATTGACGAGCCGCAAAGTGTAGATACAACGGCTAAGTCAAAAGAAGCAATTGAAACATTAAATCCACTTTGCACCTTACGTTATTCAGCAACACATGTTGATAAATACAACATGCTTTACAAGTTAGATTCAATTGATGCCTACGACCGTAAATTGGTTAAACAAATTGAGGTGGCATCAATTGACGTTCAGGACAGCCATAACAAAGCGTACATTAAATTACTTAAAGTAAATGCTTCACCTCGTTGGGCGGAAATTGAATTTGATAAAATGGATGGAGGCAAGGTTAAGCGCATTAAGAAAAAGCTGACTTGCGGTAAGGATCTTCTACAAGAGTCTGGTGGTAGAGACATTTATGACGGTTATATCATCAATGACATTTATACCGAGGAAGGTAGCGAATATATCGATTTTACCAGTAGAGATGGTGAAATATTACTAGGCCAAGCAATAGGCTCTGTTGATGAGACTGAGTTTAAGCGTTTGCAAATTCGTAAAACCATTGAAGAGCATTTAGAAAAAGAATTAAAGCTAATTCCGAAAGGTATTAAGGTACTAAGCCTGTTCTTTTTAGATAAGGTTGGTAACTATAGAGCTTATGACGAAGATGGTAATCCAACGCTAGGCAAGTTTGGCAAAATCTTTGAAGAAGAACTTTATGCCGTCCTGAAGAAACCTAAATACAAACGTTTATACCCTGAAATTTATTCGGAGGGGAAATTAGACGGTTTTGCTTTGAAGCAGTTGGTTAGCCAAGTTCACAATGGTTACTTTGCCATCGATAAGAAAAAAGATGCAAAAGGTAATGCGATTTTTAAAGAATCCACCATGTCTAAAAAAGGCGAAGCTGCGAAGTCTGCGTCAGACGAAAGTGCGTATAACCTGATCATGAAAGATAAAGAGCGTTTGCTTGATATTAAAGTGAAGTTGCGTTTTATCTTCTCGCATTCTGCTCTTAAAGAAGGTTGGGATAACCCTAACGTATTTCAAATTTGTACCTTGAATGAAACAGATTCTGTAATGAAGAAACGTCAGGAAATTGGGCGTGGTTTAAGGATCTGTGTTAATCAAGATGGTGAACGTGTTCATGGGTTTGACGTGAATACATTGACCGTAATGGCTAATGAATCTTATGAAAAATTTGTTAGTGAATTACAGCATGAAATTGAAAAAGAAGAAGGCATTAAATTTGGCTTGGTGGAAAAACATCAATTTGCCAACATACCTGTTTTATCTTCTTGTGGTGAACAATCGTCTTACCTTGGAGCTGAAAAATCAGAACAGCTTTGGACTCACCTAAATGACAATGGCTATTTAGATAAGCAAGGCAAAGTTACAGATGAGCTAAAAACGGCTTTAAAAGAAAACTCTGTAAACTTACCTGAAGGTTTTGATGATCAAGCCGCACAGATCAAAGCTGTATTGAAAAAAGTGGCTGGTGGCTTAAATGTCAAAAAACACGAAGAGAAAAAGCGTGTTGAGTTTAAGAAACAAGCCTTTGATATAGATTTTAAGCCGCTATGGGACAGAATTAAGTACAAAACATGGTATCGAGTTAACTTTGACCCTGAAAAGCTTGTAGAAGCTTGTGCGAAAGAAATAAGCAGTAACTTGGTTGTTGGTACGGCTAAATTTAAATATACCAAAGCTACAACAGCGATTGAGCAAAGTGGTGTTAACGTTGTGGATGAAGCAACGAGTAACCACTCATACACAGCAAGAGATTATCAATTGCCAGATATTGTTACTTACCTGCAAGAACAAACAAACCTGACTCGTAAATCTATAGTTAGTATTTTGCGTAGGTGTGGACGTTTAGAAGCGTTCAAAATGAACCCTCAAAAGTTTATTGAACAGGCGGTAACGATCATCAAAAATCAAATGAGATTATTTATTGTTGATGGCATTAAATATGAAAAAATTGGTGATGATGAATTTTACGCTCAAGAGCTGTTCGAAGATCAGGAGTTGATGGGGTATTTGAGCAAGAACATGTTACCAGCAGAAAAATCAATATATGACCATGTTATTTATGATTCTGATGTTGAAGAAACATTTGCTCAGGAGCTTGAAAATAATACTCAAGTTAAGGTTTACGCAAAGTTACCAAGCTGGTTCAAGATAGACACGCCATTAGGCTCATATAATCCAGATTGGGCAGTGCTGGTTGATAAAGATGGTGCTGAAAAGCTGTATTTTGTTGTTGAAACTAAAGGCTCAATGTTTAGTGATGCTTTAAGACCAACTGAAAAAGCTAAAATCGAGTGTGGTAAAGCTCATTTTGCTGCACTTGGTAACGACACTCAGTTTATTAAAGCTGATTCATACGATTCGTTTGATAGTCAGATAGCGTAAAAGTATTCAATACGACTGTAATTTGCTTACAGTCGTACATTATTTTACATTTCAAATAGATTGGAAGAAATTAATGCAAACAGGGAAATCAACGATAAAAGATATTTTTGGTGACACCAGAATATTTAATATACCCGTTTATCAAAGAGCTTACTCATGGGAAGTAGAAGAAAATTTAAAAGACTTTCTATCTGATATTGTTAACCAGCATGAAGAACGAAGTTATTTCCTAGGATCATTTTTATTTCACCTTAATGGAGGCAGAGGCGAGTTTTCCATTGTAGATATCGTTGATGGGCAGCAACGTCTTACGACATTCATTGTTTTTATCAATTCACTGGTTAAAAAGTTAATAGCTAGCTCTTCGGGTCTGGTTTCAAATAGGACTATCAGAAAATATATTAGAGATGATGAATTTTATAGGTTAGAAACAGAGAATGAAGATAACGTCTTTTTACACAATGTAATTCTAGATGATGAAGACATATCTTTAATCGATATTAAGACAAACTCTCAAAGGCTTTTATTAGAAGCAAAAGAGTATTTTAATGCTGAGTTGGATAAACTTGATATTGCTACTTTGGAAAAAATATATAAAACAACGACTAATGCAGATGTTTTGCTTTATGTTGTTGATCAAATCAATACGGCAACTCAAATATTTGAGCTTCTAAATGATCGAGGTAGAAAGCTAACTGACCTTGAATCAATTAAAAGTTTTTTGATGTATAACGCAGGGTTAGTCGCTCAACACCCTGATCAAATTATCAAAAATATTCAATTGGAATTTGCCGAAATTTATCGCTTAGTGGAGAAGTACGAGATTAATGACCGTGACGTTCTTCGTTATCATAATATTGCTTTTGAAAGCTGTCCCGCCGATTTTCAGGAAAAACCTAAAGAATATATAAAGTTAAAAATAACAAAGCTTGTTAATAATCCAGCAGCCAAAGATGATGCATTAAAAGAAATTAGGTCTTATGCATCACGCCTCAAAAGTAGCTTTAAAATTTACTCTTGTATTCAAGATGATAAACACATAAATCGAAATCTTGCACATCTATTTATGATAGGGCGAGTTGCACCTTTCTACCCTGTTCTAATGAAAGTGTACCAAGACAAAAAAGATGATTTAGATAGGTTATTGCAAGCGATAAACCAGTTTACGTTTAGGGCATCTTTGGTAGGTCTTCGTAGCAACGGTGAAAGTTACCTATATACACGACTAAGAAGAAATGAAGATGTAATAGGGCTTGTACAAGATTTTACTCAAAGTAATTGGTGGAATATAAATAGTAGAGCATTAGAAGCAGTTGATTATGAAAACCATTATGAATGGTTAAGTAAGAACTCTGTTCGTTATATCTTATTTTCATATGAGAACAAATTACGTTACGAAAAAGGTTTCCCTTTGCTTACCTTGAAAGAGTATTTTTCTACTCAGGAAAGAGAAAAACTAAGTATTGAACACATATCCGCACAACGCGCAAAAAATGTTGAGTATGACGATGAGTTTCATGAGTCATATAAGCACAGTATTGGAAATTTGGTAATCGATTATGTTGCTTCAAATTCAAGTAAAGGAAACAAAAACACGGCTGATAAACTCGAAGCCTTTAACTTAGCCCCACTCATGTCTCAAAATGAAATAGATAATGTTCCTTGTGATTGGGGAAATGTAGAAAGTATAAAAAACTATATAAAACAAAGAGAGCTAATGCTGAAGGATTTTGTCTTAACCCACTTTCAGTTAACTAAATAAAATTTTACTAACAAGGATGTTTGTAGTTTTGATTTTGAAACGTTGAGCTAACATCTGCACTTTTCAACAAGGTAGTTGAAGTATGAAAATTGATAGATATTTTGAAAAGATAAAAAATGGTCAGCCCATTAACTTCTCAAGTTTTAAAAAGAAAGCTCGATTAATTGGTCTTACTGATAGTGATTTATTTAATCTATTTGAGATTAATAAAAATGACAAAAGCACTGTATTACTTCAGATAAAGGATAAAGCAGCTTTCTCCTCTTTATGCGACAGATATTCAGCAGTATTACCTTTCAACACTAGGAGTGAAGCCTCAAAAACAGGAAGAAGTCATTCAGTAAAGGTCAATGGAACTACATTTCATGTACGGCTAGGTGCAGCCCCTCCAACATCTGTTATTGTAGATAGTGAAGGAGAGATTCTTACAACTTTCAAACAATCAAATTCATTACTAATTATTGAAAATGAAGAGAACTTCATTGATATTCATTCCACTCTTAAATTTCTGAAATCGCATGCAAAGATAGATATAACTCATATGGATGTGATGTGGGGAGCTGGTAATAGGGCTGCTAATACATACTTGGCAAAATTTTATAATAACTACGACCATTTATACTGTTTTTTTGATTTCGAATTGGGAGTTTTAAGAACAGCACAATCGATTTTCAACATGATGAAAGATCATGAAAAAACTAAATTTTCATTCATAGTTGCTGAAAGTGCAGAACAAGATTTATTAGATTTTGGCAGTGACTTAAAAAGTTCTCAAATAAAGTCCTTAGAGAAAATTAGAAAGGAGAGTCCTATTTTGAGTAATGTTATAAATTTAATGATTAATACACGGAAAACGATGGAACAAGAGGTATATCTTTAATGGATTTTGGAAATATAACATCATTAATTGAAGAGCAGTTTGGGTTTAAATCTTTATGCTTAGTTAATAGCTCTTCTCATGCGTTTACTCATTTAAAAATAGATCAACATTTAGTTTTATCTGGTGGCAATAACCAGGGGAAGACGGCTGCTCTAAATGTTGTGAAGCTGCTTTTATTTCCCGAATTTAACTTTTCAAATTGTAAAAGTAAATTCGGATTTCAAGGTAGGGACGGAACTTATTATTCTAAACAACAAAGTTTTGAGCACTATTTTCCTTCAAATCGCTCTTTTATTATTGCTGAAGCTGAAAATCCTGAAGGTCATTTTTGCCTTGTTTTATATCGGTCATCAGAAGAGTTTGGTTATGGCCGAATTCTAGTACCAGCTTCCTTTTCTGAAATTAAAAACTTGTTTTGGGATTTTGATAATGAGTCAAATGTAGGAATGGGATGTGCAAAAAATATTCATAAAGCGGAACTTATAGCTGAACTTAAAAAGAAGCATGGGATTCTGGTATCTGATACTAACACTCTTTGCGAACATCTTTTTGGCGGTGTAAATAAACTAACTAGTCGCAGGTACTGTTTGGTTCCTCTAATTGATGGTGGCACAAAACAGTCAATAGAGTGTTTAAAGTCATTAATTCACTTGGCTTTTGATTTAACAGCAAGTAATAAGGACACTTTACCAAAGGTGCTTGCTTCAGTTATTGAAATGGGAAAAGACAGAGAGCAAAGCCAAGTAAAAGTTAACTTACAAAAATCAATTCATGACTTCAATGAATTAAAAATTAGGCAGGAACTTCTTAACAAGATACAAAGTAACCGCCACCTTTGGAATCAAACGGATGGTGCAGTCAAGGAGTACAAATCAAAACTTGCTCAAGGGGCAAAACGTTATTTCAGTATTAACTCGCAGATTAAAAAATCTCTTAATGATTTAGAACCAGAGTTAAACTCGTTACTTGAGAAATACAAAGAATTAGAACCTATAGTTTTATCTGGTAAGCAGCAAATAAGATCAACGAGAAATGAGTTGGCTGAATTAAATGGTAGTTATAAGCAGAAAAAGAAAGACTTATTGCCTTTGAAAAAAAACGTGGAACTTTTAAACGATATTTTAGGCTCTTGGGGAAGTGATTGGGATGAAGAGCTTGCAATAAAAGATTGCGAAAAAGACGTAGAAAAGTTTTCAAAGATTATAACCGCTTTTGATGACTCAGCTAGTGCCACAGCATCTTTGCAAAAAGCTATTTTTGATAAAAATACACTTTCAAAAGAATTGGACACCATTAGTGAGTCTATTAACAACTCTAGTAAGCTACTTGTTAGTAGTTTATCTGAGCATGCAGCTAGCGTTATAAGTAGTTTGAATAGCGAGTTTGCCAAACTGTCGGTAGAAATAACGGAAGAACAAAAAAGAACTATAGAAAACTTCGCTCAACTATTTTCTGTTCGAAAAAATAAGGTCGATTTCTTAAACTCTGAAGTCTTTGGCTTAACTTACAAAAACTTTAACTTAACTGAGCTAATCGAATCTTTGAAATTACAAAAGTCTTCAAAAGAAAAAGAGCTAGATAATATTGAAGATACTATTGTTAACATCAACAGTATTACCAAAGGAACGCCAAAAGGCACTAGAGCTGACGTTGTTGAAAAATTAAATGAAGCGAAGCATGAATTATATCTAATTAAACAATCTGAGTTTTTACCGAATGAATTTAAGAGAGTACAAGAAGAACTAAAGGCTATTGATGAAAAAATACAATGTAACTCAAAAAAATTAGAGGAATTTGAAGAAATTTATGGGGTTAATAAATCAGAATTTGATGGAATAAAAGAAAAAATTGATTTATTGAAACCTAAGAGAGTTGAGTTAGAGAATTATGAAAAACGTTTGAGTACCGCTTCAACTGAGCATGCTCAACGATTTGAGCTTTTGAAAGATAAGTTTTCAGAATCAAGTGAATTTGAACTATCAGATATGTTTATAGATGAGACAATTGATTTTATATCATCTATAAAAACATATTATCAGGATTCAATTTCTCCTTTAAAACAACTACTTTCGCTTAGACTTATTCCAGAGTTAGATGACCTAAGACATAAAGTACAGTATGAAGGTCACGAAATTGATAAAGCACTAATAGAATTCGATACCCTATTCAATACGGTGTACCAAAAACAAGATCAACTATCTAAAGAGATCCATACCCACAACAGCAATGTGAATGCGGAGATAGAGGAAATCCGTGATGGCTCAAGATTAATCGATACTAAAGTTCGAGAAATAAACTCGATATTTAATGGTAGAGCAATTTCAAACTTAGAGTCTATTGAAATGATAGTTGAAAAAAATGCTCAGTTTGATGAATTAATTAACCATTTAGATAGGAATCATGTGCATGGTAATGAACTTTTAGACGATGAATTTTATGAGCGCTTAAATTACTTTTGCCAAAGCTATTTCACTTCCAAAAGTGGCATTACTTCGATCAACATGAGGAGTCTCATTAGTGGTGTTAAGTATCAGTATAGGAAGGTCGGTAGCTCGCAAGTAACCTCAAAGCCACAGTCTGGTGGAACAACCGCAGCAACAAATTGTATTTTGTTAGCTGTATTAATGAATGATTTAGTTAGTGACTCTGTAAAGCTTAATTTACCGTTGGTGTTAGACGAGATTGGTAACTTAGATGAGAATAACATACCTGAAGTTAAAAAAGTCGCAGATCAATTTGGGTTTAAAGTTTTTGCTGCCACACCTGATTTAAACCCTTCTGCGTTAGACTCTTTGAATAACTTCGTCACATTGGGTGAGTTTGTATGTGAAGATGCTTTAGAAGAAGAAGCAATAACAGTGTGCTACGACAGGGATGAGTTTTTTGGCAAACTGAAAAATTCCTTATCAGAACACTTGGTGGTTGATGAGGCAACTTTATGACTGCAAAAATAGATGCTGGTAAATGCATAGAGTTGTTTATTAAATACAAGGATGTTGTATTCACTTTGATTGACGAAATGGATTTTAGTGAGGCCAACTATGGCGTTAATCTTGATTTATATAATTATGAGTGCAGAAAGCTAATTAAATTAGTTGGAAAAGTTGATCCCGCAGATGCGAAGAGATTAGCAATAGCATTTGAGATTGATAATTTGAGACATAATGGTTTGATTGTTGGAGTAGACAAAAAACCGAATGCTAATAAGATAACTTTTCAAACATTCTTTATCGACTTGTTTAGACACCTCGATAATAAAAGAGTTAAAAGCCTATCCAATTCTGACTATGAAACGATCCGAGTCGAGTTTTTATCTTTACTAGAAACGTTCAAAAGAATCTCTATAACTAATGAGAGTAATGAGTTCACTGAGGCATATGAAACGCTCACACAAAAGCTCACTGACACTTTGGTGCTTATTAAGAGAAATACAGATTCTTTGAGAGGAAGTGCGGCAAGACTTTCTGAGTATATTGACAAATTAGATAACGATAAGGCAGAACCTCACTCAAATCCTGCGATACAAAAACTGGAAGAGTTAACAAAATTATATGAACGGAAAGTAATTCCTAGCATTGAATTCTTAAACCCTAATCAACCGATGGAGGGAGGCAATACTTTTGTTAGACTGATTCGGCAAATAGAAGACCTATTGAATGAACAACAGCCAAAGTTAGCGGCATATATACAATATCGACATATAGCGATCACCAGTTACCACAAAGATATTAAAGAAATTCAAAGAGCTTTATTAAGTTACTATAAAAGGCATAAACGAAGTAGGGACATATTTAATGCGATAGAAATAACTTTTAATAAATTAAAAAGTGAATCGTATCAGCTTCATGATGGGAAGATGATTAACAATAAAATACCGTTAAGTAATGTAGATAGTGTAATTATTAAGAACAATAAACTTCATGGTATAAAATCTTTTTCGAACAGTTTTAATGCCAAAATTTGTTGGGATGAAGAAAACTCAATTTCAGACTTGAAAGAGCTAATTAGGGTATTTAAAGAAAACAGAGCATTAGAGACTGTAAATAAATCAATAACTCCATCCATTAAGAATGAGGATTTGGCTGAAAAAAGAGATAAAAAGCGCAGGCAGATAAGAATAGTTCAACTAGTCAACTCGTTAGAGATGGATGTTTCCTACTATGATATTTTTGAATCAATTCACCACTTACTTTCAAATTCTATAGATGATTATCAACTTATTGATGGAATTCATGGTTATAGAAGCTTTATGGCAAAACCCGATATAAAACGAAGATTAAATCAAACTAGGGATGGCGTTGCCGTGAAGTATGGAAATTATGAATATAGGTATTGGCGCAGATCGCTTGAGCAGAGGCAAGAGGCATGAACAGCAATTTAAGTAAGCAAATATTTAATATCCTGATGAACGGTAAAGTGATTAATAAGAATACACTTGATGTTCATAATGATGACATTATCGAAGATAAGCTTTTTACTGAACTTATGTCAAATTATGTACAATACAAAGACTTATATTTTAACTGTGGTTATGAGCTTGTAGATAATGTTCCTGAAAGCTTTTTTATTAGAGCTTTAAATGAAGAACAGAGCAATTCTAAATTATCTTCGAAAATTCAAGCGCTTCTAATCGTTATTGCTAGGGGAGTAACTTTAGATAACTATGAGCTAGACATACTGTTTGACTCACATGCAGGGCTGTCTAAAGAGCTAGTGGAAAAAATAAATAAGAATGAAGAGTTCAGGACTGTACTGGATGCAACCCGCATTGAGGAAAATTTGTGGGATGAGTGCAAAAAATTACTTGTTGATCGGAATATTGCAGTAATAAATCGTTCTGGAAATTATGTATTACTTAATTCAGGTAAATCAATGTATGAAGCTTTAATCAACCAAGGTGCATCTGAAATTGTTTGAGTTCAAAGTTTAAATCTTTGTATGGGATGTAAATGGCTCACGGTGATTTAAATTATGAAAAATTTTTTGTCTCAACTGTAGTAAATAAAATCAGGTTAGATACATCATACTTAAGGGAATATTTTGTTAGAAATAAACACAGACTTGGATTTTGCAAAGTTATTTAGCCAACAGATCCACGATTGTTATCAAACAGCGCTAGAGTTTCTTAGTGATAATCCTGATTATTCACTTTTGAAATTTAGAAAAATTATAGAGCTTCTAAGCAAGTTTATTGCTGAGAGAAGAGCTATAGACTTTAAAAATGATAACTTATTTGAACAAATTAATATGTTATTTGAGGAAGGTATTATATCAAAGAATATAAAAAATACTTTTCATCAATTACGTAAGCTTTGTAATGATGGTGTTCATATTAAGGCTCCTATTGAGGAACAGGATGACTCTAATTTTGTAAAAAATGCTGAAGAATCTATTAAAAATAAAGCTGCTCAATGTCGAAAGTTAATTATTGAATTATTCGAAGACTTATATGTACAAGTTCTTTTAGAGAAAGAACTTCCTAAATTTACTTTGGTTGATTTAAGCCAACAGGGCTTGAAAAAAATCATATTCGATGCAGCTATTGATAGCAGTTCCTACCATGCAAAGTTAAAAGCAGGTATTGCCTATGAGGCAATTGCTACCAAAAACTCCAGAGACGAAGGTTTGCTAGCTAGAGATAGCTTTGTATACAACCAATCATCATTATTTAAAATTGCCGCTGCAAATTATGAAGCTTCATACAAATTAAGCTCTAATGTTGATGATTACTATATGAATCCATATAGTTTAGCGAAAGATATTTCTGTTAATGAATACATTCTTAGATACTGTGATACAGAACCGTTATATAAATATGCGGTACTTGCTATAAATGGATGGATTGGCATC
Organism: Thalassotalea loyana; assembly: GCF_030161435.1. Lineage (GTDB taxonomy): Bacteria > Pseudomonadota > Gammaproteobacteria > Enterobacterales > Alteromonadaceae > Thalassotalea_G > Thalassotalea_G loyana. The sequence continues at coordinate 122,896 of NZ_BSSV01000008.1, read as the reverse complement.
GAACAAGAGAAAGAAGGAATGGAATTGCTGCGTGTAGCAGTAAAAAGAGGCAATAAAGAAGCTATTGCTTATTATGGCGCACACCTCTATGACTCTGAAGAATATACCGAATCTAAAAAATATCTTGAACAAGCCAAAGAAGCTGACTCTGCTCTTGCGTATCGCTACTTATTTTACTTATATAGCGATGAAAAAAGCCCTTTTCAGGATCATGATGTCGCGTATAAATACTTAAATAATGCAATAGAATATGGCTGTATAGATTCAATCGGTGAATTAGGGATTTTATATCATAAAGGTATAATTGTTGATAAGAACGATGAAAAAGCGGAAGAGCTTTTGTTGGATGCTATTGATAAAGGCAGCTATGCTGCAAAAAGGTATCATCTAGTTGAGTTCAATGATCTGGTTGGCGAAATGCAAAAGCATGCGAAACGTTTTGCAGATGATTTTGAAAAAGCCTTCCATAAGGTTCAAAGTGAAATTGAAGCTGCTAAACCCAAACCTTTAAAAGTAGAAAAAACTGGCAGAAATAGTCCTTGTCCATGTGGAAGTGGGAAAAAATACAAAAGTTGCTGCTTAAAAGGAAGTGGTGCAAACCTGCAAACCCCTTTACTGATCTTTAATCAATAACTTTGTGTACATATTTGAGTACATTAAAATGCAGTAAGTCTCCGTGACCCTTTATTTACAGGTGATTCTCATAATCGTGCCATAAAATCGTAGGTTGCCCATTAAAGTTGTTGTTATTGCTTTGGTTCAAGGTCATTGTCTATCGATAGATATTTAAATTAGTAGACTTAATTACCCATCAAAATGGGCTTAAGTCTGTTATAGCTGCATGATAAACCCTTTGAACCTTTAAATCGAGGTTCAAAACCTGTTTGCCGACCAACAATAGACAAATAACCCGAATTGCGTAAACTAGCGCACAACATAGTTTTTAAATATTTGGTTTTAAAATGAAGTATATCGTTATTATTTTGATTGTTGCGCTAATGGTGTTTATGTTCCAACGTGCGAGTAAAAACAAAGCTGTAGCACAAGAGAATAAAGAGATTGGTGAAGCGTTCCTACAGCAAAATAAACAACAAGAAGGTGTTGTAGAAACAGAGTCGGGTTTACAATACTTGGTGCTAAACAAAGGTGATGGCGAGCAAAAGCCTACTGCGACTTCAACCGTCGAAGTACATTACCACGGTACGCTAATTGACGGCACAGTATTCGATAGTTCTGTCGATAGAGGCGAATCAATCAGCTTTGGACTGAATCAAGTGATAGCGGGTTGGACGGAAGGCCTACAAACCATGAGCGTTGGCGATAAAACACGGTTCTTTATTCCTGCACGATTAGCCTACGGTGATCGCGGTGTTGGTAAAATTTCAGCAGGCTCTACTTTAATATTTGACGTTGAACTCATCGCGATTAAATAAGTTTATGTTATTGAATAACAACGCAGACTCTATTGTGGTTTTGGATTTTGAAACCACAGGTTTATCGCCTTTCCAAGGTGATCGTGCAATTGAAATTGGTGCAGTGAAGCTAGTTGACGGCGAGGTCGTTGATAGCTTCCAAGCGCTAATGAATCCTGGACGAAGAATTAGTGGCTTTATTGAAGAGTACACAGGCATTTCTAATGAAATGCTCGCCAGTGCAAAGTCTAACGCTGAAGTGATGTCTGAATTTGCCGATTTTATTGAAGGGCAAAACTTACTGGCACATAACGCGTCTTTCGATAAGAAGTTTCTTGATGCCGAATTACAAGCTATCGGCAGAAGCTATGCAGGGCAGTTTGCTTGTTCGTTGCTTACCTCTCGTCGCATCTACCAAGAAGCGCCTAATCACAAGTTAGGGACCTTGGTTCGATATAAAGGCATTATGGGTGATGGTAGCTTTCACAGAGCCTTATACGACGCACAAATGACGGCAAAATTGTGGCAAGCCATGTTGTCGGATATCGCAGACCGTAGAAATGATGCTGATGACCAATCTGTACCTTTCTCATTTATTCAAAAAATAGCAAAAACACCGAAGGCTAAAATAGCGACCTTATTTTCTGGCACTTAGTGTATGAAGACGGTTTAAACGCTAGCGATCCTCTAGTCGGTTAAGTTGTTGAGATTTTGCAAGTTATCTTACAAGATTGTTAATTTATCGTTTAAAAGTGACCTTTAAACAATTATTTGATGTATAACAGTAGGGTTCTTACTAAAAAACATAATAACCAAGGTAATTTAACAATGAAAAATGGAAACAAATTATTATCCTTGTCTTTAGCTTTAGGTCTAGCAATGCCAATGGCGGCGATTGCTGACGATCACGGTAAAAAAGCATTTGATAATTCTCACCGTAGCGAAGCTAATCAAAAGCGTGATGAGTTTCGTAAGCCACACCAAACGCTAGCGTTCTTTGGCATCAAAGGAAACCACAAGGTTGTTGAAATCATGCCCGGTGGTGGTTGGTACACTGAGATTCTTGCGCCAATGTTAAAGGATAATGGTCAACTTGTTGCCGCTCATTACCCATTAACAACGAAATCAAAATACCGTAAGCGCTCACGTGAAAACTTTGACAAAAAGTTAGCTGATAACAAGGGTGTATATGGTAGTGTCGTTGTTGCCGATTATGATCCAAAAGCAGCAGTTGATAGCAAAACAATGGACGCTGATTACGTGTTAACTTTCCGTGGTTTACATGGCTTACAAAACGGTAATAATTTGGCGACAGCATTTGGTCAATTTAATCAAATGCTTAAAAAAGGCGGCAAATTAGGTGTTGTTCAACATCAAGCGCCAGAGGGCTACGATGCGGTTGAAACATCGAAAAAAGGTTACTTGCCAAAATCACATGTCGTTGCAGTAGCAAAAGCCGCTGGCTTTGATCTGATTGCCGAAGGCTACTTCCACAACAACCCGATGGACCGCATCATTGCTGACGGTGTTGCCGGTGGTGTTTGGACATTGCCACCAATGCTTCGTGCAAAAACTGATGAAGAAAAAGAAAAGTACAAAAAGGTTGGTGAGTCTAACCGTATGACATTACTTTTCCAAAAACGTTAATCGTTTGATTTTTAAATTAAAAAAGGAGCTAACTTAGCTCCTTTTTTTTCACCATGAATAACCTACTTTATTTATTCATCCTGCCGTCATCTTATTGACAAAAAAATTTCATCTATAGCCTTTAAATTCTCAACTATAGTCTTGATTGAGGGAGCTCGGCCTCTCTTCACTATATTGTTTCGGTGATCACTGATTGGCATTTTAAATTTGGTGAACGTTACCGAACCCAACCCAAATGGAAAGCTTTAATAGGATGAGCAATATGCTAACTAAACGATTTTTCAAAACCAAAGATGAAACTGAAGTGACCTTCGAATTTAAGCGTGATGATGTGACAAGCGCGCAGCTTGTTGGCGAATTTTCGGATTGGCAGGAGATTGATATGAAGTTCGATAAAAAATCTCAGAGCTTTAAAACACGCATACGATTGCCCAAAGGTGAAGCCTTTCAATTTAGATATCTTTTAAATCAATCCGAGTGGGAAAACGACTACTGTGCTGACGCCTATGTGCCTAATGAATACGGTAGCGAAAATTCAGTTGTAGCAACGCAGTAATCAGGTTTTTTAAGAGACAAAAACTCATTGCCAGAAACGTCACCTCTAACATGTAGCCATCGAGCTGCCAATGAAAAAGGATTTGAAGTGAGCAACCAAACAGAAAGACACATCAGTAGTTTAACCAAGGAAACATACGCATTAATTTTAGCTGGAGGCAAAGGATCTAGGCTTTTCGAATTAACCGAAACCCGCGCTAAACCAGCAACATTTTTTGGTGGTACCTTCAGGATTATAGACTTTCCACTGTCAAACTGTATCAATTCAGGCATCAGGAAAATAGGTATTGCAACCCAATACAAATCTCATTCGCTGATCAGGCATATTAACCGTGGTTGGGGACATTTCAAAAAAGAGCTTGGCGAATCGATAGAAATCTTGCCAGCGTCACAACAAAAGGGCGACGAGTGGTATTTAGGCACTGCAAATGCGGTATTTCAAAACATGGATATTATTCGCCATGAATTGCCTAAGTATGTGATGATTTTATCGGGCGATCACATTTACCGAATGGATTATGGCCCGTTGCTCGCTAAACATGTTGATTCGGGTGCCGATATGACCGTGTGCTGCATTGAAGTACCGACTGAAGAAGCCGCTGGTAGTTTTGGTGTCATGACCGTTGATCAGAATTTAAAAGTCTGTCGATTCGATGAAAAGCCCGCACAGCCGTCGGAAATACCGGGTAAGCCGGGTAGAACATTAGCATCAATGGGCAACTATATTTTCAATACCGAGTTCTTATTCGAGCAACTTGAAAAAGATGCCGCTCAAGAAGGCTCTAGCGGTGATTTTGGTAATGATATTATCCCTAATATTATTAATTCTCACAAAGTACATGCTTTCCCATTCCAAGATCCTAATGGTGATAATCAAGGCTATTGGCGAGATGTTGGTACATTGGATTCCTTTTGGGAAGCCAACATGGAACTTGTTGAGCCAGAGCCGCAATTAAACATGTACGATGAGAATTGGCCTATTTGGACTTACCAAGAGCAAACGGCACCTGCGAAGTTCGTCTTTGATGAAGAAGGGCGTCGTGGCGCAACAATCGACTCAACGGTGGCCGGTGGTGTTATTGTGTCAGGCTCTGTGGTTAAGCGTTCCTTGTTATTCTCAAAGGTTCGAGTTCATTCATTTTGTGAAGTTCATGATTCGGTTATTTTGCCAGACGTGACGATTAATCGCGGTTGTTACATTAAAAAGGCGATTATCGACCGCGGCTGTGTCATTCCTCCTAATATGACGATTGGCTTTAATCGTTTAGATGATGAAAAGAAGGGCTTTAGAGTCACTGACAAAGGTGTTGTCCTCGTGACACGCAGTATGCTCGAAGCACTTGATCATAAAAACAAGGACCTCGCGTTTAAGTTGTAATGGAAAAGAAATCGTTAAGTATATTAATGCCGGCAAGTGAAAATGATGCCTTGCCAGGTGGTAAAATCGGTGGTGTAGGGGATGTAATAAGAGACGTCCCCGTTGCGCTTGCTCAGCTCGGTCACGACGTTCATGTTGTCGTGCCAAGCTATGGCAAATTTCATTTGCTTGATGAAGCTCACCATGTCTGCCAACAAGATATTATCTTTCGTGGCATCGCACAGCAGGTAAATGTTTATAAAATCGTAGGTAGATATCAAAAGGCGCGCGTAACACAGTGGGTTATCGACCACCCCAATTTTTTGATTGACGATAAAGGCAGTATTTACTTCGATGATGGCAGTGAACGACCATTTGCATCCGATGCAAACCGTTTTGCACTCTTTAGTGAAGCGGTAGCTAACGCCATCACCAATCGTGTGTTTGGACACATTGATGTCCTGCATTTACACGACTGGCATACATCGTTTATCGCCATTTTAAGAGCTTACGATGAGCGCTTCTTTGCACTGAAAGGCTTGCCAACGGTTTTTACCATTCATAATTTGTCGCTCCAAGGCATTCGACCGATTGAAGGTGATGAGTCTTCCTTTTCGGCGTGGTTTCCAACCCTAAGTGTTGATGGAAGTAAGCTTGTTGATCCTCGATATAGTAATTGTATTAACCCGATGCTTGCTGGCATTAACTTAGCGGATAAGGTTCATGCGGTATCGCCTACGTATGCCAAAGAGATTTTACAACCAAGCAACCCTGTTTATGGGTTTATTGGGGCAGAAGGGCTTGAATTTGCCTTACAAAGAAAGGCAAGCGAAGGCAATTTGATTGGTATTCTTAATGGTTGTGAATACCTAGAAAACAGCAAAATTGAGACACCACAGCCGACTAAAAAGCTTGAGAAGCTATTGCAACACTGTGAAGCAACGATATTGCAATGGATGGATTTAGATGAAACACCTAAAGCTAGCCACCTTGTTGCGTTATCTACCATTAGGCGCATCATTGCTAAGCCATCTCAGCCCAAATTATTACTCACCTCGGTAGGGCGACTTACCCCACAAAAAGTAGCGATTTTGTTGACGAAGATAAACCATCAGCAATCCGTGTTGGATTATTTACTTGAAGATGTGATTGGCGACGACAGCTTATTTGTTATGGTGGGCAGTGGCAATGAGCAAGAAGAAAACTGGATAGATAGCATTGCGCAACGCCATTCAAACTTTCTCTTTATCAAAGGGTATTCTCAAGTCTTGTCTGATCAAGTCTTTGCTTGTGGCGATCTTTTCTTAATGCCAAGCTCGTTTGAACCTTGTGGTATTAGTCAAATGCTTGCGCTAAGGGCAGGGCAACCTTGTGTTGTTCATGGCGTTGGTGGCCTTAATGATACAATATTTGAGCAAGAAAATGGCTTTGTTTTCTATGGTAAAACGCCTACAGAGCAGGGGCAGAACTTTTTAGCAAAGGTACAAGAAGCGATTGAGGTGTTTCAACAAGACCCTAGGTTATGGCAACAACTTGTCGACAACGCAAGATCAAGCCGTTTCCTGTGGCAAGACTCTGTGAAACTATATGTTGAACATCTTTATAGTAATTAGCGCGCGTACGAAAAAATACTTCCCTCTGTCAACGGTTAACGGGTTATAATAGCAAGGATATTTATAAGCACGCGCTGGAGTAACACTTGCAATTTTCTGATTTTGGTATTGAACGTAAACTACTTGAAACTGTTGACCATCTTGGTTTTAAATCGCCAACCGATATTCAACAACAAGCAATACCAGCAGCAATGGCAGGCCATGATTTAATTGCCTCTTCTAGAACTGGCTCAGGTAAAACCTTAGCATTCGTTGTTCCTGCAATGCAGCGTGTGATGCGCAATAGAGCGTTAACCAAGAAAGATCCACGTGTGCTCATTCTTGCGCCAACCCGTGAATTAGCTAAGCAAGTGTTTAATCAATTACGTTTGTTTACTGCCAATACACCATATAAAGCGGTATTAATTCTTGGTGGTGAAAACTTTAACGACCAAGTTAAAGTGTTAGAAAAACATCCTCATTTTCTTGTCGCGACCCCAGGTCGTTTGGCTGACCATTTGGAACAAGGTCACTTTTATCTTGAAGGTTTAGAATTACTGATTCTTGATGAAGCTGACCGCATGTTAGATTTAGGCTTTGCTGAGCAGTTAACGAAAATTAACCAAGCAGCAAACCATCGCAAGCGCCAAACATTAATGTTCTCAGCAACATTAGATCATGCCCAAGTAAATGAATTTGCCATGGCAATGCTTAAATCGCCTAAGCGAATTTCAATCAACCAAGGCCACGATGAGCATAAAGACATTACCAAGCGCTTTTATTTATCAGACAACCTAGATCACAAAGAAGCGATGTTGAGCCATATTTTGGCAAAAGAAAGCTTTACTCAAATGATCGTGTTTACGGCGACCCGTTCAGATACCGAACGCTTAGCGACATACTTGACTGAAAACGGCAACCCAGCGGTGGGGTTAAGTGGTGAGCTAAATCAAGGGCAACGTAACCAAATCATGGACCAGTTTAGTCGTGGCCAATACAAAATTTTGATTACGACGGACCTTGCATCACGTGGCCTAGATCTAGTTAACGTGTCTCACGTTATTAACTTTGATATGCCTAAGCATACCGAAGAATTTGTTCATCGTATCGGCCGCACAGGTCGAGCGGGGAGTAAAGGTGATGCGATTTCATTTGTCGGGCCGAAAGACTGGTTAAGCTTTAAAAACGTTGAAGGTTTCCTGCAAACACAATTTGCTTTCGACAAAATTGATGAGTTGCCAGCCAAGTTTAAAGGTTTGAAACCGAAAAAGGCGAAAGTTGCAAAGCCTAAACAAGCAAAAGAAGTGAAGTCGACCAAGGTAGATAACGTGGCATCAGGTCCTAAAGTGAAGAAGAAAATTCGCTTTGTTGATGACGCGGGCGACTTACCGATCCTTAAGCGTAAATCTGGCTTGCAAGATAACGATAACGAAGAGTAATCACGTTTATGAAAAACATTGTTGTAATGAGCGGTGCCGGTATGAGTGCCGAAAGTGGCTTGAAAACGTTTCGTGACGACAATGGTTTATGGGAAGGTCACGATGTGATGGCCGTTGCTTCGATAGAAGGTTGGTATAAAGATCCTGAGCTCGTATTGGAGTTTTACAACCAACGACGAGCACAGCTATTAAAAGTGATGCCTAATGACGGCCATCAGGCGATTGCTGATCTCCAAGCACATTTCAATGTGAACATTGTTACTCAAAATGTTGACGACTTGCATGAGCGCGCAGGCTCAAAACACGTGATTCACCTGCACGGCGAATTACTAAAGGCGTGTAGTGTTGATGATAAAGCCCATGTTCACAAATGCCTTGGAGATATTAAATTAGGCCAAACAGGCGAAGATGGTGAGCAAATAAGGCCATTTATCGTTTGGTTTGGCGAAGACGTACCATTACTTGGTGCCGCTGCAAAGCAAGTCGAACAAGCTGATATCATTTTAATTATTGGTACATCAATGCAGGTCTATCCGGCCGCTAGTCTTGTCGAGTATGCAAAGCCAGATTGCCAAGTTTATTACATTGATCCTAATCCTCAAATTAACTATGCCTTAGCGCAGTCTCAGCAACTTGAAGTCATTCAATCAAGTGCGGGTGAAGCACTACCAAGTTTAGTTAAATCATTGATAGCGCAAGCTAACTAGCTCGATATTCAAAACTTACCAGTGACGGCTGTTGGTCTGCGTAAAGTCGATAACGATCACTAAAAATAACGGGTAAAGCGTCGTACTTAACGGGCTGAAATCTTAACGCCTGATAAAATGGCGTTAAGGCTTGTTCGGCAAAACAAATGATATAGTGATGGCGCTCGATTGCGTGTGCCATCAACTGACGTCCTAATCCTAGTTTTCGATAATCTTGAACAACATAAAGAGCGTGTAAAAACAGTGGCGCATGCGCTAACGAGCTGTTTTCATTCTCAGGTGTGCTCTGAATAGCTTCTGCTTTGGCTTTGGCTTTGACCTTTGCTTGAGCTTCGACAAGATTTGATAAGATGACACTCGCGATGATTTCATCGTTTGCTTCGATGAAATAACAGGTATCGAACCCCATAAACTTTGCGCTATAGCCATGTCGCTTGTAAAACTTCAAAATATCTTTCTTGTCTGACTTTTTAGCTTCAGAAAAAGTAAACGACTTGGGCATAGATGACATCGCAGTATATCGGTTAAGTGGCGTTGGTTAGGGGGTGATGGTGGAAACGATTATACGTGATTTAACTGATGAAAAAAAACTGCCAGCGAGGCTGGCAGTTTTACTTTGAGTAAGTTAATTTACGTGCTTATTTACTACACTTAAATTACTATCGTGCTATACGCGCAGTGCTTTCTCGCCTCGCGCAATACCAACGGTACCTGAGCGCACCGACTCAATGATTTCGGTTTCATTTGCAAGAATATTGATAAAGGCATTAATTTTCTCTACATCACCCGTTAACTCGATGGTGTATACCTGTTTCCCAATATCGACGATTGAGCCGCGAAAAATATCGGTGATTCTTGTCACTTCAGTGCGAGCTTTATCTGTCATGGCTAATACTTTGATCAAAAGTAATTCACGTTCCACATGATTTCGTTCAGTCAAATCGGTGATTTTAATCACGTCAATCAACTTATTAACCTGTTTAACGATTTGCTCTAATACCCGATCGTCACCTTTAGTCACAATGGTGATGCGAGATAAGCTGTTATCTTCAGTCGGCGCAACACTTAAGGTCTCAATATTAAAAGCACGTTGTGAAAACAAGCCAACAATACGTGATAACGATCCTGGTTCATTCTCTAATAAAATAGCTAAAATACGGCGCATTATGCTTTAACTCCTTTGCTTAACCACATATCGTCTACTGCACCATGCTTGATTTGCATTGGGTAAACGTGCTCTTTTTCATCCACTAGAATATCTACAAAAACTAGTCGGTCTTTTATTGCAAATGCTTCTGCCATTTTGTCATCTAATTCATCTAAATGATTGATTTGAATGCCAACGTGACCATACGACTCCGCTAACTTAATGAAATCTGGTAGCGACTCCATGTATGACGATGAGTGACGACCACCGTAAATCATATCCTGCCACTGGCGAACCATGCCCAATGATCGGTTGTTTAGAGAGATAATTTTTACCGGTAAGTTGTACTGCAAACAGGTTGATAGCTCTTGAATATTCATCTGAATAGAGCCGTCACCGGTAACACAGGCAACATGGGCATCAGGAAATGCCATTTTTACACCCATAGCCGCAGGCAAACCAAAGCCCATCGTGCCTAAGCCACCAGAGTTAATCCATTGGCGAGGTTTGTCGAATGGATAGTATTGCGCTGCAAACATTTGATGTTGACCCACATCAGAGCAGACATAAGCTTCACCGTTTGTGACGTTATAAAGTGATTCAACAACGCGTTGCGGTTTAATTTTACCGTCATCTTGCTCGTAGCTTACGCTGTTAACTGAGCGCCATTGTTCAATCTGTTGCCACCAGTTGTTATTGGCTTGCTGATCGATGTTGATGTCTTGTGTTTTGATTTCATCAAGTAACTGCTGCATAACAATATCAACTAAACCAACAATAGGAATATGCGCATTTATCGTTTTAGAAATTGACGTCGGATCGATGTCTACGTGCACGATGGTGGCATTCGGACAAAACTTCTCAACTTTGTTTGTTACACGGTCGTCAAAGCGTGCACCAAGTGCAAGAATCACATCAGCATTGGCCATCGCTTTGTTAGCTTCTAAAGAGCCATGCATGCCTAACATACCAATAAAGTTTTTATGGGTGCCGCTGATACCACCTAAGCCCATTAATGTATTGGTACAAGGTGCATTAAGGGTTTCAACAAGTTCTGTTAATAACTCACTTGCATTGGCACTGATAATGCCGCCGCCAGAATAAACAACAAGTCGCTGTGCTTCGGTAATTGTTTTAACGGCTTTTTTGATCTGCTTTTGGTGTCCTTTAACTGTTGGATTGTAGGCACGTAACGACACGTCTTTATTCATTTCAAAAGGCGCTTTGTGCTCAGGGATCAGCATATCTTTTGGCAGTTCGACAACAACTGGACCTGGGCGACCTGTGTTAGCAATATAAAATGCTTTCGCAATGACATTTGGAATATCTGCTAATGAGCGGCAACTAAAGCTGTGCTTAACAATAGGGCGTGAACAACCAACGATATCAGTTTCTTGGAAGGCGTCATCACCAATCAAACTCGTTGCCACTTGGCCAGCCAAAATCACCATTGGAATAGAATCCATATAAGCGGTGGCGATACCTGTGACACAGTTAGTAGCGCCAGGGCCTGAAGTCGCTAGGACAACGCCAACATTCCCCGTTGCACGTGCGTAGCCGTCAGCCATATGCGTAGCTGCTTGTTCATGACGAACAAGAATGTGCTCGACGGCATCTTGATTAAAAATTGCATCGTAAATATCTAAAACGGATCCACCGGGATAGCCGAAGATGAACTCTACATCAAGTTCAGCTAACGCTTTGACCACCATTTCTGCACCAGTATAGTGTTGCGCTGTCATGAGATTGTTTGCCCTATAATCAAAAAATCAAAAGTAAAAAAAAAGCCCCCAGTCATACGAGTGGGGGCTTTGTCTAATTCGTTTCTAAAACTTATCTACAACAAAATCCCCGAGGTAATAAAATTACCACGACTGTGAGGACGACGTTGAGGACAAGTGTGTTATTCATTTAAAGTTAACGCTCTAGAAATCTAATAGCTCTATTTATAACGCATCGGACAAAAGTGTCAATAACTTTTTACGAAATAATGAATATTGTAATCAGTTATTATCAAATTGTAATCTTGACAACAAATCAGTTTTCAATTTGCCATCGTAGGTTTATAGTGAAACCACGTTATTTATCTTTTTTGAACTTAGTTTTGTAACGTTAATCATAGTAAGATAGTTACCAATAAATAATGTCTTTAAACAAGGGTTTACAATGCAATTAAAAAATATCTTCGCAACGGTCGTCCTTTCGTTGGTGTTAACTGCTTGTGCTTCAACAAACAGTACGAAAGTGAATTTCGACAAAAATGAAAAAATTGATACCTCTAGCTACAAAACGTTTGCTTGGATTTCCGATGCTAAAACATTGTCTTCGTCAATCGATTTAAACCCTGTGATGCAAGTTCGTGTTGAAAAAGCCATTGAAGATGCGTTCAAAACCAAGGGTTACAAAATGGTGGCTGATGCTGATTCAGCAGACTTCACCATTGCCTACACGGTGGGTTCACGTGACAAAATTAAAGTAGATAGTTACCCAGCAAGTTACCATGGTAGTTTTGGTTGGGGCCGTGGTTACTACCCATATCGCTACTACGGTGTTGGCATGACCAATGACACACAAGTGCGTTCATACACCGAAGGTAAGTTAGCTATCGATGTTTTTGACGTAGAAACTAAACAGCCAGCTTGGCATGGTTGGGCAGTAAAACGTTTGAAAAACGGCACACAAGAAGCGCCGAAAGAAGTGATTACGGCAATTGTTGACGAAGTGATTAGCCAATTCAATGTGACTGAAATCTAATCACTAACACTGGTTATTGAAAAAGCGAGCTTGGCTCGCTTTTTTTGTGCCTGAACGTTTGGTTTAGTGACTAAAATGCGTTTGTAACTTGTTTGTTGCGAGGGCTATTTATTGCATCATTACTGCGATTATCGTAAACGTCATGTTAACTAGCTGTGCTAATTTGGTTAACCTTAATTATTCGTTGATTTGCGTCAATAATTGGGGTGAAACCTTTGTTGTAATATGAAACCAGCGTTTGATTTAAGAGTAGTACATGTTGTTTTCAGACAAGGGAAAGAGTTACACCGCAGGTGACTTAGCCCACAGAAACCTGTTGAGATGCCAACCGAGCACCTCAGTCTATGATGCGGCAAATTCCATTGTTGCCCACAAATACAGTTCAATATTAATTGAAGAGAATGACCAGATCGTCGGTATTTGGACAGAAGGGGACTGTAAACAGCTGTCAAACCTTAAGGTGGATGAAAACCACTGCGAGATCTCTCGTTTTATGAGCTCGCCTGTGATTAGCGTTGAAAAAACAACGCCGATAGAAGAGCTTATTATTTCTTTTTATCAACACAAAGTGCGTCACCTACTGATTACGGATAATGGCAAGCCGTTTGGCATTATCAGCCAGTCTGATGTGATAAGAAAACGAGGCATAGAGCACCTATTAACGTCTCGCAATATTAAAGAAAGTTATCATAGACAAACCCCCGTCTTACTTGATGAAACACTGTGTTTTGACCAGCTTTGTAAGCATATGGAAGCGAGCAAAGGCACCGCTATTTTGATTCAAAACCCAACTAATCAAGAGGTGGGTATTATCACTGAGCGAGACTTGCTCAAACTCATTGCCAATAAAGTCTCGACGGTTGATATTTGGCATTACACGTCACATCCGCTGATCAAAATCTCAGACGAATGCAATTTGTTAGATGCCTTAAATCTTATTAAATCAAATGAAATTAGGCACTTGGTTGTAGTTGGAAGTGAAAACGAAATACAGGGCGTATTATCGTTTAGAGATATTTTTGCTGGTATCGAGTTTGCGCATTTTAACGAGATGCAGTCAATGATTGTTCGACGAGAAAGTGCACTGCAAAAATCCCAAAAGAACCTCATTTTAGCCGAGCGAATTATTGCCGCATCGGTTGATGGGGTGATGATAGCCAATCAAGCAAACGATATTATCTCTGTTAACCCAGCCTTTACGCGCATTACAGGATTTCACGCAGACGAGGTTGTTGGTCAAAAAACTTCAGTATTAAGCTCAGGCATGCATGATAAGTCGTTCTATCAGCAAATGTGGCTCGACATTAACGAGCACGGCAAGTGGCAGGGCGAAATCTGGAATAAGCGTAAAAACAATGAAGTGTATCCGGAATGGTTAACCATTGTGCGTATTGGTGAAATTGATGAAGATGATATGCATTATGCCGCTATTTTCAGTGATATTACCGAACGTAAAAAAAGTGATGAGCAAATTCATGCGTTAGCTTATTACGATGATCTCACCAAATTGCCAAACCGCACGCTGTTTAATCAACAGCTCGACCATGCGTTGCAAAACGATACTAACGGTTCAATTGCCGTGTTGTTTATCGACTTGGATCGTTTTAAGCAAATTAATGATACCTTCGGCCATAAAATCGGTGACGAGCTGCTAGTGATGGCGGCAAAACGTATCTCGTCGTGCTTAAAAGTGGAAGATACCGTTTCAAGAATTGGCGGCGATGAATTTGTTGTACTGATAGCAAACCTAGATAACACCCTCGTTGTTGAGCAGATAATGAAGCGCATTGTTGACGCCTTGAGTAAGCCGTTTTTATTGGCAGGAAAAGAGCTTATCGTAACTTGTTCAATAGGGGCGTCGCTTTCATGTAAAAGCGGTTCAAGCAGTGAGCAGTTGCTTAAACATGCCGATATTGCAATGTATGAAGCAAAAACGGCAGGGCGAAACACTTACCAGCTCTTTCAAGCTGAAATGAATCATCGCGTGGCGCAACGCCTAGCGATTGAAAACCAGTTGAGAACGGCATTACTCAATCAAGAATTTGAACTGAATTACCAACTGCAATACGACAACAAGCATAACAAGTACAAAGGCTTTGAAGCCCTAATTCGTTGGTATAACCCGATTTTGGGCAATGTATCACCCGCTGAATTTATTCCTATTGCGGAAGACATAGGGTTGATTGTTGATATTGAATGTTGGGTGCTGCGCCAAGCCTGTTTACGCCGTAAAGAATTGCTAGATGCAAACATTGACTGCGGCAAGTTGTCCGTCAATATTTCACCTAAACACTTTAATAAGAATCTGTTTGGCTCGGTGGTTAGTGCGCTAACAATGTCTGGTTTGCCTGCCAATTACCTCGAAATAGAGATAACGGAATCGTGTTTTATTTCTCGATTTGATACAGTGCGTGAGGTCTTTAATAAACTGACGCATATTGGCGTGTCTATTTCACTCGATGACTTTGGTACGGGTTATTCGTCACTGAGTTATTTAAGCAAATTACCGCTTGATGCGATTAAAATTGATGCAAGCTTTATTGCCAATGTCCCCAACAAAGAAAAAGATTGCCGCTTGGTTTCAAGTATTATTTCAATGGCGCAGGGCTTGGGGTTAAATATAGTGGCTGAAGGGGTTGAGAATAGATCTCAAGAGCGCTTTTTACATGATAATGGCTGCCATGTGATTCAAGGTTATTTGTACAGTAAACCCAGTGCTGACATTGAACTTCGGCCTATGTGTACATCATAGTGCTCTTCACAGTGCTCATCATAGCCAACGGACAGAAGTTTGTTACTTTGAGGTTATTGCAGAGAGTTAATTAAAGACTAATCAATTAGCGCATATTTAACCTTTAGGGCGTTAGCACACATGGACATTACCGCACGATTAGTCTCCTCATTCACCCTTAATGGCAGTGGTGGAAATCCTGCTGGCGTTGTGCTCAGCGCAGACGATTTGACCGATGCACAAAAGCTATCGATTGCTCAAATTATTGGCTTTTCTGAAACGGCTTTTGTCGCCAAAGATAACGACGCTGATTTCGGCGTATCCTTTTTTACCACAACGGGTGAAGTCGATTTTTGTGGCCATGCTACGCTTGCCGTATTCTCGACCTTGTTCAGTGAAGGGATAATTAGCGCAGGTAAATACACCCAAAAAACAAAGGCTGGTTTGCTTGGGGTTGAGGTAGAGCAAAATGGCCATGTTGTTATGCAACAGCAATCGCCAAGCTTTTTAGGGCAATTTGAGTACAGTGACATAGCGCCACTCTTGGGGCTTGATACTCATGTTCTAGCACAAACTGGCTTACCCATCGTGGCTGTTTCAACCGGATTACCTGATGTGATTGTCCCCGTGCCAACAGGCATACTTGATATCATTAATACGAATGATGATAAATTGTCAGCTTTTAGTGCGCAGCAAGAGGTTATGGGTGTTCATGCCTTCGAGTTTTGTGAAAAGGGCAGTGAATTTACCGCAAGTTGCAGAAACTTTGCGCCATTACTCGGCATTACAGAAGAGTCTGCTACGGGCAGTGCAAGCGGCGCGTTAGCAAGCTATTTAGCAAAATACACATCAAACGATTTAGCTTCTCAATATGTCTTTGAGCAAGGCAGGGCGATGAACTGTGCGTCAAAAATTTCAGCCGCTATTGAATATGATGAGCTAAATACGCCTCGCGTTAAGGTAGGTGGTTTTGCGAAACAAATTGGCCAGCAAACCGTCACCATATAACCAAATTTTACCTCATGGAAAAACAAAATAGTTGGTTTGTTCAGGTATCCCCGTTAAATTATTAGCAAAGCAGTTTTATTATTAATTCAAGGAGTTGATTATTAAATTAGCATTCCAAATTTCATCATTTGTTGTGTTACTGGTGGTGAGCAGTATTTATGGCTTTTTGTCGTTATCGACAGAAATGGGCTTAGCTATTTTGGCAGGCTCTATAGGTTTAGCCTTTTCTAATATCGATAAAATTTCAAAATTCAAAGGCGCTGGCTTTGAGGCGGAAATGAACATGGTGCACACCATGTTAGAAAGCCAAACGGAACCAACGGTAGAGCAAAAAGAGCAGGCCAAAGCACAAGAGCAGCTTACGCACGATGAAAACTGTATTCTTATTTGTCTGCAAAAAACCGGCTACACCTGGCGTTATGCAAGTACTATTTCGGGCGAAACGGGCATCAGCCAATCAGAGACAATAGACTACCTGCATGAGCTGATGGGCAAGGGCTTTGCAAAAAATAGCAAAGGCAGCAAAGGTGAAATCTGGTCGATTACGGCGCTGGGTAAAAGTGTCCAAGAGCAGCACCAATTTAACCTTCAGAAAAAGTCATAAACTAATATCAATGAATAAGAGAAAATGTTGTGAATTATCGTCAAGCGACCCTCGCTGATTTGCCAAAATTGCTTGAATTAGAACAAGCGGTTGTTGAAGCTGAAAGACCGTTTAATGAGGTGATAAAGCCGCAAAACGCGCACTACTATGACATTGAGCATTTAATTGCTGACGAAGACTCTTATTTATTGGTCATTGAAGCGTCTAACGAGATTATTGCCACAGGTTATGTTCAAATTCGCGAATCCAAACCTTCGTTAACCCATGACAAACATGGCTATTTGGGGTTTATGTATGTTGATCCTAATCATCGTGGCAAGGGTTTAAATCAAACCTTGATTGAACAACTCGTGAGCTGGAGCAAAAACATAGGCGTAAATGTATTCTACCTTGATGTTTATGCGCAAAATTCAGCAGCCATTAGAGCTTATGAAAAAGTTGGCTTTGTGCCGTCTCTCATGGAAATGCGGCTGAACGTCAAGTGATTCAACATAAGCCGTTGCAAACTTTAGGCTATACCGTTTTAGCCCTGATCGCATTTGCTGCCAACTCGGTATTGTGTCGAGTCGCGTTAAAAGACGACACTATTGATCCTTCAAGCTTTACGTCGATTCGATTATTGTCGGGCATATTGATGTTTGTGTTGTTGCTTACTTTTAGTCGAAAATCCAATCAGGCACCAAATAAAATGCAAGCAGGCAAAAAGTCTGTGTACTCATGGCTGAGTGGTGCGTTCTTATTTACTTACGCGATTGCCTTTTCATATGCCTATGTTTCGTTAGAAACTGGCGTAGGTGCACTAGTGTTATTCGGCGCAGTTCAGGTGTCGATGATCATTGCTAGCTTTGTTATGGGTAATAAACTCAGTCTTTGGGAGTGGCTGGGGTTAAGCATTTCATTCTCGGGCCTTGTTTATTTGCTTTACCCAACGCTTGCAACGCCAAGTATTTTTGGCTTTATGTTAATGACACTCTCCGGCATTGCATGGGGCATGTACACTATATTGGGTCGTAACTCACAAGATCCGTTCAAAGATACGGCAGCAAATTTCAAATATACTGCGCCGTTGGTGCTGGTGTTATTTTTAGCGACCCTATCATCACAACATATCTCTTTATATGGCGCTGTATTGGCCGTGGCTTCTGGCGCGTTGGCGTCAGCGTTAGGCTATACCATTTGGTTTATGGCGTTAAAAGGCTTAAGTGAAACGGAAGCTGCAGTAGTGCAGTTATCAGTGCCTGTTATTGCAGCTTTTGGCGGCGTATTATTCGCGTCAGAAGCAATAAGCATGCGCTTAATTGTTGCGTGTATCTTGGTGTTAGGCGGGATTGTATTAGTGATGTACGGGCGTGCCAAAAAGGTTAAATGAATTTGAGGCGTTATGCCTTGTCTTTAAAATGCTTATCGAAATTTTCTCTATTTTTTTCAATTACATGAAGGTTACTCTCTGCCCACATCCTTGCATTATTCACTACATTGACAAGAGTTTGGCCTAAATCACTTAATTGATACTCCACACGAAGTACCAGCTCATCTGAATAACTAGTGCGTATCACAATACCATCTCTTTCTAATTTTTTTAGAGACTGAGTCAGCATTTTTTGAGATACGCCTTCACAGACACGTTTTAATTCTCCGAATCTTAAAGTGCGATTATCAAGCGCACCAATAATCAAAGAAACCCACTTTTCACCGATTAAAGCCAACACCTGCCTTGACGGACATATTGCTGCATACACATTAGGTTTTAAGTCTGTTTCATTGTCTTTAATCATAGTTACCTCTAAGTGCCTAATTGATCGAAGTTTGGGGTATCAATAATATACCGGTAACTAATAGATACCGTATATAGAATTGTATCGGTCTCTACTGGGTTCATCAATATATTGCCAAGTAATTAAGGGGACAAAATGAAAACTATCGCAATTTTAGGGTTTGGTAACGTAGGCCAAAATTTAGCGAAACTATTCAATGATGCTGGTTACCGTGTCATTGTGTGTTCTAAAAGTGGTGACGCAGGTAAGGGTGAGTATCTTTCGATGAATTATCTCGAAGGAATTAACGCTGCTGACGCGGTCGCACTAGCGGTACCGTATCAAGTATTAACTGAATTATTAGCGCCATTGGCTAAGCACTTAGCGGGTAAAACCGTGATTGATTGCACGAATCCGTTAAACGATGATTGGTCACCATTGTTACTCGGGCAAGAGACGTCGGCGGCGGAGCAAATTGGCAAACTTTTACCTGACGCAAAAGTTATTAAAGCTTTTAACACGATTTTTGCCGATGTAATGCCAAAAAAGCATCATGATCGTGAAGGTAAAAAGATTACTGCATTCGTTGCTGGTGATGATTTAAGTGCGAAAAACAATATTCTGGCATTAGCCAAGAATATAGGCTTTGCACCATTAGATGTTGGGCCGTTAAGCGCTGCTAGGTATCTTGAAGCGATGGCCCATTTAAATATTCAAATTGCTGTAGGGCAACAAGGTGGCACGCAGGCCGCTTTTATTTATCATCAGGGGAATTAGCAGGTACGTTGGTAGGCTATTAGAAATATTATCTAATAGCCTTGCCTCCTTAGTATTACTGCAGATTTATGTGTTCAATTGCATGTAACGCTCATTTATTAAGTGAGGTTTTATATCGTCATAGTGAGTTATGAGTGAAAAAAACGCAATAACCCCAAATTGAGCTTTGGTTTCGTTATTTCACCGCTTGTTGTTTCTCACCGTACATTTTCTTATCTGCAACAGCCAATAACGCTTTTAAGGTTTCACCCTCTAACGGGTAGGTCGCTAAGCCCACGCTGCCTGTGATGTTGAGCGTATGCGCTTCATAAGTAAATGGCTTACTGATGGTGTGATGAATTTTGTCGATAATGCTCGACGTAGATACGTCGTTGGTAAATAAAATAACAAATTCGTCACCGCCAATTCTTGATACCAAATCATGAGGGCGTACAACACTTTGCAAACGTTTAGCAATCTTTTTAAGGGTGTGATCCCCTGCGTTATGGCCGAGGTTGTCGTTAATAGGTTTGAAGTCATTCAAATCAATAAACAATAATGAAAACGTTGACTGATGGCGCATCGCCTTTGACCGTTCATATTTGAAACGCTCAGATAACAAGTTGCGATTAGCACAGTTGGTTAAGTTGTCATACAAGGCAAGCTGCTTCAAAATTTCTTGATGCTGCACATTTTCGGTAATGTCAGATAGCAGGTAAATATACTGGTTTATGCCACCTAAATTAATACCGGTAATGGACATTTGAACAGGGATCAAACTGCCGTCTTTATGAATGGCGTTAAACTCTCTCGAACTGCTTAACCCCGTTAAGTTACCTCTATCAAGGTTGAACTCATTATCGTTAAAGTTTTCGTCCCAATGAGTCGCATCAACAAACTGACGAATATTAGCCCCAATAATTTCTTCAACACTAAAGCCGATCATTTGGCTAGTGGCTTGGTTACAAGAAATAATACTGCCGTTGCTATCAATGCGAATAACCGCTTCCATTAATGACGCGAGTGTTGCCGTATTCACCGACTCTTGCTCTTCAAGTACGTTTTTAATTAAGGCAACTTCTTGCTTGTCTTGCTCTACCGCTTCTTGAAAACTAAGCTTTTCAGCAAGCAGCGATTTAATTTTTTGCTTATCCCAAACGTGTTTGAGCTCGCTTTCAACAATCAACTTTAATTGGCCAAGCACTTCAACTAAGCTTTGAGAGTAGTCAGTTGCTTTTGTGTCGATAACACAAAAAGAGCCAAATAAAGAGCCGTCTGGCCAATAAAGGGGATAGCCTAAATAAGAGCGAACCGGACCATCTTGCACAGGAGGTGCGTCGCACCATTCTTGGCTGGTACTAGCGCTACTGACGTAAAGCTTATCTCTGGTTTCCATTATACGACGGCAAAAGCTTTTCATGTCCCAGGGCCAACACGCATTTTGCTCGAGGAAGTTATCAGGGTTTTCACTGGTAGAGACAACATTGAACGTGTCATCTCGAAATTGCACAATCACACCCGAAGCAGCGTTATACACTTTGCTCAACATATTGACGAGCTCTTGCCACTTCTCAAAATCTAATTCTTCCGGTGGAAACTCAACAATACATTGCGATACATCAAACATACTAAGCCTCGACAAAAGAATAGGAGTAACATTTATTTAATATAGTAGAGCCGAAAAATGCAACTTATCTTTCAAGTTAGCAGTATGTAATTCAATGGTTATTCTTCAAAAATAATTGTTACTTTGCACTTATTTTTATAACCCAAGGAAATGAGTGATTTGTGAATTTCTTTGATCTAGATAAATTAATATGAATTAAAAAATTGTATTCCTAGCATAATGTTACGAAGTTTGTTAAAAATAAGTAAATCATAAAAGTGGGCAAGGATGCGGCACAAAAGTATGCAATTTGCGCACTATTAAATTGTTAGTTGCCTCAAGGAGTTTGGCATGTCTATCAAGAAAGAATCCTTTCTAACCTTTATAGGTTTCGTTCTTATCGTTTTAATGGGTTATGCCTTGTGGTTAGCCCTATCTTTTTTTGTATCTGTTATAAAAGAAGCTGACCCTAAAATTGCCGCCGCAATATTAGGTGCGATGGCGACAGTATTTGTTGGTTTAACTGCTGTAATTATTACACAGAAACAAACCAGTGCGAGAGAACGAGAGGAAGCTCATCGTTCCAAAAAAGTAGAAATTTATCAAAAATACTTAGAAACAGTTACGGCGCTATTGTCAGGACAAAATGACCAAGTTTCACAATCAGCTCCCACGGAACAAGAGTTAGTAGATTATTTAGTCCAATTTAAAACCGAATTAATTTTGTGGGGCTCTCCTGAGGTAATCAAAAGGCAATTAGAGTTCCAACTAGTTACTCTGTCTGGTGGAGATATATTTGAGGCAATTGACAAAATACATAGGGCGATTAGAGCTGATATAGGTCTTAGCAATAAAGGGCTAAGCAATTTAGAGCTTGTAAAAATGTATCTTTCTGATCCAAGTGAATTAGATCGAGTCCGGGCAACTAACAATAAAATTAAATCAGACTAAAAACGCTTGGCTTAGTTCTCTGCGCTCACAAGTATAGCCAAACATTTTTAGCCGTTTATCTAAGCGTTATGCGTAAAAGGAGTGTTATGAAGCGTTTAGTCGAAATTACAGATAATAGTTTCTTTTCAATATTTTCTGATGCTGTTTTACTTTATGATCTTGCTTCATCGGAAAGTAATGAACATGTTCGTAGAACTTTATCTACATCTTCTATTTTATCTGTAAATTATGCACTGGAAGCAGCTGCAAATTCTTTTTTTAAATCTGTAGATATAAATTCCAAAATTAGTGCTCAAGTGGATAGGTTTTCAACACTAGATAAATTTGACTTTATTCTTCAGTGGCACAAAGATATTTCGCTGCCGCGAGGCGATAGTGAAACACAAATAGTAAAAAAGTTAATCGAGCAGCGTAATCAATTAGTGCACCCAAAAGTAAAAGTAATAAAACAGGATGTAATGACATCTCCAGGTGATGATACTGTAGCTTATTATCATAAAGCAGATGATTCAGATTCTTCTGAAAAGTGTAACATTACAAAAATGTCGATGAACTCATCGAGTTACAGCCCTGAAGACTCTCTAATCGCATTAAAGTCTCTTGTTAATTTTTTAAATAAATTCGTAGAGGATTGGTGGGGAATAGACGTTCCAACTTCGGAAATTTTATTAATGAAATCTTGGAATGGCTCTATTCAAGCAAATCCTATCATGTATGATCAAAATGAACTCAAAGTTGTATTAAAACATAATGATAAATTGAATATTAGGTTTGCAGGTTTATATGGCATACTCGATGGTTCAGTTCAATAAAAATAGAATCGAAATAAATGGAAACACTGTTGAGGTACCATACTCAATATTGGAAGCCAGGGAGTTCGGACAGAATATTTTAGTTATTTTTGACTACATGGAATTCAACCAAAACTCCGTAGTTCGTAATTTCCATTGCATATATCAAGATGGTTCCGCTTTATGGGTAGCAGAAAATCCTACATCTAAGAGTACAGATGCTTTTACTAATTTTGCTAACCTAGATTTTAACCGTAATAAGGTTATTGTTAATAATTTTGCAGGCTTTACATGCACAATTGATCTAGCTGATGGTAAGTTATCAAAACGTGAGTTTACAAAGTTGCGCCTAAGAAGCGCATTAAGCGAAGGGACTGATACTAGCTTGCTCGGTTCCTCTTCGCTACACATTTTAGCAAGCTATTATCAGCCCCTTTTGCGGGCGTTAGTTTTAATTAGGAGCTCAATTGCAATATTTTTACCGTTTTTTAAGAACTAAAGATGATGGTTCTCATCTATCTGAGTTAAAAAATCAAATCCGCTTTTATATTGAAGAAGATTGCAATATCAAAAGAGACTTTACGGAAAACTCACCGATTGTAAAAATGAAAGGGGTGGGTGAAAAGGCTCAGGTAACATTTGGAATGACAGATAAAAATGATGTCATGTACGCTTATGAATTTTTTGGTCAGCCTGATCGTATTTTAGCGAGAATAAGCCTTGATTACCTAATAAATGAGCTCGGCGTTTCTCTAAATGTGGATCAACAAATGAATACTGGTTTCAGTAAATATTTGCTGGGAAAGTATCACGGCGAACGAATTGTTATTCCAGATGCAAAAGTGGAGGTATTATCCTTAGGCGGTTGGAAACCGAAAGGTAGTGATACTTTTGATATGTATATTAGGGACTTTTACTGTATTTCACCTGCTAAATATTCACCGCTACTTGCTAATATTTAAAACTAACAAGTTACTCAAAAGGACGCAAAACGCTTGGCTTGTGCTCCTTCGTCGCAAAGTTTAGCCAAGCATTATCAGCCCCTTATTGGGGCGTTATAAGTCTTGAGAGATATGGAACATTTTCTAGAAGATAATAATATTTCCGTAAAAGATGACACTGAGGCATTTGGTTTCAGTTTTGCTGCCGGGAGCAAAATCACTTGTATTTCAAAGCAAGGAGATTTTAACGGGCTAAAGATGCGCATCCCGCCGCCAGAGTTTGAAGCACTGATGTTCTTTTCTGCATTTGAGGCTGCAGCAAGAGCTGAAGTCATAAAGAAAATGGTGAAAGTAAAAATGTCAGCATCTGATTCAATGTTAGAAGTTGAAAGCAATGATGACAATCACAAGAATTTCTTTGCAGCGTGCCAGAATTCAATGGCTGCAGTTGCATTCTCAATAAGCGCAATCGAGTCTTGGGCGAATAAATCTATTGAAGTCTATGGATTAAAGGATGGAAACCCAACTGAGTTGATATTACAAAGACCTGGAAAGTCAGATCGTAATGTTCTAACGTCAAAGGTTTCTTCAGATTTGGCGATACCTTTGAGGGCAAAGCTGTTCCAGCTAGTCCCTCAAGTATTTAATGTTCAGCCATTAAAGAGTCATAGCACATTACGATCAAATGTAAATGATCTGATTGATGAAAGAAATATTGTAATGCATATGCAGTCCAAATTGAGCCTAGAAGACCAGGAATTGGATAGGGTATCTTACGCAGTCAAACTTTTCAAAACCAACTCCTTTCTAGCTCCGGAACTCGTATTAAAGTATGTGAAGTTTATATATTCAAAATCAGAGATACCAACAGCTCCATGGGTAAATGTAGCTGATGCTGAAATCAAAGCTATCAAGAAAGGCTTAAAATGACTTGTAACAAGGCGCTGCAACCGACTGCCAAAAGCGTCACTCGTTTTGCAAAAAAACGCAAAACAAGCGCCACTTTTGTCAGCGGCTAGCGCGGCGTTATATGCAAAGGAAAGCATGAGATCAAAATCTCCTTTGGGAGCCCAAATTTCGCTAACTATTTTAACGGTCATATTTGTGATCGCGCACTATGGTTATACCGCAGATATTGTCGCCTCATCTTTAGGTTATTTATTTTCTGCGCTGGCTTTCCCTATAATTATTTATGCGCTAGCGTTTACTACTGTTTTCAAATTGAATTCCAATAAGCTAGCTACCAAACAAAAAGTAGAGTTATTTATTTTTCCCCTATTTATCAACTTAATATTGTTTGGTACTTTATATTTTATGGTTCAGTATGGTGCCGCTTTCTGAGCATCATTGCATATAACAAATCAATTATGGAACGGGCGTCCAAAGCTTGGCTGGCGCTCATTCTTTGCTATTTTTACCAAGCTTAATTAGCCCCTTATTGGGCGTTATGTGTTTCGGAGGTCTATGCGTGGAATTTGCTAATGAAAGTGAATTTGAGTCTTACTTAAGAGACTTAATTAAAGCTCAAGTATGTTCCAAACATGATGAACTAGTCCTATTTGAAAATAAGAAGGCAGTTGATATTCTCATCTGTCGCAATGGAGATAGACCAGCACTCTTCTTTCTTGAGGTGAAGTTCCATAAAAACTCACATGGTCGGTTGGGTTTTGGTAGTTCAAGTGGTGGAGGCTTTCAACCAGAAATAGTCTCTAAAGCTCCTGATTATTTTGAATCAAACCTTATGTGGCTAATTGCTGGTGAAGGACATTCTGATAACGGAGTAATTTTTGTTCCTTCATCAATTATAAGAAACTACTTATCAGGTGGCTCAGTAGGCGAAAAATTTAATAATATTCAAAATAGAATATTTAGTGAAGTAACCGGCTATAACGAAGAAGACTTAGTAAATAAAATAGAGTCATGGCTAATCAACACATAATAAGTAATTCAAAAGGACTCAAAACGCTTGGCTTGTGCTCCTTCGTCGCAAAGTATAGCCAAGCATTTTCCGCCTTTTAGTAAGGCGTTAGCTGTACAAGGAAAGATATGCTGTTGCAAATAGTTGAGGAAAATATACGTAGAGAATTCCCTTTACTTGAATACAGTCTCAATGAATGCTGTGATACTTTAATTATCAATGGGCCAAACGACCGTATAGGGAATGTTGAACTTGAAGACGATCTTGATGAAATTATCGTAATGGTTGGTAGTTTTACTCATTGGCACGCAGCATGTTACGACCAAACAATAACTAAGGAAGAAAGGTATCAACAAGTTTCAGTGGAGATCATGGACTTTTTGAAAGAGCTCTTCTCAAATAAGCTCGTCTTATGGGGTAGTCATAAAACTGGTGGTGGCTTCTACAATATTGATTTTGATATCAATGAACAAGATTCGCCTAGTGAGCCAGAAGAAATTGAACAGTTTTTCTGGTCTGGTGATAAGTACAGCTAACAAGTTACTAAAAAGGACGCAAAACGCTTGGCTTATGCTCCTTCGTCGCTAATTTTTGCCAAGCATTTATCAGTCCGTTATTGGGGCGTTAGGTGAACATCAATATGGAACATTGCTGTAGTCAAATGAATCGGCAGTTAAGTTTAAAGTGTGAACATCATCCTAATGAGTTTGATTGCCCTGATGTTCTGGTTAATTACAACCCAAAGTTTGATGAGTATGGATTGATAATCCATAACGGTGGAACGGTAACTATGGAAATGTTTTACTGTCCGTGGTGCGGTTCAAAATTACCAGAATCAAAAAGAGATTTATGGTTTGATGTGCTTGAAGGACTAGGTTTTGATAACCCGACAGAACAAAATATTCCAAGTGAATTTTTGTCTTCTGCCTGGCTCGAGTGTGGTAAATACAACTAACAAACGCCTAATTGGGAGTTATGGGTTTAAAGGCACTATGAAACTATCTAAGTATTTCGCTATTGCTCTATTTGTTTTAAGCGCTCAAGCGCATGGAACTTCGGAAAATTCAACGCTGTTAACAGGGTTACATGAGAATATTCCAATAGGTAAAATTGATGATGTTGAACTGTCCATTAACATTGCATTCCCAGAAAAATACTCAGCAAAGCCTCGACCTGTCATTTTATTAGTTCATGGCGGCGGCTTTATTTCTGGAGATAAGAGCCGTAAGAACAAGCAAATTGTTAAGTTTTCAACACGCGGGTTTGTCGCGGCAAGTGCAATGTATAGGCTGGCGCCTAAACACAAATTTCCGTCAGCAATAGAGGATATTAAGCTTGCCGTTCGTTTCTTAAAAGCTAACGCTGATAAGTACCATATAGACCCTGAGCGCATTATTGTTAGCGGTTCTTCGGCAGGAAGTTATTTAGCGGTAATGGTTGGTGTAACAGGAAACTCAACTTACTTTTCTGATCACGGTTTATACACTGATGTTGATTCCTCTGTTCGAGCAGTTGCTGCGCAATCTTCTCCCATTCCTGATTTGACTAATCCAAGGTACGCACAACTATCATGGGTTAAACGTTTAATGCCTGAAAATACTGCGGATAAGAGCGCGATTTTAGCTGCAATGTCACCCGTGACTTATCTTGATGTAAATGACCCACCATTCTTTTTATCTCATGGGGATGAAGATCCTGTAGTACCTGTAGAATTGAGTCGTGAATTTGTTTTGGAGCTAGAGAAGATAGATCATGTGTTTGAGTATCATGAAGTTAAAGGGGGAACCCATAGCTATACTAAATCAGCCCCTAAACAAGGCAAAGTCGTATTTTCCAAGTATCTAAGCTTCATCAATAAATGGTCAAAATAAATAGTGAATTAGTAACACTCGTAACACGTTTAGAGTAAGGAATTTCATTACTATTTGAAGGCAAGGGTAATTGTTCACGTTTCTATTCCTACTCGGATTCAAAAGAAAGTGATGCTAACTTACAGTGTATAAATGAAAACGTTTTAGCGCCGTAAGCGTTTTAGTTGCCAAATTTTTAGATTAGAGAAAACTATGAAATGTTCTGTTTTTATCGCCACAAGTGCTGATGGCTACATCGCAACCCCAGAAGGTGGTGTTGATTGGTTGCATGCCGCAGGTAACTCTAGCGCAGATATGTCGTCGAACCCTGATATGGGGTTTAATAACTTTATCAGTTCCGTTGATTGTATGATTATCGGAAGAAAGTGCATGGAAGTCATTTCGTCTTTCAACTTATCACCTGAGCAATGGCCGTATGGCGACAGAAAAATTTACGTACTAAGTAAAACGCTAACGTCTCCACCTGAAAACTTGGCGGATAAAGTGGAAATATATTCTGGTGGTATTCCTGCGCTCATTGAGCAGCTTGAGCAAAAGGGTTTCAGGCACGCTTACGTTGATGGCGGCACAACAATTACTTCTTTTCTCAACCTAAAACTAATCAACGAAATGATCATTACCCAAGCACCCGTGTTATTGGGTGAGGGCATACCGCTATTTGGTAAACTCAATCACCCAGTAAACTTAGTCAATGTGGAAGCTGTTACCTTTCCAAATGAGTTTGTGCAAATTAAGTATGGTGTTACTTACTCATAGCGAGTTGACTCAAGCCACTGCATAACGCAAGGTTGAACTCCTTGTTGTTGAACAAAGAAAAAAACGAACAATAGTGGCGTTGGCTTGAACATCACAATTCATATTTCTAAAAATATTATTTTCTTATCTAGCAATGGGTTATGAAATTTGGTACAAAGTAGATTCATAAAAAAAGTGGGCAAGGATGCTGAAAAAATAAGCGATTGCGCACGGTGAGTTTTTTAGATTACAAGGAAAGTATGAAGTCATTATTAACCCTGTTTTTAGGATTTGTAATCGGAGCAATATCCGTATTTGCTTACTTACATATTCACAACAGTTCACCAGAAGTATGGGTTTCAAATGTAAGCTTAAATACCCAGTCGGGCATTAACTTTCCACCAGGAACCAAGTTTGTAGTTTCTGAGTATATGCCTGAAGGTTTCGTTGCTTTAAATTTGAATGTTAACGTTGAAGGGAAAGAGTTAACTTCCTTTCAAAAAACAGTTGTAAATAATTCAAAAAATTTACGAATTCCTGTTTGGGTTAAAACAGCAAATAACAAATTAACAAAGCGGGACTGCTCACGTTTAGCTCGGTTCCGCTTCTCTCAAAGTTTTAGTCAAGCATTATAAGCTGCTCTCCAAGGAGTTAGCTTACCGCTTTAGTTTTTTAGTAACGTAGGTAAAGTAAGCCTCATTTATGAAAAATATTAAAAAGAAATGGAATGAAATAAATGATTCTGCATTCAGAAAATTTGACGGTTTTTTCGATTTGACAAGTGAGTCATTAACAAAAAGCTTGTTTAAATTAGTTCAATACGCTGTTTATTTAAGCTTCATTGTGATTTTAGTAAATACCATATTTAACAGAAAAAATGATGGGGGATTTAGTTGGGGGGAATACGGTGATTTCATGGGAGGAGTTTTAAATCCTATTTTATCATTCCTGGCATTTACAGGTGTATTAATAACCATCGTTATACAACATAGAGAGTTAAAGGAGTCTAGGAAGCAGTTTGAACGTTCTGCTAATGCACTAGACAAGCAAAGTGAATCAATGGATATACAAAACTTTGAAACAACCCTTTTTAGCTTAATTGATTTACACAATGAAATAGTAAAACAACAACATATTATTCCGGAAGGGAATTCGAACGGGTTATCTGGGAAAAGTTGTTTTAAATATTACTATTTAGAGTTTGTAAAGCATCACATTAACATAGAACATATAGTAAAGGAGTTTCCAAATAAAGAACTAATAGAATACTCTTATCTTACTTTTGGGGGGGCTATTAAAACTCAAGCAGAACAATATTTCATTAACCTGTATTCAATTCTTAGGTTCATTTATCAAAGTGAGAAAGTTAACTCTGAACATTACTTTAAGTTATTTAAAGCTCAACTTAGTAGATATGAACTTGCATTAATTTTTTATGATGGGCTTGTCAGTAATAGCTCTGAGAAAAAAGAGCTGATAGAGGTGAGTAAACTATTTGAAAATTTAGACAGATCTATTTTAGCAAACTCGATCACTCATCCTTCACTTTACAATGCTTCAGCGTTTGCTTTATCTGAATATGAATCAATCACTTCATATAATGAGATGGGTGAAAATATAAGGCCTAGTTGTGACATAAAAGTCTACCTCTCCTTTGAGCAAGTAATAGAGGATATCGACAATTTAAATGTCAGAAAAGTCATAGTTTTATCGAAGTCAGAGCTTTGTAGATATATAGTTTGGGATTTCATTGACGAAGAAGAGGATTTTAACAATTTTGTTCAAGATATTGTCGGAGCTAGAAGAAAGGATAAAGATAAATGGAGAAAAGAACATTCAGATTTCATTTCTGCTATGAATAGAGGGGTTTTTTATTTTAACTTTAGTGATTCATATTTTGGAGAGTTCATAACATCATCAGTTTCAGGATTCAATTACTCAATGGATGAGTGGCTCTCTAAGGTATTACCTAAAATAATCAATGTAGTAAACTCAACCGAATCTGTCGAATTATACAATGAAGACAATCATGGAAATGTTAAAATTGCGGCAATAGAAAGCGGGATCGATTTCAACAGGCTTTATCAAGAATATAAAATTTTCTCTAAAGCTATGGAGCTGATTAATGTAAAGCTCAAGAACACACCATCAGAGATTCAATATAATATTAACTCACAAGAATTTCATTTAGAGGAAAAGTAGCCTCACAATTTTCTTTGATAAATACAAAGGCTAGGGTATTGATGTATGGAAAATTCATCAAATATTCTCTCTGATAGTTAAATTGTAGGTAATGATTATTGAAAATAAAGGAAAGTTTTGCCGTGTTTGAGATGTTTTTAATAAGTTTATGATTATAAAAGGATAAGTGATTGCTAGAGTGTGCTTTTCTCAGTATGGTATTCTTACTAAGCTTATTAATTTGGGCGCCATTAAAGCTTGACTATGCTCCGTTTTACTTGGCTAATTTAGCAATGAACTTATAAGTGCTTTATTACGGCATTATCACTAAAGGGAAATTATGATTAAATCAACACAAAGCTTTTTAACAGGGTTTATTTCGGGGTACGAGTCTTAAAAAATAAATTATTCAAAAATCATGTTGAACCTCTGATGGAAGGGATTCTCATAATACACAAAGATTACATTAGTGCATTTATTGAGATAAGAAAAAATCTTAAAGACAAAGAAGTGCCTGCTACCGAACTATTGGATTTCTTGGAGGACAGAAAGCATGAATTTTTGGCTCAAAGAAAGATGGCAAAAGCTATCGCTGAAGAGTTAAAAAATGCGGAACGTCGTATTGTGTGGAATAGTGCATGGATTTCATTCGAAGGTTTTTGTGACTCAATAATTGATTATTTAGGCGACTCAAACTCTATCAGCAATGCAAGTTGGTATACAGATTTCATTAACTTTATGAAAGTCAGCCGTCTAGGAGGTCTAGAGGCAAAGTTTTTTGACCGTAATGTTTTTGGAAACGATCCTAGAGTTGACATCATAGAACATATAAATATTTTAGTTGATAGTAGGTTACCAAAGAAATTAGAAACCGTACAAGAACGGTATGCAGAATTGAGAATCCATCTACTGTAGTAAATCTACGGTTAACAAACTAATTAACAAGGATAAAAATAAATTACTATTTAGTCCCTCAATATCTTAGTGAAGAACTTTTTTCCATTATTAGGGCGTTAGTTTTATTTCAAATCGGAGCTACAATATAGATGATAATAAATGATAAAGAATTGGTACACTCCACTTTTTTTATAATGAAGCATAATGCCGAAACTAGCATTAGAACATCACTAGATGGCTGGCTTTTAGATTTAACGTTTGAATTCATAGAAAACTCTGAAAATTATTCCTCTGTAAAATGGTTCGCTAAATCTCAATCGCATGCGCATATTGAATTGGTTAATTGGCATAAGTTCACTAATGCAGCGACTTTAGAGCCTATACATCTTGGCACAATAGATACCACCAATAGAGAATTGTACCTTGTCGCATACAGCCATAAGATTGGCGATTCATGTAAAGTTGATCTTCAAATCCTTAAAGGAGGAACTTATGCTCAGTAGCTCAAGCTCTTTAAGTAGTGGAAAAGCTGTAACTTTATCTACTGAACAAATAAAAGCACATGGAGATGTAAAAACTAGGTTGGGTATTATTTGGTTTGTTGGCGTTATTTGCGGGATTTTGGCAATTGGCGGTGTAATAGCATTTTTTGTTAATCCTACTTCGGCTAAAGATGTGTGGGTTATTATAGGCCCTATAATTTCCGCAGGTGTTACAGGAACCGTTTCTTACTTTGCTGGAGAGCAAAAAAGCTAAGAAGCCTTGAATAGATTGGCATTGTTAGTGCTTGATTCAATTAAACTGCTCTTTAAAGATTTAATAAGCCATCATAAGTCCCTTAATGGGGCGATATACAAATGAAGGATTCAGTATATGGATGAACTTTTTGGGAATTGGATAACACTAAAGTTTTGGATTGATTTATTCCCTGCGGCAATTGTCGGTGCGTTAGTTGTTATTGCATTACAAAAACTCAAGGTAGCTTTTTTTAATTTTTCTAAATACCTAAAAATGCGCGAGCTTAAAAAAATAAAAGTTAAGCGCTTTAATTATGCGGACGTGAATTATGCTATAGTAAAAGCGCATAGCCTAATGGTGTTATTCTTTGGTTCAGCATTATTTGCGATATTCCACTTTTCAGCTCATGCATCGTTAGAAGGCCATTGGTTAATTGTTATTATAAAATCTTTACCTGTTTATATTATCGAGGTTATGTATTTAATTCAGCGTGACTTTACTAAAAAGCTTGTAAAATCAGTTCGTAAAATTCATATAAATAAACAGTAAAGTCAGATAATTAAAGATAACTCCGTTGATTCAGTTTTCTTTAACTCTAATCAATTATTATCAACTCTTCGAAACAATCTTGTCAGCTCAGGCCCATCAATGAACAAATCAAATAACAACAAAGATAACATCAAAGCCGCCTCTGCAGCGGCTCACGCTGTTGAAGTTTTTGATGATGAAATTGCTGAAAATGTATTATTAGATTGCCTTGATCCTGTTAATAAAACCGTTGCGAATAAAACGGAGCAATATGTAAATAACAAGCTCAATGTCAATGAGAGCTGGAGGCTTGCTCGGTGCTGTTTATATACCACAACGATCTCTAGTATTATGCTTGTTTTAGGCTATTTACTTGCTGTTGTTTTTGAGTCGTTTATCGCGGTTAACGGTAAACTCGCGCCTAATCAATTAACCTTTTTGAATTATTCCGTAAAAGCAATTGCCGTGATTGCCTTTGTGTTAATTGCTAAAGCCTATGCGCGTATGTCGGATAAAGCCTTAGGTTATTCAGGTTTTATTTTCGCCTTTGCGCTATTCTTGTTATTCTCGCAAATGAATTCATTTGAAAAGGCATTTATGTAAAATGCTAATCATAAGCCTATCTAAAGCAAGGGCAGCTTCTCTATAACCACACAGGGATTTGACATGACAGATAAAACATTGGCAAAAGGTTCATGTAATTGTGGCGGGGTTACGTTTTCAGTCAACGTTCCTGTTACCGATGTGTATGTTTGTCACTGTTCTATTTGCCGAAAGTCTACCGGAAGTGGGGGCATTGCGGTTACTGTTGTGCCAACTCAGTCGGTTTCTTTTCACACTGGTACAGAATTAATCAAGCAATGGCAAAAGCCTAACCATGATTGGCTTACAAATTTTTGTAGTGTGTGCGGCTCTCCGTTACCTGGCAAAAATGACGATCAGCGCACGTTTATTCCTGTTAGCCTTTTCGATAGTGGTTATGAGCAATTAGAAGTAAAACATCATATATTTACCGACTCTAAAGCAAGCTGGGAAGTTATCGCTGATAATGGCAAACAGCACCAAGGAGCGTTCGGTTAGTCATAAATCTTGCGCAGATAGAAAGTCATAACGCCATGACCAACAATCCAGTCGAGCAGGCAATTGAAAACATCAGGCTTAAGTCTACAGGGGCTGAGTCTTTTGTTACAGGCGCTGTCACGATTAACTTTCATCCTGATCGCATAACTGCTGATAACAAGCCTATACTTCAAGCCATTGCAGAAGATGGTTACCTGAAGTCGCAATTTGAAACAGGTACAAGTAATGGTGGTTTAACCGCTCACGAGGGTGGAGAGCGCTGGTTGTGGGAGCAACGTGTTTTTGATGGCGCGTACGATAATGCGCCAAATAGTCTTAGGCCAAAGTATGGCGCACTAAACTTTAAACAATACGAAGCAGGGGCATCACCTCGTTTCGGCTCTTCCTATTTTCAACTTAAGCCCAATGTTTTAGCTCGCACTACCTTTTGTTACCCCGACAGTTATTTTGAACCTGACGACTTTGCGACGTTTGAGCAGGTCAGCGGGTTAATTGATAAAGCACTGGCGGCAACAACAGATATGCTTGACGATTATGTTGAAGCGCATATTCATGGTGAAATTTCGTTAAAAGACGATATTGAATGTGTGGTGCTTGACCCTATTTATCGTGATAGCGCGATTGAACAACAAGCGCTTAGCTTGGGCGTGCCAGTAAAGTGGCACAATGGCTTTGAGCTGAGTATAGAAGAAATGAGTCGTTATCCAGAGTATCGCGGTATTCGATATATTGAGCTGGCTAAAGCGTTGGCGCAAAACGAAAAAGTGAATGCCAAGATATTAGGGTTAGCTGTTACACAGCAAGGTTATGATGAGCAAGACGTGAAAAAGGTGTGGCATTACTTGGCGCGGTTTGGTTATCGGTCGAACTAAACATAAGCTCAACCTAACCTCAGCCTAACCTCAATATAAGCTTAACAAAACTCCTAAGTTAGCTTTATAACACTGCCATTGTACTTTATTTGAGCAGAGTGAATGCTCTTGGCCGATTAAAGGTTACCTGGCGCGCTAATTTCAACTCATTATCAGCAAAAATCATTGCTTCCATATTTCCCAAAACACCACATGCAATGTAAGACATGTCTCACATTAACGTAGGAGATATGTGTGATTTTCGGTAGTCTGACTTTTTTAAAATCCTCTCAAGTCTATGTTTTATAAGGGGTTGAAGGATGTTTTTAATTTGTTGCAAATTTGTGAAGAAATGTATTTTTGATCAAGTATATTCAGCTTTAAAGCCATTAGCGTAATATTATCACTGTCAGGAAGACAAAGGTCAGGAAGACCTCTTACTAGGAAGGTAACTAACTAGGACGTTAAGGAAAGTATCAGGACGATACTTGTAATAAGGAAGTTACACAGGAAGTATATTAACTTAAGGATAAGTTAACAAGGAAGACCGACGCCAGGATGGCGATAAGGATAGCTGAAATTTTGTATCTGCATTTCAAGGTGAGGTGCTGCCGAGGATGGCGAAGGACAAAGAAAGGATGCTTAGGACATACTAGGGATAGTTCTTCAGGAAGAAGAATGGACTGATGATTGATGTACGGATATATCAAGCTAGATAGTTAAAAAGCGACTCGCACTGGAGTCGCTTTTTTCTTTTTGGCGCTTTATTTTCTAACCTTCTATTATTTAACTCTTTTTTATCTGTTGTTTACCGTATCAAATACGACACTCATCGTTATTCGTTGGCACTTTGTCAGGTTCGTGCTAGCTTGATGTAATCCCTTAACGTTTTTTTAACGCTTACTTTGATAAAAACTATATAAGAATTAATGGATAACCATATAGAAAGCTTGCTTGAACATTGGCTTAAGCATAAAGATAAGTGTCAGTGGATACTTGCAACCATTATTGAAACCCAAGGCTCAGCCTATCGAAAAGCTGGGGCTATGATGCTGATTAATGAATTGGGTCAATATGTTGGGTTAGTGAGTGGCGGCTGTTTAGAGTCTGACGTGATGCGCCATGCCAACGAATGTTTAGCGACGGGTAAAAACAAAATCATCACCTATGATATGCAAGATGACAACGATATTAGTTGGCAATTGGGTATTGGCTGTGGTGGTATGGTTAAAATCCTATTACAACCGCTTACCCAAGAAAATAACTTCCAGTCGTTAGCGGCTTTGCATTCACAGCTTAAGCAAGGGCAGCCAGCCCGTTATCTTGTTGACTTCACTGATGAAAATACAACGAATGAACTTGTCGAAGCTAATACACCTTCAAGTGAACAACGTTTACTATTTACCTTGCAACCTCGAGTGAGACTCGTCATCTTTGGGGCAGGCAGCGACGCTGTACCTCTGGTAAATATGGCTAGAAATTTAAGTTGGCACGTTACCTTGGTGGATTCAAGACCAAGTTATGGTCGAAAAAGTATATTCACCAATGCTCATTCAATTATTAAACAAGACTTCGCTGAGCTGGCAAGCAGCGACGTATTAAACCAAGCTGACGTTGCGATTATTATGACGCACAACTTAACCTTAGATGGCCAGGCGTTAGCGTTATGCCAGAGTCTACCACTGAGTTATTGCGGATTGTTAGGGCCTCGTCATCGCACTGAGCGCGTGTTGCGCATTGGTAAGTTAACCTTTGATGATTTAACTATCCCGCTATTTAATCCGGTTGGATTTGATATTGGTGGCGAGTTGCCGGAATCCATTGCCTTATCAATGCTTAGTCAAGCTCATGCATGTGTCTACCAAAAGCTGGATTTAACAACCCAAGCGAATGTCATTGTGAAAAGCGAGTTAAAAAATGCCATATAGAGGATTGCTATTTGCTGCCGGGACAAGCCAGCGCTACAACGGCGTGAAGCAGTTGGCTATGGTAAATCAACAAACCTTGGTTGAGCATTGTTTTGGCCAGCTGATGAAAAGCGATATTGCCGCACCTATGTTGGTACTTGCCAAGGAAAACGAGCATATCCTGAGCAAGGTTGCTATCCCAATGAATCACGTGATTATCGCAAAGTCTTCTACCGATGGGTTAGGAGCGAGCATTGCCGATGCAATTCGTCATGTTATTGAAGAGAATCGCGCGTTAGCAAAAATTAAACTACCCACAACAAGTCATGTGGTGATTGCCTTAGGCGATCAAATTAATTTAACGGCGGATGACTATCGCCAACTTTATCAAGCGTCAATTGCTAATCCTTCAAAGATTATTTGCGCGTCGAGCAAAGTTGGGATGAGTCCGCCCGTAATTTTTCCTCAAAAGTATTTTGAGGAATTGGCGCACTTAAGTGGAGATGAGGGCGCTAAAGCGGTATTGAAACAACATTTTGAGCAGGTATTACCCGTAACGGTAAACAATGCTGAATTTGATATTGATACTGAAGAAGATTATCAAAGTTGGCAACAACAACTAGCTGTACTGAGTT
Source organism: Thalassotalea loyana (assembly GCF_030161435.1). Lineage (GTDB taxonomy): Bacteria > Pseudomonadota > Gammaproteobacteria > Enterobacterales > Alteromonadaceae > Thalassotalea_G > Thalassotalea_G loyana. Next base: position 85,803 of record NZ_BSSV01000008.1, on the reverse strand, counting down.
AGCCAATCAAGACCTGGAGCTACAAACGAATGATAAAACTAAATATAAATAATCAAGATGTAGAGCTAAACGTGGAGCAGGAAATGCCGCTGCTTTACGCTGTGCGAGATGAGCTAAAGCTTACAGGCACAAAGTTTGGCTGTGGAGCAGGGCAATGTGGTGCCTGCACAGTACACATCGACGGACAAGCAATGCGCTCTTGTATTACGCCTATCTCATTTGCCCAAGGTAAAAATGTGACGACGATCGAAGGACTAGATCCAAACAACGATCATGAGCTGCAAATTACTTGGCGTGAATTTAATGTGCCACAATGTGGTTACTGTCAGTCTGGCCAAATTATGAATGCCGCAGCGTTATTATCAAATAATGCAAATCCGAGTGATGAAGATATCGACAACGCCATGCAGGGTAACATCTGTCGTTGTGGTACCTATCCGCGCATTAAAGCAGCCATTAAAAAGGCCGCGCAATTAAAATCTGGCAATAAAGCATAGGAGGCGTCGCTATGGATAAGATCAAATCACCACAAACGTCGATCGTTAATGTCAGTCGTCGTCGCTTTGTTCAAGGGTTAGGCCTAGGTTCAAGTGCGTTAGTACTTGGTTTGTCATTACCTGGCTTTTCAGCTTTGGCAAGTGGCCAAACGGCAAAAGATAAAACCGAACATGCGTTAAACTTTTTTGTTGCGATTGATAATGACGGTAAAACATCAATTGTTTGTCACCGCGCAGAAATGGGCCAAGGTATTCACACGTCAGTACCGCAAATGATTGCCGACGAGCTTGAGGCCGAGTGGGACCAAGTAGTTATGGTGCAGGGCAAGGCTGACAAACGCTATGGTGCACAGGGTACGGCGGGTTCTACTTCTATTCGTAATCAATACATTCAAATGCGTCAAATCGGCGCAAGTGCACGTCAAATGCTTGAGCAGGCTGCGGCCAACAAGTGGGGCATGCCGTTAGCAAAAGTGAAAGCAGAAAATCACGCAGTGAAAAATCTAGTCACTGGTGAAATGTTAGGCTTTGGCGCATTGGCAATGGCAGCTAGCCAATTAGAGGCACCAAAACCAGAAGCGGTGAAGCTAAAATCTCCTGATCAATTTAAGTTTATTGGTAAGGAAGTAAAACTCTTTAATATTGATGATATTGCCGCAGGTAAAGCGATTTACGCGCAAGATATTCAGCTACCGGACATGCTGATCGCAAGTATCGCTCGTCCACCTGTTGTTGGTGGTAAAGTGAAGTCTTTTGACGCCACCGAAGCCCTTAAAGTGAAAGGTGTGGTTGACGTTATTCAGTTAAAAGACCGAAGCATGCCTGTAAGTGTATTGCCGTTATCGGGTGTTGCGGTATTAGCCACCAACACATGGGCTGCTCATCAAGGTCGTAAGCAACTCAAAATTGACTGGGATGACGGCGCAAATGCAGTTCACAATACCAAGCAATATCAGCAAGAGCTTGTTGATAAGGTAAATGCCAAAGGGGTATCGGTTCGAGAAAAAGGCGACGTGTACGGCCATAAATATGATGATAGCCGCACATTAGAAGCAACGTATACCGTGCCGTATATTAACCACACGCCAATGGAAACACCAAGTGCGACAGCGATTGTGACTGGCAGTGGTGAAAACACCAAGTGTACCATTTGGGCGGGCACACAAAACCCGCAATGGGCGCAAGGCTTGGTGGCTGGTGAGTTAGGTATTCCACAAGAGAAAGTGGACAATATTGAGCTTAACTTAACCCTAATGGGCGGTGCTTTTGGTCGTAAATCAAAAGCTGACTTTATTATTGAAGCGGTTGAATTAGCACAAAAAACCAAACGACCAGTTAAAGTGGTTTGGACGCGTGAAGATGATATTCAGCACGGTTTCTATCATTCAATTTCAGCTAACTATGTTAAAGCTGAATTAACCGATGATAATCGCGCAGATTACTGGATACAGCGCGTTGCTTACCCACCAATTGGTTGGATCTTTAACGACAAACAAGATATGCCAAGCCATAGTGACCTATCGGTTGGTTTTGGTGATACGCCGTTTGAAATGAACAATATGATGTGTGAAACCCAGACGGTTTCAACGCATATTAGAACGGGCTGGGTTCGTTCTGTTGCTTGTATCAATAATGGCTTTGCATTGGGCTCTTTTGTTGATGAGCTTGCGGTTAAAGCGAATATTTCAACACGTCAAATGTGGTTAAACCTACTAGGCTCTGACCGTATGATTGACTTACAGCCAGAGGGCTTTAACTACACCAACTATGGCATGAGTTACGAGACTCACCCAATTGACGTAAAACGTATGAAGTCGTTGATCAACCTGATTAGTGACAAAGCGAATGTTGAAGAGTCTTTACCAGACAATCAAGGTTGGGGTATCGGCTTTTTGAGAAGCTTTGGCTCTTATGTTGCTGCGGCAACCAAGGTTGAAGTTAACAACAATACGGTGAAAGTATTGGAAATGCATACCGCGATTGACTGTGGTGTCGCTGTAACGCCAGACAGAGTTAAGTCGCAAATGGAAGGGGCGATGATTTTTGGATTATCGATCACCTTAATGGGCGAAATTACCACGAAAGATGGCAAGGTTGAGCAGTCAAACTTCCATGATGCGCCAGTTACACGTATGCATCAGTCACCGCCTATGTACGTGCATTTAGTCGATTCGCCAGAACCACCGGGTGGTGTTGGTGAGCCGGGTGTTCCGCCAATTATTCCGAGTATTACGAATGCCATTTATCACGCTTGTGGTAAACGAATTCGAGATTTACCGGTCAATAAATCGATGTCGATTTAAACGAAAAAGGTCAGCATATGCTGACCTTTTTTATTCGCGCTTATTATTGCTAATTAAGGGCACGCTAACTGAATTTTCTGTATTTACTGCGTTTTATAACGTCTCAATTTCAGCGATTTTTTGAGAAAACTCATCTAAGCCAAGCTCTTCACAGTCGTTATCATCAGCCCAGTTGATACCAATGATAATATTGTCTTCACTTAAATCTTCTACCCAAAACTCTAACCATTCAGCGACAGTAATTTTTGCTGGGTTATAGCTTGCCCATTCGTCAACACAATGTGCTTTAGCAAGTGCTTCATTCGACCATAATGGCATAACTTCCGTGTTTTCAAAGTGAATTGAATCAAGTACCACCCAGTCTTGTGATTCTGGTTCGCATAATGCCCAGAAGGCTTGTTCTGGTTTTACTTGGTTTAAAAAGTCTTCAAGTAACTTTTCAGTCATTGGGTTTTTCCACTTAAATTATGATTAACCTGGCTATTATATCCTGTGACGTTTGAATTTACCTTATTATTATTTAATCACTGTGATGAAGTTTAATATCTTCTTTACGTTTTGTTACAGCCTAGTTATTTGATTTAGATTAGTATTTAGTGGTTTATGGTTTGTAGAGAAGGTGTCGCTTCTTTACAATGAATGAGAATTATTCTTAGTCTTGTTGTATATGAATTTAGCTGAATTACCGATCGATGCCGTTGCTGTTATCACCAGCATTCCCCAATCAGATGACATTACCTTAAAACTGTTAGAAAACGGCCTAGTGCCTAACAGTAAAATTATGATGGCACACAAAGCACCATTTAATGGCCCCGTGGCAATATTGCTGCACGGCACCAAAATCGCTCTGCCGTTTCAATTAGCACAACAAATAATTGTTAAAACACCGACCGAATAACATCATCATGAAAGAAGAAGCATTAACGCACGAAATCGTCCTCGTTGGCTTTGCAAATGCAGGTAAAAGTACGCTGTTTAATACGTTAACGGGCGCAAAGCAAACCACGGGAAATTTTAGTGGGGTTACGGTTGCTAAAAAGCAAGCGGTGATGACCACAGATGAAGGTGAAGTAAAGATTACTGATTTACCCGGTATATCGAGTTTACTGGGCGCAGGCCAGCAAAGCCATGATATTCAGGTCACTAAAAACTATCTAACGGATAACCCGATTGGTTGCTTAATTAATGTGGTTGACGCAACTCAACTCTCAAGGCAATTAACACTCACCACTGAGCTCATTAATTTAGCCATTCCGATGTTAGTGGTGATCACTAAAAACGATCAGAAAAATGCACCAACGATTAATGTTGATGAGCTAAGTTCAGCCTTAGGTTGCCCTGTGATAATAGCCAATGGCATAGATAAGTCCGCAAAATCTGATGTGATTAAGCGCCTACACGCTAAGATATCGCCACCTGAGCTATCAATACTGCCAGAGAATTTATCTATTGATTTTTCGCAAGACGTAAATTCACGTGTTATGACAATAGCGGAAAGACAGCAACGTCTAGGGTTTGTTGAGTCTATCGTTAGTCGTGCTGTTATTGATAAAAAGTCGCCGACTACCATGTGGTTTGACAAATGGGCGTTACATCCTGTGATGGGCATGCCGATTTTCTTGGTGATGATGTATTTACTTTTTATGTTTTCAATTAATGTTGGCTCCGCGTTTATCGACTTTTTCGATATTTTAGCGGGCACGCTTTTCGTTGATTATCCTATGCAAGCAATTGCGACGTATAACATGCCAGCTTATGCGATTACTTTTGTTGAGGGCTTAGGGATGGGGATGCAAACGGTTGCGACCTTTATTCCTGTTGTTGCCGCTTTGTTTATTGGGTTATCCATATTGGAATCATCGGGGTATTTGGCGAGAGCGGCATTTGTTGTTGATAGCTTTATGCAAAAAATAGGGCTGCCAGGCAAAGCGTTTGTCCCACTTATTGTTGGTTTCGGCTGTAACGTACCTGCCATTATGTCAGCGCGTATTCTTGATAGTGAAAGAGAACGCATTACCACCATTATGATGGCGCCGTTTATGTCATGTGGTGCACGTTTGCCCGTTTATGCGTTATTTGCCGCGGCGTTTTTTCCTGAGTCTGGTCAAAATCTTGTATTCCTTTTGTATTTGATTGGGATTTTAGCGGCGGTAGCAACAGGCTACTTGCTTAAATACACGATTTTGAATTCTCAAGCGTCAATGGCCTTTACTGAATTGCCAGCTTATCAAGTACCTTCAATCAAACACTTGGTTAAGCGAGTTTGGCAACGTACTCATGCTTTTGTGTTTGGTGCGGGAAAAACCATTGTTATCGTGGTGTGTTTACTTAACTTTTTTAATTCGATTGGTACCGATGGTCAATTTGGACATCAAGAATCTGAAACATCGATGTTAAGTGTCTCTGCAAAAGCGATTACACCGTTGCTGTCACCGATGGGTATTAAAGAAGATAACTGGGAAGCGGGTGTAGGGATCATTACCGGAATTTTTGCCAAAGAAGCATTGGTTGCGACGTTAGATAATTTATACAGCAAGGGAGTTGCAACTGATTCGGGGGAATTAGACTTCAGTGAACGATGGCATGAAGCGCTAGCGACCATTACCGACAACATTGCAGGCATAGAGGCACAAGATCCATTAGGCACCGATATCGGTGACGTAAGCTCTGTTGAGATTGCAGCAAGCGAGCAGGGCGTTGATAAAAGCACGTTCAACGTAATGCAGCAAAAATTTGATGGTCAACTGGGGGCTTTTGCTTACTTACTCTTTATTTTGCTATACACACCGTGTGCGGCGGCATTAGGTGCGATAAAAAGCGAAACCGATGCTAAATGGGCATTGTTTTCTGCAAGTTGGTGTTTTGCTATCGCGTACCTTTCGGCGACAGCGGTTTATCAGCTTGGACAAGTGATGGTTTCCCCGTTAACTACCATCATGACGTTGGCTGTTGTTGCTATCGTATTCTGGGCGATATATTTATGGTTGAAGAGCGTAGGTAAACGTATTTTAACCATTCCAATCAAAATGGTTGGCTAAGCAAACGGTAAAAAAGGAATACGTGGTCTAGGTCTATCGGTTAAACACAATTGAGCGACTAGGCCTTAACAGCCAATATCAGCGCCTTGTTGCCATTGGCTGTACACTTGCTTGATAAACTCTGTAATATCTTGATTAACTGAGTTTTTCTTTTTAAATCGAATACACCCTTTACCGCAGTCTAGACCATCAAGTAATGCCGCATGATTAGGGATCTTTTCGATATTGCCAACGTACAATCCAACAAAGTGCTTTTGAGCATTTAAATGAAATAGAAAGTTATCTTTGATGGCGTAGCCGAGCATTTTATAGTGAATAGATTCGTCAAGTTCATTGATTTGAGACAGGATGACTTGGCGCAAAGCAAGTAAGGTGTCTTTGCGCCAATCGTTATCAAGCATTGAAAGGTATTGCTCGGGCGAGCTTGCTTGATATTGCATTGCTAGCTACTTTTTCGGGTTAAGTTCGTTGAACTTTGCAAGTTGCTCAGGTGTTGCCGGTTTTTGGTGCTTTTCTTTCCACTCACTGTACGGCATGCCGTAAACCTGTTCACGGGCAGTATCGATATCGACATCAACACCTAACTTCTCAGCTTCTGCAACCGTCCACTTTGAAAAACAGTTACGGCAAAAACCTGCTAAGTTCATTAACTCAATGTTTTGCACATCTTTACGGTTGTCTAAGTGCGCTAGTAGGCGTCTAAATACCGCTGCTTGGATTTCAATTTCTTTATCCATTTTATTCACTTCTTAATCATTAAAATTGTACGTTATTACTCTGTTTCTTCTTCTCTTGTAGGCACTTTGTAACGTCTAATTTTTACAATCATGCCCATGTAAGGATGGTCAAAGTAATGGACTTCTTTCGATATCACACGACGATTTTGCGAAAATCGAATGGCTTCTATCTGGCTTGTTGGATCGGATAGTAACGCAGTTTCGTGTTCAGCTAAGCTCTTGTTGGCAACATTAAACTCAGCGGTAATATATAAATAATGGTTTAGGTGAACGTTAAATAGTCCATCTATTGTCCAGTCTAATTCTGGCGCGACAGGCATCACAAGTTGTTCTGGTTCAAGGCTGTTATCGTCAGTGTGGGTTACCGTTTCAAGCGCTTGTTCTGCTGCAATGTCACCACGTTTTAACTCGGCAATGATTTGCTCGTATGGGTGAGGTTCGGGCTCTTTAGGTACATCGGTTACCAATAAAGTATCTGATGAAACAGTGCCCGCTAATTGCTCTTCACCTGCTAATGCTTCTTGGGCAAGATTTAATGCCAATGACAGCTCATTTTGAGCCTCAAGTTCTGCTTGGTACGCCTTCATGGCTTTTTCGTGGGCATACTTCAAGTTTTCCCCAGCAAATAAACGCATCGGACGTGAACGTCTTTTACTAATCGCTGGTTGGCGCCAACCAACATGAAGCAGTGGTCTAAAGTTTTTACTACGGCGCAATTGCACAACAATGTCATGCAATTCTAATGAGTTATCGCTCATTAAGTAGGGCTGAGTTGAGTAGATATCTTCAACGCGCAATATCTTTCTTGGCATGGTATCGAGGGCAAAATAGTCTTCATCAAAGCTCGAATCAGCCTGTTTCAACTGGGCTAATGCGTCCTCTGATAACAAACAAATATCGCTAGGAATGCTGTAGTCATAGCTAAATTGTTGTTCATCGAAATAATGTTGTGCCTCGGCAACTTGCGCTTGCAGCTGTGCTTGTTCTTCTGGTGTTAAACTTGATACAAAGACGCCTTCCGTATCAGAGGTGATTGAATCGCTCAGCGTATCTACTGGCTGATCATCTTGACCAAAAAGATCATCAATTGATTCAACTCTCGCGTATCCTTCACCGTCAAAACCGGAATTTAAGCTTAATGTATTATCTTCCGGTTCAATAAATTGCTGGTCGCGTTGTTGAAAATCAAAAATTTCGTCTGGCGTTAATTCTCTATCATTAACTGATTGTAAATCAGCTACTTGAAATTCTGTTTCGAGCACAGAGGCGGTTTCAATATGTGGTGTATCGTAGGTATTACCACACACAGGAATTAATGCTTTTGTGGCCGATAAATCAGGATTGATGTGTTGGCTTAATAAATCACGTGGACGATTTAACTTTACAGGCGCCAAATCAATGTCAAAGTTCTCTTTTAACGCAGTTTTGTCACCAAGTTGTTGAAACATCACCACTTCGATTTCAAACCAACGCTGTTTTGCTTGTTGCGCGATCGCGCTTGGTGCATAACTTAACGCACCGATCAGAGCAAAACTAAGTGATTGAGTTAACTTCATTTATCATCCATTTATTAGCATGTCGCCTTATTGTCATTGATAATAACAAATAATTATCAATGACTTCGACTGATATTTTCGTAAAAGTTACTTTTTCTTCGGGCTAAGATCACTAATGATGGACGTCACCAGGGTAAACCTTGCCTGCGTACTATCGGTTTTCTTGACGAATTTAACCTTGTTCGCACCTTCCATTTTATAGACGGTTGGCTGCTGTTGGATCATGCTGATGATTTGCATTGGATCCACTTTAGTGTCGTCAGTAAATTCAATAACACCACCATTGTCATTAGCGTCAATGCGCGCAATACCAATTTTCTGTGCTTTGAGTTTCAGCTTGGCAATTTGAACGAGGTTTTTAGTTGCTTGCGGTAATAAACCAAAGCGGTCAATGAGCTCTACTTGAATGTCATCAAGTGCCTGCTTATCTGTGCAGCTTGCAATACGTTTATAAATACTCAAACGCAGACTAACATCAAAGATATAGTCTTCTGGTAGTAATGCTGGTACGCGCAAGTCAATTTCTGTTTGGCTCGACGTTACTTCTTCTAGTGATAATGGCTTACCTTCTTTTAACGCGGTAACGGCGTTATCAAGCATTTCCATGTAGAGGCTAAAGCCGATTTGACTCATTTGGCCGGATTGATCTTCACCTAATAACTCACCCGCACCACGAATTTCCATATCGTGTGTTGCTAATGTGAAACCTGCGCCTAAATCTTCTAGGGACGCGATTGCATCAAGGCGTTTTTTCGCATCTTTTGTCATGCGTTTTTCGTGTGGTGTCAGCAAGTAAGCATAAGCTTGGTGATGAGAACGACCGACACGACCACGCAATTGGTGTAACTGCGCTAATCCTAAATTATCCGCTCTGTCCATGATAATCGTGTTTGCACTTGGTACGTCGATACCTGTTTCGATGATCGTTGTACAAACAATCACATTGTAACGCTGGTGATAAAAGTCACTCATGATCTTTTCGAGTTCACGCTCGCGCATTTGGCCATGGGCGGTAATGATTTTCGCTTCTGGCACGAGTGTTTGAATATCTAACGCAGTTTTTTCTATCGTTTCTACATTGTTGTGTAGGAAGTAAACCTGACCACCACGCAGTATTTCACGCAAAATAGCTTCACGAATTAAACTGTCTTCACGCTGTCTAACAAACGTTTTCACCGCAAGGCGTTTTGCCGGAGGCGTTGCGATAATTGATAAGTCACGCATGCCGCCCATCGCCATATTGAGTGTTCTTGGAATTGGCGTGGCCGTGAGGGTTAAGATATCAACGTTGGCGCGTAATTTTTTCACTTGTTCTTTTTGTTTGACACCAAAGCGATGTTCTTCGTCAACAATAAGCAGGCCTAAGTCACTGTACTTAATTGAGTTTTGAAGCAGCTTGTGGGTGCCAATAAGAATATCAATTTTGCCCGATTCAACGTCTTCAATAATCGCTTTTTGCTGTTTTGGCGTTTTAAAGCGCGATAGCACTTCGATATTGATTGGTAAGTTTGCAAAACGATCTCTGAAATTCTCGTAATGCTGCTGTGCAAGTAGCGTCGTTGGTACTAATAACGCGACCTGTTTTGAGTCGTTCGCTGCAATAAAGGCGGCGCGCATCGCAACTTCTGTTTTACCAAAACCTACATCACCACACACCAGTCGGTCCATAGCCGTTGGCTGTTGCATATCATGGATAACAGCGTTGATTGCCTGCTCTTGGTCGAGTGTTTCTTCAAAACCAAAGCTTTTTGCAAATGCTTGGTATTCGTCTGGATTGATATTGAAGCTGTAGCCTTTATGACTTGCACGCTTGGCATAAACGTCAAGTAACTCGGCAGCAACATCTTTGATCTTTTCTGCAGCTTTTTGCTTGGCCTTAGTCCAGCCTTCGTTACCTAATTTATGCAGTGGTGCATGGTCTGAATCTGTGCCAGAGTATCGAGAAATAAGATGCAGCGAAGCAACCGGCACGTATAACTTGGATTCATTGGCGTAACCTAAGACTAAAAACTCGGTTGTTAAGCCACCATTTTCAAGTGTTTGTAAACCCATGTATCGACCGATACCGTGCTCTAGGTGAACAACGGGTTGACCAATAGAAAGCTCGGCAAGGTTTTTAAAGATTGCGTCGGCTTGACCGTCTTGTTGTTTGCCACGGCGGCGTGATTGTCGTACTACATCACCAAGTAACTCTGCTTCGGTAATAACATTAAACAACTGCTTTTGATGTTTAAAAATAAAACCATTAGCAAAACTGTTAACGGTAATACCAATGCTATCGTCGGCGTCGATAAAGTCGTCAAAACTCTCAAATTGCTTAGGTGATAAGCCATTGGTTTTTAAAAGCTCTAAGACACTTTCTCGACGACCTTGGCTTTCAGCAACAAAAAGCGTTCTTGCTTGTGGCTTTAACTTTACTTGTTCGTCTAAAAAGCTATTTAACGAAGTAAAAGGTTGCTTAAGCTGATGATTAACCGCTACTTGAGGCAGAGTGTTTACATCGAAACCGATCTCGCCAGCACCGTCAGGTTCACTTGGCGGTTTGATAATTGAAATACGCTGAAAACTGTTGATATGGCTATACAGCTCGTCAACTTTTAGAAAGAGCTGTGATGGCGGCACAAGCGGACGTGTAGGGTCATAACGTCTGTCTTCATATCGGTATTCAATATCATGCCAGTAATGTTCAACCGCTTTTTCGATATCACCTTTAACGATTAATAAGGTGTTTTGTGCTAAATAGTCGAATAGGGTGCTTGTTTGTTCGAAAAACAATGGCAAGTAATATTCGATACCCGCAGGCATAACGCCTGAGCTTACTTGGTGGTATATCGATTCTTTGTCGATTGCACCAGTAAATAGTTCGCGATATTGCTTTCTGAATAAGTTGATGCCGTCTTGGTCGGTCGGGAATTCACGCGCAGGTAATAAGTTAATCTCATTTAACTTATCTTTTGAACGCTGATTTTCAGTGTCAAATAAGCGGATTTCATCTATCTCATCATCAAAGAAATCTAATCGATACGGAGCATTACTCCCCATAGGGAATAAATCGAGAATCGCGCCACGTACTGAAAACTCACCATGCTCCATGACTTGATCGACACAGCGGTAGCCATTGGCTTCAAGGTTTGTTCGTACTTGATGTAAATCGACTGTATCACCCACTTTGATCATCAATGAGCTTTGTTCAAGGTATTGTCTTGGTGAAAGCTTTTGTACTAACGTCGTAACCGGCACAATGATAATGCCTGAACTCATTCGTGGCAGTTGATAAAGCGTTGCCAGGCGCTGAGAGATAATGTCTTGATGCGGTGAGAAACTATCAAACGGTAGTGTTTCCCAGTCAGGAAATAAACATAGCTCGATACCTTGAGCGTTGATACTTTCAAGTTCATGTTCGAGTCGAATCGCACTTGGCGTGTCATCTGTTATGACAAGTAGTGGTTTTTCTGCCTGTAACGCGGCTTGATAAATCGCCAGCGTCGAGCTTGAGCCGACAAGTCCATGCCATGATTTTTTGTCTATTTTACGTTTAAATTCAGAAGTTAACGTAGGTGCGTAAAGCTGAGAAAGTTTTGACATAAAAGGTAAATTGTTTCAGTAATATTAGTCGCGATATAACTTAGTTAAGTCTTGGTAATGGTCGATTCTACGATCGCGCAGATAAGGCCAAATCCGTCTTACGTCTGTTGAACGTGATAGGTTTACTTGGGCATGCAATATTTCTTCGTTCTGGTGATTCGCGTGTGCTAAAAACTCACCTTGTGGGCCCGTTATAAAGCTATTGCCCCAAAACGCTATCCCTTGCTCCTTTTCAGACGCTTTAGGATCCGCTTCAAAACCAACACGGTTGGCACTAAGTACAGGAACACCATTCGCTACGGCATGCGAGCGCTGAATGGTAATCCATGCATCAAGCTGTCTGGCTTGCTCTTCTTTGGTGTCATACAAATCCCAACCGATAGCGGTAGGGTAAATCAGCATTTGTGCACCCGCCATTGCCATCAGCCGAGCACCTTCTGGAAACCATTGATCCCAGCAGACCATCAGGCCAAGCTTGCCCACAGATGTGTCAATTGGCTCAAACCCTTGGTCACCAGGCGTAAAGTAAAATTTCTCGTAGAAACCCGGATCATCAGGAATGTGCATTTTGCGATATTTACCCGCTATTGAACCGTCACTATCAAGGACAACAGCGGTATTGTGATATAAGCCTTCTGCACGCTTTTCAAATAATGAACAAACGATTACAACATTGAGTGATTTTGCTAATTGGGCAAGTGCATCCGTAGAAGGGCCTGGAATCGTTTCAGCCAAATCAAATTGGTCGACGTCTTCTTGTTGGCAAAAATACAATGAGTTGTGTAACTCCTGTAGCACGATTAATTTCGCGCCTTCACTCGCCGCTTGTTCAATATTGCTTTTACACTTATCAACGTTATCTTTAATACTAGCCACGTTAGATTGTTGAATAACTGCTACATTTACAGGGTTGGTCATCACAAAATATAAGAAATATTAATTATCTTTAATGACTGGCTATCTTAGCATGAGTTTTCGAAAATCCTTAGTTTTTAGCGCATTAAAGCGGAGAAATTGTGTGCAGAACTAAAACTGAACAGTAACCAAGCAAACGTTACATAATTAATCGGAAATTCGCTTGTTATTCATAGACTTTTTAGCTGTGATATTTTATTTTAGCCAATAATTACAATATCTATCTCCTGCAAGGAATAATAATAATGAGAAAGCTGTATACCAGTGTTTTTCTAGCCAGTGCCGTTTTTCTAACTGGTTGTAATGGCGCATCAGGCGACAATGAAACACCGCCAACAGGTGGTGAAGTTGTCGAACTTTCTGCGATTGCAATTGCTATTCAAAACGCTCAAGGCGACGCGCAAGTCAGTTTTGCTCAAGGTGAAACGGCAACCGTCATTGCGACTCTGACTGACACAACAGGTGCGACCGTTGCTAATACGACGGTAACCTTTTCAACTACATTCGGCGAGCTTTCTCAAGACGGTAAGTTAACAAATAGTGACGGTCAGGCAATCATCACCATTACCAACCCTGACGGCTTAGCAGGGGCGGGCAGCATTTCAGCTACTGCAGGTGCGTTAGATCAAACAACGATTGATTTTGAATACCTTGCTTCAACAGAACCTGAAGAAGTACTGCCAAGCTTATCGCTTTCACTGAGCTTAAATGGTGAAGCCGTTAACAACTTCAAAACGGATGAATCGGTTCAGCTGATTTCAACGTTAGTTGATGGTGATGGTCAACCGATCAGTGGCGAAATTATTACGTATACTGCCGATGTGGGCACGTTAACGCCAAACACTGCACTGACCAATGCTCAAGGTGTTGCTACGGTGACATTAGCAGGTGATAACGCAATTGGTGCAGGTATTGTGACCGCAAGCTATGGTGAATCTGAGGTTATCGCAACAAGTCGTGTTAACTATCAAGTCATCGCAAGCGACCAAACCATTCTAGACGACGTTATTCGCATTGGTTACTTCGATACAAATGGTGATTTTATCGAAGGCGAAATCGAACTATCCATTGATGGTACTGAGGTCAGCGCTGGTGGTACGTTAGGTTTGAGTGTTGATTTAGTCGATAGCGAAGATGCACCAATTACTATTCCAGCGTCAGTAAGCTTTACTTCAAATTGTGTTGCTAGCGGCAATGCAACGATTGAGGAAACAGTGTTTAGTATCCAAGGTGAAGCAAAAGCAACTTACGAAGACGTTGATTGTGCCGGTTTAAATGGCATTGATGATGTTATTGTGGCGTCAGTTAGCCTAAATGGCGTTACTAATATCGCTCAAGCAACAATCTCAATTACTGGTGAAGAGTTGGGTTCAATCGAGTTTTTATCAGCAGAGCCTGAAACCATTGTTCTGCAAGGTACTGGTGGTCAAGGTAACCAAGAAACGTCTACATTAACTTTCCAAGTAAAAAGCTCATTAGGAAACCCTTTAGCGCAGCAAGACGTGGAATTCATTCTTGATACAACGGTAGGTGGTATTACCGTAAACCCTGTCATTGGCGTAACGAACAGCCAAGGTATGGTTACGACTAAGGTAACCTCAGGTAGCGTACCAACGCCTGTGCGTGTTACGGCTCGAGCGACAACAGATGGCGGTGATGAAATTCAAACCCAATCTGATTTACTGTCAATTAATACCGGTTTGCCAGAGCAGCGCTCATTTACATTATCTACGGCAAGACGTAATCCAGAAGCAGGTAATATTAATGGCGTTGAAGTTGTTATCACCGCGCAGTTAGCGGATAACTTTAACAACCCTGTACCGGATGGCACAACGGTGAACTTTACAACTGAGGGTGGTCAAATTCAGCCTGAGTGTGTGACAGCTAATGGTGCCTGTACCGTAACATGGACAAGTGCTGAACCTCGTGTTGCAGATCACTTAATTACCATCATGGCAACTGCTTTAGGTCATGAATCGTTTTTTGATACCAATGGTAACAATACGTTCGATGACGCTGACGGCTCAGCAATCGACGAGGCTGGTGTTTCTTCGGGCTTTGTTCGCATTACGCCACAAGCATCAGGTTTTGTTGATATGTCTGAAGCATGGCGTGATGACAATGCCAATGGTAGCTATGACGCGGGTGAATTATTTTTAGATTTCAATAATGATGGTAGCTTTACAGGCCGTGACTCATTATTTAATGGTCCACAGTGTGACGGTGCAAGCTGTGGTGCTGAAGGCAGCCGTGCAATTCATGTCCGTAAAGCGATTCAAATGGTGATGTCGAGCTCTGGTGCTTTATATACGTTAACGGGCGAAGATTCTGTTGTTTATCAAGACAATGAAGCAGGTACTGACCTTACTATCCCAACAATTGCAGACGGTGGTACGTTTGGCTTTACCTTAAACGTTCGTGATACCGCTGGCCAAGCAATGCCATTTGGTACCACGGTGAGTGTTGAAGTGAGTGCGGGTAGTGTTGAGGGTGAAACGAATTTCACTGTACCGGATACCTTATCTGATGATTCAATTTCTTTTGTTATTGTAAATGCGCCGTTAGATGATCCAACAGTTGGTACCCTAACAGTGACAATTACATCGCCATCGGGCGTTGTAACGTCGATTGTGAAACCAATTGACTTACCTTAACAACTAAATATTTGGAAAAAGCCAGTGTTTTCACTGGCTTTTTTATTTGAGGAGAACCATGAATACATTGATTGTTCTTTTTAACAAAATAGCCGTTTTACTCAACAAAGTGAGGTGGCTGTTAATTACCATCTTGTTGGCATGTTTTGTTGGCTTTTTTGCATTGCTTGCTTTAGCGTCGGTTGATACACAAAACCTCTATTTAGCACCCTGTATGTTTGCCTTTATGTGGGCATTATTATTAATGCTTTTTGTCGCTTGTTTTGTTGATATTGACTACTTTTATGAGCAACCCACATCGATTATGTCCAAATTCACCTTATTTGCAAAAAAGCTGTGGGCTTATATTGTCGTTATTTTGGTCATATTTATAACAATAGCAGTAACTTACATTACAATTAAAATGGTAGGTTTTTGGCTTTGATCAAACTTTTTTATCGTGTTTTACGTAAAATCAGTATGAATAGTTAACCGTTAACCGTCTATACTGAAAGGGTCAGTATAAATAACCTCGAATCAAAAAGAGATGACGATATGGCAAATGTATTAATCACTGGAGGCACAGGGCTAATCGGCCAGGCACTTGTTGCGCAGTTGAAACGTGATAACCATGACGTGACGGTCTTAACGCGACATATCGCTAAGGCAGAAAAAGTCTTTGATTTTTATGTAGTTATTGTTGATGATTTGTATCAAATTGACGCTAATATTTATTTCGATGTTATCGTTAATTTAGCAGGCGAACCGATTGCTGATAAGCGCTGGTCTACGAGGCAAAAAGAGCGAATCTATCAATCGCGTGTTGATAGCACACAACATCTTGTTGCTTGGATGAAAACACGATTAATGATGCCTTCAGCACTTATTAGCGGCTCTGCCGTTGGCTGGTATGGTGATGGCAAATCAAGCGTATTAACTGAAGAATCTGGTTATCACCAAGAATATACCCATGATTTGTGCGACGCGTGGGAAAAGACCGCGTTGAGTGCAAACCAGTTAGGTTGTCGTGTATGTGTGATGCGCACAGGGCTTGTATTATCGAGCAAAGGTGGATTTTTGAAAAAAATGCTACCAAGTTTTAAGTGCTTTGCCGGTGGTCCAATTTCAAATGGTAAACAATATATGCCTTGGATTCATATTGAAGACATGGTGAACGGCATCTTGTTTTTAGCTTTTAGCCAAAACAAAGAGGCACTGTCTGGTATTTTTAATTTTACCGCGCCTAAACCTGTAACCAATAAAGTGTTTAGTGAAACCTTAGCGAGCGTGTTGGGTCGACCATGCATGTTTTTTGTCCCAGCAGCGATGTTAAAGCTTATCTTTGGTGAAATGGCGAGGCTGCTGCTGACGGGGCAAAATGCGGTACCTGAACGATTACAAAAAGCTGGTTTTGAGTTTGAATATCATACGCTTGAACCAGCGCTTGAGAATGTCCTTAATAAATCCAAAAAATAAAAAAGGCCTTACGCAATGCGTAAAGCCTTTGTTATTCATTTCTGCATAAACAGGCTAGGTAGCAGACTTCATATTGCTAACAAAGCTAGCTAATTCGGTAAGCATTTTGGCCTCATCGTCGAGGTTTTTTTCGATAATATTGACCACTGCCGAGCCACTAATAGCGCCTTGAGCGCCACTTGCTAATGCTTGTTTAACTTGCTCAGGGTTTGAAATACCAAAGCCAATAACGGCTGGCGCACTGTTAAAAGCGTTAAGCCTAGCAACGAGTTTATCGGCCACATTGGTCGCTTTAACTTCAGCGCCAGTAACACCTGCGCGGCTCAATACATACGTGTAACCGCGGCTGTATGATGCGATTGCTTGTAGGGTATCGTCATCAGCATTTGGTGGTGCGATAAAGATTGGCGCAATACCGTTAGCCATCGCAGCTTCTCTAAATGGCTGACTTTCTCGGATAGGCAAGTCAGCGATTAGCACAGAATCAACGCCAGCTTTTCCAGCATCAAGGTAAAATTGATTGATGCCGCGAGCGAAAACTAAATTACCATAAAGTAACAGCCCGATTGGAATGCTCGGTGCATACTCACGCACACGCGCAAGAATGTCGAAACAAACATCGATGTCTACGTTGGCATTCAGAGCACGTAAACCTGCTTTTTGAATGGTTACACCGTCGGCACTAGGATCTGAAAAAGGAATACCTAATTCAAGCGCGTCTGCACCAGCGTCGATTAACGTTTTGATAATATTAAACGACAATTCTGGGTTAGGGTCGCCAATCGTAACAAAGGGAATAAATGCGCCTTGGCCTTTTTCTTTTAACGGACTAAAGCAGTCGTTATAACGTTGCCCAACCTGGCTCAGCGAAGGGTTTGGAGTTACAGAGCTAATTGTGTTCATGAGTTATCCTATGTCCTTATTCTGCTGATTGTTGTGCTTGGAAATCATCACCTAAAATGGTGTAAACGTGGGCAAGATCTTTGTCGCCACGACCTGATAAGTTAACTAAAAATACCGTTTCTTCTGTTACGTCTTCCGCCATTTTGAGTGCTTGCGCTAAGGCATGAGAAGACTCTAGCGCCGGAATGATACCTTCGCTTGCAGCCAACGTTTGAAAAGCTTGCAGTGCTTCATCGTCATTAATTGCAACGTATTGCGCACGACCTGTTTCTTTTAAGAAAGCATGCTGTGGACCAACACCTGGATAATCTAACCCCGCTGACACTGAATATGACTCTTCAATTTGGCCATCTTGGGTTTGCATGATGTAGGTGTAGTTACCGTGCAACATACCTTTTGTACCCGCAGTTAGCGTCGCACCGTGATGGTCAGTCGTAATACCTTTACCACCAGGTTCTACACCAACTAGCTTTACGTCCTTCTCTTCAATAAAATCAGTAAACATGCCGATTGCGTTCGAACCACCACCTACACAGGCGATAACGTAGTCTGGTAATTTACCTTCTTCGGCCAACAATTGCTGTTTTGCTTCCTCACCGATCATTTTTTGGAATTCACGAACAATAGTCGGGAATGGGTGAGGACCTGCTGCAGTGCCTAGTAGATAGTGAGCACTGTCGTAGTTTGCAGACCAGTCGCGTAATGCCTCATTCACCGCATCTTTTAACGTGCCCGAACCTGCTGTGACAGGAATCACAGTCGCGCCCATTAATTTCATGCGAAATACATTAGGTTGCTGACGTTCACAGTCTTTCGCACCCATGTATATACGACATTTTAGGCCAAGAAGGGAACATGCAATGGCAGTAGCAACACCGTGTTGCCCGGCACCTGTTTCAGCGATGATTTCATGCTTGCCCATACGCTTTGCTAATAGCGCTTGACCAAGCACTTGGTTGGTTTTGTGTGCGCCACCGTGCAATAAATCTTCACGTTTTAAGTAGATTTTTGCGAGTGGATTTTTAACGATGTTACGGCACAGTGTCAACGGAGTAGGGCGGCCAGCATAGCTTTCTAATAGATGGTTAAACTCATCGATAAAGCTTTGATCGTTTTGTGAATCGATAAATGCCTGTTCGAGTTGCTCTAATGCAGGTACCAATAATTCACCCACGAACATACCACCAAACTCACCGAAGTAAGCTGGTAGTTTATTTTCTACATTTTCTTTAATCGCGTTAGTCATGTTAATAATTCCGAATTTGTTTGAACACCGACTCAATGAGGTTTGAGCATTTATGTCCTGGGCTTGATTCTACGCCCGAATTTATATCTAAACCCAGAAGCTCTAGGTTGTTCGTTGTATCGATTGCTGATGAAATATTCTCACTATTAAGCCCGCCAGCTAGCATACATTGTGTTAGAACGAGCTCACTTTCGTGTAACAATTGCCAATCAAATTGTTCGCCTGAGCCACCTTGTTTGTTGTCTAACACAAAGCGATCAACATTCGGGTTTGAAGTGAGCGTAAAGCTATGATCTTTAACACTAATCGCTTGCCAAATTTGTGTTGATGCGGGTAATTGCCCTTTTAAGTCATCGATATACTCATCGTCTTCGTTGCCATGCAATTGCACCGCGAAAAGATTGAGCGATTGCGCTAACTGGGCAATATCGGCAATGTCGTGATTTACAAATACACCGACATAATTTAACCCCGAGACTTGCGTGGTGATGGTCTCAGCAGCTTCAGGTGTCACAAATCGTGGAGATTTTTCCGCAAAAATTAAACCGCCATAGACACCGCCGTTGTCCAACACCGATTGCGCACTCTCGACAGAAGACAAACCACAGACTTTATTCTCACCAAAAATTAACTGGCGACAGGCTAAATCGATATCCGCTTGTCCCATGATTGAGCTACCCACTAAGAAGCCATCAACGGCAGGTGCTAGTTCTCTAACTTGAGCGTTGGTGTAGATGCCAGATTCAGAAATAACTAACGTGCCTTCCGGTAAGTGCGGAGCGTAGTCAAATGTACGTGAAATATCAGTAGATAGGTCACGTAAGTTTCTATTATTTATACCAATTAACTTAGCTTCTAATTTAATCGCACGTTCCATCTCTTCGGTATTTGAGATTTCAGTTAAGATTGCCATATTGTACTGTTGGGCAATTTGCGCTAGCTCAACATACTCTTCATCGCTTAACACACTCAGCATTAATAAGATCGCATCTGAACCTAAATGACGAGCTAAATACACTTGATAAGGCTCAAAGAAAAAGTCTTTATTAAGTACCGGACATTCAACCGTTTCACAGACTGTTTTTAAGTATTCATATTTACCTTGGAAATACTTTTCGTCGGTAAGCACCGAAATACCTGCGGCATATTTGTCATAGATGCGACAAATATCAAGTACGTTGAAATCGTCACGAATCAATCCTTTAGATGGTGACGCCTTTTTGCATTCAAGAATAAAACCCGCCTCAGGCTTAGCTAAATTGGCGTATAAGTCTTTTGTACTTGGTGTCAGGCTATCAATAAAGTCTTCAAGTGGGTGCTCCGCTTTGTATTGCGTCATAAAAGCGCGTTTATCTTCTACAATTTTCTCTAATATATTCGCCATTGCTACTTACCCGTTAGATACTTCGACATACTGCATTAAGGTTTCAAATGCTTTACCACTAGCAAGCACTTCGCTGGCCATCTGAGTACATTGCTCTAATGAGTCAGCTTTATTATGCAAATATAAAATCGCTGCCGCGTTCATTAATACGGCATTGTTGTGCGCTTCTTCACCTTTACCTTGAAGAATGTTCTTGATGATATTGGCATTTTCTTGTGGTGTGCCACCTTTGATATCCTCCAGTGTTGCTCTGGCTAAACCAAAATCTTCAGGAGACACGGTTTTCTCTATTAAGCTGCCATTTTCAATCGCGACTATTTGTGTTTCGCCATGTAGAGCAATTTCGTCTAAGCCACTACCGTGCACAACCCAAGCCTTCTCAACGCCTGTGATTTGTAGTGCACTTGCCATGGTTTTTAACAATTCAGGTGTGTATACCCCAAGTAACATGGTTTTTGGCGCTGCTGGGTTAACCAAAGGACCAAGGATATTAAATAGTGTGCGAACGCCCATCGCTTTTCGTACAGGTGCTGCATGCTTAAAGCCTGCATGATAGGCGGGTGCAAACAGAAAACAGAAGTTCGTTTGTGCTAAACAGTTAGCAGCAACCTCTGGTGACATCATTAAGTTAGCGCCAAAGGCTTCGAGTAAATCGGCTGAACCCGACATTGAAGATACGCTACGGTTACCATGCTTGGCCATTTTCACGCCACATGCAGCAGCTAATATCGCTGCGGTTGTCGAAATATTAATTGTGTTGGCGCCGTCACCGCCTGTACCAACACAGTCTGTTACGTCAAAATTGACTGACGGAAACTGTGTTGCCGATTGACGTGCTGCAATTGCTGCTCCGCCAATTTCGCTGGGTGTTTCACCTTTTATTTTTAAGGCCGTCAACACACTGGCTAATAATTCTGGAGCAACGTTGCCTGTAATCATTTGCTGGAAAAACGCCTGCGCATCTTCTTGAGATAAACTTTGACCATCGATGAGTTGTTGTAATACTTGGCTCATATTAGTGGCTCCCTGTTAATTGTGCTGTATTGGCATGCTTGCCTGCTAAATAGGTCATGGCTTGTTTAAGCAGGGCAGAGCCGTAATTTGTCAAAATAGATTCTGGGTGAAATTGAAAGCCAATGATGGCTAACGTTTTGTGCTCAATGGCCATCACAATGTCATCTGTTTTTGCGGTTGTAATTAACTGCTCTGGCATTTTTGTCGCCATTAATGAATGATAGCGTGCCACGGATAGTGGGTTTGCTATGCCGTCAAATGCGCCTTTTTCTTGGTGTTCAACGAATGAGGCTTTGCCATGAACAATGGCGTTCGCACGACCAACTTCACCACCAAAATGTTGTACGAGTGCTTGATGACCTAGACAAATACCGATAATTGGGAATTTGCCTGCGGCTTTCTCAATCAGTGCCATTAAACAACCTGCCTGCGTCGGATTACCCGGACCAGGAGATAAGACTAAAATAACGTTTTCACCTGTCGATGCTTGATGCTCACACATTTTATTGAAAATAAAGTCAGCGCTTAGCGTGTTTCGGTAAATTTCTGGTTTAAAGCCCAATTGATAAAATTCGTCAACTAAGTTGTAGGTAAACGAATCAAGGTTATCGAGCATAAAGATTTTGTCTTGGCTCATATCTAATGCTCCTTCTGGACTGCAGCTGCGTTTGATACAAGCGACATGGTTTGTGCTTTAACTAATGCACCGATAACCGCTTGTGCTTTTTGACGGGTTTCGTCGGCTTCAGATTGCGGAACTGAATCATAAACTACGCCAGCACCTGCTTGGACATGTGCAACGCTTGCTTTTACAAACGCAGAACGAATCACGATACACGTATCCATTTCACCTTCGCCTGTCATGTAACCGACGGCGCCACCGTAACTGCCGCGGCGCTTTTGCTCAACTTGACGAATTAAGCTTGTCGCTTTCACCTTTGGTGCGCCAGACAATGTCCCCATATTCATACATGCTTGATAGGCATGAAGTGCATCTAAATCAGGCAATAGCGTGCCACAGACACGTGAGACTAAGTGCATTACATGTGAGTAGCGATCAACTTTTAATAAATCAGCAACATGGCGTGAACCGCCTTGGCTGACACGTGCTATGTCATTACGTGCTAAATCAACCAACATGATATGCTCTGCCAGTTCTTTTTGATCTTGGCGGAGTTCAAGTTCAATTCTACTATCTACATCTAAGGCGATACTACCATCAGCATTTTTGCCGCGTTGGCGTGTACCTGCAATCGGGTAGAGCTCGACTTGACGAGATTTTTGCTGGTATTTAAGTGCTGACTCTGGTGACGCACCAAATAAACAAAAATCTTGGTCTTTTAAGAAGAACATATAAGGGCTTGGATTACTTTCTTTTAACAATGCATAGGTTGTTAATGGACTTTCACACGGCATTGAGAATGTACGAGAAGGTACAACCTGGAAAATATCGCCTGCGCGAATATTTTCTTTTAGATCTTCAACGATATTGCAAAACTCTTCGTCACTAATATCAACTTGTGGTGCTTGTGTATCTTCGTTTGCGCCAGTTGTTTCCACGTCAGCGGTAATTGATTCGCTTAACTTGGCTTTAATTTGCTGAATTCGGCGACTTGCTTCAAAGTAGCACTTTTGCTGCTCTGGGCCAGAAAAAACTTGGCTGATAATGTCAGTCGTGCGTTTTTCATGGTCAATAACAATCACGTTTTCAGCCAAATAATAAACGTAATCTGGGCAAGTATTTTCGCCATTTTCAACGACAGGTAGCTCTTCGGCGATCGCCATTAAATCAAAGGCGAATACGCCACCTAAAAATACCGCCAGTGGGTGATGCGTTTCATTTGTTAGTTGATTGAATACGCGAAGCACTTGAAATGGGTTTGCAGCTTTTAAACGGGTTAACTCATCAACTTCGGCATTGGCTTTTTCAAAGGTAACCGTCAGCACATTATCTGTGAGCTCACACTGCGCCACTTTATCCAATGCTTGTTTGGCAAATGTAATAGCACTTTGCCCATTAATGCTCAAACTTGTTAATGTTACAACGTGTGCATTACACTCGATACGCACAGCGGCATGAGTTAACAATAAGCTTTTAGTTTGTTGTTTGTTATCAATTTCAGCAGACTCAAGCAACAAACTGTTGCTTGAGTCATGGCAAAGTGCTTGATAAACAGCGAGTGGATCGCTTTGGTATCGCGCTGAACTCGTCAGGGTTGATACTGAGCCAATCTCACTGTTTATATTTGAAAAGCTTCCGCTCATAGTTGTTTTCCTGCAGCGCTGATAAAGGGTTTTATATCCGCCATTAACTGGGCAAAGTCATCTGCTGTTAGTGCTTGATGACCATCAGATAATGCTTCTTTAGGGTTTAGATGTGTCTCAACAATGATCCCATCAGCACCTACAGCTGCTGCCGCTCGAGATAATGGATTAATGAGTGACTTTACGCCTGTGCCATGCGACGGGTCAACGAACACAGGTAAGTGAGTTTTTTCTTTTAGTAATGCAACAGCGTTAAGGTCTAAGGTATTGCGTGTTGCTGTTTCAAAGGTGCGAATACCACGCTCACAAAGGATCACATTAGGGTTACCGGCATTGATTATGTATTCTGCAGCCAACAATAGCTCTTCGATTGTTGCGCTCATACCACGCTTTAAAAGCACTGGTTTTTGCTGTTTACCGACCGCTTCCAATAAACGGAAGTTTTGCATGTTTCGCGCGCCGATTTGATAACAGTCAATATATTCAGCCATCAAGTCAGCATCACTTGGGTCAATAATCTCAGAGACAACCGGTAAGCCGTAAATATCTTTTGCTGACTTTAATAATTTTAAACCTTCTTCACCTAAACCTTGGAAACTATATGGGCTAGTGCGCGGTTTGAAAGCGCCACCACGTAGTAGGGGAATTTGCTGCTCTTTAATCATTTCACTGATACCAAATAGTTGGTCTTGACTTTCTACAGAGCATGGGCCAGCGATGACCGTAAAGTTTCCGCCGCCAACTTTTACCCCACCAATTGAGATAATGCTGTCGTGGGCTTGTAGTTCACGAGAAACGAGTTTGTATGGACTTAGAACAGGTTTGATTTCATCTACCATAGGGTAGCTGTCTAAATGAAGTTGGCGAAGGATGCGTTCGTCGCCAAGTGCGCCGAGTACGGTGCGTTCAACACCTGGCATGTAAAGCGGTTTTAATCCCAAACTTGAGATTTTATCTAAAATTTCGTTAGCGTCTTTTTCAGTAGCTTGTGGTTTTAATACTATAATCATGAGTAATCCTTAATAAACTTAAATACGTTTGTCAGCCTGCGTAGATTGGCTGAAGCCACCAAATAAACCAGCTTTTAACTTTCGTTGTTAACATTTTTAATTCCTAGTTTTCTTCAAAAAAATCAAAGGGTAAAAACAAAAAAGCCCACTTCTAAAGTGGGCTTTTTTGAAAAATTTTGCGTACAAGCAACTCTCACAACCCACCTACGTGTTGTTGTGCCACCACCAAATGTTTGTTAATGATAATGAGTTTGAAATTGTCATTGCTTGTATTTTTCGTTTCCAAGTACGTTGTTTCAACGTAGAATTGCGTTAGTGGTTATATGAAAAGCTATTTTTATTCTGATGTCAACAGCTTCAAATCAATTAAATCGTCAACTTCGTATTGATCTGCATAGTCATACAACGTGTTCTGACGGAAAATTTACCGCGCAAGAGCTTATCGATAGGGCAGTTAACTTCCAACTCGACGCTTTAGCGATTACTGATCATGATTCAATCGATGCATTAGCTAGTGCAAAAGATTATATCAAGACGAACAACTTACCCTTGCAGATCATCAATGGTGTTGAAATATCAACTCGTTGGCATGGTTTTGAAATTCACATTGTTGGCTTGAATTTCGACCCAACGAATCAACCGTTACAAGCATTACTTGCGGAACAAGCCAGTGCTCGTGAAGAGCGCGCAATAAATATGGCAAGTAAACTTGAAAAGTGTGGCTTTGAGGGTATTTACGATGAAGCAAAGCTATTAGCAAAGGACGGGACCATAACGCGTTCTCATTTTGCGCAAGCACTTTATAATCGAGGTGAAATTACCAAGCTACAATCTGCATTCGACAAATACATAGGCAAGAATAAACGAGCATTTGTTAAGTCTAACTGGTGCGATATGGCGACAGCGATTGATGCTATTCATCAAGCCGGTGGAAGTGCCGTGATGGCGCACCCAATCCGATATGACATGTCAGGAAAATGGCGACGTAAATTAATTGTTGAATTTAAGTCTTTGGGCGGGGACGCGTTGGAAATTGTATTACCACAGATGAACCCAGATCAACGAAAACTTATGCTGTCTTATTGCCAAGAATATGACTTGAAAGCCTCATTAGGTTCTGATTTTCATTTCCCAACACCATGGAGTGATTTGGGTAAAAATTTGCGGTTACCTGAAGATTGTATCGAAGTTTGGGATAACTGGGGCCCAGTAAGAAGTTAGTCGCTACCTAGAAAACTAAGGTAGCGAGCTTGTTCGCTGTTAGCTGAATTTACGAGTTTTATAGGCTTTCTTCTCGCCTTTTTCGTTATTCATTTCTCTTTTTACAGCAATTCGCTGATTCTTGCCCATGAGCACTTTGATTTGGTACCAAGACTCTCTAAACAGCGCAAAACCAGGACCCGACCACCAAGATTTTCGGTAGAGCTTTTTAACAGCGGCAAGCGCGTCTGGCGAGCGAGTCAAAAGCTCTTCTGCTAGTTCGTGAGCGTGTGCTAATGGATCATTACTTAAATGCGTAACTAAACCGAGCTCTTTTGCTTTGTTACCGTCAATCTGTCTAGCGGTCATGGCAAGTTCGAGTGCAACATCTTTCCCGACAAGCTCTCTTAAGGGAAGTGAGCCGCCCATGTCTGGGATTAAGCCCCACTTTGCTTCCATAATTGATAAGTTGGTATCGGGTTTGGCAACTCTAAAGTCTGCACCTAAGGCGATTTGCAGACCACCACCCCAACAGATTCCATGAAGCGTACAAATCACAGGGACAGGGACATCTCGCCAACCTGTGCAAACATACTGTGCTTTGTTGGCAACGAATGGTGACCATTTAGCAAGTAATTTGATTCCATTTGTTGAACTATTTAACACTGACTTAACATCGAGTCCTGTGCAAAAGTTATCGCCATTACCTTGCAAAATAACGACGCGGACACGTTTGTCTTTTTTCAGCGATTTAATGGTCGCGCAAATCGCATCAAACATTGCCATATCTAATGCGTTGCCTTTATCTGGACGGTTAAGGGAAACTGTTGCTATGCCTTTGTCATCAAGGCTTACGGTCACTCGATTCGTTGCTGTCATAATTATTGTAATTCTAATTGGTCGTACCAGTAGGTTAATGGATTTTTTTTACGAGGTGAAGTGGTTTGTGCTGATGTTGATAAATCGGTCGAATATTTTCCATCAATAATAAATTTGGGTATTACCAACAAATTATTGCCGAGATAATCGGTTATTTACTGTTTTATTTGAAGATTATTACTTACAATGAAGTTATACCAAAGGCGGTTTTCATTTCTTTTTACCGTCCCAATTGTTAAGGATTTATCATGAGTCAGTTTTTCTATGTTCACCCTGACAACCCGCAACAGCGACTAATGAAACAAGCGGTTGCTATGATTCAAGATGGTGCGGTTATTGTTTACCCGACAGATTCAGGTTATGCACTGGGTTGTCATCTAGGAGATAAAAAGGCATTAGAGCGAATTTGTCAGATTCGCAATATCGATATGGACCATGATTTTGCTTTGGTTTGCCGTGATTTATCGGAATTGTCAGACTATGCGAAGGTTGATAATACTGCCTTTCGACTAATGAAAAATAATACACCAGGTGCCTATACCTTCATTTTTAAAGCAACGAAAGAAGTACCAAAGCGCTTGATGAACCCTAAAAAGAAAACCATTGGTATTCGAATTCCAGAAAACAATATTGCGCAAGCATTATTAGAAGAGCTTAACGAACCATTACTCTCGACTACGTTAATCATGCCCGGTGAAGCAACGGCTGAATATGATCCTGAGCATATCCGCGATATTTTAGAAAAGCGTGTCGACTTAATTTTAAATGGTGGTTATTTGGGAGAACACCCAACGACGATTGTCGACTTTAGTGAAGGTGAGGTTGATATCATACGTGAAGGTGAGGGAGATCCTGAGCCATTCAGGTAAGTTGATGCAAACGGGTGATAGCAACAATTCGCCAACGGGCGATATGATCCAACAGGAACTGCCATTAGCGTTCGTAAAAGGTGAAGCGGTGATTGAAAAACCGCAAGACCTATTTATTCCCCCCGATGCATTGGAAGTTATTTTAGAGAGCTTCGAGGGGCCACTTGATTTACTGCTATACCTAATTCGTAAACAAAAATTCGATATTCTAGATTTACCTATTGCGCCGATATCGGAGCAATATATGCAGTATGTTGAAGTGATGAAAGACTTCAATATGGAGCTTGCGGCGGAATATCTCGTGATGGCCGCTATTTTGGCCGAAATTAAATCAAGGCTTTTGTTACCTAAACAAGCAATTGAAGAAGACGAAGTGGATCCAAGGGCAGAGCTTGTTAGACGCCTGCAAGAGTACGAAGTCTATAAAAATGCCGCAGAACATATCGATGAATTACCTCGCCTAGAGCGCGATAACTTTACTGGCCAAGCAATGATGCCAGAAGCATACGCACTGCAAGTTCAAATGCCTGATGTTGATTTACAAGAACTTATTTTTGCGATGCAAAATGTATTAAAACGTAGTGAAGCGTTCGAGCATCACCATATTCAAAGAGAAGCATTATCAACACGTGAAAGAATGAGCTTGATTCTGGCCCAGCTGCAAGAATCTGGCGACGAAAGCGTGAATTTTGTAGATTTGTTTGATGTTAATGAAGGTAAAGCAGGGGTTGTAGTTAGTTTCCTTGCTATTTTGGAGCTTTTAAAAGAATCATTAATAAAGTGCATTCAAACTACCGCTTTTGGTACAATTTCGGTTAAACTAGTACGATGAAAAAAATTGATGATAAGCAAGTGGTTAAATTAATTGAGGCTGCAGTTTTTGTCGCTGATAAACCCTTGTCTAAAAATCAAATTAAATCAACGGTTTTGAGCCCTTATCAGGTAAGTGCTCAACAGTTTAACCGGGCAATTAAACAATTAATTGCTGATTACCAAGACCGAGGCATTGTATTTTTAGAAGTTGCTTCTGGTTATAGATTTCAAGCAATTGATGAAGTTGCTGAGGAATTATCATTACTTTTTCAAGAAAAAGCACCGAAATATTCTCGAGCATTACTTGAGACATTAGCGTTAATTGCCTATAAACAGCCTATAACGCGTGGTGAGATTGAAGAAGTACGCGGTGTTGCTGTGAGTAGTCACATTATGAAAACACTGCAAGATCGAGAGTGGATCAAAGTTGTTGGCAATAAAGAAGTGCCAGGTAGACCTGCGTTATACGCGACAACGAAAGCATTTCTCGATTATTTTTCGTTAACGTCGTTAGCTCAATTACCGGAGCTAATGCCAGTTCCTACAATGAACTTGGCAGATGACCTAACTCCCATTAAAGAGTCAGCAGACAGTGCCTAAGGTAAACACTACTGACGTAAGAGATTAAGACTATGTCTGAAAAGTTGCAAAAAGTACTCGCTAGAGCAGGTAAAGGTTCACGTCGTGAGATGGAATCGGTTATCAGTCAAGGCCGTGTAAGCGTTGATGGTAAAACTGCATTTTTAGGTGACCGAGTGGAAGGCACGGAGCAAATTCGTGTTGACGGTCATGTTGTAAATCTTCAATCTAAAGACCAAGAAATTTGCCGAATCTTGATGTATAACAAGCCAGAAGGCGAAATGTGTACACGTAAAGATCCTGAAGGTCGTCCAACTGTTTTCGATCGTTTACCAAAATTAGAAAATGGTCGTTGGGTTGCTGTTGGTCGTTTAGATATAAACACGCAAGGAATGCTACTTTTCACAACGGATGGTGAGCTCGCCAATCGACTCATGCACCCATCTCGCAAAGTAGAGCGTGAATATGCAGTGCGTGTTTTTGGTGAAGTTGACGACGCTATGCTTCAGCGTTTACGCAATGGTGTAAAGCTAGAAGATGGGCCCGCGAAATTCAATAAGATCACTTATCGTGGTGGTGAAGGCCGAAACCACTGGTTCCATGTTGTGCTAACGGAAGGACGAAACCGTGAAGTTCGTCGTTTATGGGAAAGCCAAGATGTGCAAGTGAGCCGTCTAATTCGTGTACGTTACGGTGATATTACTTTACAACGCCAATTACCACTTGGTGGGTGGGTTGAACTCGGTCTTAAGGACGTAAACTATTACCGTAAGCTTGTTCAGTTGCCACCGGAGACGCAATCAAAAGTCAAAGTGGATGAAAAAGCGATTGATAATGCGAAGAACCGTCGAATTCGTCGTTCGGTTAAAAAACATCACATGCGTCAACAACAATCAAATCGTAGACGCAGAAATTAAGCAAGGGTCTTTTTCCTGTCGTTGAGCATTACCTTGGTAGTGCTCATTTTCCCTAAAGCCCAACGTAAAAGTGTGTAACTTGATGGAACATCAAATTTTAACGGTAGAAAGCCAAGCTGACCTTATTGAACTGTGTGAACAGCTAAGCCACTCGGCGGTAATTGCGGTAGATACTGAGTTTGTAAGAACAAGAACGTTATTCCCCAAATTAGGTTTGCTACAAGTGGGTAATGCAGAGATAACTGCATGCATTGATCCAATCTCAGTAGACGATTTGACACCGTTTTGGCAATTACTGACAAATGAAAATATCTTAAAGATTTTACATGCTTGTTCAGAAGATTTAGAGGTTTTCTCTACGAGTGGCAACATTGTCATTAAGAACATGATTGATACTCAAGTGATGATGGCATTTTTGGGGCACGGAATTTCACTTGGTTATGCGGCGATGGTTAAGCATTTTACTGGCGTTGAGCTGGATAAAACTGAATCACGCACCGATTGGACGAAGCGTCCGTTAACCGATAAGCAAATCGAATACGCAGCGGCAGACGTATACCACCTTTATCGTTTATTTCCTAAACTACTGGCTGAAATTGAGCAACAAGGGTACTGGGTCGCCGTGCAGGAAGAGTCTCAAAACCTGATCAACAAGAAAGCAGCTGGTGTTCAACCTGAATTGCTTTATCAAGACGTTAAATTAGCGTGGAAACTTGCACCTAGTGCGTTAAATCGATTAAAACATCTTGCTATTTGGCGGTATGAACAAGCCGTAAAACGTGATCTGCCGATTAGTTTTGTCGCTAAAGATCCAACGCTTTATGCACTAGCGCTGCACGATCCTAAAAGTGTTTCTGCCATGTTAAGCCTCGAAGGTTGTGACATGCAAGATGTTCGCTATAAAGGCAAAGCAATGTTGGCTGTGCTGAAAAATGCGAAAGCCATTTCAGCCGATGATTACCCCCAAAAGATTCAACGTTTAGACACTGCAGCCGGTTATAAGCAGATATTTAAACGATTGAAGAACTTTTTATCTGAACAAGCTGAAGTTCATCATGTACCTATGGCTGTTCTAGCATCTAAAAAGCAGATGAATCAACTGCTTAAGTGGCAATTTAATCTTAATGATTATCGTCAAACAAACGACCGTGTCGATCTATTATCAGGTTGGCGCAATCGTTTAATAGGCGAGTCATTAGCGAAATTTATTGCCAATAATTACCAATAATTTATATTACATTTTCTATTTTACGCGAAAGGTTGTAGCCATGTTATGTGCGGTTTATAAAAGCCCAAAAAAAGCGCAGACTTATTTATTTGTTGAAAAAAGAGATGATTTTTCTCGAGTACCTGATCCATTACTTAATACTTTCGGTAAACCAGAATTAGTCACATTAGTTAATTTAGCGAGTAAAGAAAAATTAGCTTTTGCTGATATTGATAAAGTGAAATCAGAGCTTGTGGACAATGGATTTTATTTACAATTGCCGCCACCACAAGAAGATCTATTAAAAGAGCATTTAAAAGCCCAGGGTCGTTCAGAATATGAATAAAATGAATGCATTAGTTAAATTCGTTGCTGCTTCTGCAATCGGATTGAGTTTTTCTTTTTCTACGTTTGCCAATGAACAAAAGCCAACATTTGAGCAGTACATAGAGCAAATTAAACAAGAAGCATTGGCTAAAGGTTATAGTGAACAATTCGTTGATAATAGCTTTGCAAACGTTACCTTTCACAAACGTGCGGTTAAAGCCGATCGTAATCAACCAGAAACCGTCGAAACGCTCGATACTTACTTACCAAAACGCGTACCGGAATGGAAAGTAAATCGCGCACGAAAGTTGTACAAAGAAAACCTTGAACTGCTGACTAAAGTTGGTAATGAATATGGTGTGCAACCTCGTTTCATCGTCGCACTTTGGGGACTGGAAACAAACTTTGGCCGTATCATGGGCAACTACAATGTCATTTCTGCTTTGTCGACGTTAGCTTATGAAGGTCGTCGTGAAGCTTTCTTTAAAAAGCAATTGTTTGCTGCATTGCAAATTCTAGAAGAAGGCCATATCAAGGTTGAAAACATGAAAGGGTCTTGGGCCGGAGCAATGGGCCAAAACCAATTCATGCCAACGTCATTCCTTGCGTACGCAGTTGACGGTGACGGTGATGGGAAGAAGGATATTTGGGGCAATAAGTCAGATGTTTTTGCTTCAATGGCTAACTACTTAAAAACAGAAGGTTGGAACAAAGAATTAACCTGGGGACGCCAAGTTAAGTTACCTGAAGGCTTTGACATTGCGCATGCGGTTCCTCGTAACACGGGCAGTCGTAAAAATTGGCTAAATGCTATGGATACACACGCAAAAACGTTAGCGGAGTGGCAAGCTTTAGGTGTTCGTCGTGCTGATGGGCGTGATTTGCCGAAAGTTGATATTAAAGCAGCGATGGTATTTCCTGATGATGAAAACGGTCGTGTTTATTTAGCTTATGATAATTATAAATCACTCATGCACTGGAACTTTTCATACTATTTTGTGAGTTCTGTCGGTGTCTTGTCTGATCGCATCAAGTTTCCTGCGATCAAATAGAGTGTTGTAGATGGCAAAGAATAAAGCTCGTGCAAAACCAAAGGCGAAAGTATCTGCAATTTCGCCATTTTGGGAAACCAAATCACTAGAAGAGATGACTCGTCAAGAGTGGGAGTCTCTTTGTGATGGTTGTGCAAAATGCTGTTTGCATAAGTTTATTGATGATCCTGATGTGGACGAAGCAGACGAGCTCAAGCCAACAGATCATATCCAAGAGCATGAGCAGATGGTTCATAGCTCTATTGTGTGCCATTTGTTAAATGACAAAACATGTCAATGTACGCAATATGAAAAACGCACGGTATTGGTTCCCGATTGCGTTAGATTAACGCAAGATAACATTGATGATGTTTTCTTCATGCCACCAAGTTGTACTTATCGACGAATTAAAGAAGGCAGGGGAATGCCGTCTTGGCATCCATTGCTCCATGGTGGGAAAAAAAACAAGATGCACGCGGCGGGCATGTCTGTTCGCGGTAAAGTCGTTAAAGATAATGAAGTGTCATTAGATGACTTTGAAAAATATATTGTCACATGGCCACTTAACGATATCGATTAATTAAGAACGCTGAATTTATTCAGCGTTTTTTTTGATTCGTGATTTGCAACATGGTTTTGCCACACGCTTTTATCTTGTCGCGCCAAACAAATACACCTCGTGATTTTCTACCTTGCCGAATACCCCCAGAACGTTAGATGTTAACGCTTAGTTATTTTTAACAAATCTATCTTTTGTAAAAAACTTGATCTAAATCAAATGAAAACCATTCTCATTTGCGTTTGGGTTGTGTATGATGCGCGCCATAAAGTTGTAAATAACATGTAAAACCCTCCCATTATAAGGTCTGAGTATGAACAAGTCGTTGTCATTGCTTTATGTCGCAATGTTTGTAGCACCAAGTGTTTCTTTTGCCCAATCTCCAAGTACTAGCGCTTCTCAAGAAGCAGATATTGAAGTTATCGAAGTTGTTAATTTAAGAACTAAGCTCGAACAAGCGGGTCGATTAAAAGATGTCATCCAGCAAACAGAAGTGCTTGATGCGCTGAATATTGAAAAGAAAAACGCGTTAAACCTGACATCCGCAATTAATAATGAACCGGGCGTTAATGTTTCTAATGAATGTTCAATGTGTGGTGTAAAGCGCATAATGTTAAACGGCATGAAGGGCGAGCACACGACCATTTTAGTTGACGGTTTGCCGACACATACGCTGATTTCTGGCTTCTACGGTGTAGATGCTATCGCTACTACGGGTGTCGACCGTATTGAAGTTGCTCGTGGTGCAGGCGCATCACTC
This sequence comes from Thalassotalea loyana, assembly GCF_030161435.1. Lineage (GTDB taxonomy): Bacteria > Pseudomonadota > Gammaproteobacteria > Enterobacterales > Alteromonadaceae > Thalassotalea_G > Thalassotalea_G loyana. The sequence continues at coordinate 52,100 of NZ_BSSV01000008.1, read as the reverse complement.
ATTGCGCCTGAAGCCATTGGTGGTACGGTAAACATCATTACAAAACAAGCCTATGAAAACAAAGCGAGCTTTGATTATGCTGTTGGCTCACACGATTTTACGGCCATGAAAGGCCTTGGGACTGCAGTTTCAGAAGATGGTAAAACGGCGCTTACGTTTGTTGCCCAATACGACAAACAAGAACAGGAAGACCATGACGACAATGGTGTATCTGAAGCACCATTTATGGAAAATGTATCCGTATCTGCACTTGTAAGTCATGATTTAAATGACAGAAATAACATCCAAGTCCGTCTTGCACAAATTCAATCTGAAGTCTTTGGTGGCCCTGTTGTTGGTGACAATGTAGGTTCAATTGGTCAAGCTTTAGCGTCATATGACGGTGAAGAATCTGAGATGCTTTTTGAAGATAACGATGTAAGAAAACAATACATTGGTAAGGCTTGGGAAACCACGGAATGGATTGATACAACGCGTCAAGAAGCGTACGTAAAATGGCTAAATGAATTGACGGACTATACCACCGCTGAACTTGCCGTAAGTTACGCGAAGCATGAACAGGATTCATTCTATGAAGGGATTGATTATCAAGCAAAGGATACAATGACCTACGTTCGCGCAAAATTTGATACTGAGTTGAATGGCGAGCACTTTATTACTTATGGTGCCGATTTACGAACAGAAGAAATGCGTTCAAATACTGAAGCTTTAGCTGCCGTTGCAGCCTATCAATCTGATTCTTTTGACTATGACGTTTATGGCGTATTTATCCAAGATACATGGACACCGATTGATGAGTTCGAATTAGCTCTGGCTGTTCGATTAGATCAGGTAACGGCAGATTTTACAGATCCTGAAAAGGTTGGCACTGAAATCGATGAGGTGTTTGTTGCACCGCGCGTTGATATGCGTTATTTCCATAACGACGAGTTGACTTCTCGCCTTTCAGTAGGCCGCGGATATAGAGCGCCACTATCATTCTTCGAAACCGATCACGGTATTTTAGATGCAGAGTTAGGTTATCAAATTGATATTGACAGTCTTGAAGAGTCATTGTCTATTAGCTACTCACTAAACTATGACACAGACATGTTAGCCGCCACGTTATCTGCTGCGCATTCTCGCGTAGATAACTTAGCAAGCCTGGAAGAAACAGATGAAGGTGTGCCGTTGCTGACACAGCTTGATGATACAGCGCATGTAACAACGGTTGACTTTACGGTTGGTTATAACATTACTGAAAACTTAACGGTGAATGTTGGCGGTGAAGTCTTTAATTATGATGATAACTTTAAATCGTCGTATGCCATTGCGCCTGTTGAAAGTCGTGCGTCGTTCGAAGTTGATTACACAATAGGTGATTTGAACCTTTACTGGAGTACGGTGTGGTTCGGTTCGAAAGATTTATCAGAATATGGTTATGAAGGTTTTAATATCGCAAGTGACCCGAGCTCAGTTAAAACGTTGAGTGGTTCAGCATTTTCTTCATCTGATGTTAAAGCACAATATAAACTGACGACAAATGTCAAAGTATACGCTGGTGTTTCAAATATCTTTGGTTACACACAAGTTGAAGAAGGTGATACGCCATTGTTCTTTGATGCAGATGGTGGCTATGACGTTGCCTATATTTATGGCCCACTTCACGGTCGTGAATTCTATGCAGGCATCGAGGTTAAGTTATAGTGAAAGCGACAATCGCTTTACTACCAGCATTAGCGACATTGTTCGCTAGTGCGGTAGTTGCCAACAGCTTTTCACAAAGTTTGGTCGAAAAATACCACTTAAAACCGCTGTTGGCTCATCAAGCTCCATTGGCCAATGCTCAGGGGCGCTTTACTATTGCAATGGTGTTTCAACCTGATTGCCCTTGGTGCAAAAAGCAAGCATCTTGGCTTAACAACGCTCAAGCACAATGCAGTGATAAGCTAAATATCGTGTTGTTAGGCAACAATGGCAGTAATCGTGAGCTAAAACGAGAACTTAAACACTACCATAGTGACATTCCGGCCTACAAACCTAACCGTAAGTTATTTGTCGCTGTGGGTGGTATTGAAGCTTCACCAACCACCTTGGTTTTTGATGCAGAGGGTAAGTTACTTGCAAAGCGCCGCGGATATACCGACAGTGATACATTGTCAGTCGTTGCTAGCCAACTCACCCAAGGTAGTTGTGCAATTTAAATAGGCTTAAGATGCTGGGCAAAATGTTCGGCATTTTTTACATAATGACTGGCTGATAGTTGAAGTAAGCCTTTAGTTTTTTCATCGAGTGGCTTAACTATTTTAGCTGGTGAGCCTAGTACCATATGTCCATCAGGAATCTCCATTCCCTCTGTCACTAACGCATTGGCACCAATCAAACAATTTTTTCCTATTTTAGCGCCATTGAGTACTACCGCATTCATGCCGATAAGACTATTTTCACCGATCGTGCAGCCATGTAGCATCACTTTGTGACCAACGGTTACGTTTTTGCCAATCTCGAGTGGAAAATTCTCATCAACATGCAAAATGCTACCGTCTTGAATATTACTGTTCTCGCCAATGACGACGTCATCACAATCGGCACGAATGACAACGTTAAACCAAACACTGGCATTGTCTTTCAATGTGACTCGACCAATAACTGATGCGGTTGGCGCAATAAAGCAGGTTTCTGCGATGGTTGGGATATGGTTTGCAAGTTGAAAAATCATAACTTTCCTTTTTATTTTCATCGTAACGATTTGGCTGAACTATGTCACTTATAACCATATTTCATCAATAAATAGTGAAAATAATATAAGTTAAAACAAAATGCTGTATATAAAACAGACGTAAAGTGGTAAAACAATAATCACATGCGTACAACAATTACAATAAGAAACAAAGTACTTATCGAAGAATAGGTACTATCGCATGAACAATACCAATTGTTCCAATTGGTAAAGAATAATAATTTTCACAGGAACATAAGGTGCCTCATGAGAATAGGAATACCCAAAGAAACCACATCGGGGGAGAATCGCGTAGCAGCATCACCAACTTCAATCAAAGCGTTGATAAAGTTGGGTTTCGATGTTGTAGTTGAAAAAGGAGCGGGTCGAAAGGCAAGCTTCAATGATGCTGATCTTGTAGAAGCCGGCGCAACTATACTATCTACCGACGAAACATGGCAAAGCGATATTATTTATAAAGTTAATGCGCCGACAATCGATGAAGTCGCATTGATGAAAGATAATGCAACACTTGTCAGTTTTATCGCCCCAGCACAAAACAAAGACTTACTGGATGCGCTAGTAAACAAATCAATCAACACTTTAGCGATGGACATGGTGCCACGAATGACACGCTCGCAGTCACTCGACGCATTAAGCTCTATGGCTAACATTGCTGGTTATCGTGCAGTAGTTGAAGCAACTCACCATTTTGGCCGCTTTTTAACTGGACAGATTACCGCCGCAGGTAATTTGCCACCTGCAAAAGTGATGGTCATTGGTGCAGGTGTTGCTGGTCTAGCTGCAATCGGCACCGCTGGTAGTTTAGGTGCTGTTGTTCGTGCATTTGATACCCGACCAGAAGTAAAAGAACAAATCGAGAGTATGGGCGCTGAGTTCCTAGAACTTGATTATGAAGAAGAGGAAGATACCGGCTCTGGCGATGGCTATGCGAAAGAAATGAGCCAAGCCTTCATTGATGCGGAAATGGCATTATTTGCCGCGCAAGCTCAAGAAGTCGATATCATCATTACAACGGCAATGATTCCTGGTAAACCTGCGCCTAAATTAATTACGGCTGACATGGTTAAGTCAATGAAACCAGGCAGCATTATTGTTGATTTAGCGGCCGCTGGTGGCGGTAACTGTGAATTAACTAAGCCTGGCAAGGTGTCAACTGTTGCTGGCGTTAAGATCATAGGTTACACCGATTTAGTGTCGCGCTTACCAAATCAATCTTCAGCGTTATACGCAAATAACTTAGTTAATTTGACTAAACTTACTTGCCCTGAAAAAGATGGTGAGTTTGTTATTGATTTTGATGATCAAGTGATCAGGAATATGACGGTTGTTCATCAAGGTGAAGTCACTTTCCCACCACCACCAATTCAAGTCAGTGCAGCGCCTGCTCAACCGAAAGCGAAGCCTGAGGTTAAAGTAGAGGAAAGCGAGGCTGTCACTGAAAAAGACAAGTCGAAAAAATACTGGGCGATGACGTTAGCCGCTGGTGTATTTGGTTGGATTGCAAGTGTTGCTCCTGCTGACTTTCTGTCGCACTTCACGGTGTTCGTATTAGCTTGTGTTGTTGGCTACTACGTTGTTTGGAACGTTAGTCATTCGTTGCATACACCATTGATGAGTGTGACCAATGCAATATCAGGCATCATTATTGTTGGAGCGCTCCTTCAGGTAGGGAATGATAGTTTGCTGATTCAAGTGTTATCGGCCTTTGCCATTCTAATTGCCACGATTAATATCGTGGGTGGTTTTGTGGTAACAGACCGCATGTTGAAGATGTTCAGGAAGTAGGGGAGCACAATGGAAATTTCTCAAGGTTTAATTACCGCAGCATACATTGTGGCTGCCTTATTGTTTATTTTCAGCTTAAGTGGCTTGAGTAAACAAGAAACTGCACAAGAAGGTAACTGGTACGGCATCGTTGGTATGGCTATCGCTTTACTTGCGACGATCGCTGATCCTCGCGTTGACAATGTTGGGGTGATTATTGTTGCCATGCTCATTGGTGGCACAGTTGGCTTAAAGCTGGCTAAAAAAGTTGAAATGACGCAAATGCCTGAGCTGGTTGCTATTTTACATAGCTTCGTAGGTTTGGCAGCAGTATTAGTGGGTTATAACAGCTACTTTGAAATGAAAGATAGTATGCAAGTCACGTTAACTGACGCCCAGCACGTTGCTCATAACATTCATATGGTTGAAGTCTTTTTAGGTGTATTCATTGGTGCAGTAACCTTTACGGGGTCAGTTGTTGCTTTTGGTAAGTTAAGAGGCGTTATTAACTCTGCAGCGCTAATGTTGCCACATCGCCACAAGATGAATTTGGCAGCTGGCGTTATCAGCTTTTTATTGATGATTAGCTTTGTTAATCAAGGTGGTGCGAATACACCACTATTTATTATGACGCTAATTGCATTGGTATTTGGTTGGCACCTAGTAGCATCAATTGGTGGCGCTGATATGCCAGTGGTTGTCTCAATGCTTAACTCATACTCAGGCTGGGCAGCTGCCGCAGCAGGCTTTATGTTGAGCAATGACTTATTGATTATTACAGGTGCATTAGTTGGCTCGTCAGGCGCTATTCTTTCATACATCATGTGTAAGGCAATGAACCGCTCGTTCATTAGTGTAATAGCTGGTGGCTTTGGTACTGACGTCAAGGTGGATACTGACACTGATTATGGTGAACACGTTGAAATTCAAGCAGATGGTGTGGCTGAGCAATTAAAGAATGCTAAATCCGTGATTATCACGCCTGGCTATGGTATGGCGGTAGCGCAAGCGCAGTACCCTGTGCATGAATTAACCCAAAAGCTTAAATCGATGGGTGTTGAAGTACGATTTGGTATTCATCCGGTAGCTGGTCGTTTGCCAGGTCACATGAATGTACTGCTTGCTGAAGCAAAAGTGCCATATGACATTGTCTTAGGCATGGAAGAAATCAATGACGATTTCCCTGAAACTGATGTTGTGTTAGTTATTGGTGCCAATGACACGGTGAACCCAGCAGCAGCTGAAGATCCGAGTAGCCCGATTGCTGGTATGCCAGTATTAGAGGTGTGGAATGCTAAAAACGTTGTTGTGTTTAAGCGTTCAATGAATACAGGTTATGCTGGTGTGCAGAACCCACTGTTCTTTAAAGACAATACTCAAATGTTATTTGGTGATGCCAAATCTTCAGTAGAAGAAATTAGTAAAGCACTCTAACGTGATATCAATATTAAAAAAGCCCGCATGATGCGGGCTTTTTTATGCGTACTACATCAATAGCTAGTAAAAAAATTTATCAGTTATAACAACTTGGCTACATACCTCGGCAAAAATTTTGTTATGGTAGGGGGATATAAGCAAGTTAGGTTTTATTATGATTGAACAATGGGTTAATACCATTAACGGGTATTTATGGAATGAAATATTAATTTACGTACTAATCGGTTGTGGTATTTGGTTTAGTTATAGATTAAGAGGCATTCAATTTACTCGTTTCGGTCATATGTTTTCTGTCCTGAAAATGAGCACAAAAGCTTCTAGCCAAGGTATTTCTTCATTTCAAGCACTATGTACTACATTAGCTGCGCGAGTCGGTACCGGTAACTTAATGGGCGTAGCCGTTGCAATTACATTGGGTGGCGCAGGTGCCGTTTTTTGGATGTGGGTGATTGCCTTTTTAGGGATGGCGACGGCATTTGTTGAGAGTGCTTTAGGTCAACTTTACAAAGAAAAAGATGAGAAGGGTGAGTTTAGAGGTGGTCCAGCGTATTACATGCGCAAAGGCCTTAATAGCAAAGCGATGGCGATTACCTTTTCTCTGTGCTTGTTCTTTGGCTATGGATTCGTCTTTAGTGCTGTACAGGCAAACTCTATTGCCCAAGCATTTGAAGGTTCCTTTGGTTTTGAACCACTACATACCGGTATCGTTATTACCATTGTCGCCACGGCAATTATTTTAGGTGGTTTACGTCAAATCGCACGCTTTGCTGAGATAACTGTTCCTTTTATGGGCGTGGCTTATGTACTTGTTGTCGGAGCTGTCCTTGTGCTGAATATCGACCAAGTACCTGCGGTATTTTATAGCATTATTGCTTCTGCATTTGGTTTCGAAGAGGTTGCTGGTGGTGTTTTTGGCGCAGCGCTTCAAGGTATTAAACGTGGTTTGTATTCCAATGAGGCAGGTATGGGTAGTTCACCAAATGCCGCAGCTGCAGCTGTACCTTATCCGCCACACCCAGTATCACAAGGTTTTATTCAAATGTTGGCGGTATTTTTCGATACCATAATCATTTGTTCGTGTACTGCATTCGTTATTTTACTGTCAAAAGATGCGATTACCTCGGCTGAAGGCATTCAATTGACCCAACAAGCATTGTCTGCGCAAGTTGGTGGTTGGGGTACTGAGTTCATTTCATTGGCAATTTTAGTGTTCGGTTTTACATCTATCGTTGCTAATTTTGCATATGCGGATAACAACTTAAAGTATATCAATCTCGATAACTTTGCTGGTCGCTGGTTCTTACGCATTGGATTTTTGGTGATGCTTGTTGTTGGCTCGCAGGCAACATTAACTCAGGTAATTGCGCTGGCTGATATGTCTGTGGCGATGATGACTCTAGTCAATGTGACGGCTATTGTGCTATTGACTAAGGCTGTTGTGTATATCACTAAAGATTATGATAAGCAGTTAGCGTCTGGGAATATCCCAACGTTTAAGGTCAGTGATGAGCAAGAACAGGATCTGAAACTGACTCAAGGTATTTGGTCAAAGTAAGAATTATTTTTTTTTGTTGAATAGGTTGCGAGTTAATTCCTAAACCGACGTTTAGGTTAAATCTTGTGATTAGCACTACACTGTTAAGACTCAATAAAAATAATTTGAGGCTTGATAATGTTACAGGTAACTTTGCAACCTAACTACGGCATTGCCATTTTAGCACCGGATGGGGCATTGACAGAGGAAGATTTTTTGGCGGCGAAAGCCATTATCGATCCTTATATTGCCGAGACTGGCGGTTTAAAGGGAGTGATGATTTACACGCAGGACTTTCCAGGCTGGGAGAGTTTTAATGCGTTGCTCACCCACTTAAGCTTTGTCAAAGAACATCATAAGTATATACGGCGGGTGGCGTTAGTCACTGACTCTGTGATGGGCAATCTTGTCACGCCATTGCTTACGCACTTTGTAAGCGCGGAGATCCAGATTTTTCCTTATGATGACGCTGAAAGTGCCAAGGCATGGTTACTTGAACAATAATAAATAAGCACTATTTTGCTGATTGTTTGTTATAATCGCGCCGATTTTCATCTAGAGGTACAAACATGAGTGTTGATGCAATTGGTTTATCAGCTGATTTATTGAAGGCAGTAAAAGCCTGTGGTTATAAAAATCTAACACCAATCCAGCAAAAATCTATCCCACAAATTCGTAGGGGTGGCGACTTGCTTGCAAGTGCTCAAACGGGTACCGGTAAAACCGCTGCGTTTTCTTTACCATTAATCGATATTATCGCTGAGAAAAAAGCTAAGGGTAATGACAATGTTAAGGTCCTTATTCTGACGCCAACACGTGAGCTCGCTCAGCAAGTTCATGAAAATATCACTGCATACACTCAATTTATGCCAATAAATGTGGGTGTAGTTTATGGTGGTGGCGCTATGCCAAGTCAAACGAAAATGTTAAAACAGGGTGTCGATATTTTGGTTGCTACACCAGGTCGTTTGTTAGAGCATACTACGCTTAGTAACGTGAGTTTGTCGGGCGTTGAACACGTGGTTTTAGATGAAGCTGACCGTATGCTAGATATGGGCTTCTTAAAAGATATTGAGCGTATTTTTGATCTCATCAAACACACGCACCAAACACTTATGTATTCAGCCACGTTTTCAAGCAAAGTGAAAACGCTAGCGAATCAAATCCTCCACACACCAAAAACCATTGAGGTTGCGAAGCAAAACTCAACATCAGGTAAAGTAAAGCAAGCCGTATATATCGTTGCGGAGTCTCGCAAGCGAGAACTCCTTTCTGAGATTATTGGTGTGAATAATTGGCAACAAGTGCTTGTATTCGCTGGTACAAAAGAAAGTGCCAATATTCTTGCCAAAGAGTTAAAACTTGATGGTATCAAAGCAGCGTTGTGTCATGGTGACAAGTCTCAAGGTGCACGTAATAAAGCGTTAGAGCAATTTGCAGAAGGAAAGGTTAGGGTGCTGGTAGCTACCGATGTGGCGGCTCGCGGTTTAGATATTCCTGATTTACCATACGTGGTGAACTTTCACTTACCATTTCTTGCCGAAGATTATGTTCATCGTGTTGGCCGTACGGGACGAGCAGGTAAAAATGGTACCGCTATTTCACTGGTTTCACCAAAAGATGAGAAGTTCTTAGCCAATATTGAAAGCTTTGTTAAGCGTAAGTTTGAACGCATTGTGTTACCTGGCTACGAGATGACGGCGGCTCAGGAAGCTGAAAATTCGACAAAAGCTTTCGAAAAATCAACACAAAACCGTTATAAAACAACACAAGCTAAAAATCGCAAAATTGCGCAAAAGCGCAAACAAACTTCTCCTAAGGCGGGCCAAACTAAAGGGCGTGGCAAACGTCGTTAATGGACTTTGCAAACGAGCAACAAATAAAAACGATGATCGGTATTCCTTTTGAATACCGGCATGCCTGCTGGTTTTGCGCAGAGCCAGCAAATCGTTTGTTTTCATTTCCTCACCATAAACACCTTGTCATTAATTGTATTCATCCAGATCTTACGTTACCCAGTTGTGATGAGTGCTATACCTTTGCTCATGGCGCAAAAGTTGATGACATTTTTGCTGTTCGCAGTAGTGTCAAACAACAACTTATTAAGCATTATCGTAAAGACTTAGCTATTGGCCTAAATTGGACGAAACAAGAGCTTGAAGAGAGTGAATTTGACGGTGGAAATTTTGAGGGATTCAAACGCAGTGCTTGGTTTATGTATGAAGTTGCAAAAGATAGAGTAAATTTTAAGTCGTGGCCTATTGAAGTCAACGGTGTGGCGATAGAGAACTTCCTAACCGATCGCGAATTCACTTTTGACGGTATGTCGTTTCCTCATGTTGATCAGGCAATTTTACACTATGCGCGCGTGTTTCGGTTAGACAGGCACTTTCTCAAGCGACTGGTGTATCAACTATCGAGTGATAAGTTTGCTCGCGCAGTGAGTATCGCGAGAATTAATATTGACGCGACAGAGCAAGAAAAATCAGCGCTACTTAAACAACTTCTTTAGTGCTAAGAATATCGCCATATAAACCGCCCACAAAATCGAGAAAGGCACTCACTTTAGGTAACTTGGCTCTATTTTTAGGATAAAGAGCAAAGACATCAATATCTTCCATTCCCCAATTGGGTAAAACATTAACTAATTGCCCTGATTGAGTATGCGGACGCGCCATGTAGTCAGGCAGTATACCAATGCCCAAACCCTCTATAATCGATTGTTTTAAAATGGAAAAATCATCAACAAGTAACCTTGGCGTACTATTTAGGATGTAAGCTTCTTTGTCGATGGAAACAAGTGCTATCTTAGTGTCATTATTAACGGCATTCATCACCAAATGTTGATGCGCCTTTAATGAATCAATTGTTGATGGCATACCATGCTTGGCGATGTAATCAGGACTGGCGTACAAACTTCGGCTAATTGAACCAAGTTTCCTAGCGATTAGAGACGAGTCATTAAGTTTGCCAATACGAATCAGTAAATCATAACCTTCTTCAATTAAGTCGACTCGGCGATTAACGAGGTTGAGTTGAACATTTAGCTCGGGGTATTGATGCATAAATGTGGCGAGAGCAGGGCGCAATATTTGTTGACCTGTTGATACTGAAGCGCCAACCTTCAAGTGTCCTTTAACAGTACTGAGGAGTTCGGAAACGCAGCTAGCAGCTAGATCCAACTCTTCATGGATACGCTTACAATGCATAAGGTAGCGCTTGCCTGCTTCTGTTAAATGTTGAGATCGTGTCGAACGCTCAAGTAAGGTAATGTTTAATTGTTTCTCTAATTTCGAAACCTTACGGCTGACATTCGCTTTTGGTATGCCTAAGCGGTCTGCTGCTAGGGTGAAACTTCCTGTTTCAACAACCGCTAAGAACACCATCATGTCGTTTAAATCTTGCTCCATAGTCCCACGCTTTACCAATGTAATGATTTATTGTTGTTGAAAATGAAACTATGTTATCAATAAAGTTGCATTTATCAAGCTAATCATTGCGCTTAAGATAGTCTCATCGAATTGAAAAACGACATAAATAAGAGAGAATCACATGCAAGTATTAAGCAGAGCATCACTACCACTTGGCGGATTTGCAGGGTTAACGGAACACCGTTTTGTCATGGATAAAAGAGTATTTGGTCACAGAAAAGCACCAATGACATTTGATGGCATAGGCAACTTCGTCTATTTAGCCGACGCACAATTTAACCCTAAAGGGGAAACTCATATGCATCCCCATCGTGAGATTGATGTTATTTCAATTATGATGGATGGTCGTATTAGTCATGAAGGTTCACTTGAGCACGGGCAAAGCCTGCATGCAGGTGAAGCACAAGTTCAAAGAGCTGGTGGGGAGGGTTTTTCACACAATGAAGTAAACCCAGACAACCAAAAAAACAGAATGCTGCAACTGTGGGTTTTACCAGATGAAGCAGGCCAACGAGCTGGCTACAAGCATTACACGATAAAAGAAAATGGGGTGACACGTATTTACGGTGGTGACAAACTACAAACGGAGTATTTTGACAGTGCCACAACCATTGATATCGTGCGACTGAACACCGGTGAATCTATTTCTTTTGAGGAAGAGTTTCTCGCCTACATAAGCAAAGGTGGCGCAGAATTTTCAGACCCAAGTAATGTCTTTACGGCAATGGAAGGCGACTTACTCAGAGCGTATCAGACAAAAATTACTGCAAGCGATGACACAGAAATCGTGGTTATTAGGCAGTAGCCAGATTCATCAGTCACTGATGAATAAGACGGTCAGATTAAATGGGCATCTGACCGTCGTTATATATTTGTTTACTTGTTGATTTTGTAGCTATATTTACAACATAGCCTGATAGACTTTATTGACGACATCTATTGAAATATTGTTGTTTTGATAATTTCCAACAATGCGATGTACGGGCAAGTTTTCTTGTCTAATAAAGTTGATAAATGCTTTCGTATAGCTGGGAATGACTTTCGGAATCGTATTATCAAAGGCTATTCTCATAAAGTCAGCTTGGAAAATAATATTTTCATTTTCAAAGAAGGCAAAGCTTTGTCTCTTGGCATGCTGACTTTCTAAAACATAATATTTTACTCCATTGATAACTTGCTTGTTTTCAATAGGTTGAAATTTAAATGCATTAATGTCGTTGGCAAAGCCCGGAAATGCTTTTATGCCTTCAATTGTATATTGGTCTGCAATGACGTTGATGCCTTTGTCGGCATAAACGTTAAGGCCAGCTATATCTCTCGCTTGTGGGTGCGTCACGTAGATTCCGCTAATGGTTTTATTCGGAAACTGTGTTTTTATCAGTTTAATTGTTTTTTCAGCGAACGTGCTGTTACCTGCTGCGCCAAATACAGTAATGTTGTCGCCATGTACTTTGAACATGCTGTTTCGCCAAGCGCCTGAGTCTGTTACTAAGTACAAGTTATTAGTAAGCTCTTTCGCAACGAGAACACCATCACTTGGTAAAATTTCTGGGCCATAGCCAGCGGGTAACTTGAGTTTGGAGGCATCAACTTGATCTATCAAGGCAAATTTATCATTGAAACTGATGTAAGCAGGAACAGATTCTCCGTTGTAATACTTATTAACCGAACGTGCAAAGGTGATACCACGCGTAGTTTGATAATCGCTATAAATGTAAACTGCCTTTCTGGTAACGTTGTGTATTTTGACTAATTGGAGTGAGTCTTGAGTAAATTCATAATCAACGAGTTGGTCTGCTGAATTTTTGTGGCTCAGAATAACGCTATCATCTGTCTTGCGCAGGCTTATTGCGCTATTGATATTTGGTTCTGTGAGCAGTGGACGAATCGCCAGAAAGTCGATATTCATTCGATGATAGCCCATGAATCGGTCAAAATTCTCTAAGCCTTCGTTGAAGTATCGTTTCCCCAGGTAATTACCATTTCGCTCATAGTAATAACTGTGCGTATCGTTCTGAAATTGTGCTCTATCGAGGATTTCTCCCCCTGGACCATACAGGATATCGTTGTCGTAGAAATGTTTATTGACGGTATCTACTTCTACCATGCGCACTGACAACACACGATTTGGTATCTCGTAGTCCCAGTAATTACGAGCGCGATACTGCTTGTTATAAAAGTGGTAATTTAGGGAGTATTTTTTTATCGAAAGCGTGTCTTGATAGTGCGTTTTTAACGTGGTGACAAACTCCTCTACTTCTCCTGCCCAACTTGTTGCACACAGCAGTGAAGAGATGAACAGTAGTGATTTTACAACTGTGATCAAATAAGACAAGTGCAGCTTGATTCTATACATACCTGTATCTTCCTTTTTCCATGAAGTGGCAAGCAAACGGCCAGATGAAATGACTATAAATTAGTTTTTTATTTGTAGATCAAATAATCGATGATAGGTGTGTATTTTACGTTCAGCTACAGCTTATTCTCCACCGCAACCACTGTCACCGCCACCAGCAAAAAATCCAGAGTCACCATGAGTTTTGTTATTTGCATACATTAATAATGAATCGATATTAAAGCGAGGCCAGTTTTCAAAACAGACTTTGGCGATATCGTGGCGAAGGTGTTGGTAGTTTAGTTCGGGAAAAAACGCATCAAATTCGCTCTGCGAGCACAGCATAGCAAAAGCGTATGCCATATTATGTTCTGACTTAAATGCTTGATTAAACAATTGCTTAACGTTTTGAGCAGAGTATGCATCTTGTTTATCAAATGATTCAACCATGAGTATCGGCAGAACCCTTGCTATTTGGTTGATTGAGTTTTTATTATTTAGCATCTCGAATGTCCTTATTCTATGTTGTTGCCATTTGACCGGTTAACCGAGGCGCATAGCCCAATTACCATTGTGCTGTTTATCGCAATTTTCCTCTGTATCAAAGAGGATATGATTGGCGAGATTCTTGAGCTTGATATCCATTTTATCAAGTGCCGTCTTTATTGACGTATGAAAATAGGTTTTAGTTTCCGCATGCAGATAATCACTAAGGTTTGTATTCGTGTCAAACACACAGATGATTTTTAAACTTCTTGGAAAGTCGTCATAATTGACCACATGGGTTAACCATTCAAAACCGTTAACCTCTTCGAGTGCAGATTCACAAACGTCGGTCAGCAAAACTCGGAGTTGATTATCAATTTTTTTGTCGGTCTTTCGCATATATTCATTGGATGGGTATTAAAAACAGTTGGCGCTAATGTAGCCTTGAATTACGTTGATGCCAACTGTTTTTATACGGCTCGTTATTCGTTTTATTAATGATCTAGGCTAATCGGTAAGTAGATGTCGGTTCTCAAGCGCGACGCTGCTACTTGTTCAGGATCATCAAGATAATGAAAAAGTATTGGCGCATTTTCAACACGTGTATCGTGTTGGCCTAACGCGTATTGATATAGCTTGTCGATTGACTCATCAAGCTTATCGTAAGAGCCCGAGTGTCGAGCACGCAGGTAACTTGCTGAGGGGGATACTTTTGTCATATGCGCTTCGTTGTCCTCAAGAATTAAACCGCACTCGAACTCGGCTCCGCTAGTTATTAAATTAGGTTGGTTACCCAAGCTGAAGCCAATAATCGCGGCAACATTGCTTGGGTCGCCAGCTTGAATAAATAACTGCTCATAGATGCTGTTAAGCTGCTCGTAGGGTAGACTGGTTTGATGGGCAATATATTTAATCGGTTCAAGCTGAGTTAATTCAATACTTATTAGGCCCTTAGATTGTTCTGCTGGTATTTTAAGTTGTGCAATTGTTTCAGAAAGCTTTTCTGGGTCTTGCTGCAATTGCGTGGCGGTATGTCCTGTTTCTCGTTTAAGTGCTTTAGCTAAGGCTTGACTCGAACTATACGATGCATTCATGGCTGCCATTGTTACACTCCCGCGCTCATTCGTTAAGGTATTTGCAGCGATTGCCAGTTTGATTCTAGCAATGGTTTGCTGACATGTTTCGCCGGTGACTAGTCTGTAGATACGATGGAAATGGAATTTGGACAAGTTAGCTGCGGTTGCTATATCAGCTAACTCGGGCTGTTCGTTGTTAGATAACGATTCGACGATAAAGCTTAACGCTGTATCGATATTATGTAGGTAATACTCAGTTGTGTTGTTCATAAGTTACGCTCCTTTTTTACCTACTTTAAGTGGGTTTCTCACACGATGCGTGTCCGCTCTTGCTGTATTTCTTGAAACGACAAAGGTTATTTTAACAGTCGATAAATTAAATCGAAGAAACTTAAATGATCGCAATACGCCATAACGCCGAAAACACTATGCATAGTGCAATTCCATAATGGTTTCGTCGAATTCATCTTGTTCAACAACTTTAAAATTAAAGCGTTCAAAAAAGCGCTTCATCATGTCATGCCCTTCAACATAACAGATAGACACAGCGTTAAACCCCGTTAATTGTTTAATCTCAGCTAATATTAATTCGATTGCCGCTGTCCCGTAGCCAATGCCTTGGTAATTTTTATCTATGATTAGCTGGTCGATGAAAATTTCATTTGGCTTATTGTCTGCCAAGTTAGGATAGTATTGTATAAAGCCTATCGGTGTTCCGCTCAAGTAAACGCCTCTATTGATATAGTG
Organism: Thalassotalea loyana; assembly: GCF_030161435.1. GTDB lineage: Bacteria > Pseudomonadota > Gammaproteobacteria > Enterobacterales > Alteromonadaceae > Thalassotalea_G > Thalassotalea_G loyana. The sequence continues at coordinate 36,568 of NZ_BSSV01000008.1, read as the reverse complement.
ATCGTAAAATTTTGAAGCCGCTATTGCTTCAGACGGCAATGCGACGTAATTTTCTTGCTCTTTAGTAATTTGTAGCTCGATCATGTCGAGCCAGTTATCTTTTGTGATGTCTCGAATTTGGATATCCATCAGTAAATCCTTTTAGTTTTTATCGTTTAAGTCGATTGGCGCGATGTGTATTTATTACAATGCAGAAGTTTGCAGTGCTTTGGTGTCTTTGTAGCCTTGGTTGAACCCTTTGAGTAAGTTTGCCCGCAAGCAGTTTAACGTTGGGTGAAAAGTGAAGACTAGCAGAGCAAAAGACTATTTTAATATCTTTAACATCAGTGACTTAGAACATCAAAAATGTGATCAATGTACCAATCGCTGAGCCAAGTGGGGGGGCTAAAATAGCTAAGTAACAAGCTAATTTGTCTCTGTGACTTTTGGGTTTTGATGACCACCATGTCTTAATAGCTGACGAGATCGTCTGATAGCAGATTGAATGTTCCATATTCATTTGGCTTTCCTTGAATAGCGTAAGTACTAATCATCTTTATACTGAGTATGATGACCAATATTGAATAAGTGGGGGATGATTGCGTGCTTTTCAACCGCAGAAAGGCTATTTTATGCCAAACAAAATCGATTTTGTTTCTGTTACACCGTTACCTCTTGTTCTGAATAGATCGTTTTACAGACTTTTACATGACACCCTTTAAGCGTACAAAGCGTTAGACTCGACGTTGACGAATCTGAACTGTGAGCCAGCTCGCCTTTGGCATTCCAGATACTATTATTACCGCAACCTTGCCACCCACCAGTTTCACTAATGTGATTAGCTAGGAGTACCGGAAACTTGTGCTTTGTTGCAATATCCGACAAGATTTTTGCATCAACTTCAAAGCCTTTATCAGTGATCAGGGCGCTTACCAAATAGATTTCTGCTTCAAGTATTTTTGCTTTTTCCGAATGCAATGGTTCGGTAAAGTCAGCACAAACCGCTAGGCCAATTTGGTGGCCTTTCACATTAAAAACATAATCACTTAGCCCGGTAGCACAGTATTCTTCTTCACCTGTATGCAGGTATTGCTTAGAGTAGAAATTGACTTTGCCATTAGGAAAGCAAATCACAGCGCCAATGGTTGGCTTAGTTAACTGTTTGAGCTTTAGTGGACACCCAGCAATGACAACCACATTGTGGTTTACAGCAGCTTGTGAGAGTGCGCCAAAATGCTCGGCTTCATCAGGAATTGCTAATTCTCTAGCAAGTTCGAGTTCATAGCCAGTTAAAGAGAGTTCGGGAAAAACAACAATGTCAGCACCTTGTTTTGAGGCTAGCTTGATCATTTCAAGGTGGTGGTAGGTATTTTTCTCTATATTTCCGTTACTGACAACGGTTTGTGCTAACCCTATTGTAATATCCATATTCAGTGCTCCTTGTTAAGTTATACCGGTGATTTGCGTATGTCGATTACTGAGCGTCTATTTTTTCCCTTTGCAATATCAAAGTTAATCGCTGCGCTAGCTCATCAGCCAAACAGTACCCGTGTGTTAGTGGTAAAGCATGATTTGCGTTATTAACATAAAATAACGTAGGAAAACCCGTTGCGCCAAGTTGCATTGCAATGTGCAAATGTTGCGTTAGCTGTTGTTGGATTTCATTCGAGTTCATAAGCGCTGCAAACAGGTTATCATCGAGTCCAATAGACTTAGCACATTCTATGAGCGTTTTATCTAATGAAGGGTTTTGTGCTTTTTGGTAATAAGCCGTTTGGATCGCTTTAACCATTGCATCAGCGCTACCTTCTATCAATGTATTTGCTGCAATTACTGCTCTACATGCTTGATATGTTGAGCGATAGGGCGTATTGATGCGCCAATAATCGTGATTGAATTCTACATCCGTTTTAGCTTCAATTTGGTGCCAATAGGCGGAAATGGTTTGTCTCATTTCCATAGTCATCGGTGAGGTGTTATCAGGCGCTAAACCGCCCATTACCCATTCAATGGTAGCAGAGGGCATGCGATTTAGTAGCGCGTCTAGTTGTGGCTGGAAGCCATAGCACCAGGCACACATAGGATCCACTACATAAATCAGTCGCATGATATTCCCTTTGCGGTATAGTTGCGTTGGCCTTGTCTCGCTATTTCGATTGGCTCAACCCGTTAGTATTTAATATGTTAACGTAAAAGCGATTATAAAGGCTAAACAAAATGCGATGATTGTTGCTTTAACCTCCAGAGTACCTATGTTAAAAAGTGGTCGAACTGAGGATGTTGCATTAGCTAAAGGTTCTTCTTGAGACGCTTGCGGTATGAGCAGGTCGGTAACATTGATGTTATAAGCAGCACAAATTGCTTTAGTTGATTCAGGTGATGCGATACCTGACTTTTCTATTCGCTGAATCGTTCTTAAACTAATATCTGCGACTTCTGCAAGATGGGATTGACTCCATGCGTGCGACTCTCTTAATTGTTTTAACTTTGTTACGTTTAATTGCATATCCATAATAGCTTCCTTATCAGTAATTTCTCGTTAATTATCTGAAGAAAGCGCCTAATTTAATACGTCATCTTTATGACATTGTAGCGTCTTGGCTATATTTTACGTGTTTTCTACATCAGGTTAGCGCTACGCTAGTTCTTAGTAAACAGGCTGGGATAAGTGAAGAGTGGTTTACACCCAAACATTATTTTCAGCGGTTAGTTCACTTTCTAAGTCGCCAGTATTTACGACACCTTTGGGTTCGATAATCATAATTTGACACTCGTTTTCTGCGAAGGGTTTATGCTCGATGCCTTTCGGGACAACAAACATTTCACCTTGATTGAGCGATACAGTCCCATCCTCAAAAGCAATCTTTAGCTCACCGTCAACAACAAGAAAAACTTCGTCAGTTTCAGGGGGATTATGCCAGACAAATTCACCCTGTACTTTGGCGAGTTTGAATTGGTAGTCGTTCATTTGTGCAATCACACGCGGAGACCAATGATCAGAAAATTTTGTGAATTTTTCTTTGAGATTGATTGCTTTATGATTCATAGCCATTCCAGATAATGAAAGTAGATGGGGTTAATCATACGATCATTGAACGCAAAAATCTTAGCTAAAGTATTTTGCCAAACAATCATTGCTGACAAAATAAAGTGAAAACTCGCCAATAATCGTTGCTAGCTGGATTATTGGCGAAATTATCAGGTCGTTACACGATACGAAAAGGTGTTCTTGGCTGTGAGACTTTTTGCTTATATAAGCCTTGATCTGCACGGTTGAAGAAATTAGCTTCATTGTCATTATTATGAAGAAATGAGAAACCAATGCTTGTACTCACATCATATTTAGCAAGCAATGAATTCATCTGAGTTTTGTGATGGATTCGTGCTTCAATGTTACTGACTGCTTTCGTATCAGCACCTTCAATAATGACGGCAAATTCATCACCACCAAAACGATAGGCAGTATCGTAATCACGGATTGAAGCCGCTAGAACACGAGAGAATTCTTTCAATACTAAGTCACCGATATGGTGTCCATGAGTATCGTTAATTTGTTTAAATTTGTTTAAATCTAAAAGCATTAGACTTAATAAATTATTATTTCGCTTCGCATGATTAATTGATTTTTTCAATTGATCGTCAAAGAAACGGCGGTTATTCAATCCGGTTAAATGATCATGCATCGCTAGCTGATTCGCTTGATGTAGCATCACTGCATTTTTAAGCGGGTATGCCAAGAAGCGATGCAATTCCTGTAGGCAATTGAAAGCTTGTGCGCTGAACTTTGTGTTTACGTGGTAGGTTAATACACCGATTAACTCTTCATTGATTTTTAATTCTATTTGCTCTTTGTGCTTACCTGGGCGACTACCTCGCATGTTTGCGATGCCATCGTGGTATTGGAAACTTAGCCCTGAAAACTCAGCATACTTCGATGCTTCCATTGCGAAGCGATTAATAAGGTTGTCAAAACACATTGTGCTTTGTAATTGTTCCACTAAATTCAACAGACGCTCTGCTGAAATTAACGTATTTTCATTAAATAGTTGAAAAGCGTTAAAGCTCGAAGACGAATTATCAATAATATTTAATGTTTGCATGCTTGCACCCCTATAACTAGCTAGCTTAGCTGGGAATATAGGTTGCAAAATTCGCGCCGTTTGTATTACTAATTATAAGTTTGTCTATTACCTTATGTTTTTTATGGGAATTTTTGCTAAGCTTAATAAAGAGACTGATAATTTTCCTCGCTCGCCATTTATCTGGCAATCAAGTATTGCCGCTGCCGTCATAATTTTGCCACGCAGAATGCGTGAATTTTAACGTTGTGCCATGATTTTTATTGTCAGTTTGATATATTGGAGCTAGGTAGCAAAGAATGTAAGGAAGCTTAGTGGGTTTATATTTAGAAGTTGTCATCATTTTAGCAAGTGCTGTTTGCTTGGTTTGGTTGTTTCGAAAACTCAATATGCCTGCCATTCTCGCTTATTTGGTTGCCGGGATGCTCGTCGGTGAGCATGGGTTGAATTTTACTCACAGTAATGTCGATTTAGAGCATTTTGCTGAATTGGGCATTGTCTTTCTGCTTTTCACACTTGGTTTAGAGTTCTCACTGCCAAAATTAATGGCAATGCGAAGGCTTGTGTTTGCTGTAGGTAGTGCTCAAGTCGCTATATCGATGCTTCTTTTCACGATTATTGCCATGTTGTTGGGACAGTCTTTTAGTAGTGCCTTTGTTATTGGTGGTGTATTAGCGCTTTCCTCAACTGCTATTGTTATTCGTCAGTTAAGTGAAACAGGTGCGATGAAGCGAAAATCTGGTCAATTGTCTGTGGCAATTCTATTGTTCCAAGACATCGCGGTAGTACCTTTACTCATTATTATTCCGTTACTCGCACAGCCAAGTGAAACGTCAATGATCTTTGCGTTGGCGTTTGCCTTAGTTAAAGGCGTGTTTGTTGTTGGGCTTCTGCTACTTGTTGGCAAATGGGTGCTACCTAGGATTTACAATTTGGTTGCCCAAGTAAGAACCGATGAATTATTTGTTCTAACAACGCTGCTTGTCACGTTAGTAGCATCATCATTGACACTATGGTTTGGCTTATCGATGGCCTTAGGTGCATTTTTAGCCGGGATGATGTTGGGTGAAAGCCAATATAAATATCAATTAGAAGCTGATATACGACCATACCGAGATATCTTACTTGGTTTGTTCTTTGTGACGGTCGGGATGAAATTTGATGTCAGTTATTTGTGGAATAACCCAGTTGATATGTTCGTTTTATTGGCCGCGTTTATGTTATGTAAAGTGGCTATTATTCACTACTTAGCTAAACGGGCAGGGGAAAATGCCAAAGACGGCCTTGCCAGCGGTATTATGCTCTCTCAAATGGGGGAGTTTGGCTTTGTTTTGATTGCTCTAGCACGTCAAGTTGATTTAATTCCAGTCGACGTTGGCTCGATTTTAATTGGCGTAGGTGTTATCTCTATGGCGATGACGCCATACTTGATTGAGAATGCGCGTGGCTGGTCAATCACGTTAACGAAAGAAAAGAAAGAAAGTTACAGCGAATTACAAGACCTTCCTGAGAAAGCTAAGCTTGAAGACCACGTGATAATTTGTGGTTTTGGGCGAGTAGGTCAAACGATAAGCCGATTCTTGAAGCAAGAGGGCATGGACTTCGTCGCGATTGATATTGATCCACTGCGAACCACTAAAGCGAGGGAAGCGGGTGAAAATATTTTATTCGGCTCATCGCGTCAAACGGAATTGCTCCACGCTGCGAAAATTGAACGTGCGAAACTTGTTGTTATTACGTTCGGTGAAGACAAGCAGTCAGCAGATGCGATTCAACGCGTAAGAGCCCTGTCACCTGATGTGCCAATCCTTGTTCGCACGCGAAATGACGATCAGCTTGAAATGTTAAAGTCTGCCGGTGCGAATGAAGTTGTGCCTGAAATACTTGAAGGAAGTTTAATGCTTGTATCACAAGTACTCTCACTATCTGGTGTATCTTTTTCTCGTATTATTCGCTTGATGCAAAAGGAACGAAAAAGCCACTATAACCATATGCATGGCTTTTTTCAGGGTGAGCAAACGGATATGAGTCAGAATGTTATCGAACAACGAGAGTTCGCTCACGGCATAACCTTGACTGAGAATTCCTATGCGGTGGGTAAGTCGATTCGAGATCTTAATTTTTCGTCGAAGCGTATCGACATTTTAACGTTGCGCCAAGGAGATGGCGAAATTGATTTGCCGGACGAAGATATCGTATTACAAAATCAAGATACGTTAGTAATCCGCGGTAAGCCAAGAAGAGTCGAATGGGCTGAGCACTTTATTCATGAAGGTGAATAACGGCTTTGTTATCAAGCGTTGATATTTCTAATAACCCATTTGTTCGTCCAGAACTATCGGCTTTAGTTAATGGTTTACGCTGGATTCGAAATCCTGATAATAACTATCCAATTCGGGGAATGCACCGTTAGGTATAAATTAACGGCTTGTAGCTGCACTTGGGCGGCAAGCCTTTAATTTATTGCTCGGGCATAACAGAAGAGTGGTGTTCAATAATTTTCCATTGAGAATCGATTTTTTTGTACACGAAACTATAGCGAGCCTGGGCAGTTGAACCGTCGTCAAAACTAAAGGCATAAACGCCGGAGTTAATCGCGATTGTGTCGATAACTCTAATGTTTTCCTCTAGAAGTTCGCCAATAGGTCCGCGAGGTAGAAATAGGGCAAAATAGTCTTCAATTTCGGCGTGATTATGACGAACAATATTAGATATCGTTGGGAGAAGTGTTGCATCGCTCGCGTATAGCGCTGTTACGACCTTTGGGTCTCGAGTTTGAATCGCATTATTCCATTGAGTGAATAAATCACTTACTTCACTTGTATTCATTAAGTCCCTCTGATGGTTGTTTGGTGCAAAAAAATGTCGTTCTTCATTGAACGACATTTTTTGTTTTATTGCTAGAAATAAAAGTATTTAATTACTTTTTAAAACCTTTATTTATCAATAAAGCATCAGTTGACGGTGCACGACCTCTAAACGCTTTGTATGCTTCTTCGTAATTTAGTGTATCACCTGTACTAAATACAAAGTTGTATAGCTTTTGCGATGTTTCTTTATCAAAAATGTTACCTGCTTCGACAAAGGCATTAAAACCATCAGAATCTAAAATTTCTGACCACATGTAAGCGTAATATGCTGAGTCGTAACCACCGGCGAAAATATGGCCGAAGTGTGTACTACGGTGACGCATGATGATTTCTTCTGGCTTACCGTAGTCGCCTAAGATCTTGTCTTCGAATGCACGAACATCGATCTTATCAACTTCAGTCATTTTGTGGTATGCCATATCAACTAACGCTGATGCAGTGTATTCCACCGTCGCAAAACCTTGGTTAAATGTTGCCGCAGCTTTGATGCGCTCAAGCAATGCTTCAGGCATAGGCTCATTCGTTTCATAGTGACGAGCAAATTGCTTTAACATGACTGGTTGTGCAATGTAGTGCTCGTAGAATTGAGCAGGGAACTCAACCCAGTCACGTGACACACTTGTACCAGCAAGAGTAGGGTAGGTTACATTTGACAATAAACCGTGTAATGCATGACCAAACTCATGGAATAACGTCACAGCATCAGAGTAGCTCATTAATGTCGGCTGACCTTCTGCTGGTTGGTTTAAATTCATGTTGTTAATAATTAAAGGTTTTACGTCGCCAGCTAGTTTTTGCTGCGATCTAAACGCGCTCATCCATGCACCTGAACGTTTCGTTGAACGTGCGTAGTAATCACCGAAGAATAAACCAATTGAATTACCGTTTGCGTCTTTTACTTCCCACACACGCACAACATCGTTGTAAACAGGGATATCTGTACGCTCAGTAAACGTTAGACCGAATAATTGCTTAGCTACATAGAACTTTGCTTCAATCATATTGTTTAATTCAAAGTACTGAGCAATTTCGCCTTGGTCTAGGTCAAACTTCGCTTTTCTTACTTTTTCTGCGTAGAAGCGCCAATCCCAAGCGGCTAACTCATGGTCAGCACCGTCAGCTTTCATTTGCTCTAAGATCCACTCACGCTCTACTTGTGCTTGTGCAACGGCAGGCTTCCAAACTTTCATTAGTAGATCCATTGCAGCTTCTGGAGAAGATGCCATGGTATTTGAAAGTACGTAATCAGAGTGATGCTTGTAACCTAATAATTTAGCACGCTCAGAACGCAACTTAACGATTTCTTCTACGTTTGCTTTGTTATCATATTCGTTGTCATTGTCACCACGCAATGCCCAACCATTGAATGCTTGTTCACGCAGGTCACGACGCTCAGAGAACTGTAGGAAAGGCTCTACACTTGAACGTTGTAATGTAATTAGGTATTTGCCTTCTAGGCCTTGTGCTTTTGCACTCGCTGCTGCTGCGTCAATCATTGATTGAGACATACCAGCTAAATCACTTTCTTCAAGCACTAATTTGAAGTTACGGCTATCGTTCAGCATGTTTTGACCGAACTCAGTCGTTAAGCTAGAGATACGCTCATTAATTTCAGCATATCTTTTTTTATCTTCACCTGAAAGGTTCGCACCAGAACGAACAGATTCGTTGTATAAACGCTCAACTAGTCGAATTTGTTCGGCATTTAAGTTGCTATCATTACGTGTTTCATAGACTGCTTTTACGCGTTTGAACAGTGCTTCGTTTAACGTGATTTTACTGCTATGACGTGTAAGCTTAGGAGAGATTTCACGTTGTAATGCTTGCATTTCATCATTTGACTCAGTACCCGTTAGGTTAAAGAACACTAATGCAACGCGTGTTAAGTCAGCACCTGACAGTTCTAGCTGCTCAATCGTGTTTTTAAAGTTAGGTACGCTGTCGGCATTGGCAATTGCTTCGACTTCTTCTAAGTGAATCGCCATCGCTTTGTCAAAAGCAGGTAAAAAGTGTTCTGTTTTGATTTCACCAAATGGAGGAGCACCAAATGGTGTATTCCACGGTTTGAAAAATGGGTTTTCAGCAGTAACTTCACTAGCCTGTTTAGCTGGCGCTTCAGCTTGAACTGCAGTAGACGTAGCTTTTTCTTCTTGTTGTGAACAGCCCGTCGTCATCAGAGCAAGTGAAACAGCACTTGCCGTAGCGAGTGCAGCGAATCGTTTTTTGTACATTTTAAGTCCTATGAAACGTTAATAGTTATAATGTCGTTTTAATAGATTTAGTGAATGATTAGAATCACTTGGTTAAACATTCTAATCTCTATTGAAATGAAGTGCCATAGCCGTTGAAGCATCAGCAAAACCAGTCTCGTTAAAAACTTGTTTACCGTTAACAAAGGTTGCCATTATCTTATGGTTAAAGGTAACCCCGTTAAATGGTGTCCATTGGCAGTGATAATGTGTGTTGTCATGGCTAATAGCTGTTGTTTGGTTCGGATCAACCAACACCAAGTCCGCATAAAAACCTTCCTCAACATAACCTCGCTTGTCAATTTTATAACGAATAGCAGGGTTGTGAGATACCTTTTCGACTGCTTTTTCTAAGGTAAACGCACCGCGTTTTACTTGTCCTAAAACAGAGAGTAAGGCATGTTGAACAAGTGGCAAGCCAGCAGGTGCTTCCATGAAATCAACGCCTTTTTCCTCAAAGGTATGAGGAGCGTGGTCAGTTGCAATTATATCAATACGATCCTCATTAATCGCTTTGATTAACGCGAGTCTATCACTCTCAGCTTTGATTGCAGGGTTACATTTGATTAAATTACCTAAAGTCGGGTAATCGTCTTGATTAAACCATAAATGATGCACGCAAGCTTCTGCTGTGATTTTTTTATGGGCAATCGGGCCGGCTTCGAAAAGCGCCATTTCTTTTGCTGTTGTTAGATGTAACACATGTAAATCAGTACCATGACGCTTAGCTAAGTCAACCGCATATGAGGATGACTGGTAACAAGCCTCGGTATCCCGAATAATAGGGTGGTGAGACGGCGTAAAGTTAGAGGTGGTTAATTGCAGTTTTTCAAGGTTTTGTGCAATTACGTCACCTTTTTCACAGTGAGTAGTAATTAGCGTTGGACATTCTTTGAATATGCGCTCAAGCGCCGCAGGGTGGTCAACTAATAAGTCACCGGTTGAGGCACCCATAAATACTTTCACACCACATACCCAAGTTGGGTCTACACGTTTAATTTCTTCGATATTGTCGGGTGTAGCGCCAAGATAGAAGGAGTAGTTTGCGAGTGCATCCTTTTTGGCTATGTCATGTTTCTCTTTTAGCGCTTCAATGGTTGTTGTTGATGGTTTTACATTAGGCATTTCCATGAAGCTTGTAATTCCACCGGCAACCGCGGCTCTGGATTCTGTATAAATAGAGCCCTTATGTGTTAAACCTGGCTCCCTGAAGTGTACCTGGTCATCAATCATACCTGGCAGCAATAGCATGCCTTGGGCGTCAATAACGGTATCCGTTGCTGAAGGTGTAATATTGGAATCTATTGCGTGGATAAACTCCCCCTTTATTGCGACATCAGCTTCAATGATTTTACCATTTGTCACAACTTGGGCGTTTTTTATGATTTGCATGTGTAAGAATTCACTAATTGTTTTGTTATATTATCACAATAATATATCATTTTTATTTGGTTTTGTTCAATCCGTTGTGTGATGTTGTAACGGTTGTGAGTGGGTGGAGAGATAATGCTAACGGGAGAGGGGCATGACACTCAATATTACCATTGAGCGCCATATTTGTTTGGAAGAAACAGTATCTTTTTTACTTAGCCCCTTTATAGGCGATGAATGCTGGTGGAATTGCCGTAACAAACGCCATCGCGATGATTATCGAAATTAAAGGGGTGATAGCACCGTATGACAAGCTAGTTTCTAAAGCGACACCAAACTTTTCCAGCACGACACTTTTTGAAAGTAACAAGCCGAATTGAAGCAATAATAGGGCGGAAAGGGTGCTAACCATTGCTATTATCATGGCTTCTAATTCGATAAACCAATAGACAAAGCTAGGTCTAGCTCCCATCATGCGCATCAACGAAATCTCTTTCGAGCGCTCTTTCATCGACGCGATTAATATGGCCATTAAACCAAACAGCGCGGAAATATAAACAAGAAATGCTATGAGTCTAAGTGTGTTTTCAAGGATATTCATCGATTGCCACAATTCAGCAAGTACGACACCGGGTAGAATTGCCATTAGTGGCTCACTACGATATTGATCTATTTTACGCTTAAAGTGAAAAACCATCCCGCGAGATTTTAGCCCAATAAACGTGGCAGTAATGGATGTAGGCTGCAACTGCATTGCGATTGGTGAATCTAGTTTAGTTTTAGGTTGTATCGCTTGTTTGGCTTTTTTGCTCGGCAAATGCACTGCCTCTAAGCCCTCTAAACTGACATGTAAAGTTTGATCAACAGGTGTCCCCGTTGGCGTTAAAATACCGGTGACAGTAAAAGAAAGCTCCTCATGATGAGTAAAACTCGTACTCCCAATGCCATGTGAAAGTGTAATGTTATCGCCAATGTTATAATTTAGTCTTTTTGCGACTTCAAACCCTAGTACAACATCTAGCACATGAGCAAATTTGTTACCTTGTTGAAACGTTAGTGCTTGCTTCTCTCCATATTTAAAATGGTCAAAATAGTTGTTATTAGTACCTAACACTCGGTAACTGCGATGTGAGTCTCCCAATGCGATTGGAATCGTCCAGTTAACGGCTCTGTCTTTAGCTAGCGTGTTATAAGTTTTCCAACTCATGTTTTGAGTAGGGGACCCCATTCTAAATACAGAATATAACAATAGGTTTAAACTGCCGCTGCGACTGCCAACGATTAAATCTGTGCCTGAGACACTAGATGAAAAGCTGTTTTTGGCTTGTACACGAATATGATCGACACCGAGGATAACGACAATACTAATTGTCATTGCGATTATCGTCAGTAAAACCGATGATTTTCTATGTAGTAAGCTCTTATAGGCAAGGTTTAAAAACATGATTAAGCCCTCACAACTTTATTGATGTCTGACAGTGCTTCAATATGATCAAACTGTGTTTTTAAACGCGAATCATGGCTAACAAATATCACGGTTGGTTGTGTTTCTTGGCATACGTTTGATAGTAGCTCGATAAATTTATTTTTGGCGTTTTCATCTAAAGATGAGGTAGGCTCATCTGCCAGTAATAATTGAGGCTTGTTGATTAATGCACGGGCAATTCCTATGCGTTGCTGTTGCCCTATACTTAGCTCAGTAATTGGCCGATACCAGTCACTCTCCTTAACCGACAGTTTATTCAGTAGTGTTTTCGCATCAGTTTCATGGCGACTCATTTTTGATTTTCCTGCCAGGTAGGAGGCAAGGTTAATATTATCAATTGCACTAAGGTAATCGATTAGGTTGAATGCTTGAAACATGTAACCAATATTGTTCGCTCTAAAAATATCTCTTTGCTTAGTCGACATCTTATCTATGCGTTCACCCAGGATAGTGACTTCACCTGATGTGGGGAGTCTTAAGCCACTAAGAATATTTAGCAATGTTGTTTTTCCGCTGCCTGATGCAGCGTGCAAGAAACATTTTTGCTGAGCATTTAATTGCCAATGTGGAATATCTAAAACTAAATTATTTGGCTGGCTTACATAGGAAAATTGGAGATTGGTTATTTCTATCGACATAAAGACTATCTATAAAATACGATTGAGCTATGTTATAACATAACTAGTTATCACGCGGAATTCTTTATCAATCATTGTTATTGGTTGTTTCGCATAAATTATTTCCCGAATTTGGGTGAGTTTTATTGGAGCGTTTATGCGACAGTTGTTTATCGCGCTATTTGCTTTATCGTTATTTGCATGTGAAAAACAATCAGTTAATCAAGCGACAGATTCGACGGTGAACGTTGAACAGTCAAAAGTTAGTAAATCCCGCGATACAAATAAGTCATTTGAAACCATCGAATGGGTGCAACTCATTCCAGCAGACGACTTAGAAATCTTATTGAATCCACCGGAATACCTCATGAATATTCCTGACGGATCGTTTGAAGACCAAATAAGTAGCTCAATTCAAAATGCTATGATAGCTCAAGATGGGTCAAATGAACGATATGAGCAGGCATTAATGTCTACACGTGTTATCCCCGAAATGGACGGAAAGGATATTAAAATTCCTGGGTTTGTCGTGCCTGTTGAAGTCAATGAAGAGCAAAAAATTACTAGCTTTTTCTTAGTGCCATTCTTTGGTGCTTGTTTGCATGCGCCACCACCGCCGCCAAATCAAATTATTTACATTGAGGCAACGGAAGGCGTTGAAATAGTTAACTTATACGATGCTGTGTGGGTATCAGGTAAGTTATCTGCCGAAATGTTTGAAGACCAGATTGCTACATCGGCTTATACGATGCAATTGGATAACTTCGAATACTTTTATGAGCCAACACCTTAGCGCTTATTCTTTCACAATCGTTGCTAGGATATCTTCGTGCCATTTTTCATCGAGAGCTGTTGCGATAATCTCAATACGGCTATCTTGTGCATGATTTAACTCGATGTGACCCGTTTCATTGGGGGTCTTATTAAATGAAAACGCTTGATTGTCCGATTTGATGATAGCTTTGATTCGTATTGCTTCTATTCGCGATAGGACACTTTCGATAGCTGGCCATTCAAAGGTGATATTGGGTGAAAATTTCCAGCCAATACTGAAAAAACCTTCCCCCTTGTTGACTGCTTTAATATAACTTCCATGACCAATTGGTATTTCACTCGATATACCGGTGTCGGCGTCTGCAGCTCCATGAACGTGGTCATGGTCATGGCTATGACTATGATCGTTGTCATGGTGGTGCTTACAGCCACTATCAACGAGATTCTTTTCGACACTTCCTGTCAACATGCTGATTGACAATTTACCATGTTCGGTATAAGTGATGGGAAGTGACGTGAGTGCTTTAGTTGCCAAAAAGTTGGTTAAGATTCTGCGATCTGATGGTGAGTAAAGATCTGATTTGTTAGCAACAATAACATCGGCGAGTGATAACTGTTGATTAAAGGTTTCGTTGGTTGTGTAACGTTCATCTGAGAGCACACGTGCATCAATTAACGTGATGGTTTTCTCTAGTTTGATGACATCGTGATAATACTCATTACTCAAAATATCAATAACTTCTTTCGGGTGCCCAAGACCAGTAGGCTCGATTAATAATCGGTCCGGATTTGCCTCTTTGAGTAATTTATTTAATGCGACTTGCATAGGGACATTAGACGCACAACACATGCAACCACCGGGCACTTCTTGAATGAAAACCCCTGAATCACTGTTGATAAGCCCAAAAAAATGACTCCCATCGATGCCAATTTCACCAAATTCATTTACCAACACTGCCCACGTTTCGTTATCTGGCTTTTGACTGAGTAAGTTGGTAATGGCCGACGTTTTTCCTACCCCAAGAAAACCTGTGATGATATTAGTGGGTACAGCGGAAATTTTTGTCATGATTACAAACCTGATAATTAGTATGAATGATGTCACTCATTTGAGCATTGATGGCAAATACAAGCCAGCTCTAATTGGGGTGAAGATAACATAAAACCATTGGAGTGTAGCGTTTGAGATATCGTTTCTAAACTCGTGATTGGCATTGCGATTTCATCAACCTTTTGGCATTTGTCACAAAATAACAATTGTGGAAATGTATGTTTAACGGTTTCGTTGATTTGATTGCAGGCAACATATTTATTCGCAATATTGAGCTTATGCGCAAGATGCACGCTCTCCAAAAACTCCAAAATGCGATACGCTGACATTGGTGTTAGCGTTTCATCAAACTGTTCAGAGAAATGGTCAATTAACTCATATGCAGATATCGCTTTTTCTGCTTGCAGAAGGATAGTGAGTACCTTTTGACGTTTAGCGGTAAGTTTACCTCCGCGCATCTCGCACAGTCGTTTGGCTCTGCTGATTATCTCCTGAATCGATACATCGTTCATCTTTGTTGCCACTCCAGCGTGTTGGCGTGGCTTGTCAGTGTTTGAACGCCTTGTTTGTTCCCAATTAGCCAGACGGCATCAATTTTTTCTAGTTTTGGGAAATTGGAGAAGAATTTGACAGTCATACCCGTCAAGTTTGTCATGTCATTACAGGTATAGCGATAACTTGCAATTACTTCTGCGTGATTAGTCAAATTATTTTCATCGTGATGCTCGTGGTTGGGCTCATCGTGATGCTCGTGGTTGGGCTCATCGTGATGTTCATGACTGTGCTCATCGTGATGTTCATGACTGTTCTCATCGTGATGTTCATGACTGTGCTCATCGTGATGTTCATGACTGTGATCATCGTGATGTTCATGACTGTGTTCATCGTGATGTTTATGTTCACCATGAGCATTTTTGTCAATCATTAGTCCTGAAACGTCAATATCATGGGAATAAGCGACGCACGTGCTACCAATGAACGTAAATAGATTTTTCGTTTGTTTTAACCAAGAAACTGATGCTTTAACTTGCGCTATTTCTTTTTCCGATTGAGCAACATGCTCAAAACCTGTGATGCTGTCAGCTGGTGAAATAAAGTCGATAAAAAGGTGACTTCCCTCCTGTGCAATCGTCATTTGTGCCTGGCCATGAACATGAGCCCCATAGTGTCCTGATTCTTCTGCATGGCAATTGAATGAGACTATAACAGCTAGTACTGTGGTAAATTTATTCGGTATTTTTTTTACACTGAACATGTAAATTCTCTAATCTATGAAATCTAAGGTTAACAGTAATCTTTGCTTGGTTTTTAACAAAGCAGGCGAGCGATGAACGATGCCATTGCCTTCATTGTTGAACCAACCTTCGCCTTTTAAAAGTGCAACATCACCCACCGAAAGCTGCTGAATATCGCTTTCTTTTTGATATACGCCTGATTCATGATCTGGAAGCCCTAGACTACCCGCACCAAGCTTTGTTCGGTCAACCACATTCGAAGGTAACCATTGTGTTGTGTCGCCAACAAAGGTGGTTACTAAGCGGCAGGGTACTTTATCAACGTGAAACTTGGGGCACATTGCGTGTGACAAGGCGGTCAACCTGAGACCAACACGCTTTAATTCAAAAAGTGTGCAGAACACGTCGACAAGTAAAGCGACGTGTTCACATAACGCTTTGTGGTCTTCTAAATAAACTGAGCTATCTAACAAGCTCTCAAGTGCTGATTCGGGCGTTACGGTTAAGACTAATTTAAAGTTTGGTGATTCTGTAATGAGTGTTTGAGCACTTGTTTCTATTACTTGGCTTTGTGAGTTTTGCCAAACCGCAATATTGACTGGCTCTTGATATATTTCAGTTAAGACTTCAGGTGACTCAGAGATGACAGCATTGTTTGCAGCAGCAAAATGATCATCAATTGATTCAATATTCGTCGCTATATTCATGGTTTTCATTCTTACTGACGTGTATAAATTAGGTTGAACAAAACTTTTATAAAAGTGTCAAAATTCTATGGCTAGATATGTTATAACATAACAAAAGGTATTTGATACTAATATTTTTATAGTCGTCTACGTTTGGAGAGCATAAATTGGATAGAAGACGATTTATTTCTAACTCAGGCAGCCTGGCATTTGCAGGACTGGCGTCGAGTTTATTTGGGGCTGTAGCGTTGGCTAAAGTAGGTCATGCTAAGGGTTATGGACCACTGGTCAAAGATGTAAATGGTATTCTTGATTTACCGGAGGGCTTCAGCTACCAGGTTATTTCTAGATTGGGCCAGCAAATGAGTGATGGATTTCACGTTCCCGATCGTGCTGATGGAATGGGATGTTTTGGTCTGGATAAAGAGCGAGTTGTGCTTGTTAGAAATCACGAGATACATCCGAAAAATAGAAAAGATCAGCCTGATAGTATTCAGCAGCATAAAACGTCATTGAGTTATGACACCTATGCTGATGGTGTTGCATTACCTGGCGGTACAACGAACCTGATTTACAATTTAGTCACCAAAGAAGTTGAGAAAGAGTTTGTCAGCTTGGTGGGTACGATTAGAAACTGTGCAGGCGGTGTTACCCCTTGGGGAACATGGCTTACTTGCGAGGAGTCGGTAGATAAGGCTGATGGCAATATAAAGCAAGATCACGGATATATTTTTGAAGTACCATCTACAGCTACGGGGTTAGTCGAACCAAGTCCGCTAAAAGCAATGGGTCGTTTCAATCATGAAGCTGCGGCAGTAGATCCAACAACTGGTATTGTTTATCTCACCGAAGATAGGGGAGATGGTCTATTTTACCGTTTTGTACCAAAAGTTTACGGTAAACTGGAACAAGGTGGCCAATTACAAGCGCTTGTCATAAAGCAGAAACCCAAGTTTGATACAAGAAATTGGCAAGACGCCAATATGCCAAAACATCACTGGTATGATGCCATTTGGATTGATATTGAAAACCCTGAAAGCCCAAATGATGACTTACGTAAACAAGGTTTCGGCAACGGTGCCGCATTATTTGCTCGTGGCGAAGGCATACATTGGACTGATAACGAGCTATATTTTTGCTGCACTAATGGCGGTAAGAAGCAATTAGGTCAAATTATGCGATATCGACCAAATGCTGTAAACGGGCGCCTAAAAGAACAAACAGGTCAGTTACAATTGTTCTTGGAAAGTGAAGATAAAGATACCTTTGATTTTGGCGATAATCTAACGGTTATGCCTAATGGCCATTTACTCGTTTGCGAAGATCAATATTCTGCGGTCGTTGATAACCATATACGCGGTGTTAATCAGTCGGGTGAAGTATACGCATTTGCAAAGTTGCGACTTCAAACGGAATCTGCGGGTGTGTGTTTCTCACCTGATGGTTCTGTTTTATTCGTTAATTTATACTCTCCTACTCAAACGCTGGCAATTACCGGTCCTTGGTAATAGTCAGCGCAACTAAAGTGTTACAACCTCAACGTGAGTCGTTGAGGTTGTTAGATCACTTATCAAGCTTATCTTGTGTTCTTAGTTCAAAATCTGACTTATCATGACGCTCAATTAATTGCTCAGACGGTTCTCCCCATGCGCGATTAACCATACGGCCACGCTTAACAGCCGGTCGTTGTCCGATAAGTTGACTCCAGCGATTTACATTCAGGTAGCTTTTAACATCTAAGAATTCGGCTGCTTCGTACAATTCACCGTTAACCAATGCACCGTACCAAGGCCAAATCGCCATGTCGGCTATCGTATATTCATCGCCGCACATGTATTTATTCTGAGATAAATGTTTGTCTAATAAATCAAGCTGACGTTTTACTTCCATCGTAAAGCGCTCGATAGGGTACTCAAACTTTTCAGGTGCATACGCGTAAAAATGGCCAAAACCGCCCCCTAAAAATGGGCCTGCACCGACTTGCCAGAATAACCATGACAAACATTGACTTCTCCCTAGTGGATCACTGGGAATAAATTGGTCAAATTTTTCAGCAAGGTGCAATAAGATAGCACCTGATTCGAATATTGCGATCGGTTTACCTGCCGATTTGTCAACGAGCGCGGGAATCTTAGAGTTTGGGTTCACATTGACAAAACCACTCGTAAATTGGTCGCCCTCCATAATGTTAACACTATAGGCGTCGTACTCAGCTTCTTGTATACCTAATTCCACCAACTCTTCAAACATAATCGTTACCTTGACACCATTAGGCGTCGCTAACGAATATAGTTGAAATGGGTGTTTCCCAGACGGCAGATCACGCTCTTCGCGAGCGCCGGCAGTCGGTTGATTAATATTAGCAAATTTGCCACCGTTACCCGGTTTCCATTGCCAAACTTTATCAGGTGTGTATGGTTGATTTGCCATTGTAGTATCCCTGTATTTATAAATTTAAAAATTCTCTTAACTGATCTTCATGAGCCAAGCCATCTTCGTAGCCAATCTTCATAAGTTTTTTGGTAAAACTGTTTTCGAATAATAGATAACTGATCAAGCTGGACTCGGAGTCATTTGTGATGCCAATACTACGTAATAGGATACGCACTGAGATGGGTAATTCATCAAAATGCTCAACCGCAATTGAGTTAAAGTCTTTACTAGGGTTTATTACCATAGTAAAGACTTGTCTTAGCCCTTGATCAGATTTGATACCGTGTGCCTCCATTAGCGCAAGCGAATCATTGACACGATGGAGTCGTTCTAAATCACTTTGCAGCGTGTCAGCAAATATTGAATCTAACATGTGACCAGCTATGGTAGAACTCGTCGGCGGGTGCGGGTTGTTTTCGTGGGTAAAAAGTGGTTCACGAGGTTGATCAACGCCGATTATCAATATTTTTTCTGCCCCTAAGTGTATCGCTGGACTTAAAGGTGATAACTGGTGAATTGAGCCGTCTCCATAATGTTGATTATCAATTGCTATGGATGGGAAAACTAAAGGTATCGCGGCTGATGCCATAAGATGCTCGGTATTAATCTGGCAAGGTTGGCCTTTGCGTTTTGCACGCTGCCAAGGATCTATATAGTCCGCTGATTGATAGAAACTAATTGAATCTCCAGTTGTATAGCTCGATGCAGTCACAGAAACTGCGGTTAAATATCCTCGTAAAATATTGTCATCTATTCGTTTAAAGTCGAAGACTTGTTTGAGTAATTCACGTAACGGTGCATTATTGAGTAAGCTATGAGAGCGCTTTATCGAGTAGTCGGCTTGAAAGCTTGCCAAAACGCCACTACCTAGGTAACCAAAAGCACCCCAAGGGTCACTCTCATATACGTTTTTTGTGCGTAAATTTTTCCAGACCCACTCGAGTTTTTTTACTCCAAGATGAAAGCATGATGCATAACAAGCCATCGCGGTTGAATTAATTGCGCCTGCAGAAGTACCACAAATTATTGGGAATGGGATACCGTGATTACGGGGCATAAAGCGAGTGATAGCGGATAATACGCCTACTTGGTATGCCGCTCTCGCGCCACCACCAGTCAGTAATAATGCTTGCCTATTACCCTTGTAGGTTTTTTTTGACGGCATAATTTTTTATCGGGAGAAAAGTATTGGAAAAGGTAATAATAAAACAATATTACAAAGTTGTTGCTTTATAAAGAAAAAAAGCCAGCAAAAGCTGGCTTTTTTAGTTCTATTAGACAAAAGGATACTTAGAAAACATTATTATTAACGTCCACTAAGGAACCTTAACTGCTTACACGTTTGTTAGCAGCGTCGAATAAAGGTGTACCTGACTGGATTGACGCTAAGTTAGCAGAAACAGTAGATTTTGGTAACTTTGAAATCATCAAAGAACCTGTTTTCACTGAACCACGACCCGCGGCAAATTCCAACAAGTTCTTACCATTACATTGAACACCATCAAAAATACTACGTATTTTTAATTTGTTCGATTTTAAATAAGAACGCATACGCTTCTTGTCATCAGCAGCAACAAATTCACAAATATTTTGAGCAATATTTGAAGCTTGTGCGTTAGGTGCCACGAAGGCAGACGTTAAAGTTAAAACAGTAATAGTAGAAGCTAGTAATAATTTTTTCATTTTTTATGACCCTATGATAATAATTGAGCTTAAAAAAGAAAAAACCACTGGTTTTACCTTATAGGTAACTCCGCTGTCGTAGGCTTTCGCCCTTAGACCGGTGGCTTTGCGTAGTACACTTTCATGTACCTTGCCTTTTCTTTGTCAACGTCAGATTAACAAAACTGTACGTTATTGCAACAGTTAATGTGAGATATTTCGCACGCTTGAGGCGATATTGACTATTAATTGATAGGTAACTTAAAGATTTTGTTATGAAAATAGAGCGTAAAGAAGTAAAAAAATTTTAGTGACAATTAAAAACGAGGGCGGATGCCCTCGTTAAATTAAAGATATGTACTAGCAATAAAACGTCGTTATCTAGAAAGACATCTCTGGTACGTTATCAGGAATCACTAACTCACCTTCAGTAAGCTTAGCAATCTCTTCAACACTAACGCCCGGTGCACGTTCTAATAAATGGAACTTACCGTCTTTGATTTCGATAAATGCTAAATCAGTTAATACTTTTTTGATACAGCCTTTACCCGTTAAAGGTAATGTACAATTGCTCAGTAATTTTGATTCACCATGCTTTGAAGCATGCGTCATTGTTACAATGATATTGTCCGCACCGGCTACTAGGTCCATAGCGCCGCCCATTCCTTTGATTAATTTACCAGGAATCATGTAAGAGGCGATATTTCCGTTTACGTCTACTTCAAACGCACCTAACACGGTAAGATCGACATGACCACCGCGAATCATGGCGAATGATTCTGCTGAATCAAAAATTGAAGCGCCTGTAACGTGAGTAACTGTTTGCTTGCCTGCATTGATTAAGTCAGCATCAATATCCTCTTCAGTAGGAAATTGTCCCATACCTAACAAGCCATTTTCCGATTGAAGCATCACTTCCATGCCTTCAGGCACATAGTTAGCGACTAGGGTAGGGATACCAATACCTAAGTTTACATAGTATCCATCTTGTAGCTCTTGAGCGACACGCATTGCGATTTGTTCACGAGATAATGCCATTGCTAATTCCTTATCCTTGTGTGTCGTTTGAAGGTCTTACGGTGCGATTTTCGATGCGTTTTTCAAAGGTACCTTGAATTAAACGATCAACATAAATGCCCGGCGTATGAATTTGATCAGGATCTAGTTCACCTGGTTCAACAATTTCTTCCACTTCAACCACTGTAATTTTGCCTGCTGTTGCAGCCATTGGGTTAAAGTTGCGAGCTGTTTTGCGATAAACAAGGTTGCCGTATCGGTCAGCTTTCCACGCTTTAACAATCGCAAAATCACCTTTGATCGCTTCTTCTAAAATGTAGTGGCGTCCGTCGAACTCGCGCTCTTCTTTGCCTTCTGCTACTGGTGTACCGTAACCTGTTGCGGTATAAAAAGCAGGGATGCCTGCGCCACCAGCACGCATTTTTTCTGCCAGTGTTCCTTGTGGTGTAAGTTCTACTTCTAATTCACCACTCATCATTTGACGTTCGAACTCACCATTTTCGCCAACATAAGATGCGACGATTTTCTTAATTTGGCGATCGGGTAATAAAATACCTAAACCGAAATCATCAACGCCACAATTGTTCGAAACAACCGTCAGACCCGTTGTGCCTTTACGTTTGATTTCTGCAATTAAATTTTCAGCGATACCACATAAACCGAAACCGCCTGAAATAACAGTCATGTTATCTTCTAGGCCGGCTAGGGCCTCTTCATAACTACTGACAACTTTGTCAAAACCTGCCATTGTGTTTTCCTCTTAAAGGTTAATCCTTTGATTCTTGTTTTTATTGCTCTAGCTTTGCGCGCATTGCTTGCGAGACTTTAGAGATTGGAGCGCGATTTAGCTTGTCTGAAATAAACCAGCCTGCCTCGAGTAGCTTGTCAAAGTTCACGCCACTTTCGATACCAATACCATTTAACATATACACAACATCTTCCGTTGCAACATTGCCTGAGGCGCCTTTAGCATAAGGGCAACCACCAAGGCCTGCAACGGCGCTATCGATGACACGAATACCTTTGCTTAAAGCAGTGTAAATATTGGTTAACGCTTGTCCGTACGTATCATGGAAGTGAACCGCCAGTTTTTCCGCAGGGACAACGGCAAGCACTGCGTCAAGCATTGCTGACACTGACGCTGGTGTACCAACACCAATCGTGTCACCCAAGGATATTTCATAACACCCCATATCTAGCAATTTCTTAGCAACGCTTGCGACAGCTTGAGGAGCAATGTCACCCTCATATGGGCATCCAACCACACAAGACACATAACCTCGTACTTTTATTCCTTTGCCTTTTGCTGCGACCATAATCGGTGCAAATCGTGCTAAGCTTTCGTCAATTGAGCAGTTTATGTTTTTTTGACTGAAGCTTTCAGATGCCGCACCAAAAATGGCGACCTCATCAACATTTACCGCCATAGCTGCTTCGAAGCCTTTCATATTTGGCGTTAAAGCAGCGTAGGTAACACCTGAGACTTTATTTAGCTTGTCAAAAATCTCCGAGGATGTGGCCATTTGCGGTACCCACTTTGGAGAGACAAAACTGCCACTTTCGACATAACTCAACCCTGAGTTTGCTAACATATCGATTAATCTTAGTTTGTCATCAGCGTCGATTAAGGTCTTTTCGTTTTGTAACCCATCACGAGGGCCGACTTCTACGATTTTGACGCTGTTAGGAAATTGTTGCTGTGCGATAAATGACATGAGTTACTCCTCGCTAGCTTCAAAACCGATAAGTTCTGCGCCACCATCAACCATATCTCCTGCACCAAAATAAATGTCGGTTACTGTACCTGCACTTGGTGCTTTAATGGTGTGTTCCATCTTCATTGCTTCCATAATCATTAATGGTTGCTCTGCTTCCACCACATCACCTTTTTGAACAAGGACAGTCACCATGGTGCCATTCATTGGTGCTGTTAAACCACCTTGGTCACCCGAGGTATCATCACATCCTAGATCAGGTAGGATTTGGAAGAAGTTAAACACCCCATGTTGGCGGAATAAACTAATTTGCTCTCCGTTTTGTGCTATCGTTGCAGCACTGCGGTATCCGTTAATGTTCGTGGTTAACACATCACCATCAATTTGCCCCTGGCAATCGTATGACTTTCCGTCCACCTCAATATTAAAGCCATGTCGTTTTTGCTCTACAACAACATCATATACTGCTTCGTTGTGGCGCAAACCAACATGGTGAACGTGAGGTTCATTTAGTCGCCAAGCATTTGTTTGGTTCCATGGCGAATATGGATCAGTTGATTCTTGCGCTTTCGCTTTTGCATTTTGCTCATTGGCTAATACAAGGTAAAGTGCAGCCATAGGGAGCTCTTCTGCTAATGATTGCTCGTCATTATGAAAGATTTTATCCTGATGTTTTTCAATAAAACCAGTATCAAGCTCTTCATCAACAAATGGCTGACAAGTCGCTAGATTGTAGAGAAAATCGATATTGGTAGTGACACCATTAATACGATATTCACTTAACGCTTTAGCCAAACGTTGTAACGCTTTACCTCTATTTTCATCCCAAACAATCAATTTAGCGATCATCGGATCATAATAAACACTGACTTCGTCACCTTGACGAACACCCGTATCAACACGAACAAATTCTGACTCTAATGGCGTCGACAAATATTCAAGTGTACCCGTAGCAGGTAAGAAGTCATTATCAGCATCTTCAGCGTAAATACGAGCTTCAAACGCATGACCATTGATCTTTAATTCATCTTGTGTTTTTGGTAGCACTTCGTTTGCTGCAACACGAAGCTGCCACTCTACTAAGTCTTGTCCTGAAATAAGCTCTGTAACTGGGTGTTCTACCTGTAGACGAGTATTCATTTCCATGAAATAGAAAGAACCATCAACGTCAAGTAAGAATTCAACAGTACCGGCACCTTGGTAACCAATGGCTTTGGCAGATTTTATTGCTGCTTCGCCCATTTCTTGTCGAAGTGCTTCGCTCATGCCAGGCGCTGGTGCTTCTTCAATAACTTTTTGGTGTCGACGTTGCACTGAGCAATCACGTTCAAACAGGTAAACTGCATTGCCATGGTTATCACAAAATACTTGGATTTCAACGTGACGAGGTTGGGTTAAGTATTTTTCTACCAGCATGGTGTCGTCGCCGAAGCCATTCAATGCTTCGCGCTTCGCGGCAGCTAAACCATCGCTAAACTCAGCTTCAGACCATACTTGGCGCATGCCTTTACCACCGCCACCAGCTGTTGCTTTTAGCAACACAGGGTAGCCCATATCATCGGCCGCTTTTTTAATGACCGCCTCGCTTTGATCGTCACCATGATAGCCAGGTACTAGTGGTACCTGAGCTTTTTCCATGATTGACTTCGCCGCTGATTTTGAACCCATTGCTTCGATAGCGCCAACAGGAGGACCAATAAATACAATGTTATTTTGTTCACACAAACGACAGAATTCTGCGTTCTCTGATAGGAAGCCGTAACCTGGGTGAATGGCTTGAGCACCGGTACGTTTTGCTGCTTCAATAACTCGTTCGCTTAGCAAATAGCTTTCACGAGATGGGCTCCTGCCGATATGAACGGCTTCGTCGGCCATTGTCACATGCAACGCATCTGCATCAGCATCTGAATATACGGCTACTGTTAAGATTCCTAATTTGCGTGCTGTTTTGATAATACGGCATGCAATTTCACCACGGTTTGCTATTAAAATTTTATTAAACATGATGAGCTATTCCTCGCCTTCATTCTTGGTGTGCCATGCAGGCGCGCGTTTTTCGAAAAACGAGCTTAAACCTTCTTGTCCTTCTTCCGAGATACGAATTGCAGCAATGCGTTTACTCGTTTCTGTAATTAATGGTTGGTCGATTTTTTGATAGGCAATATCAAATACGAGTTGTTTTGCTTGGCGCATGGCAATAGGACCATTGGCGAGCAGGGTGTTGATCATATTGTCTACACTTTGATCAAGCTCGTCAGGTGATGTTACTTCATCCACTAAACCAAGTTGTTCTGCTTTTTCGGCAAAAAATCGTTCTGCAGTTTGAAAGTATCGACGTGCTGCTTTTTGGCCAATAGCGCCCACAACGTATGGACTAATAGTGGCAGGGATAAGGCCAAACTTAACCTCCGATAAACTAAAGCTCGCTTTAGCACTAGCAATTACGATATCGCAGCAACTGGCTAATCCTACGGCGCCGCCAAAGGCTGCACCTTGGATTTTGGCAATCGTTGGTTGTGGAATAAAATTTAATGCCTTAAGCATATTTGCAAGACCGTTAGCATCATGAAGGTTCTCTTGATAGCTATAGTTGGCCATACGTTTCATCCAACCCAAATCAGCTCCCGCACAAAAGCTTTTGCCGTTAGCTGCAAGCACCATGACACGGACTTTGTCATTTTCACTAATGTCTTTAAAAATGTTAGTGAGTTGCTCAATGATCTCATCATCAAAAGCGTTATGCTTTTCTGGGTTATTGAGTGTTACTGTCGCTACACCACGGTTATCAATATCAACTAATACTGAATCATTAGAAATTGTCATCACTACCTCTACATTCTGAAGACACCAAATTGAGTGTCCTCAATTGGTTTGTTTAGTGAGGCAGAGATCGCAAGTCCTAGCACTTGACGAGTATCTGCTGGATCTATAACACCATCGTCCCAAAGTCGCGCTGAAGCAAAGTATGGGTGACCTTGATGCTCGTATGTGTCGATAATTGGCTGTTTAAAGGTCGCTTGCTCTTCTTCAGACCAAGACTCTCCTTTTTTCGCTAGCTGATCTGTTTTTACTTGCGCTAAAACGCCAGCCGCTTGTTCACCACCCATTACTGAGATTCGTGCGTTTGGCCACATAAATAAGAAGCGAGGGTCGTAGGCTCGACCACACATGCCATAGTTTCCTGCACCAAAACTACCACCAATGAGTACGGTAAATTTAGGCACTTTGGCACATGCTACTGCCGTTACCATTTTCGCACCGTGTTTTGCAATGCCGCCGGCTTCATATTGTTGTCCAACCATGAAACCTGTAATGTTTTGTAGGAAGACAAGTGGAATTTTGCGTTGTGAGCAAAGCTCAATAAAGTGAGCACCTTTTTGCGCTGATTCACCAAACAAGATGCCATTATTAGCAACGATACCAACTGGGTAACCGTAAATGCGCGCAAAACCACAAACCAGGGTAGTGCCGTATAGAGCCTTAAATTCATCAAATTCACTGCCGTCAACAACACGGGCGATAACTTCTCGTACGTCATATGGTTGACGAGAATCTTTTGGAATAACACCATAAATTTCTTTTGAGTCGTAAGCTGGCTCGGATACTTGTTCGATATTCATTTGCACCGGCTTAACACGGTTTAAGTTTTTGACCGCGTTACGGGCAATATCAAGTGCATGATGGTCATTTTGTGCGTAATGATCTGATACGCCAGATGTACGGCAATGAACATCGGCACCACCTAAATCTTCGGCACTAACGACTTCACCTGTTGCAGCTTTAACTAACGGAGGACCTGCTAAGAATATTGTTCCTTGTTCTTTAACGATGATCGATTCATCAGCCATTGCAGGAACGTAAGCACCACCAGCAGTACATGAACCCATAACCACTGCAATTTGTGGAATGTTTTGTGCCGACATATTCGCTTGGTTAAAGAAAATTCGACCAAAGTGTTCTTTATCAGGGAATACTTCGTCTTGATTGGGTAAGTTTGCACCGCCCGAATCAACGAGGTAAATACAAGGTAGGTTGTTTTCTTGCGCAATTGTTTGAGCACGTAAGTGCTTTTTAACAGTTAATGGATAGTATGTACCACCTTTAACCGTAGCATCGTTTGCGACGATAACACATTCTTGACCACCGACGCGGCCAATACCCGTAATAATACCTGCTGCTGGAACATTGTCTTTATAAACGTCATGTGCAGCTAATTGAGAAAACTCTAAAAATGGTGAGCCATCGTCAAGTAGGGCGTTTACACGATCGCGTGGTAATAATTTGCCTCGTGATAAATGACGTTCACGCGACTTTTCACCACCACCTAACTTGATCGATTCGAGTTGGGCTTTTAGGTCATCAACTTGAACTTGCATATGCTCGGCATTGTCGAGAAAGTCTTGTGACCTTGTGTTGATTTTCGAAATGATCTTTGACACAGGGAAATCCTTTATTGATTGAGACGCTGCTCACAGTTCAAAGGAGCAGCGTTAGTAATGTTAAACGTGAAATTTCAGAGCGCTTAGTTGCTCTCGTTGAAAAGCTCACGACCAATCAACATACGGCGGATTTCAGAAGTACCTGCACCGATTTCGTATAACTTAGCGTCACGTAATAAACGACCCGCAGGGAACTCATTGATGTAACCATTACCACCGAGTAATTGGATTGCGTCCAAGGCCATTTTTGTCGCTAATTCTGCTGAGTATAAAATGACACCAGCCGCATCTTTACGCGTAGTTTCACCACGATCACATGCAGCAGCAACAGCATAGATGTATGATTTCGCAGCATTCATTTGAGTGTACATGTCAGCAATTTTCCCTTGTACCAATTGGAACTCACCAATTGACTGGCCGAATTGCTTGCGATCGTGGATATAAGGCACAACAAGGTCCATACATGCGTCCATAATGCCTAATGGGCCGCCCGATAACACTACGCGCTCGTAATCTAAACCAGACATTAAAACCTTAACGCCTTTACCTTCTGCACCTAAAATATTTTCAGCAGGAACTTCACAATCTTCAAATACTAATTCACAAGTATTTGAACCGCGCATACCTAACTTGTCTAGCTTCTGGTGGCGGCTGAAACCTGGGTAATCACGCTCAACGATAAATGCTGTGATACCTTTAGAGCCAGCATTTACATCTGTTTTCGCGTAAATAATGTAAACGTTGGCATCTGGACCATTCGTGATCCACATTTTATTACCGTTTAGGATGTATTTATCGCCTTTTTTCTCAGCACGTAATTTCATGCTTACCACATCAGAACCTGCATTTGGCTCTGACATAGCAAGTGCGCCAATGTGCTCACCTGAACATAGCTTAGGTAAGTACTTTAATTTTTGCTCGTGGCTACCATTTTTCTGTAATTGGTTTAAACATAAGTTAGACATTGCACCATAACTCAATCCTACAGATGCTGATGCACGGCTAATTTCCTGCATTGCTACCACATGTGCTAAATAGCCTAGACCAGAACCACCGTACTCTTCGTCAACAGTCATACCTAATAAACCCATGTCGCCAAATTTGCGCCATAAGTCGTTAGGGAATTCGTTATCAATATCGATTTGAGCTGCGCGTGGTGCAATCTCGTCACGAGCAAAGGCGTTAACCTGATCGCGAATCATGTCTACTGTTTCGCCTAAGTTAAAGTTTAATGATGAAAAATTTGAAATCATGATGTTTCCTCAACTTGCCTATTTATAGGCACACTGGTTGTAATCTTATTTTTTGTTGTGAATATTTTTTAATGTGGTTAAACAGTTTTTCTCTAGGTTGTCTAACTCGAGAAGCACCACATTAATGTCTTCTAATTGCTGTTTTAAATCGGCTTTCTTTTCGCTGATGATATTCAGTATGGTCGTTAATTGAGTTTCGCTCGATTTATCGACGTCATACAATTCAAATAACCTGCCTGTTTCAGCTAAAGAAAAGCCTAGTCGTTTACCACGCAATATAAGTTTTAGTCGAACTTTATCGCGAGGGTGGTAGATTCGTTTTTGACCTTCACGTACAGGAGAAATCAAGCCTTGATCTTCATAAAAGCGGATACTACGAGTGGTAATATCAAACTCTTTGGCCAATTCGCCTATCGTAAATGTCGGCTTAGCTGTCTTCATATTGATAGTTTTAGTCAGTATTAACTGGCTACAACATACTGGAAGTTTACGTAAAGGTAAAGTATGATTCTGGCCAATGTGGTTGATGAGTGTAAGCCTACGATTACAGCTTTTATCAGTTTTCGTATGGGAAATTAGTAGTAAAAGGCAGAAATTAACGTATCAATCATCTAAAGTAGCGTCACATTTATTGATAACCAGACGTAAAATTTTACGGCAAGTTTCAAAGTTGACGTATACGTTAACTAAATTACAGCAAGCGAAAATGGCTCGCATTTACGCGTTATAAAGATAAAAGTACATCAAAATAAGTACTCAATGTAGGTACAAAGAGGAATTATCATGTCAGATCCAATTGTTATCGTTTCAGCTGCCCGTACACCAATGGGTGGTTTTATGGGTGGCTTCTCAGCCGTAACTTCTCCAGAATTAGGTGCTACAGCGATTAAAGCGGCTGTAGAGCAAGCTCAGCTTTCTTCAACAGATATAGATGAAGTTGTCATGGGTTGTGTTTTACCTGCAGGTTTGAAGCAAGCTCCTGCTCGCCAAGCAGCATTAGGTGCTGACTTAGCGCTATCAACTGTTTGTACAACGATTAACAAAGTGTGTGGTTCAGGCATGAAAGCAGCAATGTTTGCTCATGACGCGATCGCAGCAGGTAGCATTGATATTGCGATTGCAGGTGGTATGGAGAGCATGACAAATGCACCATATATGTTACCAAAAGGCCGTCAAGGTATGCGCATGGGCCACAGTCAGGTAATGGACCATATGATGATGGATGGCTTAGAAAACGCTTATGACGGTGTTGCAATGGGGTGCTTTGCTCAAGATACAGCAGATGGCGAAGGCTTTACTCGTGAAGATATGGACGAGTTTGCATTGCGCTCATTATCACGTGCGAACGCAGCAATTGAATCGGGCGCATTTAAGAATGAAATTACGCCTGTTACGGTTAAGAACCGTCGTGGCGATGTCGTTGTAGATACTGATGAACAACCGGGTAATGCTCGCCCTGACAAAATCCCTTCATTACGCCCTGCATTTAAAAAAGATGGCACGATTACAGCGGCTAACTCAAGTTCAATCTCTGATGGTGCTGCAGCGTTGGTTATGATGCGTTTATCTGAAGCGCAAAAGCGCGGTTTAACACCTTTATGTAAAGTCGTTGGTCATGCAACACACGCGCAAGAGCCAGCAGAATTTACTGTTGCTCCTGTTGGTGCAATGAATAAGTTGTTAGATAAAGTTAACTGGAATGTAAACGACGTTGATTTATTCGAAATTAACGAAGCATTTGCCATGGTAACTATGCTAGCTGTTAAAGCACTAGAATTAGATATCGAAAAAGTAAACGTAAACGGTGGTGCTTGTGCACTAGGTCACCCAATTGGCGCGAGTGGTGCGCGTTTAATCGTCACACTTGTTCATGCGCTTAAAAACCGTGGTTTATCAAAAGGTGTCGCATCGCTATGTATTGGTGGTGGCGAAGCAACAGCGATAGCTGTTGAAATGCTTTAATCGCATCAACTTAATAAAGACAAATTATTACAACCGCTTATATCTCTAAGAAAAATAATAAATAGAGGTGTAAGCACTTTTCTTGCGCTCAGAAATGGCGTAAGCAGTGAGGAACTCTCGTGAATTTTGAACTAACTGAAGATCAGAAGATGTTTGCCGATATGGCAAAACAATTTGCTGATGCTGAATTTGCTCCACACGCTGCAAAGTGGGATGCCGAGCATATTTTTCCAAAAGACGTTATCGCACAGGCAGGTGAGCTTGGTTTATGTGGTCTTTACTCACCAGAAGATGCCGGTGGTTTAGGTTTATCTCGTCTAGATTCATCCATTATTTTCGAACAATTGGCTATGGGTTGTACCGCAACAACAGCCATGATGACAATTCACAACATGGCAACTTGGATGTTAGCTACGTGGGGTAAACAAGCGCTGAAAGATGAATGGTGTCCTGGTTTAGTTTCAGGTCAGCAATTAGCGTCATACTGTTTAACCGAACCAGGAGCGGGCTCAGATGCTGCATCTTTGCGCACCTCTGCCAAAAAAGATGGTGATTTTTACTTGGTAAACGGGTCAAAAATGTTCATCTCAGGTGCTGGTGAAACAGATATGCTGGTTGTAATGGTGCGTACTGGAGGCGAGGGTGCAAAAGGTATTTCGACATTGGCAATTCCGGCAAACAGTGACGGTATCATCTACGGAAAGTCTGAAGAGAAACTTGGTTGGAACGCACAACCGACAAAATTGATCACCTTTGATAACGTGAAAGTACCTGTTGAAAATTTACTTGGTGAAGAAGGTGAAGGCTTCAAGATAGCGATGAAAGGTTTAGACGGTGGCCGAATCAATATCGCCACTTGCTCAATTGGCACTGCACAGCAAGCGCTTAACACTGCAAGAGAGTACATGCAGGAGCGTGAACAATTTGGCAAGCCAATCGCTGCGTTTCAAGGGTTACAATTTAAACTGGCAGACATGGCAACTAAACTTGTTGCTGCTCGCCAAATGGTGCGCTTAGCAGCGTTCAAGCTGGATAATAATGATCCTGAAAAAACGGCATATTGTGCGATGGCTAAACAATTTGCAACTGATGTAGGGTTTGAGGTGTGTGACGCCGCTCTACAAATTCATGGTGGTTACGGTTACATCAAAGAATACCCTCTAGAGCGTCATTTCCGTGATGTGCGTGTTCATCAAATATTAGAAGGCACAAATGAAATTATGCGTGTGATCATTGCACGACGTTTATTAACTGAAGGTGCTGGTGAGTTAATTTAGGATTGGTTATGTCAGAGTATTTAAAATTAGAAAAGCAGAACAATACAGCGGTTATCACATTTAATAACCCGCCTGCACATACATGGACTGAGCAAAGCTTAACAGACCTCAAAAATATGGTTTTGTCGCTAAATGAAGACAAAGATATATATGCGTTAGTACTTACAGGAGATGGAGAGAAATTCTTTTCAGCAGGTGCTGATTTAAATGTTTTTGCTTCTGGTGATAAAAAAGTCGCACGTGACATGGCTGAGGTTTTTGGTCAAGCATTTGAAACATT
Organism: Thalassotalea loyana; assembly: GCF_030161435.1. Lineage (GTDB taxonomy): Bacteria > Pseudomonadota > Gammaproteobacteria > Enterobacterales > Alteromonadaceae > Thalassotalea_G > Thalassotalea_G loyana. Next base: position 4,133 of record NZ_BSSV01000008.1, on the reverse strand, counting down.
GTCATCGTTTCGTGGTGTGTCGATTGCTGCCATTAATGGGTATGCGATGGGCGGTGGGTTAGAGGTAGCACTTGCTTGTGATATTCGTATCGCCGAAAGTCATGCTCAAATGGCTCTACCTGAGGCTACTGTTGGGTTATTGCCATGTGCTGGCGGCACGCAAAATCTTCATATTCTTGTCGGTGAAGGCTGGACGAAGCGTATGATCTTATGTGGGGAACGCATCAAAGCAGACAAAGCACTGCAAATTGGTTTGGTAGAAGAAGTTGTCGATTCTGGCAAGGGACTAGAGGCTGCATTAGCACTAGCGAGTAAAGTAGCTAAACAAAGCCCTGTGGCAGTAACGGCGTGTAAAGAATTGATCCAAATGAACCGTTCAATGCCAATTAGCGAAGCGTTGCCAAAAGAGCGCGATGCGTTTGTTGATCTGTTTGATAGCTTAGATCAAAAAGAAGGTGTTAATGCGTTTCTTGAAAAGCGCGCACCAGTTTGGCAAAACAAATAGGGAATCAACATGACAGACGTTGTTCTTTTTGAAGAGTTAATTTGTGATAACGGCAAAAAAGTTGGTATTGCAACGTTAAACTCACCAAAGTCATTAAATGCCTTAAGTGGCGACATGATTGACTTACTATATCCGAAACTTGTTTCATGGCATGAAAATAAAGATATTTCTGCTGTATTACTACAAGGTGCTGGTGAAAAGGCGCTTTGTGCGGGTGGCGATATCGTTAAGCTGTACAACGATATGGTAGAAGCCGGCGATGAATTTAGCCCTTCTATTGAAAGTTACTTTACTCGTGAATATAAACTCGATTATTTGATTCATACCTACTCTAAACCTTTTGTTGTTTGGGGCCACGGCATTGTAATGGGTGGCGGGCTAGGTCTTATGGTTGGGGCGAGTCATCGTGTGGTGACGGAGAGTTCGCGTATCGCAATGCCGGAGATTAGCATTGGGTTATATCCTGACGTAGGCGGTACGTGGTTTTTAAACCGTATGCCTGAAAATTGTGGGTTATTCCTAGGGTTAACAGGCGCGTCTATTAATGCATCTGATGCAAAATATACAGACATGGCTGACTTTTACATTCCTTCAGAGCATAAACAAACATTAATTGATTTGTTGAAACAGATAAACTGGGGTGAAACTACAGCGTTAAATCACGACAAACTTAATGATGCTATGCGTGATTTAGAGCGTCAACACATTAGCACCATGCCACCGACGTTTGTTAAGGCAAACCAATCACTCATCAATCAAACAACGCAAGGTGAAAGCCTTGCCGAGATTGTTGATTCAATCGTCAATGCTGAAGTTGAAGATAAATGGTTTAACCGTGCTCAAAAGTCACTGAAACATGGCAGTGCCTTAAGCGCACATCTTGTATACCAACAGTTAGCCAAAGGTTCAAAGCTTTCATTGGCTGAGTGCTTTCGTATGGAACTAGACCTTTCTGTAAAATGTGGACAGTTTGGTGAGTTCCAAGAGGGTATACGTGCGCTATTAATCGATAAAGACAACAAGCCACAATGGCGCTTTGATAGCGTTAATAGTGTTGATCAAGCAACGATAGCTTGGTTTTTTGAATCACAATGGCAAGAAGCAAAGCATCCACTTGGTGCTCTTGGTAAGTAAAAAACAAGTAAGGAAGAATTATGGCTAATATCGCATTTATTGGATTAGGTAATATGGGTGGCCCAATGGCTGCCAACTTAGTTAAAGCAGGTCATCAAGTTACTGTTTTTGATTTATCAAAGGACGCGGTTGATAACCTAGTCACTCAAGGTGCTCTAACAAAGCCAACAGCACAAGAGTGTGTTGTTGGTGCAGAATTTATAATTTCCATGCTGCCAGCGGGTAAACATGTATCAGCAGTGTACCTAGGTGAAAATGGTTTAGTTAATCACATTAGTAAAGGCGCATTGGTAATAGACTCATCGACTATTGATGGACAAACAGCTAAATTTGTTGGTAGTAAACTAGAATCATCGGGCATCGGTTTTATTGATGCTCCTGTATCTGGTGGTGTTGGTGGTGCTACAGCGGGCACGTTAAGCTTTATGGTTGGCGGCAGTACTGAGCAATTTGAAAAAGCGAAGCCCGTGTTAGAAAACATGGGTAAGAACATTTTTCATGCTGGTGATCTGGGTGCAGGCCAAGTCGCGAAAGTTTGTAATAATATGCTGTTATCTGTGCTGATGGCAGGTACGTCTGAAGCATTACAATTAGGGATAGCTAATGGCTTAGATCCTAAAGTGTTGTCAGATATCATGAGTAAATCTTCTGGCAGTAACTGGACCCTCGATGTTTACAATCCATGTCCAAACGTGATGGAAAACGTCCCATCTTCTAATGACTACCAAGGTGGTTTCATGGTCGACTTAATGGCAAAAGATTTAGGCCTAGCGATGGACACCGCTGTCACAAGTCAGTCTTCAACACCAATGGGCGCACTAGCTCGTAGCTTATATGCTATGCATGCGGCATCTGGTAATGGAACGAAAGACTTCTCAAGTATTTTTAATATGTTTGATCACAAAACTAAGTAGGATCAATTAATGAACGTAGAAAATAAAACAATTGTAATCACTGGTGGTGGTCAAGGACTTGGTCGCGCAATGGCGGTAAGTTTAGCGGAGCAAGGTGCTAATTTTGCACTTATTGACCTAAATGAAGAATTACTGTCTGAGTCAGTAGCTTTAGTTGAACAAGCCGGCTCAACCGCTAAGTTTTATGTAGCTAATGTAACAAATGAAGAAGAGGTTGAATCAACCTTCAAACAAATAAAAGCAGACTTTGGCTCAATTGATGTGTTAGTCAACAACGCAGGTATTCTTCGTGACGGTATGCTGTTAAAAGCAAAAGATGGTGAAGTTGTTAAGAAAATGCCTTTATCGCAATTTCAATCGGTCATTGATGTTAATTTAACAGGTGTCTTTCTATGTGGTCGTGAAGCAGCTGTTCACATGGTTGAAAATGGTACAAAAGGCGTCATCATTAATATGTCGTCGATTGCTCGCAATGGTAACATGGGCCAAACCAACTATGCTGCTTCGAAAGCCGGTGTTGTTGCGATGACAGTTACATGGGCTCGTGAACTAGGTCGCTATGGAATTCGTGTAGGTGCGATTGCGCCGGGTGTTATCCGCACCGCAATGACCGATGCAATGAAGCCAGAAATGCGTGAGCGTCTTGAAAAGATGAAACCTGTAGGCCGTTTAGGTGAAGCAGATGAAATCGCGCATACGGTAAAGTATATTTTGGAAAATGAATTCTTTACCGGCCGTGTGGTAGAAATTGACGGTGGACTATCGATGTAAATGATACATTTAGTATCGTTAACGTAAAAAGACGAGCATAGCTCGTCTTTTTGTATAACTAAAATAAAGGTTTGATGTATAAATGGCGGATAGAGCACTCTTTTTGGATCGTGACGGAGTAATCAACGTTGATCACGGTTATGTATATCAACAAGAATCATTTGAATTTATTCCAGAAATATTCGAACTGTGTAAGAAAGCGCAAGCAGCAGGTTATCGTATCTTCGTTATCACTAATCAAGCAGGTATTGCGAGAGGGTATTATTCTGTTGATGATTTCAATGAACTTACCTTTTGGATGGTAGAAGAGTTTCAACAACGCGGGATTGTTATTGATAAAGTTTATTTTTGTCCACACCACCCTGACAAAGGCAATACAGAGTTGACAAGGCAATGTAATTGTCGAAAGCCCGAGCCTGGAATGATTTTGCAAGCTCAATCTGAATTCAATGTCGATATCACTAACAGCATCTTCATTGGAGATAAAATCTCTGATATGCAAGCAGCAAATGCCGCTGGCATAAAGAAAAAATACTTATTGGCTAGCCGTTATGACGAGGACGAGTCGATCTCAGCTACTCGCATAGCTAATCTGTCAGAAGTATTGGATGTGTTTGAAAATGCATAAATCAAGCACTTAGCGTTGAACTTGTATTTAATTTGAGCAAACGAAAATTTATTTTGAAATAAGTGTTGACGTGGGAAATAAAATCCCTAAAATGCGCATCCACTTCAACGGGGCAGCTCGACGAAGTCACAAGATAAGTTTTAGAAATAAGGCTTATCCTTTCATCTAAGAATGAAAGATA
>NZ_BSSV01000007.1 GCF_030161435.1 Thalassotalea loyana | reverse complement strand
CCTGTCTCAAAAAAAGCGTCCACCAATACTTCTCAATATCTAAACATTTAAATCATTTAAAAAAACGGACAAAATAGATTTATTGTATCTAAATTGCGGTGCGAGCATCTTCTACTCTTTATAAATATTTTTGATACGCATCATTGGTGCTGGTTTCAATGGGTTACGCCCCAATTGGATAAAAGTAAAGCGCATTAATGTTTTGTGAAAACCAGCATTTGGCATTGCTTTTTTAACTGCTTTTATAAAGTCTCTTGCAACACCATTGCTCACCAAGCCTAATGAGAAGTCCACTAAATCTGCCCTTCTGAAAATCTCAGCTAGCTCCTCATATGGACCTTTGTATTCAAACATCAAATGATGCATATCAATGATAACCTGCACTTCATCTTTCCAATCTGATAAACCTTGTTTGTCCAACCACTGATGACATTCTTGATAGGAAGGTATGAGATAATCCACTCGGTCATGGGTCCATAAAGCAATATCATGAAAAGCAGCTGCAATTTGAACCTTTTGACTTTGCTCGTCGCTCATGTCTGGCTTTAAAAAATGACAAAAATTAAGCATGCGTGTCACATGGTTTCTGTAACCATCAAAATCAGTTTTTATCACATCACGGTAGCTTGCTAAAACCTCTTCAACTAACGGATAACTCAACACCACTTCCATAAATTCAACCTCTAATTAATCATTGCAAGGTACATTTTAGTCAGTTATTTATCGCTGAATATGGCTATAATGGCATATAACAATACTATTCGGCCAAACACTATGATTAATGTAGCGATAGTCGCGTTTGAAGGCATTAGCTTATTTCATTTATCTGTTCCCATTGCTATTTTTAAAGATGCAGCGCCAAGTGAACACGCTCTTTTTAAAATAAAAGTATGCGGCGAAGCAACAGGAAAAATCATCACAGCAAGCGGTATTTCTATAGACATTGAAAGCGATATTTCAGCAATACGATCCGCGGATATTGTGATTATTCCTAGTTGGCTCCCAAACCAAACGCCAAATAAGCCGTTATTAGATGCTTTAAAATTTGCCCATGACAACAATAAACGTATTGTTGGGCTTTGCTTGGGTGCGTACGCACTGGGTTATGCGGGATTGCTTAACCACAAACGGGCAACAACACATTGGAAGTATGGTGATGATTTCCAAGCCAAGTTTCCAGCAATAGATTGCGACATAAACTTGTTGTTTGTTGAAGACGATAATGTGACAACATCAGCTGGCAGTGCAGCAGCGATTGACTGTTGTTTACATATTGTTAAACATTATTACGGCGTAAAAACGGCCAATAAAATTGCACGTGTCATGGTTTCTTCGCCTGAGCGAAGTGGTGGGCAAAATCAGTATATTGAAAGCCCTACTCTTTCCCGGCCGCAAGATGAAAGAATAGCCAAACTTCTAGATAACGTATTAAACAACATAGCTGCTCCCTACACTTTAGCGTCAGCCGCGGACTATTGTATGATGAGCGTGCGTAATTTTAGTCGCAGCTTTAAAGCCACAAACGGTATTAGCTTTACAACTTGGCTAATAAATGCACGATTAAAATACAGCCAAGAATTACTGGAATCAACCAACCTTTCAATTTCACAGGTTGCACACAACGCAGGGTTCAGCTCAGAGCAGATCTTTAGAAAGCACTTTAATAAACGTTATGATACATCGCCCAATAAATGGCGTTCGTCGTTCAAAAACGAACATGCTCAATGAAACGTTACGTTTATATTAATCATACGCATCATTGGTATTGTTTATTGCCTACCTTGATTGTGTTCATGTTCAGTTACTCACGAAAGTCGCTTGTTTAATGCAACGAAATTATTGCTCACAATAATTTTTCAAGTACTAGCATAAGGTTGCGAAGTTTGATAAAAACAATGTCGCTTAGTTAATAACTAATGTTTTGTGCAGTGGAATTATTGCATCAACAAAAATAATCAAGGATGACATCATGATGTTTAGTACCGAGACCATAATGTATTGGTCAATTGTTGTGGCTACAGTTACAGCCTTTATTCATATTGCCTTCGGCGTAGCCGTTATGAATGACGCAACAAACCTAAAGTCCTCCAATCCCAACTCGTTAAAATTTGTTGGTCCATTTTTTTGGATGTTAACTGTATTGTTGGGCGGCGTATTGATTGTAGGCTTGTACTGGCTAATTCACCATTCCTCGCTAAATAACGAATCAATACATAATACAAGCCAATAAGTCTGAATAACCAATAAATGACTAACTCAAAATCAGTCAATTATTAGTTTTATATCCAAAAGGAGTGATTGCAATGGAATTTAAGCAATGTAGTAAATGTCAAAATGAATTACCGTTTTCTGCTGAATCAAATGAAATTACCTGCCCTTTTTGTGGCGCGGTAAATCGAATTGAAAACCAGAAATTTAACGTTGCGAGAGCCAGTAATAAGCCCTGTGACGATGCCACTGTGGGGGTGATTGCAGCCTCGATTGCGTCCGATTCCGGGAGCGATTGCTAACGTCATTTTGTTGCCTTTCAAGGTTATCGTTCCATACAATAAAACAGGTTATGATATTAATTCACAATGGGATCAGAAAGTGTCTGACAAGAATCTAAACGCTCAAATTCAAGCCTATAAAGACGTGTTTGCAAGCGGATTATTTCAATCGACCCATCAAGGCCTCGTCAAAGTGGTTCAGAACTTGAGAGCCGATTTCCATAAAAAGTACACGGGTGAATTGACGATTGGAAGCGTAATGCACGGTTATATAGATTTTACGTACTTTTATATCCAAACCGACTATTTAAAAAAGAAAAAACTCAAACTGGCTATTGTGCTGAACCACCAGAAAGCTCAATTCGAATTATGGTTATTAGGTCAAACGAAAAGTGCTCAAAAAGAATACTGGGAAAAATTAGCCTCAACAAAATGGATAACTAGCAATGAAATGCCGACATATTCTATTTTTGAAGTAGTGTTACTCTCTTCACCTGACTTTGACAACGTAACGAGCATAACACACGCTATTCAAAAGAATTTTGATGCGTTCAGCTCAGAAATTAATCGTACGCTTTCAGCCGTAGACTAATAACAAACAATTGGTTAACCTAAAAAATACTGAGAAAGGAATCACAATGAAAAAACAAATTACAAAACTTTCACCACACCAAAACGGCAAAGTTTTTGGTATTTTAATGGCATTGATCACACTCCCCTTCTTGTTACCTATGATGTTCATGTTCGCTTTTACAGCCCCACAACATGATCAATTTGGTAACCCCGTTGAATTCCCAACCTTTTTCATTTTCGTTGCACCATTTATGTATCTGATTTTTGGTTATATTTCTGTGGCAATTGGTTGTTTGTTCTACAATTTTATTCAACGATTCGTTGGTGGCTTCGAATTTGAAGTATCAGAGTTATCAAAAGATTAATCGACTAGAAAACTGTTATCTCCAAAACCGTTATTTTGGCATTCGATAAAACAGGAATAGCAAGTCTTCACAGCCCGTATAGCGGTCAACAAAGGAAATAATAATGGAAGTAAAGATCGTTTCTGAAAAAACGATACACGGCATTTCTGCCAGAACCAATAATGAAGCTGAAATGAGCCCACATGGAAAAATCCCCGCCTTATGGCAATCATTTGATGCATGTGTACCCGTTGACTACAAAAATGGGGAACGTGTGTATGGCCTTTATTATGACTATGAGTCGGATCATAACGGCATGTTTACTGTACTTGCGGGCTTTGATGGTCAAACATTTCCACCTAATGTAACGCTTGAAAATATAGTTATCCCTGCAGGAAAGTACCTTGTATTTAGTCATCAAGGTGACATGCCGCAAATCGCGATTAATGCATGGACTCAAGTCTGGGAGTATTTTACAAGTGATACTTGTGAGCATGAACGTTTGTTTACAACTGATTTCGAATATTACCCCAACGGGGATGAAATCCAAGTGCACATTGCAATCAAGTAGAAAGAACTGGCTGCGTAGAGTCAATCGCATTTAGCCTCCAAAACCGTTCAGCATGGTTGCATCAAAAACACGTAGACCAATGTGGTCGTAAACCAATCAAAACAATATGATACCTACAATTGAAACCAAAAGGCTACGATTAGTGCCGCCAAGCAGCGCTTGTTTTCAATCTTATAAAGCTTTTTATACCAATGCTGATGCTTCAAAGGCCTATGGCGGCCCGATCAGCGAGGAACAAGCATGGGCAAGGCTAAAAGCCGACCTTGGCTCGTGGTATTTGCTCGGTTTTGGCGTATGGGTAATCCAACGAAAGTCTGACGATCGCTATATTGGTACCTGTGGATTCTGGCAAGGCGATGAATGGCCAAAAGAACTCACGTGGTGGGTATCGCCTGAAGGACGGGGCCAAGGTGTAGCTACGGAAGCTTCCATTGCCGCATTATCTCACGCTTACAACATCTTTAAATGGGACGTTGTTGAAACTTACATGAATGATGAAAACACAGCAGCCCGAGCCCTTGTTGAAAAATTAGGTGGGCAAAAAGTTAGACGACAAGCCTTTAACGATGGTTTAAGTCGCGATATTTACCAAATACCAAAACCAGTATAAACCTCAGGGTTTACTGTGCCCTATTTAAAGTACTAGTTATAACTCACGTATATTCTGGAGTAGTCATGACAAAAGAAATAGATAAATTAGCTTGGTTGTTTATCCAAGATGGAAAACTACTAAGTGCTCGTTCAAAAAATAAGTCCCTGTTTTACATTCCAGGCGGCAAAAGAGAGTTGGGAGAATCCGACGAACAAGCATTAATCAGGGAGATAAAAGAAGAGATTTCTGTCGATTTAGTCCCAAGTTCAATCAAGTATGTAGAGACCTTTAAAGCACCAGCGGATGGCAAGGCTGATAACACGATAGTAAAATTAACCTGCTATTTTGCTGACTATGATGGGCAACTGTGCCCCGATGAAGAAATAGAAGAAATAGATTTCATCAGCTATCAAGATAAGCTTCGCTGCTCTCAAGGCTCTATTAAAGTCATGGATTGGCTTCATAGTCAAAAATTGCTATTTTAATTTTTTGTGATGGCTATATTCCACTTTGCTCTCTTTCTACTGATATAGGAGACGCTGGTGGTTGTGAATGAACTCCACCCATCCGCAAATGAAATAAGGAATGCAATATGCTTAAAAAGTGGTTTTGGAAAATATTAACGTTAGTCTGTATTAGCTTTTTGGTTATTAATCCCGAGCTAATGGCCCTTGCTGTATTTATTGACGCTATTGGGTTAGAGATGTTTCTAATGCTGCTGGAAGTTCAATTAATTGCTGTATTGGGTTACTACTTTAATACGTGGTTAAAGCCTCTATTTTTACCCATTTATCACAAGTTGCAGCGTGTTGATCCTTACTTTTTTATTCCAACTTACCGACATGTCAAATCATGCCCTGCGCTACTGTGTCATGCGGTTCCTGGGTTTATGCTTTGTGTACTAGGTAGCCTAGCGTTACATCAAGAAGCAGGGATGACCTAATTGCTTATAATGACCCACTACCAACAACGAATAAACGAGCACTTGTTCACGCTTTAGTCACCACATATACTGACTAGCACTGCTATTACATCAAGGATGAACCAAATGAAACAACTTAAAAGTATCGTACTATTATCATTGGCTGTTACGACAACATTTGCCTCTGCTAAACCCGTTAGTTTAATAGACATTAAGCCCGTTGTTGTCGCAAGCTCACCAATGGCAGGAACCTCAACAGTTTCCCCGTCAACAAAAGAAATAACCATTCAGTTTAGTAAAGAGATGATGACCAACAAAATGTGGTCAGTGGTAAAAGTCGAACATGGCAACTTTCCCGACATTACCCACGACGTTTATTTCAAGGACGATCGTACCTTTGTTATTCCAGTTAAATTGAAAGCAAACACCGTTTATGCATTCAGTATTAATTCGAAAAACAAGGGTGGCTTTAGAGACGTCAACGGCAAAAAAGCGCAACCTTATTTAGTATCATTTAAAACAGGCGTATAAATAAGGTTGTCGCCCACTGATATCGCAACTAAACGTTAAGCTTTGTTCTCTAGCTGCTTGATTTTCGCATATAAATCTTCAGCTTCTACGGTTAACTGAGAATACAGCCTAATGTCACCATTACGTTGCGCCATCATTGCTTGTTCAAGCTTTGACGCGTGTTGTTTCTCTAACTTTTTGAGTGGGTTTGATTTAAAAATACCGAACATATGGGCTCCAAATTATTGTCAATGTAACTTGTACGCATCAGTGTTAAAGTCAGATTTATATCACGCGTATAAAAGTGAAGTTGAACTTTAATCGCCAGCAGGCATCATAGCTTTAGTGTTAATTATGGAGTGATATATGTATAAAACAGTATGCGTTGTCATTGGATTGTTGGCTTTAGCAGGTTGCAGCAATAAAACCCTTTACGGTATGGGCCAAGATTACCAAAAGAGCCAATGTATTAATGACGCTCAAAATGCAGAGGAACATGCAAAGTGCGTAAATTCCACGCAGAAATCTTATGAAGATTATGAAAAAGAGCGAAAAGCGCTTAAAGACAAATAAAGCGTATTCTAATAAATAAAAAGCCCCTGTTTAGGGGCTTTTTAATAATGGCAATATATAATTAGCCCTTTAAACGCTCAATGCGTTTTTGCATTCTGTTAGCTCTCGCTAGGTTAGGTTCTTTATTCTTAAAACTAGCCAATATCTTTTGTTGTGCCACATTCAACGCTTTATCAACCTCAGTTTCAATATCTGGTTGAACACCCACGCCTTCCCAATTAGTATTTGTCACAGGATTAATAGAGCGTCCATTTGGAATAAAACCATCAAAATGAGCGGTTAACCTGAACACTTCACCAGGGTGCGCGCCTCCTCCAGTCACCTCACCAATAATTGTCGCTCTACCCAAATGCTTTAGCGTATAAGCTAAGTCTTCCGCCGCAGAGAAAGTCGCATTACTGGTTAAAATATAGAGTGGGCGCTCTTGACCGTAATGCTTTCCATTAACGTCAGTTGTTGTATAGCGCTCTTCGGTATAATCTCGGTTTCTGTAGTAAATATTGCTGGTGTTCGTTCGACCATCAACAAAGTAACTCGTCAATAAATCAACCATCGCTGGCGCTCCACCGCGGCTTTCTCTTAAATCAATAATTAGCGCATTGGTATAACCTAACAAATTCATTGCGGATTCTAGTTGATGTGCACCATGCTCTGTCGGCGCAAAAAGCGTCATATTGATATAACCTATATTAAAAGGTAAGCGCTCAACCTTTTCGAAACCAAAATTAAGCGATTGCATAAAAGCTTGCTCACGTTTTGCAAAGGCCTGTTTTGACTCAGGTGTATCTTCTGGAATCACATAAGGGCTGAAATTAATATGAAGATGTTTATCTGAAGTAATTGACAATAATGTATCGTTAATCACACGAGTAAAGCCTTGGCAGTCTTTAACCTGAGAAAATTCACTCTTTGCTGGTAGCTCGCTAACATAATTCGTAAACGCTTTTGCTTTATCCAAAAAAATATATTGCTCAGTTAACTGATTTGCCAAAGCACCTAACACTTCAAGTTGGACTTTCTTGTCAGTACAGTCAATTGAGGGCATATCATCTGCATCAGACACTGCATGTGAACTAAACGAACACATAAGCCCTGCACAAACCGGTGTTATTACGCGAGTGATTTTTTTGTAATCCATTATCGTCATATCGTATTTCCTGTCGATTTTAGTTGGTTATGCGCATTTTTTATTCGCGCTTTAAAAGGTGTCTTTTCTAGCGCTGCTATCGCTTCTTCAGCCAATGCGCTCAGCGGTGTTTGTAATTCATTATCCAGCGATTCTGCCGCCATTGCGGTTGCCCGCCAGCATTGCTCTAATTGGCTGAGCATCGTTTTACCTTTATCTGATAAAGTCACAACCTTTTGTCGGCTATCGCGTTCACAAACGCTTACAACCACTAAGCCCTTTTTAAGCATGGCTTGTACCGTTTGTGTTGCTGCGGGTTGAGTAATACCGGCCTCTTTTGCTAACTCGCTTATGGTACCCGTACCATTTTTAGACAATGTACGCATAATAGGCGTAAACCTTGGCTTGTAGTCCAAATCAAAATCAACGTAGACCTGTTCTACACCACCATCTAGCAATTCAATAAGGTGTCTAAGCGTGGTTCCCAATGTTCTTTTCATTTGTAATCTTGATGTATAAGCACTTATGAAACATAATACATAAGCCCTTATACAAGTAAAGAAAAAATATTTGTATTAAAGTGGTAAGTAAAAAGTTGACTTTAAAAAGAACAAGAAAAGGAATTAGTTTTGAAACGTACGATTAAATCATTTATGTTGATATTCAGTTACCTAGCTATGTCATCTAACGTTTGGGCGAACGACGCTAAGTCGTTTATCGATATACTCAAAACCCACTATGCCAAAACATCCAACATTAATGCATTTTCACTAACGCACAGCTACCTTGGCCGAAGCGATCCCTACCAATCATGGGATTATCAATCACCAACGCGTTATCAAGCATTTAAAGTGACTGAAATAGACACAACCACCAAGCAGTATTATCAAAACGTTGTCCACCACTACACAGGAGGACTTTATTTTGACGAAGTACATTTTCAAAATCGCGAAGAAAGCTTGCGTTATGAACGCAACGGCATTTCTTTAGGTAAGCGTGTCATCAAGCAGAAAATGAATAGCTTTGACCGGTACAAGAACTTGACGTTGATGAATCTTGATTTTTTCGCTGTAAAGCCGCTGCTAGCAGAAACTAACATTGAAGAGACCATAGAATACACCGTTAATCTCAGCGACAGCACGATAACCCTGATACACAACCCATCTCAAAAGAAAACGATGGAGTATGTATTTAAGAAAAAGCCACTGCGTTTAATCTCAATTAATGATAAAACCAGAAAGCGTATCTACCTTTATGATGATTACAGACATAACGGCGGCTATTTTTTTGCCCACTCGCTAATCAAAAAGTATAACGGCGACAAAAAGCCTAGCTTTATTACACGTCTCGAAAAGTTTGAAGTTATCAGCCAAATAGACCAAGATAAGTTGAGCATACCAAGTGGTTATTACCATGAAAAGTCCAGTAAAAGCAAAGCACTCATATCAACAAAAGTCGCCCAAGATTTGTATTTGCTAACGGATTCATCAGCAAACAACAACATATTAATGCAAGTAATCAACGACGAGATTACCGTTTTTGGCGTGCCACGTAGTAAAAAATCGTCACAACAGCTTATTGAAAAAATTAACCAAGACTTTTCTAAGCCAAAGATCAAAGGAATTTTTGTTACCCATCCTTACAGTGATCATATTGCGGGGCTACTACCTTTCGTAGAAATTGGCGCAACTATCTATGCAAATGGATATACAATCAACGCAATAAAAGCCTTTCCTCGCTTTGCTAACGATATTGAACATTTCAAATTTGAAGAAATAAAACATAAGCAAACAAAGAACAATGTACAGTTTTATGTATTAGAAAATGCACGAACTAAACGACAAAGCTTCGCCTATTTTCAGCAAGGTGGCATTATCTATCAGGCTGATTTCTTAGAAGTAGCTCAAGATAATACTATTGCCAAGATGTTGCCGAGTTATAGCAAGCAATTCATTGACTTCATTAGAAATGAAAAACTCAATTTTAGCCGCATTGTTGGCTACCATCGAAACAATGATATTTCACCAAGCGTAGTCGACAAATCCTATAACGCTGTTACGATGTAAACGATAATGTTTGCTAATGAAAGTGATTGCTAATAATCATCAGCACAATAAGGAGCCGGAATTATGAAGCAAAGTAAATCAAAGCAACACGGTAAGCTTGAGCAACCTTTAGCAACGGGTATCGGTGTTGGTCTTGCGATTGGTGTAGCGCTTGGTGCTGCACTTGAAAGCATCGCTTTAGGCATTGGAGTGGGTGTCGCTATTGGTGCAGGCGTTGCGACGACACAAGCAAAACCCAAAAACCGTAGCCAAGATGATTAAAATGGCCAAATAATAATGTGTTATTGACTAAACATGGTGGCCGAACATTGCATGCTCAGCCATCATGTTTAACTTGTTCATTAGCCGATCTTAACAACCACCCTGCCTTGGACCTTGCCATTAATCAGCGCTTCAGCCATGTCACAAACGTCATTCAAACCAATTTCTTTTGCTACGCCTTGATAGATATCGTCATCTAAAATATCAGCGATTCGTTGCCACGCTTCTTCTCTGTCAGCTAATGGTCGCATTACACTATCGATACCGGCTAGGGTTATTCCTCGCAAAATAAATGGCGCCACCGTTCCCGGCAAATCCATACCTTGAGCTAACCCACACGCAGCGACAATCCCACCATATCTGGTGCTCGCACACGCATTGACTAATGTGTGACTTCCCACTGAGTCAATCACTCCTGCCCAACGCTCTTTTGCTAATGGTCTTCCCGGCTCACATAGCTCACTCCGATCGATGACTTCTGATGCACCAAGAGACTTCAAATAACTACTTTCGGATACACGACCTGTTGACGCCACCACGGTATAACCTAACTTTGCAAGGATAGCGATGGCATAGCTGCCAACACCACCGTTTGCACCTGTCACTAAGATCTCACCGCTATCAGGGGTTACACCATGCTTTTCCAATGCGATCACACATAACATCGCAGTATAACCTGCCGTGCCAATTGCCATCGCTTGTTTTCCTGAAAGCGATTGAGGTAAGGCAATAAGCCAGTCACTATTAAGTCTGGCCTTTTCAGCAAGACCGCCGCAATGTACTTCACCAACACCAAAGCCATTTAAAACAACTTCATCACCTTGATTAAACTTGCCTGATTCGCAGTGCTCGACTGTTCCAACTAAGTCAATTCCAGGGATCATCGGAAACTTTCTAACCACTGGTGATTTACCTGTTATAGCCAAAGCATCTTTATAATTGATCGTGCTGTATGACACCTTAACCGTGGTATCACCATCCATGAGAAAACTATCGTCTAACTCTTTCACATTAGCATGGTAATTTTGCTCATCTTTCTCGATTAATAAACCTTTAAACATATGTTCTCCGAATATAGACCGATCGTCTATTATTAGTTAAAAAATTTTACTTGGCTAAACCTTGAATAAAAAAGTGATAGTAATTATCCAGTGGTTTCACGCTTCGCTCTAACTTTGCTCTACTTACTGCGCCTTCCCAACCTGTCCAGAAAAATTCGGCTAACAAGGCACTGTCGGCTGCTTGAGACAACTCACCCTGTCGCTTAGCTTCTTCTAAGCAAGCAGCCACACGACTTTGCCATGACTCAAAAATTTCTATTAACCGACTACGAAAGCTCTCTGGTAGCATTTCGACTTCCTGTCCTAGATTGCCGACTAAACAACCTCGCTTAAATTCATGTCTAGCCATGCCTTGCTTTGCGTCTTCAACAAAGTGATGAATTCGCTCTAATGGGGAATAACTTGTATTGAGCAAACAGCTATCAAGCTTCTTTGCAAAATATGCGGCATAGTTATCAAGCACCGCATGCCCAAACGCTTCTTTGTTCGAAAAATAAAAGTAGAAGGAGCCCTTAGGTACCCCTACTTTCTTCAGTATTTTTTCAATACCCGCCGACGCAAAACCTATTTCGGTTAAGTGCTCTAGCCCACTG
Source organism: Thalassotalea loyana (assembly GCF_030161435.1). Classification (GTDB taxonomy): domain Bacteria; phylum Pseudomonadota; class Gammaproteobacteria; order Enterobacterales; family Alteromonadaceae; genus Thalassotalea_G; species Thalassotalea_G loyana. Next base: position 267,390 of record NZ_BSSV01000007.1, on the reverse strand, counting down.
CGAATTAACTCCGCTCTAGTATCTCTACTTTGGGCAGATTTAGGTGGTCGTCCACGACGAGGTTTACTTTGTACATCATTCATACAAACATAATAGACCGATCGTCTATTAAATTACAAGTACAAGCCAAAATAAATTGAAGAGATGGTAAGTACTTTGGCCTATCACCTAACTTAATTAATCGTGTGTCTCGTGGAAGTGTGTACCATGTTGGTGGTGCCAATGACCATCATGTAGATATTCAGTTCTCCCGTTCACGACTCGACTCTTGTGACCACACTCTAAACTGTGACCATGTTTGTGGTTATCGTGTACATCTATAGTTGCTTCATGAATATGACCTGAATGACTATGATGATCATGCCCATCATGGTTGTAATCAAAATGATCAATATGCCACTCCGCTGCATGACCACAGTTTTTTACATGAGCATGTTTATGGTTGTCGTGAGTTTGATGGACATCATCACCAGCAATCACAGATGAACAAATCATTACACTTAAGGCTAAAAATTTTGTTTTCATGGTACCTCCAGTCTAATTAGGTCATTAAAGTATAGCCAAATTAGAAGGTACCGCTTTACCCTGCATAGCTTTTTGAAATACCACTACAATTATTTTATGTTAGCTAATAAAAAGCCCCGAATTATCGGGGCTTTTTGACAAGTAATGTTAAGTGAAGTTACTTAGCAAATTTGTACCTTAAAAGTGTGAACATGGTACCAACCAAACTAACTAATCCAAGTAAAATGAATACCCCACGTAGTGTGCCGTATTCAATACTCAATACGATTCCACATACAATAAATGCTACTGTTGCAGAGAACTGCTTGATCTTATTAGTTGTTAACTCACCATGATCTTGCATTAAGTAAACACCTAATAACGAAATTACAATTGATAGCAAAATCATTTATACACTCTCCTGTACAATTGTCGTAGTGCTTGGTTCAACTGTTTTTTCTGACTTTACCTTATCAAACTTTTTCACTACTTTTATTAAGTAAAAACCCATTGCAAAACACCCTAAATCAATACCTAATGCAATCATTTGCCCTTCAGTTAATTGGGTAAATAGAGCACTTCCCGTCATCAATATATCAATTGGGAAAACCGACATTAAAATAGCTGAAGTTAAATAAGCGATTTGCTTTGCAACTTTTTTCTCACATGGCATCACAAATGCCCACAATATCGTTAATAACCAGCTACCAAAGAATGGCCACCAAATCGCAGAGCCAACATTGTCAACCACCATAATGTATTTTAAAAACGCATTGGCAGGGAATAGTAAGAATGTGGCCACAACGATACCACCACAACCACCAACAATGAGTCGGTTAAATCGTTGATAAGTTTGCATTGAATATTTTGGATTAGCTGCATTAACACCACGTTCCATCCATAACATCAAACCTGTTAATGGCAGTAATGCGGTGCCTAGGCCTAGAACAGCCCAGATAATTTTCACAAATATACCGCCAAAATTACCAAAGTGAAGTGGAAACATAACGTCTAATATGGCACCGGTATACCCTTCAATACGAGCGAAGTTACTGTAGATTTGTTGGAATTCACCGCTCGCATTATATACAGCCGTTTGTGCCGCCATAGCGTCGCCTCCTGTAACACCAAAATACATTGCAGCTGACTTATCTCCATACCCCATAATCGTAATGGTGTTTACCTTAGTTTCTTCGTCAATTGTTAAAGCATGTGATAATGCTGTTGATACTGCCGTTGGTTGAGCAATATTTTGAATAATTGGCTCAGGTACAGCAGTAAAAGTCTCAATCAATTTATCTTGATCACCACCAAAACTGACAAATGCCGCCGCAGGTACTAATACGACGATAGCTAAGCCAAGAAAGGCACCAGTAAATGCAATAACAGAGTTAAACAATAACCCCCAAACCCCGATAGCTTTGTGACTATCGTTAAGCATTAAGCTGTAACTTTTTCGAGGTCTAAAAGTAAAGAACTGCGCAAGAATCTTTCGATGGATAAATATCCCAGTAACGATCGAAAGCATCATTGTTAGACCTAAAACGCCTGTCGTTAGCAAACCTATTGGTCGCCCCATATGCAAATCAGCATGAAAACCTACGATAAATTCAGCCATGTCATATTGACTGTTGGCAAATAGTTCTTCAACTAAGCCTGTTTTTTCAGAGACGTATTCATAAGTATTCGGATCAAACTCATAAATCGTAGCAACGGGTGGGTTTCGTTTTGGCTTTTCTCCTTCGGCCAGTTTACTCTCATCAACTGGATCACCGTGGTGAGACTCAAACATGATGAATAATCGAGTTGATGAACGCACGCCAGGCAAAAATACTAAGATTTCTTCTTTGTAATGCTCAGGAACTTTATGTGAATACTCTTCAATTAAACGTTCTATTTTCACTGTATCGACAGGTGCAAGCGCACGAATCTCTGGATTTGCCCAAAGCTTGATTTCTGGTCTACCAAAGACTGATACCGCACCAGTAAATGCAATAACAAACAATAAAATTCCGGTAATAATACCGACCCAACTATGCAGTGTATAAAGTTTTTTAATCGACTTACTTTTCATAATTAACCTGCTAGCGCTATATATGACAACGCACCATGACTAAAACATAGTGCTAACATTAATGCCCAAGGTTTCCATGCTTTGTCTGCCATGTAGCAATAAAGGCATAGCCCTGTCCAAATAAATGGAAATAATAAAATAGGTACTGCAATTTGATCCGCAGCACTAAACGGTAAATAGGTTGTCATTCCTGGAATTAAAATGACACAGGTGATAAAGGCCATTAACACGCCAGCAATGTTCCTGCTTTTAATTGAGGTAAAAACACTCGCCCGAGTATTTTGAGTGGTATCAGTCATTAGTCTCACTTCCTGTTTTTTTAAATTCTTCACATCAAATACAAATGATAATTGTTTTTATTTGTTGAAATAATCGTTATAGTATCAATCTCAAACGCTACTCATAGTCGTAACAATGAGAGCAAATAAATTATTTAAGGACAGACAATGAAAAAACCTGCTTTGCTTTTACTTCCACTTATTGCATGCGCGAGCTATTCAGCTAGTGCACATGAAACAGATCATTGGGACCAGTATGAAACGCTGGCAACCAACATCTCAAAAACAGTAAAAACTGCACCACTCGATAAATTAACCAAGCAAAGCATTGAGTTAACTCAACTTTCTACTCAATTAATTCCTGCTTTTATTGAGCAACACCCTATTTGCAAGGGTTACCTCACAGCAGCCTTAGGCGCGTCAAACAAGATGACATCATTGTCACTAGAGGATATTGAAAAGGACTATCACGCTGATGGTAAGCTACCTGCCGTAAAATCGGCTAAATGCTATCACGCGAAAGATTTACTTGTTCACCCAGCGACCATGGCGGTTATTGGTAAGACACAACAAGATACTAAACAAACACGTCAACAAATGGCTGATGAGTTAGAAGAAGTTCTTGAGCATTTTAACCAAGTAAAAAGCGCTGCCGGTATCTAATCCTTGTCTATCATATGTGCCATAGCCATTTGGCTACGGCACACCCTCTTGATACTTAACCAGTTACTTCCTACTAAAATTGCGCAAAAAACGACACGCTAATATGACGCGAACGTCCAATATTATGTTGTCCATAACTATCGGCATTTCCTAAGCTATCCGCTTCTGAGAAATATCCCGTGATATACTCTTCATCAAGTAAATTGCTCGCATCAATACGAACTTGATAGTTATCCCACTCATACCCTGCGTTTGCATTAATCAGAATTCGACTGTCATTCTTTGGATCGCTATCAATGGCGAGTTTTGCTGAATCAAGCGACGTTTCAGGATCAAGATAAGTAAAGCTTTCACCTTTATAATTCGCATTAGCGCCTATAGTAAAACCATTTCCAAAGTCATAGCTTGCAGCTATATTCGCTGTCCACTCAGGAGAGTCGGCAAACGATCGGCCAGCGAGATCTTTCACTTCTCCCGTGGATTGAACCGTATACTCAAACTTATCGAATTGTGTTTTTGCTAGACCAACACCTGCCACAATAGATAACTGGTCGCTCGGGTAATAAAACAGTTCAGACTCAAAGCCCTTGATATTTGATTCACCAGCGTTAACCGTTTCGTTGTCGAAACTTGCTGAAGATAACTGGATCGAAATTTGTTGATCTGTCCATTGGGTATAGAAAATATTCGTGTTGAACATTACCTTCCCGTTCTGCCAAACTGATCGGAAAGAGAGCTCATAGTTGTCTGTATATTCAGGATCGTAGGTGTAAATTTGTTGCTGCGCGATGTTTGTGCCGACACCACCAGAGCGATAACCTCGCTGGTAAATGAAACTCGTCGTAACATCATCATTAAGATGATAACTCAATCCTAATTTAGGTAGCCAAGCGTCAAAATCAGCTTCTGCCTCTGGCTCTACACCTGATGCGGCTGCAGCCATGCCATTTAACGTACCGTTAATACCGGCGACAACTTGATCTAGAGGTGCAGGAACCGATGCAGGATTAGGCATGGTGTTATTAATAGTGTAATTAGCATACGAACTATTTTTTTGTGTTTCTTTATCAAATCTTAGACCTGCTAAAACGTCCAATTGCTCGGTTAGCTGCCATGTTAGATCAGTGTAAATAGCAAAAGTCTCTACCGCTTGTTCGACGCTAGAATCCAACCCCAGAACAACAGGATCGATGTCTGGATATAACGGAACAACGAGTGCCGCATATTCCGCAGGTAAGCCAAAACCACCAAATTGTGGTGGCGCTGTTAATAAGACCTCTAGTGAAGGTAAACCAAGATCAGCAAAGGTTAAAAATCGTTCTCCGTAAGCTTGATCGTCTACATCTAAGGTTGAGAAATAAATACCGGTTACCGCTTGCAGGCTATCCGACTCAAAAATTAGGCGAAACTCCTGACTCATGGTCTCGTCATTTCGAACATAACGATTATCTTCAACAATTTGTTCAGGCGTCATATCACCATCCCAATTATAACGATACTCACTGTCACTGTATGTGGTAATCGAATCAAACGTCCAGGTGTCATTTACTTCCCATGACATCTCTAAATTGATTAGATCAGTTTCGGTTTTTTCAAAAATATGCGTGTTATTCCATACCGTGCGCTGAAATGGATCTTCCCCATAGTTATACAATACCCATTCAGGACCGTATTCTGCATCAGTACTAGTAACGGTTAGCAACGCATCGAACGTATCCGTTGGCTCAAACAAGAGTTTTCCTCTAACCGTTTGGCTTTCCTGATAATTTGCACCGCTATCACGCGTAGTATTTTGAATATCACCATCAAAGCTTTTATCTTCAATAGCAACACGAAATGCCAACATGTCTTCAACAATCGCGCCACCACCCGCTACAGCAAACTCCTGTTGGCCGTTTTCACCCAACGTAATTTTGCCTTTAGCATCATACTCATACATTGGATCCTGTGTTCTCAACATAATCGCACCCGCAAGTGCATTGCGGCCTTGTAGCGTAGACTGAGGACCGCGAAAAACTTCTACTTGTGCAAGATCCCAAACCGACAGCGCCCCCCCACGTACTACACGATATGGTAGCGGAGCACCGTCCAAGTACATGCTGGTTAAGAAGCTATTACCACCTCCGGATACATTAAATGCATTAATACCGCGGATGGTGAAGCCTTGATTAAACTCACCTGATACATTAGGAATATAGTTGTAAATATCCGCCATATTTTGAACATTTAACTTTTCAAGTTCACTTGATGTCATCACCGCAACACTATTGGGCGTATCTTTTAACGAACGGTCAATTTTTTGTCCTGTGACGACAATCGTTTCAATGTTTTCGTCTGGCATCTCGTCTGCTAAAGCCATGTTTGATGCTGTACCCAAAGCAAATAATAGGCTCGCTGCTACTTTATTATATTTCATTGTTTTCATTATGTTTTATGGTTAATGTTTGTTTCACTAAGATGACTCAAGCCAAGAGTGAAACGGCTTTTGTGATTACTGTGGAAAGACTTCCAAGGTTAAATACAAGCTGTAGTGCTTTACATCCATTTCTGCTGGTTGCTCAATGTTTTCCATCGTCGACGCGGCTAGAAAGTAGAAGCCAGCGGACTGCGGTGTAAAGGAAAAAGAGCCATCGTTTGCAACATCGATGTTTAATTCATTTCGTTCATTTCGATGACGAGTGCCACCTTTAATAACTTTAACTTTGGCTGGTGTTTTTAATGTTTTACCGTTAAACAGCAATTTGAATTGAGCTGCTTCACCGACAAACAAGTCGTTAGGATGAGTGTCGCCACTAAGTTCAACGCCAACGCCTGTTGGCTTTACTGCAGCATTACTTGGTTCATTTAACGTGACAAAGGTTTCAACTCGAGACATAGTCGTTCGGCGAACTACGTCAGTTACATTGTCAGGTAGTGATGGATGCTTTCCGAAACGACGTGAGTGCGTACCATCGTCTTTCTTAAATGTCGTCATATGAACATCAGGTTGAACAAGTGATACTCGATAGGTACCGCTCTTCGTCAATTTGATGTCTGCGACAGACAGTCGACTAAACGCCTGCCATCGCGTATCAGTTGTTAATGTTAAATCTGGCGAAATGACTCGGTGTTCAAGCATATCGAATAACGTTTTTAGATCACCAACATCAGCACCCGTATCACTATCACCAAAAGGTCTGTCAGGATGGAAAATATCATTAGATATACTTGAGATAATACTCACCGACTGAGCTTTATCGCCAGAAAGCTGAGTATGAGAAGGCAACATAAAGCGCTCGTGAGCTTGAGTGAATACTGGCATCATTAGCGATGAAGCACACAATAAGGTTGCGATGTTTTTGAACACAAGTTTCATGTAAATTCCTTTGTATTAATTAACTGAAATAACGATTTTTCCGAGCTCCGTTTTGCCTTGAAGCTCGTAGTGTTGAATTCGATTTTGGCCGTAGTAAATTTTTTGTCGGATATACTCTCGACTACCTTGCTCACGCACGGACTCAAAATGCAGAATGTATTCACCTGGAGGTAATCGTTGGCCGTCAACTAACTGACCATGCCAAATAAGATGATATACACCTGGTTTTCTAGTAGCCCCAGTAACTGCGTCGTAATTAGGCGAGCGTTTTCGCCCTATTTTTCGCCACCATTGGCGTAAATCTTTAAACCAGTCTGGTTGTTCTTTCCAAAACGCAAACGTATGCACACCCTCGCGTTTCGGCGTTTCAAGCCAAATAGCTACGTAAGGCTTATGGTAAGGATTTGATGTAATCTTTGGGATTTCGACGGTCATATTGATTGTTTGAGCCCCAGCTATGTGGCTGAAACACATTGAACCCAGACCGATAAATATGATGAGAAAAAACTTATTCATTTGGGTTATCCGTTAAAGTAAATATCGAGGAACAGCTGCGAGATAAACCGCCATTGGCGTTAGACTTCCGAGCAACAGTAAAACGAGCGCTTTTCGGCGGTGTTTGGCGTTTTGAAGTAGAATGACAATGCCTGTGATGGTAAAAAGCACCATAAGAAATGCAGTTACATCAATAAGATAAAACCAAGTAAGTCCACTATGTCGACCTTTATGTAAATCATTCAACAAAGCCAAGGTATCGCCCTGAGTATGCTCAATCTCAATGATTTGCTCGTTTAACATTACAGTTACAAAGGCATAGCCTGCCGGTAATGGGTAATCAAAGGTGATTTCACCCACCTCGAGTGCTACGTCGATGCTTCTGGGTGTTGTTAGTCCTGATTTCTTCTCAATGAAGGTCTGTAAGCCTTTTAGCGGATACTCAGAAGTATCATCGAGTGTGAATTTACTCGGCAATTCAATCGTCGTTAGCTTTGATTCGTTACTCTTTGCCCAATCTGGATGATTGAGAGTGATACCGGTAATGCAGAAAAAAAGTAACAGAGAAAATAACGCACAAGAAATATAGATATGTAGCCAACGACAAACACTAAAAATACGCTTGGCTAGCGCAGAGCGAAGCCAAGTTCTAATGTTGAGTGTGAGATTCGAAACCGCTAACTTGTTCATATTAACGGTTTCTTTTAGACGTACGCTAACCATTAAAATTGGTAAGCTACTGTCGCTTTAATGTTGCGACCTGGTTCGTAGTCTTGAAGGTAAAGTTCACCAAACCTCGGATGAAAAGAGACACCTGTGCGAGACGATTGTGATGCATAGAACTCATCAAACACGTTATCGACACCCAAAATCAGCGTTAAGCCGTCAAACATGCTAGGCTCCCAACGAGCTGCAATATTGTGTACGGTATAACCTTCTTTGCTGTTATCTAGTGTTGGGCCATCTAAGTCGACACCGGCATCAACGTCATCTACATATAGCATTTCCCAATTGAGGCTAATTTGCCATTGCTCAATTAAATAGCCTGCATTTGCACTGATGGTGTTACCTTGTTGTCGATCTAATCGCGCACCATCTAAATCACTGTATTGCTCGAATGCATTGAGTTCGCTCTCGGCTTTTGAGTAAGTTAACGAGCCGTTGAATCCATTATTTTCATAGCCGACATACGCTTCAAAGCCATCGATTTCCATATCACCGATATTATCTTTCCAATAACGGGCATCAACCCCTGTTGCTGGTGGCGCATAATCGTAAATATAATCTTGAATATCTGTTCTAAACAGCGTTGCGCCAAACGAAAGTTTGCCGTTATGGTTAAACTCAGTTTGATAAGCAAACGCTAATTCAAAGTTGACGCCGGTTTCCTCAGTAATATCAGGATTTGCCGTTTCATATAAACCAGCCCCAACAAAAACTTCGCTAATTTCAGGACCTTTAAATAACTCAGTTCCACCTAACTTAAACAGCAAGTCATTGTTGACTTGGTATTCCACCGCAAGAGCCAGAGAGGTGCCATTAAAGGTGTCATCAACAACCACAGATTCGATATCATAACGGTCAAATCGCACACCTGGGATGGCTGTTACGTATTCATTAATTGTTATTCTATCCTGTACAAAGATCGCTAGATTTGTCGCTTTCTCACTAGACACTTCGACACCGGCAGCATATTGAGCTCGATAATTTGTATCGTGTTTTACATAATCAAAGCCATAAGTAATATCTTGAGAGATGTCGCTATCAATAGCCGTTTCGGCGATAACGTTTACGCCAGAGTTTTTAGCTTCCCCCGATACCAGCCCAGCCCACGCAACGTAAGCAGGGTTTTCAGCCCAGCCAGATTCATCTCTGTATAGTTCACTCGTATTTACGTAGGCAGCGGCCTTAAGGTAAGTAGCATCAGCTGTTAGCTCATAATTGAGAGTAATGGTATCTCTAGTAAATTCAGTTGGCCAAAGCAGTGGCACTGCAAGCGAATTGGTGATTGCTAAGTCGGTTGCCAACCCCATGTCAGGACGATAGCTGTAATCCCCTTCGTCTTGGTAATTTTCATAACTTAATTGGATACGTTGATTATCGGTAACATTCCAGCCTAACTTAAGAAGTGCGTCGCCCAACTCGCCTTCAAGGCCGCGCACCGTGCCATCAGTACCGTCAACCACGTCGCCGGTAGCATCAAGGATATCTCCACCACCTACTTCATAATTATCACGATCGACATAATTGTAGCAAGCAAGAAAATCAACATCATCACCCAGTAAGCCGTAACCCGTAGCAGAGTAATTGCTACCAGAGTTGTCACCGACACTAACTTGAAGTCGGGCACCAAAGTCCTGACCTTCGTCGAGTAGCTCTCTTGCTTGCTTAGTTTCAAAACGTACTGCACCGCCCAAGCCTCCATCAATAACTGAATTAGTCCCTATTTCAATATCAACCGACTTCAAAATATCGGCATGAATCTGAAGATTTCCCATGTGGTGATACATATAGGTATTTTGCTTTGCACCATCAATTGAAATCGCTAAGTCTTTATCATCCATACTACGGATGGTAATTCGTTGATTTAATGAATGGGCACCACCGACATCAACGCCGGGAATTGTTCTAAGCAAATCACTAATGTGATCGGCTTGCTTATTGGTAATATCTTCACCTTTCAAATACAAAGATGACGTTTTTACTTGTGTGCTCCACACAGCAACACGTTCTATATCATCGTCAGCAACTAGCTCATCAGCTAGTGCAGTTGGCGTTATTAAAATTGCGGCGATAGCACTAGCGACGGTGCTACGAGCAAAACGCTTAGGTTGCATAACAGTTCCTTATAGCAAATTAATATTTCATTAATGAGAATCATTCTCATTATCATTATCATATCAGTATGGTATTGTTAGTTTTCTGTTAAATACTTTGCGATATCGTCAAGCCATTATGCGAAATCGTCATCATGGAATTTTTTAAATGGAATCAATAACTAAGAAAGATTTGGAGAACTATTTAGCTGCAACGGGCAGGCAGCATTATCTACAGACAGAGAGCGCAGCACATTCAGAATGTTTATTAAAAGGTAAGCTGAGTTTTAACAAACTCCCTTCAGGCATTTCAATTCATTGTGCAGATATTATTGAAACGCAAGAGGCAACCAGTAGTGCTGAGATTCCTGCGGGCCTGAGTATCAATGTGTTGATTGAAGGTCACGTTGATTTTGCGCTAGGTAGTCAGCGTTATCAAATTGCAACCAACGAAAAACCAATGCTTTTTGTCTTGTCTACACCTTCACCACAAGTATTTACGCGCTTTCTACACAAGGGTGAACAGACAAAGAAACTCAATATCAGCTTAACTAAATCGTGGCTAGTGCAACGCTGTCAGTCTCGTGAAGATCATGAAACTATTGATAAAATATTATGCGTATCGACTCCCGTTAGCCAACTAAACTGCCCGATTGAATTAGCGGAATTGGCTCATAAAACAATCGCTTCACACAATCAAAAAAACTTGGTTAATCAACTTCAACTTGAGCAACACGCAATAGAAATTTTTAATCAATGCTTTCCTCTTTTAATGAATGAGGCATTAGTCGCTACACAGCCAAATAATCAGAACCTATTGAGCACACCATTAGGTTCACCAGAGCGCTACGAGAGCAAAATAATTGCTTTAATTGATAAGCAATTATCCTTAAACGATATAGCAACCAGAGCTGGCGCGAGTGTAAGTACACTTCAACGTTACTTTAAAAAACATCATCACATGACACTGGCAGAGTTTATTCGCTTAAAAAAGCTTGAGCGTGCCCGACATCAGATTATTATTGAACGCTTGTCGATTGGTGAGGCTGCATATATTGCCGGCTATAATCATTCGTCGAACTTTATTACGGCATTCAAAAAACAATATGGTGTGACTCCAGCAGAGTTGCTCAAAGCAAATAGTGAAGTATCCCTAACTACCTTCAAATAATTTGCAATTATTACATGACATACTAGGTAAACCGCCTAAAGTTACAAAAAACAACGTCATGCTGAACAAGTGGCTATGTTTTTATCCTGATACACATGCTAACGTTAAGCACAATAGATCCATTATAAAAACAATAATTACCAAGGAATTAGCTATGAACCTATTAATAAACATTGTCAGAGTACTCACCGTGATTTTCTACCTAGTTGCAGGCTTTGCCACTTTTATTGAACCGATTGCGATGTATGCACAGGAACTCATGTTAGCCGCTGCCATATTGGTTATGATACATGCATCAGAGTTTGTCGTTATCCGCAAAAATTTATTAAAAATAGAACCAAATTTTAGTACGGCACTAATTAATACATTGATATTTGGGGTGACTTACTGGAAGCCATTAATGAAACAAGCAAAACAGCAGGAAAACTAATCTCACTTTGCTAGTTAATAATGAGTATGGCGAACAACTAATTTGGCTATGTAATTAGTTATGTTCCCTGATATAGTTGAGCCTACTGATTATTTATTTCCGACATCATAAAATGGATTTTCTATTTTTCTTAAAAAAACTCTTTGGCATCCTTGTTAGTCCAACGGGTTTTATTCTTATCGGCCTGTTATTGGCCATTTTCCTATTTAAATCGAGACCAAAAGCAAGTTTAGGATGGCTGATATCAAGCTTTTGTTTATTTTTGCTTGCATCAATGCCCCCTGTTGCCGACCGCCTGCTCTACCCTATAGAAAATCAATATGATGCATTAAATACCATACCGAGAAATAGCGAATATATTGTCGTACTAGGATGTGCCCATATTTCTGACGAAACGATGCCCGCATTAAGCCAATTAAAAGACTGCTCACTTGCTCGCATTAATGAGGCAGTTAGGCTTTATAGACAAAAGCCAAACTTAACCATTATCACCTCTGGCTCTGGTCATGGCCAATCTGAACCAAATGCACAAATTGTCAAACGAGCGGCAATAGAACTTGGTGTGCCAGCAAATAAGATTTTAACGGAAAACTATCCACTAGATACGGAAGAAGAAGCTCAACTTATTGGTCCTAGAGTTAAAGGCAAAGGTGTAATCCTTGTCACTAGCGCTAGCCACATGCCAAGAGCTGTTAAATTTTTCCGTCAATATGGTACTGAAGTTACCCCTGCGCCTACACAATTTTTAGTCAAAGACTTTTATGGTGAAAAAACGTGGGGATATTACATGCCAAGGCCTGACGCACTTTATAAAACAAGTAGAGTGGTATACGAGCGCTTTGGCCAATTATGGCAATGGCTAAAAAGTTAACTGACAAAAAAGCCCTAACGTTATCTGTTAGGACTTTTCGTTAATCGAGCAATGTATTTAGACTGGGTTGTTGATATCGACAAACGTCACATCTAATTCAAACTTCTGTGCAATGTGCTCACCTAAAGCCTTTGCTCCGTAACGCTCAGTTGCATGATGACCGGCAGCAAAAAAGTGAATATCCATCTCGTGACAAATATGCGTCGTCTGTTCGGAAACCTCGCCACTTATAAATGCATCAATACCTTGTTGAGCAGCTAGTTCAATATATCCCTGCCCCCCACCGGTACACCAGGCAACAGTCTTAATAGGTTTATTAGACGGCGGCGCAATGTGTAAACAGTCACGAGACAGCACATTATTAATTTGATTAGTTAACGCCGAACCATCAATCGCTTTAGCGAATTGGCCTTGCACAGATACACTAAAAGGATTCCCCAACTCTAAAGGCCCTGTTACTTCGATTCCTAAAAGCTTTGCTAACTGTGCGTTATTACCTAATTCATGATGAATATCTAAAGGTAAGTGATAGGCAATTAAGTTAATATTATTGTCGATCAGCTTCTTAATTCGCTGATACTTCATGCCTGTTAACGGTGCAGGTTCATTTTTCCAAAAATAGCCGTGATGAACAAGTAAAGCATCAGCATTACTTTCAATTGCTCGATCGATTAACGCCTGAGAGGCCGTAACTCCAGAAATAATTTTACTAATATTTTCTTCGCCTTGAACTTGCAGTCCATTTGGGCAAAAGTCCTTAATCTGCGAAACTTGTAGTAATTCATCAAGATAATTTACGAGTGCTTGAGTCTTCATGTTTAACTCTATTTTGTAATCATTTGCTGACATTTTAACTTAAATGAATGATAAACAACACGTTTAATAAAATTACCCTCTTGAAAAATACGATGCAATTCGTAATATAAATAACGCAAAATACATGTAAGGCAAAAAACAAAAATAAAATCTTACATTTGTTAAGTACTTTATTAATATTTTGCCTGCATGATGCATTGTGCAACTGCACAATTTTGTCATCTAATCGATAAATCGATAGCAGTATTTGACGGATAAAAAAACTATTATAAGGAATATAACATGTTAAGGTTTACTAAAAAGACCGCGCTAGCTCTTTCTATTTCATCTGCAATTTTGGCAAGCAATGTAGCCCATGCTGCAGAAGAAGAGATTGAACGAATTGAAGTAACTGGTTCGCATATTAAGCGTACCAATATGGAAGGCCCTTCACCTATCACTAGCTTATCAGCTGATGATATCGAAAAATCTGGTGTTACTGACCTCATTAGCTTATTTGCTAAACTGCCTATCTCAGGTCAAGGAACATTTTCAACACAAGCTAACTCAAGTGATGATACTGCCAACGGTGGTTCTAGTGTTTCATTACGTGGCTTAGGTGCTGACTCAACACTTATCTTAGTGAATAACCGCCGTGTATCGGTAAGTCCATTCGCAAAAGGTATTGATACTGCATTCGTAGATATCAACAACATCCCAATTTCGGCAATCAAGCGTGTCGACATTCTTAAAGATGGTGCATCTGCAACCTATGGTTCTGACGCTATCGCTGGTGTAATCAACATTATTTTACGTGACGACGTCGAAGGTGTTGAGTTATCTGGTAAGTGGGGTGATACAGCTGATGGAGGCGGTGAAGAGCAGAATATTTCAATGGTATTTGGTACCTCTGATGATAAGGCAAGTCACACATTTATTTTAGATTACTTTACACGAGACGAAATCCTTTATGCTGATCGTGATTACTCTCGTTCATCTAACCAAACAGCGCTTCGTCCAAACGATCCGTACACAACAGACTTCAGAAGCTCTTCAGGTATTCCAGGTACGATTGCGTTAGCAGCAGATCCCGCAAACCGATTAATTGACACGTTTGGTAACGATGTTTGTTCACCTGAAGATTCAGACCCAGCCAACAACTTATGTCGCTATGATTATGCGCCTCATATGACTATGATCCCTGCAACGGAGCGTTTTAGCTTCAACTATTTGGGTAAATATGAAATTAATGACTCACTACGTGCTTTTGGTGAATTAAACGGTCAAAACTCAAAAACAACAATTCGTGGTGCTGGTAGCCCTAGCTTTAATGAATTGACAATGGCTGGTGATAACCCAAATCATCCTTTTGCCAATATGCCTAGCCACGAGTTTTACCAACAAGATTTAACTATGCGTCGTCGTACAGTTGATATCGGTAACCGTGAGAAACGTGTTGATACAGATTACTACCGCGCGATTATTGGTCTTCAAGGTGAAATCAATGAGTGGAGCTGGGAAGCGGCATATAGTTACATTAAAAGTGAATCGGTTGAGCGCGGTGTAGATGGTTTCCCTAACTCTCGTCGTACACAAGAAGCTATTGATTCTGGTTTATGGAACCCGTTTGAGCCATCAAGTAATTCTCAAGAAGCATTAGACTTTATCGAGACAACAACGACACGTGTTGGTAAATCAACAAACCGTACACTAGATGTAAAATTCACTGGCCCATTAATGGAGATGTCGCATGGTGATCTTTTACTAGCGGTTGGTGCCGAGTACCGTGAAGAATCAATCTCTGATAACCCAGACGACCAATTCTTACGTGGTGAAGTATTTGGTACTGAGGCTACCCAAGCCAATGGTTCTCGAGACAACATGTCTATTTTCGGTGAATTAGCGGTGCCTGTGCTTGATGAACTAGAAGTTCAAATGGCATTGCGCTATGAAGATTACTCAGACTTTGGTTCTACTACAAATCCAAAAGTGTCTTTCTTATGGACACCAACTGAAGACGTAAACCTTCGTGGTTCATGGGGTACTGCGTTTAGAGCGCCTTCATTACATCAAATGGGTCTTGGCCGAACTGATGAATCCCCTAACCTAGTTGATACATTACGTTGTGCGGCAATTGGTAACCAAGATCGTGCTTGTGAACCACAAGAATACACAGCAATATTTGAAGGTAACCCAGATCTTCAACCAGAAGAATCTGAAAGCTATAACTTAGGTATCGTTTACAACGTAACTGATAACCTTAATTTCTCACTTGATTACTACAGCTACTCAATTGAAGATATTATTGATTCAGATACACAGTTCTTAATGGACACTCAAGGCTTAGATCCAAATGTCGTTGTTCGTATCCCAACGGCTATCGCAGGCGATCCAGGCCAAGTTGTAACAATTAACGATAGCTTCCAAAACATTGGTGATTTAGATACGTCAGGCTTAGATTTAGACCTACGCTACTTACTAAACTCTGATTACGGTGAGTTTAGATTTGGTTATGTGCTTAACTACGTACTTGAATACGAAGATAAACGCCCTGGTGAAAACGGCGGCACACGTATCGACGCGCAAGAAGGCGATTTCGAACAACCAGAATTCCGCTGGACGGCATCAGTTGATTGGACACAAAACGACTTTAATGCAACGATGGCAGTAAACTACATTGATTCTTTTGAACAAGAAGCGTCTGTACAAACTGCGGGTATGCCAAAAGTTGGTTCAATGACGACAGTAGATGCAGCAATTAACTACTTTGGTATTGAAAACACGGTACTAACGTTAGGTGCAACAAATCTGTTTAATGAAGAACCACCAATGGCTTACCATGACTTCATGGGGTTTGCTGTTAATGTTCATAGTGGTCAAGGCCGCTTTGCTTACCTAAAAGCTAGCTACAAATTTTAATCCTTAGCTACGCCATAAAATAGGGGCTTACTTTAAGCCCCTATTTTTTTATCTAATAAATTATTTATTTGCTATATGAGAATGCGAATTATTGTTATATTATAACGTATCAAGAAAGAAGTTACGTTAATCCCATGAGCATAGATAAACAAACGTTTTTAGACAAATTATCAATTGGCGCATCAGTATTATGTGCCCTACATTGCGCTTTTCTGCCCATCGCGCTAGCCGTATTTCCCGTACTTTCATTTTTACCAAGCAGTGATCACACCTTCCATATGGCGCTGGTAGTATTGATTGTGCCATTAAGTTTGGCGGCAGCATTTATTGGCTGTAAGAAACATCGAGACATGACAGTAATGATCGGTATCATTACAGGTATCATCACACTAGTCATGGCGGCAGTATTTGGTCATGACTTGTTGGGTGAGGCAGGTGAAAAAATTATTACCGTAGTTGCAACCGCAATTCTGGCTTATTCACATTGGCGAAATTACAGTCTTTGTAGAAGAAAATCGTGTAACCACTAGTCAAAGACAAACCATTGCGCGAATATTTGCTCCGTAGCGAATATTCGCGTTTTTTATTGAAGATTACTTCTTGCACTGAGGTGGGTTCATCGTCGAAACTTTCACTGGAGAAAAGCTTGGCCGAATACGAACTTTAGGCTTAATTGGCGTTAATGGCCACTCTCTTTTCTTCGCAACAATCACATAGACTGAACCAAAACTTGGCAAAATATAGTGCATCAATTGTTGCCATTTTTTCGCTAAGCCATGATTACTTAATTCAGATGCCAGTGAAGAATGCAAAATACGCTCGTCTGACAAGATTTCAAACCCCATCAAATTTAACCAGTCTTTAACTCGCATCGGCGTGAAAAACCTACCATTCCAAGGTGACTTTTGACGCCTAACCGGCAAATAGCAATTCAACCCCGCCAAACTAAGCGCATTAAAACCGGTGATAACTAAATAACCATTAGGGATAAGTACACGAGACGCTTCGCGCACAACATGATGAGGATCAACGCTAAACTCTAAAGCATGCGCTAACACACAGACATCGACAGAGTGCTGAACAAACGGCAACTCGTCTAAGTCACCAACTACTTGAGCATTGTCTGTCGTAGGACTGACGGTCAATTGATTTTTTATTGCACACCCCTTGGTTGAGACATCGCCACTTAATGCACCTATTTTTAACAGATGATAACCAAAAAAACGCTGCCACCAAGGCGATAACGCCTTATTAATTTCAAACAAAATCGTCTCACCATTTGGCATATCTTGCCATGAATGTGGGCGAATAGGCGTTCTGTATGATAGCGCTGGTTTCATCATAATGTTTGAAATTATCTCTTTTAACTTTATTTGCCTTACCCCAAAAGCATTATTGGGTATAATATCGTGCTACACCGTGTGAGGATAGTTTATGTCGCAACCAAATTACAGTATCGATGTTATCAAAGCTTTCAATGATAATTATATTTGGGTACTGAAAAATCAACAACATATCGCTATTGTCGACCCTGGCGACGCCAGCGTTTGCTTGGATTATATTGCTCGCCACAATGTCATCCTAACAGACATTTTAATCACTCATCATCACCCAGACCACATCGGTGGTTTAACTAAGTTAATCGATCATAACGAGGCTCTTGGGTTAACGACAAATGTCTACGCACCCGCTAAAAATAATATTGCTGGCACTACAACGGCTTTATCTGGCAATGAAATTATTACCTTGGATAAACTTAACGTAAGCTTTGAAGTGATTGATGTGCCAGGCCACACTTTGGGCCACATCGCTTATTTCAACCACGATGTATTATTTTGTGGTGACACACTATTTTCAGGTGGCTGTGGTCGGCTTTTTGAAGGCTCGCCGGAACAAATGAGTGACTCACTCGCTAAATTAACAAAGCTTAGTAACTCCACCAAGGTTTATTGCAGCCACGAGTACACGTTGGCTAATCTGCACTTTGCATTAATGGTCGAGCCGGAAAACGTGGATTTACTCAATTACTTTAATCAAGTTGTTGAATTACGCGAACAAGATCAAATGACGATTCCATCAACCATTGGTCTTGAAAAGAAAATTAACCCGTTTTTGCGATGCCATCTACCTCATATTCATGCCATTGCGAGTGAATACGTGAATAATCCAGTAAATAATGAAATAGAGGCATTTGCAGCTATTAGGCGATGGAAAGATAATGCTTAGCATTTTATTCAAATTATGCATCTTGAATTCATGAAACAAATCAGTAACACTTGCTGTGATAAAACAATGATAAAAACATCAATGAAGTATTTAAATTCCCCTTTAAAAGTAACGATTGCTGCAGCAATGTTACTCACTGGTTGTCAAACAACACCATTTAATACGGCAAGCAATGAACCTGATCATCAAGATGAACTAGTTGATATTGCTAGCCCTAACGAAATAAACCAAGCAATATTAGCCGATCCAACTGCAAACGTTATTCACCCTGTTGCTGATATTGAATTTTCTATCGCTGACCAAGATGTTGATGTTACCAACGATATCTGGCAACGCATAAGAGCAGGCTTAACATTTCCAGTTGAAGAAAATAAAAGACTTGTGGCACAACGCAATTGGTATGCTAGACACCCTTCTTATCTAGACAGAGTGGCGAAAAGAGCTGAGCCATTCTTGTTTTATATTGTTGAAGAGCTTGAAAAAAACGATATGCCAATAGAAATAGCATTACTGCCTATCGTTGAAAGCGCATTTGATCCTTTTGCCTATTCTCATGGTCGTGCTTCAGGTATGTGGCAATTTGTACCAGGTACAGGTAAACGCTTTGGTATGAAGCAAAACTGGTGGTATGACGGCCGTCGCGATGTTATCGCATCAACGGAAGGTGCTATCGCCTACCTCAAGTATCTACATAAGTTTTTTGATGGTGATTGGTTATTAGCTTTAGCCGCATATAATTCAGGCGAAGGCCGTGTTCGTCGAGCTATGCGTAACAATGCTCGTAAGAACAAGCCAACAGATTTTTGGTCCCTAGATTTACCAAAAGAAACACGTGCTTATGTTCCGAAATTGCTGGCATTGGCTGATATTGTCAAACGTCCAGAACATTTTGGCGTGAAACTATATGAAATAGAAAACAAGAGCGTGTTAACTAAAGTCGATATAGGTTCACAACTAGATTTAGCTAAAGCAGCACAACTTGCCGATCTGTCACTCGGTGAGTTGCAGCGCTTAAACCCTGGGTTTAACCGTTGGGCAACAGATCCTGATGGCCCACACTATCTGCTTTTACCTGAAACTAAAGTTGAAGACTTTAA
Source organism: Thalassotalea loyana (assembly GCF_030161435.1). Classification (GTDB taxonomy): domain Bacteria; phylum Pseudomonadota; class Gammaproteobacteria; order Enterobacterales; family Alteromonadaceae; genus Thalassotalea_G; species Thalassotalea_G loyana. The sequence continues at coordinate 247,696 of NZ_BSSV01000007.1, read as the reverse complement.
TAAAGGGTTAGCCAAATTAACAAATAAAGAACGCTTAGCTTGGCAGCGCTATAAAATCAAAAATGGTGATAGCCTAATTAAAATCGCCAACAAATTTGATACGAACGTTACGCTTATTCAACAAGTAAATAACATCAATGGCTCTCAGATAAGAGCGGGTAAATACTTATTGATTCCCGTTGCAACTCAATCACTTGATAGCTACATACTGAGCCAAGAGCAACGATTAGCAACAAAGCAGAACCGCACGCGCGCCGGAACGAAAATCAATTACACAGTTCAATCTGGCGATACATTGTGGGATATAGCGAAAGAGTTTAAGGTATCAACCAAGAGCATTGCAAAATGGAATGGTATGGCTCCTAGAGACTATATCAAACCAGGACAAAAGCTCGTAATTTGGAAGAAATCAACAAATAACAAGCATTTAGAAACTGAGAAAGCGGTAATGCGTAATATTACATACCGTGTTCGTAAAGGTGATTCGTTCTCGAGAATCGCGAATAAATTTAACGTCAGCATCAAAGAAATTGAGCGCTGGAATAGTATTAGTCGTAAAGACTATTTACAGCCTGGCCAAATGCTCAAACTATCTGTCGATGTAACAAACAGCATTTAACCTCAGGTACAATTGAATCTACGTAAAAAGGGAGCACTTCGATGCTCCCTTTTCTTTTTAATGATATTTATTCTTCGTTTACGTTAGCTTCAATTGCTTGGTTTCGCCCATATAGTTTGTATTTAATTTGTTTACGCTCTTTTTTACCATTCGCCCATTCCAATGCATCAAGTAATGCATCTTCAGCCATCTGTTCACGGCCTTGAGCGTCGTAAATGTTGAATAAACCTATGTGTGCAGCTCGAACATATGGCGCGATAAATATCGCTTTTTTATAGAACTTCTCTGCACGATTAAGCTCGCCATTTTGATGAGCAACATAAGCTAAATCTAGCCAAGCATAAGGGTTGGTATCGTCTAATTGTGTTAACTGATCTTTCAACACCATGGCTTCCGTTTTTCGACCTTGTGCGTTAAGTAAAACAATATAATTAGATAATAAAGAAATATTACTGTCATCCAGGGACATCGCAGTTTTATAGATAGACTCTGCCGTCGCCTCATCACCTGCTCTTCGATGAATAATCGCCATCAAGTTTAAAATTTCAGGGTTGTGTTCATCTAGTTCAAATGCCCTTTTTGCATAAGCAAACGCTTTATCACTTTGATTGGCTATCAATGCGTCTGATGCAATATTCTTGTAGTACATCGCTAGAAATTGCGGGTAACGAAGGTATTTACTTTTTATGTTGTCTGGCTCAGGAAAGTAGTCAATTACAATGCCAGGGCGACTCACTATACCAGGGATGCCCATATCATTAGTACTTTCATTAAATAATTTAGTTTGGACATGAATTGACGATAACAAAATATTATTTTGTTTTTCAAAAACAGGCATCGTGATGACTTCTCGATAGGCATATTCGATGCCGATAAGTTTAGCAAGCGCGGTTGTCAATATGGCCAAGCTCATGCAATTACCTTGATTTTGCGCTAACGCTTGAGAAGCGGACAAGGTATCGCCAAAATAAGTAAAATTTGCCAAACGCTCAATGAGAAAGTCACTGATCGCTTCATGTTTGAGTTTGCCTTTTGCGAGCTTGTTATCAACATAGATCAAAAATGACGCTTGTTGCTCAGGCGTTAACGAAAACAGCGCTTGTTCATCAATAACGTCAATATTGGCTGTAGGGTATAGTGTTTGGTTAAAACTAATTTGAGGTTTAGGTTGGCTTGGCTCAACGTGTGTAGCATTGCACCCTATGAGCGAAGCCAATGTTAGTGCGATTACAGTTAGACGCATAGTACTCCTTTAATTGCATCACCTGATGTGTAGGATTAAATCTCAGTAATGGCGAGACCTAACATACGCTTAATTTGTTCTATGATTGCTTGAGTTTTCTCTGGCTCGTAAGCCTTAATTCTAGGTGTGTGGATATGACCTACAGGCATCACAGGTGCATAATCATTTCGCAACAAAATACTTCGGTAAGATATTTCATTTGATAAATAACCACCGCCTGAGCCCTGCACTGAAGTTTCATTCCTTAACTCATCTAAGCGCTGCGGATAAAACTCTCCTTTAGCAACTGTTTGAACAAACCGGTTATCGTTCACTTTGTATTGCCCTGTCGCATTTTGCATTGCTTTGTAAGGTAAAGAAAACCTAACAAACTCAGGACCATTTAGCGGTTTATTGTTCAATAAAGGTGCGAGTGGCGTTTCAGCATCAGCACCCGTGAAAACATTTAAGTTATCCGGCGCCTTAGCACTGCGTCGTAGACCAGGAAAATGTTCGAGATCAAAATCTTCACGCCCCATACTAACGGTTACGACCATATCGACATTTTGCTTTGCAAAGTATGGCGTTAAAAGGGTTTCTATCATTCCTTGATCGAAGTCTTTAAATCGCACAGGCACGATCAACGTTTCAATCTCTGCGCTAATACCGTTGGCGCTTATTACTACATCATCAAGCGCTAATGCGTTCGCGCCAGAAGGATTTGATTGGTCAAGATGCCTGTCTAAAAAGAAAGGATCAAAACCTGTCACTAATATGCGCTTTTGAGTGTTTCGATCAAACTTAACATCAGCTTGACCGCGAGAGAGCAGCTCAAATTGCCAGAGTAACTTAGCTTGTTGATCTGGCAACAAGGACTTAAACGCGCGTGCCTGACGTAAAGACGACGTCATTTGTAATCTCGCCCAATACAATGCTCTATCGTCTTGATCACCACTATCCTTGTAGCTTGTAACAGCATCTTGCCAAAGCAGATCACCATGACGCAATACCAGCTGCATTAGTGTGGTGTACTTGCGAGCTTTATTGATTTGATCGTCGAACTCACTAACACGTGCATTTAAACGGTTAACTACAGATGGCATTTTCTGCTTCGCTTTATTGATTCGAAGCTCTTCAACGGTTGATTGGGTATAATTTGCAAAACTAGGTACTGAGAATAAACAGCAAGTAGCAATCCATGCAAAAGAATATTTCGTTAGCGTTTTCAAAGCGTAAACAGGCTCTTAAATTGTGTTCAGTCCAGTATACACAAAATATTTTAAATATTAAGTATGTTAACTAACATCCTGATTTTATGAGGTTTATAACAAACCCATCTAAGTTAGAGTAAAAATTCTACGCCAAGCTATTGCAATTTAAATATTTATAGGCAGAGTAAGTAACGAAGTTGTGATAATTAATTGTAAAGTATTCAATTCAAATTTCCTCTCTATGACCTATTCTTTGGTGCTAGAAATTTGCCCGCAACTTGGGATAAATCAGCAATGATTTAATTGACAATTTGGAAAATAAAAAAGGAGTAGCGCTTCAATGTGTTCGATCTTTAGTATTTTAGATATAAAAAACAACGCCGATGAGTTACGTTCAACGGCGATAGAATGTTCTCGCTTATTACGTCATCGTGGTCCTGACTGGTCAGGTGTTTACCACAACGAAAACGCCATCCTCGTTCACGAACGCCTAGCTATCGTTGATACCGAAAACGGTGCACAACCACTTTATAACGAAGACAAAACTCACGTTTTAGCGGTAAACGGCGAAATATATAACCATAAAACGTTAGAAGAAACGCTTACCGTAGATTACACGTTTAAAACTCATTCAGACTGCGAAGTTATTCTACCGTTATACAAAGAACACGGCACTGACTTCGTTGATAAATTACAAGGTATGTTTGCATTTTGTTTATACAATGCAGAAGACAATAGTTACCTTATCGCACGAGATCACATCGGTATTATTCCACTTTACACTGGCTACGATGAGCACGGAAACTTCTACGTCGCTTCTGAAATGAAAGCGTTGATGCCTGTGTGTAAAACAGTTAGTGAGTTTCCTCCTGGTCATATGCTCGACAGCAAAGTTGGCAGTATTCAAAAGTATTACCAACGCAACTGGCAGCAATACTCTGCAATAAAAGACAACTTTACAAGTAAAACAAAATTACGTGAAGCATTAGAAGACTCGGTTAAATCACACTTAATGACAGACGTTCCTTACGGCGTGTTGCTATCAGGTGGTTTAGATTCTTCTCTAGTGTCTGCAATTACTCAAAAGTTTGCATCTCGACGTGTTGAAGAGAATGACTTATCAGAAGCTTGGTGGCCAAAAGTTCACTCCTTTGCTTGTGGTTTAGAAGGTTCTCCTGATTTAGAGGCTGCACAAAAAGTAGCGGATAGTATTGGTACAATCCACCACAGTGTTTTGTTTACAGAACAAGAAGGTATAGATGCGTTAAAAGAGGTTATTTATCACCTTGAAACTTATGATGTAACCACAGTTCGTGCCTCAACACCAATGTATTTGATGGCAAGAAAAATCAAAGCGATGGGTATCAAAATGGTACTCTCTGGTGAGGGTGCCGATGAAATCTTTGGTGGTTATTTATACTTCCATAAAGCACCTAACGCCCAAGAGTTTCATGAAGAGTTGCTACGCAAACTTGATAAACTTCATATGTTTGATTGCTTACGTGCGAACAAGTCAATGTCTGCTTGGGGCATAGAGGCTCGAGTACCATTTTTGGATAAAAACTTTATGGATGTTGCAATGCGCATCAACCCTGAAGACAAAATGTGTGGTAACGGGAAAATTGAAAAAGGCGTATTGCGCTCTGCGTTTGAAGGTTACTTACCTGAAGAAATTTTATGGCGTCAAAAAGAGCAGTTCTCAGATGGCGTTGGCTACTCATGGATTGACAGCTTAAAAGAGTTCATTGAGAGCCAAGTAAGTGATCAGCAGCTTGCAAATGCTCAATTTAAGTTTCCACACAACACACCAGATACCAAAGAAGCTTATTTCTATCGTGAGATCTTTGAAGAGCACTTCCCGCTCCCATCGGCAGCTGAATGTGTTCCAGGAGGTAAGTCAGTCGCATGTAGTACGCCACAAGCATTAGCTTGGGATGAAAACTTCAAGAAAATGGCTGACCCTTCTGGTCGTGCTGTAATGAGTGTTCATAATGATAGTTATAACCAAGATTAACACCTTGGTTAGTCACTACCTGTGATGATCCATTTGTGTTGATCAAAATAAAATCAACACTCGAGTATCAAAAAATAAAAAACCACCAATTAAGGTGGTTTTTTTATTCATTTCGTTCAAAAGCCAAACAAAGAGTATACTTTTTAATAACTTACCTTTAATCGAATAAAGTATTATGCAACTGTGATACAACAGAGTTAGCATCATTCTCTGGTACTAAAAAGCAAATATTATTTGCACTTGCACCGTGGCAGATAAGGCGAATATTAAAGTCGTTAATCTTCTCGAAAATGCTCGTTCCAAGCTCTTTTGCTGCATGTAGCCCATTACCAATAACAGCAACCAGCGATAATCCATGTTCAACACTCACTTCACACAATTGCTCCAATTCTCGTACGACTTCATGAGTAATCAGTGCTTGAGCATTTGACGTTGGGTTGTCGAATGTCATCGCGACAGAAATTTCACTCGTCGTGATTAAATCCACCGATAGCTCGTGCTTAGCTAAAATACTGAATACTTTCGCCAAAAAGCCACTTGCATGTAACATTTCTGGTGATTTAACCGTTACGAGTGATTGCTCTCGACGCAATGCAATAGAACGATACGTTGGATTTGACTCAACCGTTTGTTGAATTCGTGTACCGCCCTTTTCTGGCGCCTTACTTGAGCCGACAAACACCGGGATATTTTTACGCATTGCAGGAATAAGTGTCGCTGGATGCAAAATTTTTGCACCAAAAGTCGCCATTTCTGCGGCTTCTCCAAAACTAATTTCTGGAATAGATTTCGCTTGTGCAGTAATTCTCGGATCTGTAGTAAAGATCCCTTCAACGTCCGTCCAAATCTCAAGATTTTCGGCTTCAAGCGCCTCTGCCAAAATTGCCGCACTATAATCTGAGCCGCCACGGCCTAACGTGGTCGTGTTCCCCAAGCCGTCCTGGCCAATGAAGCCCTGAGTCACAATTACATCTGATTCGAGCAATGGTAATAATTGTGACTGAGACAAGCTGGCAACTTGCTCAATATCAACGACCGCTTTTGAATAAAGACTATTGGTCTTCATCACCTGACGAACATCAAAACTTTTCGCTGGCACACCAAGTTCACATAAAACTTGTGCAAAAATCACAGAGCTAATCTGCTCCCCACACGCTAAAATACTATCAGCATTTTGAGCATCAAACTGTACTGACTGACTTGCGCAACGGGTCGTTAAATCAGCCAAAATTGTATCGACATGGTCGCCTATCAGATTTGCAGCACTACGATCCGTTAACTCATCAACGATATTAAACGCAATATCACGAATTGCTTGAATCGTTTCGCTTTGCTCTTGAGGGTTTAAACCGCTTTGGCTCAATCTAACCAAATGATTAGTGACACCTGCGGGTGCTGAGACAACAACTAAACTGCCAGTTGATTTATTCTTAATGATAGAAGCACAACGTGACATGGCTTGATGATTAGCCACAGACGTTCCACCAAACTTAGCTACAGCGATATTAGCCATTAGCGCCTCCTACCATTGGATATCTAGACCCAAACATATATTGATTTGATTTGAAAAACATATTGTCTCCCTAAATAGCATATTGCTAAATTCATGCTAAATAAAAACAAGGAAGAGCCGACTGATATGAGCAGCTTTGCCGTCGTACTTAGCAAAGGCTATAAAATGAGACATTTCAGCCAGAAGCTCTCCACCATATTGGTGACAGTCCTGAGGATTCAACCTTCAGTGACCGAGTCTATTGCCCCACAGGCGCAAAACTCTCGGCGATAGTCTCCCTCTATGATGGTCAAAAGAATTGTGGTTCTTCGCACCATATACCTAGCTATCGCACCTCTTCTGGAGTTAATGGTATCGACCATTAACAACGTGCGCTATTAAAACGGATTCAACACACAATTGCAATAGCCTTTTAGACGTCTATTGAAAATAATTCGTCATATTTTATGAATATTTATGCATATAAAGCATCCTTTTCAACTAACGTCGATAAATATTCATCAATAATCGGTTTATGCAAGGCCTCGCTAAATCCATTAGTACAATCACAATAAAGCATTCCTGTGTCATTCATTCCCAGATATTTAAAGGTTAACGTAAACATGTCGACGAAACATGACGCTGGTTCACTTGTTGCTCCTGTCGCCAGTAAAAAAGCATTTTTACCACGCAATTGTCGTCCCTTATCTTTCTCTTCTCGCAATAAGTCGGTCAGTCTATCTAGAAAGGCTTTCATCTGCGCACTTGCACTGTACCAATACATTGGCGTGGCAAAAACAAGTCGATCGTAATCAAGGAGTTGGTTTGAAAGCACTTGAAAGTCATCATCACTATTTCCCTGATAATCATAAGGAAGTACTTTGTATACATTCAAATCAAACACATCCGCATTGAGCTTCTGTGCAACTTGTTTCACCAATTGTCCAGTATTACCGTCTGAGCGCGCCGAACCGAGAATTATTGCAGTGTTAGTCATGATAGTGATTCCTTTCTTTTGGTAAATCAGTTAAATACTCAACAAATTCTATTTCAAATCCGTTCGGGTCTATATAATAAAAATTTCTACGATATGGGTTTTCAGCGCCCTGCTTATCAACATTAAAGCCGGCATCGGCTAATCGAGTAACTAAAGCATCCAAATCTCCAACTACGAAAGCAAAATGAGCCAAACCTAGATTCAATGTTTTTAAATCTCTATTCTCACCTTGCCCATTGTCGCTAAAAGCTAGATATTGATAATCATCACCAAAATGCAACCATTGTCTTGGATTGCCGTACCATTCATCAAAGCCATTACCTCTCACCCACCAATGTGGAAATGCAGCTTGATAAAAAGTTAACGTTTCATCCATGTCTTTTACAATAAGGTTGATATGTTCTAATTGAATCATTGTTGTCTCCTTCATCATTCATTTTGTTATTCAATCGGTTAATTAAAACCAAGCATAAAACCTCAAGTTAACTTGAGGTAAAGCATTTTTTTACGTAAATTAAAAAAAACTTTATAAATGGGGGAAAACATGACCCAAGAAGCAAACCTTAGTATTGGCAAAGTTGCAAAGCGATGTGGAATAAAAGTATCAACGCTCCACTTTTATGAAGAGAAAGGGCTGATCAGAAGTTGGCGTAACAACGGCAATCAACGTCGCTATAAACCCGAGGTCATGCGCCGAATTTCCGTAATTAAAGCAGCACAGAAGATGGGAGTGAGTTTGGAAGACATCAAAACAGCCCTATTGAGTTTGCCCAACAACCGCACGCCTGACAAAAAAGATTGGGAAAAGTTGAGTAGCCGCTGGCATGAGTTACTCAATGAGCGCATAAAAGCGCTAGAAGTTATGCGAGATTCAATTAGCAGTTGTATTGGCTGTGGTTGCTTATCGTTAAGTAGTTGCCCTATCTACAATCCTGAGGACGAGCTATCAACGCAGGGAAGTGGTGCCATCATTCTTAAAAACAATATTGAATCGCATCAACAAAATTAATAAAACAATTATTAACAAAAATTTAAAACTAATTAAACATTGAGGGCAATAATAAACTTATCAAAACTAATCTAGTATGTAATTTCCAAGGTGTAACTCGTTTCAAACCTAAACAGTCCCACTTTGAGATGATAAAAATTACACGAGATTAGGAGAGTTTATTATGAAATATGCAGGCTTTCAGACGTTTACAACACACCAAGATAATGGCGTTTTGACGGTTACTTTCGACTTTGGTTCGGTCAATGTTCAAGGGCAAGAGATGCTTGCTGACCTCAACAGTTTAGCGATGCGCCTAGAACGCGACCGTGACACAAAAGTTGTTGTTTTCCAATCAGCTAACCCTGAGATATGGGTATGTCATTACGACACCGAATTATTAAAAGATATGTCTGAAGAAGCGGTGTCTCGAGAAGATGCACAGCTTTTAGATTTGCAGTCAGTGTGTGAACGCATCAGCAAAGTACCACAAGCTACCATTGCAAAACTTGAAGGTTTTGCCCGTGGCGGTGGACATGAGCTTGCTCTTGCATTGGATATGAGATTTGCCGCACGTGGTAAATTTAAGTTCATGCAAATGGAAGTTGGCATGGGGATTTTACCATGCGGCGGTGGTGCATCAAGAATGGCACGACAAACAGGTTTGGGTAGAGCACTGGAAATTATTCTTAGTGCAAGAGATTTTGATGCTGACGAAGCAGAAGCGTACGGCACGATTAATAAAGCATTAGCGCCAGATGAAATTGGTCCATACGTTGAAAAGTTAGCCAAACGAATCGCAAAATTCCCAGCTGAATCTATTAATGCGTGTAAACAAGCCGTTTATGAATCAATTGATAAACCAATTGATGAAGCTCTTAAAGCTGAAGCCTATTGGTTATATCAAGCAACGAGCAAAACACCAGCAATAAAACGATTCACGATTGCCGACGAACAAGGCTTAGAGCATGACATTGAGAATCAACGCAATTGGAATGAACTTGTGATGAATGTTCAAGACATTAACTAATCTCTCTAACCCAAATAATCAGGTAGTGATCACGCATTGCTCACTACCTTTCCTTATACCTTTTAGAGGTTGACATTCTATGATTGAAAAAACCATCTTATTGACTGGAGCCACTGATGGCATTGGCCTGGAAACCGCAAAAGTTCTTGCGAAGCCTCAGGTAAACTTGCTGATTCATGGCCGTAACAAAGATAAGCTTGAAAAAACGATAGCCTTATTAAAGTCATTAAACCCTGATTGCAACGTAATTAGCTACCAAGCGGATCTATCTTCACTAACAGAAGTAAACGCCTTAGCCAACAAAGTGCTTGAAAACCACCCTGCTTTAGATGTGTTAATTAACAATGCTGGTGTCTTTGTAACACAAGATACCCGATCCATTGATCACTTTGATACACGGTTTGCAGTTAACACAATAGCCCCTTATTTATTGACGAAAAAATTACTTGGCATCATGCCAAAAAATGGCCGTGTAGTTAATTTGTCATCAGCGGCACAAACATCAGTTACGCCAGCAGAACTATCATCAACAAGCGTTCTGTCAGACAACGCGGTCTATGCAAAAAGTAAACTTGCATTGACTATGTGGTCCTTTGATTTAGCAAAGTCACTCGATAACAAAGGCCCTGTAATCGTTGCTATCAATCCTAAGTCATTTTTAGGAAGTAAAATGGTTGAGCAAGCCTATGGCGTTAAAGGCGGAGACTTGCAAATTGGCGCAGACATTTTAGTAAGAGCGGCTCTATCAGAAGAGTTTAGTCATGCAAACGGACGATACTTTGATAACGATATTGGACAGTTTTCGCCACCGCACCAAGACGCGTTAAACCCACAAAAAACACAAGCAATAACAGTGCAACTAGATGAAATTATTGAACCCTTTGTTTAATAATCAAACTAACTGCTCTACCCCATTACGTTACAATGAATAAGTGAGATAATTATGTTAGGTGAAGACCATTCGTTAGTCTGTGATTTTCCACAATTTAAAGAAACCATAGACAAACTCAATCAAGAAAATGAATTGTTTGCGAGCAAAGCCGCAAGATATCATCAATTAGATGCAGAAATAAGATCGTTAGAAACAGCTAATTCACCAATTGGTGACAACGCGATACACCAATTAAAGCAAGAACGTGCTCAATTAAAAGACATGCTTTACCAGATGTTATTGAATGCTTAAAAACTTAACCAATAAAAAAGCCACAAACAATTATGTTTGTGGCTTTTTTGTCGATTTCAGTTAAAAAGGAGCGTACGCATCTTGCTCTTCGTTTGGTACAGTCCATCGTTGTTCGGGTGAAATATCCTCACCATTTTGATGATGAGGGATGGTCATGCCTTTACCGTATAACCACATCACAATATTCGATCGCTCTCCTTCGGTGATCGCTTGTGCTGCATGCGCAACATTACCACGGTGGATCATCGCCGTTCCAGGCTCAAAAACAAGTCGATTGACTCGACCTGATTGTGAATCATAAAAATCTACTTGCGAGCCTTTATAAGTCTCTCTTTGCAGGTTCATATTTATATTCATTGTCGCTGCAGACGCATCTGTGTGAAGACGTAGCGAAGTATCTACACCAGCTTGGTACTTAATCGAAAAGCCAAACGTTTGCGAGTCAAAACCATAAACTTCAGGCATCAATAAGCGTGCGATCGGGCGCATGTATTTATCATGAAGCATTTGATAAAACGCCTGAAAATTTGGTGCCGCTAAGTACCCTGTAGAACGTTTATCTAACATGCCACCAAAGCGATTTAACACAATGCCATATGGCGGTTTTAATGGAATCCCTGCATCTGATGCTTGATCAAAATAGTTACGTAGCTTCGCTATTTCTTCTACATCAAAAAATTGTGCTTTATAAACCCCTGGCGCTACTTCATGCCAAAGGTCTTTAACTGCCCCCTCTTTATTCGGGTTGACCCAAGCGCGATTAATCGCCTCACGCAATGATTTATCAATTAAAACTTCGTCTAGGTTGGGCAATTCATCATCTCGAGATGCTTCCCAGTGCTGCCATGCATTTTGCAGCAGGCCACTATTATTCTGCCAAAATCGATCAACAGTAGGTGCTCTTTCTAACATTTCCTTCCGAGAAGGAAATGTCAGCTCACGAGCTTGCTCAAGTGAAGATGACGCACGTTTTACGTCTGATGTGTTAGCTGTAGTCATGTAATACGCTCCATAAATGATCGTTGGCAGTATTGCCACAATCGTATAACGCAAACTTATTACACAACATTAACTAAATAAACTAGGCAAGTTAAAAATCAGAATTAACTTTATATTAATAATTAACTTCCTATTGACGGGCGGTCACTATGACGGCTTATGCAGTTCAGCATAGTCATTTTATCATTTACACAACTTTACACTGGATGACCATGTGACTCACGATAAGGAATTACACCTCTAAAATTGAGGTGTTTAACGCATTGTTTACATCCTACGGTTGAACAATAAGGGGTAAAGCGATATAACGGTTTGGATTATTTGTTGTATTGATTTTGTGGCATGAAAAAAGATTATTTAATTTGGGACCTACCCTTAAGATTATTCCATTGGCTACTCGTGTTAACTTTTGGCGCGCTTTGGTTAACAGCGGAGCTTGGTAGTGAATACATGGAATACCACATGTATTGCGGTTACTTCATGCTGTTTTTGCTTGGCTTTAGAGTGATTTGGGGGCTTGTTGGAACGACTCATGCAAAGTTTATTAACTTTTTTCCAACGTTATCACGTGTTAAAAATTACTTAGCCCCAAAATCGTCGAAAGAAAATAATAAAGTAGCGGGTCATAATCCGATGGGTGCAATAATGGTCTTCTTGATGTTGAGCTTATTACTTGCACAAGCTGTGAGCGGCTTATTTATTACTGATGACGTTTTTACATCAGGTCCTTACAATGGTGTGTTAGAAGGAGATTGGCAAAAGCTTGCTAATCGTGTGCATGATCTTGGCTTTACGCTGTTACAAGCGTTCGTCGCACTGCACGTTGCTGCCATCATTTTTTATAAAGTCGTGAAAAAAACTAATTTAGTCAAACCAATGTTTACAGGCAAAAAGTCATCAGAAGATGTCACCGAAGCATCGTCAATTAAGCACTCAAAGCTACTCATTGCATTGGTCGTTGCGGTATTGGTCGCCGTATTTATTTATTGGCTGGTAGTTGTCAACGCGCCAGTTATCGAAGAATATTATTACTATTAACAAATGTACTGCTAATAAAAGTACAGAAAAATTACTATTACAAAAAGGAAATGTTATGAAACGTACCGTCATTTCACTAGCACTAGCTGGTCTTGTTGCTTCAACATTCGCTATTGCACAACCAGCAGCTAATGAAAAACACGCTGGCTGGGCAACTAAAGTGCGCAAAGCTAACTTCACATTATTAGGTCACAACATGGGACCATTAGGTGGTATGTTAAAAGGCAAAGTTCCATTTAACGCTGAAGTTGTTAAAGAAAAATCAACAAACATCAATCAACTTGCAAAAATGATCGCAGATACGTCAAAAGTTGACACATCTAAGTTCAATGTTGATACCGAAGCTCTTCCGGCTATCTGGAAAGACAAAGATGACTACGCAGAGAAAATTAAAGCATTGGTGCTAGCTTCTGAACGTGTAAGCAAAATTGCATTAACAGGCTCTGAAGCAGACGTAAAAAAAGCCCTAGGTAAAATGGGTAAAACTTGTGGTTCATGTCACGACAGCTACAAGAAAGACTAATCATCACTCAATCTATGTAGGTGTTTAGTGCACACCTACAACTTAGTAAAGGAGCTTAACGGCTCCTTTTTTATTAGCTGCCTTCTCGTTTTTAGACAATAACCTAAGCGAAAAGCTTGCTTGCAGATCAAGCTATACGCTAACTTAAATAACCAGCGGCATGAACAACAAAAGTTAAACTCCTTGTACGATGAAAATACCTAACGTTAATTTTGACTACAACAAAACCAATAACGAAGAGTTTGAGATCTTTGATTTAGAAGACTTATATAGTCGTCAATATAGCCACAGTCATCCTGAAGTTCCTCACAAAGTAAAATTTTTCAATTTAATTTATGTGGCGAACGGTCACGGTAAGCACATGGTGGACTTTAAAGAATATCCATTTCAAGCAGGTAGCTTTATCTTTGTTCAGCGTGAACAAGTGCATGCATACGACTTTACAAACAAACCTAAAGGAAAAGTCATTTTATTTACGCAAGGATTTTTGGATAAAGTTCATGCGAACATGCGGTTGCCAAGATATACCCCAACCCATTTAAACAGCGAATATACGCCGAGCATCTTGCTTGATGAACATAATCACGACCGTTGCCAAGCGCTAATCAATCAAATATCAACCGAAGTCTGCGAGCCTAACTCTGACCCACTTATTATCATGTATTTGTTTTCAACATTATCATTACTTTTACACCGTTTAAGACCCGCGCTAAAAATTGATAAGTTATCGCAATCACAAAATATTAAGTTTGCTCGTTTTATCGAGTTGCTCTTCGAACGCTACCAGAGTGTCAGGGATGCAAACTGGTATGCACTTCAGATCAACACAACCTACAAAACACTAAATCACATCTGTAAATTAGCGACAGGGCTGACAACTAAGCAGCTAATAGATGCATATACGATTTTAGAATTAAAACGCATATTGCTCGTGAGTAGTGTTACCACTCAACAAATTGCATTTGATCACGGGTTTGAAGATGCAAGTAACTTTGTGAAGTATTTTAAAAACCACACGCAATTGACCCCAAGTCAATTTCGAAAACAATATCTTACAGCTAACTTAACCAAACAATAGGACTTGTAGGGTTCAAGATTTACCATTTTTCAGCCTAAATTCACTCTGCAACGTTTGCCATTGCTTCACTAAGATAGCACTTAGTGAATCAAGAGGAGAACGTAATGAAAAAATTGCTCTTTAAGCGCATTGCTCAGTCGACCATATTACTCGGCGCAATGTTCGCTTTATCAGCCGTTGCAGAGGAAAAAACAAACATGACACACACAGAAAAAGCCGTCGCACTCATTGAAAGCATTGAGACGGGTAACCCAGAACCTGTTAGTTACATAAACCCTAATAAATATATTCAACATAACTTAGCGGTAGCGGATGGCTTAGCCGGTTTTGGTGAAGTACTGAGTATGCTTCCTCCCGGTAGTGCCAAAGCAACAGTAAAACGTGCGTTTCAAGATGGCGAATTTGTTGTTCTGCATACCGAATACAATTTTTTCGGTCCAAAAGTGGGCTTCGATGTTTTTCGGTTTGAAAACAACAAAATAGTCGAACACTGGGATAATCTTCAGGAAATAGCACCCAAGAACCCAAGTGGTCGCACACAACTTGATGGACCAACTGAAATCCTTGATTTAGACAAAACACAAGCCAATAAAACCCTGGTTTCAAGCTTTGTTGACGCTATTCTAATCAAAGGAGAAATGGAAAAAATTAGCCTATATATCGGCCCAAATAAAGCTGATTATATTCAGCATAACCCAATGGTTGCAGACGGTTTATCTGGCTTAGGACAAGCATTGTCTGCACTTGCTGAGAAAGGCATGCCAATGATTTACAAGCGTAATCACAAGGTACTTGGCCAAGGTAACTTTGTTTTAGCTATCAGTGAAGGAGTGTTTCTCAACAACGACGTCGCATTTTATGATTTATTTCGAATAGATAACGGTAAGATTGTTGAACATTGGGACACCATTGAGAATATTCCTGAAAAGTCAGCATGGAAAAACAATAACGGAAAGTTTGGCTTTTAAGGTATTAATTGAAGAAATGACTATTTATTTAGTCATTTCTTCAATCCATCAATCGTTTGCTGATTTCCGCTTACGGTGCAAATACCAAGTGACAATCCCCGGTGCAACGACCGCTTGCAAAGAGAAAAAGAGTAAGGTCGCCCATTCACTACTATAATTCCCCTCACCTTGCTGAATTAGTAGTTGATTGCCAATTGGCCCCGATGAAAACACGATTGCAGTCACCAAGTTCCAACCTAAATGCAGGCCTACTGGGGCATATAATGACTTAGTCTTTGCAAACGCATACGCAAACATCCAGCCACCAGCGCCTGTGACTAAAAAGATATACGCCATTAAAATCAGGCGTGATCCAAAGATATCGTAACTAAACCAATGATATACGCCAAAAATGACCGAGCTAATTAAACAAGCCTTTACCACACCGAGTCGAGAAATGAGCAAATAGAGTAAAGCGCCTCTAAAGACAAGCTCTTCAAACATTACCGCTCTGAAGACCCAAAAAGTCCCGTTTAGTAACTCCCAGCTGGTGTAATCAGGATTTAGAGAATAGCTGATGCCTTTTAGGTCTGCTTGCCATACAAAATTAATCACTGCGATAGATGCCATGAAAAACATCCCTGCAAAAAACTCGACTAACCTTTGCTTTGTCGGCAATAAGCCAATGGCCTCTATTGACTCACCTTTTAATTTAACAAGTAAAAACCAAGAAATAATAAAGACAACAAACAAACCTGCCATAGTGTTATTTTACGCTTTTATATTATCGTTATGTAGGTAATGACAAGCTAACACAGAAAGTAAAGCGTTTACAAAACGTCCAAGTAATATCAAGTCTAACAGCTAACTGAAACTTTCAATCGATTCATCGCAGTAATAGCAAAAACATTGGCGTAAATGATTGGAAAGATTTAAGATTTGCGGACCAACATGTACCCCAAAACATATTTCACTCATGGAGCAATAATGAAATTATTCAATAGTGTGATACTGAGCACTTTCTTATCGGTAATAAGTATGCCGCTGTTCGCTGACGAGTCACCCATCACGCCTGAACAAAAGGCAACGGCTCAACAATTGATGGCATCTGCGCTCAAAAGCGATCTTGGATTTAATATCGTCGAATCATTAACAACAGAAATAGGTCCGCGATTAGGTGGGTCTGAAGCCGAGAAGCGAGCACGTGACTGGGGTGTAAAGTTAGGTAACGAATTAGGTTTTGATAAAGCATGGATTGAAGAGTTTACCATGCCGTTTTGGGATCGTGGCCATTTACATATCGCATTAACATCACCATACAACCAAGCACTATACGGTTCTGCTTTGGGCGGCGCGGCGCCGAGCAAAAAAGAAATCAATGCTCCTATCGTATACTTTAGAGATATTCACGCGCTAACAGCCATTGAAGATGGCACATTGCAGGGCAAAGTCGCCTTTGTCGACGGTGAGCCTATGGTCAAAAGCCAAACAGGTGCGGGCTATGGTCCATCTAATCAAAAACGTCGCATCGGTTGGCAACATGCAGAAAGAGGTGGTGCAAGCGCATTAATTATTCGCTCTGTAGGTTCTGATTCTCACCGTTTTCCGCACACAGGCATGATGAGCAAAAACGGCGATAAGTGGGCAAAAATTCCCGTAATAGCGATTTCTAACCCTGATGCAGATCATTTACGTCGTTTGCATAATTTAGACAAACCACTTGCGATTTCTCTTCACTCAGGCTCTGATTGGCAGGGTGATGTAACCAGTGGTAACGTTATTTTAGATATTATTGGTAGTGAAAAGCCTGAAGAAATTGTTTTGATTGGTGGTCACTTAGATAGTTGGGATCTTGGTACCGGTGCTGTAGATGATGGTGCAGGTATCGCAATTACAACAGCAGCTGCGAAGTTAATTGCTAACTTACCAAAACGCCCAAAACGCACGATTAGAGTGGTTATGTTTGGTGCAGAGGAAGTCGGTTTATTGGGCGCGTTTGCCTATGCGAAAAAACATGAAGGCAACTTGCAAAATCACGTATTAGCGACCGAATCTGACTTTGGTGCCAGAAATATTTGGCGTATTGAATCGTTTGTTAACCCACAAGCGACGAAATTAGTTGATGAGATTGCCAAAATAATCGCACCATTAGGTATCGTGCGCGGTGGTTCTGATGTAAAAGGTGGTGGACCAGATATTATTCCATTGGCAAACAAAGGTGTTCCAACGATTCGCCTTAATCAAGAAGGAACTGACTATTTCGATTTGCATCACACGCCAGATGACACATTAGATAAGATCATTCCAGAAGAGCTGGCACAAAATGTTGCCGCATATGCAGCGACTATTTACCTTATTGCCGATACCGATATCGATTTAAAAGCTAAACGATAGCCAACCAAATGCACTGATAAAAAGAAGGCCATTCGCGCCTTCTTTTTTTATTTCTTCTCACACTCATTTTTTGTTTCATTGCAACGTTAATTAATTTAGCGTTAGTCGTTTCAATTTACTGTGAAACCTGTACAATCGCCGCGATTTTTTCATCGTGTAGTTGTCATGGATTTTTCTCAGTATTTCGTTTATCTCACCATTTCTATTGTTGCCTCGGTCAGTGTTGGCCCCTCTGTTATTCTTGCTGCGAGTAATGGTATTAATTTCGGCCGGAAAAAAGCACTTGCAGGTGTACTAGGTCACGTATTTGCTATTTTTTTTTTAGCGATAATTTCGGCAACAGGGGTTGGCGCCTTGCTTCTAGCCTCCCCTATCATCTTTCAAATAATTAAAGCGATCGGCGTCGTTTATTTGCTCTATGTTGGTATCCAGATAATACGTAGTAAAGGGAGTTGGGCATTTCAAGTAGATGCTAGCAAATCGCCCTCTCGGTTCGCATTATTTAGAAAAAGCTTTCTGATCGCCATTAGTAACCCAAAGGCAATTGTATTCTTTAGCTCATTATTTCCACAATTTATTGCAACCAATAAACCCTTACTACCTCAATTTTTACTATTAGCAAGTACCAGCCTATTAAACGCATTTGCGTTTACCTTCGGCTACGTGCTGATCGCATATAAGTTTAAAGAGCGCCTGCTCGATGGCATCAACAAAGGCTGGTTGCCAAAACTTACTGGTAGCATATTCTTGTTTTTTGCAGGTGCATTAGCAATTAATCGCTAACCTGAGTACTATGACAAGGTTTTAATAAAAAAGGAGTTTACTATGTCTCAACTCTATTTAGGCATTAATGGTCATGTTGTTTGTATTAACAAAAAAACCGGTGAGGAGATTTGGAAAACCAAACTAAAGTCTTCCCAATTAACTAACGTCTGCTATGAAGATGGTTTCGTTTACGCCTATAGTTCAGGGCACTTATTTTGTGTAAATGCACAAACCGGTGAAATAGCATGGACAAACAAATTACCAGGTTTAGGGTATGGCTACTGTATCATCGCTACGGAAAGTCAAAATGACGTTGTTACCAATGCAAGCGTATCATCACAAGCAGCTACAGCCGCTGCTGGTGCCGGGGCGGCCGCCGCTGCAGCTTCATAAATGTTGAAATCCGAAGCACATAGCCCATGCATTAATAATTGTTGCTTAAACGAGCACGATATTTGTATGGGCTGTTATAGAAGCATCGAGGAAATTTGCCAATGGCGCTCTCTTACGAGAGAGGAAAAAAGCGCCGTTTATCAAAAAATAGTGGTGCGAAAATCAGAGCTTGATAAAGATTTTCCTCTGATAAAGAAAATATAATATCGCCCATTGAACACTGACTAATGCTATAACCATCAATAAGCTTTGCCACGCTTGAGGCATAGCATCAATTAAACCACCAAACAAACTGCTTGCGACATACTGCCAATCAATCAATGCACTCGCTAAATAAACCACGATTGCATTCATACCAATAACACTAAGTCCTTTTCCAAGCGAGTTACTACCAACTTTATCGAACAAATAGTGAAAAATAACGAAAAGCAAAATACTGTAGCCAATAGTCACGATTGCAAAAGTACTCGTCCATAAGGTTTTATTAATAGGTTGCACGGCCGACAACCCATACCCCAAAATAAGTGCGAATAAACCATAAAATATCAACATTAAACCGTAAGGTCTCTGTTGGGTGTACCTTTGGATAAAGAAGCGACCAACAAAAACACCGGCAAGTGCGTTAGCAATTGATCCCAGATTAGATAATATTCCTTCAGGATCAACATTCGCATTTTGATAGGTAGCACCAGGTAATAAGGTTTGGTCAAACCATATGTTAAGTGCCCGTTGAGCGGAATAGTCACCACCGCCGTACTGCCCAATGACAACAAACTCTAGTATTAGCCAGTAACCGAGTAGCAATCCAACCAGAACGATGTGTTGAGTTCGACAAGAGCAATACCATACCAACAAGGTAGCTATACTTCCGGCAATTCCAATACGCGCTAGTACACTAGCAAAACGAATTTGGTCGAAATTTGCTGGGATTCCATGCCCCCAAGCATGGTTGTATACAACACCTAGTATGCATAACAGTACCAGACGCTTTGCTAGCTTTGCTTTCATTACAACCTGCTTTTCTTTTGGCAGCGTATTTAGTGACTGTCCTGTTAAACCAATAGACAAGCCAGAAAGAAAAATAAATAGAGGGAAAATAAGGTCATATGCAGTGATACCATGCCATTGACTATGCAGCATTTGCTGTTCTAACTGGGTGAAAACCGGCCACGCGGTTAAAGCGAATAGCCCAGCAAAAATACCTTGAGCGCCCAAAATCCATATCATATCAAACCCACGCAAAGCATCGATTGATACGATTCTCGCGCGATTCTTAATGGAGTGTTCTTTATTAAAATGGCTTTCTTCCATAACCACGACCTAAATTAAATTGAATGTAGTGCCACCAAAATGACAGCGATGTCATTTTGATTTCTAATAAGATAACAGTCAAGTAAAAAACACAGTTATTGATTGCTCATGGCCTATCTTCCTGATGAGAAAATCTATACTGGCCAAATTATTGGTTCACGAAGAATTAATGCATAAGCTAAGATGGTTAGTTTCTTTTGTTGAAAGCGCTTTCTTGCTCAGATTTTTATACCTTTAAAATTTGTTTAAAAAATTGCTAATTTTATCCACCACTTAAAAAGCACAAATTAAAGCAATAAATTTCAACAACTTAAACAAACATAATTGAGTTGTAATTTAATAACTAAGTAATAAAATGTATAGAAAAACGTCAATAACTTGAAAATATTGTTGACTGAATTTTTTTTTTAAACTAGCTTAATGTAAGCGCTTTCAATAAAAACTATGAAATTGAAGGGTCTGTCGATTTTTTTTAAATAAAAATGTAAGCGCTTACAAACATTCATTTTAATAAGAATGATCTACGAGAGCATCGAGGGAATAACATGAATTATAAAAAGTTTAACAAAACAAAGTTAGCGTCCAGCTTATCTTTGATTTTGGGTGCTAGTATCGCTTCGCCAGCAATGGCTGAAGAAGAAGCTGCACAAGAAATTGAAGTTATCGAGGTTACTGGCATTAGAGGCAGTATGATAAAGTCAATGGATTTGAAGCGTGCATCATCAGGCGTGATGGATGCGATATCTGCCGAAGACATTGGTAAATTTCCAGACACTAACCTTGCTGAATCTTTACAGCGTATCTCAGGTGTATCAATTGACCGTTCAAACGGTGAAGGTAACTCTGTAACGGTACGTGGTTTTGCCCCTGATCGTAACTTAGTTATGTTAAACGGTCGCCAATTGCCTACAACCAACGGTTCACGTTCATTTGATTTCGCTAACGTAGCATCAGAGGGTGTAAGTGGCGTTGAAGTTTACAAAACGTCTGAAGCTAAGATTCCAACGGGTGGTATTGGTGCGTCAATCAATGTTTTGACATCAAAACCACTTGACCACGATGGTCGTAAAGCAAGCTTTGGTATGAAGTTAATGGATGATAGCTCAGCCCAAGATGGTAGCATCACTCCTGAATTATCTGGCATTTACTCTGAAACATTTAATGACGGTAAGTTTGGTGTTTCAATCAACGCAAGTTATGCAGAACGTGAAAGTGGTAACCAACAAGCATTAGTGGGTACAGGTTGGCGTTCATTTACAGGTGAAACTGACCAAGATTGGAGTGGTTCAAACGCAGCTTGGGGTGGTGTTCCTCAAGAAAACCAAGTTAACCGTCCAGGCGCAGGTGATATTTACTCTGTACCACAAACAACAATTTACAAGTTCGAAGAGCAACAACGTACTCGTTTAAACTCTCAACTTGTTATGCAATACCGTCCAACAGATGACTTCACAGCTACTGTAGATTGGACATACTATGAAACAGAAATTGATCGTCAATTTAACGATGTTTCTGCATGGTACACTTTCGCTCCGTCAGAAAACGTATGGACTGATGGTCCGGTATCTTCACCGTTATTATACTCTGAAGATTACATTGCAACTGGTGCCGGCCTTCAAGATTACTCAATGGCTGCATCAAAGTCAGCAACTCGCGACGAGATGAATTCATTTGGTATTAACTTAGAGTGGCAATTAGCGGCTAATTTCCGCCTTGAGTTAGACCATCACAGTTCAGACGCAGAGCGCACACCGAACAGCCCTCATGGTTCTAGCAACACATTATCAACAGCAGCGTTTATTCGTGAAGCTGCTGCTACAGACTTCACTGGCGAGTTACCTATTTTAGCGGTTCGTGGTTCTTCAAACGTTCAACCGTCTGATATGCGTGTAACTGGTAGCGTATTCTCCAACGCTGAAGACTATTCTGAAATTGACCAAACACAATTGAGCGGTAGCTACATTTTTGATGAAATAGGTAGCATCGACTTTGGTGTGATGTTAATGACATCAAGCAAGCACTCAAAACAAGTTAACGTTCAACGTAATGACTGGGGTGGTGTTGGTGCAGAAGGTGACTTTGATGATTCATTCTTCCCTGCAGCAAGCATTCAAGACCGATTTGATGATGTTAGTGGTGGTAACTTTGCAGATTTTGATGGTAGTTATGAAATCGCTGATCGCTTCTTTATGTGGGACTTCGAAGCAGTACGTGACATAGCAGCACAGTTATACACGCCTGATTCATTCCCAGCAGGCACCGTAATTGGTGACTGTGGTAATATGTTTTGCCCTTCTACAAATTACGCCGCTGGCACGGATCGTTACGTAGAAGAAGAAATTACATCTGTATACTTCCAATACAATTATGAAGGTGAATTCGGCGATATGCCATACGATGTTCACCTTGGTTTCCGATACGAACAAACTGAAGTTGAATCAACATCTGCTGTGCCTGAGTACAACGGCACATTATGGGTAGGTGATACAGAAATCGAATTAGTTGGTACTGGTGGTTTTGAATACCAAACTAAGACAGGTAAGTATGACCACATTCTGCCTAGTATTAATTTCAACTTAGAAGTTACGGAAGATATTATTGTTCGTGCAGCATATTCAGAAACCATTGGTCGTCCTTGGTACGGTGACTTACAAGGTGGTACTGTTTTGGGTACGTTAGCTAACCGTCTAAATGGTAGTGGTTCTTCTGGTAACCCTGATTTATTACCTCTGGAGTCGACAAACTGGGACTTCTCATTTGAGTGGTACTATGCTGAAGGTAGTTACGCATCAATCGCTTACTTCGATAAAACAGTTAAGAATAACATCGACCCGAATACAGTTGAGTATACTTTTGCTGATTTATTCAACCCTTCTAATGGGCCTAAATCAAATGAAGCAATTGGCGCTGTAGGTAGTGACGCAGGTAACATTCGTGAATACATCTTTGATAATTTCGAAGACGGTGTAACAGTTTACGAAGAGAACGGCGTTATTAAGATTGCTGGTGTGCCAGAAGATGAGTTATTAAACTTCTTAATCAACGAACCACAAAATAGCTCAGAAGAACAAGGTTATGACGGTATGGAATTCACCGTTCAGCACTTAATCGGTGAGTCGGGTTTCGGTTTCATGGCTAACTATACACTAGTTAATACAGATAATGAGTTTGATAACTTTGTATTAGATGCACAAGTGGCAGAAACTAACATCAGTGACACAGCTAACTTTATCGCATTCTACGATAGAGATGGTTTCCAAGCGCGTATCGCGTATAACTGGCGTGATGACTTCTTAGCCGCTACAGGTACTGATACGGGTGCAAACCCTGTGTATACACAAGACTACCAACAAGTTGATTTCAACATGAGTTATGATATTCCTCAAGTTGAAGGCTTAACGGTATTCTTCGAAGGTATCAACATTACTAATGAGTACACTCGCCAATATGGCCGTGCAACTCAACAAGTAATCAATGTGACTCAACAAGGTGCTCGTTACGCCTTAGGTGCACGTTACAACTTCTAACAATAGGTTCGACGACACTATTGTTGTATAGAAGCAAGAGCCGCTAAATATCCCCCCATTTAGCGGCTCTTTTATCAAGCACTGATACAAATAGTTATTTACTTCTCTAGTTTTTTCAGCTTTTACAAAGCGTTAACTAGCCTCACACGGATTAGCAAGATATAGTGAGAATTTAGAAGCTATTTTTATCAAGGTTTTGATGGGAAAGTTGTATGGACTGTGAGTTAAACAGGACAATTAATCATATCGTTATTGTTGGCGGTGGAACTGCTGGCTGGTTAACTGCTGGGCTTTTGGCTGCAGAGCATATTAATGCCACATCAAACATTAAAATAACCCTTGTTGAATCTCCGGATGTAAAGCCTATTGGTGTTGGTGAAGGCACTTGGCCTTCAATGCGAGAAAGCCTTCAGAAACTCGGTATTAGTGAAACCGGCTTTCTTCTCGCCTGTGACGCGAGCTTTAAACAAGGCTCAAAATTTATAAACTGGCTGCATGCAGATAATCATAGTTACTACCATCCTTTTTCAATGCCTCACAATTTTCATGAAATGAATCTAGCCGAACATTGGCTACCTTTTCAAAACGAAGTGAGCTTTGCTCAAGCAACAACTAATCAAGCATCTCTTTGTGATCACAACAAAGCGCCAAAAACCATTGCAACACCCGAATACAAATTTGCTGGCAACTATGGCTACCATCTAGATGCAGGCAAATTTAGCGTCTTTTTACAAAAGCATTGCACACAAAAACTTGGTGTTACACATGTATTGGATCATGTTGAACAAATTATAAATGACGATGAGGGTAATATCGCCTCGCTTACACTTAAGGCACAGGGCCTACTAAGCGGCGACCTATTTGTAGATTGCACTGGACTCAAATCACTGCTTTTAGGTGAACATTACGAGATTCCTTTTCTTAACCAGCAGAGCCAATTATTTAACGATCGCGCACTAGCGGTGCAAATTCCGTACGACGATGACCAAAGCCCAATTGCGTCAGCGACCTTATCAACCGCTCAAACTGCAGGCTGGATATGGGATATTGGCTTACCTACCCGTCGAGGTATTGGTTATGTATATGCCTCGGATTATCAGTCTGAAAATGATGCCTTAAACACCCTAGATAGCTATATTAGCCAAGCGTTTAATAACACAACACTTGATGACGTTAATATTAAAAACATTAAGATTAACCCAGGATATCGCGCAAAGTTCTGGCATAAGAACTGTGTTGCTATAGGGTTATCTGCTGGCTTTATCGAACCATTAGAAGCCTCAGCCATTGCCCTTGTTGAATTATCAGCAAAAATGATCAGCGAGCAATTACCGCGCAACCAAGTGATGATGAAAAATATTGAGGCGCGTTTTAATCAAAAATTCACTCAACGCTGGCAACATATTATCGACTTTTTGAAACTTCATTATGTATTGTCTAAACGAGACGATTCAAAATATTGGCGTGATAATAGAGCAATAAACCATGTGAGCGATTCATTAAAAGAGCAGCTTGAATTGTGGCAATATCAAGCACCTTATAGCTATGACAGTAAATATACCCAGGAGCTATTTCCAGCTGCAAGTAATCAATTTATCCTCTATGGCATGGAGTTTAAAACCCAATTAAATCAAAGTAACACTTGGCATAACAACCAAGTAAAAGCACAACAAATTTTTCAAGCGCAAACACAGCGCACTAAACAAATGACCCAAGCGATGCCAACGAATAGAGCACTATTAGAACAATTAAAAACACATCGCTTTAGTACCCAATAACAACAAGAAATAAGTGTTTACTTATCTTATAAAGGAGCAATCATGGCAAACCATGTATTAGTTAACAATATTGACCACAAAGACTTAAAAATTAACACCCAACGCCATGAAAAGCTTGGTGATAACATTTGGTATGCTCAAACATTCCCGATTGAATTTCGCTCCGTGCAAGCCTACTACCCTATTTTCTTCATCAAAGACCCTCAAACAGCACGCTTTTTACCTGTAGCCTTGTTTGGATTTCAAAATGCTGAAAACTTGTTTTTATCTGAAAATGGTTGGGATGCTGGCTATGTTCCACTCATGGTGCAACGTCAACCATTTATGATTGGTCGTCAAATGATTAAAGAAGATGGTGTCGAAAAAGAGCACCGAGTATTGACGCTTGATGTTGAAAACCCAAGAGTAAATAAAGAAGAAGGCCAACCACTTTTCTTAGAGTTTGGTGGTAACAGTGATTTCTTAGACCGCATGGCGGATATGATGGAAACTATTCACCATGGTGTCCAAGATTCAGACAATTTCGTTAATATGTTGACTGAACTAGAACTCCTTGAGCCTTTCACTTTAGATATTACATTAAATGATCAATCTAAAAATGAAATGATTGGTTTTTACACGATTAATGAAGAAAAGTTTAAAGACTTAAGCGACGAAAAAATCGTTAAGTTACACAAATCTGGATATTTACATGCGATATACATGGCTCTTGCCTCGCAAGGTAATATTCGCGACCTAATTAACCGAAAAAATGCGAGAATGGGCCTGTAGATATTGAGCTGGAGCATGAAGTGTTGAACGTTGCAAGCAAAACCCCTGAAGTCTATGACGTAACTCCGCAAAATGTGCTAAAGCATATTTGCGGTGCGACTCAACCTGTCATATTCAAAGGTTTTGCCAATGAATGGCCGATTGTAAAAGCAGGCAAAGTTTCTGATCAGCAAGGTGCTGACTATCTTCGTAGTGTATATGGCAATGAGCCAGTATCAGCATGTTTAGGTGCTCCTGAAACGAAAGGTCGGGTATTTTATAACGAGGATATGACAGGGTTTAACTATGGTGGTGGGCAAGTTAATTTAAATGTTGTTTTGGACAAGTTACTTGAACATGCCGATGATGATAACCCGCCCACGATGTACATGGGTTCAACTGAAGTGACCCGATGGTTTCCTGAGTTTTCGCAAGCTAATTCTGCGGGTTTAGCGAGTGTTAACCCGTTAACCAGTATATGGATAGGCAATCAAAGTAAAATTGCCGCCCATTATGATTTTCCTCATAATTTAGCGTGCTCAGTTATCGGTCAACGTCGGTTTACCCTCTTCCCGCCTGAGCAAATTGATAACCTTTACATCGGGCCGATGGAGTTTGCGCCTGGTGGGCAAGATATTTCCTTAGTTGACTTTGATGAACCCGATTACGATAGATATCCGAAGTTTAAAACGGCATTGCAACACGCTCAAGTTGCTGAACTTGAGGCAGGCGATGCCCTATTTTTACCCAGTATGTGGTGGCACCATGTGCAAGGTAGAAACCCACTAAATGTATTAGTTACCCACTGGTGGCGAGATACACCAAGTTACATGGGACGCCCCAATAACGCCTTAATGGCCGCGATGCTTAGCATCAGAAGCCTCCCTAAAGAGCAACGTAAAGCGTGGCAATCAATTTTTAATCATTACATTTTTGAGCATGACAATACCGATTTAAACCACATCCCGGAACATGCTTTAGACGTATTAACCATGCCACTTGATGAAGTATCAGCACGAAAGATTCGCGCTGATTTACTCAATAAATTAAAGCGATAAGAGTTAGTTATGATGGATAAACCAATAAAACGCGTTGTCATTGCCGGTGGTGGTACCGCAGGCTGGATGGCAGCTGCAGCTTTTGCAAAATTATTAGGTAAAAACCTTGAGGTCAGTTTGGTGGAGTCAGATGACATCCCAACCGTTGGGGTTGGTGAAGCGACAATCCCTACCCTGCATATTTTTCACCGTTTGTTAGGCATCGAAGAAAAAGACTTTATGGCGGCAACGAATGCCACTTTTAAGTTAGGTATTTCTTTTGAAAATTGGAAAGATGTCAATCAAGACTATATCCATTCGTTTGGCTTTCTTGGGCAGGACTGTTGGGCTTGTGGCTTTCAGCACTTCTGGCTTAAAGGAATACAAAAAGGTATTGCAAGTGAGATTGGCGACTACTGCCCAGAGCATTTAGCTGCTCGTGAAGGCCGTTTCGCCGTCATGGCAAATCAAGATTTAAATCACGCGTATCATTTAGATGCTGGTCTTTACGCAAAATATTTAAGAAATATAGCAGAAAAACATGGTGCAAAGCGTGTTGAAGGTAAAATACAAGACGTAAACCTGTGTTCTCAAACTGGCTATATTGAATCGCTAACTCTCGCATCAGGAAAGGTTGTTGAGGGCGATCTATTCCTTGATTGTACAGGGTTTAGAGGCTTACTCATTGAAGACGCACTACATACAGGTTATGAGGACTGGAGTCACTATCTACCTTGCGACAGTGCCGTTGCCGTGCAAACAAAATCGGTCGGGGATCCAGTCCCTTACACTCGCTCTATTGCAAGAGAGTCGGGTTGGCAATGGCGTATTCCACTACAAAATAGAACGGGCAACGGCCTGGTATTTTGTAGCAAGTATATGAGTGATGACGAGGCTATCGAATTTTTATTAAATAACGTTGAGGGTGAGCCAATCAATCAACCGCGCGTTATTAAATATAAAACAGGTACACGCCTTAAACATTGGAACAAGAACTGTATCGCCGTGGGCTTATCGAGTGGTTTTATTGAGCCATTAGAGTCTACAGGAATTCATTTATTTCAACGTGCAATTGTCCGTTTAATGCAGTTAATGCCTAATCGTGGAATAAACCAAGCCGACATAGATGAGTTTAACGCTCAAACCAAAGCGGAATGTGACAACATTCGTGACTTTATTATTTTACATTACCACCTGACTGACCGTACCGATTCTAAATTTTGGCGCTACTGTAAGAGCATGCCAATCACAGATAGTTTAAAACATCGTATGGATTTATTTGGTCAAAGTGGTCAGGTATATAAAAAACCCGATGACTTATTTGGTTTAAACTCCTGGATTCAAGTGATGGTTGGTCAAGGCTTAATACCAGAGCAATATCACCCAATCGTGGACCAAATGAGCGATGACGAGTTGAAATTATTCTTAAACAGAATCAAAGACGGCACAGCTAAAAAAGTTAGTCAGTGGCCAAATCACTTAGACTTTATCAACCATTATTGTAAATCAAAGGTAATGTAATCAATGGCCGAACGCCTGTCGTTACCTAATGGTATTGAAATGACTATCGAGCATGTTGGCATAGAGCAAACGCCGATAGTCATTATTGATAACTTTCCGATTCAACCAGCTCAGCCTATGTCCATTGATGGTTTTAGCCCTGATGAACACAGTTATTACCCGGGCCTAAGAAAAATCTTACCTAAAGACTATGTCATAAAAACCCTACAAAGTGTTTATATGGCGCTTTACGATATTTACCAAATCCCCAAACACAAACAGTTAAAAGTTCTCGATACGTATTACTCAATGATCACCAAGCAAGAGCATGAGCTTTCCTTATTGCAGCGATTGCCTCATTTTGACAGTACTCACGATCATTACTTTGCCCTGCTCCATTATTTAAATGAAAACTCCCATGGCGGCACAGGTCTATTTCGCCACAAAGCAACAAACTTTGAATCGATAACAGCTCAACGTATAGATGAATACCTCGCCCTCTGCCAAGCTGAGATTGACCAACAAGGAGAGCCTAAACAAGGCTACCCAAACGAATCAACAAATCAATTCGAATGCTATCATCGTATAGCTTATCGACCTAACCGCGTCGCAATTTACCCAGGCAAATTATTACACTCAACGCTAGTCAACCCGCAAACGGATATTTCAAATCAGCTTCAAGAGGCTCGGTTAACGAGCAATATTTTTATCGAGTTTAAGTAACCCAACTGACTTAGCATTGCCTAGCGTTAGTTGACCGCATATCCAGATATAAAAAAGGCGACTGAGCGTTCAACTCAGTCGCCTTTTTTGATAAACCCATACTTTATTGGCAGCTAATATTGGCTACTTCTTTGATCTGAGGATCATAGATAATATTGCTTAGTTGAATTGTTGCTTTACCATCGGTAATCAACTCAAACGGGGCAACCATATCACCAAAACTCATGCCTTTTTTAGCAAAGCACGCTAAATCAATTGAGACTTGCGACCAACCATGATGTAAGCGACCACTTAAATCATCCGTCACATCTATTGCTGCACCGCAATTGTCATCAGAGCTCTCAGCTTTCTGGCACGCCATGCTCACTACAATTGGTGCTGTAGGCTTCTCTAATACGTTAACCATAAAGGTTAGCTTAGCATTGTTTTCAATGGCCGAGCGTAGGTCTTCTCTAAAGTTACTTTTACTTACTAAACGAATCCCTGCTCGTTCTTTACCTAAGAAAGTTAATTGAATTGAATCTTCTTGCACTAAGCGGTCTACCGTTCTGTAGCTTAAGCTATTTAACGTGTGAGTGTTGGCATTTGGCTGTAATCGTTCATCACCAGACACTAACCACATCAACCAAGGCTTGTGCATTTTGCCGTCGAAGAATACTTCTTTCAGCTGTGCATTTGCATCTATGGTTAATTCAGCATTCAGATCATCACCTAGGGTGTTTTCTTCACCATAACGCAAGCCGAAGCCATATGGTAATAATGGTTTATAGTCATCATCCCCTTTATTCACTACGGCTTGATTTGCATCATTTGGCCAAGAGAAAGAAAGCTTACCTGTAAAGTCGTGAGCAACTTCTCCATTTGGCAAAGTAAATAGCACATCTGAAACACCATTACCTTCAGAACCAGGTAACCAAGCAGCAACAAAAGCGTCTGAAGCGTTTAGCTCAGCATTTACCCACATTGGGCGGCCACTAATAAATACTGAAACAACAGGAATACCTTGTGCTTTTAATTTTTCGAGTAGGGCTAAATCCGTTTTCTCACCTCGTTGGTAATCTAAATTGTCTCTATCTCCATGACCTTCTGCGTACGGGTCTTCACCAAACACCACAATAGCCACATCAGGTTTATCTGTGAACTCGCCATCGACATTTAAAGTTACTTTACCGCCTGCGGCATTCACTTTTTCAGCAATGCCATCATAGATTGATGTGCCACCAGGGAAATCGTTATTGTTGTTACCTGTGCCTTGCCAAGTTACTGTCCAACCGCCCGATTGCTTACCAATATTATCTGCTCCGTTACCGGCAACAAGCACGTGTTGTTTTGGTGCCAGTGGTAAAACATTACCTTTATTTTTAAGTAGAACAAGAGATTCGCGAACCGCTTGACGTGCGACTTCACGATGAGCGTCAGCACCGATTAATTCAGTTTTGCCTGAGTACTCTCTGTTTGCAGGACTTGGCTTATCGAATAGACCCGCTCTAAATTTGACTCGTAAGATACGAGTTACCGCATCATCAATACGCGACTGGGGAATAATGCCTGATTTAACTTGAGCAATAGTATTTTCATACAAAGGTTTCCACGCATCTGTTGGCACCATGTACATGTCCAACCCCGCATTTACTGCTTGAGGACAGTCTTCATTACTACAGCCTTTTATTTGCCCATGACCATTCCAGTCACCAACAACAAAGCCATCAAAGCCCATTTTGTCTTTCAGGACATCAGTTAACAGGTATTTTTTTCCGTGAATTTTTTCACCATGCCAGCTATTAAACGACGCCATTACGGACTGAGAACCAGCTGTTAAACCACCAACATAACCTTGCGCATGAATATCAAATAGGTCTTGTTCAGACGCAATGTTGTCGCCTTGATCGTCACCCTGCTCCGTTCCACCATCACCAAGAAAGTGTTTAACCGTACTGATCACCCGTTTGTCACTTAAAAAATCGCCGTCAGCATGACCTTGGAGGCCTTTCACGATCGATGCTGAATATTCACGCACAATGTCTGGGTCTTCAGAATAACTTTCATAGGTTCTACCCCAGCGATCGTCTCGTGCTACCGCTACTGTTGGTGCAAAAACCCAATCGATTCCCGTCACCATCACTTCTTTTGCAGTAATTTCAGCTATTTTTTCAATAAGAGCAGGGTTATTCATTGCGCCCAAGCCGATATTATGAGGGAACAGCGTTGCGCCAATAACGTTGTTATGTCCATGAACAGCGTCAGTACCCCACATTGTTGGGATTTTAGAACCATCGATTGAATCGTCAATTGACGCTTGGTACATTGCTTCTGCTAATTTAATCCAATCTTCTGGCGTTGATTGTTTGTTGTTATTCGGGAATGAGCCACCACCATTGAGGTATGAGCCAAAACCATATTTGCGCATATCTTCAATCGTGATATCGCGAATTTCTGGCTGAATCATTTGCGCGACTTTTTGCTCAAGCGTCATTGTTGCCAATAATACCTTTACCTTCGCTTCAACTTCAGCATCCTGTTTAACTTCAAAATCTAATGCTGGCCAAATGTTAATATTGTTCATGGTTTCTTTCTGCATTGACTGTTGAGAATCTTTCTCCTCAACTTGTTCATTTGAACATGCCGTAACTGCAGCTAAAGCAACAAGCATAGCTAATGGTTTAATTGTTGTTTTCATTGACTTAACAAATCCTATTAAGCTGATTTTTCAGGTTGAGGTTTAGACCCAATAAGGCCGTAATAAGCAATATATGCATAACAAAATACAGGTAGAATGAATGATGCTTGTATACCTATACTGTCAGCTAACATACCTTGGAATACTGGTAGAATTGCACCACCGACAATTGCTAAACATAAAATACCAGAGCCTTGTGAGGTATGATTTCCTAAGCCAGTAATTGCGAGGCTGAAAATTGTTGGGAACATAATGGAGTTACAAAGGCCGACTAATAAGATTGACCACATGGCAACCTGACCTGATGTCATCATGGTAACAAGAATAAGCACCATACCGGCACATGCATTAAACGCTAACACTTTACCCGCAGCGATTTTTTGCATCACACCTGCGCCAATAAAACGACCTACCATGGCGCCGCCCCAGTAATAAGCGATATATTTTGCCGCATCATGTTCTTCCAAACCGGCAATATAATCTTCGCCCAAAAAGTTCACTAAAAAGCTTCCGATAGAAACTTCAGCACCAACATAAACAAAGATACCAACAGCGCCCATCACAAGATGTTTATACTGCCACGCACTTCCCTGTGTTTCTGTAGTTCCCGGCTCATCATCTTCACGCATCTCCGGTAATTTTAAGTAGGCAAATATAGCGGCGAGGATCAATAACATAGCTGCAAGCAATAAGTACGGCGTTTGCACAGCTTCAGCCGAGTTAGCTACTTCATTACCTGCTTGCTCAAGAATTAAATATGCACCGAAAAAAGGTGCGACAGTCGTACCCAGCGAATTAAACGCCTGAGTCATGGTTAAACGAGAAGACGCTGTTTCAGGTTTACCTAATATGCTGACATAAGGGTTAGCCGATACTTGTAGTACCGTTATACCACTTGCTAGCACAAACAAAGCGATTAGAAAGACAGGGTAGCTTTGCATAATTGCTGCTGGGTAAAAGCTGATACAGCCAACCGCAGCGATAATCAGGCCAACGACAATACCTTTTTGATACCCAACATTTTTTACCAATTTACCCGCAGGCAATGAAACTAAAAAGTATGCTCCAAAAAAGCAAAATTGAATCAGCATGGCTTGCGTGTAGCTTAAATCGAAGACTCCTTTTAAATGTGGAATCAAAATATCGTTCAAGCACGTGATGAATCCCCACATAAAAAATAATGACGTCAATGACGTCAACGCAAACGTATAATCTGTTTGTCCTGATGCATTATTGTCATTCGCTGGATGAGCTGAATTTGGCGTAAAACCTGACATAGTTAACCCTATTATTTTATTTATAAATTTATGGTCATAAGATTATGACTTATTAGCGCTAGCATCGAAAACTAAAGTGTTGACCTTTTATTATTTTCAAACTACTCTACTCAAATGTAAGCGCTTTCACTAACTCATTAAATACCACTTGGTATTTTTTTTCAAATATTTTTGTAAGCGCTTTCAAAATTAATTAAGAATAAAATATATCTTGTTTATTTAGAATGGAAAGGCTTACAAATGGCTCACTATAGCTTGCCCCAAGGCTCAAAAATGCTGTCTAAGCAGTTTACATACGGTGTCGCAACTGCTTCATTTCAAATAGAGGGCGGTGTCGACGATCGTTTACCATGTATTTGGGATACCTTTTGCGCAACAGAAGGGAAAATTGCAGACAATTCTAACGGCGACGTCGCTTGTGATCATTACAATCACTGGCGCGACGATATCGAGCTCATCGATAGTCTAGGGGTAGACGCTTACCGACTGTCATTGTCTTGGCCTCGCCTTATTAAGTTAGATGGCTCATTAAACCAGGCTGGCGTTGATTTCTATATCAATATTTTAGATGCGTTAAATGCTAAAAAGATTAAACCTTATGTCACTTTATACCATTGGGATCTACCGCAGCATTTAGAAGACAAAGGTGGCTGGTTAAATAGAGATACAGCATATCAATTTGCCGATTATGTTGATCTAGTGACCAAGGCATTTGGCGATCGCGTTTTCTCATATGCGACACTCAATGAACCTTTTTGTAGCTCTTACCTTGGTTATGAAGCGGGTATTCATGCACCAGGAAAGTCAAGCCGAGCCGACGGTAGACAAGCAGCACATCATTTATTACTTGCGCACGGGTTAGGCATGCAGGTTTTAAAGAAAAATGCACCAAACGCGCAAAATGGTATCGTGCTCAATTTTACACCATGTTACAGCGCAAGTGATTCATTAGAAGATATTGCGGCGACTCAATTTGCCGATGACTATTTCAATCAATGGTACATCAAACCGATTTTTGACAAATGCTACCCTGATATCATGAGTCAGTTACCAGATGAAGAACAACCAAGTATCTTAGACGGTGATATGGAGATTATTGGTCAACCTATCGACTTTTTAGGGATTAACTTTTATACCCGTGCTATTTATCGCGCAGATGAACATTCGGTATTTGAACAGCTTCCACCACCAGCTCCTTTGACCGATATTGGCTGGGAAATATACCCAGAGGCCTTTACCAGCCTATTAAGAGATTTAGATGCTCGCTACACCTTACCGCCAATTTACATTACCGAAAATGGCGCAGCCATGGCGGATGTAATTGAAAATGGTCAAGTAAACGATCAAGATCGTGTTGAGTATTATCAGGATCATTTAAATGCCGTTAATAACGCTATTGAACATGGCGTTAATGTCCAAGGTTATTTCGCATGGAGCTTAATGGACAACTTTGAGTGGGCAGAAGGTTATTTAAAACGATTTGGTATCGTTTACGTTGATTATGAATCGCAAACTCGTACTATTAAACAAAGCGGATTAAATTATCGTGACCTAATCAATTCACGACGCTAACCCATCAAAAAAATATAAGAATAATTATTATGATCAGTGTTAAAGAAAAAGTAGCCTATGGATTAGGTGATACCGCAAGCAATATCATTTTCCAAACGGTAATGACATTTCTCATGCTCTATTACACCGATGTTGTCGGTTTAGATGCGGCTATAGTTGGTACTATGTTCCTAGCGGTTAGAATATTCGATGCCGTCACTGATCCTTTGATGGGTTCAATCGCCGACAAAACCCAAACACGTTGGGGGCATTTTCGCCCTTACCTGCTCTGGTTAGCACTACCTTTTGCCATTATCAGTGTGTTAGCGTTTACCACTCCTGATTTGGAGGGTACCGCCAAGATAATCTATTGTTTTACAACTTATACATTACTAATGATTGCTTATACGGCAATTAATATCCCCTATTGCGCATTAGGCGGTGTAATCACGGCTGATGCAAAAGAACGTGTAACCGTCCAGTCATACCGCTTTGTTTTCGGGATGTTAGGGGGATTAATTGTTGCGGCATGCACTATGCCGTTGGTTGAGTTTTTCGGTCAAGGCGATGATGCCAAAGGTTATCAGTTGGCAATGACTGCGATGAGTATCCTAGGTTTTGTTTTATTTTTACTCTGTTTCGCAGGTACAAAAGAGCGTATAGAACAACCTAAAGAGCAATCCGTACCGTTTTTAATTGCACTAAAGCATTTATGGAAGAATGACCAATGGCGAATCCTGTGTTTGGTCGCCCTATTTCTGCTCTCTGGCCAAGTGTTAAAATTCACGCTAGCGGTCTATTACGTCAAATATTATTTAGGCGATGAAGAGTTAATGACTCCCTTCATAACAGTAGGTGTCATTGCATCGATGATTGGTTGTGCTGTTGCGCAACCTTTAGCCGAGCGTGTATGTAAGATTAAAGCCTACATTACGTTACAAGTCATTGCTGCAACACTATGTGCCTTAGCGTTTTTCATTCAACCAGATCAAATTTATTTAGCTTTTGCTGCATTTATTTTGTGGAAGTTTTTCTTGGATATGGCGACGCCTTTACTGTGGGCTAAAATGGCAGACACGATTGATTATGGTCATGATAAAACGGGTATTCGAATCACTGGCTTAATTTATTCGGGCATCATTTTCTTTATCAAAATGGGAGTCGCCATTGGCGGAGCACTCGCGGGATGGCTAATGGCATATTACAACTATCAGCCAAACATCGAGCAAACAGAAGCGACCAAACAGGGCATATTGATTAGCTTTACTCTTTTACCTGCATTAGGTTCTTATTTTGCGGCTGCTGTGATGGCTAAGTACACGCTAAATGCTAAGAAGCTAGACGAAATTCAAGCGAAATTAAATCTAACGGCAAGTTAATAAACCTTATAAAATTTGTTAGTATTTTACTGTTTAGGAATTCTGAATAACTATATATGGCAACAATCTACGAAGTATCAAAACTAGCAGGCGTTTCATTAGCGACCGTTTCACGGGTAATGAACAAAAATGCAAGAGTCAGTGATAAAACAAAAAAGAAAGTATTAGAGGCAATGGACACGCTAGGTTATCGCCCTAATGCTATTGCACAATCACTAGCGTCTAACTGCTCAAACAGTATTGGTATTTTAGTGTCTGAATTGAGCGGTGCTTTCTTTGGTCAAATGATGTCTGGCATAGAAACGGAGCTTCGTGCTGCGGGTAAACACGTTATTATCACTACTGGTCACTCAGAAGAAGAAAAAGAAAAGGATGGTATAGAATTTCTTATTGGTCGAAACTGCGACGCGATCATTGCGCATGTCGAAGCTGTCAGTGATGAGTATCTGATTGAAATCAACAAAGGTAAAGTGCCCGTTTATTCTATGAGCAGACATGTTGAAGCACTTAAAGATAAATGTATTAGTTTGGACAATGAAGCTGGTGGTTATTTAGCGACTAAAACACTCATTGATCTTGGCCATACTAACATTGCCTATATTGCTGGCCCGCAATTCAAAGCTGATGCCAGCAACCGTCTTCAAGGCCACAAGCGTGCGTTGAAAGAACATGACATCGAGTTTGATGAAAATCTATTCTATATTGGTGACTTTAGAGAGATAGGTGGTAGCGCTGGCTTAAAGCACTTTTTAGATGAAAAATTTAATTTTACCGCATTAGTTTGCGCCAATGATGAAATGGCGTCAGGTGCCATGAAATATGCAAGAGAGCATAATATTAACCTACCCGAGCAGTTATCAATTATTGGCTTCGATAACGTGATATTTGCCAACTACTTGTATCCAACACTCACCACAATTGATAACCCAGTTGATGAAATGGGTAAAATGGCGGCGCAACTTGTATTAAGAGACGTGTATCAACAAAAGAAATTAGAAATAGAAAGAGTGTTTGAACCAACTGTCATTGTTAGGGATTCTGTCAGTAAATTAACAAACTGATGGCCCTGTCGAACAACTAGAGAGTAAAAAAAAGCGAGCATTAAGCTCGCTTTTTTTTAAATAGAACTGTTAGCCATTTACACGCTTTTGAGCTGCAGCGCTTAGTTCAGCTGATTTGATGCTTGCTAGGTGAGCTTCAACTGTTTTCTTAGGTAACTTAGAAATAATTAAAGAACCCGTTTTAACTGCGTTTTTATCGCTAGCAAATGCAAGTAAGTTTGCACCGTTACACTCTAAACCATCATAGATATTACGGATTTTCAATTTATTCGTTTTTAAGAATGAACGTAAACGTGATTTATCATCAGCTGCTACATATTCACACACTGACTGGCCAATAGTAGAAGCCTGAACTGGTGCAGCAACGAATGTAGAAGTTAAAGCAATTGATAATACAGCGAGCAAATTTTTCATAACAACAAATCCTAAGAAGTAGATAATAAAATTATGAAACGGATGCAAAGATGTGCTTTCAGGCAACCCCGCTGTCTTAGATATCATCCTTAGACCGGTGGCTTTGCGTGGAACTTTTTCAAGAACCTTGCCGTTTCTGATGGCGCGCATTATACATGTTAAAAAGTGTAAAACAAGCAAATAATGTGTAATTTGTGTTCACATTATTTTTCGTAACATTAAGTTTTCATTAAGGATACTTACTTGTAACCAACTGAAATGTTAAACTAAGCCTTCTAGAAACTGAATTGACTGTGCTATGTCTGGTAACCACTATCAAGTTGAACTTGAACAACAACCTATTGAGCTATACAAATTGTTAAAACTTGCTGACCTTGTTGGCGGCGGTGGCGAAGCAAAAGTGCTAATTAGTCAAGGGTATGTTTTCCTCAATGATGAGGTGGAAACGCAAAAGCGCAAGAAAGTTTACCATGGCGATATTGTCGCGTTTAATGGCGATATTATTGAGCTCATTTGCCATAATGAGCCAGTAGAAGTCATAAGAAAACCTAAAACCGAGAAGCATGCTGGTGCCAAGAAGCCAAAATCAACAGGCAGCAAACCAAAGGCAAAGAAGAATAAGCCTCCTTCAAACTCACAAAAAAAAGATACGCCGACACAACCAACTGGTGGTCGACGTCGTTCAATTAAGTT
The DNA here is from genome assembly GCF_030161435.1 of Thalassotalea loyana. Taxonomy (GTDB): domain Bacteria; phylum Pseudomonadota; class Gammaproteobacteria; order Enterobacterales; family Alteromonadaceae; genus Thalassotalea_G; species Thalassotalea_G loyana. Next base: position 209,125 of record NZ_BSSV01000007.1, on the reverse strand, counting down.
TTAATTAACTGAGCGTTTTTTGCCAAAACACAGCTTGCCCCATTTTGGGGTCAAGCTCATAACCACCAAAACCAAGTTTTTTGTAGGCTGCTTTGGCTACGACATTTCCTTCTAAAACTTCTAAAGTTAGCTTACAACACCCATGTTCGATGGCTATAGCTTCAACTTGTTGAATCATAAGTTGACTAATGCCTAAGCCTCGAAATTGTTTTAATACCACGACATCATGAATGTTGATTAATGGCTTGGCGCTAAATGTCGAAAAGCCTTTAACACAGTTGACCAAGCCAGCAGGCTTATCATCCACATAACATATCAACGAAAGAACCTGCGGCTGCTCTCGTAAAGCTTTGATCAAGTTGTCTTGGGTAAACGTCGATAAAGGCTCGCCTCCCCCCATAGGATCTTTGGCATAAGCATTGAGTAACATAACAAGGTCTTGCGCGTGAGTAGGATTGTGGTAATCAGCTAAAACAACGGTATTGGCCATATCAATTTTACCTTACTAAGAAACATGAATAATTTTAGAACCTTACTATACTGTTTGTATGAGTGAAGAACAGCAAAAATGTCAGTATATTGATCCAGACGGACACCTTTGCCCAAACCATGCGACTGACGATGGCTTATGTTTTTGGCACAGTGCAAATGTCGATAAATCTGGTGCAGATATTAAAGATAAACTTGAACACTATGCCCAGCACGGTGGATTTACACGTGGCCTAAAGCTGCAACGCTGCCAACTTGACGATATTGACCTAGTTAATCACGGCCACAAAACTGGTTACGATTTATCATACTGCGACTTCTATCGTGCTAGCTTGCGCGATGCTCACATGTTCAATGCTAACCTTGATAATGCAAGTCTCATGAAGGCCGATTTGCGTGATGCCAACTTGAACTGCGCCTCGCTGCGCAATGCAAATATGCTAGGTATTCGACTCCACGGGTGTAAGATTGAGAATATCGAATTTGGAAAAACCATTTTTCAAGAAGATTTAGCCAAACTCGCTATAGCCAAAAGTCATCAAAAGAGTGCTCACGAGTACTTTATTCAATCAGAAGAAATTTATCGTGATTTACGCAAACATGCTGAATCCGAGGGCTTGTTTAATTACGCAGGGGCTTTTATCAAGAAAGAACTCACCATGCGCCGAATGCAACAACCTAAATACTCAGCAAAACGCATAGTCTCCAAGGCGATAGATCTATTTTGTGGTTACGGAGAAGAGCCAATTCGCATCGTTGGCTTTTCAATACTCCTTATTTTCATTTGTGCCATCTTGTATAGCCTTACAGGTTTAAATTACCATGGTGAATTCTATATCTTTGACGTCAATGCGCCCCTCAGTCAGAATATTAATTGGTTTTTCAGCTGTCTCTACTACTCAATTGTGACGTTTACGACGTTGGGCTATGGCGATTTCACGCCTATTGGAGTATCGAGGGCCATTGCAGCATTTGAGGCTTTTACAGGAAGCTTTACCATCGCCTTATTCGTCGTTGTTTTTGTGAAAAAAATGACAAGGTAGTGTCAGTTCGTTAAGCTCTATCGATAAATAATCCGACAAAAGCAATTACTTAATGAGCAAACGCCTTCTTTACACCTCTGCGTTAACCACTGCATTATTACTTTTCAATCAAACGATTTACGCAGCCAATAGCAAGAATCTTGCTAATTTACCTGAAGCCGTTGCCAACAATGCCGCAACGCAAATCCATGTGAACGATGACGAATATTTAATTTCATTTTCAGGCTTAGCTCAAGGTAAAACCCATCATGACGTACACAATAAAGTGTTCGTTTATCAGGCGTCAAAAAATGTATGGAAAACAGCTAAACCTGTGCCGATTAAAAAACCTATTGATGGATTAGTTGGCCGTTTAGCTAGTGTCGCAGCAGCGATAGGGCCAAACGCATATGTTTTTGGTGGTTACACAGTTGCCGCAGATCATAGTGAGGTTTCGGTACCCGATGTCTACCGTTTTGACGTCGTCAACAATCAATATACAGAACTTGCACCCATGCCAGTGCCTGTTGATGATAGTGTCGCCCTCTCCTATCAAGAAAGATACATATACTTGATTAGTGGCTGGCATAATGACGGCAACGTAAACTTAGTGCAGGTTTATGATACCCAAACAGATACGTGGCAACAGGCGTCACCATTTCCTGGCAAACCCGTTTTTGGTCAAGCTGGTGGAATTGTTGGCGATACGATGGTGATTTGTGATGGTGTAAAAGTCGACTACTACCCGCAAAAGCGTCGAGGATTTTCTGCAGAACCGGCTTGTTATAAGGGCAAAATAAACGACAAGGACTTAACCAAAATCCACTGGACAACCCTGCCTCACCCAACAGGTACAGCAAGATATCGGATGGCGGCTATGGGCGATGAAGCCTCCAATAGTATTGTCTTTATTGGTGGTAGTGATAATCCATACAATTACAGTGGCATTGGCTATAACCAAGTACCATCAGAGCCTGACGGTGCACTTTGGCGCTATAGTTTGTCATCGAATACTTGGCAAAAATCGAAAACAAATACCAACACGATGGACCATCGAGCCCTACTCAAATTTAACAACCAGTTTATTACAATTGGTGGAATGGGTGAAAATCAAGCGGTATTAAATACTATCAATGTTTATCAATCACGGTAATTACGAATTTTTATCGCGTTAGCCCTTTTGCCACGATAAACGCCCTGTTAGAATAAGCCACTTTATTTTTGAATCATCCGACATGGACATAATTTTAAATGCGTACTAGTCAATACTTACTTTCTACGTTAAAAGAAACCCCAGCTCACGCTGAAGTTGTTAGCCACCAATTAATGCTACGTGCGGGTTTAATTCGCCACCTAGCTTCAGGTTTGTATACGTGGTTACCCACTGGTTTAAAAGTGCTAAAGAAAGTAGAAAACATCGTACGTGAAGAAATGGAACGTGCGGGTTCAATTGAAGTATTGATGCCAATGGTTCAACCTTCAGATTTATGGGAAGAGTCAGGTCGCTGGGACGACTACGGCCCTGAATTACTGCGCTTAAATGACCGCCATCAACGCCCATTTGTTTTAGGCCCAACGCACGAAGAAGTTATCACCAAGCTTGTAAGCAACGAAATTAGTAGCTACAAGCAATTACCAATGAACTTATTCCAAATTCAAACCAAGTTCCGTGACGAAATTCGTCCTCGTTTCGGTGTAATGCGTGGTCGTGAGTTCTTAATGAAAGATGCTTACTCATTTCATACAACAGATGAATGCTTGAAAGAAACTTACCAAGTGATGTTCGACGCGTACTGCCGTATTTTCGAACGTTTGGGTTTAGATTTCCGTCCAGTAATTGCTGACAATGGCTCAATTGGTGGTGAAGGTTCACACGAATTCCACGTGTTGGCTGATTCAGGTGAAGACGATATCGCATTTAGCGATGAAAGCGATTACGCGGCAAACATTGAAAAGGCTGAAGCATTAGCGCCTGCTGGTGAGCGCCCAGCACCAAGTGCGTCATTAGAAAAAGTCGCAACGCCAGACGCAAAAACTATCGAAGCAGTAGCTAACTTCTTAAACATTGATGCTACAACAACCGTTAAAACTTTATTGGTACTTGGTGAAGCACAAGAAGGTGAAAAAGCACCAGTTATCGCTTTAGTGCTACGTGGCGATCACGAGCTAAACGAATTAAAAGCAGAAAAGCTTGAAGGTGTTGCATCACCATTAACATTCGCATCAGATGAAGAGCTTGTTGCAGCAACTGGTGCTAATGCGGGTTCAATTGGCCCTGTTAACCTTAACATCCGCGTCATCGCTGACCGCAGTGCAGCACATCTAGCTGATTTTGTTTGTGGTGCGAATGAAGACGGTTTCCACTTTACTGGTGCAAACTGGGATCGCGACGCGCAAAACTACGAAGTTGCCGATTTACGTAACGTAGTAGCTGGCGATCCAAGTCCATGTGGTAAAGGTAAAATTGAAATTAAACGTGGTATCGAAGTGGGTCATATCTTCCAGCTTGGTCAAAAATACGCTGAGGCAATGAATTGTGGCGTGTTAACGGAGTCGGGTAAAAACCAAACCTTAACCATGGGTTGTTACGGTATTGGTGTATCTCGTATTGTCGCAGCAGCAATTGAGCAAAACCACGATAAATACGGTATTAAGTGGCCAGCAGCCATTGCACCATACCAAGTGGCGATCGTGCCTATGAACATGCATAAATCAGCACGCGTTCAAGAAACAGCTGAGAAACTATACGCTCAATTACAACAAGCTGGTATTGAAGTTATCTTTGACGACAGAAAAGAGCGCCCAGGTGTGATGTTTAACGATCATGAGTTGATGGGCACACCAAAACTACTTGTTGTTGGTGAACGCAACCTTGATAACCAAGAAGTTGAACTAAAAGATCGCATCACAGGTGAAAAATCACTTGTCGCGATTGATAGCGTACTTGAGCTGTTCAAATAACGACATCAATAGTTAAAAAGAAACACCGCCAGTTGGCGGTGTTTTTGTTTGTGCATCTTCTCGCTGCTAATATCTCAAATCATCTATTTTGGCTAAGTCCCAATAAATTACCCTATCGTAATATTTCGCCAGATTTTCATTGAGTGAACTAAAGCTTGTAATCGGTGTTTTCAGCTCATCAAACAAGTGCCAGATAAATTGATGACAGTTATTTTCAATCAGGTGGTAGTCTTCATATTGATAAATTTGATCTAATGCTTTGTGAGCGATCTCGGGCAAAGCTAAAGGTGTTGCGTTTGAATCACAGGCAACAAAAATATTATCACCACTGCGATTACCTAAGAAACGCCTTGCTGAAATTGGTTTGATAAGACCATTACCATCAAGCTCAACGATGGTATTGTCACCTACCCATATCCCCGTATGCTCAAATAAACCACCGATCCCACAGCAAACCACGCTGCCTATTTCAGGCTCAACAACAACCTCACTATGGAATAAATCCGTCGGGTAAATACCGACTGCACTTCCATGTTCACCAGAGTACCGATCTACACCGGTTTTAAGTCGACGATCTTGATAGGCTTTTTTGCGATCATCTGCAGCTGACTTTATCGCTAACGCAGAAACAGCAGCCGCACCTAACCACAGTAAAGGTAATGGCATAATTAACTCTCGATTTAGCTTACTTAATAACTACATTAGGTGTTTTACATCAAAATGCTATTAAAAAAGTGCAAGTAACTATTTCAAAATAGTTTTTTTTTCGTAACAATGCGAGTAACCACACTCACTAATACACTTTCCTGGGCATAGATATGAAAAATATTGAAAAATCTTTAAAACTTGACAATGTTTGTTACGACATTCGAGGTCAAATTGCCCAAGAAGCCAAGCGTTTAGAAGAAGAAGGCCACAAAATACTGAAGCTCAATATTGGTAACCCTGCCCCATTTGGCTTTGAAGCACCCGACGATATTTTAAAAGACGTTATTCGTCAGCTACCAACCGCACAAGGTTATAGCGACTCTAAAGGTATTTACTCGGCTCGTGTTGCGGTGATGCAATATTTTCAGCAGCAAGGCATCTTAAACGTAGAAGTTGACGATATTTTTATCGGAAACGGTGTAAGCGAACTCATTGTTATGGCGATGCAGGGTTTGCTAAATAACGATGACGAAGTTTTGATTCCTGCACCCGATTATCCATTATGGACTGCCGCTGTTTCCCTATCTGGTGGCTCACCAGTTCATTACCGCTGTGAAGAAGAAAACCACTGGTTTCCGAGTATCGACGATATGAAATCGAAGATCACAGAAAAGACTAAGGCCATCGTATTAATCAACCCGAACAACCCAACAGGTGCAGTGTATTCAAAAGAAGTATTGGAAGAGATTATAGCGATTGCTCGTGAGCACCAACTAATCGTCTTTAGTGACGAAATCTACGATAAGATCTTATATGATGGTGCGGTTCATACCCCTACCGCTCGCCTGGCTGAAGATGTGCTTATTATTACCATGGGTGGGCTTTCAAAAAACTATCGAATCGCTGGCTTTAGAGCGGGATGGATGGTCATTACTGGACCGAAACACCACGCGAAAGGTTATATAGAAGGGCTTAATATGCTCGCTTCGATGAGACTTTGTGCCAATGTCCCCTCTCAACATGCAATACAAACAGCATTAGGTGGTTACCAAAGCATAAATGAGCTGATAAATGAAGGCGGTAGGTTGAAGAAACAAAGAGATATCGCCTACGAAGGGATTAATGCAATTGAAGGTTTATCCTGTGAAAAAGCAATGGGCGCTCTATACTTATTTGTAAAGGTAGATAAAGAGAAATTCAATATCACCAATGATGAACAAATGGTGTTAGACATTTTAACGCAAGAGAAAATTCTCTTGGTTCATGGTCGTGGCTTTAACATCGATGAAGCAAATTATTTCAGGCTAGTGTTCTTGCCTCATGAAGACGAATTAATCCCAGCTATTGAACGCCTAGCTCATTTTTTCAAAACATATCGTCAAGGTGACGACAATGAAACAGAGTAATTTTATCGCTTGGATATATCGCATGCCGCTCATCAAACGGTGGGCACTTATGCATTGTATCAAACCAGAAAACGTAGCCGAACATTCACATCTAGTGGCCGTTATCGCCCACTTATTAGCGGTCATCAGAAACACTAAATTCAATGGAACTCTCAATGCTGATAGAGCTTCTACCTTAGCACTGTTCCATGAGTGTAGCGAAGCTCGACACCAAGATATTAATCACAATACCAAATATCATAATCCTGAGATTACTCGCGAATTTAAACGTTTAGAAAAGTTAGCAGAGCAAGAATGCATCGACTCGTTACCTGAAGACTTTCGAGACATCTACAATGCATTAATTATCCAAGATAATGTTGATGCAGAATACAAACAGCTTATTAAAGCTGCTGACTTACTCTCAGCATATTTGAAAACACTCGACGAACTGCATTTTGGCAATCAAGAGTTTGCTCATGTCAAAGTCAACTTGGACAACAAACTAGAAAAAATTAAACAACAATTACCGGAAGTGCAGTATTTCCTCGACATTTTTGCCGAGAGCTGCACAGCAACCGTAGATCAGCTATCGGGTATGTAGCTGATCATCAACGGCGGACGTTAAAAACAAAAAAGCCAGCTATCTGCTGGCTTTTTTATATCCTAGTGAAACTAGTCTAGTTAGAGTATGAGTAAGCAGAAGTTACGTTGAAGAACGTATCAATGGCTTGACCATTTAATCGCGTTTGGTAACAACCTACTTGCTCATCACATGTTTGACCTTGGAATTTAGAGCCTGTTGTTTTCTTTCTTTTCTTGAACGTAACAATTTGCTCATCAAAACGTGTAGCTAATGGTGGTGAGTTAATCGTAATCACTTCCATATTCGTTTTTGGCCACTCAAATGTTGAGTCTGCAGCTTTTTTCATTGGCTTCTTATTCATTTGCTTTGTAAGCAAAGGGAAGCTTGTTTTGTGCTTTTCTAAATCATCAGCAACAGAGGTTAATAACTCTGGCATGCGAGGGTCGCGTTGCTTGTATGCTTTAGCTAAATAAAAATCAGCTTTTTCAAAATCACGTTTTAAGTACTTATCATTTACGTACAAAGTACCTAATAAAAAGTTAGAATCTTTGTAGTTTGATTTCGCAACTTTCTCTAGGTATTTAACGGCCTTTTTCAAATCTTTATTTTCTTCGCTAATTAGTGAAATAGCGCCCACTAAATACATCGAAGATTGCTCGCCCTTCTTAGCGGCTTTTCTTAAATACTTTAACGCTTTGTCTTCGTCTTTTTCTGTGCCGTAACCGACATAATAAAATTGACCTAAGGTCGCATAAGCCTGCAGGTGACCGCGCTTAGCCCCTTTTTTAAACTGTTTAAAGTATTCAACACACTCATCAGTTTGACATGCTTCAATTTGTTCTGCTGATACAGTTGGTGCAGTTAAAAATGCGCCAACCATTGCAATTGCTGTAAAAAATTTTTTCATAGCATTAATCCTTTAATCATTCATATTGAGAAGTTAACAAAACCTAAATTAACAACATGTTAACGTCCCGAGCAAAATAAACATAACCTATTAAGAAGCGAAGTACAAATATTCGCCGAGCGTAAATGGCTAACGTAACGTTAACGTAATTTACCGGTAATAAAATCCCATAGCATACGCCAGTCGCCAATAAAGCTGTACCAAGGGTGTTGGAATGTGGCTGGCTTATTTTTCTCAAAAAAGAAATGGCCTATCCAGGCACAACCATACCCGGCCCCAAGGCCATAGACGAGATATAGCCATTCACCCGTTTGAATACATAATGACAAACAGTACAGACCAATGGCGCTACCCAAATAATGTAACGACCGACACACTCTATTTTTATGTTGAGATAAATAGAAAGGATAAAATTCGGCAAAAGATTGGTATTTTTTTTCAGACATACAACGACTCCTATGAATGTCTATAGTGGACCATTAATGCACCATCTACTTTGCCGAAAGACAATTCCTCAACAACTTCATAGTTCACATCGTTAAAAAACTCGCGATACTTTTGCATCGTCGCAAATACCGCGACGCCTTCGCTTAACGAATGCTCTTGCAAAATCGTATCTACTGCCGCCATTAGATAATGGCCAAAACCATGGTGTTGATGTAGAGGGTGAATAGCGATAAAAGATAACATATGGAAATGTTTCATGGGTACCGCAGCCATGATTGTTTTCTCTTTTTCAATCATTTGCTTGGTACTTAAGTACCCTGCACCCAGCAACATTTTTAATCGCCAGTGCCAGAAGCGTTCGGACTCAATGGTTTGATCAGGGCTATTAAGACAAGCGACACCGACCATTGCTTCTCCTAAATAGAGCCCAATAATAGGCTGGTTCGATTGCCAGAATGCTGCAAGTTCTTCTCTTATTGCTGCTCGCAACCTTTGCTCGTAGTCATCTTTCTCACCATTAAAGATTTCCAGAAATAATGGATCGTCATGATAGGCCTGATATAAAAGAGATGCTGCGATTTTAAGATCTTCCGCGCTTAAATACTCGGCTCTAATTTCAGGTTTCTCTTGGACAACGGCTTCACTACTCATTGACACTCCCTCCAACACTGTTGTTTTTATATTTTTTATTTTACAACCTTAAGGCTTGTTTGTTTTTTGGTCAAACGTATTTAACGAATAACTCTTTTTAACACTATACTTGGGTTATGTATTAAGGAGATCATTATGGACCGCTCATCTCATACATTAGCCTGTCTGTTTGCCCAATTGGGCTTAGCTAACAGTGACAAAGAAATTGAACGATTTATTGAACAACACAAAGGGTTAGCTCCAAATATCCCTGTTGAAAAAGCGAGTATTTGGAACGCATCACAAGCAGCCTTTTTACAAGAGGCTCTCGCTGAAGATTCTGATTGGACAGAAGTTGTCGATGGGTTAAGCGCTAGGTTGAGATAGCGCTTAACCATCCTATTGAAGATTAGATTTGGCCGAGTGCAATATCGCCCCAGCTTTTTAATAAACCACCTTTAAAAATAAGTGGAGTACACTCATCTTTTGTAGTCATACCGTCGCTATGTTTACGTTGAGTTCGGTAGTACAGCACTTGAATCGTTTCACCATTTTTTTCATAGGTTTCATTAAATTCTGCAACACCCATTCGGTTCACGACTTCAACATATGGCGTATCAATTCGCAGCTTTGAGATTTCCTGTCTGTTGTTGTACTCAGAACTGTTATTTGATGTATGGTAACGATCATAGTCATCATCGCCAATATTGATTGAACAAGCAGAAAGGCCCATAACCAATGGTGTAACAAGCGCAAGCGTTAAAAGTGACTTTTTCATAATATCCTCTTTAAATTTTTCTTATCATTTCCGATAGCTTGAATTAGCAATTCGCTGACCAAGTTGACAAGCCACTGAAAAACAAGGATTTTATTTTAAAAACCTAAATAACCTGATGAAAACGATAGTCAATTTCGCTAAAATGTAATGAATTATTAAATGAATTTATTATCAATATGACCAACATTGAAGAAATTATCATCACTGCTAACGTCCTTGCAAACCAAGGAAAAAAGCCAACTGTGGCGCTCGTTAAAGCAAGGCTAACTCAAAATACACCGTTGCCACTCATCATTTCTACACTGAAAACCTGGCAACACCAAAGCGATTATATTGCGCCAAAAAGTGCGAAAAATAGCGATATAAAGTCAAAGAATAAAGCAGCTAATACCGACCTATCAGCGCAAATAGAAAAAGCGGTATCCGATGCTATAACACCGCTTATTGAAGAGATAATCGAATTAAAAGGACATATATTGCGTTTAGAACAAAAATTAGAGAAGTAATTACTGAGCCTATTGAGGCTCAGCTACATAGTTTTCTATATTTTCAAGAAACTCCGCCATACTAGAAGCAATTTTTTTGTGTGGCTTTTTCCCCACTTTTTCAGCCCATACTTCACCTGATTCGTTATCAACAGATAAGATAATATCGTCAACATCAGTTACAGCAAAAAAGATAGTTACAGGCTGTTTTAATTTTTGCTTCATCAATACATGCCCAATAATATTTCGTTGCAAACGATCAAAATCATCGATATTCCAAGCAAACAATAACTCAAGTAACCCGTCTTCAGTTTTGGCTGGCACAGGTTCAGAATAAATACTTGTAAAATATTCAACAACGCTCGGATGTAACTTTACGCCAAGTGCTTCTTCTACATTAGCAAAGGTCAGTGAATCCTTAATTGGAGCAGGTTGCCAATAATCATTTTCACTATCTCTTTCACCACAAATGCATGGCGACGGCCATTCATCATCTTTTTCTATGTAAGGTTTGTGACCATAAACCTGCTCACATAACGTAATAAAGTCATTAGCAAACCCCATGATTGGCTCAAATAACGAATTAGGTGATTTCATCGACATTAAAGATCCTTTAAAATATTTGATTCAGTTAATAGATATGAAGATTGTGATGACCAATTACCAAAACGCCAAGGCGCTTGAGGGTCTAACACTTGGGAAAACAACCGATTATGCCAGTGAATATAACTCAAATTTACTGCAAGGTGTACCAAGAAGTTTAAACCGTGAGCAATTAAACTTAACAAATCAAAACCTACCTTTTCACGGAGAAGATGTTTGGTATGGTTACGAGTTATCTTGGTTAAATGATAAAGGCAAACCCATCGTTGCAGTTGCCGAATTCAGAGTGCCTGCGACAAGTGAAAATATTGTCGAATCTAAATCATTTAAACTATATCTCAATAGCTTCAACCAAAGTCGATTTAAATCGCGTGAAGATGTTCTTGAGCGTTTAACCAGTGATTTATCGAATACCGCTAAAGCGCCAGTGACAGTTAAACTATTCGCAGTAGACGACTGCCCTGCTTTAGAAATTAACCATATAGAAGCGACATCAATCGACGAACACGATATTTCAGTCGACGATTACCAGTTTGATGATTCTATCTTGAATAACGTGCACGCAGGCGAGACTGAACAGGTAGAAGAAGTTTTAGTGAGTCATTTGCTGAAATCAAACTGTTTAATCACCAACCAACCAGATTGGGCAAGTGTATACATTAGCTATCAAGGCAAAAAAATTAATCAACAAGCGTTACTGGCTTACTTAATCTCATTTCGTCAGCATAATGAATTTCACGAGCAATGTGTTGAGCGAATTTATTGTGATTTACAAAAATTCGGCAGTTTCGACACGTTAAGTGTTTATGCTAGATATACGCGCAGAGGTGGCTTAGACATCAATCCATTTAGAAGCTCACAAAACGAATCAGCGCCCAATGGTAGAACCTTGCGTCAATAATGACGCAAGGTAACATTAACCTTAGGCTTTAGGTAATGCGATCCCTGTCCACGTTTTAAAGAATTTCTTTTGACGTTTTGATGGTTTACTCACCGGTACAATTTTCAATATACCATTAGGTAAAGCACCAAGTTTAATCGTTTTGTGCATCAGTTGATCGCGTCTAAAGAAACTTATTTCAACTTCTTGCTCTGGTTGAAAGTTTTTTAAGCGTTTAGTCAATGATGTATCTGCCATTCGTAAACCATCAATTGCTATTATAATATCATCAAGCGTGAAACCAGCCTGCCAAGCAGGGCTATTCTTTTCGACCGCTGTAATTTTCAATCCACTTTGTACTGCCTTTGTGGCAATACCTGTCCAAGCGTTACTGCGTTTGTCATTGCCGTAGGTAATTTTCAGGCCAGCCTTCTTTAACAGTTTGTCAAAATCTGGTTCTGGTGTTCCTTCTACATTCTGTTGCCACCAAGACGCATAAGATTCGCCTGTGATATTTTCCAATATATTAAGGACATCTTGATCATTAAAGCTTTTCGGTAAGCGAAAATCTTGGTAAAGCGCGCTGTGCACGTCTCGATAACTCTTTTTCATACCGGTATCTTCAATTAGCGCAAAATCTAACAGCCAAGACGTCAAGTACCCTTCAGAGTATATGTTTACGCTATGGTTTTTACCGTAATCACCACCTTGATCTATCCACTTGTCAAAACTGGCGTGAGCAATACTTTGACTATCCCTGCCAGGCTTTCTCAAATAACCATTTACACGCTTAGCAAGATCTGTCAGAAACTCCTGCGCTGTCATGATATCAGCTCGTACTAACAATTGATTTTGAAAATAACTTGTAGAACCTTCAGATAACCACAGTAAATTTGAATAGTTTTCATGTTGATAGTCATAGGGTACTAGACCTTCAGGACGGTACTGCTTTACATTCCACGTATGAACAAATTCATGTGAAGCGGTAGACAAGAAACTTAAATAATCTTCCCGTTTGTTAAATGAGTAGCGATTGCGCTGGATAATAGTTGAGTTTAAATGCTCTGTAGCACCACGAACACCGCTTGTCGCATGTACCATAAATACGTATCTTTCGTACGGGTAGTCAGGCCAAATTACATTACCGGTTTTCACGAGTTTTTTTAGGTCTCGAACCATATCTTTTTCAACATAATTCCCCTCCCCCCAAATTGCCAATTCATAATCTCGGCCATCTACCTTGAACTCGTGGTGTTTAAGAATTCCCGTTTCAATTGGTGAGTCGACAAATACGTCATAGTTTGGTGCAATGAATTGCTGTTCATGTTCGCCAAATGCTAAACCTGATATGCTTTTCCAGCCCTTAGGTACCTGCATATTGATAATATGCCTGTCTGTCCTTGACTCCTCTGAATACATGACAACGGCAGATGCATCTAAAAACGCATGGCTATCGTCTATATGTCGTGTGCGTTTACCTAATTGATTAGCATACAGCTGATAACTCACCGTAACGCCTTTGCTAGCGCTCTCAATAACCCACGTATCTTTTGCCGTTTTGTGCCAGGTTAAAGGTTCGCCTTGCGCATTAGTCGCAGTAAAATCCCTCACCCCGTTAGCAATATTAAGAATCTCGTAACGGCCGGTTCGCCAAACAGGGAGTTTTAAAACCATTTCGTCATTAGTTGTTGGCTCAAAAGTCAATGTAATGCGAGATAAATGATGTTCAGGTTTATCAATATTGATGTCCACCAAAACATCAGCTTGAGAGGCGCTTGAAAACCCTAAACTCATCGCAACGGTGAGCGCTGATATTTGCTTTTTGAATGCTTGGGAAGGAAATTGTAATAATCGGGTCATATACTATACATCGTAATTGTTTGGTTTTGGTATAATAAACCAAAACGTCGTGGAATTTACGGGTCTCGTTAATATTATTTAACTGTTTTATTTATTTAGCATTTTTTACCCAACAAATACGAAATTTGGCGTATACTATGGCTATAAAGGATATTGCAATTCGCGTAACGTCGTCTTAATGTGCTAGGACGAGCAGAAAACACGTGCGTGATTCATTATTTATAAAAAGTACAATTATCTTCAGGTAAAGGAACATCTCTCTTTATGAATTCAGAAGCAGTTGAAGCTGGACAACTAAAAAGACTTCAAGAAAGATTAGACAGTGCAATTAGCTCGCGCGCAGCACTTGAAGAAGATCTGAAGTCTCAGTCCTCTTTATTTCTACAATTTATTGATAAATTATCTCGTGTTTGTAAGGGCATGGATCTTGAGCTAGACAATAAGCTAGCTAACTTTCGATCTCTCATCAAAGAATCTGAACCAATAGAGGTTATTGAAGAGCACATTAACACTATTTCGGTGTTGTTAAAGCAGCAATCGACAAAAAACGAAATTAATATTCGGTTAGTTCAAGAGAAATTTAGTGAAGCAAGCACCGCGCTACAAAAATCTAAAGGCTTGCCGCCGCAAACGCGCCGCCAATTGCGTGAATTAATTAATGAAACGGGTGATGGCAAAGACACCTTGATTCAATACATGCCTGTCTTGAGTGAGTTACTTGAACTTTATACCCAAGCATTGACGGCAAAAGAGGCAATGCCAACTCATGGTTTATTAAATGCAAACAAACCATCGAGCCAACAACCAGCAACAATAGATCAAGAGTTACTTGAAAAAGTCATTGAGTCGATCAACAAGTTGTCGCTATCAGCGCGTTACCAGCAACAATTAAGTCAATTAAAAGAGCAAATAAATAACAGTGACAATACCGATGAAATCATCAACTCTATTGTTAATGCATTTTCATTAATTGCCTCTGATCTTAAAGAGGAACGAGACACAGCAAAGACATTCCTCTCCTCTTTGAGTACGACATTAACAACCGTTCAAAAAGCTGTTAGCTCAACGTTAGTGGAAAATGATGTGAACTTGCAAAAGCATCATGAATTAAACACTGCGCTGAACAATAAACTTGATGAAATATCGAAATCAGTCGATGTGTCAGAAACACTCAATCAAGTTAAAGATGAGATAAGTAATAAACTGTTATCTATCGCTAACATTATTGAGAAAAAAGTCGATGTTGAACAAGACAGCCATCAGCGATTAGAAAAAAAGCTCAAAGCGATGGAAGCAAAAGTTAAAAAGCTGGACGCTGAGAGTAAAACATTCGAACGTAAATTGCAGAAACAAATTCAGAAAAACTTCACGGATCCACTAACTAAATTAGGTAACCGTGCTGCTTTTGATGATGCGATGGCAAAAGCAATTGCCAATAGCAACAAAACAGGCGACCAAACTGCGATAGTCGTCATGGATCTTGATAACTTTAAGAATATTAATGATACCTTTGGTCATACAGCCGGCGACAAAACGCTGCAAGTCATTGCAAAAACTTTACAAGCAAGTATATCCAAAGGTGTTTTCGCGGCACGCTATGGTGGTGAAGAGTTTGTATTAATTTACAAAAATGTAGACAAAAATAAACTCTTGAGTGAGCTAGATGTTGTCCGCACAAAAATAGCACGTTTACCTTTCAAATTCAGAAACAAAAAAGTCAGTATTACCGTTTCTGTTGGTGCAACCCATGTCAAACCGGAAGACAATGTTTTTATCAGCTTTGAACGAGCAGATAAAGCCATGTACCAAGCCAAAACAACAGGAAAAAATAAAGTAATCTACGACGAGTAAAGCACCGTAAAACTCTCATCGTCTAGATTGTCGAATAAGGAGTAGTTTATGCATGTTCAAGTCAACCCAGTAGGCAGTATGCGCCTACTGTCCCACCTAGAGATTCAGTTGTTACAAAAACAAACTGACGCTAGTTTATATGAGCTATATAAAAATTGCTCATTGGCCGTTTTAAATGCGGGAAGCAATACCGATAACGCCGAAGAGATTTTCGACAAGTACCAAGATTTCGCAATCGACGTAATTAGAAGAGAGCGTGGAATCAAAATAGCATTGCACAATCCACCAGAGGACGCATTCGTTGACGGTAAAATAATCAAGGGTATTAAAGAACATTTAAGCGCGGTGTTGCGCGATATTCTCTACACAAATTTCCGCTACGTTAATGTATCACTTCCTAAAATTTCACCAAGCGATAAAAACACGCACATCGTTTTTGACATTCTACGCAATGCAAAAGCGATCAAACCAGATACAGATGCCAATTTGATTACTTGCTGGGGCGGTCATTCTATTAATCTCAACGAATACAAATACACCAAGATGGTAGGCTATGAGTTAGGGTTGAGAAAATTCAATATTTGTACTGGGTGTGGACCCGGTGCGATGAAAGGCCCTATGAAGGGTGCCAATATTGGTCATGCTAAACAGCGATTAAATAGCGGTCGATATATCGGTCTAACAGAACCGAGTATTATCGCGGCTGAACCACCTAACCCTATAGTGAATGAGTTGGTCATCATGCCTGATATTGAAAAACGCTTAGAAGGCTTTGTTCGACTATCACATGGCATCATTATCTTTCCTGGAGGTGCTGGTACAGCGGAAGAGTTACTTTATATTCTAGGTATTTTGCTGCATCCGCAAAATGCTGCTCAACGACTGCCAATAATCCTGACAGGTCCGGCAGAAAGTAAAGCCTACTTTGAAGAAATAGATGCATTTATTGGTGCAACTTTAGGACAAGAAGCCCAATCCTTGTATCAAATAATCGTTGATGATCCAAAAGCTGTAGCCCAATCGCTCAATAAAGGGCTTGAAGAAGTCATGCAATATAGAAGTAAAACCGGTGACGGCTTTCACTTTAATTGGTCGCTTCACATAGACGATGAATTTCAATACCCATTCGAACCAACGCATAAAAACATGTCTGATTTGGTCATTGATCACAGTCTACCAACACAAGCATTAGCAGCGAACCTACGCCGTGTTTTTTCTGGGATTGTTGCTGGTAATGTTAAAGCCGAAGGGATCAAGGCAATCCGAGAACATGGGCCTTTTAACATTTCAGGACAAAAAGAAATTATGCATCGGGTCGACAAGCTGTTACAGTCCTTTGTAGAACAATCACGTATGAAGCTACCGGGTACAGTCTATACACCGTGCTACAAAATTGTAGGAGAATAATGAGTGTCAGCGCATGTTGTCTTAATTGATGCTTTAAACCTAATTCGAAGAATTTATGCAGTACAGGAACGACCGTTCTTGTTTAATGGAGAATTAGCAGAAAACACTCAACAGCAAGTTTTGCACAATACTGTGCAAGCTTGCGCTCAAGCGCTACAGAATATCATCTCCCAACTTGAACCAACCCATGCATTGGCCGTTTTTGACAGCGAAGCGCCATGTTTTCGATATGCACTCTACCCTGACTATAAAAAGGGTAGAGCCAAGATGCCCGAGCATTTAGCTAACAAGATGAATGACATCCAAGATGTCTTTCTTGACCTTGGAGTTGATTCGTTGATTCCAGACGAAGATGAAGCAGACGACGTCATTGCAACACTGTCGATAAAGGTCGCATTGCGTAATCAACGTGTCACTATTGTTTCAACAGATAAAGCGTTTTTAACTTTGCTTAATGACAATATCCAAGTGTACGATTACTTTAATCGACGATATTTAGACGCTGATTATGTCAAACAGAAATTCTCTGTTGGTCCAGATAAACTACTCGATTTATGGACGCTAACAGGCGATACAACCAATAAAATTCCTGGTGTAGCAGGCATAGGACAAGTTACTGCTGCACAACTGTTAGATGAACATGGTTCGCTCGCAGCGATAAAAAATGCAGAACATATTAAACCTGCTGTAAGAAAGAAACTTGATGAAAATCAATCACAAATGCATCTAAGCCGCCAGCTACTAACCTTAAAACAAGACATACCATTAGGTTTTAACCTCAAAGATATCCGTTTGTCACAACAGCCTGTCGAATAACCATTAAAAAAGCTTTTCATTGTCATTATCAGCCGCTATCCTAGAACTTTAGTTTTAATTAAATTTTCCTGTAATAATGAATAAAAAAGTCGTCTCACTAATCGCCTTAGCGTTAATTTCATACGGTATCTTTGTTGCTCTTGTCGTTGCATTTTATGATGACAACCCAACCAATATGAAATGGGAAGACCGAGAAGAATTCAATCGTCAGTACATCGGCAAATTGCAACTTGAACAATTTTCATTTGACCAAGCGTTAACAGATTTAGGAAGCCCTGATATTACTGAAGCTAAAAAGCGAGATTCAGGTAACTACCAGGTCATGTTTTACCGCACGCATCATGTTAAATCAGATGGCATAACAACAATTGAAGAATGCACTGCGTTACTATTTAAAGACGGTGTTCTCACTGGCATAGGTAAGAGTGCCTATGAAATGTTTGAGAAACTATAACGCGCACAACTCCTACCCATCAGTCGACTGACATTTGGCTATCACCAACATCACGTGAAAAAATTAGTCAATTGCTTTTAAGCCTCTATACTTTACCTGTAAATAACAAACACCTGTAAGTTAGCATGAAAAATTTCACACTAGCTTACAGTGCTTATGCATGATATAAAGCACCGCAAATGTAGTGGTTAGACCAATGAAACGAGTAAAAAAGTATTTTACGTGCTCATCTTTAGTGTAACACCAAGATGGCTAACACATTGTTTCAATTGATAAATAACACACCATTACACGTTCTTCTAGCATAATTGCGTAACAGCAAATAAAGGTAAAACAATGGCTAAACAAACTATCACAGTCATCCCAGGTGACGGCATCGGTCCAAGTATTATTGATGCAACTCTAAAAGTTCTTGATAAAGCAGGTTGTGATTTTGAGTATGAATTTGCTGATGCAGGTTTAACTGCACTTGAAAAACATGGTGAACTTGTTCCTGAAGAAACTCTGAAATTAATTGAAAAGAACAAAATCACCTTGAAAGGTCCTTTAACAACTCCTGTTGGAGAAGGTTTTACATCAATTAACGTAACACTTCGCAAGCAATTCCAACTATATGCAAATGTTCGACCGGTACTTTCGTTTAAAGGCACAAAAGCACGATACGAAAATATCGACATCATCACCATTCGTGAGAACACGCAAGGAATGTACTCTGGTTTAGGCCAGACAGTGACTGAAGATGGCGCTCAAGCTGAAGCGATGAGCTTAATTACTCGTGAAGGCGCTGAACGCATTGTCGAATTCGCATACGAAACAGCACGCAAAGAAGGTCGTAAAAAAGTTACGGCTGTTCACAAAGCAAATATCTTAAAGTCAACATCAGGACTTTTCTTAAAAGTAGCGCGTGAAGTTGGTGAGCGTTACCCTGACATCGAATCTAGCGAGATGATCGTTGATAACTGTTGTATGCAGTTAGTAATGAACCCTGAGCAATTTGACGTTATCGTAACAACTAACCTATTCGGTGATATTTTATCTGATTTATGTGCAGGTTTAGTTGGTGGTTTAGGTATGGCACCTGGCGCAAACATTGGTAAAGACTGTGCAATTTTTGAAGCAGTTCACGGTAGTGCGCCTGATATCGCTGGTAAAAACTTAGCAAACCCTACATCAGTTATATTAGCTGCGATTCAAATGCTTGAATATTTAGGTATGGCAGATAAAGCGGATGCGATTCGCAATGCTGTTAAAGATGTCATTGAATCAGGTGACCGAACAACTCGCGACTTAGGTGGCGAACACGGCACTACAGACTTTACAGACGCAGTAATCGAACGATTATAATTATTCAGTCTTATCTGTTCAAAAAGCCGGCTATGCCGGCTTTTTTTATAAAAAAAATTCGAGCTATTTTTCTTTTTCAAAAAAACATATTATACATATATAAGGTAACCAACTGATATGTAAATGTTAATCGTAGACAAAGCCATCAACTCGTTGAAAGATCCAAAAGTTTATTTTTATGGAATCCTATTTGGCATTCTAGGGTGCCTCACTAACGTATATCTAAAATTCGAACTCTACGGACAATTAACACTTCATTTAGGGCAAGCATTTGTTTTCTTATGTCTTCTTGCTCGTGGTTTTCCTAGCGCCGTCATTGCCGCAGCGATTACAAATGGCACATTATGGTATCTCACAGGTAATAAGTTCTTTTTCTTAACACTAAACTTAGAGTTTTTTGTTGTCGCGATTCTTTTAACAAGGCGCATGTGGCTCTTAAATGCCGATATTCTCTATTGGTTAGTCATTGGCTTACCGTTAACTTACACAATATTGTTATTCGCTGACGTGCCAGCTGAATTTAACGCCATGATATTAAGTAAGCAGTTATTAAATGGTGTAATGTACTCAACCATTGCTGTCGCGTTAAATTACTTTGTACCTCAATGGCGAAAATCCAGTGGTAAGCATCGCGCACGTCCACCACTTTCAATGTTTGTCTTTCGCTTATCTGTGGTCACGATTACCTTACCCAGTTTAATCATTGCCCTGTCACTTACTCAAAAGTCGGTTATGCATTTTGAAGGGACAACAGTGACCAAGTTATCCAACCATGCAAATGAGCTTGAAACACTAATCGATCAGTATGTCGTTCGACACCAAGTAGCAGTCGACGCATTAGCCAAAACTTTGGCTCATTCGTTGAGTACTGAAGAGCGCCAGTCAGTTTTGGAAAACTACCAATCGCTCTACCCTGGCTTTATCACGATGTTAATTGCAAATCACAATGCCAAAGTAGTTCATGGTGCACCTCAAAGCTTCTATAAAAACTATGTATTGTTGCCAGAGTCAGAACGCTTTGTCACTGACAGAGCATATTTTAATGAAGCAAAAAACACATTAAAACTCTATATATCAGAGGTTTTTCAAGGTCGTGGATTTGGCTCAGACATGATTATCGCGATTAGCAGTCCTATTATTGTCAACAATCAATTTACCGGGATCGCTGAAGGCTCATTAAATCTGCCAAAATTTGCCGATTTTGAAAAAGATATTTTAGGCGAGCAAAACCAAGAGTTTATTCTTATTTTAGATGCTAGCGGCAAGACAATTTATCAATCCTTTCCTGAAGAAGGGATGTTAGAAAGTTTTAATGAAGCAATAAATGTAGAGCGCGCGCCTAATGCAAAACCATTTGAGATAGTAATTCAAGGCAAAAAATATCTCTTCAAACATAATGACAATGATAGTCGATGGAAGGTTTATGTCTTCCAATCATCCGATGTTATAACCTCCCTGATAACAAGTAACTTTTACGTTGTATTGTTAAGTCTATTTGTCATTATTCTATTGTTTCTATTTCTCGCTAGAATAGTCTCAAAACGATTGACAAACCCTTTAGTGGAGTTAATCGAACAGTTTAGCCAAAAAGAGCCTAATCTTAACGTTGAGTTGCCTGCCGATAGCCCTGCTGAGTTTGAATTTCTTTCTACTAAGCTCAATCAAGCATATACGCTTCAGCGAGATTACCAAGAGCACTTAGCGGAAGAAGTTAAAGAAAAAACACAACAGTTACAGCATTTAAATTTCGAGTTAGAGTTAAAAGCTCGATCTGACGGCTTAACAGGATTACTCAATCGAAATAGCTTTGAGGAGCTTGCTAAAAACAGCTACCAGTTGTCGGCTCGTGAAAAATTGCCTTGTACTGTTGCCATGCTTGATATCGATCACTTCAAGAAAGTAAATGATGTTCACGGCCACTTAACAGGCGATAAGTGTATTATTTTTCTTGCCGAGCAGCTACGCGAACATTTTAAAAGAGAAACCGACATCATCGCGCGTTTTGGTGGTGAAGAGTACATTGTCTTTATCAATGGCGAAGAAGATAAGATTTCGCGCCGTTTTGAAACGTTTAGAAAATCAATTGAAAGCAATATATTCAACAATGATGGTAATTTATTCCAAATCACCATAAGTATTGGCTTATGTCACGTTAACCAACAGTTTGACAAACCATTGAACGAGCTGACAAAAATAGCCGATGAAATGCTATATCAAAGTAAAACGAATGGACGCAATCAAATTACATGTAAATCGATTGGTTAATTTTATTAATAAAAAAACGGCAATAAGCCGTTTTTTTTATGGGGTATTAAAACTAAGTTTTAGCTAATGGCGCAGGGCTTAATAGCCTTGCGTGCACCGTGACTTCTTCACGATCATAATACAAGTGCTTTGCATATAGCTCATACTGCACACCCGCGTCACTAAAGGCATCCTTTATTAGTTGCATATCTTGAACAACTTCCTGATAGCGGCCCTTAGGCGGTAATTTAAGGTTAAACATAGCTTCTTTACAATAGCCGTGTAGTAACCACTTAACCATCAACTTCGCAACACGCTTTGGACTTTCGATCATGTCGCAAACTAGCCAATATACATTTAATTTACTCGGAACAAATTTAAATCCATCGGCCATATAATGCTTAACTTGACCAGTATCCATTAACGACTCCGCCATTGGACCATTATCCACCGCGGAAACCATCATTCCACGTCGTACTAATTGATAAGTCCAGCCGCCTGGTGCCGCACCTAAATCAACCGCTTTGAGCCCAGAGCATAAACGGCTTTCCCATTGTTTTTTCGGGATAAAATACAAAAATGCTTCATCAAGTTTTAATGTAGAACGGCTTGGAGCTTGGTTTGGAAATTTCAATCGAGGGATTCCCATGTGGTGCGGTGAGCTATTATGTCCTAAAGAATACCCAAGGATAACTTCTTGGCCTGAAAGAAATAATGCATGCAAATTAGCACCGTCATTATCCCCTTGCTCAGTCATAATTTTATTTTTTCTTAATGCTTGTCTCAATGGCACAGCAAGCTTGCGACAGAACTTTGAAAGTGCTTTTCCATCATTCGTATCTGCTGTTTCCATGCGCAGGTCTACGTATTGCCATTCCGTTCCTAATGCTTCAACAATAGCTTCTACACGATTTGTACTTGGCAACTCTATACGGTCTGTTAACGACAAGAACCATTGACGAGCAAATATCAAGCGTTTGAGCGGTAATTTCTCAATCAACTTCTCGCCATCTTCAGCATTGTATAAATGATAAAGCACTATCCCTTGCTTCTTTAAAATTTCTATATAGCCAAAAGCCTCATTCCAAGCTGCTTTTTCTTGAATTTCAGCACCACATTCTTTTTCAAAGCCCGGGCGACAATATAAAACAATACACGTCATTTACGTTTACCTAAAAATAATAAAACAAACCAACCTAGCGCTAAGCAAATCCCGCCCCATGGCGCTAAGACACTTATCTCACTATAGGAAGAAAATGTTTTTACATACAAGCTTCCACTAAACAGTATGATGCCTATCGTTAAAAGCAATGCACTTAACGCTACGACAAGTTTTTGTTGGCATTGATAGCCCAAATACAATACGAGTAGAACAATAGTATGTAAAAATTGATATAAATGTGCGCTTGTAACACGCGCAGTTTCGGCTGCAGACAAGTGATCTCCTGCATGGGCCAGCCAAGCGCCGAATAGTACAGAAAAAGCGCCGCTAACGCCAATAATAATCGGCAATAGGCGCATAAAACTCGTTAACAAATACATATTTGTCATCCGTGCGATTCAAGTTGGGCTTTAACAAAGGCCAAAATCGCAATGGCTACCTCATCCAGGTTTTCTTCATGGGTAAATCCAGAGCGCACCCTCGGCTTGAAATCATGATCGCCATCAGGGAAAAACTTTACCGAGTAATTTGTATCAAGCTGATATGACAACACCTCTCGTTTATTGCCAAGGGTATCACGTTCGCCTTGACAAATTAGTGTTGGCACTTTGTTGTCTGTTAAGGGCGACAAACGAAGATTATCAGGCTTTTTAGGAGGGTGAAAAGGATACCCCAAACAAATCGCTCCTTTCACCTGCTCTGCCATTGATTTGTGTTCTGATAAGAGCGTCATGGCAACACGTGATCCCATAGATTTGCCCCCAATAAATACTGGCAATGTCGATGAGAGGTTTTCTACTACCTCTTTATAAGCTTCTATAAGTATCGGCATCTTATTTGGTGGGTACTTCTTACCATCAACCGCACGTTTAGCCATGTAAGGAAAATCAAATCTAACGGTATTAATACCTAACCTATTCAACTTTGAGGTCATGTTTTCCATAAAAGTATGTGACATCCCTGCACCCGCACCGTGAGCAAAGACAAACGTGGCAATAGCTTTACTCGATTCATTAATTAGCAGTCTATTCATCAGTTAGGTGCCCATCTACAATGACTTCTTGCTCACGCTCAACCGTTTCCAGCATCCAATTATTAAACGCCTCTATTTTACCAAGTTCAGATTGATGTTCACGATAGACGAGATAATGAGCATCTTTGCTCACAAGCACATCGGTAAAAGGTGATACCAAGCGACCTGCATCTAAGTCGGGCTTCGCCAGAAAACTATTGGCAAGCGCAATGCCTTGTCCATGAATGGCCGCCTGAAGCACCATAGACGAATGACTAAATATAGGTCCATGATTTACATTGATCCCTTTCACGCCGACTTGCTTTACCCAACGTTTCCAATCGCGCCTAGAAGTATCATGGAGCAATATATGTTGGCTCAAATCACCCGTTGAATTTAATGGTTTTTTGCCTGCTAATAACATAGGAGAGCATACGGGAATGAGATATTCCGTATGCAGCTGCTGAGCATGCACGTTTGACCAACGCCCTCTACCGTAGTAAATCGCTATATCAACGTCTTCAGTTAGTGAATTGTCGGGTTGATCAACCGCTTTGATCCTTACGTCAATATCTGGATGCAACGCATTAAAATCATTGAGGCGAGGTACCAACCATTGAATTGCAAAACTCGGCTGCAAACTTACGGTTATTGCACCTTTTGCACCTCGAGCAAGTAACTTTTCTGTAGCTTCGTGTAACGAATTGAAAATATCTTTTATATCAAGATAGTAAGACTGCCCTTCTTCACTTAGAAGTAATGCACGATTTTTGCGCATAAATAATTTTAAGCCTAAATGCTCTTCTAAGCTTTTTATTTGATGGCTAATTGCCGCTTGGGTAACAAACAGCTCCTCTGCAGCTCTTGTAAAGCTTAGGTGCCGAGCAGAAGCTTCAAAAGCTCTAAGTGCATTTAACGGAGGTAATCTTGCTGCCATTTTTGCTCCTCAAAAATCAGCAAATGGATAACTAAACTTCTTTAATGAATAAATATTAATTTGAGACAGACTGAAAAATGTTATTCATTAGTTTTTCTAATGATTAGCATTATAAATTGTCATTTTATCTTTTGCCAGTAGAAGCCTAAAATTTACACCATAGATAGAGGGCGACATTCTTTCACCTTGATAAAGTTGAATATAGGCAAGGTAATAAGAAAAAATTGTTGGTAGTCGTTTTTTCATTCAAAGAATAAAGCCCTAGAGTTCTATTAGATTTATTAACTTTATTCTGGATATGACAATCATGACATTTTTAAAAAAACTTATCACAACTAGCGCGCTCTTAGCTGTTATCCCTATGGCACAAGCAACCACTTTAGAACAGGCAACACCTGTTAATCAAGCACAACTTGTAGACCAAGCTCACGTTGAAATCAAAGCAAACCTAACGCTGGTTAATGAGCAAATTAACTTGTTTGCTAAACAAGTATTCAAAATTGAGTCGCAAGAAGGAAAATTAACGCAAGAATCGGCGTTAATAGCTGATATCCAAAGCCAAATTGGTAGCTTAACAGCAGAATAGCTCCAATCAATGCTCGCTTATTGCTTGATAATCATTTCAAGCATAAAAAAAGGTGCTATAAGCACCTTTTTTCTTATCTAAAAACCGATAAATTACTCGGTTATCAATGGCTCAAAGCCCTTCACTAAATCGTCAATCGCTTTCATCTGCGCTAGGTACGGCTCTAATTTATCAAGCGGTAATGCACATGGCCCATCACACTTTGCATTATCCGGATCAGGGTGTGATTCAATAAATAAGCCAGCAATACCTATCGCCATACCACTTCGCGCTAATTGGGCAGCTTGCGCACGTCGACCATCTGCTGAATCTGAGCGGCCACCAGGTCGTTGTAAGGCATGTGTTGCATCAAACATTACTGGTGCCATTGTTTTCATTTCATCCATCGCTAACATATCTACAACAAGGTTGTTGTAACCATAACAACTGCCGCGTTCGCATAAGATAACTTTGTCGTTATCTGCCTCACCAAATTTAGTAATGATATGCTTCATTTCATGAGCAGCAAGGAATTGTGGCTTTTTAACATTAATAATTGCATCTGTTTTAGCCATTGCGACAACCAAATCTGTTTGACGTGCTAAGAATGCAGGTAACTGAATAATATCAACAACATCTGCTACCGGCTGTGCTTGATGCGGTTCATGAACATCGGTAATAATTGGCACATCGAAAGTAGATTTTATCTCTTCGAATATCTTTAAGCCTTCTTCCATTCCTGGGCCACGAAATGAATGTACCGACGAGCGGTTGGCTTTATCGAATGAGGCTTTAAATACATATGGAATACCCAATTTTTCAGTGGTTTCCTTATATGTTTCAGCAATTTTCATAGCCAAATCACGCGACTCAAGCACATTCATTCCACCAAATAAAACAAATGGTTTGTCATTAGCAATTTCGATTTGATTAAGCTCAATAAGCTGCTTATTCATAATTATTCCTACATTTATATTTGTATGCTACGGCTTATACCAAGTGAAATAATGCTTTAGTCATCTCAGAGCTATGTCAGAGGTGAGTGAACAAGAAAGATTTGTGACAATATAGTTGTTCTACATTGAGTAAATCTGCCGCAGTTATCTTGCCTCTGACAAGCTCCCGAAGGGCGAGTTTAAAAGGCTTATATGCTGCGTTGCTGAAATCAACAAGGGAATAACCATTCTTTTCATTCAGCGCCTTGCCTCTAAGCCTGTTAATTCTCGCTGAGAGAGCAAATCATTTTTTCACTTGGTATTAACCGACAGCTTGTAAAATTTGACCACACAACCAGGCCATGTAAGTTCCCACAGTGTAACCCAACACTGCCAACAATACGCCAACTGGTGCCAACGATGGATGGAAGGCACTAGCCACGATTGGCGCGGAGGCTGCACCACCAACATTTGCTTGAGAGCCAACAGCCATGTAAAACAGCGGTGCTTTTAATAACTTCGCGACAAGCAACATCAAGCCGGCATGAATCACCATCCAAATAACGCCAATGACGAAATAAACTGGCGTATCTAAGATCATCGTCACATCCATTTTCATACCAATAGTGGCTATCAGGATATAAAGAAATGCTGAACCGACACGCGACGCTCCAACACCTTCTAGCTCACGTGCTCTGGTAAATGAAAGTGTTATACCGACAGTCGTAGCAAAAACAATCATCCAAAAAAACTTACTGTGAAAGCTAAATCGGTCTGTATTTGGAAAATGTTCAACGAAAAATGGCGTAATATTATCGGCAAACAAATGAGCAAATCCCGTAACACCTAAACCAATAGCCACGATAATCATAAGGTCGGCTAACGTTGGAATACGTGCATGCTTCGCTTGAAATTGCTCTACTTTTTGTTTCAAGTCGCTAATCGCAGAGGTATCTGCACCCGTTTTCGCATCAATAGCTTTCGCATTGCCTGCCATCACAAGTATCACTGCCATCCATAAGTTCGCAACGATGACGTCAACCGTTACCATGACTGAAAAGATTTGGTCACCAGCGCCGTAAATTTCTTTCATCGCGGCCTGATTTGCACTGCCGCCAATCCAACTACCCGCCACCGTAGTCATACCTCTCCAAACAGCTTCTGGTCCGTCAACGCCAATAAGTTCAGGTGCAAACTGAGCAACAGTGAGCAATGCAATGGGTCCACCAATAATAATACCCACCGTGCCCGTAAAAAATAAAATAACAGCTTTTGAACCTAGCCTTGAAATGGCTTTTAAATCAACACTTAATGTAAGAAGTACCAAACAGGCTGGTAATAAATAGCGAGACGCTACGTAATATAAATCCGATTCTTTCCCACTAATTACGCCAAATGTGTTTAGTAGCGATGGCAGGAAGTAGCAAAGTAAAACTGCAGGTACAACTGAGTAAAACTTTTTCCAAAAAGTGCTTGAGTGCTGAGCAGTATAAAAGACACCACCGAGCAAAATAACGAGCAATCCGAGTACCGTCGCATCATTGGTGATCATTGGCGTGTGAGGCATGAAGTCTCCGAAGTTAGTGTAAAATTGTATCTGAAATCGTAATATTTTCTAATTGTAATTTTAAAAGTTGAGCGGCCGGATCTTGCGGACATTGCTCAACAAAAAATCGATAATCATCGTAAGCCACTTTAAAACAATCAAGTTGATGAAGCAAAAAACCACGATCTCTGCGTTGATAAGGATCATCTGGTTTTAATGCTAATATGACGTCCATACATTTTAGCGCCTGGCGATATTTATTTTCCCTGATTAACGCCGACTTCAAGCTTGAGAGGTGTTTAAGCAACACCTCTTTATCAGATAATGGCTCGACTTGTTGATAGTTCACAAAGTGATCGCTATCCGACATGCGTTCAGCTAGGTCTTCCCAAGTTAACGACTCACCGACAACCGGATCAAAGATTATTGTGTAATCTTCGTCACAAACCAGTTGGACCATGATCTTATCTGGCACATAGACGATGTTAGCTTCAAAACCACAGTGGCGAATAATATGAGAAATAATAATGCACTTTAACGAAGGCGACATTATTCTATATAGCAAACTAGGTACAATTTGATGACTAGTCACAGGCCATAAAGCGTGCTGCTTATCAAGAAAAAGTTGGTTGACAAACAATTCATTTATTAAGCTTTCTGCTTGCGATAACTCGCCTTCTATTTCCTCTATCTCTGTCAAACAATGATCTGCAAGCGCCTGAACTTGTGGAATAGGTTTAATGCCTGGACCGAAAATAAACTCTTCAATTAATACAAGAGTATCCAATAATTTAATGTTATCTGACTTAATTTCGGCTAATAATAATTCGTTCATCTACTACTTCAAAAACTTCTTAATTAGATGCTATATAAGGGTATATCGTGGCAATTCAATACTTATACAAAGAAAAGCGGTTGTTTTGACATCGCTAATCGGAAAATGAGCATCACCCACCCCATCGCGCCAAGAAAACCCACGATTTGCATTGGTTTATTTCGCGCTAATTTCAAGGTATAAAACCCCGTGAAAATATAAGCGACAACAGCTAATAGCTTTTCACCAAACCACATGTATTCAAAAGGGCTTAACGCAAGTTTTACTGCCATAACGATACCAACCGTTAATAATAAAGTATCGATAACGTGTGGTGTTATTTTTACCCATTTCTTGTCAAGTTGTGCTGATCCCATCATGAGCCAAACAAAACGTAAAAAGAACAAGCCAATGCTCAATGCGGCCAATGTCATGTGTAAATGCTTCATTATTTATCCTTGTTGATTATTATTGTTGAAATAAAGAAATGTTAACTCGAAAAGCTAGCATACGTGATACGCGGGTTATCACCTAAATCTTTTTGTGTTCTTGGATTTTGATAGCCATATTCTACAAATAGGGCTTGTACCTGCTGAGCTTGATCATAACCATGCTCCAAGTACAAACAGCCGCCTGTCGATTTAAAATATCCTCTAGCGGTTGCGATAATGTGCTTTAAGTCTTCTAAACCTTGCTCTTTGGCAACTAATGCTGAATTTGGTTCAAACCTTACGTCACCTTCATCTAAGTGCGGATCTTGCTCATCAATATACGGAGGGTTTGAAACAATCACATCAAATTTGTTATCAATGTTACCAAACCAATCACTTTGATAAATTGACACCCTATCTAGATTATTTCGCTGTTTGTTTTCATTAGCTAAAGCAACGGCATCATGATTAAAGTCTATCGCTTCAACATGCCAATCTGGCTGTTCACTGGCTAACGCTAATGCAATCGCACCAGTTCCTGTCCCCAGATCCAATAAATCCAATGTTGCTTGTTGATGATTCGCTAAGACAAGGTCAACTAAAGTTTCTGTATCAGGTCTTGGTATCAGTGTTGCTGGTGATACCTTCAAACTTAATGACCAAAACTCTTTTTCACCAACGATATAAGCAATAGGTTCACCCGCTAAGCGACGTTTAAAGAGTTCCGTAAACTCAGTAACCTGCTGCTCTGTTAGCTGAACATCAGGCCAAGTAAATACGTAGCTTTGTGGTTTTTTTAGGGTGTTACAAAGCAAAATCTGACAATCAAGTTGTTGACTGTCAGATTTTCCGTTGAGCAATTGGCTCGCTTGGCCAATTAATTGTTTAACCGTAATTGGTACGCTAAACATATAACCTATTATTGGTTTTGTTCAGAAAGTGCAGCTAATAAATCAGCTTGGTTTTCTTGTAAGATTGGGTCCATGACCAACTGTAAGTTACCTTCCATCACCTCGTTTAGACGATATAAGGTTAAGTTGATGCGATGATCAGACATACGACCCTGCGGGAAGTTGTATGTTCTAATACGTTCACTTCGATCACCACTTGCCACTAGGCTACGACGCGACGATTCCTCTTCTGCACGACGCTTATCATCTTCAGCTTGTTGCAAACGAGCTGCAAGTACAGACATTGCTTGAGCACGGTTTTTGTGTTGCGAACGTTGGTCCTGACACTCAACCACAATCCCCGTAGGAATATGGGTAATACGAATAGCAGAGTCAGTTTTGTTAACGTGCTGACCACCCGCACCCGAGGCACGGAACGTATCAACTTTTAAGTCAGCTTTGTTAATTTCAATTGCTTCAGATTCCGGTATTTCAGGCATAACCACAACGGTACACGCTGACGTATGAACACGGCCCTGAGATTCTGTTTCAGGTACACGTTGAACACGGTGCCCACCTGATTCAAACTTCATTTCACCATAAACGCCTTCGCCATTCACTTTTGCGATAATCTCTTTGTAACCGCCCTGCTCTGACTCGTTCATGTTCATGACTTCAACTTTCCAGCCCTTCTTCTCCGCATAACACGAGTACATGCGGAATAAGTCGCCAGCAAAAATAGCGGCTTCGTCACCACCAGCACCGGCACGAATCTCGACAAAACAGTTATTGTCATCATTAGGGTCACGCGGTAAAAGAAGAATCTGTAACTCATGCTCAAGTTCTTCGATAGCCTTTTTAGCTGCTTTGAATTCTTCCTGCGCCATTTCTCGCATATCAGGATCATCTTCTTTAAGCATTTCTTCAGCCGTTGTTAGGTCATCTTCGGCGCCACGAAAGTCATTAAAAGCTTTAACCACAACTTCTAGTTGCTTAAACTCTTTAGACAACGCCATAAACTTATCTTGATTCGAAATTGTTTCGGGATCAGATAACAACGCTTGTACTTCTTCAAAGCGCTCTACCAAGCCTTCAAGTTTTAAATAAACTGATTTATTCATGGAAATTCAGGTTCTCTTTTTGAGGTCTATTTTTTGTTGCGGATATTTTCAACATCTAGGTTAAAAACATCACGCAAATAGATAAGTTTGTCTAACTCGCCACCTTGTGCCGCCTTTTGCAAAGCATTAGTTGGCGCGTGCATTAATTTATTCGTTAATTTTGTTGCTAGCTCATTTATTACGGCTTCTGGGCTCTTGCCATTGGCTAACTGACTTTGAGCGCGCTCTAATAAGACATCTCGCTCGCTCATACATTGGTTTCGATAGCTAATAACGGCATCTTGAGTATTTAGTCCTCTCAGCCATAACATAAAGTTATCGGCTTGATCGGAAACAATCGACTCAGCTTGTACCGCTGCTTTCCTACGATTTTCAATGTTTTGAGCAATAATTGTTTGCAAATCATCAACCGTATATAAAAATACGTCTTCTAGCTCTGTTACTTGTTCTTCAATATCCCTTGGCACCGCTAAATCGACCATAAACATTGGTCTATGCTTACGTTCAGCTAAGGCGGTTTCCACCATACCTTTACCAATAATAGGTAACGTAGAGCCGGTTGAGCTAATCACAATATCGGCTTTCGCCATTTGATCAGGAATTTGCGCAAGTGTAATTACATCAGCGCCAATTTGCTTTGCCATGCCTTCTGCACGAGAAATCGTTCTGTTGGCAACAGTAATATGACCGACTTGATTATCATACAGGTGCTTAGCTACTAATTCGATGGTTTCGCCTGCACCAACAAGCAATACGCGGGCTTTGTTCAACTTGCCGAAAATATGCTTGGCCAAATTAACGGCAGCAAAGGCAACCGAAACCGCATTTTCACCTATTTCGGTTTCTGTTCTAACTTGTTTCGCGACACCAAATGTTCGTTGGAACAAACGATCCATGACAAGGGCCATTGAACCAGCAGCTTTTGCTTGGCTGTAAGCCTGTTTCATCTGACCAAGGATTTGCGGTTCACCTAGCACTAACGAATCTAAGCCACATGCCACACGCATCATGTGTGTAACAGCTTTTTGATCTTGGTGCCAATATAAACTTGGCACGAGCGTAGATGCAGGAATATTATGATGATTTTCCAACCATGCAACGACTTTTTCTTGCGTTAAGTCATGCTCGCCGGGCTTCACTAAATAAAGCTCAGTACGATTGCAGGTTGAGAGAATAGCTGCCTCTTGGCATTCAACCTGAGATAACATTTCTTGTAGAGCAACTGTTAAAGTGTCTGGGCTAAAGGCTATTTTCTCCCTCACCGACACGGGTGCAGTTTTATGGTTGATACCAACAGCGACAATTGACATAGAAGAAAAAGTAAACCCGTTATGAAATTCAAGCAAATAATGGCTTACACTGATGATAATTCCATCAAATAATCAAAATTTTAAAGCCAATACAAATATTCGGGGTATTTTACGAAAAAACGCTTATGATTGAAAGCACCTTACAAGCTGTGTTCAAATAAGTTGTTTCGCACTAAAACGATTAAAATAATGAAATCATCGTACAAGACAATAAATTATTTACTTTTCACCATTATTCTTCTGCTCTCTGGCTGTAGTACGACTAAGCAAACGCCCGTTTCCAGTCAGACCTCATCAACAGAGCATCAAGCCGTACTCAATCAGTTATCAAACTGGCAATTTAAAGGGAAATTAGCCTTTATTAGCCCAAAAGAAAGGCAAAGTGCTAATGTTTTATGGCAAGTCAAAGATCATGAAGTAGAAAAGCTTAGCCTTTCAACTTTTCTTGGTATTAATATTCTAGAGATCGAACAAAGCAACAACACGTATGTGATTCAAGCCGATGGTGAAGAGCATCAAGGCAAAAACCTCGCTGTCCTCATTTGGCAGTTAACTGGTATAACATTACCCGTTGAAGCGTTAAGTCATTGGGTAAAAGGAAGTCCTTACCTACCCGGTGACAAATTAACCTATCAAACACCGGCTAATTTCCCCAATATGTTAACCAGCGATTTTAATCAACGACAATGGCAGGTAAAATACCGTCAATTTAAGAGTGTTAACAATGTTATGTTGCCTCATAAAGTTGACATCACACAGGGTGAGTTAACAATTAAACTGCAAATAAACCGATGGGAAACTTAGACTGTGAGCCGTATTTTTAGCTTTCCAGCGCCAGCCAAGCTTAACTTATTTCTTCATATTACCGGTCAACGTAGCAATGGCTATCACAACCTCCAAACCTTATTCCAGTTCTTAGACTACGGCGATACCTTGCATTTTGAGGTTACTAATGGTCAAACAGTCGAGCTACTTACCGAATTTGATGGTGTAGCTATTGAAGATAACCTTATTTATCGCGCTGCAAAAAAACTTCAAACCTACAGTGGAGTATCACAAGGCGTTAAAATATCAATTGATAAGATCCTTCCAATGGGCGGCGGACTTGGAGGTGGCTCTTCTAACGCAGCCACCGTTTTGATTGCTCTTAATACATTATGGAAGCTCGATTTAGATAAACAAACGCTTGCTGATATTGGCCTTGAACTTGGCGCTGATGTACCGATTTTTGTACACGGTTATGCCTCTTTTGCTGAAGGAGTTGGCGAAATTATCACACCACAATCGCCCGTTGAGCACTGGTATTTAGTCACTAAACCTGCTGTCAGCATCTCAACAGCCCAAGTATTTGGCGCTGAAGATTTAACGCGCAACACGCCGCTAATTGATAAATCAAATTATCACTTAGAACAATGTCATAATGATTGCCAAGATTGGGTAATAAATCACTATCCTGAGGTTGCCAACCTAATAGCTTGGTTGATAGAATACGCGCCGTCTCAAATGACTGGAACAGGTGCTTGTGTTTTTTCAAGCTTTGCTACTGAACAAGAGGCACGTTACATTCAAAGTAAATTGCCGTCTGGAATTGAATCGTTTGTAGCTAAAGGAGCTAATATTTCTCCTTTACAACATGCTATTGAGAAGTTGTCATTCTAAATAGCATTGAAAATGCCAATGTAAAATTGGCGAAAAGTAAATTCATTGCTCATAGTTACTGACTATTAGTTTTTGACTATTAGCGTTAATTTTAATGTCAAAAAGTTTCTGAGGAACTGACAGTGCCTGACATGAAGATCTTTGCGGGTAACGCCACCCCTGAACTGGCTAAGAAAATTGCTGACCGCTTATACATGGGTTTAGGTGAAGCAAAAGTAGGTAGTTTCAGCGACGGTGAAATCAGTGTTGAAATCACTGAAAACGTCCGCGGTGCCGATGTATTCATCATCCAATCAACTTGTGCACCAACTAACAACAACTTAATGGAATTAATCGTGATGGTAGACGCACTTCGTCGTGCATCTGCTGGCCGTATTACAGCGGTAATGCCTTACTTTGGTTATGCTCGTCAAGATCGTCGTGTACGCAGTGCTCGTGTACCAATTACTGCTAAAGTAGTTGCTGACTTCTTATCTAGCGTTGGTGTTGACCGTGTTTTAACGGTTGATCTTCACGCTGAACAAATTCAAGGCTTCTTCGATGTACCAGTAGACAACGTTTTTGGTACACCAATCCTTCTTGAAGACATGGTTGAGAAAGAGTTAGACAACCCAGTTGTTGTTTCTCCGGACATTGGCGGTGTTGTTCGTGCACGTGCTGTTGCCAAGTTATTAGATGATGCAGACTTAGCAATCATCGATAAGCGTCGCCCTAAAGCAAACGTTGCGCAAGTAATGCACATCATTGGTGACGTTGAAGGCCGTGACTGTATCATCGTTGATGACATGATTGATACCGGTGGCACGCTTGCGAAAGCAGCTGCAGCATTAAAAGATCACGGGGCGAAAAATGTATATGCATACGCAACTCACCCAGTACTTTCTGGCAATGCTGTGCAAAACTTAAAAGACTCTGTTATAGACGAAGTTATCGTAACTGACTCAATTCCTTTATCGAAAGAGTTGAAAGCATTACCTAACTTACGTCAATTAACGTTAAGTGGCATGTTATCTGAAGCGATTCGTCGTGTAAGCAACGAAGAGTCAATCTCTGCGATGTTCGAAGACTAATCGTAGACATAACTTAATAAAAACGGAGCCTAGTGCTCCGTTTTTTGTTTTTATTGTTGTATCTCAAGTAACAGATTCTAAATGAATTTTTGGTTCGTTAGACAAGGCAATCGCTACATGAGAAGCGATTAACGCAGTAGAACGGATTAAAAACCTTTAGAGAGGCTCAATCAAATCAAATTTATTGCCATATAAATCTTCAAATATTACCACTTTACCATATGGCTCATCACGTGGCTCTTCAATAAAACGCACACCTAGCTGTTTCATCTTTTGATAACTAGCATCAAAATCCTGAGTGGTGATAATCATCAAAACCCCATTACCCGCTTGCTTCCCTACCAGGGCTAGCTGGCTTTCTGATTGAGCTTTAGCAAGAATAATCTGGGTTTGACTCTCTTCGCTTGGTTTAACTGTTATCCAACGAAAATCAGGCGTTATTTCAGTGTTTTCAACCAACGTAAAGCCAAGCACATCACAATAAAATGTGATTGCCTCATCATAATTTTTAACAAATACATTGATCCCGGAAATCACACCCAGCATAGTTTTACTCATCTTAAGAAAAGGTCCTTTAGTTTAGTTGGCTGTAATGTATTAATTATTAAATTTAAATGCTATAAAAAACCTTTAATACCAATTACATTAAATATTTGGTCATTCAGCGAGAATTAAAAGGCTTAGAGGCAAGGCACTTAATGCAGGGAATGGTTATTCCCTTGTTAAATTGAGCAACGTAGCATATAAACCTTTTAAGCTGGCCCTCAGGGAGCTCGTCAGGAAAGAGGTAACTGTGCAAATTGTTTTGATGGAGAATGACTACACCAGCATCAATTTGCTTTGTTTTAACTTCCCTGTCGAGGCTCCGAATTGGCTAAATATTTAATAAAATTGGTATCACGATAATAACAACACACTATGACTAATAATTCAGCTACTACCACAGACTTATCTTCAATAAGCAGCCCTATCTCGCGCATATTTTTTATAACTGCTGTGATTTATTTGATCAGTTTGCCGTTTACTCCCTACCCTTATCAGTACAGTGTTAAAGCACTCCCGATATTTATTTTAGCTTTATCTTGTTTCACTCTACTTGATGGTAAACACAAATGGTTGATGAGCATAGCACTGCTTTTTAGCTTTATTGGCGATATTTTTTTAGCAATCGAATTTACTATGAGCTTTCAGTATGGGCTTCTTAGCTTTTTAATCGCGCACATATTTTACAGTATTTACTTTATCAAACTCCCAAACAAAACCAATAAATACAAACTCATTTCAATTATTGCTATTTGTGCATTTAGTGTGATTGCTGCGAGCATTATCATACCGGCAGCTAACGCGCTTATGGTACCCGTTGCTGTATACTTAATCGTTATTACGCTAATGGCTGTTATCGCATTTTATAAAAGCATTAACCGTAAACTGCTTTTTGGTGTGATTTGTTTTTTACTCTCAGACACCCTGCTAGCAATAAACATGTTTGTCAGCCCTATTCCATTGGCAAGTTTGTGGGTTATGCTCACTTATTACAGCGCTCAATTTTTTATTTTCAGCGGCGCTATGCAATTTAATCGTCGATAGAAAATGCAATATCTAGTTCCCCAATATAGCGTTAAATCTCTCGTTCAGTACCTAATGCAGCATGATGTTGAAAAGCGTGTGCTGCTTGAATTAATCAACACCAGTGACTTAGAATTTTCGCAAACACAAAGTGTTTATTCATTAGAACAATATGAAGCATTACTCGATTACGGAAAGGATGTGCTCCAACAATCCAATATTGGCTTTAAATTTGGTCAGGCTTTTGAATTAGGTATATGGGGGATTTTAGGGCATATCGTTGTTGCCGCACCCAACCTTTTAGCTGCTTTAAACTATCAAAAGCGTTATCAATGTTTAATAGGTAATGTTGGTCAAGCAGAGCACGAAATTAAAGATGAGCAATTTATCATGCGATACATAGCACATCCACAGGCAAGTGATAGCAATATAGAACATGTGATCACTGCTTGGCTCACATTTGCTTTTTCCTATACCAGAAGTAACGATACGCCTATTAGTGTCCATTTTACACATAGATGTCCTACGAATATCGACGAGTACCAGGCTTTCTTTCGTTGCCCCGTTATATTCGGCGATAATTTTAACGGCGTAAAAATAAATCAATCGTCGTTATTACATCCAATCATCAGCGCTAACGATGAAATATTGAATGTACTATTGAGCCAAGCTGAACACCAGCTGACAATAAAACGTCAAAAAGCCTCAATGGATATCATTCGCGAGTTTATTATCGAGCAGTTGCCTACGGGAGTTCCAAGTTTGGAAGACGTTTCTCAACATTTAGAGTTAAGCAGTCGCCAACTCCAACGAAAATTTCAACAAGAACAGACAAATTTGAGCCAACTAATTGAGGCCATCAGGCAACAATTAGCAATTAGCTATCTAACACAAACCAATCATAAACTTATCTATATTTCGACGATTTTAGGTTACTCTGAACAAAGTGCTTTTCAGCGTGCATTCAAACGTTGGTTTGGTATAACACCGCAAGCCTATCGCCAAGCTCCCGTGCCATTGATTTCAAATAAAATCAGCTAAGTACCCGCTAAATTCAAGTTACGCTTTATCGTTTTATAAAAGAGAGCTAACTCGAGCAAGGTAAATACGATGAGATATCCTTCAAAGTGCCAATTAATCATCGGCGCCAATAAAATGTAAAACATGATAGAAACCGACATTAAACGCATCGGTTCTGCCCATACAATCCAAGACTTGAGTTCTTGTAGACCACCTATCAGTACCAAGCTGAGACTCGCGAATAAACATACTATTGCCAAGTGAAATAATGGCAATTGTTGCATCGTTAGAAGAAACACAATAGTTAATATCATCATGATAATAAACTGCACGAGTATGTAGGCTTTCATCGACGTGTTTAACACCACATCATATTTTTTCATTGTTTTTGTTGTCGCGTATTTTCTCGGATGCGCTTTATTTACATCATCAGGACGCCAGCCAGGCGGCATAAAAAACACTTTGAATCTATCGCGCCAAGAACTGGCATAATAGGCATCTTTAATTAAATTCCAATACACTTGCAGGTTTGCCCAAAATGGATTCCAGCTATGTAGTTGATGGCTTACGCCATAAACAATTTCGACATCATCTTTTTCTTCTTGGAACGACTTAAAAATCTTGTCCCATATAATAAAAACACCCGCATAATTCTTATCTATATAGTCACGATTTAGGGCATGATGCACACGGTGGTGACTTGGCGTCACCATAATAGCTTCAAACCAATTCGGCATCTTATTAACGTGACGGGTATGAACCCAAAATTGATACACCAAATTTAACGAGGCGCATGCAATAAATACAACAGGATCAACCCCAATAAAAGCCAATGGCAAATATACGAGCCAAGCAAGTAAACTCGGGGTACTAGTTTGTCTCAATGCCGTTGTAAGATTGTACTCTTCACTGGAATGATGGACTACGTGAGAGCCCCACATGACATGTACTCGATGATTTAAACGGTGAGCCCAATAATAAGCTAAGTCATACACAACAAAAGCAAAAAGCCAAACCCAAATACTATCCTTAGATAAATTAAAAAGAGCGAATTCGTTATAAATAACAAAGTAAATAGACAGTGGTAGTAGTGACTTTAGCACGCCAGTAAATCGACTAAGTATGCCAATACTCAATGAGTTGATTGCGTCATTAAAACGATAGTAGCCCGTTTGGCGCTTGTAATCACACCACATTTCAATTGCTATTAAAATCAAAAACAAAGGGATTGCCGCTATTATTATCGCCATAATTCAACTCTATAAATTCTCTAGACACCCACTATAGAATAAGCATAGTCGACAAATATTGACTTAATAACGACATCAATTGACAGCAGACACACATATAGCGGCATCAGACGACAGTTCTACTATTCTAGGCTAATATAAAAAGTAGGATATGCAACGTCAGGTGGTGTTATGCGTTTATCATGTATTGCTTTCGTTATTTTGGTTAATCTCAGCTTATCTCTTCAGGCAACACCAATCCCTGTCACGATTAATGATATAAAATGGCCACCTTTTTTCTTCCCAAACCTAGAAGGTAAATATAAAGGGTTGGGTAAAGAGCTATTAACTCTCTGTGTAAACAATGAAAAATATCAATTGAACTACACCACCTTACCGGTCAAGAGAACTCACCTTTACATGAAGTCAGGTCAGCTTGATATCGCTGTATATTCACATAAAACATCGAGAGAACAGTTTGTTATCTACGGCAAAGAACCCATTTTTATGAGTGAGTATGGCTTTGTCTCAGTTAAAGATCAGGATATTAAACTTAATAGAATTGCAGACCTTTATCTGTATCAGTTTGGAAACCTTGCGGGTATTTCACATACACCTGAAATATTGAAGATCATCGAAGAGAAACGATTACATGATGAAGTTACAGAAGGCTATGATATCGATTCGATGTTTGGGCAAATGCTGACAAAGCCCCCCCGCTTTCAAGTGATGGCAAATTCAAAAGAAACGTTTAAGTGGCGTGCAAAGCAGCTAGGGATTACGGATCAGGTGACGGTTCATCCATTGACAGTGACTGAAAAAGCATACTTTCTAACTGTCTCTAAAAAAGGCCAGGCAATAGAAGATAAGCAGGCTTTTCTTGATAGCGTTGACTTATGCATTAAACAGTTAAAGTCCTCCCAGCAATACCAAGAAATTGCAGCCAAATACGGGCTGTAAATAAAGAATATCTTGAAACACTTGGCATTATCCGTTGCTAAGTGTTATTATTGCGCGCCTTTTTTACCTCAAGCGAGAGAAATTTCGCCGGTAATAAAGGTACATAGTTGTTTTTGGTCGCAAAAAGCAACGTTATTTTAAACTATTTATTTGAGTACAAAATCATGACTGATATTTTTACTTTGGATGCTGAAGTACGTACAGATCTAGGGAAAGGTGCGAGCCGCCGCCTACGTCACGCGAACAAAGTTCCAGCTATCCTTTACGGTGAAGGCAAAGATCCTGTTTCTTTAACTTTAGAGCACCGCCACGTGTTCCGTGCACAAGAAGAAGAAGCGTTCTACTCACACGTTTTAACATTAAATGTTGACGGTGAGAAAGTTGAGTGTTTATTAAAAGACATGCAACGTCACCCGTACAAGCCATTAGTAATGCACTTAGACTTCTTACGTGTTGACGCTACTCACGCTGTTCACACAAACGTTCCAGTTCACTTCATCAATGAAGACGCTGTAGCGAAGAAAGGTGCAACTGTTGCTCACCACATCAATGAAATCGCTGTTACTTGTTTACCAGGTAACTTACCAGAGTTCATCGAAGTTGACTGTGCAGACTTAGAAGTTGGTCAAACTCTTCACTTATCTGACGTTAAATTACCAGAAGGCGTAACTTCTGATGAGTTAGCGAAAGGTGCAGACCACGACCAAGCTGTTGTTACTGCTAACGCTCCTAAGGGCGGCAGCGATGACGAAGCAGCTGAAGAAGAAGCTACTGAAGAATAATCGACGAGGAACACTCCTTGACGACTAACATTCAGCTAGTTGTGGGGCTGGGAAATCCTGGCCCCGAATACGCTAAAACACGCCACAATGCAGGTGTCTGGTTCGTAGAAGAACTCGCCTCGCGCTACAACATTTCCTTACGACCTGAAAAAAAATACTTCGGCTTATATGGCAAGGGCTATATCGGCGAAGAACTTGTTCATCTTCTGATCCCTACAACCTTTATGAATAAAAGCGGTCAAGCGGTTGCCCCTCTTGCAAACTTTTATCGTATTCCGGTTGAAAATATCTTAGTTGCCCATGACGAACTCGACATGGACCCGGGAATCATCAAGGTTAAAAAAGGTGGTGGCCACGGTGGTCACAATGGTTTGCGCGACATTATCGCTCGCATGGCAAATAACAAAGATTTCTATCGTTTACGCATTGGTATTGGTCACCCAGGCCATAAAGATCGCGTAACCGGGCACGTGCTGGGTAAAGCACCTGCTTCAGAACAAAACTTAATTGAACAGTGTGTTGATGAAGCTAGTCGTTGTTTTGAGATTTGGCAAAAAGACGGTCTCAAAAAAGCGCAAAACCGTTTACACTCATTCAAAGCACAATAACAGATTTATAGGATACAAACATGGGATTTAAATGTGGTATCGTTGGCTTACCAAACGTTGGTAAATCAACTCTTTTCAACGCACTAACTAAAGCTGGTATCGAAGCGGCTAACTTCCCGTTTTGTACTATCGAACCAAATACAGGTGTTGTGCCTGTACCAGATCCGCGCTTAGACAAACTTGCTGAAATTGTTGGCCCAGAGCGTGTAATTGCAACAACGATGGAATTTGTAGACATCGCGGGTCTAGTTGCTGGCGCTTCCAAAGGTGAAGGTCTAGGTAATAAATTCTTAGCTAACATTCGTGAAACAGACGCAATTGGTCACGTTGTTCGTTGTTTTGAAAACGACAACATCGTTCACGTTGCTGGTGGTGTAAACCCTGCAGATGATATCGATGTCATTAATACAGAGCTAGCATTAGCCGATATGGATACAGCTGAGCGCGCTATTGTTCGTCAACAAAAGAAAGCCAAAGGTGGCGATAAAGACGCTAAATTTGAATTACCTGTGCTAGAGAAAATCTTAGCGCACGTTGAAGATGGCAACATGATTCGCTCTTTAGACTTGTCTAAAGAAGAAAAAGCGGCAGTAAGATACTTAAACTTCTTAACCATCAAACCGACCATGTACATTGCCAATGTTAACGACGATGGCTTTGAGAACAACCCATACCTAGATCAAGTAAAAGAAATCGCCGCTCAAGAAGATGCCGTTGTTGTGGCTGTATGTGCAGAAATTGAAGGTGAACTTTCTGAGATGGACGATGAAGATCGCGAAATCTTTATGGAAGAAATGGGCTTAGAAGAACCTGGCTTAAACCGTGTAATCAACGCAGGTTACTCACTACTTCACTTACATACGTACTTTACGGCAGGTGTAAAAGAAGTTCGAGCTTGGACAGTTCGTCAAAACGCTACTGCTCCACAAGCTGCAGGTGTTATTCACACTGACTTTGAAAAAGGCTTTATCCGCGCTGAAGTTGTAGGTTACGATGATTTTGTAGAGTTCAATGGTGAGTCTGGTGCAAAAGAAGCCGGTAAATGGCGATTAGAAGGTAAAGATTACATTGTTAAAGACGGTGACGTTGTTCACTTTAGATTTAACGTTTAGTTTATTATTGGCGTAAAAATAGCCTTATAAACCTTAAAAAATAAGAAGGTCAGTATATTTTTTATACTGACCTTTTTTATTACAAAAAATAATTTCTTACATAAGTATAAAAATCTCGATTTTCTACCATACTTATACCAATTGGAACAATGCTTTAGTCATCTCAGAGCTATGTCAAAGGTGAGAGAACAAGAAAGATTTATGACAATATAGTTATTCTACATTGAGTAAATCTGCCGCAGTTAACTAACCTCTGACAAGCTCCCGACGGACGAGTTTAATAGGCTTATATGCTTCGGTGCTGAAATGAACAAGGGAATAACCATTCTTTTCATTCAGGGCCTTGCCTCTAAGCCTTTTAATTCTCGCTGAGAGAGTAAATCATCGTTTCACTTGGTATTACTATGGAAAACCAACTCATGAGGTAAACATGAAACAAGTATTAATAACTCTAATAGCAGCAACTTTTGTTTTAGTTAGTGCACCAAAAGCGTCGGCCAGCGATGTTTCAGTGCGTGTTTGTGAATATGTTCAAGCAAATGACAAAAAACGCTTAAGATCTTATTTAAAAGATCAAAAAATCAAGGTCAAAGTTATCTTTGAAAGTGTAGGATGTGATGGAGACAACATATTAGTCTTTGCTGCAAAAAGCCAATCGCTCGAAGTTGGCGAGTTTTTAATTGGTAAAACACCTAAAAAGCATGTCAAAGCAAGCTTAGATGCAATTAAAGCAGCTTCTGCTCATTTAGGTGAAGCCGCGAATAAACGCGTAAACTAGTAAAGTTATCTAACAAGCCAGAAATCCAACAATTGTTGTTTGGCTTTCTGGCTTTTTTATTGGTGATAATCCAGCAAAATATTGTCTACTGTTTCACCGTTTTAGCAAAGCAAACGCAATGTTTGCCGAGTTTTTAACCTAACAGTAGAAAAACTACAATTTTTTATTAAAAAACGGTTGACGTAAGACCACGATATCTGCAAAATACGCTCCACTTGCTCAGAGGCAAGAATTGGAATGGCTACATAGCTCAGCTGGTTAGAGCACATCACTCATAATGATGGGGTCCCAGGTTCAAATCCCGGTGTAGCCACCATTTGAATAATGCGGGAATGGCGGAATTGGTAGACGCGCTGGATTTAGGTTCCAGTGCCGCGAGGCGTGAGAGTTCAAGTCTCTCTTCCCGTACCATTATTCAAAGCAATTTTATATTGCAAAAAATGAACATTGCTGGGGTATAGCCAAGCGGTAAGGCAGCGGGTTTTGATCCCGTCATTCTGAGGTTCAAATCCTCATACCCCAGCCACTTCATTCCTCATAATGATACTGGCAAATGTTTGTTTAAGAAGTTACCTTGTTGGGGTATAGCCAAGCGGTAAGGCAGCGGGTTTTGATCCCGTCATTCTGAGGTTCAAATCCTCATACCCCAGCCACTTCTTACTTATTCTCCTCTAAGCTTTTTATGAGTGACGCAAGTACGTACTTTGAATAAAGTATATGGCTACATAGCTCAGCTGGTTAGAGCACATCACTCATAATGATGGGGTCCCAGGTTCAAATCCCGGTGTAGCCACCATTGAATTACGCGGGAGTGGCGGAATTGGTAGACGCGCTGGATTTAGGTTCCAGTATCGCAAGATGTGAGAGTTCAAGTCTCTCCT
Organism: Thalassotalea loyana; assembly: GCF_030161435.1. GTDB lineage: Bacteria > Pseudomonadota > Gammaproteobacteria > Enterobacterales > Alteromonadaceae > Thalassotalea_G > Thalassotalea_G loyana. The sequence goes on along the minus strand of NZ_BSSV01000007.1, from coordinate 164,940 downwards.
CCCGTACCATTCAATTTAAAAAGAAGTGATCGCTTCAGTTTGTTTAGAAGTATCATACCTTAGTTGGGGTATAGCCAAGCGGTAAGGCAGCGGGTTTTGATCCCGTCATTCTGAGGTTCAAATCCTCATACCCCAGCCACTTCTTCCTTGTTATCTCTTATATATTTATCTACTCTATCGTCTTTCTAGGATTCTAATCTACGAAAGGGTTTGCCACGTTATGAAAACGATTGGACTAATCGGTGGAATGAGCTGGGAATCAACAACCAGTTATTATCAATTACTAAATAAGCAAGTAAGAGAGTCGTTAGGCAAGCTCCACAGCGCAAAACTATGCTTATATAGCGTTGATTTCAATGAAATTGCAGAGCTACAACACAAAGGCGACTGGCAAGCCACTGCAGACATTCTTATTCACGCCGCACAATCAGTCGAAGCGTGTGGTGCTGACTTCGTACTTATCTGTACAAATACAATGCATAAAGTTGCTGACGAAGTAGCTAGTTCAATCTCTATACCTATACTGCATATAGCCGATGCGACTGCTCGGCAGTTATTAAACGATGGCGTGACTCGCGTGGGTTTATTAGCGACAAAGTTCACAATGGAGCAAGATTTTTATAAACAACGCCTTATTGACAATTTTGGCATTGATGTATTCATCCCTGAAGCGCATGAAAGACAAAAAGTCCATGACATCATTTATCAGGAACTTTGTCACGGCAAAATTAATGATCATTCTAGACAGGTATACCTAGAGGCCATTGAAAACTTAGTTATTAATGGCGCGCAAGCAATTATACTCGGCTGTACTGAAATTGGCTTACTTATCCAAGCGTGTCACACGAATGTTCCTTTATACGACACGACAGAAATTCATTGTAAAGCGGCCACTTCTGCGGCATTGAAGTAGCCAACAGGCACTAGAGCTAAGCCACGCCACAAGCATAGGCAAGAGCTTTGCTTTTTAACTTTCCTGCCCGTTGAGCTGCGAATAGGCCGATATTACGAACAATTTTTACTAGAGGTGATTGGTGGGTGAACGTTTGATAGATTGCATCCATGCCTGACATCATCATAAGGTTGTCTGTTCTCCTTGCTTTTTCATAGCTAGATAACGTCGAAGGAGCATCGAAATCGCGCCCCTCTCCTATTGCCTTAGCCATTGCCATTTGTAGCGCCTTTACATCTTTGAAACCAAGGTTAACCCCCTGACCGGCTAATGGGTTAATGGTATGTGCAGCATCTCCTACTAGGACAACTCGGCCATTAACATATTGATTTGCATGACGACGGGTCAAATCAAAGGCCCCCTTACCTACCACCTTAACGGCGCCTAGTTTTTCGGGAAATGCCTGTAATACTTCTTGTGCTAATTGCTCATTTGACAAAGCTGCTAAGCGCTTAATTTCTGCTTTATTGTGATACCAAACTAATGACGCATTTTTGCCTGGCATTGGTAAAAAGGCAACAGGGCCCGTCGAATGAAACTTTTGCCACGTTATGTCTTGTTGCTCAATTGATGTTTCAACGTTAATTAACATCGCAGACTGCGCGTAATCCCACCCGGTCAAACCAATGTTAGCTAACTGGCGAATTTGAGAGTTTGCACCGTCAGCCGCGATCAGTAATTTAGCCTTAATGTGCTTACTACTTAACTCAATATCGACAAAATCAGCCTGCTGAGTAAATTGTTTTACCTGTTCCGGGCAAAGCAAATCAATACTGTTATGTTCACTGACAACCTGCCATAACGCCAATTGAATTTGGCGGTTTTCAACCATATAGCCCAAATGACTTCGATCGATTTCTTGTGCATTAAATTCTGTGTATGCAAACTCATCTTCCCAAACACCCAAACGCTTATACTGGCAAATACGACTTTGTTCAATAAAACGCCATGCACCTAAAGTATCCAATAAGGCTTGTGAATTTAAAGAGATAGCAGAAATCCGCAAATCAAACGGTTCCGGCTGTTTTGCTACACTGCTATCAAGTGCTTTTGGGGTAAACTTTTCGATCAGTGCTACTTTTAAGCCTAAATCAGCCAGTGCAACTGCCGTTGCCGCACCTATCATACCACCACCAACAATAGCGCAATCATGTATCGTCACGTATCATCTCACTGTTTTCTTTTTCTATTATGGTACCACGAGAGTTAATAATAAGGTTGGTTAAAATCAAGGTTTTAGTGTTTTTGTCTTATCATTATTTTAGCCAACCAGATATAGTAATACGATGCTGATAAGGCAAAGTGTTCAAACAATTAACATGATGTGGCATCGGATGTGATAAATCCAACAAGATCAGAGAGTTAAACCTAGGTTCAATGACCTTTCTATGAAACCGTGAATGCTTTGGATACAACACGAGCTGCCCACCATACCTTTTACGCCACCCTTTAGATAACTGGTATATAAAGGCATACTTTCCCGCACTACCGTGGGTGTGATAACCAATAAATTGCTGATTAATAAAAGATGCAAAAAACGCGTCTGTAATTTCGCCTGACAATTGTAAACTTGGGCAAACATGTTTCACTAAAATATCCGTGAATTGACTTGTAATGCGTTTATTTTGGTGGCTATTTTCATGCTTATTAGCGCTTCGGTAAAACGAAAATGCAAATTTTCTTCTAGTGTGCGCGCGCTTTGCTTGCTTATGACGGTTCACATCGATGACCGGTTTATCGATTCTATCCTTAATTGACTGACTTGGCTGATAAGGACGCGTAAGCAAACACCAAGCTCTATGATGATTTTGGTGAATGATACTACGCCGTAATTGACTCGCTACGCCATAAGGCAAGAAATTCTTAATTTCGATATATCCTTTTTTAGCAAGCTGCTCAATTTCACGAGAATCGAGCTGAATTGGCTTTAATCTTTTTGGGTCTTCCAACAAATCTGACTTTCCATATAAAAATCAACTAGTTTTATTGTTAACACTTTTGTGTTACTAATTAAATGCCTGAAGGCAAAAAACAGAAAGTGGTTGAACCTAGCTGTAAAAATAATAAATGCAAGGAGACATTATGTCGGCTCAATTAAAAGAAAGTAACCGTATCGCTAACGATATTAATCTCGTATACGATTTTACCGAAAAGCCTAACTTAACGAACTTAAAGTCAGCACCCGATAGAGCTGTTATTGCCAAACTACGTGCAGACCTAATTTTGCCAAATGACAAGATTTTAACAGTAGATATAGATTTTGATACGACAAGTGGCTACCATGGCAACACCATGATGATCATGGATGACTTTGGCGTTGAAATGTTAACAACGGCGTTTGCTACAAAATATGGACAAGAATACGCTGATTCGATAAGCAAAGCGTGGCAAGAAAAACAAGAACAAAATGATCCGAGAAAACCGACGTACATCTTGGTGCAGAAACCAAAGGAAGATGGTGAGCTACCGAAAATCTACATGGTGTGTGGAAGTAAGGTCCACCCTCCTAAAGATGCTCCACAAAGTATCATTTAAAACTGTTGGGATAAGCAAATTACTATGCTTATCCCTGCTTTTGAGCGTTTCCGCCAATAGCCATGAATTCAATGAACTCAACACTATTGGTAACATCACCGATATTCATCAAGATAACGAAAGCTATATATGGCTAAGCACGATAGATGGCCTTAGCCGATATGATGGAAAGGAACTTCTTAAGTTTTCTACCAACGAAATAACATGGAAAACTCCCTTTTCGTGGGTTAACAGCATAGAGCCTTTTCAAAGCAAAATAATCGTATCAAGTGCGGTTAATGGGTTGTTTTTATTTGATCCTCAAACCGGTACCTCTTCAGAAATTGAATTACCCGAATACATTCAAAACCCAGATCATGCGACTTACTTTAAGGGCTATATTTATTTTGAGAACCGTGACGCAATCTATCGTTATAATTTAACTAGCCTCGAAACCACACTCATCAAAGATGATGTAGATTTGTTTGGTATGCAGGCAACAAACGATAATTTGTATATCTTATCGAGAATCGGCATTTGTCATTTAGCCAATGATAAATTCAACAATATATTTCCTAATCAAGTAGATACCTTTACTAGCGTCAATAACAATCTAATTTTCCAACACGAAGGCCAATTACTTTCGATGATAGATACCAGGGTTGTAGCTAAAACAGATGTAAGCGATATTCAATCGTTAGCATCCGGAGCGAGTAACTCTTCCGTCTTAGCCATCACAAGCAATGGCGATGTTCTTAAATTTAGTTCGACAGATCTGAGTGTAGTACCAAGCCAATTCACAAATATTGGCAAACAACTAATTACCAAAACTTTTTACGACAGAAGCGGCGCTCTTTGGATTTATTCTAATTTAGGCCTTAGCCGTCATTATGAGAAAACCATATCCAATACAGAATATATTTTTGACATCAAAGACAATTCAAATGAGCTTATGTTAGTCAACGGTGAGCTTTTGATTGGAAGCTATGGCAACGGCATACAAACATTGACACCGCAGCCTTGGTTTGACCCTAAGATGAATAACTCTTTATCGCCAAGGGCTAGATATACAACGGGCATGCTACGCCACAAAGACACCATAATTTTCGGTACACTCGACGGTGTATGGCAATACCAGTTAGGTGATAGCGCTGCCAGCCGCCTACCATTACCAAAAAATGAGGACATAGTGCTTGCTCTGCGAGCAGACGAAGACAATCTATACATAGGTACTAACTTCAAGGGACTAAAAATATATAACTGGCAGTCTCAACAAGTGACTCAGCGTATCAATAAACAACACGGCCTATACAATTTAGAAGTTATTGACGTACTCCCTCAAACCAACGGAGATATATGGTTTGCTACGGCCAATGGCCTAGAAATCTACCAAAAAGGCACAAATGACGTTCGACAACTTAGTGTCAATCTAGGGATTAAGTTTATATCGCTGGCTGAAGCCAATAATAAAATTTACGCTTTTAGTACGGGTGGAGGGGTATACGTATTTAATAAGCGAGGTGACGTACTGTCTATTATGGGCAAAGGGATTAACTTCTCTCGAAGTTTGATCATTGGTGATGATATATGGACAACAACAACCTCTGGCATTTACCGAATTGACACAAAAAGTGATTCATTAGCGGTAGTATTAGGAACAGAGAGTTATAGCTTCAGTGGACTTCCTGTTTATCACAACAACAAAGTCTATGGCTGGCACACCAGAGGCTATGTGGAAATTGATCATGCAGAGAATGCAGTTTTTAACGCACCAATCCGCATTAGTAAAACGTCTGTATCTGGTAAAGAGCAATTAAACAATGAACGTATCTTGTTAAGCTCAGCAAAAGACGTTGTCAGCTTGAATGTTGCAAGTCTTGACTACCGTTCTAACGCCAACAAAAAATTTAAATACCGTATAGATGACAGCATCTGGACGCCGATTCAAGGTAATCAAATAACACTCGCAGGTTTATCATCAGGTGAGTATGTCGTTGAAGTTAAAGGAACCAACAGCCAAGGCCAATGGAGCAGTTATGTCGCATACACTAATATTGCAGTCGCCTACCCTTGGTATTGGACCCCTCAAGTTAGAGTGATTTACCTGCTACTTGTCGTGATCTTTGTCATTTTATCGATCTGGTTAATCTTACTTCGAGCACGTTCAATTAGTTCGGTATACAAGGTCCTCGATGAAGACTTAAAGACACGTGGTTTACTTTCTAACAACCTTGAACGTAATATCAACGTTTCACTTAGAATGTTGCACGAAGGCGACCACGAGAAAGCAATAAAGCTGTTAACTGATTCTGCACAGCTAATCTCAAATAACAAAATTAAAGACGAACCGCGTAGTTTAAATAATCAATCGCTCTCGGGCGGTCTAGAGTATCTTGTCGACTTTTGGCAAGTTAATTACGCCATCAAAGTTCGTGTGAAAACAGACTACCCTGTAGATACGCTAACGCAATCTATTCAACAAAGTATTTATCGAATAATTTACCATGCTATCGATAGTGCATTGTCTCATTCACGAAGCGATACCTTCATGGTATCTATTCAACCATTTAACCAAAAACTATGGTTAAAGATCGAAGATGACAATGATTATTTCAGTGACTTTGATAGCAAAGTAGATTTTAACATTGCTATGTACACCATCAGAAAAATAGCGACGCAGCATGATGCTAAAGTCAACGCATATAAAACAGGTGACAACAACAGTCAATTGACCGTTAGCTTCAATTTAGACGAGCATATCAACAATAATATTTAGCCTGAATACAGCTATTTACTAAATCTAATACGCTGGGCAGTAGAACATTGCGTAAAGAAAGAGTAAAATGCGTGTCCTTTTTATACCAATACGTATATTTTGATTAAATTTTAGGCAAGTAATCAATGACCAAAAAGCTGTATATTAAAACTTGGGGCTGTCAAATGAACGAGTATGACTCGCAAAAAATGGCAGAACTTCTCGACACAACACATGGATTAGAGTTAGCGCAAGAAGCTGAAGAAGCTGACGTGATCTTACTCAACACATGTTCTATTCGTGAAAAAGCTCAAGAAAAAGTTTTCCATCAATTAGGTCGCTGGAAAAACCTAAAAAATGATAACCCTGATTTGATTATTGGTGTCGGTGGTTGTGTTGCATCACAAGAAGGTGACGCGATTCGTCAACGTGCACCTTACGTGGATATGGTATTTGGTCCGCAAACGTTACACCGTTTACCTGAAATGATCAAAAAGGCTAGCGGTGAGAATAAAGAAGCTGTCGTTGATGTTAGCTTCCCTGAAATTGAAAAATTTGACCGCTTACCAGAGCCAAAAGCTGAAGGCGCAACCGCATTCGTTTCAATCATGGAAGGCTGTAGCAAATACTGTACTTTCTGTGTTGTACCTTACACCCGAGGTGAAGAAGTTTCTCGCCCATTAGATGACGTGTTATACGAAATTGCGCAATTAGCAGAGCAAGGCGTGCGTGAAGTAAACCTATTAGGTCAAAACGTAAATGCCTACCGCGGTGAAACCCACGACGGTGATATTTGTCGCTTCTCAGAGTTATTGCGTTTAGTGGCAACCATAGATGGTATCGACCGTATTCGTTACACCACGTCACACCCAGTTGAATTTACTGACGATATCATCGAAGTATACAAAGACGTTCCTGAATTAGTTAGCCACTTACACTTGCCAGTTCAAAGTGGTTCAGACCGTATTTTAACCATGATGAAACGTGGTCACACGGCATTAGAGTACAAATCTAAAATCCGTAGGCTTAAAAAAGCACGCCCAGATTTATGTATGTCTTCTGATTTTATCGTTGGTTTCCCAGGCGAAACAGATGCTGACTTTGAAGCGACCATGGATTTAATTCAAGCAATTGATTTCGATTTGAGCTTCAGCTTTATTTACTCAGCACGCCCTGGTACGCCAGCTGCAGATATCGTTGATGACATTGATGAAAGCGTTAAGAAGCAACGTTTACAGATTTTACAAGACAGAGTAAATCAACAAGCATTACGTATCGCACGCCAAATGTTAGATACAGAGCAACGAATTCTTGTTGAAGGTCCTTCGAAGAAGAACCCTATGGAACTCCGTGGCCGAACAGAGAATAACCGAATAGTGAACTTTGTTGCGCCACATCACGTAATTGGTCAATTTGTTGATGTTAAAATCACTGACGTATATGCGAACTCATTACGCGGTGAACTAGTACGTGAAGAAAAAGATATGGGCCTACGTATCGCCCACTCACCTGCTGATATTTTAGCGAATAACCACCACGGTGCAGCGCCAGCAAATGTTGATGACTTAGGCGTTGGTACTTTTACACCGTAACCGAAATTTAACGGAATTAATCTTTGAGCAAACAACATAGTATTACTTTTGAATTAGCGCCTGTTGATAACAGCAGGCAAGCTAATTTATGCGGTCCAATGGACGATAACTTGAAAACAATTGAACGCCGATTAGGTGTAGAAATAAGTTATCGAGGACATGAGTTTAAGATTGTTGGCCAAGAGCTTAACTGTTTGGCTGTCGAAAAGATGCTGAAAAGCCTTTATATCGAAACGCAAACAGTCAAGGGTAAACAGCAAGCTATTACGCCTGAAATGGTCCATATCGAGATTCTTGAAGCGGATGTTTTAGAGCAAGAGCCTACCGAGCACGACGCCGATTTTGCGAAAATGATCACGATTAAAACCAAGCGAGGCTTAGTTAAGCCGCGTAATGGTAATCAATCGGTTTACGTGCAAAACGTGCTAACAAACGATATTAGTTTTGGTATTGGCCCTGCTGGTACAGGTAAAACGTATTTAGCCGTTGCTTGTGCGGTAGAAGCATTAGAACGCCAAGAAGTGCGTCGAATTTTGTTAACTCGTCCAGCCGTTGAAGCAGGTGAAAAGCTTGGCTTCTTACCTGGTGATTTGTCTCAAAAAGTCGATCCTTACCTTCGTCCATTATATGACGCCTTGTTTGAAATGCTCGGTTTTGAAAAAGTTGAGAAGCTTATTGAGCGCAGTGTCATTGAAATTGCACCTTTAGCTTACATGCGTGGCCGTACATTAAACGATGCATTTATTATATTAGATGAAAGCCAAAATACGACGGTTGAGCAAATGAAAATGTTTTTAACGCGTATAGGTTTTAACTCCCGTGCAGTCATTACAGGTGATGTGACTCAGGTTGATTTGCCAAGAGGACAAAAATCGGGCTTACGCCACGCTATTGAAGTACTTGATGACATTCCAGGCGTTAGTTTTAACTTCTTCCAGTCAAAGGATGTTGTGCGTCACCCTGTTGTTGCGCGCATTGTCGACGCGTACGAAAAGCATGATGCAAAAGTAAATAAAATCAAAGAACAAAAAAAGCAAGAAAAGCTTGCACTAGAGAAAGCTCAGCTTGAATTAGCTCAACAGACATCACCACAAGTTTTGTCTGTAACTTCGGAAGATAAAAAGTAAAACAATGGCTATCACCCTTGATTTACAAATTGCCTCCCAGAATACAGACAACTTACCTACTGTTGGTGAGTTTCAGCAATGGGTGGATGCCGCTTTAATGCGTTATGACAAACCGTTTGAGCTGACGATTCGTATTGTCGATACAGAAGAGTCAAATGAGCTAAACCTCCAGTATAGAGGTAAAGACAAGCCAACTAATGTGCTATCTTTTCCATTTGAGGTACCAGAAGGTGTCGAACTAGATTTGCTTGGTGATTTAATTATTTGCAGACAAGTAGTTGAGCGCGAAGCGATAGAACAAGATAAAACATTAAATGCACATTGGGCGCATATGGTTATCCATGGCTGCTTGCATTTATTGGGCTTTGATCATATAAGTGATGATGAAGCTGTGGAAATGGAGAGCCTTGAAATTGACATTTTAGCGCAATTAGGTTTTCCTAACCCATACATTGAAAACTAATTTTAAATAACACAGGAAACACACAGCTCTATGAGCGATGACAACCCCCACTCTACCAACGGCTCCTCGAACAAATCGTTTTTGGATAAAATAGTCCAAGCATTTACCGGAGAGCCGCAAAATAAAGAAGAATTGGTTGAAGTATTAAATGATGCTGAAGACCGTGAACTGATCAATCCTGAGACTAAACTCATGATTGAAGGTGTGTTAGGTGTATCCGAGATGCGCGTAAGAGATATTATGATTCCTCGCTCGCAAATGGTTACATTAGACATCAACATGTCATTAGAAGAATTTTTACCTAAAATTCTAGAGTCTGCCCACTCACGTTTTCCTGTAGTAAACGACGACAAAGACCATGTAGAAGGTATTTTATTAGCAAAAGACCTTTTGTCTTATGGCTTTAATCGCACTGACGAAGAATTCTCACTGTCTGATGTAATACGTCCTGCCATTATTATCCCTGAAAGTAAAAAAGTTGAACCTTTGCTTAAAGAATTCCGCTCTGAACGCTATCACATGGCGATCGTTGTTGATGAGTACGGTGGCGTATCTGGTCTAGTCACAATTGAAGATATTCTCGAATTAATCGTTGGTGAAATCGAAGATGAAACTGATGAAGAAATCGAAGAAGACATCAAGCATCTAGCTGGTCAAGTATACCAACTAAAGGCACTCACTGAGCTTGCTGACTTCAACGACTATTTCAATTGTGAATTTGATGAAGAAGACGCCGATACCATCGGTGGCATTGTGTTACATGAATTTGGTCATATGCCGCAAAAAGGTGAAGAAATTTCAATCGGCGACTTTGGCTTTAAAATTGTATCGGCAGATAACCGACGTATTCAAACAATTCAGCTCACTGTGCCTAAAGATCATGAAGTCACAGGAAAAGTAATCGACTAAATCGATATACATCGGATGTTATCAACGATAAAACCTTTCTTTAATAAAACAAATGGGCTTAGCTTTATTGCTGGGCTCCTTTTGGTTTTTGCCTACGCGCCATTTGGCCACTGGTGGTTAACACTTGTAATTCTTCCATTATTTTTTTTATTAATCGATGGAAAATCTGTAACTAAAGCAACTCAAGCAAGTTTTTGCTTTGGCCTCGGCTGGTTTACGACTGGAATCAGTTGGGTTCATGTATCAATAGATCAATTTGGTGGTATGCCGCTAATTGCCTCGTTACTGTTGATGTTCCTGTTATGTTTATACCTTGCTATCTACCCTATGCTTGCAGGATATCTTGCAAGTAAGCTTGCTAAAAACAAAACGCTGCATCTTGGGCTATTTGTCTCAACTTGGTTGTTATGCGAGTACTTACGCAGTGTTGTTCTAACAGGATTTCCTTGGCTTTCATTGGGATATAGTCAAATTGACTCACCACTATCAGTGTTAGCGCCAATCATTGGCGAAATAGGAATTACTGCATATTTGTTAACTGTCAGTTATGTTTTTATCAGGCTGCTTAAAGTTGAGAAAAAGCTCCTTTGGGCTTTGTCACTCATCATTCTGTCTTCAAGCATTGTTATTGCGAGTAGCATCAAGTGGGTAAGCCCAACGGGAAAAACAGTTAAATTCGCGCTAGCTCAAGGCAATATTGAGCAATCAATTAAGTGGGATGACGAGCAAGAATGGCCGACAATGCTGATGTATTTGGACATGGCTCGTGACAATTATGATTCGGATATTATCGTATGGCCAGAATCAGCAATTCCAACATTAGAGCCTATGGCACAGGACTATTTAGATCTTGTAAACCAATCTGCTGGCATAAATGACTCCGCTATAATTACCGGGATTTTAGATTATAGCTTCGAATCAAAATCCTACTACAACGCGCTAATTACATTAGGTAATAGCCAATCAACGAGCAAAACAACGGGTGATTATCATTACAATCACAGCAACCGTTTTTATAAGCATCATTTGTTACCTATCGGTGAATTTGTCCCATTTGGCGATCTATTGCGTCCATTAGCGCCATTTTTTAACCTACCTATGTCATCATTCTCTAGAGGCGATTATGTCCAACAGAATTTGATAGCAAAAGGCATTCATATATTACCTCTAATTTGTTTTGAAATCGCTTTCCCTAATCAACTGGCCGCTAATTTGACACCAAAAACTCAAGTGTTACTAACGGTGAGTAATGATGCCTGGTTCGGTACATCACATGGACCTCATCAGCATATGGAAATAGCTAGAATGCGTGCTTTAGAATTTGGTCGACCGCTCGTTCGTTCAACGAACACAGGCGTAACAGCGGCCGTTGATCATAATGGCCAATTTACAGACCAATTACCACAATTTGAAAAAGCCGTGTTAAAAACGGATGTTGCACTTGTTAAAGGCGACACTCCATATAGTCGGTTTGGCAACTACCCTACTTTCATATTGGCATTGCTGGGCTTTATTGCTATCAGTATCTGGCAACGAAGATAATTAACAAACAAATAGACCACAAATCGTTGCCTTGGTAATCGCTTTCCCTTTAATATGAGGGTAAGTATCTGATTAAAGAGCGTTAATAATGAAAAGAATAGGTCTATCATTGCTGGCTATGCTTCCAAGCCTTGTGCTGGCAAATACACAAATTATCTACAATGTTAAGGGATATACTCCGTCTGGCGATAATGTCCAACCGTTTTCTGCAGTAGCCTTCAAAGATAGTAAAATAACAAAAGTTTTCCCTGTAGGCGCAAGTATCCCCTCAGGAAAAGATATCAAGTTAATTGACGGTCAAGGAAAAACATTGTTACCTGGATTAATCGATGCTCATGGACATGTTTTAGGATACGGGCTCGGGATATCAAGAGTGAATTTGATGGGTATCGAGTCAGAAAAAGCAGCCGTGGATAAAGTAAAGCGCTTTACTGACGAGAATAACACTCAAGGCTGGATTCTTGGCCGTGGCTGGAATCAAGTTATTTGGCCAAGTAACAGTTTTCCAACAAGAGAAAGTTTAGATAAAGCATTCCCAAATCAACCAGTCTGGTTAAAACGTGTAGATGGCCACGCTGGCTGGGCTAACTCTAAAGCCCTAGAAATTGCCGGTATTAATGATAAAACGCCGTCACCTGAAGGAGGCGAAATTATTAAAACAGCTTCAGGTGAGCCAACAGGCGTATTTATTGATAACGCGATGTATTTAATTGATAAAGCGATTAGCCCCTTAACGGTTGAACAAGAAGCCAGTGTATTGAAAAAAGCAATGAAATCACTCGCGTCTCAAGGACTGACTAGTGTTCACGATGCAGGCATTTCCAATCAAACTATCGCAGCATACAAATTATTAGCAAATAAGGATGAAATGCCGATCCGCATATATGCAATGGCTGATGCAACAGACAAAGGTTTTGGAAATACGCTAGCAACCGGAATCATTACGGATAAAAATGAAAAGTTTGTTTTACGTAGTGTTAAGATTTCGGCGGACGGCGCCTTAGGTTCTCGAGGTGCAGCACTGCATCAAAGCTACAGTGACCAACATAACCACAAAGGTTTACTATTGCATAACCCACAAGAGCTAAGAACACTGATTGAAAAGTCAATGAAAGCTGGCTTCCAGGTTAATACCCATGCAATTGGCGATAAGGCAAATACCCTAGTACTCGACAACTATGAATTACTGATGCCAGAAACCAAAACACAACATTTACGTCACCGTGTTGAGCATGCTCAGATACTGCGCCTTGAGGATATTCCTCGATTTGCCGAATTAGGCGTTATTCCATCAATGCAAGCAACCCATGCTACCAGCGACAAGAATATGGCTGAAGATAGATTAGGTAAAGAGAGATTAGCGGGCGCTTACGCGTGGAGAAAGTTACTCAATACCGGGGTTAAGATAGCAAATGGTTCAGATTTTCCAGTAGAGTACGCTAATCCTTTCTACGGATTACATGCAGCAGTCACTCGACAAGACCATAAAAACCAACCTCTCGGCGGTTGGCTCGAAAAAGAAAAAATGACCCGAGATGAAGCGTTAGTTAGCTTTACCATTGATGCAGCCTATGCTGCTCATCAAGAACAAACGCTTGGTTCAATTGAGGTAGGTAAAATGGCTGACTTTATTTTAGTAGATAAAGATTACTTTAATGCAGACGAAACGACGCTTTGGCAAACTAAAGTATTAAAAACTTGGGTTGGTGGTAAGCAAATACATTAATCGCTACTCTCGATGCAAAAAAAACGGGGCTTTATGCCCCGTTTTTTTTAATGTTGTTCGTTTTAAACTAAGGTTGCTTGTATAAGCTCACTTGATTTCGACCATTCTCTTTTGATTTATAAAGCGCACTATCCGCCGCTTCAATCCAGCTTTCATAAGTTTTCATTTCTTCACTTACTTCCGCGATACCAACACTAATTGAGTATTGGATAGTGTTACCTTTGTACTCAACCGTCTTCTCGCTAATCTTTTTACGCAAACGCTCAGCGAAAACTAAAGCGCTCTCTAGTGGCGTATCAACCAGTAAAATAGCAAACTCTTCACCACCATAACGACCAGTGACGTCTGTTTCACGAACTTCATTGATGACATTCACTGCTAAATCTCGAATCACTTCGTCGCCAACAACATGCCCATAACTGTCATTAATACGTTTAAAATGATCGATGTCTAGCATGACAAGACAACTCTTGTGCTGACTTCGAATCCAGCGCTTATATTCAAGTTGAAAGCAACGCTCCCAATGGCTTCGGTTGAATAAGTTTGTTAGTCCATCTATTTGACTAATACGCGCCAATTTTTCATTTAACTGTTCTAATGTGAGTTTGTTTATCGCAGTATCAGTAACATCGTAGACCAAAACACATAAATGCGTGACTTCACCTGAAGCCGATAGCAGAGGGATAAACGTCGTGTTTTGATACATAAAATCTGCCGAGCCGGTAATCGGTCGATAGTTTTGAAACTTAAATAAATATGGGCGCTGCTCCCAAATCGTAAACGCTTTGTTTTTTAATAGAAAAACAGCCTCGGCCTTGCGTGTAAACCATTGCTCATCGAGCTCATCGAATAAAGCGAATAGATTTTTATTTTTCACTTGCCTTGGCAACAATCCTGAATGATGCTCCATAAAACCATTCCAGATTTGTACATTATAATCTCTATCGAGTACGACTAAGCCCACATCAATGGTGTGAAGCATTTCCATTAACCAATGGATTTCATTTATTTGCTCAGTTTCTAGTGACATAACTTCTTCCAGTAATTCTGTGTACGCTTGTGCTTAGTCTTCGAGTAAGTAGGCGAGCTTGTTGTTCAGTGTAACCATCGACTCTTCAGTGAAAAGTAACAACAAGTCACACTTAATAGGATAATTCTCAATACCATAGCTAATCTCAATGGCTAAAGTTCTTTGCCAGCGATCCGAGTTTGACGCGATGAGATCAGATATTTTTCTGTGTTGACCAAGTACGACAGGATGACCCTGGCTAAACGATAAGTCGAGCTGTTCAGATAGACCTTTTAAACAGGCACCAATCAACACATTAGCCATATCCATCAATAATTCCAATTCTGCATCTTGATCTATTGATGAGTCATACTTCATTAACCGAGCTATATCCTGAAAACTAGAATCATTTAAAATGAGTAGTGCTTCACCTGAGATCCCTGCACTAATAAACCCTTGGCAAATACCTGAAGTACTCTCTTCTCTCTCAACGGCAGATAACGCCATACTTAATTCACTAACTTCGATAAGGTTTACATTTGGAATTGGTAACTCAACGAATACATTCAGTAAACGAGCAAGTAAATCACCAGCGCGCCCCATGGCGACATTAGCAATTTCTTGATAACAATCACGCTGGTCTTGTGACAGAACGATTTGTGGCCTTTCTTCCTTCACTGGCTCTACAACAGGTGCAACAACCGGTGTTGGCGAAGGCTGTGGAGCAGGTTCTGAAGGCGTATCGTCTTGCGAGAAGATGCCATAGTCTGCCAGTAATTTCGTTAATATTTTCTTGTTTACTGGTTTTTGAATAAAGTCTAATGCGCCGAGTTTCTTAACACGCTCATGTGCTTCAGGTTGAATATCACCAGAAATAACAACTGTTAAGGTTGGTAAGTCTTGTTTAACAATCTCTTCTAGCACGCCATAGCCATCTAATACAGGCATATTTAGGTCAAGCAGCAATACGTCGCCTTTACCTTCTTTAATCGCCTCTAAAGCTTCTTGACCATTCGTTGCAAAGCTAATGTTAACCTCCCAACCATCAGGTAAACTTCTCGCTACCTGTTTGCGAGCCATATTTGAATCATCACAAATTAATAATTGGGTTGTCATTTTACTAGCTTCCAAATGGACAAATTTATTACAATAATAATAACATAAGTTGAACAAGGTAAAGTTAAAAAAGCCTTAAAAAATAGCTTGTTAATAAAATGAACAGATATTTAACAAGTTGCTTTCAACAATCTAACAATTAACTGTGAGAATTTTATGAAAAATGTTACTAAAGCCGTTTTATTTACCTTGCTGGGATTTAGCACCCATAGTTACAGCTTAGCACAAGAGCAAACAAGCCTAATGGAAACTACTGACTTAGTTAAAGCTGGTACTAAATTCGTAACCCTACTAGGTAACCAAGTAAGCGTCGGTGAAAAGGCGCCAAACTTTAAAGTAGTTAATGAAAGCTTTTCACCAGTTGAATTAACTAGCTTCAGTGACAAAACTGTATTAATTTCTGTCGTCCCAAGCTTAGATACTGGTGTCTGCTCTATTCAAACTAAACGTTTCAACGAAGAAGTTGCAAACCTGCCTAACGATATCGTTATGTTGACTGTGAGCAACGACTTGCCGTTTGCACAGAAACGATTCTGCAAAGCGGAAAACATTGATAAGGTTAAAGTTTTATCTGACGCTGTTTGGCGTGATTTTGGTCAAAAATACGGTTTACTCATCAAAGATATGGGCTTGTTAACTCGCGCTATTTTTATCATTGAGCCAAATGGTACGATTGCGTATAAAGAACTTGTCGAGAATATTTCAAGTCATCCTAATTACGATATGGCGTTATCAACATTAAAAGCACTAACAACCCCTAAAGCTGTTTCTCCTGCGGGAGAAGAAAGTACATCTTCGTCAGAAAACGTTAGTGACAGTTAATCACCTTGATATAAAAAAGGCAGGACGAACTGCCTTTTTTTACATTTAAAATCAAAAACTTAATAAAAAAATCAAAAAAATTATAATATTTTCCTTGAAAAGCTTTCACCTGATACACATATATTAATTGTAGTCGCCGTAATGGGACTCAATTAACCGCCTGTTCTTTATGAAAGGCACATTTGTCGACGTTACTTTTTCAGTTGTTGCAAAGCATGCACGACAGAAGTAATTCGATGTTTTACATATTGCTAAATAAATAGGATATGATTATGCGTACAAACACAGACTTAAGCCCTTTATACCGTTCATTTATCGGTTTTGACCACTTAGCGGGTTTAATTGACAAAGCATCTCGTCAAGAAAAACAATCTTCTTACCCTCCATACAATATCGAATTGATTGCAGAAGATAAGTACAGAATTACCATGGCAATTGCTGGTTTTGTTGAAGATGAGTTAGATATCGAGTCTAAACAAAATACATTAATTGTGACTGGCACAAAAGTTACCTCGGATGATAAAAAAGCACGAACTTTCCTTCATCAAGGCATAGCAGAGCGTAACTTTGAGCGAAAATTCCAATTAGGAGATCACGTTAAAGTTATCGGTGCAAATTTGGAAAATGGTTTATTGCATATAGAGTTAGAAAGAGAAATCCCAGAAGCACTTAAGCCAAGAAAAATAGCGATTAACGGAAAAAGCTTGATAGAGAGTTAATCGTTTATACCTCCCAACGTGTTTATTGTTATTTTTGCCCTGCAATTTTGCAGGGCTTTTTTTTGGAACATCACAATTGAGATTAATTCACTGGATTCTTTTCATTGAGCTCAGCTAATAATTTGTGATATCTCTCTTCGTCAAGTGTAGGGATGTTATATAAGTTAACTGTTTGAAGCACTTCTCTGGCATTCACGTAGTTGCCTATTTTCAAATAGCACTCGGTTATTCTTAATCTCGCCTTAGTCCCTGTAGCTCGATCTAAGGACTGACGAGCAGATTTAATGGCATTTTGATAATTTGTCACAGCTTCAAAATATTGTTCATTATCCGAGTATGCAGATGCCAAGTTATAGAAAGCCACACCAATCTGCTGAGTATTATCAACTTCAATCGCGGCAACCAAAGACAGTTTTCGATAGTGAATGCTCTCTTCCCTTTTTATCAATCGCGTCGCGAAATGCCCAAGATTAGCGTACATTTCGCGTCGTAATAAAGGATCAGGTGAGCGTTGATATTTTTCTTCTAAAGTAATTAACGCTTGATAACCTCGTTCTAGGTCGCCCATCACAAGCAAAGCATTAGCCATCATCACAATCAGCATTGGATTGCCGTTAAAGTTAGTTATTTCGCCCAACAGATTTACGGCAAAATTCAGTTCTCGGGTAGCTGCTGGTTTGTCCCCTAGCATTAACAACATTTTTGCTTTGTGAATAGCAACCGATAACGCGAATGAATGCGGTAAATTGTCATAAGACTGCCAAGGCTCTAATGTTGTTATTAACTCATCGAATCTTTCTAATTCAAACAAGCTTTGATGCCTCAACATTTCCATTTGATACCACTCAAACGAGCGAGTTTTCTCATTAGGCTGACGACGCTCAATTTCAGATAAACATTTTAACTGAGACAAAAGACAAACATCTTGGATGGTTTGCTCCTGAGCAGCATCTATTTTGGGGCTAAAAATTCCCGCAATAATAGACGCGGATATTACAGAGGTAAGAAGTAACTTTTTCATCAAATTAACTATTCTCAATAAATTGATAAATTTCAGCTTGCACTTCTTGTGCATGACTCACGGGCGCCATGTGACCTGCGTTGAACGATTTAAGTGTAACATGCTTAAAAGCACCTGAAAGCATTTTTATAATCTGATGCGCTAAATGCGTGCTCTTTATACCAGACATTAATAAAACAGGCGCATTTATTATTGAGATATCATCAACTGCATATCGCTCAGCCATTAACGCTTGAAAATCAAGATTTACTTTGGGCATATCAGCAGCCATTAGTGTTTTCATCTTATGTGGCAAACCAACAAAAAACCCGGGTTTGTTCCAATAATTGGTAAAAACTTCAGCAGCCTTATGTGGTGTGTTATTGAGCACGGTTGTCGAAAATGTCACCGCCTCTCGATATTCTTCACTTTGTGGCTCGAATAAATGAAAAGCTACAGGTTCGAATAAGCTAAGTGATAAGACATTATTGGGGCTTTCTACAGCTAATTTTAGTGCCAAAGCACCGCCAAAGGAGTGACCAACAAGGTGATACTTTTCAATTGATAGCTGCTGCAAAACAGATACGAAGCGTTTTTTTTCGACAGCAAAATCGTAAGACATAGGGTCTTCTACTTCGGCTGCTTCACCATAACCTAGCAAGTCGATATTAATAATTCTGTAAGAAGCCTTAGCCAACGAAGTTAATGCCCACCATTGTTTAGATGAGCTAAGAGAGCTGTGAAAAAGCACAATAACGGGCAAGTCACTTTCAAAATCACCAACTAACTGAACACCAGGAAACTTACTCATAGATCACAATTGACACTAAAAACCAGCTAACAATTTACTCAGAATCTAGACAATGTCAAAACAAAAACAGAGTTATTTATTCCTGTGTAACATTCGAACATTAATACAACAAAATGCTGACATTTTTTAAACAGCTATGCTAAAAAGGTCCTAACTCAATAAAAATAACTATAAAAAGTAGACTGTATGAATTTAAACATGACACAACAAAACGCGCTAGTGTGCGGTGCGAGTCAAGGAATAGGTAAAGCATGCGCAATTACATTAGCAAAGCATGGAGCCAACGTTACTTTATTTGCTAGGAACGAAGAATCACTTCAACAAGTCAAAGCAGAGTTAGACACTACCTTCATGCAACAACATCATGTAATTGTTGCTGACTTTTCAAATCCAGAGCAAGTGAAACAAGTACTGGCTGAGCATTTAAATCTCATTTCATCATTTGATATCGTAGTCAATAACACTGGCGGGCCAGCTCCCGGACTAGCGACTCAAAGCGCACCTGATTTGTTTGCGCAAGCATTTGAGCAGCATGTCATCAATAATCAAAATATTGCGCAACTTGTTACCCCAGCAATGAAAGAAAAAGGTTATGGTCGAATAATCAATGTTATTTCAACCTCTGTAAAGCAACCAATAAACGGCCTAGGTGTTTCCAACACTATTCGCGGTGCAGTCGCTAGTTGGGCTAAAACTCTAGCTAACGAGCTGGGTCAATTCAATATTACTGTGAACAACGTATTGCCAGGTGCAACTGCGACTGCTCGACTCGATGCCATTATTGCTGGAAAAGCGAAAAAACAAAATATCACTATTGAGCAAGCAACCTTAAACGAAAAAGCAACAATCCCAATGAATAGATTTGCCGACCCCGAAGAGTTTGCGAATGCGGTAACTTTTCTAGCATCACCGAGTGCTGGGTATATTACCGGAATAAACCTGCCAGTAGATGGTGGTCGAACAAGCTGTTTATAGGTGCTAAATGGATAAAATTGATAACTTTATTAACGGTCAATTATGCCCACCAATTTCCGCACACTACATAGATAATATATCGCCAGCAACGGGAGAAGTTTACGGGAAAATACCGAACAGTGATGAAAATGACCTATCAATAGCCATCGCTGCAGCCAAAGAGGCTCAAGCCGACTGGGCAAATATGGCCAGTGAGCAAAGGAGTGACAT
The DNA here is from genome assembly GCF_030161435.1 of Thalassotalea loyana. Taxonomy (GTDB): domain Bacteria; phylum Pseudomonadota; class Gammaproteobacteria; order Enterobacterales; family Alteromonadaceae; genus Thalassotalea_G; species Thalassotalea_G loyana. The sequence continues at coordinate 144,698 of NZ_BSSV01000007.1, read as the reverse complement.
CCTAAACAAGATTGCGCAACTGATTGAAAAAAATCTTGAGCAACTGGCTGAGGCGGAATCTATTGATAATGGCAAACCTATCAGTGTTGCCCGTGCTGTTGATATTCCTCGCGCAGCAAGTAATTTCAAGTTTTTTGCTTCAGCTTCCAGCCAATTTGCAAGCCAGTCACATCAAATGGCTGGTAATGCAATAAATTACACCCTCAGACAACCCTTGGGGATTGTCGGTTGTATTAGCCCTTGGAATCTACCTTTATATTTATTTACGTGGAAAATTGCCCCTGCACTTGCGGCGGGTAATTGTGTGATTGCCAAGCCTTCCGAAGTGACTCCAAAAACCGCAAGCCTTTTTGCCATGCTATGTCAGCAAGCAGGGCTGCCTGATGGCGTTTTATCGATATTACATGGTAAAGGGCAAGATATCGGCAAACTAATCTGTGAACATCCCGACATTAGTGCAATATCTTTTACTGGAGGCACGCAAACTGGAGCTCAAATCGCTACTTCGCTAGCACCAACATTCAAAAAGCTCTCGTTAGAATTAGGTGGCAAAAATCCCGCAATAATTATGAACGACTGTGATTTTGAGCAGACATTAAATGAAGTATTTCGTGCCTCTTTTGCCAATCAAGGGCAAATCTGTTTATGCGCATCAAGGCTTTATATACAGCGTGATCTATATGAAAAGTTTAAATCTGCACTTATAGAAAAAGCCAAGCTACTCGTTCCTGGGGATCCGTTAAACCCGACCACAATGATGGGTGCCATCGTATCAAAAGTCCATCTTGAAAAAATACTGAGTTTTGTCCAGCTTGCCAAACATGATGGTGCCAAAATACTTGCAGGTGGCGAACAAGCCACACTGAGCGGTTCACTAAAAAATGGTTACTTTATGCAACCAACAGTGATAGAAGGACTGTCGGCGAAACACGCGTGTAATCAGCAAGAAATTTTTGGCCCCGTTGTCACGTTGACGCCTTTCGACACACTAGAAGAAGCAATATCTCTTGCTAACGATAATGATTATGGACTGGCATCAACAGTCTGGACGACCAACATTAATACAGCCCATATCGCGGCAGAGCAGTTAAAAACAGGTATTGTTTGGATAAACTGCTGGCTTCATCGTGATCTCAGAACACCATTTGGTGGTATGAAAAACTCCGGATTAGGGCGAGAAGGTGGTGAAGAAGCAATGAGGTTCTTTACGGAAACCAAAAACGTGTGTATAAAATACACATAACGTATAAAAAAAAGACGACAGTACTAACTTATTATGAGTGTTACTTGTTATAAATTTAAATCTTCTGGGGCTATTTTCGCTAGCCCCCTTGGTTGTAAGTGGAGCCCCGCTTAACACCGCCCTTGCCTATTGATTAATTCGAATAAACATAAAAATTTATCACCCTGTTGGGTGTGACTCTCATCGTTTTCAAATAACGAGTACAATTATGACAAACAGCAAAACCTTCAATACCAATAAGGCACCTAAGCCTGTTGGGCTTTATCCACATGCTAAGCAAGTGGGCAACCTACTATTTTTATCAGGTGTAGGACCGAGAAGTGCAACATCTTCGGACATTCCTGGTGTTGAGTTAGACACCAATGGCAACATCATTAATTACGACATTGAAACGCAATGCCATAGTGTATTTCAAAACGTTAGAACAATTTTGGAAGCCTCAAATGCAAGTTGGATGGACCTTGTTGATGTCACGGTATTTCTAACGAATATGGATGAGGATTTTGCGACCTACAATAAGGTTTATGCGCAATATTTTAGCGACAATCAGCCTTGCCGGACAACAATCGAAATTAATAAACTCCCAACCCCCATTGCGATTGAACTTAAGTGTATCGCTCATATTAAGGAGTAGCTCATGTCCTATGTCATGCCATTAAATCTCAATCAGTGGATAGACGAACATCGTGAATATTTGAAGCCCCCAGTATGTAATAAACAAGTTTTTGAGCAGGATGACTTTATTGTAATGATCGTCGGTGGCCCGAATAACCGTACCGATTATCATTACAACGAAACGCCAGAGCTGTTTTATCAACTAGAGGGTGAAATGATATTGAAAGTCATTGAGCGCGATGCCAATAACGAAGCTTTGTTTAAAGACATTGCTATTAAGCAAGGTGAGCTATTTCTTTTACCGCCAAAAGTTTTACATTCACCACAACGTTTTGAAGGCTCAATCGGTATGGTTGTCGAACAAAAGCGTTTGGCGAATCAACTTGATGAACTTCATTGGTATTGTCCAGATTGTGCTTCCCAAATGTATCGAGAAAGCTTTGCGCTGGCGAACATAGAAGAAGACTTACCTAAAGTATTCCAGCGTTTCTATCACGATCACGCAACCTGTAAACAATGTGGTTATAGTTTTGAAACACCCGATAAATTCCGTAAGTGATCCTCATGAAAATTAATATTACGCATAATGACAAATATTATAAGGTGGATCTAAATCAGGGTAAGAGTATTGCGATAACGCTTGACTTCAATCAGCATCAACCAAACCATTTTGATGCTGAACCTGCACTAAGAACGCCAATGTCAGTTGACGGTTTTATCGGCGACACTAGACAATCAGGTAGTTGCAATGTCAATGTGCTATCGTTTAACCCACACTGCAATGGCACTCATACCGAAACGGTTGGTCATATCTGTCATATAGACGATAACCAAACAACCACAATCGACCAATTAGCCCCCCCGCTTTTGATCCCTGTATCGTTAGTCACAATAGCACCACAAAACGCGCTCTTACAGTCAGAGCCCTACGTTGTCGATTATGCAGAAAATGACGTGGTGATAACAAAATCGCAATTGGCGCATCACCTTGATCATATACATGATAGTGAACTAACCTCATTGATCATTCGAACGTTACCAAACAATGCAGCCAAACGTTATCAGCGATACAGTGAAGATGCTCCAAATGCATTTTTAACAACGTCTGCAATCGAGTATATCCTTGCGCGTGGTGTCGAACATCTGGTGGTTGATATGCCATCTATTGACAAAATGCATGACAATGGTCTTTTAAATAACCATCATATTTTTTGGCAAGTCGAACAAGGCATGCGTGTAGTAAACAACAAAACCCGCGCAAACTGCACAATTACAGAACTCGCCTACATCGAGAGTTCTATTACCGATGGCTTTTACTTCATCTCTCTTCAAACCCCTGCGTTTGTTAATGATGCTGCACCCTCTCGCCCCACTTTGTTTAAACCCGAAGCCTCAGCCCAATCTTCTACTGCAGTATTTAAGGAGTAATGCATGTTTGAACCAACGTTAACTTTTGCACAGGCGCTTGATAACCAAGACCCCCTTAAACACATGCGCGCTCAATTTAGTATTCCTAAACAAGCCAATGGTGAGCCAGAGTATTACTTCACCGGAAATTCGTTGGGGCTTCAGCCCCAAAGAGCTAGAGAGAACGTGATCCAAATGCTCGATGCGTGGCAGTCGTACGGTGTCAAAGGTCACTTTGAAGGTGATTACCCTTGGTTGCCGTATCATGAGTTTCTCACTAAACATAGTGCAGAGTTAGTGGGAGGGCTTGAAGAAGAAGTCGTCATGATGAACTCACTAACGGCGAACTTACATTTGATGATGGTAAGTTTCTATCAACCAAACCAACATAAACGTAAAATATTGATTGAGGATCATGCATTCCCGTCAGATCACTATGCTGTATGCTCTCAATTGAAACATCATGGTTTTAACGAGAGCGACTTAATTCTGTGGCAACCAAGAGAAGACGAATTGCTTCATATCGAAGACTTTGAAGCGCTACTTGAGACAAACCATCAAGACATTACGTTAATCTTATTGCCTGGCGTTCAGTATTACACGGGGCAAGTATTAGACATCGAAAAACTCACAAAAATTGCCCACAGTTACGGCATAACGATTGGTTTTGATTTGGCTCACGCAGCTGGCAATATCGAGTTATCACTGCACGACTGGCAAGTAGATTTTGCCTGTTGGTGCAGCTACAAATACCTTAATTCTGGTGCTGGCTCAGTTGCAGGTTGCTTTATTCATCAAAAACATTGCCAAAATCCGGCAATAAACCGCTTTGCCGGCTGGTGGGGACATGACAAGCAAAGCCGTTTCAAAATGGAGAATAAATTCATCCCTATTCCTACGGCAGAAGGTTGGCAACTATCCAACCCACCGATTTTGTCGCTAGCTGCTATTAGAGGATCACTTGAAACATTTGCAATGGCCGGAGGGCTAAGACCACTTCGTGAAAAATCGATAAAGCTAACGCAATATGCGGTTGACTTGCTCACACACGAGCTAAGTAATGACATGAAAATTATCACGCCAATGGATCCACAACAGCGAGGCTGTCAATTATCGTTGATGGTGACTAAAACAGGCCTCGATGGTAAAGCGTTATTTAATGCCTTGGAAAAGAACGGTGTCACATTAGACTGGCGAGAACCAAATGTTATGCGCTTTGCCCCTGTGCCGTTGTATAACAGTTTTTGTGATGTCTACCATTTTGTGCAGATTTTAAAACGTTGTTTGGAGAATTAAGATGTCAAACAATCAGTCAATTACAATCATAGGTGCTGGCCTCGTTGGTTCGCTACTCGCATTGGGAATGGCAAAAAAAGGCTATCAAGTAACCGTTTACGAGTCTCGTTCAGATTTACGAAAAAGCGATATATCAGCAGGAAGGTCAATTAACTTGGCTCTTGCTAATCGCGGCATGAAAGCACTCGAACAGCAAGGTGTGCTTGATTTAGTTATGCCACTACTGATCGAAATGAAAGGCCGCATGGTTCATATCATTGGAGAGCAAGAGCAATTCCAGCCCTATGGCATTAAAGATGCCGATGTAATTTACTCTGTTTCTCGCGGCCAACTAAATGCGTTATTACTTGATGAAGCAGAAAAATTACCTAATGTGGCATTGCATTTCGAGCATAGAGTTAAGCAAGTTGATTTAGATACCGGCATTATTACCTTTAACTCATCAAGCCAACCAAATCAGAGGTTTGAAAGAATTATCGGGACCGATGGTGCAAACTCGGTACTTAGAGAGGCAATAGCCGAAAAAACAACGAATCGAGAGAACGTCAATGTCGAGCAGCTGGGTCATGGTTATAAAGAACTATGTGTTATGCCAAACAGTTCAGGACAACACAAGCTGGCAGTCAACGCTTTGCACATTTGGCCTCGCGAAGACTTCATGTTAATTGCATTGCCTAATTTAGATGGTAGTTTCACGCTAACATTATTTTTATCAAAAATCGGTGAACAAAGCTTTGAAGCGCTTACGACACCGGCGAAAATTCACGATTTTTTCAAACAACAATTCCCTGATGTCTATCCACTTATCAATAATTTAGAAGGAGATTTCGAATCCAACCCAACGGGAAATCTGGCTACTGTTCGTTGCCAACAATGGCATTACCAAGACAAAGCTTTATTACTGGGTGATGCGGCGCATGCAATCGTTCCATTCCATGGTCAAGGAATGAATTGTGGTTTTGAAGACTGCTTTGATTTACTCATACAAGTCCCATCTTCAGAAAATAACGCCGATTGGCAAACGATTTTCAGCAATACAGAATCTCTTCGTAAACCGAATGCTAATGCAATTGCCGATATGGCGTTAGAAAACTATATCGAGATGCGTTCGAGCGTTGCAAAGGAGAGTTTTATCCGGCAAAAAGCGATCGCACATCAACTCCAATCATGGTTTCCTGAACAATTTACGCCTCGATATGCGATGGTTATGTTTGGTGCTATGCCCTACTCTACAGCACAAGAGTTAGGTGAAACCCACAAGATTATGCTTGCTAAAATTGACGAAGCTCAACAGCAAGGTGTAACACTTACAAAGGATTTGGCAAGCCAATATCTGTCAACGCATGGCCTTTTGTAATTATGTTAACTTGTTCTTTCGTTAATATATGTCAGATCAAAAAGAGCAACTAGTGTTGCTCTATTTTGTCGATATTATGGAACAAGTACAATTTTACCCATGACCTTCCCCGACTGTAATAGCTCATGAGCTTCACTTGCATCGGCAATTGGCATTGTCGAATAAACAGGTGAAACTTTGCCTTGCGCTAACAGCTGATATACACGTTCTAATGATGATTTAACTGTACTGAATTGATTAAAGTACGTTGCATAAATTTCTGAGTACGTAATGGTAGGCGACTTGCCAAAATGGTTGACAGCTTCTGCTTGTAAATTAGATTCGCCCACCCCTGCGAGAAAGCCAAAAATTACAATATGACCAAGTGTTGCTAACACGTCTAAGTCCTGTTTTATGGTATCGCCCGCGACAGGGTTAAAAATATAATTGACGCCTTTTCCATTCGTGACTTCCTTAACTTTATCAACCCAATTTTTTGTAGAATTAAACGCATAATCGGCACCAAGGTCTAACGCTTGTTTAACTTTTTCATCCTTCCTGTCTAGCGCGATAACTTTCACACCAGCCGCTTTCGCTAATTGGATGAGAGCCGTACCAACGCCACCTGTGGACGCATATACCAGAGCATACTTATCGGCTTCAGCGCGAACCACATTATGCAACATATGATAAGCAGTAAAATAAGTCACTGGCATAGCGCCGGCTTCGATCAAATCTGTAGATTTATCAAGAACAATCAGTTTGTTTGCATCAACAACCGTATATTGTGCGTACATAGACGCGCCAATAGGTCCCAAAAATGCAATCTTTTCACCTTCTTGTAAATCCGTTCCATTACTATCTACAACAATGCCACTTCCTTCAACACCGGATATGAATGGTAAGTTAGGCATCATACCTGGCGGCATATTTCCTTCTCGAATAATGGTATCGATAAAATTTACTGGTGCAGCTTCAACCTTTACTAAAACCTGACCTAGCCTAGGCTTGGGTAATTCAACATCTGTCCACTTTAGCTGTTCCACCCCACCGGTTTGCTCTAACAAAACTGCTTTCATAATACGCTCCATACACGTTTAATTTTTAACTTCAACGAGGTAATCATAGCGCTGTGATAAATAAGAAAAAATGAGCAATACTGGACAACACAATCCCATAATTGGAATAATAAAGAAAAAATTGATGGTTGCTTATGAAAAGAATACTCGATGATATTGTTATCTTTTGTGCTGTTGTTGAAACAGGAAGTTTAAAGAAAGCATCGGAGAAACTTTCAGTACCTCACAGCACGGTGAGTAGAAGAATAGAAGCACTTGAGAATAATTTAGGATTAACGTTATTGCACCGCACAACAAGAGATGTCCAAGTGTCTTCTCGAGGGCAAGCGCTATATGAAGAAACGGTGCTGCATATCGATAACATTAAAGCATCTATTGTTATTGCTATTGATGATGAAGTGACATTCAAAGGGAAGTTAAGCGTTTCAATGCCAGTGAGGGCTGGTATCGACTTTCTGGGGGCATGGTTAATTGATTTTGTTTCTACTCATCAACAGCTTGAACTTGATATATCACTATCTAATGACAATAAAAACTTAATAAAAGATGATATTGATTTAGCATTTAGGGTGGGCCCGCTAATAGACTCTAGCGCAATAGCTATACCGCTTTGGGACATTCCTTATGGCTTTTATTGCCATCAATCTCTCTTTGAAAAACATGATTTGCAATCAACAGCACTCTCTATCGAAGAAATTGCAAATTTACCCGCAGTGGTATCCAACCCTATAACGCATTGGGCTGTACATGATGTTACCAATAGAGAACAACTCATAAGTCCTAATAAAAAGTTAACCGTTGATGATTTAGGGCTAGCACTTCATAGTGTCGAGAAAGGACAATGTATTGCAATGTTGCCCAAAGTAATGGTCAACAATGAAGATGTAATAGAATTAACAATTGAAGGTTTTGCACCTAGAACCAGAAAAATGTACGCATATTACTTAGGTAAGAGGCACGCACAGAGTCAAATAAAACATGTTATCGCCTACATCAAAGACCGTTATTACAAAGAAAATACTAAATAAAAAAGAGCAGCTAACAAGCTGCTCTTTTATTAATATTCGTGTTAATTCACTTTATTTAACAATCGTCATTTCATCAACAATGTTTTGAGCACCGTCGATATTTTCCATTGTCCAAAGCATAAACGGTACGCTAGTGTGTATCGCACGGTTTAACTTAGTATCGTAATCCCAGTCACCGATAATCGACTCATATACACCATCGAATACAAGACCAACGAATTCGCCTTTGCTGTTTAACGTTGGTGAACCAGAGTTACCACCCGTGATATCTAACGTTGATAGGTAGTTAACAGGAACTGAGCCTAGGCTCTCACGCTTATACTTACCATAGTCTTTGTTAGCGATAGCTGTACGAATGTTCTCGAATAAATCAAACTCATCGTCACCAGCAACATACTTAGCTAACATACCCTCTAATGTGGTAAACGGAGTCGCAGTTAAACCATCTTGTGGAGAGTAGCCCTTAACGTTACCGTAGGTAATACGTAACGAGCTATTAGCGTCCGCGTATACTGGCTCACCCTTACTTTTCTTGTAGGCAATCATAGCAGCCATAAACTGCGGGCGCGCTTGAGCTAATTTACCTGCTAACTCTTCTGCCGCTTTTTCACGCTTACGATCATTCTCATATTGAGAAACAGCAAACTGAATGTATGGGTCATCACTTTGTTTGAACTCTTCAACTGACTTGTCCATCCACGCTAAACGAACCGCTTCTTCATCTAACGAAGTTTTGCTGTGCATCATATCAAGCTTGGCAGCAAGTGCTTTAGCGTCAAATGCTTTATCTAAACCGAAGAACTTATCAAATGTTTCATTACGTTCAGATTTAGGGAATTGGGCATATTGTGCTAAAAAGTGATTAAGTACCGCTTTATCAACCTCAGCATCATAACGACGGTTTACACGTTTCATTCCTTGAGTGAAACGATTCATGTCACGTTCCTGGTAGCCCTGCTTACGCTCTGCATCTGGTTTCGCTTTTTCATGTGCTAAACGTAATAGGCGCTTTGAAACACCCATCATGCTAGTACGGCCAATGTAAGCTAAAATTAAATCACGCTGCTGATTTTCTTGGCTCTGAGCAATTAATTCATTTAACTCAGTTAACGCTTTGCCGTATTTTTTCTTACGCTTTTTAGATGCATTGATCCACGCTTGTAAATCTTTTAATTCAGCTTGCTTGCGCTCAAGCATGTTACCTTTGTGGAAACTTTCAATCATCGAGCCGTAGTTTTTAGCGTAGTTAGCCAAACCTGCTAACGTGCTTTCATACTTAATTCTTGCTTCACTGCCCGCAGGTGCAGTTGTCTTGATGATGTCAATGTACTCTTCACGGTAGCGTTTTGCTGTTGGGTACACCCAATTGAATTGGTTCTCCACCTCTTGCGCAATACGGTAACGATTTGTGCGACCTGGGTAACCAAGTACCATCACGTAATCGTTTTCTTCAACACCACTTGCATTAACTTTTAAAAATGCTTTTGGTTTGAAAGGAACATTGTCTTTTGAGTAATCAGCAGGCTGACCATCTTTGTTTACATACGCACGGTAAAATGCCCAATCACCAGTGTGACGTGGCCACATCCAGTTGTCTGTATCACCACCGAATTTACCAATGCTGTTTGGTGGAGCATAAACTAAACGAACATCGCGAATCGCTAGTTGTTTAATTAAGAAATACTCCAAACCACCATGAAAGCTATAGACTTCACAACGATAGTCTTGAGACGTTTCACACGCTGCAACTAACGCTTTTTCATTTTTTTCAATTGCACTGAAGTATGCTTGTCCTTCCACGTTACTTGGAATTGAACCAGTAATCTTATCAGTAACGTTCGTCAGTGACTCAGTCACATAAACTCGTGAGCCAGGAGCCGCTTGAAGTTCGTCAGCTTTAGTTTTAGCAACAAAACCTTGCTCTAATAAATTATCTTTCTCGGTAGAGTTATATTGAATCGAGCCATAAGCACAGTGGTGGTTTGTTACCACTAAGCCTTCGTCAGAAAGAAATGATGCAGTACAGCCACCTAGACTGATGATTGCATTCATTGGAAACTGATTTAGGTTTTCCATTTGCGTTGGATCTAAATCAAGCCCAGCTTTTTTTAGTTTGCCACTTATTTCTTGTAGTTGATGTGGTTGCCACATGCCTTCGTCAGCTTGCACTGCGCCAGCAAATAGCAAGGACGTTACCGACAACGCCTTAATCAATCTTTTGTTTAACATAGTAAATTTTCCTGAATGTAAATCCATTTAAAGATTTGGTCTTCTTATTTTTATCACGCGTTTTAATAACGTAATTTAATTAGAATGTAAAAACGCTTGAGATAATATAACAAATCAGCACGTTAAAATATTGTTAACAGCACTTTTTTGTAAAATTTGATTAAATTTAGAATTTGAGTGAGAAAAGTAATTCAGATAAGTCAGGTTGCCAACCAAACTCATTAAGTTTGATTTTGCCATTAAGTACGACAACCTGTTCATCCTGTAACGCTGTAACTTGCCTATCATACTCAGGAGATCCAGCTGGCAACGAGATACGACCTTGAGAATTAACAACACGATACCAAGGAATTGGCAAGCCATTGAATAGTCCATCATCTGTTGACTTCAACGCTTTGCCGACAAGTCGAGCCCGGCCTGGCAACCCAGCTAAATCAGCAATCTGGCCATAACTTGCAACTTTTCCCGCGGGTATCGCTTGGATTGTTTGCCAAATTCGCTGATAACTCTCTTTCATCGTAAATATAGATTAGCTAACTACCAAGGAAGCGTCTGACCGTTTGAGTGTTTAAACACTCCGGACTCTGACATAGTTAAATTGTCAATTAACCCAGTGAGCCTACTCGCAGCCTCACTTGCAGGTATATCGCCACGACCTCCAACCATATCCGTTTGCACATAACCTGGATGATATATACCTACGGCGATTTGACGCTCAGCGAGATCGCGAGCTAAAGACATTGAAGCAGCATTTAACGCGGCTTTACTCATGCGATAGCCATAACGCCCACCAGAACCATTATCAGCAATTGACCCCATTCTGGAGGTGATCATAGCGACCTTGCCCCCATCAGCAAGCGACGATGATAACTTATCAACGATATTAATCGGTGCTAGCGCGTTAACTTCAAATTGCTCTCGAATTGTAGATAGGTTTAAATCACCTAAACCTTCATCTCGCAATACCCCTGCATTACAGACAAGCACATCGATAGGCTGTCCACTCAACGACTGAGATAAACGGCTAACATCAGCATCATTTGCAACATCGATCGTGGCAATAACGTTATCAGCAATAGTATTTAATGCTTCGCTCGACTGTCGACAAACGCCAGTTACCTTGTAACCTAGTGACTTAAAGCAACTTGCCATTGCCAATCCAATGCCACGATTTGCACCTGTAATTACTACATGTTTTGTCATGTCTGAGCCCTTATAAGTTAAGTGTTTTGGCAAAAGTACGTGCTTTTTCTAGGTCTTCTGGTGTATCAACACCTTCAACAGGCAAGCGTTTTTTGGCTGGCGCAACATGAATTTTCTCACCTTGCCACAACACTCTTAGCTGCTCTAATGACTCCACTTGTTCAAGCTCACTCGCAGGCCAACTCACATAATCTTTAATAAACCCGGCACGGTATGCATATATACCAATATGTCGTAAATAAAAATCGCCAATACTATCAACAGTATCTTTACCAAGAAACGCATTGCGATCATATGGGATAGTGGAGCGAGAAAAATACAACGCATAGCCATCTTTATCAGTGACAACTTTAACTGCGTTAGGATTAAAGGCTTCGTCAACGGCGTCAATCGGCATCGCCAGCGTCGCCATTCGAGCTTGCGTTTGGTTAGCTAAATTACTCGCTACTTGCGCAATATTTTCAATCGGAATAAAAGGCTCATCACCTTGAACATTCACAATCACTTGATCATCATCGAAGTTATATGTTTCAACGACCTCTGCTAAACGCTCGGTCCCTGACTGATGATCCTCACGTGTTCTGCATACCTCAGCACCAAAACCTTCGACTACCTTTGCGACTTGCTCATTGTCCGTTGCAACAATAACTTGTTTTGCACCACTTGCTTTTGCTTTTTCTACAACCCATTGGATCATTGGTTTGCCGGCGATTTCAGCCAGTACCTTTCCTGGTAATCGACTTGATTGATAACGCGCTGGAACGACTACGATAAACGACATGATTATTATGCCTCTTGCGTTAATCGACGAGCTTCATTCTCTAGTAATACCGGAATATCTTTTTCAATTGGATAAGCCAGTCGGTCAAACTTACAAATTAGCTCTTGGTTTTCTTTGTCATAATCAAGTTTCCCTTTACAAACAGGGCAAGCAAGAATATCCATAAGTTGTGTATCAAACGCCATAATAATCTCTTTATATCGGTCTATTTATTTGGTTAAAGTATATCACTGCTGTGCGTATTTATTTGCGCTATTTGTTCAAGCAGCGATTGACTAAATGAATCAGGTAATTTTGCATCAACAGTTAAGTACCATGCATGCGCTAGATTAAAATCTTTGCATTTAACAGCATCTTTTTCTGTCATCAGTAATGGTAACTGTGGCTCTGGTAATTGACTAAAATCCTCAGCTTGAAATTGGTGATGATCAACGAAGCCTTTGCTCTCGTTTATTTGTACGCCAATTGACGTCAAGGTGTCAAAAAATCGCTTTGGTGCGCCAATCCCTGCGATTGCATTAACCGTCTGGTATTTTTCGTTGAACGCTTTGATTGATAGCTTTTCGTTCGTCATTAAATTAACAAAATAGCCTGGCGCAAGAGACATTGGGACTTCATTTATATGTGATTCTCCAGAATTACAAATAACAAAGTCTGTTGTTGCTAACCGCTTAGGTAGCTCTCGTAACGGGCCAGCTGGCAACAATAAACCATTACCGAAACGTCTTTTACCATCAACAACGGCTATTTCAATATCACGCCCTAGCTTATAATGTTGCATCCCGTCATCAGCAATAATAATATCGCAACCACTCGCTTGCAGTTTCTCAATGCTTTGCTGGCGATTCGCACCAACACAAACAGGCACTTTTGTGCGTTGAAAGATTAAAAATGGCTCATCGCCACTAAACTGAACTTGTGAGTTATCATCAAGCAAATAAGGATAATAAGGCGCTTTACCCCCATAGCCGCGCGAGATTACACCTGGTTTAAAACCTCTTTTTCTGAGTAGTTCAACCAACCAAAGCACTATTGGCGTTTTGCCATTACCACCTACACCAATATTTCCAACAATGATAACAGGCACATTTGCTCGAAAGTGTGACACAAGCCCTGTTTTGTAAGCATATTTTCTTACGCTAGTGATAACATAAAATAATACCGACAAGGGAAACAACAATGGCACCAATACAAAACGTGCTGGGTGCTTTTCAAACCATACGCGCTCAATTAATCGCATTGAGATCAACCAAACTGCAACTTATGTAACTGAGCATAGGCACCATCTTGCGCAATTAACTCTTGATGATTACCTTGTTCAATAATTTCACCTTGCTCAAGCACCAAGATACTGTCTGCATTTTCAATTGTTGATAAGCGGTGTGCAATCACCAAACATGTTCTGTTTTGTTGCAACGTATTTAACGCATCCTGAATATGTCTTTCCGATTCAGTATCGAGTGCAGACGTCGCCTCATCTAAGATTAAAAACGGTGCGTCACATAAAATTGCCCGAGCAATCGCCACACGTTGTCTTTGACCACCTGATAACAGCGCCCCATTTTCGCCTACATTACTGTGAATACCATCTGGCAAGGTTTCAGCAAACTCCCACACATGGGCACTTTTTGCTGCAGCGATGATCTCTTCTTCAGTCGCATTAGGCTTACCATAGGCAATGTTATTAGCTATTGAATCGTTAAACAAAACAACTTGTTGAGACACGTAAGCAAACTGATGACGTAAATCATGTAAGCGATATTCATTGATATCAACGCCATCTATTAGCACGTTACCTTGATCAGCTTGATAAAAGCGAAGTAATAAAGAGCTCAGTGTCGATTTACCTGACCCAGAACGCCCAACCAATGCAATGGTTTGCCCTGGAGATACGTCAAAGGAAATATCTTTTAACGCAGGTTTATCTTCCCCATCGTAGGTAAAGTTAACACGGTCAAAACTCACGTTACCCTTTGCACGCTCGATAGATTTTGTGCCTGAATCTTTTTCTGTCTCTTCGTCTAACACCTGAAAAATGCTGGCACATGCCGCGATACCGCGTTGAAACTCACTATTTACCGTTGTTAACAGCTTTAATGGACGTAATAACATTGCCATACAGGTAATAACAGTAGTGAAACTGCCGGGCGTTAGCGACTCTCTCATCGATTCTGTATTGGCAAAATAAAGAACGAATGCTAATGCAAAAGAGGCAATAATTTGAATAACGGGCACACTTGCTGATTTCGTTGCAACCATCTTCATACGCTGCTGACGATTTCGTCTATTCACCGCTGAAAAACGTTCACTCTCTCGTTTGTGGCCATCGAATGTTAAAACGACTTTATGTCCATTGATTGTTTGTTCAGACGCTGTGGTAACTTCTCCCATCGTGTCTTGCATATTTTTACTAATTGCTCGAAATCGTTTAGAAACTGCGCTTACAACAACAGCAATAACAGGCGTTAACACTAGAAAAATAGCAGAAAGTTGCCACGAATTATAAAACATGACAATCAACAAACCGGTCACAAACGCGCCTTGTTGAACCAAGGTTAACAACGCTTTACTCGACGCTGTCAGCACTTGTTCGGTATCGTAGGTAATCTTTGAAATTAACGTGCCCGCAGAGTTTTTGTCGTGATAACTCACTGGCATAGAAATTATGTGCTGAAACAGCTCTTGACGTAAGTCAGTAACAACATGGTTACCAACCCAGGCTAAACAATAGTTACCAATAAAATGAAATGCACCACGCAGGATAAACATAACCACCACGAATATTGGCGCCCACTTCATAAAACCTGGGCTTTTGCCCATTAAACCTTCATCAATTAACGGCTGTAATTGAGCGAAAACAAAACTATCGACGGCCGCATACCCTAACATGCCCAAAATAGCAGCGATGAAGCCCTTTTTATAGGACTTCATATACCCTAAGAGGCGTTTAAAAGTGTCTTCTGAATGCTGGTTTGTTTTTTCTAATTGCTTTACCGCATCAGGCGCAGCTTTCTGAGTTGTTCGCATTTATTGTCTCAATTTTTCGATAAGCGATTATTTTAACGCTAAATTATGGTGATACCAACTAATTAAAAATCCAAAATGGTCTTTCATCTTGGCGTTGCGTCTCAATAGAGATCGGATTGCTACCATGTTTCTGACTAAACGTTATCAAGATACTTCCTACATCAGCTGTATTTAGCATAGAAATACCTTGCTTTTGATAGCGTTCCTTAACTTGTTTATGGGGCATATTCCAGCGATTTAAATGGCCAGTGCTAAAAATTACAATCTGCGGCGATACGGCATCAATAAATTTCACTGTAGATGACGTTTTTGATCCGTGATGGGGTGCAATAAGCACATCTGCGTTTATTTTGTTTTCATGAGTACGCACTAGCATAGACTCAACTTTATGTGTCACATCTCCTGGTAGCAAAATAAATTGTTTACCATCTCCGATTCGAATTACACATGACATATCGTTGTCGCTCATTGGTGATTTATGACCTGATTGCTCCGATTTAATCGATAGAATCTCAATCGACAACCCTTGCCAAGCAGCCTGGAAAGAGTGATTGCACGATAGTAATTTGGGTCTTGGCTTCTGTGATTTCAAAAGCGGTACCGGATAGGAGGACAATACTCGGGTTAACTCAACACGATTGGCTAACTCCGCATAGCCACCTTGATGATCATTATCGTTATGACTTAACACCAAATAATCAATTGTTTGAATCTTTTTTGCTGTTAAATGTGGGAGGATAGCCGCTTGAGCAAAACTAAAGCCATTAGGAAATCCTGCTCCTGTATCGTAGAGAATGACCTTGCCATTTCGCTCTATCAATACACTTAACCCATGACCAACATCGAACACTCGTACCTGCCAACTCCCTTGATTCACGTTCGCTAATAATAGGCCTCCAACCCACACCACCATCGCTAAGGCACCAACAGATAATGTGCCTGTAACCCTTTTAGAGAGACAAAGGCCTAAAATTATGACGATGCAAACTGTGAGTATAAGCCATGTCGTTTCACTTATTGGCCAGCGCATATATTCATAAGATGCGAGCCAGCTAAGATATGAAAAAATGTGCTTTAGAGACACTGTGCTTAACCACTCTAAAATTCGAATTGAGTCAGCGTTCAAATAACCACTGGCGACAGCCTCGACAATACTTAATAGCACCAAAGGGATGGTAAAAATGCTCATCCATGGCACGGCAACTAAATTTGCTGGAATACTGCTTAACGAGACCTGCTGATAGAGTAAAGCAGTCACAGGCATCAGCAGCACACTGAGACCGAGTTGAATAAACAACGCGCTACTCAGTGCATAGGTCCACTGCTTTATCTTCACATGTCTGCCACTTGTTGATTGATGTGGATAACGCGTCATTAATTGACTTGAGATGGTTTCACTAAAAGTAATGCGCCAGTTTTCAGATCGCCAAAGCACTAGAAATATTGTACTAACAGCGATAAACGAGAGCCAAAAACTAGGACTAATAAAAGCTAACGGCTCAATCAATAGAATAATACTTACCGTTAATAAAAGCAGACGAGTTCTCGTCATTTGATAGGCAAATATTACCGAGCTGACATATAGGCATAACATAATCAACGCTCTGATTGTTGGCATTGAAAAGTTTGCTAAATAGGCATAAAACGCCGCACAACACAAAGCGGATGACAGTAATAGTATTCTGATATTGGCATGGGTCAACAAGGATAAACTGCTAGTCTTAAGGCCTATTCCCAACAAAATGACACATACTCGCGCGAGTAAAGACAATAACAAAAGAGAAAAACCAAAAATCAAACCTATATGTAGACCTGATATTGCGATCAAATGACTCGTATTCGTCGCCTGCAATACGCTCCATTGCTGTTTTGAAATTGCGTACCGCTCGCCAAACCCTAGTGCTAAAACCAGTCCTCGATAGTTATTGTGCTCAAGAGAACGATTGACTTGGTTGAAAAGTTGTTGGCGAAAACTAATATCGGAATCCAACAAAAGCGGTAACGCTTGCGGCTTTGAGTATATATACCCGGTAACGTGATAACCCTTTTCTCTAAGCCAGCGCTGATACGAAAAGCTATCTGGATTTGCTACACCATGTGCTGGCTTAAGCTTTGCTTTTACTCGCCAATGTTGTCCTTGCTGAAATGAAAATTCTCTGACAGAAGATTGAGGTAAATATTTATGACTGAATGTCAATCGAGCGAATATCGGCTCCTTTAATGTTTGACCATCCATCACAGTAATTTCAGCGGCAAATTTAATGCTTGCAGCTTTGATTTGTGGGATATCAACAACCTCGAACTCAATAAGCTTTGCAGCCTGCGAAACAGACTGTTTCTCCATCTGGTTCACCTGATATATGTCGTTATACACTACACCATGATAATGAACCCAACTCACACCTAATAAAATTGCGCCAATGAAACGCAGTTTTTTTAAACACAAACACAATAAACCAAGTATAATAAACACGTTAATGTAAAAAACACTTGGTTGTGAAGTGAAAAATAGGGACAATAATGCTCCCTGTATGAAACTAATTAACCACCTATCCATAGTGATTTAAATCCGTTTTATTTATGCCTAAAAAGACAATTAAGCGCTTCATGCCAGACCATAATACCATTCGCAACAATAAGCATTTGCAGGTATTTGGTGACTTCTTACACAACCCTAATCTATGGCACTTAAATCGTCGCAGTGTAGCCAGAGCTTTTGCTATTGGCTTATTCTTCGCGTTTATCCCTGTTCCATTTCAGATGATTTTAGCGGCTGGTACAGCCATTATAGTACATGCCAATTTACCATTATCGGTTGCTATTGTTTGGATAACCAACCCGATAACAATGCCAGCAATATTTTATGCATGTTATGTGGTAGGTGCGGTCATCATGAATGCGCCTAAACAAGAGTTTAAATTCGAGGCATCATGGCAATGGGTCATTGATAGCTTATCAACCATTGGGCCTGCCTTTTTAGTTGGCTGTGGCGTACTAGCCATCGTTTTTAGCATTATTGGTTATTTTGGTATTCATGGCCTTTGGCGCTACTCAGTCGCAAAGGAATGGAAGAAGCGACAAGACGCACGCAGATAGCTTAAAACAAAAAAGCCTAACATCACGTTAGGCTTTTTTATACGTTTACGATTGACCAAGTACCTGTGCAGGGGAGACTTTTGTCGCTCTCCAGGCTGGGTAAATAGTAGCAACTAAACTCATTGTCAGGGCAATCAACACCGTCCAAATAACATCTTGCGATTGGATGTAACTTGGAATGTAATTAATAAAATACACATCGCCAGATAAAAACTGAGTATCGAATAACGATTCGAAGTAACGCACAATATTTGTTAGATTATCAGCTAAATATATACCTAAACCAGTGCCAAGCAATGTGCCAATGATACCGTTACTCAATCCTTGTAAAATAAAGCAACTCATAATTGTTCGAGCACTAGCTCCCATGGTAATCAAGATCGCAATATCGCTTCGTTTTTCGTTCACCACCATAATCAGTGTTGAGACAATATTAAAACTCGCCACAGCGATAACCATAGAAAGTGCCAAATACATCACTGCCCTAACTAATTGTATGTCTGCGAACAAATGGCCTTGCGTTCGTGTCCAGTCATAAATATACACATAATCTCGTGTCAACTGGTTTGCCGCTTGGCGCATAATACCCGGCGCATTAAATATACTATCTACTTTTAAACGTAAACCATGAACTTGAGTTAATTGGAGATCTAAAAATGACTGAGCTTGGGCAAGATTAATATATGCCAAACTATCATCAATAACACCACCAAATCTAAATGTTCCTACTACCGTTAAATTGAAAACTGCTGGTGCAGGAAACTTATGTGAAAGTTTGCCTGAATTAACCTTAGAAAGCAGCAATTGAACATTGTCACCTACAGACAAATTTAGTTTATCCGCAATACCTTGTCCGATAACGATACCGTTTTCTTGCGATAACTTTTGCCACTCCCCTGCATTGATATACTCAGCAATGTCTGAAACTTGTTGTTCAAGCATGATATCGACACCGCGCAACTCAACACCTTTTAACTCGCCTTTTTTCTGAAGCATAGCTTGCGACTTAATAACAGGAGCGCCAGCAACAACATTTGGGTGTTCAACCATAGTATTAATGTTGTCTTGCCATCGACTCATCGGACTTTCCACATTAATCAGCTCACCATGAGGGACGATAGACAGAAGTTTTTGTGCAAGTACACGTTCAAAGCCATTCATTGCCGATAAGGCGACAATCAGTACACAAACGCCGAGCATAATGCCAAGTGTTGAAGACGCTGAAATAAAGGAGGCAAACCCACTTTGATGACGGTTAAACAAATAGCGCTTAGCAAGAAAATAACTAAAAGAATTCGCCATCAAGGTTAACCTTTCTCGAGTGTCAACGGAGTTAGCTGGCCGTGTTTTAAACTCAACTGACGATGCATTTTGCTCGCTAGCGATAAATCATGCGTGACAATCACAAAGCTCGTTTTTAATGTTTCATTTAAACTGAGCAATAATTGGTAAATCTGTTCTGCGCTGTCAGAATCTAAATTCCCTGTCGGCTCATCAGCAAGCACTAATGAAGGTTCATTAACAAGCGCACGAGCAATCGCAACACGCTGTCGTTCACCACCTGAAAGCTGAGCTGGTCGATGCTCAAATCGATGTGAAAGCCCTACTTTGGTTAACATATCTTGTGCCTTCTCTCTTGCGAGTTTAGGTGAAACGCCGGCAATCAATAGCGGCATGGCAACATTTTCCTCAGCACTAAACTCCATCATCAAATGATGAAACTGGTAGATAAAACCCAGGTGTTCATTTCTAAATTTTGCCTGTTGTTTTTCACTTAGCTGATGAATATCGATGTTATTAATCAATACTTGGCCGCTAGATGGTTTATCAAGTGCCCCCGCAATATGCAAAAAGGTACTTTTACCACAACCCGAACGCCCAACAATGGCAACCAGCTCGCCCTCAGACACTGTCAAATTGAGATCTTGCAACACGCTTGTTGCGTTCTGTCCTTGCACGTACTCTTTATGTAAAGACTGACAAGATAATACGTTATTCATGTTTTAATACCTGCGCAGGCATTGTTTTAGAGGCACGGTATGCTGGATACAAGGTTGCAAGCAACGTCAATGTAAGTGCTCCAATAACAATGAATGCTAAGTCGTTGAGTTGAAATAAAATAGGAAGCTGTTGACTACCATATGCGGCACCAAATAGGTTGATGTTCATTAATGCAAGTAGATCATTAATATTAAAAGTAATCATTACCCCTAATACTGTGCCGAGTGCCGTACCCCATAAGCCATTGACCATGCCTTGGGTAATAAAGATTTTTAATATGGCAAAGCGATTCAAGCCTAAAGTTTGCAGTATGCTAATTTCACCTTGTTTATCAACAACCACCATAACAAGCGCAGAGACAATATTAAACGCCGCTACTGCTATGATTAGACTCAGCATCAGCCACATCATGCGCTTTTCCATTTTTACTGCGCTAAACAAAGCACCTTGTGACTCCTGCCAGACTTTCACCTCGTAGTGCATCAATTCGCTAGCAAAGTCGTCAACGACCTGTTGAGCTACAAACGCATCGTCTAGGTAGAATCGAAGTTGCGTAACATCATCTATAGGAGTTCGTAAAAGTCGGTTTGCTTTCGTTAAATGAACATAGGCAACGGAGTCATCTATTTGAGAGCCCACATTAAATAGACCAGCTATTTTGAAAATTCGTTGTACTGGCACTCTTCCCATCGGAGTGAAACGAGTTTGATTAGGGAGAACAATTCGCACATCATCACCAACGTTAACACTAAGCTGACGAGCTAACGAGCGACCGATAACCAGGTTATAACCGGGTTCATTAAGCGCTTCAAATTCTCCAAACTCGGTACTTAATTTCACCATACTTTTCGTTTCGTAAACAGGTAAAACCCCCGTTAGCAACACGCCTTTTAGACTCGATGAAGATTGAATTATGGCTTCTGACTCAATAATAGGAGAAACCCCGACAACATGTGGGTGTTGCACTGCCTTTTCGATAAGGTCTGAATAGTTTTCTATTGGTTTATCACTACTTAAAACGATGTGAGGAACAATGCCAAGCACTCGCTTTTTTAGTTCACTCTCAAAGCCATTCATCACAGAAACAACCGTGATTAGCGCACTAACACCAAGTAAAATACCAATAATAGAAAAAAACGTAATGAATGATACAAAGCCACTTTTTGAGCGCGCTTTACTGTATCGTAAACCGATAAATAGGCTGACAGGTTGTAACATGAAACTAAAATGGCTCGGGTCAGTTAAAAGTGGTTGATTGGCTATGGTTAACCAAGATCATTTTTGAAAGAGCTTACCATAGATTTTCTGCTTAGATAACCAAATGTTAGCTCAGTTCCCTTAGTGGTGAAGTTTCTTGCAAATTACCTATTATTCGCTAACAAATACTAGCCTAGATATGTGGTATCTACATATAATGTTAGAAAAAGCGATTAGGATAGTTATGAGCCAATTAAGCCAATCAGAAAAATTAGCACAATTTGAAGAGTTTTTTTCAATTGCCCATTCGTTTAATGTTAACGTTAATCCACTGGTATCACCTGTAAGTGAAGAAACCTTTGAAAGCTTAATCCCAGTACCTTTTCTTCTCTCTTCAGACAACGCATCAATTGACCAAAGCGCTTTACGTTCAATTCAATCGATGCGTGGCGTCTCAAATCAATTAACCGACTACCTTCAACATCAATCTCGTAAAATTGATTTACTTGTTGGTTATATTTTGCAGCAACATGATGATATCGACGCTCGCGCAAAAGGTGTGCTATTTGGAGGTTCGGGAATCAAGTTTACAAGTGAATCGTCATTTGAATTGGGTCAACTCATTGAGCTGAAAATATTTCTCGATGTAGAGAATGTCGCTATCTATAGCCATGCTGAAATAATTGACGCTGAACAAAGTGAAACAGGAACGATTTATACCGTCATTTTTCAACAGATAAGAGAAGTCGATCAGGACATCCTCGTGCGGGCTAGCCTTCACATCCAGGCAAAAGAGTTACAATCGTTAGCAAAGCAGCGAAGACAATCGCCACAAGATTAATAAACACCAGTCATGACAAAAAATAAGTATTCATTGCCTGCTGAATGGATTGAGCAGGATGCGATCATGCTCACTTGGCCTCACAAGGAAACCGATTGGCAACCTATTCTAGAAAAAGTTGAACCCGTTTTTGTCGATATTTGTATCGCCATTACTAAACATCAAAAACTTGTGATTGTTTGTCATGATGACTCAATCAAACACCATGTTACTCATTTGCTTGCGCAGGCAAATGTTTTAGTTAGTAACAACGTGCTTTTCATAATCAGTCCATCCAATGACACCTGGGCAAGAGATCATGGCCCAATTACTCTAGTGTCATCTGATGACATCAAAGCTCTTGATTTTACTTTCAATGGTTGGGGAAATAAGTTTGCTTCGTCGCTCGATAACCAAATTAATCAAGCTCTTTTTAAACATCAAGATATCAAACTCGACTCACATCAAGTCATCGATTTTGTATTAGAAGGCGGCGCTATTGAAAGCGATGGCCAAGGCCATTTACTCACTACGGCCAAATGTATATTTAACCCAAACAGAAATCCTAACTACACGCATGAGCAAATTTCCAAACATCTCTTAACAACATTAGGTTTAGATCAGGCATTAGTGCTAAACCATGGAGATATAATAGGTGATGATACGGACGCTCATATCGATACACTGTGTCGTTTTGCGCCAAATAACACGATTTTGTATACCAAGTGTTACCGAGAGGAAGACGAACACTTTCCTGAGCTAACATTAATGGAGCGAGAATTAACGCAATTTGAAACTAAGCACGGCGAAAAATTTAACCTCGTGCCTTTGCCATTACCTGCTGCAAAGTATAATAGTGAAGGAGATCGGCTCCCTGCGACCTATGCTAACTTTTTAATCATTAACAACGCGGTTTTAGTCCCAACTTATCAAGATGAAAATGATAGGAAAGCTTTAGAAAAAATCGCCATAGCGTTTCCTGATCGCCAAATCATCGGGATCGACTGCTTAGCTATCATTGAGCAGTTTGGTAGTCTTCACTGTTTAACAATGCAATTGCCCAAAGGTTACCTTAATTAATCGTTCTGAAGATTTTGATAGATCATTGCCAATAAAAAAAGGTCGCGTAAAGCGACCTTTTTTTATTGGCGAAGAGCGTTTATACACAAATTCGATTTAATGTATGATCAACTTCATTCGCCGTTGTTTGTTGCATTTCAGCGTGTTCACTAACAGACATCAGGCCTTGATTTATCTCACGTGACAGATCAACAATCGCTGCCATATTATCGTTGATAGAAGCCGTTGAGCGTTGTTGCTCTTCCGTACCACTTGCTATTTGCGATGTTAGGTTATCAACTTCAGCAAAAACATCACCGATTTGAGTTAGCGCATTAACAACTTCTTGAGAGTGCGTAAGACTTTCTTGTGTCAATGACTGCCCTCGAGAAATCGCATCTACTGCATTTGTAGACTTTTCTTGTAGTCCCTCTACCATAGATTGAATTTCTACAGTAGATTCTTGTGTTCTATGAGCTAACGCTCGAACCTCGTCCGCTACAACAGCGAAGCCTCTTCCTTGCTCACCTGCCCTCGCAGCTTCAATTGCCGCGTTCAGTGCTAATAAGTTAGTTTGCTCGGCAATACCACGAATAACGTCTAATACAGAGCCGATGCGGGCACTCTCTTCTTGTAACAACGCAATATCATTTGCCATCCCATTAACTTCTGAAGCGAAAGATTCAATGGTGTGCTGGCTAGTGTTTGATGACTGAGTACCTTGCATTAAGATATCCATCACTTGACTGGTTGTTTCACTCACTTGTGAAGCACTTTCTGACAAAATTGACGATGTACTTGCCACTTGATTGATTGAATCTGCCATCTGTTCAATTTGATTACTTGTAGTGCTTAGAGAGTCTGTTGACGTACTCATTTGCTCAGCTAGCTTAGTTGAACCTGAACTTAATAATTCTGACTCGCGGCGAATCTCCTTGATCACATCGGAAAGATTACCAATAAATGCACTTAGTTGATTAATAATTCGACCGAGTTCGTCATCAATACCATCACGTAGCGGCGTTTTTGGTGCCTCTTCCGTGCTTGTTACTAAATTTAAATAACTTCTAAGACGCTCTAAACGGACTGCCAGCCACATGTTTGAGCAAATATAACTTGCAACAAATTGCACAGCTAATAGCACTAATACTAACCCTAAGGTAAGCACTGAAGCGTCTGTAAATACGGCTAAAACAAAGATAAGTAGAATACCGACAATTACTTGTGGTAGAAGAAGCTTAAGATTCAAGCGTTCTAACATAGTTCACCCTGCTGAAAGATATAGTTTTGTAACCTGATTTAGACATATAATCAGATTTTATTATCGTTATGGGAAATACGTTACACGCAATATATCGATATTGCTATCAATAATTATCATTGAGTTCGTGTTTTTTTTAATTTTCAAACTTACGTATCACAAACGCATAAAAAGTAACCTAAACGAGAGAGCAAAATGAGTTGGCAAGAAATAATACTAATCGTTATTGTACTGGGAACCGTCGTGAGTGGGGTTCTACTGCTCAAACAGTCAGCGACTAAGTTTCATTTAACTGATGAGCAGAAAGCCAAAGTTGAAGCACGTAAAAAGGCACTTGAAGCCGAAGAGAGTAAAGACGATTAATTACGATAGATCGTTTGAATTAAGTGAAAGCCAAATTTTGTTTTTACGGGGCCATGCACTTTTAAAACCTCTTTTTTAAATACAACATCGTCAAACGCTTTGACCATTTGACCTCGACGAAATTCTCCCAAGTCTCCCCCTTTCTTCTTTGATGGGCATGTTGAGAATTTCTTAGCTAACGTACCGAAATCAGCACCTTTATCTAGTTGTTTTTTTATATCTAACGCTTGCTGTTGCGTTTTAACCAAAATATGTCGTGCACATGCTGTCGCCATAACTATTTACCTAAAATCCACTTAATGCGTCAATTTTATCAAACCTTTATGTCCCAAACCAACAATATAAAATAACAAAAAAGGGTCAGCGTTTAATAACGCTGACCCTTTTATAAAGCAATGTGGGTATTTTGTTATAAAACACCACGCTCCATTTGGTTTAACTCAATAGACTTGAATAATGCAGTAAAGTTACCTTCACCAAAGCCTTTGTCGTCTACACGTTGGATCATCTCAATGAAGATTGGGCCAAAGATGTTTTTCGTGAAAATCTGTAGTAGATAACTATTTTCTTTTTGGCTATCAACCAGGATTTGGTGATCTTGGATACGTTTTTTATCTTCTTTAACCCAAGGGATACGGTCGAATACATCGTCGTAGTACTCTGGCACGATGTTTAACGTATCGATAATATCTTTATCGATTTGATCTAACGACCCCACTAAGTCGTCAGTAATGAACGCTAAATGCTGAACACCTGGGCCATTGTATTCATCTAAGTACTCATCGATTTGGTTATTGTTCGTACCTTTACCTTCATTAATTGGAATAGAGAATAAGCCACAAGGAGACTGAAGTGCATAAGAAACTAATGCAGTTTTCTCACCTTTGATATCAAAGTATCGAACTTCTGAAAAACCAAATACATCTTTATAGAAGTTTGCCCACTTCTCCATTGTGCCTTGGTAAACATTGTTAGTCAGGTGGTCAACACGCAAGAAGCCTTTGTCCTTGTTAACAACAGGTTCAGCTAAGTCTTCAAAATCATCGTTGTAAATCGAACCTTTGTCACCAAACTTGTCAACAAAGTAAATTAAACTATCGCCAATACCGTAGATTGCTGGGTAAGGTAATTTATTTTCTGCTTCCATTGCTGACTTAGCACCACGCTCAATCGCTTGCTCAAACGCAAACTGAGCATCTTCTACGCGCCAGCCCATAGAACAAATAGCAGGGCCATGTGACTTAGCAAACTCTTGTGAAAAGCCTTTTTGTTCTTTATTTAGTAAGAAGTGAATGTCGTTTTGACTGAAGTACTCAACATCACGGCCTTTTAACTTTTTCGTTTTAGAGAAACCAAAACCATAAAATACCTTCTCCATGTAATCGCTGTCTGGAGTCGCATACTCGGTAAATTCAATACCACAAAGTTTTAAAGGGTTATTCACTGTCGTCATATCTTTTTCCTAATAATAATTATAGTTGCATTATTAACAGGATTGCCGAGAAGCAAAAGCCTTAGGCGGCAGAGCCCTAAAACCTGATTTGTATAACAAAATTTACATGTATCTCTACTAAATTTTAAACAAGTCCTCGCTAGGCACTACAATGCCTACAACAGGGTTGTAAACTTATTTATACACCAATCTAAAGGCACTAGAAAAAGCCAAGAGTTAAGATCAAAAAAGGAGCCTTGCAGCTCCTTTTTAAACTTGTGACTATTACAAGAAATTAGTTGTATCGGCGTTGTCTATCACCGCGTTCACCGCGTGGCTTACGTTTTTGTGTTACCACAGGTGCATCAGATAATGAAATATCTATTTGCTGACGACGAACACGAACACCTTTCAATTTCTTGTAGATATTACTTGGCATGTTCTTCGGCAATTGAACGATGCTATGACGCTCAAATAAGTTAATTTGACCGATGTAGCTACTATCAAGTGAAATTTCGTTCGCAATTGCACCAACAATATCACCTGGCTTAGCACCATGCTCTTTACCTACTTCTAGGCGGTATGCCTGCCAATCGACATCGCTTCGCACTGCTTTAGGCTTGCGCTGACCGCGTTCACCACGATCGCCACGATTATCTCTGTCACCACGACGCGCGTCACGACGTCCACCTCTATCATCTCTATCACGCGCTTCACGACGTGGTTTAGGATCTTCTTTCGGGCAAAGTGGTAATTTAACTTGCTTAAGGTGTAATAACGCAGCAGCTAAATGCTCAACCGACATTTCTGACTCTTCAGCCATTTTCTCAACGATTTCCATCATCTGAGCAATGTCATTATTGGCTAAAACGTCAAGTAACTCTTGTTTTGTACGTTCAATACGTGACTTACCAATTTCTTGAATTGTAGGTAACTCAAAGTCTTCAACTTTGCCTGACGTTAAACGCTCGTAATGACGAATACGGAACATTTCGCGTGGACGCATGAATGAAATAGAAGTACCTTCACGACCAGCACGCCCTGTACGGCCGATACGGTGAACATATACTTCGTTATCGTCTGGTAAATCGTAGTTAACAACAAGATCAATGCTCGGAATATCTAAACCACGCGCTACAACGTCTGTCGCAACTAAGATTTTTAGTGTGCCGTTACGTAATTGGTCAACGGTACGTTCACGTTGTGCTTGGTTCATGTCACCATTGATAGCGGCAGCAGCAAAGCCTTTTGATTCAAGGTGCTCTGCAACTTCAACCGTATCGTTACGCGTTCGTACGAATACGATCATCGCTTTGTAGTCTAATACTTCAGAAACACGCTCTAATGCTGTTTTCTTGTTTAATACACTCACTTTCCAAACTAACTGAGTGATGTTAGCTTTTACTTTCTTAACTGGTGCAACGCGTAAATGCTCAGGATCTTTTAAGAAACGGTTAGCGATTTTGCGAATTTGTGGCGGCATAGTTGCTGAGAATAATGCCATTTGAGTCTCTTCGCTTAAGTGATCTAAGATCCACTCAATATCTTCTAAAAAGCCCATGTTCAGCATTTCATCAGCTTCATCTAAAGCACAGAACTTAACATTATCTAACTTTAAGCTTTTACGACGTAAATGATCCATCATACGACCTGGCGTACCAACAATCACTTGAGCACCACGTTCGATTTGCGCAAATTGAGGGCCGTAAGATTGACCGCCGTACACCGTTGCAACGCGCAAGCCTTTCATGTTTTTAGCAAACTGCTCAATCGCTTCTGATACTTGGATCGCCAATTCACGTGTTGGTGCAATGACTAACATTTGTGGTTTGCGAATTGACGTATCAATATTAGCAAGTGCTGGTAAACCGAATGCAGCTGTTTTACCAGTACCTGTTTGTGCTTCACCAAGTACATCTTTACCAGTTAATAATGGTGGAATTGTCATCGCTTGAATCGGTGTAGGATTCTCGAA
The DNA here is from genome assembly GCF_030161435.1 of Thalassotalea loyana. Taxonomy (GTDB): domain Bacteria; phylum Pseudomonadota; class Gammaproteobacteria; order Enterobacterales; family Alteromonadaceae; genus Thalassotalea_G; species Thalassotalea_G loyana. The sequence continues at coordinate 116,250 of NZ_BSSV01000007.1, read as the reverse complement.
ACCCATCGTTTTTAAAGCAGATGATAAAACTTCAGGCAAGCCTAAAGCGTCAAAGCTCACTTGAGCATTGTTTGATTCAGTCATAAATTGTCTTCTCAAGGCAGGATATTCCTGCGTAAACCTAAGAGGAAACCACCTTGAAGACCTCGCGGATCATAACTAATCACGGAATTGATTAGTGGAACAGTCTATTTGGCGGATATAACCCCAATGAAAATTCTAATTACCCTATTTCGCCAGTTGATTATTTGCTGACCGGTAATTAGGAGCGCGAATCATACTTACATTTAAAAATATTGCAAGTAAATTCGCCAAATTAGCGAGAAAAACATCAAAAAAGCCAGTGTATTAACACTGGCTTTACAAAATTCTTTAACGCTTGAGTGAGCTATTCTTCGTCGCCACCTTCTAGAATATCAGCAAATTGCTTTAATTTATCTAAAGCCAAACCATGAATAGATTTACGTGGGTAACGACGCGTTGAGTTCATTTCCCCAGCTGCAGTAGACATTAAGATAGCCAAAGCCTGATCAATATCTTCAACGGCATAAATATTAAACTTGCCCTGTTCAACGGCTGATATCACCTCATTATTAAGCATCAAGTTCATCATATTAGTTCTTGGAATAATGACCCCTTGTGAGCCAGTTAAACCACGATCGTTACAAAGCTGAAAAAAGCCTTCAATCTTCTCATTTACTCCACCAATTGACTGGACTTCACCATGCTGGTTAATCGAACCCGTAATTGCGATTCCCTGCTCTATCGGTAATTGCGTAATAGCAGAGATTAAAGCACAAAGCTCAGCCATAGACGCACTATCACCGTCGATATGACCATAAGACTGCTCAATTGCAATATTGGCAGATATTGAAACAGGAAAGTCTTTACCGTATTTGTGGCCTAAATAGCCAGTTAGCAACATCACACCTTTTGAGTGAATTGATTTACCTAAATCAACTTCTCGTTCGATATCCGTAACACCATTTGAACCAGCATAGACCGTCGCGGTAATTCTTGCAGGCGTACCGAAAACGCTCTCACCGATTTCTAAAACAGTTAAGCCATTAACTTTACCGACTTGCTTACCTTGCGTTGATATGAGTACCTGGCGCTCTTTAATATCACTTAGCCAAGTTTCACTAATACGACCTGTTCTTCGTTTTTTCGCATGTAAAGCCTGTTGAATATGATCTCCAGTTATTTGCCCTGTATCGCCTGCCTTTTGAGCGAGATAAACGGCTTCATCAAGCAAATCATTGACGACAACTATGTTGGCTGAGATTTTTGACTGATGCTCAGCTTTTCTCAGTGCGTACCTGACCATTTCCACCAAAGCTTCATTCGTTACATTGGGGTAATTTAGTTTGTTTGCTCGCTGTCGAATAATCGTGCCGTAGGCTTGCAGATTACTATCATCATGCGTTAAATGACGGTCAAAATCAGCCAGTACACGGAACAACTCCGTAAACTCTTGATCGTACTCCTGTAACATGTAGTAAATGTCAGGCTCGCCAAGTAAAACAACTTTTACCTTGAGCGGAATCTTTTCAGGCTGCAAGCTATAAACGCTTGGTGGCGAAAACTCACTGTAAGGGTTCTCAATCGTAATTTGACCTGTTTTTAACGCAAGTTTCAAACGAGACCACACCATAGGTTGGTTTAATAGTTTTTCAGCATCTAGTAGCAAGTATCCACCATTTGCTTTGTGCAGAGCACCAGCGCGAATCAAACGATAACTGGTATATGTCGCTCCTTGAAATGAAGCAAAATCAACCTGACCAAACAAGTTTTGAAATGTTGGGTTTTGCTCGTAAACAACCGGCGCACCTTGATCTTTTCCACGATCTACTAAGAGGTTTGGTACAAACCTTTCAACCATTAATTTCCTTGCTTCTTTGTCATCTCGGTTTTCGACAGACTCATTAGCTAAGATTTCTAGAACCTCGTCGACGATATGTTGTTTAATCGTCTTAAAATACTTTAATACGCCTAGGTTACTAGCAAACTCATGCTCCATCTCTTTGATTAGTGGTTTAATGCTATGTTTTGCTGTATCAAATCTTAATTTACGCTGTTTTTCAGCTGATGTGCGCTTCCAAAGTGGTAATTCCAATAACTGTTCCGCTAAAAAGTGCTCGAGTTCAGCCAACTTTTGATAAAAGTCACCGCGTTGCTGTTCAGATAACAATGCAAACTCTTTGTCGTTAATCGGTTTTCCTTCGACCATAGGAGAAAAACCAACTTCACCTTTTTCCTCGTATAGCGCGACCCCTTGTTCAAAGGCATGCTGTTCAACTAAATCGATTGCTTCATCGTATTGCTTATTAAACGCACGATCGATTGCAGATTTTTGACGTTGATAACCCGGGTTATCAAAAATCTCAGGGAATAAACCTATCAAATCGTCGATAAACGTATTTAAACGACTCACCAATAATTTACCCTCACCAGGGTTTAAATAAAGAGAAAACGGCGCATGGCCATCATCAAAGTTATTGATATAACACCACTCACTAGGCGTCGCCTGTGCTTTAGCTAACTGATTTAGCATTTGTTTGATGAGTGTTTGTCTGCCAGTACCATGCTCCCCCATGGCGAATACATTAAAGCCTACTGAAGGCATGGAAAGACCGAACTCTAATGCTTCCTTTGCACGTTCATGACCGATAAATGATTGTTCGTTGATTGAATCATCATCAATCGTATCAAAAATAGAAACAGGAATTGAGGCAGTTAGTTGATCAGCATTAAGCCTGTTGATTTGAGCAGTTTGAGGCATATAAAACTCTTTAAAAGTGCCACGTTAGGGCAGACAATTGTTATTCTTTCACCATTGTACTGTGTTGACGCCAATAATAGCAAAAAAGAAAAGAGTTCAAATATTTGGGATAACAGAGTGTTACGAAGCTCCAATATTAGAAAAGAGTTTTTAGCGGTTTATACAAAACAAAGCTACCAGTACAAATATTTGCTGTCGGTTAGTTGGTCTTTAGTCGAGGCGGTATGAGTGACGCATAATGCAACTATGCGAACGAACACTAACAAAGAATAAAGGCCAAATAAACACAGCTAAGGCATTAGAGGTTGTCGGGTGAACGACGAGTGCCCACACTCTAGACAATCGACGACTTCACTAAAATGACTATGGTGGTGCGGATGTCCGCACTCCTTACAAACAAGCACGCCAAAGCCAATAAAGTCGCCACTTTGATAAATGCCCTGATGTTCAAAGTCTTCTTGAAGTTCAGCCCATTCCACTTGAGATTTATCGGTGACTTTTTCCAGAGCAAGCCACAAGGATTCGTTGAAAACATCAACTGAAGGCGAGTTGTCGATATCGCGTTTTTGTTTGGCTTGAAATTCTTTTAAGTCAAACTTCAAGTTATCGATAAATTGATCTGCTTTTTGCTCCGACATCTCTTCGGATTTTTTTACGTATTCTTTAGCTTTATTGATGACTTCGATGAAGTCCGTTAGTTCATGCTCTTTTACATCTTGCAACCAATCCGCGAGTTTTTGATTTACTTGCTCAAACTTTTCTTTGTAATCAGCCATTTCAACCTCACTTATGATTCCATTTATACCTCTGAGTATAGTTCAACAATTTTTGATGTAGTCGGGTAATTGTCGCTAGCAATTAATGCGCTAAATAAGGTATTCTATCGCGATATTTTTATTCCGTAATTTTTGGTTGTTTTTTAATCAAAACACCAACTAATTACGACAATTAATGATTATTTCGAGAAAGTTTTAATGGAATCCATTTACAACCCGCAAACGATTGAAGCGCAAGTGCAAAAGCATTGGGCGGAAAATAAAACGTTTAAAGCGCAAGAAAAGCCAGGCCAAGAGAAGTTTTACTGTTTATCTATGTTCCCATACCCTAGTGGTCGATTGCACATGGGTCACGTACGCAACTACTCTCTCGGTGATGTAATTTCTCGCTACCAGCGCATGCAAGGCAAAAACGTTATGCAACCTATGGGTTGGGATGCGTTTGGTTTACCTGCGGAAAATGCTGCGATTAAAAACAATTCAGCGCCTGCAAAATGGACGTACCAAAACATTGATTACATGCGTAACCAATTAAAATCTTTGGGTTTTGGTTACGACTGGGATCGTGAATTAGCGACCTGTTCAAAAGAATATTACCGTTGGGAACAATGGTTCTTCACTAAACTTTATGAAAAAGGCTTAGTGTACAAGAAAAACGCTACCGTAAACTGGGATCCTGTTGACCAAACAGTACTTGCTAACGAGCAAGTGATTGACGGTCGAGGATGGCGATCAGGTGCTATTGTTGAGAAGAAAGAAATTCCACAATGGTTTATCAAAATTACTGATTACGCAGAAGAACTACTTAACGACTTAGACCAACTTGAAGGCTGGCCTGAGCAAGTTAAGACAATGCAGAAAAACTGGATTGGTCGCTCAGAAGGTGTTGAGATGACTTTCCAAGTTGCGGATTCTGACGATAGCTTTGAAATCTACACAACACGCCCTGACACCATTATGGGTGTTACTTACGTGGCGCTAGCAGCAACCCACCCTCTTTCGATTAAAGCATCTGAAAACAACGCTGAGTTGGCTGAATTTATCAAGCAATGTAAAGCGGAAAATGCGACTGAAGCAGACATGGCTAACATTGAGAAAAAAGGTGTTGATACAGGTCTTAAAGCCGTTCACCCATTGACAGGTGAGTTGGTACCAGTATGGGCTGCAAACTTTGTTCTAATGGACTACGGCTCAGGTGCGGTGATGTCTGTACCGGGTCATGATCAACGTGATTTTGAGTTCGCAACTAAGTACGGTTTAGAAATCAAGCAAGTAATTGAAGGCTCAGAAAACGACGATATCAGCGTTGCGGCAATTACTGAAAAAGGTAAGTTAATTAACTCAGGTGAGTTTGACGGCTTAAACTTCAAGAAAGCATTCAAACAAATTGCTTGGAAATTATCGCAAGAAGGTAAAGGCGAAATTAAAGTTAACTACCGCTTGCGTGACTGGGGTGTATCACGCCAACGTTACTGGGGAACACCAATTCCAATGATTAACCTAGAAAATGGTGAATCAGTACCAGTACCGGCTGACCAATTACCAGTTGAGTTACCAGAAGACGTTGTGATGAATGGTGTTACATCACCTATCAAAGACGATCCGGAGTGGGCAAAAACAACCTACAACGGCGAAGCAGCATTTCGAGAAACTGACACTTTCGATACCTTTATGGAATCATCTTGGTACTACGCACGTTACTGTAGCCCATCAGAAGACGGCCAAATGCTCGATCCAGAAAAAGCGAATTACTGGTTACCAGTAGACCAATACATTGGTGGTATTGAACACGCGATCTTGCACTTATTATACGCGCGATTTTTCCACAAATTATTACGTGATGTAGGTTTAGTGGAATCTGATGAGCCATTCAAGAGCCTGTTATGTCAAGGTATGGTATTAGCTGATACCTACTACCGTGAAGCAGAAAATGGCGCGCAAGAATGGATTTCACCAACTGACGTTGAAGTTGAACGTGACGAAAAAGGTAAAATCATAGCAGCCAAATCAAAAATTGATGGCGAGCCAGTGATTTCTGCCGGCATGAGCAAAATGTCAAAGTCGAAAAACAACGGTATTGACCCTCAATCGGTTATCGATCAATTCGGCGCAGATACTGTTCGTTTATTCATTATGTTCACTTCACCACCAGAGCAAACATTAGAATGGTCTGACTCAGGTGTTGAAGGTGCGCACCGTTTCTTAAAACGTGTTTGGAAGTTAGCACACGATTTCAGCGAATCTGGCGATGCACCAGCGCTTGAAGGTTTATCATTAAACTCAGCACAAAAAGCAACACGTCGTGAACTACACAAAACGATCGCTAAAGTATCAGATGATATAGGCCGTCGTAATACGTTCAACACCGCTATTGCGGCAGTCATGGAATTAATGAACCATGTGACGAAACAGTCGATGGAAACACCAGAAGATCGCGCTGTAATGCAAGAAGCTGTTCGTGGCATTATCTTGATGTTGACGCCTATCGTACCTCACTTTGCTCACGAAGTTTGGAATGCTATTGGCGATGGCACTGCGGTTGAAGATACCTTATGGCCAGCGATTGATGAATCAGCATTAGTTGAAGATGAAAAGCTTATCATTGTTCAAGTGAACGGTAAGTTACGTGCAAAGATTACGGTAAGCGCTGATGCTCAGCAAGACGCGGTGCAAGCGCTTGCTATGGATGACGAAAACGTATCGAAATTTACCGAAGGTAAAACAATTCGCAAAGTCATTTTCGTGCCAGGTAAGTTACTAAATATTGTAGCTAATTAAGCATTAAATAAGCTAAGATAAAGGAGCGTTTAATACGCTCCTTTTTGTTTATAAGAACTATAACTCAGGATAATAATTCTAAAATGCCAACGTTATTCTCTATGCCATTAAAGCAATCGCCAAAGCTATTTTTCATACTTTTGCTCATATTTTCTATCGCTAGCTGTGGCTTTCAGTTACGTGGCCAATATCTGCTTCCTCAAGAGCTACAAACCTTGTACATTAGCTCTGAAGATAATTTTGGTGAATTAACACGTTTAGTAAAACAGCACCTAACGATTAATGATGTTTCGGTATTGGAAAAACCCAAGACAAATACGCCTGAATTACGCATTTTACGTGACCAACTAAACCGCCGGACACTATCGGTATTTCCTAACGGCCAAGTTGCAGAATACGAACTCATTTACACGGTAAACTATCAAATCATCGTGCCTGAGCAAGAAGTACAAGACTTTAGTTTTGATTTGTATCGTGAATACCAAGATGATCCTAACTTTGCGTTGGCAAAGTCTCGAGAATTAAACCTGTTATTAAGCGAAATGCGTAAAACCGCTGCAGAACGTATTTTACGTGAACTAGCGTCAGTCAACGTAAACGGTGAATAAGCATGCGCATCTACCATAACAAACTATCGCAATCGCTTAGCCAAGGATTACCCTTAGTTTGTTTGGTTTTCGGTGATGAGCCTTGGCAGAAAATAGACAGCCTTGCGCAAATCAAACAACAAGCCAAAGCACAAGGTTTTGATGAAGTTATTCAGTTTAGCGCCGATGCCTCGTTTGATTGGCAAGAGGTTCATAATGAATACTATGCAATGAGCTTGTTCTCTGGCCGTAAAGTGATTGAAATAGAGTTAGTTAACGGCAAAATTTCAGAGCAAGGTGGCAAGTTGCTCACTGAGGTAGCCAATGACCTAACTCCTGATAATCTATTATTGCTCCATGGTGATAAGCTTGAAACCAGAGTAACCAAGAAGAAGTGGTTCACAAGTTTAGATAAACAAGGTATCTATGTAGCTATTTATGACGTAGAAGGTCGTCATTTAAGCCAATGGCTTACGCAACAAGCCAGACAATTTGGCCTATCGTTAACGCCAGATGCCAACCAGTATATGGTGACAATCCTTGAAGGCAACCTGCTTGCAATGTCGCAAGAATTGGAAAAGTTTGCCCTACTCTACCCAAATCAACAGCTTGATATTGAACAAGTAGAAGCTCTCACCATTAAGCAGGCAAAATTCAATCCGTTTCAGCTCATTGACACTTTATTAAGTGGTAACTTCAAAAAGCTGCTATTAATGCTTGAAAGTTTGAGCCATGACGGTGTTCACGCCAGCCAGTTGTTATGGATATTGCATAAGGAGATTAGTCAACTTGCGCAAATGCATGAGCAAATGGCACAAGGTGTCGACTTCAATCAGTTATGCAAAGATCATCGCATTTGGGATAAGCGCAAACCCATCTATCAGCAAGCGATTAACAATACCTCACTAAGTAATGTTTACATCGCGCTATCGCGCCTTGCCGACGTGGATCAGCAAATAAAGTCATCGAGCGAGTTTGACGATATGCTGCTAATTTCCGATGTCTGCATTAGCGTTTTTCATGGTGAAGTAACAGATAAGCTGTCGTTAGATTTTTCAAGGTAATCAATAAACTAAGTCCTGGGTAAAAAATGAAAAACTCACGCATAGGCATTTTCGGCGGTACCTTTAATCCAATTCATTTGGGCCACATTCACACTGTAAGCCAAAGCGCTAAATTGCTGGGCCTTGAAAAAGTTGCGCTAATGCCAGCAAATATTCCGCCTCTTAAGGAAGCGCCAACTATTTCAACCAAGCACAGAGTAAACATGCTTAAGCTAGTATGTGAAGAACATCCTTGTTTTTACCTTGAAACCTATGAGCTTGAACAAGGTGAAACCTCCTACACAGTAAAAACATTACAGGCATTCAAAGACAAACAACGCGAATTAGACATTTTCTTTTTTATCGGTATGGACTCGCTCGTTAACTTCCATTTATGGAAGAATTATAAAAAGATACTTGAGTTAGCAAATTTAGTCGTCACAACGCGTCCTGGTTATGATCTATCAAACGTTCAAACTGACCTTCAAAATGAGCTTATTGACGCAGGCCAATTCCTAAATGACAGGCAATCTAAGTCTTGTGGTAACATCATTTTAATGCCTCCACAATCCTTCGATATTGCTTCCTCAACTATTCGAGAGATGGTTGCCAAACATCAAGATATCAGCTCACTTGTTCCAGAGTGCGTTGAGCAATACATAAAATCTCACAATCTCTATCGCTAAAAACTCGTTTCTATGTGATGACGAGCAACAGGGAAAAATGCTAAACTCTCGCTTATTTTTCCCCTTAACAGGATAGAAACTTTGCAATTAGACGCATTAAGTGCATTTGTCGTCGACAAACTTGACGACATGAAAGGCCGAGACATTACCGTTTTAGACATTGAAGAAAAAGCGAGCTTTGCTTCACAGATGATCATTTGTTCAGGTAATTCAAACCGCCATGTAAAATCAATCGCTGACCACGTAGTTATCGAGTGCCGTGCTCAAGGTCATGAACCACTTGGCACAGAAGGTAACGATGTCGGTGAATGGTCACTTGTTGATTTAGGCGACATTATTGTTCACGTAATGACTGATGAAATGCGTGATCGATACCAATTAGAACAACTGTGGTCATAAGCCTAACTAGAACGAGATATAGATCCCAACAGGTTTAACATTACTATGCGCATTACCCTTTATGCTGTCGGCAACAAAATGCCGAAATGGGTTACTGAAGGTTTTACCGAGTACACCCGTCGCTTTCCAAGAGATATGTCGTTTCACCTAGTGGAAATTCCACCAGGAAAAAGAGGCAAGAATGCTGATATTGCGCGCATTTTGGAAAAAGAAGGCGAGCAAATGCTTGCGGCAATACCAAAAGGTTCGCGCATAGTAACACTAGAAGTATTGGGCAAACCTTGGGACACCCCAGAGCTTGCGAAGCAACTAGACAGGTGGCAAAACGATGGTCGTGATGTTGCGTTACTTGTAGGCGGCCCAGAAGGTTTAGCGCCTGCATGTATTGCAGCCTCAGAACAAAAATGGTCGTTATCAAATCTAACGCTCCCGCACCCAATGGTAAGAATTTTCTTAGCAGAAAGCTTGTATCGAGCGTGGAGCTTAAACAATAACCATCCTTATCACAGGGAGTGATATGGCTCGTAGTAAACGCGTCACCATAAGAAATCACAGCGCCGAAGCTAATCTATTCGCTCGCCGCACATTCTTCGCCTTAATTGGCGTCGTTGTAATGTTACTTGTATTATTTAGTAACGCCTATACCCTGCAAGTGGATTCTTACGAAAAATACCAAACTCGCTCTAACTCGAACCGAATTAAACTTCTGCCAGTCGCGCCTAACCGTGGCCTAATCTATGACAGAAATGGGGTTTTACTCGCTGAAAACAAACCCATTTATTCACTTGAGATCATTCCTGAACAAACAAAAGACATTCAAGCTACCGTCGACGGCCTTGCACAGCTACTCGATATATCACCTGAGCAGAAAGCTAAATTTTTTAAGCAATTACGCAGTAATCGACGGTTTAAACCGGTTGAGTTATCGACACGATTAAGTGATCAGCAAGTCGCACTTTTAAGTGTGAATCAGCATAAATTCCCAGGCGCAACGATCGAAGCCCGTTTAAAGCGATATTACCCATTTGCAGATTTAACAACACATTCACTTGGCTACGTTGCAAGAATCAATTCTCGAGATGTGATAAAACTCGAAGAAGAAGGGAAAAGTGAAAATTATGCCGCCACCCGTAATATCGGTAAATTGGGGTTAGAGCGGTACTATGAAGATATATTGCATGGCACAATTGGTCACCAAGAAGTCGAAATCAATAATAAAGGGCGTGTTATCCGGACGTTAAGTTCGACTCCACCAATCCCAGGGAAAGACCTGACCCTGACGATAGATATTGAACTTCAAATGATTGCTAAACGTGCGCTTTCAGGAAAACGTGGTGCTGTTGTTGCAATTGACCCTCGAGACGGGGGCATTTTGGCGATGTACTCAAACCCTGGTTATGATGGCAACCTATTTGTTCACGGAATTAGCTCAAAGAACTATAAAAAACTATTAAACTCGAAAGATTTACCACTATTAAATCGTTCAGTGCAAGGTTATCCGCCCGCGTCAACAATCAAGCCATTTATTGCCTTGGCAGGATTAGATCACGATATAGTGACACCTGAGAGCAAAATTAACGACGTAGGCTGGTATCAAATTGAAGGTGTAAAAAGGAAGTTCCGTGATTGGAAACGCTGGGGCCATGGCTGGGTAGATTTAAAAACCTCCATTGAGCAGTCATGTAACGTATATTTTTATGATCTTGCTTATAAGCTTGGTATCGACCGAATTAGTGATCTGATGGCAAAATTTGGCTTCGGTGAATATACTGGTATCGATATTCACGAAGAATCACGTGGAATATTGCCGAGCGAAGAATGGAAGCGTGGTCGATTCAATCAGCCTTGGTATGCTGGTGAAACGGTATTGGTTGGAATCGGCCAAAGCTATTGGACAGTTACACCTTTACAATTAGCCCAAGCAACGTCGATATTAGTAAACAAAGGCGAAATAAAACCTCCTCACTTGCTAAAGTCCACAAGCCAAGCACAAGCAGGCTTTAGTACTGATTATCAAGATGCTGTTCAAATTCCATATGAACTAGATGATATGCCACCTATTGAGCTCAAAAATAGTAAAAACTGGGATTACGTGTTGGATGCAATGCACACGACCGTTCAAAAATTAGGTGCGACGGCTCACGACGCTTTTATTGGTACAACCTACGACGCTGCCGGTAAAACAGGCTCAGCTCAGGTCGCAAGCTTGGGTGAAGACGAAGAATATGAAGCTGATAAAATTCAAGAAAACAAGCGTGATAACGCCATGTTTATTGCCTTTGCCCCATATGAAAGCCCAGAGATAGTTGTTGCCGTTGCCATTGAAAATGTTGCCAAAGGTGGCGGTGGAACAAATGCCGCCCCAGTTGCTAGACAAATAATGGACCAATATTTTGGTAATCGAGTCATAGAAGGTAAAGTCGTTGCATTCAATTCAGATGACACAGATCACAATCATGCGCATCCTTCACAAGGTGGACACTAATGGCATCAAGAATTGGCCACGACCAAGCAAAAAAGCAAACATTTTGGCAAAAAATTCATATTGATGTACCGCTATTGATCGGCTTACTCGTGTTAATGACATTGGGCCTATTTGTTGTATACAGCGCTGGAGGTCAGGATATTGACCTTGTAAAACGCCAAGTGACAAGACTGGGTGTTGGCCTTGTTGTGATGTTTGCCATCGCACAAATCAACCCTCTGATCTATCGTAAATGGGCAGTGCCCTTATTTCTCGTTGGCGGGCTCATGCTAGTTGGCGTACTGCTATTTGGCCACGTTGGCAAAGGCGCACAACGCTGGTTAGACTTAGGTTTCATGAAGTTTCAACCCTCTGAGATTATGAAACTTATCGTGCCTATAATGATTGCATGGTATATCAGCCAGTTCGATCTCCCCGCTAAATTACATCACATTATTGTGGCCTTTATTTTAGTGCTTATCCCAACATTGTTAATTGCCAAACAACCTGACTTAGGTACTTCTTTGCTTATCGCTAGTTCAGGTATTTTCGTCATATTCTTGGCGGGAGCGAGTTGGAAGCTTATTGGTACATGTGTTGGTTTAGCATCAGCATTTACGCCGATTATGTGGATGTTTTTGATGAAAGAGTATCAAAAACAACGTGTATTGACGTTTTTGAACCCTGAACAGGATCCTCTCGGCTCTGGTTATCACATTATCCAATCAAAAATTGCGATAGGTTCTGGAGGAATTTGGGGGAAAGGCTGGCTTCAAGGTACCCAATCACAACTTGAATTCTTACCAGAACGACATACCGACTTTATTTTTTCTGTTTTCAGTGAAGAATTTGGCTTAATCGGTGTTCTCGCTCTTTTGTTAGTGTACCTTGCAATCGTAATGCGAGGTTTGTGGATAGCAATTAAAGCGCAACATGCTTTTACAAAACTATTAGCTGGCAGTATTACCCTAACCTTTTTTGTTTATGTCTTCGTTAATATTGGTATGGTATCAGGCTTACTCCCTGTTGTAGGTGTTCCTTTACCATTAGTGAGTTATGGTGGCACATCCATGGTGACATTAATGGCAGGATTTGGCATGCTAATGGCAATTGGTACACGTAGAAGATTTATCGCATAGCGAATTCACCAACGATGATCTTATACGTACATGAATAGCTGTCGTTTTCAAGGATCTCATGGTTTTAAAACAGTCGTTAATTGGCGTTGTAGCGTTAATATTGATCTCAGGGTGTGCTAGCAATGGTCGTTACAGCCAAAAACATGACACAACCCCTTCCCGTTTACCTACAGCGACTGAGCTTGAAGATGCGATTCCAACGTTTGAGCCTCCTTCACGTGGTGGCAACAGAGACTACACAGTTCGCGGCCAACATTACAAAGTCATGCCTTCTGCGGCAGGATTTTCCGAAACTGGCATTGCCTCTTACTATGGCGAAAAATTTCATGGTCATTTAACGTCGAACGGCGAAATATATAATATGTACGCAATGAGTGCAGCGCATAAACACTTACCTCTTCCCTCTTACGTTAAAGTGACAAACCTCGACAACAATAAAACCGTCGTTGTAAGGGTAAATGACCGAGGACCTTTTCACCCCGGTAGAGTCATAGATCTGAGTTTTAGTGCAGCATATAAACTCGACATGTTAAAACACGGCACAGCAAATGTTCGCGTTGATATTATTGAGCGTGCTAAAACAGCCTCAACGAAAACTGCGCCAACAACCGTTGCCAAGAAAGACAAAACTAATGCGGTCGCATCAAATACACCATTAACAGATGCTTACATAATTCAAATATTCGCCACCAAAAGTTCAACAATGGCAAACTCGCTAGCAAGCGCACTAACCTCTCTTTATCAAAAACCTGTACAAGCAAATGAAAAAGATGGAATTTTTCGTGTTCAGCTTGGTCCAATATCAACACAAGACGAAGCAAATGAAATTCTCGAGACATTAAAATCTTCCGGTTATCCGAAAGCTTTTAGTAAAAAAGTTGTAATGTAGGAAATTCAAGCTCGTCTGCACGTAGCCAAGCTTAGTAAAAGTGATATACTAATCGGCAATTTTGAGTCTTTATTTGATAAGAATTATATAGGTAAACCATGTCGCAAACGTTGGCTGCAAGAAAATCAGCAAAATCTCGCCTTACTTTATTTTCCCTTATTAGCGCAGTTACTTTCTCAGCAATTTCGGTTGCTCAAGCTGCAATTATTCCTGAGCCACCGCAAGTTAATGCTAAAGGCCACATTCTAATTGATTACACAACCGGTAAGGTTATTGCTGAAGGCAATGCAGATAGCCAACTTGCTCCAGCTAGTCTAACAAAGATGATGACTAGCTACATCATTGGTAAGGAGATTGCTGATGGTAATATTAGCCCGACCGACAAAGTAACAATTAGCGAGGAAGCTTGGGCAAAAAACTTTCCTGACTCATCAAAAATGTTTATCGAAGTCGGTACAGAAGTTACTGTAGACGATTTGAACCAAGGTATTATTGTTGCTTCAGGTAACGACGCTTGTGTAGCTATGGCAGAACATATTGCTGGTAGTGAGAGCGCCTTTGCAGATCTTATGAATGCACATGCAGAACAACTTGGCATGACAAGCTCATATTTTGAAAACAGCCATGGTTTGCATAGCCAAGATCACTTCACTACACCTCGTGATATGGCAACATTGGCAGTTGCGTTAATTCGTGATGTACCAAATGAATATGTGTTGTACAAACAAAAATCTTACACTTATAACAACATCAAACAATACAACCGCAATAGTTTATTGTGGGATAAAAGTATGAATGTTGACGGCATTAAAACGGGTCATACATCGCAAGCTGGCTACAGTTTAGTTACATCAGCTACTAAAGGTGGTATGCGTCTTGTTAGTGTTGTAATGGGTACAGAAAGTGAACGTGCTCGAAAGGTTGAGAGTAAAAAATTACTTAACTACGGCTTCAGATTTTTTGAAACAATTACGCCATATAAGGCGGGTGATAAGTTCGCTGAACATCGCGTATGGATGGGAGATGTAGAGCAAATCGAACTAGGTATTTTAACTGATACTCCGATCACGATTCCACGTGGCCAACGTAAAAACTTAAAGGCTAACTTTGAGTTGAATGAAAAGTTAATTGCACCGATTGAGAAAGGTAAAGTTGTAGGTAAGTTATTTTTACAATTGGACGGTGAAGATATTGCTTCTTACCCATTAGTGACATTAAAAGAAGTCAATGAAGGTAGCATGTTCTCTCAATTAATGGACTACTTTAAACTGCAGTTTGAAAACTAATAAAATTCAAATACTTTTATCTTGAATAGAAAGAAATCCCAGCATGCTGGGATTTTTTTCGTCTTAAAATCATACGCTATACTTTAAATCAGCCTGTCATAGCCCCATATCGCAACTTATGTTAGAATAGCGCCAATTTTTATCAGTCGTCAGTTTGAATTTAATTGGCTGATAAACACGCTTGATTGATTAAGAGTACTGAGATGAAAACCAAGTTTGACGAACTTTTAGACTTCCCTACCGTATTGAACTTTAAGGTAATGGGTGTTGCATGTGATGAATTACCTGATTTAATTGTCGCTGAATTGCAAAAACACACACCTGGTGACTATACAACAACTATCAAACCAAGCTCTAAAGGTAATTACCACTCAGTGTCTGTGCCTGTACGCGTAACATCAAAAGAGCACATTGAGCTTATCTACAAAACACTCAACGATATTGAGCAAGTACGTTACGTTCTATAACTAATGTCATGCGCAATACGCGTCGATATCAATATAAAATTTGGTTACAATAACCCAATACAAAATAAAGCGAGATAAAAGCTTGCAAAATTCATTAATTATTCGACAACTTGCCGACATGGAATATACCCGTGTTTGGCATGCTATGCAGAAGTTCACCGATGAACGTGACGACTCGATTGCCGATGAATTATGGCTAGTAGAGCACCCACCCGTTTTTACACAGGGCCAAGCAGGAAAAGATGAACATTTGCTAATGCCTGGCAATATTCCTGTTGTTCAAGTTGATAGAGGTGGTCAAGTTACCTATCACGGCCCTGGTCAACAAGTTATTTATTTTATGATTAACTTACGTCGCAGAAAAATGGGTGTGCGTGAACTTGTTACACTGATCGAGAATGGAATTGTTGCTTGCTTAGCTAAATACGACATCACTGCTTATGCAAAACCAGACGCTCCTGGTGTCTATGTTGATGAGAAAAAGATCGCATCATTAGGTTTACGCGTAAGAAAAGGCTGTTCTTTTCACGGTCTTGCATTGAATATTGATATGGATCTAGAGCCCTTCTTACGAATAAACCCGTGTGGTTATGCCGGCTTGGAAATGATCCAAACAAAGAATATTGGCGGTCCTCAAACAGTTGAGGAAGCGGGCAATGCATTAACACAAGAATTAATATCACTCTTTAAAGCTACCGACGTTAGCTATGAAACAGGGTTAAAAGCAGATTATGACAACTAAATCTTCACGCATTACTCCAGGTACAAAATTACGTGATGCAGAAAAAATGGCGCACATTCCAATAAAAGTTGTGCCGTCTGAACGCGAAACAATGTTAAGAAAACCAGATTGGTTACGTATCAAATTACCACGAAGCTCTGAGCGTATTGACCATATCAAGCAATCGCTAAGAAAACACAACCTGCATTCAGTTTGTGAAGAAGCTTCATGCCCTAACCTATCAGAGTGTTTTAACCACGGTACTGCTACCTTCATGATTTTAGGTGATATTTGTACCCGTCGTTGCCCATTTTGTGATGTAGGTCATGGCCGTCCATTAGCACCTGATGCCAATGAGCCAGAGAAACTTGCATTAACACTTAAAGACATGGCACTGAAGTATGTCGTGATTACCTCTGTTGATCGTGACGACCTGCGAGATGGTGGTGCTAGCCAATTTGCAGAGTGTATTAAAGAAATCGATAAACATGCGCCAAACACTAAAGTTGAAATCCTAGTGCCTGATTTCAGAGGCCGTATGGACCGTGCATTAGAGATCCTAAATGAACATCCACCGCATGTTTTTAACCATAACTTAGAAACAGCACCTCGTCTCTATACGAAGGCCCGCCCTGGTGCAAATTACCAGTGGTCACTAGATTTATTGAAAAAGTTTGGTGAAGCCAATCCAGACGTACCAACAAAGTCAGGCTTAATGGTTGGTTTAGGTGAAACCAACGAAGAGATTTTGGAAGTAATGCGTGATTTACGTGCTCATGGCGTTACTATGCTGACTATTGGTCAATACTTACAACCAAGTAAACATCACTTGCCGGTAGAGCGTTATGTTCATCCTGATGAGTTCGAAATGTTCAAACGCGAAGCTGACAAAATGGGCTTTGAGCACGCTGCTTGTGGTCCACTTGTGCGTTCAAGCTACCATGCTGACAAACAAGCAGCAGGCGAAGAAGTAAAGTAATATTTCTTTTCGGATATAAAAAAGGCAGAGTCAACGCTCTGCCTTTTTTTTGTCTATCGCTGATTAAATTTTTGGCGTGTCACATACGACGTCAGCGTTTTGGCCTCGGTTTCTCATGAAATGATCCATTAAGGTTAACGCAAGCATAGCTTCTGCAATAGGTACTGCACGAATGCCTACACATGGATCATGGCGTCCTTTGGTAATGATATCCATCTCTTTGCCATCGACATCAATCGTTTTACCACTAACACCAATACTTGAGGTCGGTTTTAACGCCATATGAGCAACAATATCCTGGCCCGAAGATATGCCACCTAAGACACCTCCAGAGTGGTTCGTCGCAAAGCCATCAGGTGTTAGTTCATCTCTATGCTCAGAGCCTTTTTGACTTACCACCTCAAAGCCATCACCAATCTCTACACCTTTCACTGCATTTATCCCCATCAACGCGTGGGCAATATCTGCGTCTAATCGATCAAAGATAGGTTCGCCAAGCCCTACAGGAACGTTCTTAGCAATAACCGTTACTTTGGCACCGATAGAATCTTTTTGACGAATAATCCCTCGCAACACTTCATCCAATTGCTCAAGTTTTGATTCATCAGGGAAAAAGAAAGCGTTCTGTTCCACTTGCTGCCAATCAAACGATTCAGCCTTTACATCTGCGATTTGACTCACACAACCATGAATCTCAATACCAAGCTTTTGTTTTAAGAATTTTTTAGCAACAGCACCAGCGGCAACACGCATTGCCGTTTCTCTTGCTGACGAGCGACCTCCACCGCGATAGTCTCGAAAACCGTATTTTTGACTGTACGTGTAATCCGCATGACCAGGACGAAACGACTGAGCGATGTTGCCATAATCTTTTGAGCGTTGATCGGTATTTTGAATAACTAAACCGATCGGGGTACCTGTTGTTTTTCCCTCAAATACACCTGACATAATCTTAACTTCGTCGGCTTCTCGACGAGCTGTTGTATATCGAGAAGTACCAGGCTTTCTTCTGTCTAAATCAACTTGCAAGTCTTCTTCTGATAATTCGATACCTGGCGGGCAACCATCAATAATCGCGCCTAAACCTAAACCGTGGCTTTCACCAAATGTAGTTACGGTGAATAATTTTCCAAATGTATTACCTGACATCTATTACGCTCTTGCCTTAAAAATTTCTGAATGTTGATCTAATTGTGCTTTTGTTAACATAAACACACCATGCCCACCCTTTTCAAACGTAAGCCATTCAAAGTCGACTTCCGGATATTGTGCTTGCAAATGCACTTGAGAATTACCGACTTCACAGATTAACACACCAAGTTCACTTAAGTGTTGTGAGGCTTGTGCCAGAATCTTGCGTGTTATATCTAAACCATCATGGCCACTACCTAATCCCATTTCGGGTTCATGTAAAAACTCTTTCGGTAATGCGTCTACGTCTTCCTGATCTACGTAAGGCGGGTTCGTCACGATTAAATCATAAACTTGGCCCTCAACCCCAGAAAAAATATCAGATTGAATTGGAATAACTTGTTCCATTAACCCGTGACTTTCAATGTTAATTTGGCATACATTTAATGCATCAACACTTAAATCAACAGCGTCAACTTCCGCTTCAGGGAACTGGTATGCACAAGCAATTGCAATACAGCCGCTGCCGGTGCATAGATCTAAAATTCGGCTTGGCGAGGTACCGACCGGTAATTGTTTGTTGAAACGTTGTACAATCAATTCACCAATCGGTGAGCGCGGCACTAGTACGCGCTCATCAACATAAAAGGGTAAGCCAGCAAAGTTAGCTTGGTTTGTTATATAGGCTGCCGGTATTTCTTCATCAATTCGGCGTTGATATATCGCCAATAATTCTTCTTTTTCGGGTGTGGTTAACTTACATTGCCCAACTTGACTAAACAGATCATCGGGTAAATTGAGGGTATACATGGTAAGAAATACAGATTCATCCCAAGCATTGTCAGTACCATGTCCAAAATAAAGGCCCGCTTGATTAAATGCACTCGCACCAAATCGAACGAAGTCGCTAATTGTCGAAAGTTCTGTTACTAATTGCTCTGTTGATTGGTCTGTCACCGATAACCCCTTGTGAAAATGTCGTATTGTAAAATCTAAGTGCCAATTCTTGTTATTTTAGCCAGATGATTTAGACTGCGCTTATGAAATTTAAAGATCTACTATCTGAACAAGAAAAACAGCAATTTAAAGACGCTGTAGGTAAGATAAAACCTATGGTGCAAGACAAGATACACCCAGCGAAAAGAACCAGCAAGCCAAAATCGCAAATAGCGCAAAATAAGACGAAAAAACAAGTTGCGGAATTCCACTTTTCTGACGAGTTTGAACCTAATTTAAATCAACAAGGGCCAATGAAGTTTGTCCGTGAAGATGTCGATAGTTTTGAAGCGAAAAATTTGCGTCGTGGCATCTACACACCAGATCTTATTTTGGACTTACATGGGCTCGACCAGCATCAGGCTAAGAAGGAAATTGCTGCACTGTTATATGCATGCCAGAAAGAACATGCACAATGTGTTTGTATTGTACATGGAATTGGTTCTCGTATCTTAAAAAATAAAGTTCCGCATTGGCTTGTTCAGCATCCTGATGTTATGGCTTTCCATCAAGCGCCACTTGAGTTTGGTGGAGATGGCGCTCTTTTAGTGCTCGTCGAACTTAAAGATAAATTTGTGCGTTAATTAACTAATAGACAATGGCGCATTCATCGCGATTAGTTCGCCAGAACACGATGACGGGTTGTACTCTATCTGTGCAATGGCTGCTGTTTGAAAAATAGGAGAGTTAACGCCCGCCGTGAGAGTCTCAACAAGATAACTGACAATTGGCATATGACAAACGAATAAAATATTGTCCAACGCACGTTCTGCAAGTATTCCATCAATATAATCATGAACATCTTTCGCGTCACCCAATGGCGTTATTAAATCGAGTGTTTGTAACTTGCTCTCCTGCCCAAGCGTTTTAGCAACGATGTCAGCTGTTTGCTGAGCACGTACATATGGGCTCTGATATATCACATCAAATATTTGCTCTTGGCTACGCAAAAATTCAGCCATTTTTTCTGCTTCAATTTGCCCTTGTCTGCTCAATTCTCGCATTGCATCGGATTGACCAAATGGCTCTGCATGGCCGTGCCGCATAATTAATATTTGCATACTTCTCTCTAACTGCACCAACTAGCTAGTTACTTTCGTTTTATTATTGTGCATTCTCACTCAACTTGCATTAATGGTAATTGAAATTGACGCAAATTCGAATAAGAAAATTAAGGTTTTAGACTTTTCTACTAACTGAAACACAAAAAATAAATTGTTTAGAACAATTTAACGATAATTTGGTCTAACTTTATCTATAAAGTTAAAGAACTTGAGGTTAAGTAACAAAACTTCGTCGACATGTTGTTCTCTCTGAACAATTTTTTTCTTTAAGGATAACGATTTAGATACATAATTGTGCTTGAAGTAATCTAGAAATAGTATAGCTTTATAGTTAAAACAATTAGTTAGCAGTCATATGAAAAGGCAATTTGGAGAACCGCTTGATAAAAAGCCCCAATGATGACAAAAATTATCATGCTTTAACGTTAGCCAACGGCTTACGTGTATTGCTAATAGAGAATCAACACAGCCAGAAAGCGGCTGCAGCGCTCGCTGTAAATGTTGGTCACTTTAGTGATCCGTCATCAAGGCAAGGTATGGCTCACTTTTTAGAGCATATGCTGTTTTTGGGGACCAAAAATTTTCCAGATGGTAGTGAATATCAACAATTCATTTCTAAGAACGGTGGCCACCACAATGCATGGACTGCGACAGAACATACTTGTTACTTTCTCGATATTTTTCATCAACAATTTGATGCTGCCTTAGAAAGGTTTAGTGACTTTTTTATTAGTCCTTTGCTATCACAAGATTTCATTGAAAAAGAGAGACAAAATATCGATGCAGAATTCAAATTGAAATTGAAGGATGACATTCGTCGTCTATATGATGTCCACAAAGAAACGATCAACCAAGAACACCCCTTCTCGCAATTTAGTGTTGGAAACATCGACACATTAGCTGATCGTGAAACTAGCAATGTCCGCGACGAGTTAGTCCTTTTCTATCAGACACATTATTACGCCCAGAACATGACACTGGCGCTTGAAGGACCGATGTCGGTAGATGAGCTAGAAAGGCTCGCTCATAAATATTTTGGTGCCATCACCTCTAATGACCAACCGAGTAAACCAATCACAGCGCCAATTTATTTACCTGAACATCAGCAAATAAAAATTGATGTATGCCCAGTAAAAGATGATCGTCAACTCATCATAAGCTTCGCCATGCCATGTGTTGACGACTTATATGAGTATAAGCCAGAGGCTCTCATTGCCTATTTACTTGGACATGAAGGACCAGGAAGTTTGCTGTCTTACCTCAAGCAGCAGCACTGGGCTCTTCGATTGAGTGCTGGATCAGGTATTCATGGCTCCAACTTCAAAGACTTCAATATCTCTATTGCGTTGACCGAGTTGGGGGAGGAACATGTTAATGATATCGTTTCAGCATGTTTTAGCTATATTGCATTATTAAAAGCCAAGCCTATTGATAGCACTTATTTCGAAGAAAAAAAGGCGATAGCTTCTTTATCATTTAACTTTCAAGAACAAGTGAAGCCAATTGAGTCAGTAAGCCACCTTGTCATGAACATGCACTATTACCCTAGTGAACACTATATTTATGGTGATTACATCATGGCGGGCATGAACTACGAATTTCTAGACGACATACTCGCGTATTTATCGCCAAATAATTTACGTCTAATGCACGTATCAAAGCAGCTTGAATTTGATAGAACCAGCCACTGGTATCAAGTGCCATATAGAGTGAATCAAATCGATGAAGAGCAAATTGAACGGTGGCACAACCCCCACATAATTGATGCGCTGTTTTTGCCTGAAAAAAATCCATATATTGTGAAAAACCCTGCAATTGTGATTAAGGAAAAGGTACAAACACAACCTGAAATAATCGACAAGGATGCTGGGCTAACCGTTTGGTTTAAACAAGACCAAAGCTTTAACATACCCAAAGGTTACATTTATCTAAATATTGATAGCCCTTTTTGTGTGAGTTGTGATGAACACATTGCAATGACTAGGCTGTTTATCAATTTATTCACAGATAATGTAACTGAACAGCATTACAACGCAGAACTTGCGGGAATGCATTATCACTTATACCCGCATCAAAGTGGCATGACATTACAAATTTCTGGTTTGAGTGAAAAACAGCCATTATTGTTAGAAAAGTTGCTTCATTCGCTACGCAACCAGCAATTTTGCCAAGAAAAGTTCGAACTATTCAAAAGACAGTTAATAAAGCACATTAGGAACACCCAAGATAGTAAATCAATATCTCAGCTATTTTCAGCATTGAGCAGTGCGCTTCAACCTCAAAAATTGGGTGCTCAAGAATATATCAAAGCACTTGATAACATGACGTTTAAAGATTTTGAGGCGTTCTATAGCGCCCTATTTGACACGATATATTTGGAACTGTTTATCCATGGCAACTGGCAATTAAATCATGCACAACGTATGACAAGTATTGTCAAACAAGCCTTTGATGGTGTCACTGACGATAATGCTCGCCAAGAAGTACCGGTAATCGACACTAAAGACCAAGGTAAATTATGCCATTACTTGAATTTGAAAGAGCATGATCACGCCGCAATTGTTTATTTTACCTTTGATGATAGAACCGTAGAAACCATGGCGTACGCCATGATCATTAGTCAATTATTATCGCCACATTTCTTTGAACAAATGCGCACAGAAAGACAGTTTGGTTACCTAGTAGGTGTTGGTTATGTGCCCACGGGTTACTATCCAGGTATTGCACTTTATATCCAGTCTCCACATACCAATTCCCAGGACTTATTAGAAGCTATTGAGTCGTTTGTGGGAATGAGTATAGCGCTCATTGACCAATTATCTGAGGCCGAGTGGCATTCTCTTCGTGCAGGTTTAGCAGGTCAGCTTTTAGAGAAGGATGCGAGCCTTCGAATAAAAAGCCAAAGATTTTGGGGTTCTATTACTAGCCAAGACCTAGAATTTAATAACAAATCAAAATTAATAGATGCCATTAGCCATATGGAATTAGCTCAAATAAAAGCTTTTGTAGGAAAGAATTTGTTAAAAGACGGCGAACAACAAATCGCCGACGACCATATTTGTCTAATGACGGCCAATGAGCTAAATCAGCCTGTATTATCCAGCGAAGATAACGACTTACAAGAAGTTAGTAAAAATTTGCAAAAAACAGGTAAAATAAAATACTAAGTGGTCGATAACATAATATCGGCCATTTTTATTGACTTAGGTCAACGCATCACATTTAATGGCTTATTAACTTTAAAAACAATAACAATGTGTGATGTTGATATTTTCTGTTTTATAGCAAGGTAGTATTAGTGCTGTTTTCCCGTTCTAAAAACTTGGTTGGTTTCGCATGCTTATTTCAACTCGCGTTGTTATTCGTTTTTTCACCTGTAAGTAATGCTTCAACCTTTTCCCAAGAATTAAAGTTTGATCGATTCTTAACTGAACACGGCCTTTCCCAGAGTACTATCATTGACATTGCAGAGGATCATCAAGGATTTATTTGGCTAGCTACTGAAGAGGGCTTAAATAGATTTGACGGGGAGAATTTCCATTATTACAAACGTGATAATGGAGATAGCAACTCTATTGCTTCAAACTTCATAAGAACAATCTTGGTTGATCAATCGAATACGTTGTGGGTTGGAACTGCAAATGGATTGAGTAAATACAACAGACAATTAGATAATTTTGAAAATTATTACCATGTCTCCGATGATCCAGGAACATTAGCTGACGGTGAGGTATGGGATATTTACCAAGATAATTCTGGTAATATTTGGGTATCGACAGTAAGCGGCCTACACAAGTTCGATGAAGAAAATAATAACTTCCGTAAAATAAGAATTAGAGGCTTTGAGCACAAATTAAAGGAAGTAATCAATATTTATCAGGACAAAAAAGGTAACTATTGGTTTGGCACATATGGAAATGGTGTTTTTATTTCAAACGAAGCTCTGTCCTTTACATTTGTTCTGAGCGAAGGTACCAATAAATACGATTTTACCTTAAATGCAAATAGTCTGTTCGACATTACATACTTCGATGAAAAATATTGGTTAGCTACGGATATTGGTGTGTATTCATTGGATAAAGATTTAAGCAATTTAAAGCCAATTGAAACAGTCAATAGTTCAGAAAATTCGTTCCCTATAAGGTCCATTGCAATCTACGATGAAAACACATTGTGGTTCGCTAGTGCAAATGGCCTCATAATATACAACACCAATTCAAATGAAATTAGTATTCAAAAATCAGCGTCTATAAGCTCATCGTTATCCAGTAACAAAACACGAAAAATTTATAAAAGTAGTTTAGGTACGATGTATGTTGGTTCTTCTAAAGGTCTTTCAGTTTTTAGCCCAATGTATTCTCTATTTGAGCATTTACCAATCGCTTATACTGAAGGCGGTGCTTCAATTGAACAGTTATTGGAGTTACCAGATGGTTCGATTTTATTGAGTGGAGAAACTACTGGACTGAACAAAATGACTGGAACTAATTTAGTGCCTGTTACTCTTCCCTTCGCAGACTCAATTAACACCTTAAAGCTCATTAACAGCGAATATGTTCTAGCAATTACATACCAACAAGAAATCTACAAAATAAAAGTCAAAGACTTCTCGTTCGTAAAACTTAGTGCCATTGATATCAGTACTAATTATTTAACGCCAAGTCAGGTAGCGATTGATGGGGAAACGCTATGGTTTGTAGATTCCCAAAATCAATTAAACTCGTTGAATCTCCAAGCAGAAAACTCTTCACCAATTCTACATGATATAACTGCAAAGTCTTTATTCATGCAAAACAGGCAGTTATGGTTTTTCAACGAAAGTGGAATATACACAGCAAATAGTTACGGAAGGAATCCAATTGGAGGCGATATAGCAACTAAATATGATATCGCTCTATCTGACTATGAGAAAATGGTTGTTGATAATGATAACGTATGGCTGACATCATCAGATATTGGTGTTCTCTTAATTAAAACTGATGGTAGTCAACAAACGTATAACACCAATAACGGGTTAATCAATAATATGATTAATTCATTAGTTATTGATGACAATCACAATGCTTGGGTGTCTACCACAAATGGTGTGAGCGTATTAAGTCCTGAGACAGGCAAAAGCGTTAACTTTTATACTGATTATAAATTGCAAATTAATGAAGCAATGTATTCATCTGCAATATTTACAAAAGATCATCATTTTTATTACGGTGGACTTAACGGAATTCATAAAGTTGATACTGAGTTAGCCTTATCAATCAAACAAGAAATACACCAGCCAGTACTAAGTAACTTGCGAATATTAAACAAGAACATAGTGCCATTAACTGGTAAAAAATCTATTTTAAAGAATCAGTTAAGTGAAACTGAAACATTTACGTTAAATCATAAAGACTCACCTTTCACTATAGAATTTGTATCTCCTAACCCTACCTTGATGGAGCAGTTGATTTATAGATACAAGCTAGAAGGGTTAGATGAAGAATGGATAGAAACTGATCACTCAAATAAGCGAGCGACCTACACAAATCTTAGTGCAGGACTTTACACGTTCAACGTGGAAGCTTTCGATAAATACTATCCTGATGTCGTAAAAAGCGCTTCTGTTAAAATAAATATTTTGCCGCCTTGGTGGTTATCGAGTAAAGCATTATTCGTATACATATTAATGTTTCTGGCAATTGTTGCTTATTTTATTCAACAAGCCAGATACAAGCGACAATACAACCTCCAAATAAAGAAAAGTGAAGAACGCCTAAAACTTTCATTATGGGGAAGTGGCGACGAAATGTGGGACTGGAATATTTCGACAGGTAAAATCTATCGCTCTAATATTTGGGGTATTTTAGACTTCCCACAAGATGGTCGACGAAACCTTGGCACAGACCAAACAAATATTCACCCTCAAGACATTCCACGGGTACGTGAAGCATTAAATGAGCATTTTGAAGATGATTCAACTCACTTTGAAGCGACCTACCGCGTAAAGGGTAAAAATGATAAATGGATGTGGATTCTTGATCGCGGAAAAATCGTTGAGCGCAATAAAAATAACGAAGCAACCCGTATGACGGGGACGCTCAAAGATATCAGTCATATCAAAACAGCCGAAGAGCGCTTGAAATTATTCGCAAAGTGTATCGAAAACATTTCAGATGCCGTCATAATCTACGATCGCCAGTTTATCACGGTAGATGTCAATAAGGCCTACCAAAAAATAACAGGAAAAAACCGTCAATCAATGCTTGGTACGTCAATGAAGTTCACGCGTTATTCTGAAGCATTTAATCAGAACGTTAAAAAGCATTTAATCACTAAAGGGTCGTGGCACGGCGAAGTAGAAAGCTTAAGAAACAATAATGACCTGTATCTAACAGATTTAAATATTGACGTAATTCGAGACGAGAACAACAATATTTCTCACTTTGTAGGTGTTTTTTCTGACATCACACAACGTAAGAAAACAGAAGCTGAGTTAAGAAAGCTAGCTAATTCAGATACCTTAACTGGCTTGCCAAATCGATCATATTTCCAGGCAAACCAAGCGAAGCTTGTAAAGAACAAAACACCGCACGCTCTACTTGTATTCGACTTAGATAACTTTAAGAAAATCAATGACTCAATGGGCCATGAGGTCGGTGACGTACTCTTATGTAAAGTTGCAGAGCGTATATTGAACGTAGGACGAAAACAAGACTCAGTATATCGCTTAGGTGGTGACGAATTTAGTTTAATTATCGAAGATACGAATGATATTCACACGATAACAACAATCGCAAAAGACATTCTTAAAACAATTGCACAGCCATTAAAACTGAAGAACCAAGAACTTGTGCTATATAGCAGTATTGGTATTGTTTTGTTCCCTGAAGATGGTGCTACCCCTCAGGAGCTACTAAAAAATGCGGATACCGCAATGTACCATGCAAAAGATCAAGGCGGTAATAAGTACCAATTCTTTAGCGAATCGATGAACAAACAAGCAGTAAAACGTTTGCAAATTGAAAACCTTATTCGCCATGGTTTAAAAGAGGATTATTTTTCAGTCTTTTATCAGCCTAAGATTGAGATAAGCACAGGTAAAATTTCTGGTATGGAGGCGTTAGTACGGTTTGAAACGCCAACAAAAGGAATCATTAGTCCGGGTGTGTTTATTCCTGTATCAGAAGAAACAGGACAGATTATTGGTATTGGTGAAGTCGTATTACGAAAATCATGTATCGCAACTAAAAAATGGGTAGATGCTGGGTTATTCAATGGCCGAATTACCGTTAACTTGTCTGCAGTTCAATTTACTCAACCAAACCTTGTGAAGGTTATCAGCGACATTCTCGAAGAGACTGGTTTAGAAGCAAAGTATTTAGAGCTTGAAATTACCGAAGGAACGGTAATGGACTCTCCACAAGAAGCGATTGACACCATGTTGCAAATTCGCGCTATGGGAATTAACTTATCATTAGATGACTTCGGCACAGGTTATTCTTCACTCGCCTACTTGAAGAAATTCCCATTAAACACGTTAAAGATTGATAAAGCGTTTGTTGATGATATTGAAATATCTGATCAAGGCAGAAACATGGTAGCTACCATCGTCACTATCGCACATAACCTAGGTTTAAACGTTGTCGCTGAAGGTGTTGAAACAGAACCTCAGTTAAGTTTCTTATCAGGGCTTCGTTGCGAACAAATGCAAGGTTATTTGTACAGCAAGCCACTGTCAGAAAAAGACTTTCAAAATTATTTGGTATCGTATCGGACCACCGACAAATCAACTAAGTTTACGACCTAAGCTGAGTTTAAGAAGTTTAAGAAAACGCACTGTCATTAATTTGTCAGTGCGTTTTTTTTATCACTCAGGTCATGATTCAAAAATTTGACGCCACCCCAACTCCAATGGTTTTTCCCCTACTAGCCCAATAAAAACATGGGGAAACTAGTTTGGCATCAATCCTGCTAACTATTAATCGACTTTCAATCAATAGGAACAACAAAAATGATTAGTTCAATTATCTTAGCACTTGGTTTGTCAACATCTCCACTTGCAGACAACCAAACTCAGTTAGAACAGCAAAACCTATCTCAAGGCACAATTTCTTCAATCGAAAAAATCGCAAAAGGTCGTGGCGTAAAAGTAAACAACATGATTCATGCAGCAAAAGGTCGTGGCGTTAAAGTTAGTGACTATGAACAAGCAGCTAAAGGTCGTGGCGTTAAGGTAAGCGACTATGAAGAAGCAGCTAAAGGTCGTGGCGTTAAGGTAAGCGACTATGAAGAAGCAGCTAAAGGCCGTGGCGTTAAAGTAGCAAAAGGTCGTGGCGTTAAAGTTTAGACACCGAAATCAATAGTTAATCGGAAGGTAGTATCATGATTAAATTTATTAAAAACTTATTTGTGACAGAGATTGAAGAAAATCCTATTGCAGCTCGCATTGAAATCAAAGAAGTATCAGCTACCACTTGGTGGAGCTAACCCAAAATCTTAATAACACTCTATTAAGTACCAAAATCAAACCTCTAGACACGCTACAAGGAAGTTAGCGCATCTATAACAAGGAATCGTTTACTCTCACTAATCAAGCGTTAAACAAAAGCCCTGGAATACCGTACTGACGATATACCTTCATTCGCTTTTGCATATTAAACATTGGCAATAACAACGGCCCAAACACTAAACCAGCGAACGCCCAGCGCTTCTTACCAAGGCCATTGCACACAGCTTGAACATAGAAAAAACAAGCACTTAAAATACTAACGAAAACGACAAGTAACAACATAACTTCTACTTAACTTTTAGAACTAGAGATAAATTAGAGTAAGAACTCTACTAAAGAGGAAGCTATGATAACAAATGGATTGATTGGTTAAAAGTTATTCAATAAAAAAGAGGCAAAAATTGCCTCTTTTTTCAACACTATTTACCGGCGTGGCAATTAATTGCCGCCATCAGTAAAAACATTAATAATAGGTATTGCCTTCTTCGGCCATTTTGACAAGTGCTTCACATGGAGTAAAACGTTCACCGTGAGCTGTTGCCCATTGGTTCAACTGTGAAACGACATTACTTGCGCCAACGGTATCAATGTAACGGTATGGTCCACCTAAGAATGGTGGGAAACCAATACCAAAGATTGCGCCAATATCACCATCACGTGCATTGCGCACAATACCTTCATCTAAACAGCGAGCCGCTTCATTGAGCATCATGTAAACACAACGTTTTGCCATTTCAAGCTCACCCATTTTGGCTTGTGGTTGAATGCCAAGTAAACCATAGATTGACTCGTCAACCTGCTTACCTTTTTTACCCGTGCCATATTGATAAAAGCCTTTCTTCGCTTTCTTACCCAAACGACCATCAGCAATTAACTTGTCGAAAGCTGCTGGTGGAGCAAATCGATCGCCCAACTCAGCTTGTAAGATAGGACCAATCTTTGAACCAACATCAATACCAACTTCATCGAGTAGTTGCATTGGACCTACTGGAAAGCCAAATTTCACAAGTGCTTTATCCAACTTCTCAACAGGTTCGCCATCTAACAACAACATTGCAGCTTCATTCATATATGGAGCTAAAATACGGTTGACGTAAAAACCAGCTTTGTCTTTAACAACAATTGGCGTTTTACCTTGTTTCTTAGCAAACGCTACCGTTGTTGAAATTGTTTCATCACTTGTACCTTCGTGAGCAATAATTTCAGCAAGCGGCATTTTGTCTACTGGTGAAAAGTAATGTAACCCAATAACGTTTTCTGGACGTTTAGCATTAGCTGCTATTTGGCCAATAGGTAGACTTGATGTGTTACTTGCAAAGATAGTTGTCTCTTTACAGTTTTCTTCAACATCAGCAACCATTTTTTGCTTAAGAGATAAGTCTTCAAAAACAGCTTCTACGATGATATCCACATTATTCAAACCCGAATAATCGAGCGTACCTGTAATCTGAGCCATCTGACTTTGCATTTCACTGTGACGAATAAAACGACGTTTAACCTTTTTGTTCAATATATCAAAGCTATATTTTAATGCGTTACTGATACCTTGGTGGTTGATGTCTTTAATGCGTACAGGTAGCTTAGCCTTTGTCGCTGTAACAAATGCAATACCGCCGCCCATTAAGCCACCACCAAGCACACCTGCTTGTGTAACTTTTGCTGGTTTTACGCCCTCAACGCCCTGCTCTTTTTTCATTTCAGTTGTTGCGAAGAAAATATTGCGCAATTGTTCTGATTCAGCAGTCATTACAAGCTCAGCAAAGTTATTTGCTTCTACTTGAAACCCTTTCGCAGGTGATTGCTCAACACCTGCACGAATACACTCAATAATTTTAAGCGGTGCTGGGTAATTACCTTTAGTTTTTGCTAGAACAGTTTTTGTTGCTTGGTCAAAAACAACCTTACGACCTAAAGCGTTGCCTTCAAGCACTTTATCCATAAATGTCATCTTGCGCGCTTTAGGCTTAACTTTGCCCGACAAAATCATTTCTTCGGCAGTACGCATTAAAATGGATTCAGGGACAACATCATTAACAATACCCGCTTTTAAAGCTTGCTTTGCACGCAACTGTTTGCCCGTTAACATCATATCAAGTGCTTTTTGGATACCTACCAACTTAGGTAGACGTTGTGTACCACCACCGCCAGGTAATAGACCTAACTGAACTTCGGGTAATCCCATGACTGTTTTAGGGCTGTCTGAAGCAACACGACCATGACACGCTAATGCGAGCTCTAATCCACCACCTAAACATGCACCATGAACGGCAGCAACGATTGGAATGGGTAAATTGACTAACTGATCAAAAATCGCATGGCCTTGAAGCGCGATTTCTAGAACCGCTTCTTTAGATTCACAGCCTGCTAACATATTTACATCTGCACCAGCGACAAATGAATCAGCTTTTCCACTGACTAATACAATACCTTTAAGAGAAGAATCTGCTTTGATATCAGCCAATACCTGTGAGATTTCATCACCAAATTCAGCTTTCAGCGTATTCATCGTATCGCCTTTTACATCCATAATCAGATGCGCGATGCCTGAATCTTGCTTCACTAATTCAAAAGCACTTTGTTTTTGTTCTGTCATTATGCTGTCTCCACAATCAAAGCTGCACCTAAACCACCTGCTGCACATGCTGTGGTCAAACCGACACCGCCACCACGACGATTTAATTCATTTAACGTTTGGGTAATTAAACGTGCACCTGTTGCAGCAAATGGATGACCATAAGCTAATGAGCCCCCCATGACGTTGAACTTGGTCATATCAATATCACCAATAGCCTGGTCTTGCCCTAGCTTTTCATTGGCAAATTTCTTAGACCCAAACATTTTCATATTTGCTAGTGCTTGCGCTGCAAATGCTTCGTGCATTTCAATCAAGTCTAAATCTTTTAATTCCATTCCAGCACGTTTAAGTGCTAAAGGAGTCGCGTAACTAGGGCCCATCAACATATCTTCCCATACATCGATTGCGGCAAAACCAAAGCTCTTAATGTAACCTAATGGCTGGTAGCCTAATTCTTTTGCTCTACCTTCACGCATTAATAAGATCGCTGCAGCGCCATCAGTCAAAGGTGTTGAGTTAGCCGCAGTTACAGAACCATGCTTTCTATCGAAAACTGGACGTAATTTCGCATAGCCTTCAAGGACAGAGTTTTCACGGATACAATTATCTTTATCAATAAATAATTTGTATGGCTCTGGATGAGCAGTCATTACTTCGCCATCAAGATTACCCTTCGCCCAGTTTTCAGTAGCTAATGTATGCGAACGATGAGCTAGCTCATCTTGATCTGCACGAGAAATGTTGTGAGTTTTCGCCATTTGCTCTGCGGTTTGTCCCATTGATAAACCTGTAGAGTATTCTGCTACTGCAGGAGGTACAGGTAGCAAATCTTTTAACCCTAGTTGACGAATTAAT
This sequence comes from Thalassotalea loyana, assembly GCF_030161435.1. Lineage (GTDB taxonomy): Bacteria > Pseudomonadota > Gammaproteobacteria > Enterobacterales > Alteromonadaceae > Thalassotalea_G > Thalassotalea_G loyana. The sequence continues at coordinate 84,145 of NZ_BSSV01000007.1, read as the reverse complement.
CCAAACTTTTGACCAAAGGTTTTTGCTTTTGACAAATCAAGTAACGTTCTTGCCAGCTTCTTGGAGACACCAATTGGTGCCACTGATGAAGAATCTGCACCACCCGCTATGCCTACATCGGCAGTACCAGCCATAATAGACTCAGCTACATTTACCGTTGACTGAAAACTCGTCGCACATGCGCGAGAAACACTATAGGCATCGGTATGAACGCTCATACCTGTACCAAGAACAATTTCACGTGCAATGTTTGGCGCTTCAGGCATTTGAACCACTTGGCCAAATACTAACTGATCAACAACTTTCGGATCTAAATCGTGCTTTTTAACTAGCTCGTTTACGACGATTTTACCAAGGTCTACGGCAGGTACACCGTGATATGCTGTTGCCTGCTTAGCAAACGGCGTACGTAAACCAGCAACAATGGCGATGCGTTCTCCGTTGCGGGTTGTTAATGTATTTTTTGTCATACTCATTCCTTAATTAAGAGGTCTGACCTCTGTCAAGATAGCTTGATTCTACTCACTTAAGAAAAATTTTCAATGTTGAACTGATATAAGAATTGATAAGTAACTAACAAATCTAGCACCCATTTCCCAAGATTACGTTATTTAAACCGTAAATATTATTTACAAATTTATTAAAAAATATGGTCAAATACTTGTGTTTAATCTCAACCACCCCATATAAAATGGTACGAATGCCATTAACCCATAATAAGATTTTAAAAAGATATGTCATTACAAGCTTTTAATACCCTACAACAACATTTAGCGAGCCAAATTATTGGTCAATCATCTCTGGTAGAAAACTTACTTATTGCGCTACTTGCTGATGGGCATCTTATTGTAGAGGGGCCACCGGGCCTCGCAAAGACTCGCGCGGTTAACGAATTAGCGAAAGGCTTAGAAGCCGATTTCCATCGAGTACAATTTACCCCTGATTTATTACCTGCCGATTTAACCGGTACCGATATATACCGCCCTGAAGATGGTACTTTTAGTTTCCAAGCGGGACCGTTATTCAGAAACTTGGTACTTGCTGACGAAATCAACCGTGCGCCTGCTAAAGTCCAATCAGCTTTATTAGAAGCTATGGCTGAGGGGCAGATTACCGTTGGTAGAAATACCTATAAATTGCCTGATTTATTTCTTGTCATGGCAACGCAGAACCCAATTGAACAAGAAGGTACCTATCCGTTACCAGAAGCACAGCTAGACCGTTTTTTAATGCACTTAGACATTAATTACCCTGATGCTGCCAGCGAATTAGAGATCTTAAAATTGAATCGAGGTGAGGCGTTAAACAAAACGACAGCACCGGTAAAAGAAATTAGTCAGGATGATATTTTCGCAGCACGTGAACAAGTACTAAGTATTCACATGGCTGATGCTGTAGAGAAGTATATTGTCGACTTAATTATCGCAACCCGTACTCCTGAAAACTATGATGATAAATTGAAGCAATGGATCTCATTTGGCGCGAGCCCTCGCGCTACTATCGCATTGGATCGTTGTGCTCGTGCACGAGCATGGTTGCATGGCAGAGACTTCGTAAGCCCTGAAGACGTTCAAGCGGTATTTCATAACGTACTACGCCATCGTATTTTATTAAGTTATCAAGCTGAAGCTGAAGGCCTGACAGCGAACCAAATCTTAGATCACCTATTATCACTTGTCGCCGTTGGTTAACGGTAAATAGACAAAAGGTACGTCACGTGTGGTTTAGTAAGAAAGACAATAATACCCGTCACCTCGAGTCAGTTGAGCGGCAACTGACTCATGTTAAAAGTAATGGGATACAAGTTACGATAGATGAATTAATTGCATATCAAACAAAATCTGCATTAATTAACCTAGCGCCACGCCAGCAACTTCACGGAAAAATGTCCGGTAACTATCTTGCAAGAAGCAAGGGACGGGGTATGGAGTTTGACGAAGTTCGTCATTACCAAACTGGGGATGATATCCGCACAATTGATTGGCGAGTTACGGCTCGTACAGGTAAAACACATACCAAGCTATTTAGAGAAGAAGTCGAACGACCGGTATTAATCGCTGCTGACTTTAGCCAAAGCATGAATTTTGGTAGCCAACTGTTGTTTAAGTCGGTACAGGCTGCTCATCTAGCATCTTTATTGGCATGGCATGCCAAATCTCGAGGGGATAGAATTGGGGGTATTGTCTTTAATGAAGAGCAGCATATTGAATTAAAGCCTCGCTCACGCCAACAAGGTGTTTTACATTACCTTCATGCACTATGTGAAATTCAAAACCAAGTAACCGACGCCTCTTCAGAAAACCATTTTCAAGAAAATATTAGACGCTTGAGACAGTTAGCCAAACCTGGTGCGCTTGTTTATTTGATTACAGATGGCCATCATTTAAGTGACGACAACATATACGATTTACTTATGATTTCTCGCCATTGTGAATTAGTGATTTGTCTAATTTCTGATCCATTAGAACTTCAACTCCCGGCTTCAATTCAAAAACAGTCGGTAACGCTTTCGGATGGTATAAATCAACAACAAATGATACTTGGCGACAAAGAATCAATGAAACAATATCAGTTATTGGCGACAGGTTTGCACAAACAACGATTAGCATTATTAACGAAATCAGGTGGTCGTGTGCTTAGTATTTCTTCGGCTCAATTACTTGAAGATCAAATAAAATCAGAGGTTAACGCATGGACCCGTTAGCACAATTACATGATATTCAAACACCTGAGCAAATTGGCCAATTTCCCCTGGCCATTGGTTGGTACATATTAATTGCGATGATTTTACTACTCATCGTGTTAGCAGTTAGACATTTATTTAAACTAAAGGCACTTAAAAAAAATCAACAAATGGCCTTAGCTTCAATATCAAAAGCCAAGTCAAACCAAGAAGTTATTTCAATAATGAAATGGGCTGCTATGTCGTATTTCCCTCGTAATGAGATAGCAAGTCTCCATGGCGAAAGCCTCAAGCACTTTTTAAGCAAAACGCTTCCAGAGAAAAAACAAGCTCAATTTACACTGCTAGCGGATACGCATTTTGACAATTTGTATCAAGCGGACTCAGCGCAAGAGTCATCGTTAGCTCATGCAGCAAAATATTGGTTGCTTCACGCGCTGCCTGTAAAAGGAGGCGGTAATGTTTAGTTTTGAATGGCCTTGGGCATTATCTCTCATTATCCTGCCGTTGCTCGTATATTGGCTACCAAGCCAGTCTAAGAGCCAGCAATCGGCATTAAAAGTACCGATAAAGCTTGATGGACTGACATCACATACTCATAAAACAACACGTTCAACTGGCTCGTTATTATTGCTGACATTGATATGGCTGCTACTCGTATTTTCAGCTGCTCGTCCTCAATGGCTTGGTGAACCTATTAATATTCCAAACCAATCTCGAGAAATGATGATTGCAGTAGATTTATCAGGGTCGATGCAAATCGAAGATATGTCTTTGCACGGTGCAAATGTCAATCGCCTCGATATGTTAAAAGAAGTGCTTGGGGACTTTATTCAACGTCGCATTGGAGATCGCCTTGGCCTAATTTTATTTGCAGACGATGCCTACATGCAGACACCAATGACATTTGATCGCGCTACCGTTGCACAAATGTTAGACGAAGCGGTGATCGGTTTAGTTGGTAAAAAAACGGCAATTGGTGATGCTATGGCGCTTGCAGTCAAACGGTTCAATCAAAAAGACGAATCAAACAGGGTATTACTCCTTGTAACTGATGGGCAGAATACAGCAGGAAAAATTACCCCTGAGCAAGCGCTTGAATTAGCTGTTGCACAAAATGTGACTATCTACACTATCGGCATAGGTGCCGATGAAATGCTTCAACGAACAATTTTTGGCACGCGTAAAGTAAATCCATCAGCTGAATTAGACGAAAAGTCTCTGAAAAACATTGCACAGCAAACTGGTGGGCAATATTTTCGAGCTCGCGATAGCCAAAGTATGAATGAAATATACCGTCAACTTGATAACTTAGAGCCAGTAGAGCAAGAGCAACAGCAAATGCGCCCACGCACAGCTCTTTTCTTTTACTCTCTATCATTAGCGTTGGCGATTGCAGCTATTGCATTGTTGGTCAAAGTGTTGCCAACCTCGCTACGACAAAAACAGGAGCTTGATCATGGCTGATTTCCATTTTCTACGCCCTATGTGGTTTTTTGGCCTGTTAGCAATACCACTTATTATCTGGCTTATCAGAAAACTAAGTCACCAATACTCTGGCTGGCAGCAAGTTATACCTCTACACCTGCAAAAAGTACTAATGTCCCAGAGTCAAACTCGAAAGCAAGCTTCATCGCTAGTACCGTGTATTATTTTTGTGTTAACAATCACTGCATTGGCAGGTCCTACATACCAAAAGCTACCTCAACCGGTATTCAATGTAGAACGAGGATCAGTGTTAGTCATGGATATGTCCTTCTCGATGTATTCAACTGACATCGCGCCAAATCGACTCACGCGTTCTCGATTCAAAGCAATCGATATCTTGGATAATATTAACGAAGGTGATATCGGGTTAGTGGCCTATGCAGGCGCATCTTTTGTTATCAGCCCACTTACTCAAGATATAAATAATATCAAGTTATTACTCCCTAGCTTAACACCAGAAATAATGCCTGAAGTGGGCAGTGATCCATTTCCTGCTTTATTGACAGCTAACGACATGCTCGTCAACGCAGGTCACTTAAAAGGCGATATTTACTGGCTGACGGACGATGCCGATAGATTAGATGTAGAAGCAATTCAGGAATTTATCAAAGACTACCCTCACCGTCTTAACATTCTTGGTGTCGGTACTAGCGATGGAGCTCCTATCACCCTGCCTAACGGTGAACTCTTAAAAGACGATACAGGCCAAATTGTTATTCCTAAGTTACCCGTTGCTAGGTTAAAAGGGTTAGCCCAACAAAGTGGGGGCAAGTATCAAACAATTAGTCACAATAGCACAGACATTGAAGCACTCACGACTTATCAATTAGCTAGCCAATCTAAGGAACTAGAGGAAGAACAAACAAAACTTGGCGACAGTTGGCAAGAATTAGGTCCTTATGTCGTTTTTGCCATATTGCCTTTCGTTCTGAGTTACTTTCGCCGTGGTGTCATATTATCAATAGCACCATTGCTCATGGTTTTACATTCTCCAACGCCAGCTATAGCGCAGTCTTTTGATAATGAGCAAAGTAAAACAGTGTCTGAGCAAGCGCCATCAGAGCTCAAGCAAACGTGGCAGAATTTGTGGCAAACGCACGATCAACAAGCTCAACGCAAATACAATGATAAACAATTTTCTGCAGCTGCTGAGCAATTTAGAAACCCATTATGGCAATCAAGTGCCCACTATCGTGCAGGTAATTACGAGGCAGCTATTGAAGCGCTGTCAGGGCTAGAATCAGCAAATGCGCATTATAATCGAGGTAATGCTTTAGCCAAGCTCGGTATGCTAAATGAAGCAATAGAGGCTTATGAACAAGCCTTGAAAAATCAGCCTGACTTCGACCATGCACGAGAAAACAAAGCACTGATTGAAAAATTAAGAGACCAACAGCAAGAACAACAAGAGCAGCAAAACGACCAACAGCAACAAGACGATCAGTCTGAAGAACAGCAAGACCAGGATCAACAAGGCCAACAAGATGGCCAAAATCAAGATCAAAAGCAAAATGGTGAACAAAACCAGTCTGATCAACAACAAAATGAAGATCAGCAACAGGATGCTTCAGAACAAGAAGACCAAAATAACGAACAAAATAGTCAACAACAAGAGCAGCAAAACGCTGAAAAAGAACAAGAAGAACAAAACCAAAAGCAACAGCAGAATGCTGAACAAGAACAGCAACAAGCTCAGAACATGACACAAGCAAATGCTCAACAAGATGAGCAAAAGCAAAAAGAGCTAGAACAAAAGCACATGCAACTATTAAATAAGGTCACCGATGACCCTCATTTGCTACTGCGCAATAAGATGCAATTAGAATATCAAAAACGACGACACCAAAATTCAGGAGCGAAGAAAAAGTGGTAAGAATTTTAGTAACTTTTCTTTTATTGGTTATTAGCGTAACAACTTACGCGGTAGATAATGTAACGGCTACCGTAGATCGAAATCCGGTTGTTAAGGGCGAGTCGTTCATTTTAGAAGTCGTTGCTGATGATGATGTTGAATCGGATGCTTTGGATACTTCAGCATTACTCACTGACTTTATTGTTGGGCGAACGTCCGTCAGCCCTCAAACGAGCATGATAAACTTTAAAACTACACGCTCTACACGTTGGAGCACTGTCTTGATCGCGAAAAAAACAGGTGAGTTTGTCATTCCTGCATTGAGAATTGAAAATCAATATACTCAACCGATTCAACTCAAAGTACTTTCACCACAAGACAATCAATCCTCTGCCAATAGAGACTTGTTTATTACCAATGAGATTTCAAATACTGAACTTTATGTTCAGCAAAACATAACGTTGCGTGTAAAGTTACATTTTGCAGCTAATTTAAAGCGTGGCAGTTTATCGGAACCACAATTAGAAAACGCAATTATCAAACAAGTAGGACAAGACCAAGAGTCTGATGCCATTATCAATGGCAGACGTTTTCGCGTCATTGAGAGAACTTACACGATTAGCCCTCAAGAAAGCGGTCAATTTACCTTGAAATCACCCTTATTTTCTGGCGAGATTCAACTGCAAACATCCGGTGGTCGCTCAAGCTTTTTCTCATTTGGTGAAACTAAATCAGTCAGTGTAATCGGTGAAGACATAGAACTTGATATAAGACCGATACCTGAGACTGTTTCTGGCCAGTGGCTACCAGCCGAGTTACTCACGGTTCATGACGAGTGGCAACCTTCTCCAGAAGAATTCAAAGTGGGTGAACCAATTACACGTACGATAACTATTACTGCTGCAGGTTTATCACAAGAACAACTTCCAAAAATTGAGTTGCCAGAGCTGCCTGATTTGAAGCTATACCCTGATCAAGCTAATTTGCATACGTCGATGAAACAATCAAACTTGGTCTCACAAAAAGTGCAAAGTTTTGCAGTTGTTGCCTCTAAACCAGGTGAATACCAAATTCCTTCATTAGAAATTCCATGGTGGAATGCAGTAACAAATCGTCAGGAAGTGGCAAAAATAGACGCACAAACTATTACCGTTAAGCCAAATCCAAATATCACTTCGCCAGCGCTTTTGCCAGCTAGCAACAGCGTGCCAGACACAAGTTTACAACCAGCAACAGACATAAGCGTAACGCCTCAGGTCGTTACAGTGACAAAGGCTTCTTGGCTTCAATGGCTGTTTTTAGCGTTATGGATTGTAACTATGATGCTTTGGGCTTTGACTTCTTTCTTGCGAGGCAGAAAAGAAAAACTCGTTAATACTACCCCTACAACTATCAATGAATACTACTTACAGTTACTGTCAGCATGTAAACAAGGTGATGGTACTAAAGTGCAAAGCTTGCTTGTTCCCTGGATTAACTTAAAACTTCAGCAGGAATCACCTAGTTCTGCGAAGGTACAAAATGTCGCCCAATTAAATAGCGTGATTAAAAATGAAGGATTTGCTCAGGCTTTTGACGAACTTCAAGCATCTTATTACGGAAAAGAGCAAAAACAATGGAACGGAAAGCGGTTATTTACTGCTATTCAACAAGTTCAAAAGTCTCGACTAAATAACGATATATCGAAAACATTCAGTCTCAACCCAAATTAGGTACTAGAATTGGGATTAAGGTAAATTTACTTTAATCCCAATTTTTTTCATAAAATGAAAAAAGTTAGAAATTTATTTCAAAAGTCTCAGGTCTACTCCAGCATGACGACAAAACAACACAGATATGAAGCTTTAGTACAAGCATGGAGCGCTGACTTGTTTCGCTATGCGTACTGGCTTTGCAAAGATAAACACGTTGCTGAAGATGTGGTGCAAGAAACATTCTTGCGCGCTTGGCGTTCTCTTGACTCATTAAAAGATGAAAAAGCCGCAAAATCTTGGTTGATTACAATTTTACGCCGTGAAAATGCAAGACGTTTTGAACGTAAACAATTTGATATGGGCGAGTATGAAGAATCAACAATTGATGATGTTCGCGCGACGTCAAATGAACAGCAAATAGAGAATCATTGGTTACGAGAAAAGATAGCATCATTACCTGAAGAATATCGAGAGCCGTTGGTATTGCAGGTATTGGGTGGTTTTAGTGGCGATGAGATCGCTGGTATTTTGTCACTCAACAAGAATACAGTAATGACGCGCCTATTTAGAGCACGTAATCAGTTGAAAGAATTAGTAGATGAAGAACCAAAATCAAGAGGTTTTTATAATGGATGATTTGCAATTTAGACGTAATGTATATGCAGATCCGTCAAACTTAGATGAAGAAACACGTAAAGCGATTAACGAAGATGCGTCTCGTGAGCAATTTGTTAATGAGCTTGAATCACTTGATCATGATATTAAACGTGCATTGAGTGTTGATGTACCTGAGGATCTAACTCAAAAGCTTATCCTCAAGCAAACATTTGCTAGTCATCGTCAGCAGCAAAAGAAAAAGCGTGTGCACTTAGCGCTAGCTGCGTCAGTAGCATTTGCACTAGGCCTGAGCTTGAATATTTTGCAATTTTCATCTGCATACAACACGCTTTCTGACCATGCATTAGCGCATATTTATCACGAAGACGGCGAATTCTCTAATACTATGCCTGCGAATGTAACGTTGGCGTCATTAAACGACAAAATGTCAGCATTTGACGGTAACTTTACGTCACAAATCGGTGATTTAATTTCAGCAGAATTTTGTCGCTTTGATGGAATGAAAAGCCTTCATTTAGTCTTTAGGGGTAAAACGAGCCCTGTGACGGTATTTATTGTTCCACAAAACGAAGACTTAGCCATTGAGTCACAGTTTGCCGACGAGAACTTTAAAGGTCGCGCAGTATCATACCAAAACTCTAATGTTGTCATTATTGGTGATGAAAACGAAGAGTTAACTAAGTGGCAAGAAAATGTTGAGAAAAACGTACGCTGGTCGACTTAGCTCAAAATTATAACGAACCATCTGATAAAACTGGTGAGTACATGCTAAGTTAATTATGATAAGTTAACACAAATTATTATAACTAACTTAGCTGTATGACATTCGAACTCCCTACCCTCATAACTTTTATTGGTTATCTTTTTGTAACCCTTGGCATTGGCTTTGTAGCCTACAAAGCGACTGATACCTTAAGCGATTATATTCTTGGTGGACGACAACTTGGTCCAGCCGTAACTGCGTTAAGTGTTGGTGCTTCAGACATGAGTGGTTGGTTGTTACTTGGTTTGCCCGGTGCGGTGTACCTCTCTGGTGTGAGTGAAGTTTGGATAGGTGTTGGTTTAGTTGTCGGCGCTTTTTTTAACTGGCTCCTCGTCGCACCTAAGTTAAGAAGCTTTACAGAGCGTGCGAATGACTCTCTAACGATTCCTGAATTCCTTGAACGACGTTTTAATGATTCATCACATACCCTCAGGTTTGTCTCAGCGTTAACTATTCTCGTTTTTTTCACGTTTTATGTTTCATCGGGTCTCGTTGGTGGTGCAATACTATTTGAAGAAGTCTTTGGTTTAGACTACCTTAACGCCTTACTTATTGGTGCATTAGTCATTGTTTCCTACACGTTTTTAGGGGGATTTCTTGCTGTAAGCTGGACCGACTTTTTCCAAGGCTGTTTAATGCTCCTAGCACTAATCATTCTTCCTATTGTTGCTATTAATGACCTTGGTGGCATAGAAAACACAACGACGATTCTACATGACATTAACCCGGATTATGCATCGTTAAGCAAGGGCTTCACTTGGTTAGGTTTTATTTCGCTTTTTGCCTGGGGCCTAGGGTATTTTGGCCAGCCACATATTCTTTCTCGTTTTATGGCAATTCGCTCTACGGAAGACATTCCTAAATCTCGAAATATTGCGATGAGCTGGATGGTCATATCACTAATAGGAGCACTAGGCGTAGGCCTTGTAGGTTCTGCCTATTTTGCAGAACAGCCATTAAACAACCCCGAAACAGTTTTCATTTTTCTAACTCAAGCAATGTTTAACCCCTGGGTTGCTGGTGTACTTATTGCGGCAATCTTATCAGCGATTATGAGTACAATTGACTCTCAATTACTTGTTTGTTCGAGTGTTATTGTTGAGGATTTTTATAAGCATATTTCCAAAAAAGAAGCGTCTGAAAATCAACTAGTGTGGCTCACGCGTTTTTCTCTTCTCGCAATAGCCTTAATTGCAACATGGGTAGCAACCAACCCTGAGAGCTCAGTACTCGAGCTCGTTAGCTATGCTTGGGCAGGCTTCGGTGCAGCGTTTGGCCCAGCAATTTTATTTAGTTTATATTGGCCAAAATATACAAAACATGGTGCATTAGCTACTATAGTAAGTGGTGCCATGATCGTTATTGTATGGAAACAACTATCTGGTGGCATTTTCGACTTATATGAGATAGTTCCTGCATTTATCATGGCAAGTATAGTCGGTTATGTTGTAAGCTTACTGACTCAGGCAGATAACCCTGCAGAAGCGGTTTATCACCAACTAAACAAAAAACAAGAATAATGAAGACTATAGTGCACATATAGAAGTGCACTATAGCCAGACACTTTAATGAAGTACTTGTTCAAGGTAGATAAGTTTTAAGGTAATAGGTTTAAAGTTCATGTATTTTTACGCTGCTAGGCAACCAATTTTAGATAAAAACAAAAAGCTTCACGGCTATGAATTGTTATTTCGAGAAGGGCTAGATAATGTCTTTCCGGAACACATTGATGGTGACGAAGCGACAACTAAAATGATCGAAGCAAGTCGTTTCAACGCCGGCATTACAGAGTTTACGCATGGCAACCCTGCCTTTATCAATTTTACTTTAGACACCATTCTCAAAGGCTATGCGACAATGCTCGCCAACGATGAAGTTGTTGTCGAGATACTTGAAACAGTGAAACCAGGTAAACGGTTGCTTGCTGAGTGTCAAAAATTACATGAACTAGGCTACACATTAGTTCTTGATGACTATAAACACCAAAAAGTGTGGGCACACTTTTACCCATACATCAGCATTATTAAAGTCGATATACTCAACACAAGTGTTGATGAAATCCATGATATTAAAAATGCAATAGCACAATATCCAGACATCACGTTGTTAGCCGAAAAAGTAGAAACACCTGAGCAATATGAACAATGTTTAGCGTTAGGCTTTGAATTATTTCAAGGTTACTTTTTCTCAAAGCCAGAAGTCGTCAAAGCGAAAAACCTGTCACCTTCACAATTAGCAATGGCTGAGTTGCTCTATGAAATGTCTAAGCCTGAACTTGACCTAGCAGCGATTACTTCAGTGTTTGAACGAGACGTGACCTTGTCATATAAGTTACTACGCTACGTAAACTCGCCAATATTTAGACGTCGTAATGAAATTTCAACAATTAAACAGGCGCTAGTTATCCTTGGTTTAGCGGAATTGAAGAAATTTTTAGGGGTTTTGTTTGCATCAAATATGAACCCAGATAAACCATCTGAATTAGTCAAATTGTCAATGGCTAGGGCTAAGTTTTGCGAGAATATTGGCGAGACCATCCCGAATAAAGTTGATACATCAACCACCTTCCTAATCGGATTATTATCTTTAATCGATGCGATTTTAGATGAAGAAATCAAAGTCGTACTGGATAAGTTACCACTTGCTCAAGAAATTAAAGCACCGCTAATCACGGGTAAAGGCGTAATGGCTGCTTTAATTTTACTTTCAGAGAAAATCGAGAAAGCAGAATTTGAATCAGTGCAGGCGATTATTGATAAGCTAGGGCTGGAAAAAGATGTTGTAGTAAAAGCTTACCACGACGCATTGGTTTGGGCTGACGAACAAACCCAGATGACAAACGGCTAATAGCTGACTAATTAACGTAATACGATAATGGAAAAAAATCAGCATATCGCTGTGCAGCTGGGCTTAGGTGCAGTTTTACTTTGGTCTACCGTAGCCACTGCGTTTAAGCTATCGCTCGCTCATTTAACGCCAACCCAATTGTTATTTTACGCTTCTATCACAACGTGGCTTGTGTTATTTGTCATTTTGCTTGGTCAGAGAAAACTTTCAAATGTACGAAATGCTTTTTCATCTTCCCCTTGGCTGTTCGTTAAACTAGGTCTAATTAATCCAGCGATATATTATCTTATCCTATTCGAAGCTTATGACTTACTGCCAGCCCAACAAGCTCAGACCTTAAATTATACTTGGGCTATTACGCTTAGCTTGCTTGCTGTCCCCATGTTAGGACAAAGACTGACCAAATACGATATTCTAGGTCTTGTTCTTGCGTACCTTGGCGTTGTTTTCATCTCTACCCAAGGTAATTTTCTCGAGCTTGAATTTGCAAGTGGCTTAGGCGTATTCCTAGCACTCATATCGACTGTTCTGTGGGCGATTTACTGGATTTTTAATACAAAAAACAATGCCGATCCTATCATCAGCTTATTTATTTGTTTTTCTATAGGAGTTCCAGCAATCGCCATGGTTTTAACTGTACAAGATGGTTGGCAAATACCTAGTACTGAAGGTCTATTGGGCGCTATTTACGTTGGATTATTTGAGATGGGGATTACCTTTATACTTTGGTTATATGCGCTAAAAAGGGCAACAAATACCTCGCAGATAAGTATGTTAATTTTTATCTCACCTTTCTTATCTTTATACTTTATTCACCTTTTCTTAGGTGAAAAAATACTGTACTCAACTATTATCGGTCTTTGTTTGATTGTTACTGGTTTAATCACACAACAAGTGATGAATAAAAAAAGTCAGCGTAAAATACGCTGACTTTTTGAACACATTAAGTTGATAAATTTGCTTATTCAAACCCATTAGGATTTTGAGACTGCCAACGCCAAGTGTCTTCAATCATTGCCGTCAAGTCACGTTCAGCATGCCACTCCAGTAGATTGTTTGCAATATCAGCATTAGCATAAACTGTCGCAATATCACCAGCTCTTCGAGGCGCGATACTATATGGTATTTCTTGGCCACTAATTTCTTTAAACGTGTTAACAATCTCTAGTACCGACGTACCATTACCTGTACCTAAGTTTATTGGCTGACAGCCTGTGATAGCATCGAGCTTTTGCAATGCTTTTACATGGCCAAGGGCAAGATCAACGACGTGAATATAATCTCGCACACCCGTGCCATCGATTGTATCGTAATCATCACCAAAAACCTGAAGTTGCTTCAAGCGTCCTACTGCGACTTGAGACACATAAGGCAGCAAGTTATTTGGAATTCCATTAGGGTTTTCACCAATCAAGCCAGACTTGTGAGCGCCGATAGGATTGAAATAACGCAAACAAGCAATTGACCAATCGCTATCGCTGTTAGCTAAGTCGAACAAAATATGCTCTATCATTAACTTTGTTTGGCCATATGGGTTTGTTGCAGACGTCTGCATCGATTCGTCCAATGGGGAAACGTTCTTGTCGCCATATACCGTTGCTGAAGAACTAAAAACTAAGTTTTTAACACCGTGATCAGCCATTACTTGAAAGAGCGTTACAGAGCCTGACACATTATTGTGGTAGTAACTCAGCGGGATGTCGTTTGATTCACCTACAGCTTTTAAACCTGCAAAATGAACAACCGCACTAATATTATGCTGTTTAAACACATCATCCATCGCTTTTGCATCACAGATATCAGCTTCAATAAACGTTGGCATTTTGCCTGTGATTGATTCGATTCTATTTAACACTTTGGTTGATGAGTTAGATAAGTTATCGACGATCACGACATCCTCACCTAAATTCAGCAACTCTACAACGGTATGACTACCAATATATCCAGTACCACCGGTAATTAATAAACTCATGCTTTATTCCTTTTTAGCCTTACTATTCATTTATTTTAGCATCTACTATGTGCAATTATGTTCGTTAAAAGTAAAGCAACAACCTATTTGTATGATAAATAAAAAATGTATTGTCGCATGCTTTGTTTTAATAAACATCATTTAATTGACCACATAGCTTTTTAGCACCGCTTTGTACTTTTTATTGTGCTCAGTTGATTGTACTCAACCCCGGCTATCGGTAGTAGGCTTCGACCGTATTAATAAATAGCTCTATTTCAGACTTGGGTAATCTATTTATGCCAGCAGCTGCTGCCCTGCCACCACCTGTTGCAAATTTCGCACAAAGGTCCCCTGCACCTTGTTTATTTGATAATGGCGCTCTCAAGCTCACTGTGTAAGTGTCATCGTTGTTCAGGGTAAATACAGCGTGTGCTTTATTGGGCGATTGATTTGCCAAATCATTGCCGTAAACGCCACTGACTCTTCTTGACCAGGGCTCATCAACTAGCTCAACAACGGATAATACCGTTGAGTCGTATAATGTAGGAGACGATTTTGCCTTCATCATGTCTTCGTGATAAGCATCAGCTAACTGATGGAAAATAGAGTTATCTAGCTCAATTAATTCAAAAGGATTTTCAAACTTAACTAACGCTTTGAACAATTCATCTGGCTTAAAATGTAAGTCATTAATCGATTGGCCGTAGCCATTGTAATTTATATAAACCCCTAACCTTTTAAGCAGCTCTGCTTGCCCTTGATTCAATTGATATTGCTCGACGAGTTTCTCTGCAGCTTGGATCATGTTATCACCAAATGCAGCAGCAATAGCCCAATAAGCATATTTACCGTTAAGCATCTCGTTGACCAATAGGCTGGTACATGTATTCGCATCAGTATCTATATTGACGGTCAAATGATCAGACCTAGGGATATCACCAGGACGATGGTGGTCAATATAGTCAATATCTATGCCCGCTTCTAACAATTGATGTAGGGCATCGATATTTTTTTCCATCGAAACATCTAATACTGTAACTGACTTAGCTTTTGTAGCATCAACTTGCTGAAGGAGCGAAATATCTCGCTTAACGCCCGTAATTAGCTCGCTTTCAATTGGATTAGCGAGCCGTAATTGAATCAATGCGACAATCCCATCTGCATCGCCATTAAATACATCATAATGCACGTTAACTGTCTCCGTGAATAAAGCCTTGATCTATTAGGTAATTTACGATTTGTTGCGCACAAGACTGAATATCTTGCTCGTCAGTTTTGACATGAATGTTTGGTGCACTCGGTACGTCATATTGTGAGTCTATTCCAGTAAAGTGCTTTATCTCGCCGGCTCTCGCTTTTTTGTACAGGCCCTTAGGATCTCTTGATTCACAAACAGCAAGTGGCGTATCAATATAAACTTCGATAAATTCACCAGCTGTCAGCTTTTCTTTGGCGAGCGTTCTATCACTCTCAAATGGAGAAATAAATGCAGTAGATACAATTAAGCCAGCATCCGTAAATAACTTCGCAACTTCAGAGATTCTGCGAATATTCTCGACTCTTTCTTCATCACTAAACCCTAAGTCACCATTAAGACCGTGACGTACATTGTCTCCGTCAAGCAGGTATGAATGGCACCCTTTTTCAAACAATAGAGCATCAACCGCATTAGCTATTGTAGATTTACCTGAGCCACTTAATCCTGTATACCAGAGTAAACAAGGTTTTTGTTTTTTCTGTTCGCTACGTTGTTGTTTTGAAATCACCTGATTGTGCCAAACAGTATTCTCAGTTTTCATGCTGTTCATCCAAAAAATAAATATAAATTATTAAGTCACGATAATGCGACTAAAATGGGAAAATTACTGGGATCATAATAAGCACAGTAATACTGTATACAATGGAAACAGGAATACCAAACTTAACAAAATCCATAAACTTATAATTACCAGCGTTGTAAACCATTACATTAGTCTGATAACCATATGGGCTCATAAAACTTCCACTTGCACCAAATGCAACGGCCATAATAAATGGCATTGGACTAACGCCCAACCCAAGGGCTACGTTATATGCAATAGGGAATACCAGTGCAGCTGCTGCATTATTAGTGATTAACTCAGTTAATAATACTGTCACGAAAAAAATAATCACAAAAGCGAGTACTATACTTTGGTGCTGCAAAACCGTTTCAACATTTTGCGCAATCATGTAAGCAATACCTGAGTTTTCAATTCCATCGGCTAATGTCAATGCACCTAAAACAATCATCCAAATTTCTAAAGGAAAACGGCGTTTTACTTCATTTACCGTCAAGCTATTAGAAAAAATTAACGCTGCTAAATAGAACATTAACGTTGATATTAGAGAAATACCGGTAATTACCGATATACCGATGGACAAAATAAAACCACCGACAGTCAATACATTTCGCCATCCGTGCAGCATATTGTCAGGTTGATTATCAGACAATATATAAAAATTTTTAGTCAAGTTGGTGCGTGAACTAAAGTCTTGTCCTACTGCCAATACAAGTATGTCACCAGCTTTTATCACAACATCACCAAGCTTTCCGGAAATAGCGCCACCATCTCGTCTCAATGCAACAACAGCTGCATCGAATCTCGCCCTAAAACCTGCTGATTTCAACGTTTTACCAACCACCGCGGAACCAGGCTTTATCATCACTTCGGTCAGGTTATCTCTTAACAAACCATCAATTTGAGCAAACAATGTTAATCCGTCAAACTGATTTAGCGTCAACACCTTGGATACATCGCCGGAAAAAATAAGTTTATCATTCGCCTCTAACACTTCATCGGGCGTGACCGGAGAAATTAACCGGCCTTTTCTTACCACTTCAACTAAAAACAAGTTATCTAAGTTTCTTAACCCATTCTCTTCTACAGTGCGACCAATAAGCCTTGAGTCACTTTTGACTTCTGCTTCAACAATATATTGTTGAGCAGCAAAGTCTGTTGCAGCCATTGGTGGTAATGACTTCATTCGTAAGAAAATAACAATTAAACAAGCAATGAGAGCGACAATACCAACAGAGATAAAATCGAAAAAGCCAAGGCTTTGCTGGTTAGCTTCAATAAATAGTGAATTAACGATTAAATTGGTAGACGTACCAACAAGCGTTAACGTCCCGCCTAAAATGGCGGCATAAGATAACGGGATTAGCAGCTTTCCAGGGTTTATTAGTTTATTGCCCTTTACCGTATTCAATAAGGTCGCAACCACAGCAGTATTATTTAAGAATGCAGACGCGATGGCAGTTAATGATAGTGTTTTTAAACCAGCGCTAATTTTTGAGCCATTGAATAAATGTGAAGATATTTTGCGCAGCAAAGACGTGCGCTCAAGAGCGAATGAACACAAAACAAGCAGTAATAATGTTACTAATCCGGGGTTAATTGCATTCGCTAACACTTGTTCAGTAGTTGCCATATTGGTGATAAGGGTTGCTAAAATGGCAATACTAAATACTCGCTCGGGCACACGGTGAAACCTAACTAGGCCGATAAAGGTTGCAATAAATATCGCAATCATAAGCCATTGTGATGTTGTGCTTGTTGTACTGATTTCTAACATTAAAATCTCATTTGATAGCGAAAATAACGCACCTTCGAATTCGTCATTTTTATCACTAAAACAATAACGCCTACTGACGTAGGCGTTATTTTGTATTAACCCAGAAGTTTCTTAATATCCCTAGCTCCCCAATGTGGGAAATGTTTTCGCACTAATGCGTTAAACTCAACTTCGAAGTCAGAATACTGTTGCTGAGATTGCTCCTCAACCGGTTCAGTAATCATGCCTGCACCAACCGTGATATTCGAAATTCGGTCGATGATGACAAACGAACCCGTTTCTCTATTTTGCTCGTACGCGTCAAAGTGTAGTTTTTCAGCAACCGAAAATTGCGCATTGCCAATTTCATTAAGCTGCAACAGGTTCGTTTGCGACATTTCGAGCGTATTAACGTCTGTTTTAAAGTTTACCTTTTCAACATATCCTGTCGTTAGCTTAGTTCCATGCTTAATATAGTACTCACGTCCAGCTTGAAGTGAGTCATCATGCATCCAAACGACAGTTGCATTAAACTCTTTAGAAGAATGAGGCAAATTGCCCTTTTTCACTAACATTTCACCACGTGAAATATCAATCTCATCTTCCAACGTTAAGGTCACTGACATATTTTTATCAGCACGCTCTAACTCGCCGTCAAAGGTAACAATACTCTTAACTTTACTTTCCTTTAACGATGGAAGCGCAACAACGGTGTCACCCACACGCACATCACCTGCAGCGACTGTACCGGTAAACCCACGAAAATCTAAATTTGGACGATTCACATACTGGATAGGGAAGCGAAATTCGTTAAATGAATCAACCTGTTGCACCTTAATGGTATTAAGAAGTTTCATTAAAGTAGCACCAGGGTACCAGCTCATTTCTTCACTTTCTTCAACAACGTTGTCGCCTTTAAGCGCAGAAATTGGCACAAAACGTACGTCTTCGAATGCAAGATCTTTTGCAAATTCACGATAATCTCGTTTGATTTGCTGGTAGGTATCTTGGTTATAGTCAACCAAGTCCATTTTGTTTACCGCGATTAATACATGCTTAATGCCAAGTAATGAACAGATAAATGAATGACGACGAGTTTGCACCTGCACACCGCGACGCGCATCAATCAAGATAATAGCTAAATCACACGTTGACGCACCAGTAGCCATGTTACGAGTATATTGCTCATGGCCTGGTGTATCAGCGATAATAAACTTACGCTTCTCCGTAGAAAAATAACGGTAAGCGACATCAATGGTAATGCCTTGCTCTCGTTCTGACTGCAAACCATCTACCAGTAATGCAAGGTCAACTTCTTCCCCTGTTGTCCCTGACTTCTTACTGTCATTTTCAATTGCGGCGAGTTGGTCTTCAAAAATCATTTTAGAATCGTGCAATAGACGACCGATTAACGTTGATTTACCGTCATCAACGCTACCACAAGTCAAAAAGCGAACGAGCTCTTTCTCTTCGTGCTGCTTGAGATACGCTTGAATATCTGTTTCGATTAAATCTGATTGATGACTCATTAGAAGTACCCTTCCATTTTCTTTTTCTCCATCGAACCAGCAGAATCATGATCAATGACTCGACCTTGGCGTTCTGATGTCTTCGTTAACAACATTTCTTGGATGATTTCAGGTAATGTAGATGCTGTTGATTCAACCGCTCCTGTTAATGGGTAACAACCAAGCGTGCGGAAACGCACATCTTTCATTTGTACCTCTTCACCCTTTTCCAATGGCATGCGCTCATCGTCGACCATGATTAGCGTACCATCACGTTCAACAACAGGACGCTTTTCAGATAAGTAAAGTGGTACAATATCGATGTTTTCTAGATAAATGTATTGCCAAATATCTAATTCAGTCCAATTTGATAATGGGAAAACACGAATACTTTCGCCTTTGTTTATTTTACCGTTATAGGTATTCCACAATTCAGGACGCTGATTTTTTGGATCCCAACGATGGTTCTCATCTCGGAATGAATATACACGCTCTTTCGCTCGAGATTTCTCTTCATCACGTCGCGCTCCGCCAAAAGCAGCATCAAAACCGTATTTATTAAGCGCCTGTTTTAACGCTTGGGTTTTCATAATATCGGTGTGTTTAGCGCTGCCGTGGCTAAATGGTCCTACTCCCATATCAACACCTTCTTGATTGATATGGACGAGTAAATCAAATCCATACTCTTTCGCCATTCGATCGCGAAACTCGATCATTTCTTTGAACTTCCACGTGGTGTCAACGTGCAGCAACGGAAATGGGATTTTACCCGGGTAGAACGCTTTGCGAGCAAGATGCAACAATACCGCAGAGTCTTTACCGACAGAGTAAAGCATCACAGGGTTATCAAATTCTGCAGCAACTTCCCGGATTATATGAATTGATTCAGCTTCTAGCTGTTTTAAATGCGTAAGATTCATTACCAATATTCATTCATGTTTAAATAATTACTCACGATTCTGCCATAGAAAAAAACAACATTCCATATAAGAAAATACCTACTTATAACAATTTAAAATAAGAGGCCCTATTGGATGCAAGAATAAAAGTGAGTTCTTAATAATACAAAACTCTTCTATCGCCATCACTTAGAAAGATCCAAAATTTAACTTATTGAAAACTAATAACTAAGTGAGAATATGACATTTTTATTAAAATAAACTTTGCATTATTGGTAGTCCTCTACTAATTTTATTCTTGCTGAGGACAGCGAAATCGCAGGAAGCGAATCGGGATACGTTAAGGATAACGTGCTATGGCAAGGAGCTATGGTTAAAACAGGGAATGTTAGTGAGCAAGGAAGGTCACCTCTGTTTTATCCCCCCTCACTCTTTATTACTTTAAGAGAAAACTTCATCTTAAAGGGTTATTCTAATCAACAAAAAAGCAACACAAAAAATGGTGCTGCTTTCTTAAGTAGGGCTGAAACCCTATAGGTCTAATTCTTTTAGATATTCCTTAAACTCTTCGGCTAATTTAGGGTGACGCAAAGCATATTCAACATTGGCTTTCATATAGCCAAGCTTAGAGCCACAGTCGTGGGCCTTACCACTCATATGAAAAGCTTCCACCATCTCTAACTTCATTAAACTTGCAATAGCATCAGTTAGTTGAATTTCACCACCTGCGCCTGGAGGCGTGAATTCAAGTAAATCCCAAATCTTCTCGGTAAGTACGTAGCGTCCCACAACGGCAAGATTTGATGGAGCCTCGTCAACCGGTGGTTTTTCAACAATAGCAGTCATAGGTCGTGACTTTCCTGGCACCAGCTCCTCACCACCACAATCAACAACACCGTAGTTACTCACTTGCTCCATTGGCACTGGCTCAACCATAATTTGACTGTAACCACCAACTTCCTTATATCGCTTAAGCATAGCCGCAAGATTTTCTGACTTCAAATTAGCACAAGCATCGTCTAATACGACGTCCGGCAAAACGACCGCAAATGGGTTATCACCAATAATTGGACGAGCCTTTAAAACTGCATGGCCTAAACCTTTTGCCTCGCCTTGGCGAACATGTAAAATCGTAACATCTTTTGGTGAGATAGCTTGAATCTCTTCCAACAATTGGCGCTTCACGCGTTTTTCAAGTGTTGTTTCTAACTCAAATGACTTATCAAAATGGTTTTCAATCGCATTCTTTGATGAATGAGTAACAAGCACTATTTCGGTAATGCCCGCATCAATACACTCATTAACGATATATTGTATCAATGGCTTATCAACGATTGGCAGCATTTCTTTTGGAATAGCTTTCGTTGCTGGCAGCATTCGGGTACCTAACCCTGCGACGGGGATCACTGCCTTTTTGATTTTATTAACCATACTCATCCTTTAAAAAACAATTTGTTTTCATTGTATTGGTTGTTTTTTACGATGTCATGAGGTTTATAGATGAAAATTATTCACATAAGCTCTATTTCCAAGGTAAAATCTATTTAAGTACAAAAGCTAGTCTAATATTAATTAAATATGGCATTAATAGACATAACAGTAGAAACAAGTCAGAGCACGTTTAGATATCGCGAAAGTTGGGGAAATAAAATCTCGACTATAAGTTCAACTAAAAATAGAGACAACAGTACAGTTCACAGGTTAGACCTTTGCAGTCACTCATGCACATACATTGAGACCTCTCGCCATAAATTAGATAATAATATAAATTTGGATGATATAAAATTAGACAGATTTCATACTGAAGTTCTCGTGTTTCATTTGCCACCAGATGATAAGAACTGCATTACTTTAGAAAATTTTAAAAAAGTATGTAGTGTTTCAGAAATAGACATCAAGAAGGGATGTTCAATTTTGATAAACTCTGGCTGGACTTTTGAGAGTGCAAATCATGCGAATTATTTGAGCGGTGCACCATATTTTGAGAATGAATTAACAACATACCTTGCTTCACTGGAGCTCAATATACTAGCAGTTGATACGCCGATAATTGACAACCAAAAAAAACCATATAATGCTGTCGCAGGGTTGTTCGATTCAAGCCCTTCAACCCTCTTACTGGCTCCAATTTCTCTAGATAAAAGTGTTAAGTTTAATAGAAAAGTGCTTTTAACGTGCTTTCCATTAAAAATTAAAAATATATGCGCAAGTCCATGTAGGGCTGTTATTCATTCATAAAAAAACGGTGCCAAGCACCGTTTTTTTTATTATTGTTTATATTGTTTTGTCACCCAATCCTGGTAACTTCCGTCCATCACACTTCGCCACCAGCTTTCGTTATTTAAATACCATTGAACAGTTTTTTTGATACCCGTTTCAAAAGACTCTCTAGGCTCATATCCTAATTCATTATTAGTTTTATTTGCATCAATTGCGTAACGGCGATCATGTCCTGGCCTATCCTTAACATAAGTAATTAAAGATTCAGTATCTTTTTCGATAGCCGCTTTAGCTTCTGGAAACCTTTCTGCTAGCTCAGCATTAGAACTAAACTCTTGTTCAACTAGGTGGCAAATTGATTTAACGATATCGATGTTAGCCCATTCATTGTTACCACCAATATTATAATTTTCACCAAGGCGACCTTTTTTCAATACCAAGTCAATGCCATATGCATGATCTTCAACATATAACCAATCTCTGATCTGTTGGCCATCACCATAAATAGGTAGTTGCTTGTTATGTAAAATATTAGTGATCACCAATGGAATTAACTTTTCAGGGAAATGCAACGGACCATAGTTATTTGAGCAATTACTTGTGGTGACATTTAATCCAAATGTATGATGATACGCTCTAACTAAATGATCACTCGCCGCTTTTGACGCTGAATAAGGAGAATTAGGTGCATACGCTGTCTCTTCAGTAAAAGCAGGATCAGTTGCTGAGAGCGTCCCGTAGACTTCATCCGTTGATACATGATGGAAACGATGACCTTCTTTTACATTATCGCCATCTAACCAAACCTTTTTACTTGCTTTAAGTAAAGAATAGGTACCAATAATATTAGTTTCTATAAACGCATCTGGCCCTGTAATTGAACGATCTACATGACTTTCGGCAGCAAAGTGAACAACAGTGTCAATATCATGTTCAATTAATAAAGTTTCGACTAGTTCTTGATCACAAATATCACCTTTAACAAAAGTTAAATTAGCATTTGATAATTCTGACTCTAAATTTGCCATATTTCCGGCATATGTTAATGCATCTAATACGATGACCTTATCGTTGGCATAATGCCCTAACCAATAGTGAACGAAGTTTGCGCCAATAAAGCCAGCTCCGCCTGTAACTAAAATTTTATTCATAATTGATTCTCTTTATATTCAAGCATCATGCGTCGTAATTGATGACGCCAATGTAAAAACTCAACATCACTAAATGCTTTCATTGTCGCTTTTTTACAAAGTACACTGTAATGAGGTCGTTTAGCTGGAGTTGGGTACTCTTGAGTTGAAATTGGCTTTATTTTTATAGCATTAGGTAAAAGCGCTAACTCTAACGCAATATCTTGAATTTCAACGGCAAAGTCGTACCAACTTGCTACACCTAAATCTGTATAGTGGAAAGTGCCACACACTTTATTTAATGCTGCGTTTAAGCAGGCCTTAGCTAATCCTTTTGCATTAGTTGGCGAGCCTATTTGATCTGAAATAATGCCCAGTTCAGGTTTCGAGGCCATTAAAGACAACATCGTTTTAACAAAATTGCCACCATGAGTGGAATAAACCCAAGAAGTCCGAATAATGCAGTGCTGCTCTGGCAATAACTTTTTAATCGCCTGCTCGCCTTTAAGCTTGCTTTCGCCATAAACACTTATGGGGTTGGTTGAGTCATCACTCTTATACGGCGTGTTATTTTGACCGTCATAGACAAAATCTGTCGAGACATGGATTAAGCGAATATTTTGCAAGGCACAAAAGGCTGCTATTTCCTGGACCGCTAAAAAATTAATATTAAAGGCCAGTGACGGCTCTGATTCAGCTTTATCTACTGCGGTATAAGCTGCCGCGTTAATGATAACGTCAGGAGAGACACTTTCTAAGATAGGCTTAATACCATTAACATTTGCTAAGTCAAGCGCATCCCTACCCAGAAAAACATACTCATTAGTGGACTCAACCAACTTAGACAGTTCATATGAAAGCTGCCCTGATTTACCAATTACTAGTATTTTCATGAAGTAACTCTAAAATGTGGGTGCTGCAGCTAAAGAGAGACCAACCTTATCTTTTTCAGATAACAATGGTTCTTGTTCGTCTTTAAGTGGCCACTCAATAGCAAGATTTTTATCGTTCCAGAGTAAAGAAACTTCTGACTGAGGGTGATAGTAGTCCGTGCATTTGTATACGAATTCAGCACTATCACTCTTTACGTAAAAGCCATGAGCAAAACCTGCAGGAACCCATAATTGGCGTTTATTTTCAGCAGATAACTCAAGGCCTACATGTTGACCAAAAGTACTTGAGTCTTTTCTCATATCGACAGCTACATCATAAACCTCACCAGAGGTTACTCGAACGAGCTTTCCTTGAGTTTGCTCTAGCTGATAGTGTAACCCTCTCAAAATACCGTGGGATGATTTACTATGGTTATCTTGCACAAAATTAACGTTGGCAATATTCTCTTTAAACCAAGATTCACGAAATGTTTCAAGAAAAAAACCTCTGTCGTCACCAAAAACCTGAGGTTCAATAATTTTTACATCAGCAATCGCTGTATCGATTATTTTCATTTTTATACGTTATTCCCAAATATCTTAATTGAGAAACTCCAAACATTTTTATCGCTGTCGAAAGGTTAATTAAAATTGATCATTCGACAAGACCAAAACTAGCCCCCCCTTCCGGAAGAGCCTGAGGCGAGATTCGGAATCTCAAACCCCACCTAAGAAACCTAAAAGACTCGTTCATCTATAAGACGAAGTAAATATTCACCATAACCACTTTTCCTTAAAGGCTCCGCTATTTCTCGTAGTTTATCTTCAGTTAGCCAACCGTTTCGAAAAGCAACTTCTTCAGGACAATTGACTTTAAGCCCTTGTCGTTTATCGATAGTCGAAATAAAGTGTGCAGCAGCAAGTAAATCATCATGAGTACCAGTATCTAGCCATGCTGTACCGCGCCCCATAATTTCAACTTTTAGTTCACCAAGCTTTAGATACTGTTCAATTACGTCGGTTATTTCTAATTCACCACGAGCTGACGGTTTAACTTGCTTTGCAATCTCAACAACTCGTGAGTCGAAAAAGTATAAACCTGGGATCGCATAATTTGATTTAGGAATTTGTGGCTTTTCTTCAATACTTATCGCATTGCCGTTTGAATCAAACTCTACAACACCATATGCTCGAGGGTTGGAAACATGATAGCCAAACACCGTACCACCTGAAGACTGTTGATTAGCTGCTTGAAGCGACTTAACGAGATCATGACCATAAAACAAGTTATCACCAAGCACTAAAGCTGCAGCTGCGCCATCTAAAAACTCTTCTGCCAAAATAAATGCTTGAGCTAAACCATCAGGGCTTGGCTGAACTTTATAACTGATTTCAATGCCAAAGCTAGAGCCATCTCCCAACAAATCCTCAAAACGATGAATTTCGCTAGGTGTTGCTATTATTAATACTTCTTTAATACCAGCCTGCATGAGTGTTGCAAGTGGATAATAAACCATCGGTTTATCATAAACCGGCATCAATTGTTTACTTACTACTTTAGTTAGCGGATACAAGCGAGTACCGCTTCCTCCAGCTAGGATAATTCCTTTTCTCATATTACTTACCTTAACTTGAGTCTTGGTGCAATAGCCCAATCAACATTATTCGTTGCTGACTCTAACGATATAAATTGATTGTCATCTAACATACTTTCCAGCTTATTTAAACAGCCAGATATGCCCACATAACTCTTAAATCGCCTGCTGAGGCTAAGCCCCTCTAGTACAGGCTGATTTACATCGAAATCTCTTGGATGAAAGTATGTCATTACATAAGTTGAATTGCGAAACCAGTTTTTCAATAATGCTTTAGGGAGTAGACGGAAATAGCCGCCACCAGAATAAATAAAGTCTTTACCAAAAATGTTCTTAGAGTTTATAGGAAAAAGTTTTAATTCGTCCTTCCCAACAATGCCTACACTAGGTCCTTTTATTTCGATGTTTGGCAGCCCACCGTGTGCGCGACTTGCAGGAAATATACTGCAGTCTATTTCGATTCCATTTTTTACTAAAATATCAAATGCCCATAAATTTTCTTCAACTATTGAAAAACCTGGTGCCCTATAACAATTTATAGGTTTACTTGTTAACTCTTCCAAAGCACCAATAGAGCGTCTAAGATCATCTTCAAATTCCCGAGGAGATTGCTTATATGCTAATTGGTGTGCATAAGAATGAGTCCCTATATGATGCCCTGATTTATCAATTTTTTTGACTATATCTGGATACTTATCAGCCACCCATCCCAAGATAAAAAATGTCGCTCTTAAGTTACGTTTCTCTAGCGTATGAAGTATTACCTCTACACTGTTATGAATTCTAGATTCAAATTTAACCCAATCATTAATAGACTCAGTTGAAGGGTTATCTAAAAGGTGAAACCAGTCTTCAATGTCGAACGTTAATATTTTCATTAATAAAACTTTGCTCCAACTTTATTAAACTCTTTTACATCTTCTGAAGTTGGAAACCCGTAGTAAGATTTATATTCGTCATCGTTAGACTTTAATTCAACAGTCCCATTTTCGATTGCGCATACAGATTCGTAGATAGCTTCCATTCCTAATTTTTTACTATCCTTGATAAGCTGCTCTTGAGTTAGGCCTTTTAACGAAAACTTTTTCTGAACTAGAATCGGCCCACTGTCTATCCCTTCATCAACATAAAAAACAGAAACCCCAGAAAACTCCTCTTTGTTTTTAAGTACCCAAAAACTAGGCATTAACCCTCTATATTTAGGTAGAAGTGCAGTGTGTAAATTTAAGCACCCTTTCGGAGCCAAATTAATAAGAGGAAGTTTAAATATCTCATTTCCAGCAATAGAAATCAGTAGATCAGGTTTAAGCGAATTAATACGCTCTAGCGATTCTTTTGAATTTATTGACTTTAACAACTCCACCTCAGGGATATCATATTTTTTTAACACTCTTTTAACTTTCTTATTAGGATTTATCTTTGAAAGGACAAATTTAAGAGCATAACGAATGAAAAACCGTAAACCAAAAATTCTAGCCGTCTTTGATGCCTTTTGAATAAAACTTTCTTTTTTGCCAAATGGGGAAACTTTAGACACTACACATCCAACTACTTCATGCTGCCCGTCAATTAAACTAAACAAATAATCTAAGTTTTCTGCCAAGTAAAAAGGGTCATCTTGAGTAATAATAACTATCTTCATTTATTTACAATCCTTTCAAAGACTTCAAGATAAGCCTCACCTATCGTCTCCCAAGTATAAATTTCTTCAATTTTTTGTTTGTTTTTGATATTGAACAAATCAAATTCGTTTTTTACTTTTAGAAAGCTTTCTCTAATTCTTTTTATATCTTCATGGGTAACAAAAAAGAAAGATTCATTATTTAAAACGGCTCGATTAAATTTGTTATCGTTTGCGACAATATTAGCACTTGCAGCCATAGCCTCTAGTAGAGATGGGTTAGTACCTCCGACAGTGTGCCCGTGAAAATATAAACGACAATATTGTCTCATGGAATCTAAGATTTGTTTATCGAAAATACCACCAACGAAATAAATTCGTTTATCATTATATTTCTCCATCAGATACTTGCCGTAGGTAGTTTGGTAATTACCAACTACAAGTAATACAGTTTCGCAATCGGACTGGATTACCCCTTCTAAAATAACCTCAATACTATTTTCAGGCTCTAATCTGGCAATTACCAAATCGAACTCAGTCGATGAATCCACATAGCCTACATAAAGATCTTTAGAGAGCGCTCCGACTGGCTCACAACCATAAGCAATAAGTTCAGTTTCAACATTAAATTCTTCCAGATAATAATCAGCAATACCTTCATTATCGCTTATCATCGTCCCACTATGCTTAACGGCAAGCTTTTCTGCAACCTTTGTTAGCCTTTTTACCGTTGGTGACCACTTATCTCTTTTCCATTCAAGTCCATCCATATTCGTAACAATCTTCTTTCGCTCTTCTTTTGGGATAGTAAGAAAAGAAATAGATGCGCTTTGATATCCAAGTTCTAAATATATATCGCACTCCTGTTTGTATGCATCTTTCAAACACAGATAGTCATATAAAAAATTGGCAGCGGCACCAATTTTGGACTCAGGATTATACTTTTTAATAATCTTTACACCATTAAACTCTGAGTCGTTATAAAAGTGATCATGTGGATTATAGCAAATTACTTCATGTCCTTTTTCTACCCATTGTTGACTTACGATTTCCGCAAATTGTTCAAAGCCTCCATACCTATTTGGAATGCCACGGGTACCTATTATTGCAATTTTCAAGCAACCTCCTACTCAGTACTATTCTTTTAAAAACTGGAAGTGGTTCCGTATAGTAACCACATAAGCAAGTATCAAAAATACAGAAACCATAGCGAAAACTTGATGTTTACTATTATTCGCATTAGTAATGCTTGATACCGACATTGTAAATAAAGCTATCCTGTAAGGGTTAATGGCTCCTTTAATACGACTAAAAATCACATAAATGACCTGCTTTATATACAACAGATAAATAATTAAAAAGCCTGTTACTCCATACAAGCAAATGAAATTCAAGTAATCATTGTGAGGGTCTAATAAAACCTTGAATGGCACACCATATTCAGCTTTAAGGTAGTTCCAATTGGAAGAACCTATTCCAAAGACCCAATTATCAAGAGCCATATATATGGTGCTTTTCCAAATCGCTATTCTTGTAATGATTGAGCTATTACTTTCGTCAATTTTAATTCCCTTTGTCCCATAACCGCTTTCAATAACTAATCTAAAAGATTCAAACAGTTCCCCCACATAGTCAAATATCCACAATAAATCAAAAACGTAAAGCAATGAGATTAAAATTAAGAGTAATATAAGAAAGTACATTGTGATTGTTTGAGCGCTTTTTCGAATCAAAAAATATAATGCTGTTAATCCTAGACCCAACGAAAGAATTGCTCCCCGAACTCCTGTCATGAAAATTAAACAAAGAAGTAAAAATAGTACAAATATAAAAAGAGGGTTCTGATATTCTCTCACTTTCCTAATACTTAAAAAATAAACAAATAATACAGCTAAAAAATTACCAAAAACATTATTTGCAAAATTACCACTTTTCAACTCTCCAAAAATTGAATCACCACCCAAAAATGTGGAAGCAAATGCTTCAGCAGCCAATAATGGTATTGAATAAGCTATTCCGTTTACAAAAGATTTTTCATTTTCAATATCAAATAACTCATTTGCAAACAATAGAGCAAAGAACAAATATCGAAAATGAAATGCCCCATTTAATATATATAAGAAATCAGAATTCTTTATTATTGCCAATACACTATTAATTGTCAGACTAACCAACAATAAAAAACAAGCTAATTTAAGGGCTTTAAATTGTGAGCTTATATATAATTTTTTTTGAAAGGGTAATAAAAATCGAGCACATATATTAATCAAAAAATATAAATCTATATGCGAAACAAATGCAAATGATGCGTTACCTCTTTCACCCACATGAGTCAAGTAGAAGCCAGGAAAAATAGAATTTATCGCATTTGGGACGGTTAAAATAACAAATGGCAAAATCAACCAAAACCACTTAATTGACCTTAAACTTAATAACGTCAATAAAAAAAAGTAAGATAAAGAAGCTATTGTTATTAATCGTTGATATCTGAATTCTATTAAACTATTAAATTCATAGGAGTTTATTAAATAACTACCGCTACACAAAACGACCAATACAAAATAAAAAGACACACAAGAAACTAACCAAACTATATCAATCCTTGTTTTATAATTTAATTCCACTCTATTAGGCCCATTCGATCGAATTGAATTTTCATTTGAGGGTTATAATGTTTACCAAGATACCTTTGCAGGCCAAAATAGCAAACGTTCACTTCAGGTATAAGGATTTTTAAGGTTACGAGAGAAGATGATGCTACTGCGAAAACACTTTGGATTGGAAAATCTTGGATAATGACTTCTATTGGTGACTTATTATCAATTAATGAAACTTTGCCTTTAAAACTAACATTCAATATCTGATAAAACAAATCATTTTCTATAGCTAATCTAGGGTGTGGTTTATAGTATATTGGGCCTTCTGTAATATTTCTTTTGACAACTTCAATTAAACTGTCCGCTGAAATAACTTGTTGGTTTCTATGCCCTAAAATCAATACTCCTGTTCCTATATTTTTTGTAACTGGTGTAACATCTATATATTTCAACGCTCTATACTTACAGGTAACACCATCAATATAACTATGCACAGTATCTATATCCACGAATGGAGATATTACACTTCCGCTAAATAATCTATATTTGGCTCCAATAACGTAACTAGCCAACTTTTTAACTAGATTATCCTTACAATACTTATTTACTGTGAAATCATTGAACAATAAATTCCCGTCTGGAAAGACATTCAATGTATTTAGGAAGTTATTGTCGAGGAGTTCATGAAAGACTCCTTGAGAAAATACGTTTAAACTATGAGCAATGAAAAGATTAACTTTACCTATCGACTTTAAATAATTTTTAACTTTAAGCCACTTAAAAAGTAATCTATATATAGGGCCATCTAAAATAAACACATGTTCGAAAAATTCATTGTATTCATCACATTGATATCTGGAAATGATAACTACATTTTGTAAACGTTGAGTAGTAATAACATTCACTGCATGAACAACCTGAGCTTGTGTAAAAGCTATGAAAACATTTGTTACCACTAGTGAGCCTCAAATTGTTTAAAAATATATTTTGAAAATAAATAAACACCACATGAAAAGCAGCTAACAACTACGAAAGACAGTTCATATATAGTTAGAGTATCAGTTAAATTATGAACGATAAATACTATTGAAAAATATAAAAGCATTATGCTCATTAACATTAATAAATATACTCTCCCACCAAACATAAAGTTACTCACAACACTCAAAGGGAACATAAACGAGAGAGGAATCAGCAATAAGGATTGAGCCAAAAAGATACCGGACGTGTTGGCATAGCTAGGAAAGCTATTAATAAACCAATTACTAGAAAGAACAGAAAAAAATAAAAAAACCAAAACGAAGCACCCAGATATGCCTATAATTACTTGTTTTCTAATAACTAAAATATTTGCATTCCAGTTTTTCATAGAAGTATTCACTGATAAAGCTCTAAATCCAATGGTATTAAGAATACTAAGCAACATAATAACGCCTTTAACAAGCATCAAAGAAAAAGCAACATTACCAGCTAAAATTTCCCCGTAAAAACTATTGATGTAAAATCTATCGATTGTAATTATAACCTCAAAGGTAACACCTGCGAGCATTAATGGAAAACCAGCAATAGCAAGCTTTTTAGTCTTATTTATAAAAACTAGGCAATACCTTTTTACCTTTAAGTGATTTGTTTTTTTTAACAAAAATTTCGCATCTTTTTTGTATGAAATATTTATTAATGCGCCACAAATAGAAGAAAAAATAAGAAGCCTTAAGAAATCAAATGGATCCTTTGAATGCATAACGAGAACTGGGCTAAATGCTAGTATAAGTCCATTTACCACATATAGATTCCCTAAGGACTTGAATGAGCCCACACCTCGAAAAAACACCCGATTCAAACTAAATAACAACAGAGCACTTGTTCCACCAATATAGAATGAAATATCTCTAATTGGAGTGCTCGAAGCTTCACTGAACAATAAGCTTACAATACATATAACAATGAAAGTATTTTGCAAAACTTGATAGACATCGAAATACCTTGCATTAAATCTTACGACTTTTTGACCGAGCCCCTCATTAACCCCAAAATTACATAGAATTAAGTAGCTGAAAGTAGTGTGCATTAAAGCCACAGGAGCCCAATCAGATGCTCCGACAAAGAGTGCACATAAAGAAGTAGCGGCTAATACCGAAGCTGCATTAAACAACCTAAAGAAAGTAAAAGTAAACAATTGTTTATTTAGCTATTAAAAAACAGCTCACCAATCTTAAAATCAAAATTAGTATTAAGTGTAAACGCTGCTTTTTGGTCAAAAGCTACATGACCAATAACACTTCCCCAAATTGAGTTAGATGTAAATAAATTATTTACAGTAAATACATTAAAGCCCTGAACCATTTGGAATAACTCGTCTCTCTCAAGTCTAAGTCCATCTTTTTCAAAGTTTACACCTTTCAAAGTTTTACCATTATGCTTAAAGACAATATCATTAGTTGCACGCACACCAATAACGTTATCAACACCAAATATAGCAGCTATATCTAAGGCGGACTCAATGAGATACTTTTTGTTGAACGGCCTTTCAATTCCAAACAAAACACCGTGAGTTAGTTCCTTAAAAGAGTCATTGTTGGTAATAAAGCCTTTAACTACATCATCAAGTCCTGTGTTTATCATTGCAGTAGAAGCATGGCGACGATCAATTTCCACCACTTCACTATAGAACTCTAATATATGCGTGATTACTCTTTCATCAGGAGTTGAAACTACAATTTTTTCAAAAAGCTGACTTTTTACAACCTCTTCTAGAACAATATCGATTATGTACTTTCCACCCAACGTTTCAAATGGCATCGATCTAGAGTCAAGTTTACTTCCTCTTATAGGTAAAAAAGCAAATGGCCGAATATTAACATCTTTATTCGCAGAAATTTTTTTCAAAATTCCAGATCGAGTAGTTAGAATTTTCTCTTCATTTCCTGTTAAATTACTGCCATGTCTTCGATATTCAAATATAATTTCACTCAAACTTTTTATTTCAAATTTTTCAACAATTCTAAACCAAAGTTCATAACCATCTTGACAACGAAGGTCTTCATCATAGCCACCGACTGAACGTAAATAATCAGTGCGGAACATTGTACATGCGCCATGTGCAGGACAATCCATTAACGTAACATCATTTTCAAAATCATGCCTTTTATAGGAATGAATAAAATTTCTGTGTTCGTCAACAACATCCCAATTACCAAAAACCATAGCTATCTTATCGTCGACAAAACTCTTTACTAGGTTTTCAATTGCGTCAGCCTTAAAGACATCGTCAGCATCTAGCCTTACGATATATTTTCCTTTCGCTAATCGTAAAGCTACATTATTAGTTTTTGTTAAGCCTTGGTTTTTTTGATAGATAACGTTAATTCTTTCATGATCAATATACTGATTAATTACTTCATGTGATTGATCTGTCGAGCCATCATCAATAACAAGTACTTCTATAGCAGGATAGCTTTGCGCCAACACACTTTCGATGGCTTCTTCAATAAACGCACCATAATTATAGTTTGTGATATAAACTGTTACTAAGTTATTGTCATACATCATGTTTAAGCTCTTTTGCTGGAATACCGCCAATAATAGAATTTTTAGTGAAATTTTTGTTAACTACAGAGTTACTCCCCACAACAGTACGACGACCTAGAGTAACAGAAGGAAAAATAACCGCATGTACTCCTATCCATGAGTCTTGATGAATAGTTATTGGCCCATATGTATACCCACTATTAATAATTTCTGTATTTAATTTGTGGTTATGCATACTCGTTTGTAAATATACATAACCAGATATCAAACAATTTTCGCCTATTACTATTTTTTCTCCACCATTTAATACGCTACCTATTCCTATTCTAGTGTTGCGTCCAATGTTGATATCATTTCCATTTGTCGCAATTATTCTTACTAGCCTATCTAGCTTACAATTAGAGCCAATATTCAAACATGTATTCTTTGTTGCCCTTAACTCAACAAAATCACGAACTATTGAATTATCACCAATTACAATCTGACTTCCCTCATCAATAATAAAGGTAATATTCCTTGATAATGTAACAAAGGATCCTATTTTCAGCTTTCCTCGATATTTGATTTTATAGTAAAGTACTCGCAAAAAATTGACTATTGAAGTCATTATGAAAAATCACTCATTGATAAAACTTGGTGTTTTTTTAATGCTTTTGTAGCTACTTTCCCTAATAACTCATCAAAATAGCGAGAAGATATACCATGAGAAGGTCTCAAAATCACTAAATCTTCGTTTCTAATAACTTCACCTTTTTGGATATTTCTACTTGGATAAACAGCTCTTCTAAAACTTTCAACATGACCATTTTCTATTTCGATTGGAACAGGTTTTTTAGTACTATTGCCCTTAAGAACACTAACCATCTTAATATATTCAATGAGTTCTAAAACTTCATCTTTTGTTAATGATACTTTATGATCTCTGAAAACTTTGCCGTCTCTACTATCCGTAAAATGATACTCAAGTACTTGTGCTCCCATAGCAATTGCAACTTTTAATGCGTCAGAACCTTCAGTATGGTCAGAATACCCCATCGTGGTCTCTGTAAGTTCGTGTAGCCTAGTCATTACTCCTAAATTTGCTGAAGCTTTTGGGATAGGGTACATAGACGTACATTGAAGAACAGAAAGGTAATTGGGGTCATTATAAAGTGCATTACAATCTCGAAGATATTTAACACTAGCTAATACTTCTTCTTCAGTCGCTAAACCAGTAGAAAGAATAATAGGCTTTCCGCTATTGGCAACATGTTTCAATAACGGCCATGCCAATAAGTCACCTGAGCCTATCTTATACACAGGATTATAGTCATCTACCCAATCAATCATGTCGATGTCCCAAATAGACGCCATAAATTTCTTACCTGCATCAGTAACTATTTGGGCTAATTCTCTATACTGTTCTTTACTCAACTCAAATTTTTTAAAATGTTTATGCCTATCTGGTGACTCAACAGGATTCACTAACGTATTTCCAGAATATATTTGAAATTTAATGAAATCAGAATCACTATCAATAGCTAATTGAGTTAACTTTTTTGCATAATCAAAATCGCCTTCATGATTACCACCGATCTCAGCGATCAACAACGGTCCGTGCTTTCCCTTAAAATTCATTTTACTCTCACATCTATTAAAAACATCAATTAACTTATCTAAACTTACACTTTTAGCATCAAGACCTTGTTTATCTAGCTCAGAAAGGACATATTGTGCTAAATAAAAATCATATTGTGTATCAATCGCAATTTGTTTGCCTGACGCTTTAGGGTACTCTTCATTACGAATAACTTCATGATTTATGTTTTGGAGGTTTTCATAAAGGTAACTTGTAACATGTTCGAAGTGCCCTGGCGTATTGAACTTTCTATATAACTTTTCAAACTCCTGTACCTTTAAAATCTCAACACTCATACCTTTAGGGAATGTTCTATCTGGTACATTTGTTATTAACACTCGTTCGTTATCAACCAAACTACATGCTTGGCTTAATAATGGTGTATTAACAAATAAATTGTCACCATTAATTCTTATGCCGTAATCTAAGCCATTAGATAAGCAGGCGTCTAAAAACCGCTCTGACACGTTATCTAAACTACCTCTATAAACCTTAACGCCAATTTCATCGGCAAAACTTTCTAATTCATCATCGCTAGAGAGTTGAGAAGTTGCTAGAATAATATGCTTTATTTCTTTGACCGATTTAACAGCTTCTATTATATGGGACAATAAAGGCTTACCGTTTATCAGTCGTAATCCTTTTCCAGGCAACCTCGAAGAAGTAAGCCTTGCCAATATTACAACACCTATATTCACTTTCGTTCGCCTATTTTTCTAGCAGGTACACCACCATAAATGGTATAGGGTTCTAACGTTCCTTTAACTACTGAATTCGCAGCGATAACACACCCTTCAGGAATATACGTTCCTTTTAAAATCACCGCGCCTGTACCTAACCAGACATCGTTTTCAATTACAACTTCGTCTGTTACATTTTCTTGAGCATTCATTAACATACTTCTATCCATTCCATGATCACTGTCTACAATGTAAACATTTGGAGCAATCATACAATCATGGCCAATCGTGATTTTTTTTGATGAAAAAATTATCGTGTTGTATCCAACAGTAGTATTGGCGCCAATTGTAATAGTTGCATCAGGGTTACACGGACAAATACGAGCATTCCCTTTAATGTACGCCCCATCACCAAGAAAAATATTTTTTGGAAAACGCATCAAATAAACAAAAGAATCAAAGTCAGTCGAAGGCCCTGATGCACCAATTTTGCTTTGATAGTAATATTTAGTAATTTTGGATAAAAAGGATTTTTTGTTATTTCTTTTAAACTGAGCCAAACTACTTACCTGTTTTACTTTCTAAAGAAGGTCACAACTTTCCATATGTGTTGCAATGTATATGAATAGCATAAGAATAAAAATAAAAAACCAATAAACATGACTGGTTCGGAAATATTAAAGTACTCACCTAGTATGCCAATCAAAGATAAAGCAATAGCGACACAGGTTATTGCAAATAATGCTTGCCTATCACTTAAACCGACTCTCATAAATATATGATGTAAATGATCACGATCAGGCTTGAAAGGACTCTGTCCCTTCTTCACGCGACGAATAACAATTGCAAGCATGTCCACCAGTGGGATAGCACAAATCCACAGTGCTGTTACTGGTCTAAATGATGCTTGCTCCCCTTGCGTTGCCATTGTCAGTAACCAGACAACAGATAAGCCAATAAACATACTTCCTGCATCACCCATAAAGATTTTTTTCACTTGCTTTGGAAAAACGCAAAGGTTAAAGATAAGATATGGCAACGTAGCAGTTGCTAACATTAATGGGTACGCAACATAACTATTATTGCCAGAAATCAAGAATAACACAGCTATCGACGAAAAAGTGTTAAGACTGAGGCTCCCAACGAGTCCGTCGATACCATCAACCATGTTAAAAGCATTAATGACAGAAACAATTGCAAAATAGGTAAAGAAAATACCGATAGGACCTAAATTAATATTACCTAAGCCAAACAAGTCTCCTAATTCAGAAATATAACCGCCTACACCATAAATCATCAAACTAGCTATAATGATTTGGCCTACTAAACGAATACGAACGCTAATATCGAACTTATCGTCGAGAGCACCAATAAAAACCATCATAGCAGAGGCAATTAAGTACACTCTTAATTCAAGGGTGTTTGGCAGCCAAATAAGGCTTGCAAATAAAACTGCAATAAATATTGAAATACCACCAATCAATGGAATATGACCAGAGTGTGTTTTTCTAGCATTAGGTTTATCAACTAAGCCAAATTCTACTGCAACAGGTTTTAATACTTTAATCGAAAGGTAAGCAAATAAAAACGCAGAGACTGCGGTGATAAATAACAACTCCATTTATTTACTCTCACTTGTTGTTAATTCTTGCTTAGGTTTAGCACTAGACTTTGATTTAGTAAAGTAACGCACTAAAACAAATAAAACTGCTAACATTCCCCCAAACAAAGTGCCTAAAACTACAATTAATGCTCGCTTTGGTTTCGCTTTTTCTTCAGCAACTTGCGCAGGATCAATAGTCTTTAACACATACTCTTCCTTGACTTGCGTTAACATCATATTCTTACTTTGCTCCTCAATTAACTGATAAAACACTGAGTGCATATTAGCAACATTTGTTTCTTCTAACTGTGTTTTTAGGTAGTTGATTGATTCTTGCGCTTCTGCTTGATCTTGTTCTTTTATCGTTTTATTGATTTCTCTTACTAATAATTCTACCCATTGCTTTGCCAAATAGGGTGAATAATGCTCTAGTTCAATAGTGACCATAGACGTTGCTTTGTCTTGGGAAACAGACAAGATTTCAGAGAACTCCATGTACGCTTCCCATAAAGAGGGCTGAGGCTGTTTAGGCGGTTTTACATTACGAACCCAAGTCTTACTGACAAAGTCATATAATTCTCCGTCATAAACTATTGTATTTGATGACATCTCCCAACCTTTTGTTGCCATCAAAGGTACAAGTAAGTTGTATTTTTGGATAAATGATTGAATGAATTTACGAGATTTAATGACTTCAAGCGCTAACGCTGTTTTATCAGTTCCTGTACTGCCTAGATTAATACCTGCTAGACTTGCTAAACCACCAAATTGACCAGCTAAACCAGCTAAACCTCCTACCCCACCTTCTGAACTAACAGGAGCTAAAAGTACAGATGACTTATAGATATTTGGCTGTGAGAGTGCAAATACAATTGAAGCGATAGCAAAGCAAAGTGTGATAAAAATAATGATTAGCTTCCCCGACCAGATAGCTTTCCATAATTCAGCTAGGTCTATTTCATCATCATTTTGCAAAGATAACTGCTTCTGCATTTGAGTAGCAAGATAGGCTTTCATTTCAAAGTCCATTTGAGCCTGTTTTTTATCCATCGGAATTACCACAAAATACGAAAAAATTTACTGCGGACATTATACGGATAAATTTGACTAAATGAACCGTTTTTCCATGTTAAATGAATGAAAGTTACATTAGATATACAAACCTAGAACAATTATCATGCAATTTACGATATTAGATACTAGCGTCGGTATGGCTGCTTTCCACTAATTACAAAGTTATATTACGAATTCGGGATAACTAGGGCTTAGCAAAGTTGAAGGCTTTTAGGAAAAAATAGAGGTGCTCAAATTAAAACTACTGACTAAAAGAAGTACCGAATTCTCCGTTTGGGCTTCCAACTAAGTAAGCCGATTCCCGCTTATGCGGGAACGACATAATACAGCAATTTTAACTATGAGTTTTTCAACGAACTAACATACCAAGGCATTGCCTTAGAAATACCATCCAGGATTATGTATTCCGGCTCATAGCCTAATAACTTTCTGCCTTTTGAAATATCAGCTTGAGAGTGTCTAACATCACCGGCTCTAAATTCACGGTAAATGGCATCCTTTTGATAAGCTATATTGTTTTCAGATAACGCGGACTGAACACAAGAAAATAACGTGTTCAACGTCGTGCGATCACCTACTGCAACGTTATAAACCTTGTTTTTCGCCTCGTCACTCGACATTGCAGCTAGAATATTTGCTTGTACGGCATTTTCTATAAAACAGAAATCACGACTGGTTTCTCCGTCACCATTGATAAAAAGATCTTCATCTTTAATCATAGCTGCTGTCCATTTTGGGATAACAGCAGCGTATGCACCATCTGGGTCTTGGCGTTTACCAAAGACATTAAAATAACGTAAACCGATAGAGCTAAGGCCGTATGTTTTGCCAAAAACATCTGCGTAAAGCTCATTAACGTATTTTGTTACAGCATACGGAGAAAGCGGCTTACCAATATTTTCTTCAACTTTTGGTAATGCAGGATGGTCACCATAAGTTGAACTAGACGCAGCATAAACAAAGGTCTTAACGTTTTCTTCTTTCGCTGCTGTTAGCATATTTAAAAAGCCAGTCACATTGGCACTATTTGAGGTAATAGGGTCAGCGATTGAACGTGGTACACTGCCGAGCGCAGCTTGGTGTAGAATAAAGTCAACACCTGCCACCGCTTTAACACAAGTATCAAAATCGCGAATATCACCTTCAATAAAGCTAAAGTTTTTCCATTGCGTATCACTCACTTGGCTTTGAACTTCATCTAAGTTCTTCTGATAACCTGTCGAAAAGTTATCTAAACCAATAACTTTTTGATTAAGCAATAATAAATGTTCAAGTAAATTTGAACCAATAAAACCAGCACAACCTGTAATTAACCACGTGTGTTGGTTCTCAAGTAGTTGAGATTTAATCTCTTGATAACGTGTCATTTTATCTTCCTAAAAAATAAAGCATTAACCTAAGTTAATGCTTTACCCATTGTTATTCGGTTAAGCCTTATAATCTAATATCAGATGCCGACTGGTCTAGCATATATTTCAGATCATAAATAACATGGTCTGACTTCATCATTTCTTTGATGTTCTCAATGCTCATGGCTTTGAACTCGTTATGCGCAACGGCAAAGATCACAGCATCATATTTACCCATTTCCGGCTTATCGATCAAAGATACCCCATATTCATGCATCGCTTCTTCAGGGTTTACCCATGGGTCATATACATGAGCATTCATTTCGTAATCGGCTAATTCAGTAATTATATCAACGATTTTAGTGTTACGAACATCTGGGCAGTTTTCTTTAAATGTCAGGCCCATTACAAGTACATTGGCACCGTTAATCTGTATGTTCTTCTTAATCATTTCTTTAGTAAGCTGTGAAACAACATACTCACCCATACCATCATTGATTCGACGACCCGCTAAAATAACCTCAGGGTTATAACCAATTGCTTGGGCTTTGTGAGTTAGATAATACGGATCTACACCGATACAGTGTCCACCAACCAAACCGGGACGGAATGGTAAAAAGTTCCACTTTGTTCCTGCAGCTTTAAGCACTTCTTCAGTATCAATACTAAGTTTATTGAAAATCACAGCTAATTCGTTAACTAATGCAATATTCAGATCGCGTTGCGTGTTTTCAATAACTTTAGCAGCCTCTGCGACTTTAATCGAAGACGCTTTGTAGGTACCAGCAGTAATGATTGAAGCGTATACATTATCAATAAACTCGGCAATTTCAGGCGTAGACCCTGAAGTCACTTTTAAGATATTTGTTACACGATGCTCTTTATCACCTGGGTTAATGCGCTCTGGACTATAACCTGCAAAAAAGTCTTGATTAAATGTTAAACCTGACACTTTTTCTACTTCAGGTAAACATACTTCTTCTGTTGCGCCAGGGTAAACGGTTGACTCATAAACAATAATGTCGCCTTTTGATACAACTTTACCTAACATCTGGCTTGCTTTTACAAGCGGCGTTAAATCCGGCTGTTTATGCTCATCAATTGGTGTAGGAACGGTAACAATATAGAAGTTACAAGATTTTAGGTCTTCAACATCGCATGAGTATTCAATGAGAGGCGAACTCGCTAATTCTTCTTGAGAAACTTCTAACGTAAAGTCATTACCTGCCTTTAATTCATCAACACGTTGTTGGTTGATATCAAATCCTACAGTTTTAATTTTTTTGCCAAATTCAACAGCTAGTGGAAGGCCAACATAACCTAAACCAATCACACCGATTTTTAAATCTGATAATGTATATAACATTAAAATTCCTTGAAATATGTTTAAATGCCACTGATAGCTGCTATTGCTACCGCAGTGTTGTAAATAATTTGAGTTGCCGTCGACCATAAAGTCAGATTCGTCATATAGCCGGAATCTAATGGAACAACTATAGTATCCCCTGGCTGCATTTGATCTTCCGCTCTATTTGAAAACCATGATTCTTGACCAACCAACTCAACTGTGCCGTTCGCTTTAACGATATATATTCGATCTTCATCAGCGCGTTTTTTCATCCCGCCACTGCGTTCAATATACTCTACCGCTTCTAAGCTTGGGTCATACATATGAGATGTTGTAACTTGCACTTGTCCTATAACATTGATCGAATCTTTTTTGGTAGGAACATATAGAACATCACCATTTTCTACAGTGACATCATAATTATCTTCTGTTAGGACACGTGGCAACTCGATAACTAGACGGCCTAATGGATCTAAATTCGTTAAATCAGCAAGCAGACTCTGAGCTTCCGCATATGATACTCCTAAGCCATCTTCAGTTAATGATTTTGACGCCATTTCAACACGTAAATCATCAGCAAGCCTTTCCACATTTTCACGCTCAAGCTCTTTGAGTTTCTTTCTAGTAAAAACAGATCCTTCAGCAAATGC
Source organism: Thalassotalea loyana (assembly GCF_030161435.1). Taxonomy (GTDB): domain Bacteria; phylum Pseudomonadota; class Gammaproteobacteria; order Enterobacterales; family Alteromonadaceae; genus Thalassotalea_G; species Thalassotalea_G loyana. The sequence continues at coordinate 42,378 of NZ_BSSV01000007.1, read as the reverse complement.
ATATTCAGTCAAGCCACCAGCTTTTTGAATAATATCAGAGAGCGTTTCTCCTCGTTCAATAGTGTACTTACCAGGAAAAACGAACTCTCCTTTCAACTCAATAATATGATTTTCACTCCACTCAGGGATTTGATGTACATAAATTCGGTCTTTGGAGTTTAATTTATACATGGAGTTGTCGGCATCGTCAAAGGCGCTGGATAGATCAATAGAAAACGATCGTTTTGTCGCCTTTGCATTGTCTAACATACTTCGCGTTATATCCGCTCTATCTAGGTATGCTGATTCCGTCACACCACCGGCCGCAACGATTAAAGACTTAACATTGCCTTTCACTGGAAGTGGGTATATCCCAGGAAACTTTACTTGTCCGTCAACTTCAACTAACTTCAATACTTCACCACCCGAGCTTTGACTTCTCAAGCGATTAATAATGGGTACGAGTAATCTTTGTCGCGAAAACATGCCAAGTTTTCGTACGTCTATTTCTTTTTTGTCTTTTATTTGAGCAATATCGTTAATTGAACTATTTAATACTTCAGTGACGCCCGCATTAGCGCTATTTTCTGGCGCCACGAAGTCACCATCACCGTACTTAGCCCAAAAGTTTTTGTCATTATATTTATGTTTAGCAAGAAGCTTTTCCTTTGCTAATAAAGATTCCTGACTAAACGCAAACTTATCAAGAGTCAGGACTTCACTAGCAAGTTTATCTACATTTGAAAATATAATAACTTTATCACGAGAATGTAATTCTAGGTTTTGCTCACTTACAGTATTAGTTAACGCATCAGCGATAGAAAACTGAAGCACTTCAATTCGCTTTGCTAAGTCAACTTCTCGAACAATTAAGCTATAGTTCAGATCTGCATGGGGCAGTAGGCTCATTTCAACGGATTGGATTAAATCTGTGATTTTGTGCCCTGGCTTCCACTGGTATTTACCTGGGCGCGCTACAGCACCAATTAACATAACAGATTGGCTAAACATATCTGAGTTTTTCATTACTTGGATATGATCACCGTTTTTAACTTTTAACAGACTGTCATTATTATCATTTAAATCAATTGATATAATTGTTTTCAAACTTTTGTGATAACGTTCAACTGGCACAGAATCTTTGTATGCCTGTGCTAACAATCCACCAGATATCTTAATAATATCGTTGAAATTTTCGTTATTCTTAAGTTCATATATTGCAGGACGTCTTACAGCTCCTTCAATTGCGACTTCAGCACCTTTTGCAGGGATAAATAATACGTCTCCAGAGCGAAGCAAAAGGTCATTTGAAGAATCTCCATTAATCAATAAATCATAGATATCAAACTCTCCCACTATTTGCCCTGCTCTCTTTAGTTGAATATTACGAAGAGAGCCTGTGGTGTTAATACCACCAGCCGCAAATAGTGCGTGCGTCATAGAAGATAATGCATTCAAAGTATAAGGGCCTGGTTTGTATGCTTCACCAGCCACAAATACACGGATTGAGCGAAGTTTAGACAAGCTTACTACCGCTTCAACACCTATAACACGCTCTGCTATTTTGGCTTTCAAAAAAGCAGTTAAATCGCTATACGATAATCCAGAAACTTGATATGGACCTAATTCAGGAATTATGATTTTCCCTTCTCTATTAACAACCAGGTCGTAACTGTTACTTTCCTTACCAAATGTCTGAATTTTTATTTCATCACCAACGCCGATGATATAATTATCGGGAACAGAAATCGCCATATTAGGCTCGAACGTCATTGGCTCATTTGCAAAAACATCATAACCAAATGGCTTTAGAGCAGCTTCAACTTCAATGCCATCCTCTGATAACTTTAATTCATCATCATCATAGTTTGATTGCTGGTTTTCAATTTGGCGAGGCTGAACAGGAGTATCTTCAACGACCTCTGTAGTTGAGTTCTGGGCACTAGTGATACTGCTAAGGTCAACACCATATTGCTTGGCTAATGCCTCCTGCTGTGCCTTGGGTAGCTTTCTAAATTGTTCAATTTGAGCTTGGTTGATTTGCGCTGCGAACCCACCCATGGAAGTAAGAGCGAGAGTGACTACGATGGCTTTTTTCGCCAAAGTTCTCATTATTAATTTTCGCAATTGTAATCCCTTTGAAAATACTTAAAGTGCTGTCAGTATGCAGCTGAAACTTATTCTAATCCGCGAGAGTTTATCAACAACCCAAAAGAGATTAAAGAAGTTTAGTAACAAATTGCACTGATTAATTTACACGCAGTCGGTCTTGCAATTGCATATCCTGACCGCAATTCGCTTGCCTTTCCCTATTGGCGCAGGTATAACACGGGGTGTAAAAATAATTTAAGACAATTTTCAAGAATACTGGAAAGGATAATTACATGAATAAACCTGCGACGGGAACCATGCTTGGTCACCCGAAAGGACTCTTCCTATTATTTGGTACTGAAATGTGGGAACGCATGAGTTACTACGGTATGCGTGGTATCTTCGTTCTTTACTTAGTAGCATTTGCAAGTAGCTTTGGTTGGGATATGGCCTACTTTGGCATCGACCCAGCAGCAGCGGACGCACAAGAACAACTAACAAAAGCATTAAACAAAAATGCCCTAGGCATTTTAGGTATTTACGCGTTTTGGGTATACGTAACACCCGTTCTTGGTGGTTGGGTAGCTGATAACCACTGGGGTCAACGTAAAGCCATCATTATTGGTGGTGTATTAATGGCCTTAGGTCAATTTTCACTTGGTACTCCACACCACCTAATCCCAGGTTTAGAAGTTGAATTTTTGTACTTAGGTCTATTCCTATTAATCATGGGTAATGGTTTCTTCAAACCAAACATCTCAACAATGGTTGGTGACTTATATGAAGATGGTGATAAGCGTCGCGACGCTGCATTTACAATTTTCTACATGGGTATCAATTTAGGTTCTATCTTAGGTTACTTCGTCGTTGGTACTATTGGTGAAAAAGTTAACTACCAATACGGTTTCTTAGTTGCTGGTGTTGGTATGCTATTAGGCGTAATCCTTCAGTTAAGCATGTCTAAGAAATTCTTAGGTAACGTCGGTGTTGAGCCTGCTGCTAAAAAGATGCAAGGCACGTCTGCAGCATCTAATGCACCTTTAACGTCTGAAGAACGTGACCGAGTTAAAGTTATCTTAATCATGTCATTCTTCACGATTGTTTTCTGGTTAGGTTTCGAACAAGCAGCTGGTTCAATGAACCTTTTTGCAAAACAAAAAACTGACTTAGTGATGTTTGGTTTTGAAATTCCAGCCTCATGGTTACAATCAGTAAATCCGATTTTCGTTATCTTGTTTGCACCAATGTTTGCAGCAATGTGGCTCAAGATGGGTGAAGCAGAACCAAATTCTCCGAAGAAATTCGCCTTAGGTATGTTCTTCTTAGGCCTAGGCTTTATCTCTATGGTAATGGCAGCAATCGAGATTGGTGATAGTGCGACAGCGAAAGCGAGCATTATATGGTTAATCTTGGCTTACATGTTCCACACCATGGGTGAGCTTTGTTTATCACCAATCGGCTTATCACTAGTGAGTAAATTAGCACCACTTAAATATACATCATTACTAATGGGTATGTGGTTCTTCTTCTCAGGTGTAGGTAACTACGCTGCAGCAGCTGTAGGTCAAATGGTGGGGGATGTTGGACCTTTCCAAGCATTCATGGGCGTAGCAATTATGGCATTTGTCGCTGGTATCATTTTATGGTTAATTAGTGGCAAGCTTGTAGATTGGATGCACGGTGCTGAAGATACGCACCCACAAGATATTGATGGCCGTATTGATGAAGAAATGGCAGTTACAGGAATGCACGAAGGTATGCAAGAAGAGCATACTAAGTAAATAATCCTTGATTTGATAAAAGGGGACAGAGTAAATTTTTACTTTGTCCCCTTTTTTATTGCCACTTATGACTTCCAAAAACAGTAGTTCACGCCATCAACTGCGTCAAACCATTCGGCAACGCCGCAAGTCATTGACCATAGAGCAACAGAATTTAGCCGAAGAGCAACTAGCAAACCAATTATCTGCATTTTGCTTAACGCACTCGATTAAATCTCTTGCAATATACCTTTCAAACGACGGTGAATTGCAAACGAATCATTTTATTGAATGGTGCTGGTCAAACGGCATAGCTGTGTATTTACCTGTAATTCACCCGTTTAATAAACATCATTTACTATTTCTTAACTACACCCGTTCGACGCCAATGAAAAAAAATCGATTTGCGATTTCTGAGCCTAGGCTTAATGTTCAATCGGTTATTGCTCCTTCGCAACTAGATGCATTGTTTACACCGCTTGTGGCATTTGATATCTGTGGAAACAGGATAGGCATGGGGGGTGGTTTCTATGATAGAACCCTAGCCCACTTGAATCATAGTCCAGTTAAAAAAATTGGATTGGCACATGATTGCCAACAAGTAGAGCAAGTCCCCATTGAGTCATGGGACATGCCATTATCAAAGATTATTACCCCTACAAGGGTGATTGAATGCCATGAAATTTGAGTCGAGAAGTTATTAAACTATCGCTATAATAGCGCCAATTACAACACCTTATAATCACTATTCGCGTTAGGATCATTATGACTCAAGATGAAATGAAAAAAGCCGCAGCGCTAAAAGCATTGGAATTCATTAAGCCAGATACCATTGTTGGCGTCGGTACAGGCTCAACAGTTAATCACTTTATTGATGCATTAGCGTCTATGAAAAATCAAATTGTTGGCGCTGTATCTAGCTCAGACGCATCAACGAAATTATTAGAACAGCATGGTATCGAAGTTTTTGATTTAAACTCCGTTGATACCTTAGACGTGTATGTTGATGGAGCCGATGAGATTACCGAACATTTTGCCATGATTAAAGGTGGTGGCGCAGCATTAACACGTGAAAAAATCGTTGCTGCTGTTGCAAAAGAGTTTATTTGTATTGCTGATAGCTCAAAGCAAGTAGATATCTTGGGCGACTTCCCATTACCTGTTGAAGTCATCCCTATGGCCAGAAGTTACGTAGCACGAGAGCTAGTAAAGCTAGGTGGTGACCCTGTTTACCGCGAAGGCGTAGTAACAGATAACGGTAATGTAATCCTCGACGTTCATAATTTAAAAATCATTGACCCAAAGCAATTGGAAGTTGATATCAACGCGATTGTCGGTGTTGTGACGAATGGCCTATTTGCCTGTCGTGGCGCTAACACGCTCATCCTAGGTACACCTGAAGGTGCTAAAGTTATCGGTTAAAATAACTACCTCGATCAATATGGTCGAGGTAGCCTCATTGTATCCCGAAGTTCATTAAGCGACACTCGCGTTATTGACACTTTTCAAATAAGCTCTAAAGTCATCATATCCGCCAATGTGCTGGTCATCGATAAAAATTTGCGGCACAGTCCGGCGTGCGCTCAATACGATCATTTCTTTTAGTGCGGCTTTATTGGTTGAAACATCAATTTCTTGGTACTGCCAACCTAACTTATCCATGATCTGTTTTGTCGCAGAACAATAAGGACAGTAACCTTTGCTATACACTTTGATTTTAGGCATTTCAATTTTCCTGTTTGAATAAAGTTCAAAACAAAGTTTAAATAGAGCTAAGCTCAACTAATATGCTCTGTGTCACTAAAATTATGTCCGAAAGTCCGAATATCTATCTAAATGACCCTGACCCACTCAGTGTTTTACTCCAAAAGTTATCGTTGAGCGCGGAGGTTTATGTCAATGGCGATTTTTGTGGTACCTGGGCAGTAGATACATCAGGTAGCCGTCGCACGCCCTTTCACTTAATTGGTAAAGGACAAGCGTGGCTTCATATAAACGAGCAAACCATTAAGCTTGAAGAAAAAGATTTAGTCATTTTTCCAAATGATCACCATCATATTATTTCTAACTCAAGTCAAAAACCTGATAAGCATTTAATCAATGCACCAATGAGTAACGACGGCAACACAACCAATATGGTTTGTGGCTTTTTCGAATTCAAAAGCGTACTCATCAACCCATTGTTAAATATGATGCCAGACGTGATACATGTTAAATCGAACGCTAACCTTGGTAACAACAAAGCGTTATTGCTTGTTGAGTTGATTATTGCCGAATTAGAAAAGTCACTACCTGGTTGTTACACCGTTGTTGATCAATTGGCATACCTGTTGTTTATAGAGATACTAAGAGCTCAGGTCATTGAAAAGACAATCAATGATGGATTATTGGCTGCTTTGTTCGATAGCAGGATAGGAAAAGCAATTAATGCTATACATCAATCTCCAGAGCAAGATTGGAGTCTTGGAACATTAGCAGAGGTTGCTACTATGAGTCGGTCAAATTTTGCCGAAAAGTTTTCTAAACTTATAGGCCTCAGCCCGATGAAATATCTTACACAATGGCGAATGATAATTGCTCGAAAGCTTTTGGTTGAAACGGAGAAAAGTGTCGCAGAGATTAGTGAATTAAGCGGTTACGAGTCAGAAGCCGCATTTAGAAAGGCCTTCAAACAAAATCAAGGAGAAGCACCCGGCGCAGTGCGAGGTGCTTCATTAGCTATTGGCTAACCTATAAAGACGTTAAATTACAAATCGCTTGGGTTTAATGTTTCAACATTTGGCCATTGTTCATTTGCTTCTTGGATAAATTGAGGGATGTCTTTGGCCCAAGCGTTAAATACACTTTGGTTTTTGTTTACATACAACTTACCATCAACCACTTTGAACGCTTTACCATCAATTTCAAACTTTTTACCAAATGTCATACCGTAGGCACAAAAACCACCGTATTGAGGCGCATATTTATCAGGGTTGCTGTTAAACTGGTCTCTATTTTTTGCAGACTTAAAACGGTAGATAGCACCGTTATGAATTGACGTAAATTCTGCACTTCCAAGAACTGGTTTTCCTTCAGTGAAATAACCAATAACATCGTGACCCGCTAAAATAACGCCATTTTCGTCAGTTTCCGTATCATGCCCTGCATAGACTAATGACGACAAACTTAGCAAAGCTACTGTGAATAAGGTTTTAATCGAGGTAATGTATTTCATATCATTTGCTCCAAAGCATTGTTCAGTGAATGTGTGGTCATAATATTAGTCTTGCAAAAATAGCGATATATCCAAAACCTCTGCAAATATGTCTAAAAGTCCAGAAATACTATTTTTATTCAAAGTAGTACTATTTTTCCTGCTCTGTTTAACATTCTTTGGTTGATTTAACTGACATATTCTTATTTTTTAGAATCGTGTAAAAAAACAACTTTAGAGTTTTAACACTATATGCTAAGTTAGCTTTCTAGACATCCATACAAGAAGTTAGTCGAATCATGAGCAAAGTATCACTAGCAAAAGAAAAAATTAAAATCTTATTGCTTGAAGGCGTACACCAAAGTGCAGTCGAAGAGTTAAAGTCTAAAGGCTACACAAATATCGAATACCTCAAAACCTCATTGAGTGAAGAAGATTTAATAGCGAAAATCAAAGATGTTCATTTTATTGGCATCCGTTCCCGCACCCAGTTAACAGAATCAGTGCTTGCTCACGCAACTAAGCTAGTTGCGATCGGCTGCTTTTGTATTGGTACAAACCAAGTTGAGCTACCAGCGGCACAAATTCGTGGTATTCCTGTGTTTAATGCGCCATTTTCCAATACGCGCTCAGTAGCAGAGCTCGTTCTCGGCGAAATATTATTACTACTGCGTGGGATCCCTGAAAAGAACGCTCAAGCGCACCGTGGTGTTTGGAATAAATCTGCCGCAGGTAGTGTTGAAGCCCGAGGAAAAACATTAGGCATTATCGGTTATGGTCATATTGGTACTCAGCTTGGAATTTTGGCTGAAACCATCGGGATGAAAATTAGATTCTATGATATCGAGACAAAGTTACCACTGGGCAACGCAAGCCAAGCAGAGAGCTTAACTCAATTATTTAAAGAAGCAGACGTAATCAGCCTACACGTGCCTGAAACAGCTCAAACACAGAACATGATCAGTATCGCAGAATTCGATGCGATGAAAGATGGTGCTATTTTTATCAATGCCTCTCGCGGTACAGTCGTTGATATTGATGCACTTGCAGGTGCGTTAGAAAGTAAAAAGCTTGGCGGCGCAGCTATCGATGTGTTTCCAGTAGAACCAAAAAGTAATGACGAGGAGTTTGTATCGCCATTACGTGCTTTCGATAATGTTATCCTAACACCTCATATTGGTGGTTCAACTAAAGAAGCACAGCAAAATATTGGTCTTGAAGTTGCGAGTAAAATGGCAAAATATTCGGACAACGGTTCTACACTTTCTGCAGTAAACTTCCCAGAAGTTTCGCTACCAGAGCATGCAGGCACAAGCAGACTATTACATATTCATGAGAACCGCCCAGGTATTATTACTCAAATTAACACCATATTTGCAGAGAATGATGTCAATATTGCGGCCCAATACCTACAAACCGACGATAAAATTGGTTATGTAGTGATTGATGTAGAAACTGAAAATAGTGAAAAAGCGCTAGCCAAACTAAAATTAATTGATGGCACTATTCGCGCACGTATTCTGCATTAACGCGTTAAAGAAGCACAAAAAAAGCCGTCTATTGACGGCTTTTTTTGTGCTATATGAAAATTACCAACTAACCACGAAGATTAGCTGCATAACACCAAAAGCCATGACACCTGCGATGATGTCGTCGAGCATAATACCTAAGCCACTATGAAGCTTTTTATCGACAGCAGATATCGGCCAGGGCTTAACAATATCAAAAAACCTGAACAGTAAAAAACCGACAACCACTGTCGTAACGCTCACTGGTACCAAGATCATGGTAATTAAAAAGCCAACAATTTCATCCCAAACAATTGCTGGGTGGTCATCTACGCCTATTGCTTTCGCAGTATAACCACAGATATGAACACCAAATAGTGCCATTACGGATAGCACAGCCATATATTGAGAGACAGGTAACTGAGCCATTAAAAGAAAGACAGGGATAGCGGCTAACGTTCCAAACGTGCCGGGTGCTTTAGGTGCTAACCCACTTCCGAAACCAAGCGCCAAAAACTGCACAGGATCGCTAAGTCTAAATTTTTCCGTCATGACTGACCTTATAATGAGTGATTAACTAAAGTGTTCAAAACCACTAGATTTAATATCTACAGGTTTTTCATTTAGTGTGGTTGTTATTTTATTTGTGTTGTTCGTTTGGCCAATACAACTAAACTGTATTCCCAGTTGGCTTAATGCGGTTTCCATCCCAACTTTATTTGCTTCAGCAACCACAAATAATAATTCATAATCGTCACCACCATTTAAAGCTAAGCTTGCCGCTTTATCACCTAAAGTTGCTGTCATTCCTTTTGATAGAGGCAGATTTTCCAAGACAATGTTCGCGCCAACATTAGATTGAGAGCATATATGCGTTAAGTCAGCAATTAATCCATCAGATAAGTCGATAGCTGCCGATGCATATAAGCGGATTGTCTGGCCAGCTAAAACACGCGGTTTTGGGAAATCCAAACGCTCTAATACACTTTCTCGAAAAGCTGGTTCAATTTCCAATTCGCCCTGGATATGCTTAAGTGCTAACGCGGCATCACCTATTTCACCAGTGACATATATCCACTCACCTGGTGTTGCGCCGCTACGCTTCAATGCGGTGCCTTCAGGGCATAACCCTTGCGCTGTGATTGTTATACTCAAAGGACCTTGAGTAGTATCACCACCGATAAGTTGTACATTGAAATATTCACAAAGTTCAAAAACACCTTGGCAGAACTCGTCAATCCACTCTTTGTCAATTGCAGGTAAGGTAATTGCGATTGAAATCCAACTTGGCTCTGCGCCCATAGCGGCAAGATCTGACAAATTTACTGCTACAGCCTTATGACCTATAGCTCTTGGGGAAGTGTTTTCCGGGAAATGAACACCAGATACGAGTGTATCAGTGGTAATCGCAATCTCTTGATTGAGCGGTGGAGAGATAAGTGCGCAATCGTCACCTATCCCTAACGTCACCTCTTTGCGTTTTACTACTTGCTCAGTGAAGTAGCGTTTGATTAATTCAAACTCTTTCATAGGAGTCGCTTAATCTTGAGGACGAATTAATTTAACCGCTTTATCAAGTACACCATTGATAAATTTGTGGCTATCATCTGCGCCAAAGGCTTTACCAAGTTCGATTGCTTCATTAATAACGACTTTGTAAGGCACTTCCTGGTTGTGGCTTAATTCAAACATTGCCATGCGCAAAATCGCCTTTTCTACTTGATCAATTTCATCAAGCGGACGATCTACATGTGGTTCAATTGCCAGATCCAATTCAGCAACTGAGGCGGTTACGCCACGGAATAATGTTTGAAAATATTCAATGTCGAAGCGACGTTTCGCATTTTCTGTTAAAAAGTGTGCTTCAATATCGTTGATATTGTTGCCACTAATTTGCCACGAATAAATTGCTTGGGTAGCAAACTCGCGTGCTTTTCTTCTTGCAGATGGTTTCACAAAAATTTCCCGATTAAAGTTGGTCTAACACATTAACCATTTCTAATGCACTTAGTGCAGCTTCGCCACCTTTGTTGCCTGCTTTTGTACCAGCACGCTCGATTGCTTGTTCAATTGAGTCAGTAGTAATAACACCAAAAGCAACAGGTGTTGTATATTCCATAGCTACTTGAGCTAAACCTTTGTTACATTCACCTGCAACAAAGTCAAAATGAGGCGTGCCGCCACGAATTACAGCACCAATTGCAATAATTGCATCATATTCGCCTTTCTGAGCGATACGTTTTGCAGCCACAGGTAACTCGTACGCACCTGGTACACGAATTACAGTAATGTCATCTTCAGATACATTACCATGGCGTTTTAATGCGTCTACAGCACCTTCAAGTAAGCTTTCAACGATAAAACTGTTGAAACGAGAAACAACGATTGCAAATTTTTTGCCTGAAGCAACAAATGAACCTTCAATGACTTTCATGTGTAAAATACCTATAAAAAAAATTGCCGCAATTCTACCAAAGAGTTGCGATTTTCGATACACGTTTATCAAAATAAAAAACTAGTAATACCTAAATATCATTCATTTAGTTCATTAGCTTTGTCTAAAAGTTAATATTAGTCGTTTTTTTAGGTATGATCGTAAAATCATTATGCACAATGATTGTGTGCACAATTAACTTATTTAGAATTTATTGCTTTTATGACTATTTATTTTTCTACAGCGCAAATTGAAAAACTCCAGCCATATACGATTGCAGAACGACGCATGATTATCGAAATGGCAAATAATAAACTCCAAGCACCAGAGAAACTGATTATCAATATATTGAAGTTACTTGTATTGATTCCACCATTTATCGTGCTTGCTCGCATTGACAGTTGGTATTTGATGTTACCTGTTTTTGCTTTGTTGGTTGGCTATTTTCTCATTATGCGCCCTATTTCATTCTGGTTTATTAATAAACACCTAGATGGCGCGATAAAACAATTCGACCGTCAAAAAATGCAGCAAGAATCAACGTAGTAACCCGATATTTTTCGTAAAAAAAACGCCGCTTATAGCGGCGTTTTTATTATCAAATTCAATTAACGTTAAAATACGTTAGCTGGTTCGCTTAATGTTTTACGCGTAATTTTAGCTTTCGCTCTTAACGACTCTACATATGCTACATATGACGCTTGAGATAAGCTAGCACCTTGCTGCTCAACAACATTATCCAACGTTGGGCTAACTGTGCCTTCTTGTACTGCAGTAACTTCTACAACAGCAACTTGACCATTGCGTAAGCTTACCGTATCTGCAGATACTTTACCTTCTACAGGGTGTGGTAATGTAAATGCTAAACGTGAAATTGCACTATCAACATCAGCACTGAATCGAGTAGCTGCTGCCTTCTCAATAAATGAAGTACCCAACGCCTCAGCTTGAGCTGATACATCTTCACCCGCTTTGTAGCTAGCTAAAATCATATCAACTGCTTCTTCAGCTTTAGCTGACGCCTTTGCTGCGATTAACTGTGTTTTAATCGTTTCAGACACTTCTGCTAATGGGCGCGTTTTCGCTTCTTGGTATTCATTCAGACGAACAACCATAGCTAAGTTATCACTAACTTCAATAATATCTGAGTTCAAGTTCTCACTTAGAACAATGTCTGAGAACATAGCGTCAACAACCTTAGGGTTATTGAACGGAGCAACTTGCTTTGTGCGGCCCAACCAATCAGACGTTTTCACTTCAGCATTAACTGCACCAGCAGCGTCTTCTAGCGAGTCCGGGAATTCAAAACTTAAACGTGCTAGCTCTTGCTGAAGTTCGTAAAACTTATTCTGTGCTTCGCTCTCACTTACCTGAGCCATTAGTTCTTCTTTAACATCTTCAAACGCTTGTGTTTCAGCAGCTTTCAGTTCTGTTAATTTTATCAAGTGATAACCAAACTCTGACTCTACAACGTCAGAAACATCATTAACTTTTTCAAGATTTAAAGCAGCTTGTTCAAACGCTTCATCCATAACACCTAACTCAAGGTATTCAAGATCACCGCCATTTTCACCGCTAAATGTATCCGCAGAGAACTCTTTTGCTAGCTCTGCAAAGTCAGCACCTTCAGCAATACGATTAGCAAGTGTGCGAATTTCTTGTTCTGCTGCACCTTTGTCATCGCCAAACTCAATTAAAATGTGAGAAATACGACGTTGCTCTTCTTTTGTGAAACTTGCAATGTTTTCTTCGTAATATGCTTTAGCGTCTTCTTCAGTCACGTCGATATCTTTAGCGATATCGAAAACGTCAACCATTACATAGTCAACTTTGACTTTCTCTTGTGTTTGAAAACGATCTTCATTGTCTTGATAGTAAGTCGCAATTTCTTCTTCGCTAACATCTACTTGCGATTTAAATTGCTCAGTATCAACAACAGCATATTTAATATCACGCGTCTGATTACGTAACTTTTCTGCTTGCTCTGCTTGGTATGGTAGACCAAACTCTCCAGAAACAAGTGCCATACCTAATTGGCGGCGAGCCATCTCTACACGTAAATAATCACGAAAATCGCTTGATTGGAAGAAACCACTTTGATTGATAACAGCTAAATAGCGATTATTGTCAAACTGCCCGTCTATTTGGAATTCTTCCATGTTACGGATTGTCTTCTTGATTTCTTCGTCCGAAATACGGATAGCTAAATCACGTGCTGCCTGATCTAATAACTTCTCATTAATAAGGTTATCAAGTACACCGTTGCGTAAATTTGCTAGATATGCAGGATTCGACGCTAATGTATCGAACATATCGCCAAATTGTTGAGCCATTCTGTTACGCTGCGCTTGGTACGCTTGCTCAAACGCTTGTTGTGAAATCTTTTCACCATTAACTTCTGCAACTGAAGTATCAACGTTATTCGTATAACTGCCGATACCTGCAATAGCAAAGGTCAAGATAATGAAGCCAAGGATTATCTTAGCTGTCATTCCTTGAGAGTTTTCTCTTATTCTTTCTAACATCTTATTCTCTTTAACACGATTGCGTATTCTTGGACCTATTAATCTACTAATAGATTTTTCTTACGCGCGATTCTACCAGAAATAGACTCGTTGATGATAGCTATCAAACCGTAAAATATGCGATTTTGATAACAAAAAAACCACCCTAAGGTGGTTTTTTACAAAACTACTTAAACTGTGATTAGTTACAAGCGTCTTTTAATGCTTTACCTGCTTTGAAAGATGGGATCTTTGCAGCAGCGATTTCGATTGTGGCACCAGTTTGTGGGTTACGGCCAGTGCGTGCAGCACGGTCACGTACAGAGAATGTACCAAAACCAACTAACGCAACTTGCTCACCAGCTTTTAATTCTTCAGTTACAGCTTCGATGAATGAATCTAATGCGCGACCAGCAGCAGCTTTAGAAATATCAGCACCAGCAGCAATTTTCTCGATTAGTTGAGACTTATTCACAGTGTCTTCCCCTTCATTTGTTATTATTCAGCGCTATCATTATTTGTTTGTTAGCGTTCCTTGGAAACGTTTTTATATCAAGCTTCTTTTAGAACATCAAGCACTGTAGTTAAGAAAAATAAATTTAAAGATAATTATTCTTATCTTTACTAGAGCGCCTATTTATATTGACCTCTAGCGATATAGTCGTACCTAACTTACCACAGTTTCAGCGTTTGAGAAGCAAAAAATGCACTTTTTTTGGAATTTTTTGCTTTTTTTTCACTTTTTTTGACTTAAATCCACGTTTTACTTAGCAATTGACCATTTTTCAAACGGGTGTTCGAGCGCAATTTGTAGTACTTCATCAATCCATTTAACCGGGTGAATAGACAAATCTGCCTTCACGTTATCTGGGATCTCAGCTAAATCGCGTTCATTGTCCTTAGGAATTACCACGGTCTTGATACCACCACGATGAGCCGCTAAGAGTTTTTCTTTCAAACCACCAATAGCTAATACTTCACCACGTAGGGTAATCTCACCTGTCATTGCGACATCTGCTTTCACCGGGTTACCAGTTAAACTTGATACCAACGCAGTACACATTCCTATACCTGCACTTGGGCCGTCTTTTGGTGTAGCCCCCTCAGGTACATGAACATGAATATCACGCTTCTCATGAAAATCATCATTAATGCGTAATTTTTCTGTTCTGCTACGAACCACTGTCATCGCTGCCTGAATTGACTCTTGCATCACATCACCAAGTGAACCAGTGTAAGTCAACTTGCCCTTACCCGGTACAGATGCTGTTTCGATAGTAAGCAATTCACCGCCAACTTGTGTCCAAGCTAAGCCCGTTACTAAACCAACTCGGTTTTCATCGTCAGCTTTTCCATAATCATGGCGTTGCACACCCAAGTACTCGGATAGGTTTTCTTGGTTAATAACAACTTTCTTTAACTCTTTATCCAACAAAATTGCTTTAACGGCTTTACGACACAGTTTTGATATTTCGCGCTCTAAGCCACGAACACCTGCCTCACGAGTGTAGTAACGGATAATGCCGATAATTGCACTATCATCAATTTCAATTTCGTTTTCTTTTAAACCGTTGCGACCTATTTGCTTCGTCACTAAGTGTTGTTTAGCAATATTTAGCTTTTCATCTTCTGTGTAACCCGATAATCGGATGACTTCCATACGATCCAATAGTGGACCAGGTATATCCATAGAGTTAGATGTTGCCACGAACATCACATCAGACAGATCATAATCAACTTCTAGGTAATGATCGTTGAAACTCGTATTTTGCTCAGGATCAAGAACCTCAAGTAACGCAGAAGAAGGGTCACCACGCATATCAGATGACATCTTGTCAATTTCATCTAGTAAGAATAATGGGTTTTTAACACCAACTTTTGCCATTTTCTGTATTAACTTACCAGGCAATGAACCGATGTAAGTACGACGATGACCACGGATTTCAGCTTCATCTCGCACGCCACCCAATGCCATACGAACATATTTACGGCCGGTAGATTTTGCAATTGACTGGCCTAAAGATGTTTTACCAACACCAGGAGGCCCAACCAAACAAAGGATAGGCCCTTTTAATTGGCTAACACGCTGTTGAACGGCAAGATATTCGATAATGCGTTCTTTTACTTTATCTAGGCCATAGTGATCTTTATTTAACACTTCCTCAGCGAGTTTTAGGTTTTTCTTCAACTTGCTACGTTTCTTCCAAGGCACACTTGTCATCCAATCAATGTATGAACGAACAACTGTTGCCTCGGCAGACATTGGCGACATCATTTTTAATTTTTGCAACTCAGCCAAAGTCTTCTCTTTTGCTTCAGCTGGCATTTTTGCATCTTCAATCTTTTTGGTGATCTGCTCTACTTCATCAGGCACATCATCCATTTCGCCAAGCTCTTTTTGAATCGCTTTCATTTGCTCATTCAAATAGTATTCGCGCTGGCTTTTTTCCATTTGTTTCTTAACGCGGCCACGAATCTTCTTCTCAACTTGTAATAAGTCAATCTCGCCTTCCATTTGCGCCATTAAGAACTCTAAGCGTTCAGTAATATCGTTGATTTCAAGGACTTTTTGCTTATCGACTAGTTTAAGCGGCATATGAGCAGCCATGGTATCGGCCAATTGCTCTGCGTCATCGATCCCAGAAACCGACGTAAGCACTTCAGGAGGAATCTTCTTATTAAGTTTCACATAACCTTCAAACTGTGAAATTGCAGAGCGTACCAATACCTCTTCACTGTCCTGATCAGCAGGCAATGACGATAAATACTCGATATTAGCGATAAACTGAGGATCGGTTTCAACAAACTCCTTTAACGTAGCTCGTTGTACGCCTTCTACCAACACTTTTACTGTACCGTCAGGTAATTTTAACATTTGTAAAATTGTGGCAACTGTACCTGTTTCATACACGTCTTCAGCTGTTGGGTCATCAACTGCTGCGTCTTTTTGTGCAACCAAAAATATTTGCTTATCTTGCTCCATTGCAATATCTAAACAACGGATTGATTTTTCACGGCCAACAAACAACGGGATGACCATTTGTGGGTATACCACAACGTCTCTTAGGGCAAGAACCGGAATCTCAACAACACCAGATAGCGTTTTGCTCATAGGTACTCTCTTAATGAATTCGAATCAATGGGACATGCTAACAACGCTTTACCAAGCAAATTATTTTTCACCATTCAATAGCTATGCTAGAGACGAGAACATTAATAATTTTTTACTTAGTATTCATTCGCTGTCTTAATGCGTTTAAAAAGTATATGGGGATAATAGTTTAGGATTCAACAAAGGGATCAAAAAAAGAGCCTAATTGGCTCTTTTTTAAACAAAGGCGATGAGAAAAGCGCTATTTGACTGTTCTCATATACGAATAGCTAACCTTCAGATGCAGCCTTGTCGCTCGCAGCTTGATAGATAACAATCGGCTTAGACTCGCCTTTAATCACAGTCTCGTCAATAACAACCTTTGCAACATTTTCCATTGAAGGCAATTCATACATGGTATCTAGCAGAACGGCTTCAACGATTGAACGAAGACCACGAGCACCTGTTTTACGTTCCATGGCTTTATGTGCAATGGCTGTTAATGCATCTTCTCTGAATTCTAGTTCAACGCCTTCCATATCAAACAATGCAGAAAACTGTTTAGTTAACGCGTTTTTAGGTTGTTGTAGGATTTGAATTAATGCTGACTCATCTAATTCACTTAACGTCGCTACAACCGGTAAACGGCCAATGAACTCAGGAATTAAACCGTACTTAACTAAGTCCTCTGGCTCAACCTCTTGGAATCGTTCAGTAAGTGACTTATTCGAATCATCTGAGCGCACTTCAGCACCAAAACCAATACCGGTACCTGTCGCACAACGTTGTTCAATGACTTTATCTAACCCAGCAAATGCACCACCACAGATAAACAAAATCTTAGACGTGTCTACTTGTAAGAATTCTTGCTGAGGATGTTTCCTGCCACCTTGTGGCGGAACTGAAGCAACAGTACCTTCAATAAGTTTCAACAATGCTTGTTGAACACCTTCACCCGATACATCACGAGTGATTGATGGGTTGTCAGACTTACGAGAAATCTTATCAATCTCATCAATATACACGATGCCACGTTGCGCTTTTTCAACGTCGTAATCACATTTTTGTAGAAGCTTTTGTATGATGTTTTCGACATCTTCGCCCACGTAACCGGCTTCAGTTAACGTAGTTGCGTCAGCCATAGTAAATGGCACATCTAGCAAACGTGCAAGGGTCTCTGCTAAAAGCGTTTTACCACTACCTGTCGGCCCGATGAGCAAAATATTACTTTTACTTAACTCAACGCCATTGTGTGCATCGCCATTACGTAAACGTTTGTAATGGTTGTACACCGCTACCGATAAGACTTTCTTAGCATGGTCTTGACCAATTACATAATCGTCTAGACTCTCACGAATCTCGATAGGTGTAGGTAATGATTCTTTCTCTTCTTTTGGCGAAATTTCTTTAATTTCTTCACGAATGATGTCGTTGCATAACTCAACACATTCGTCACAAACATAAACCGAAGGACCAGCAATTAATTTACGAACTTCGTGCTGGCTTTTACCGCAAAACGAACAATAAAGTAACTTGCCGTTATCGCCGTCACCCTTTGTAATGTCGGTCATAGGGTACCTCTAACTATCTTCTAAACTAGGTTATTTGTCATAACTCAATACGGGAAAAGAAGGCAAACCAGTCACCTTCTATTTTTCATAGCTATTGTAACTATAGCTTATTGATCAACACGTTTCTCTAAAATTGAGTCAACTAGGCCATATTCTACGGCATCAGTTGCACTCAAAAAGTTATCTCGATCTGTATCTTCTGTTACTTTTTCAATTGGCTGACCAGTATGTTCAGCAATTAACGTGTTTAATTTTTCTTTAATATGTAAAATTTCTTTTGCGTGGATTTCAAAATCTGAAGCCTGACCTTGGAAGCCACCAAGCGGTTGGTGAATCATGACACGCGCATTTGGCAAACAGTAACGCTTACCTTTTTCTCCACCTGATAATAAAAAAGCCCCCATACTGGCCGCTTGACCGATACAAACTGTACTAACATTAGGCTTAATAAACTTCATTGTATCGTAAATTGCCATACCAGCCGTTACAGAGCCACCTGGAGAGTTAATATACAGATAAATATCTTTCTCTGGATTTTCAGACTCTAAGAAAAGCATTTGTGCAACAATTAAGTTAGCCATATGGTCTTCAACCTGACCACATAAGAAAATAACACGCTCTTTAAGTAAACGAGAATAAATATCGTATGAACGCTCCCCTTTTGCCGTTTGTTCAACGACCATAGGTACTAATGCATTTTCAGTCATACTAGTAATATCTGACATTTTTGGATGAGAATTAAACAACAGCGTTTCCTTTTAAAATAAAAATGGCTTATATGAAAACATATAAGCCATTTAAGCTACTGAACTAGTTATTGTCAATCAAAAAGCTTACTTAGCTTCTGGATTCATGATTTCTTGGAAGCTAGTTTCTTTTTCTGTAACTTTTGCTTTGTCTAAAACAAACTCAACAGCTTGCTCTTCTAATGCAACGTTTTGCATTTGTTGAAGCATTTCTTGGTTGCCGTTGTAGTAGTTAATAACTTCTTGTGGGTCTTCGTAAGCAGAAGCAGCCGTTGCAATTAACTCTTGTACTTTTGCATCATCAACTTTGATTTCGTTAACTTTGATTACTTCACCAAGTAATAAACCAACTTTTACGCGACGCTTAGCTTGCTCTTCGAACATTTCTGCAGGAAGGTTAGGCATGTTTTTCGGATCGATTTGACCACCAAAACGCTGTAAAGCCTGTTGGCGTAATACGTCAACTTCTTGGCTTACTAATGCTTTTGGCATGTCTACTTCGTTAGCTTCTAATAAAGCTTCGATAACTTGATCTTTAACTTTAGCTTTAACCGCTTGGTTTAACTCACGGCTCATGTTTTTGCTAACTTCTTCACGTAAAGCGTCGATACCGCCTTCTTCGATACCAAATAACTTAGCAAACTCTTCATCAACTTCTGGTAAAACAGGGCCTTCAGTCTTGATCACTTTGATATCAAACTCAGCGTCTTTACCTTTTAAGTTTTCTGCATGGTAATCTTCAGGGAATGTCACGTTGATCGTGTGCTCTTCACCTACTTTCATACCATTTAATGCTTTTTCAAAACCTGGAATCATACGACCAGTACCAAGTTCTAATTCAAAACCTTCAGCTTTACCGCCTTCAAACTCTTCACCGTCAACACGGCCTAAGAAGTCGATAGTTAACTTATCGCCTTTCTTAGCTTTACGCTTGTTTTCTTTCCACGTTTTGTGTTGGTTTTGTAAAGTAACGAACATCTCGTCTAAGTCAGCATCTGTTACTTCAGCTTTTGGTGCTTCAACAGTGATTTTTTCGATGTCTTTAACTTCTACTTCAGGGTAGATTTCAAAAACAGCTTCAAATTCTAACTCTTTACCTTCTTCATTGCTTTTAGCGATGAACTCAGGGCGACCCGCTGGGTTTAATTTCTCAGCCATGATCGCTTCGAAGAAGTTACGCTGCATTAACTCGCCAGCAACTTCTTGACGTACAGACTTACCATAACGCTTTTGAAGAACCGTTGGTGGAACTTTGCCCGGGCGGAAACCATTAATACGTTGTGTTTTACCAATTTGGCGTAAACGGTTTTTAACTTCTACGTCAACAGTTTCGGCAGGAACTGTAATCGTAAGGCGACGTTCCAAACCTTCTGTAGTCTCAACTGAAACTTGCATTTATATACCTCAAAAATTTGCGTTTATACGCGTCTATTAACGCATCTAATACTTATGCTTTATATGTACAACCTACATAAGGGCGCTTAAATCAACTTTCAAGCCGTAAAAGCACATTATTTTTGCACATATAAAAACCATAAAATGATGGTTAGTTTAAAATAATGACGCCGAATTATAGCCATGCTTTACAAAAGAGTCGAGTATAAAAATGGAATAAAAGAAAAAATGCTTGGAAGCATTAATACTAAAGGATTCAACTCCATAAATTTAAAGAAAAAAAAGCACTTTTAACACGTCAATTACAGAACTCCGGTTTTAAACATTATTCTTATGAACATTTTAAGGGTTGCACAGACAAGGTTAATAACGAATGTCACTCTCGACAAAGACACAAATAAGCAGAGAGAGAAAGTAGTCGGTGATGCAAGATTCAAACTTGCGACCGCGTGAGCAAATAAATGTACCCAAACCAAATTGGCTTGTAGGAAAGATACAATACGAGACAGAGAGAAAGTGGTCGGTGATGCAAGATTCGAACTTGCGACCGCGTGAGCGAATAAATGTACCCAAACCAAATTGGTTTGTTGTAAAGATATAACTCGAGAAAAAGAGAAAGTGGTCGGTGATGCAAGATTCGAACTTGCGACCGCGTGAGCGAATAAATGTACCCAAACCAAATTGGTTTGTTGTAAAGATATAATTCGAGAAAAAGAGAAAGTGGTCGGTGATGCAAGATTCGAACTTGCGACCCCTTGGACCCAAACCAAGTGCGCTACCAAGCTGCGCTAATCACCGACAATAAAGTGGGGTGGCTAATGGGACTTGAACCCACGACAACCGGAATCACAATCCGGGGCTCTACCAACTGAGCTATAGCCACCACAGATGAACATGCCTGTAGAATATGGCACGCCCTAAAGGATTCGAACCTTTGACCCACGCCTTAGAAGGGCGTTGCTCTATCCAGCTGAGCTAAGGGCGCATTATACCTACAAGGCTCACTTTAAAATAAAAGTGGTCGGTGATGCAAGATTCGAACTTGCGACCCCTTGGACCCAAACCAAGTGCGCTACCAAGCTGCGCTAATCACCGACATAGTTGTTAAAACAGTGCGTCGTTTCAACGGATGCGGATATTACCGAGTTGCATCCTACTCGTCAAACCTTTTTTATAAAAAAATGTTTGTTCGCTCACTTTTAAACCACCTTGATTAAAATAGAGCTATTTAGCGCAAAAAATGCACATAAACTCGACGGTAACAATACAATCACCTTCGCCAATAACATAGTGACAAAACCTGTATGTCGATCACTACTTTTATAAATATTTTTATTAAGTTTAAATCATTAAAGCTACAAGCCGCTTATTATTTGTGAGAAAATATATGCGATTGATTCATTCACAACATTTCACGAGATTATGACAGCACAACTTATTGATGGTAAAGCTATCGCCCAGCAAATCCGTAGCTCAGTAAAAGAACGCGTTGCACAACGTATTGAAGAAGGTAAACGTGCTCCTGGTTTAGCCGTAGTACTAGTAGGTAGTGATCCTGCGTCACAAGTATACGTAGGCAGCAAACGTAGAGCCTGTGAAGAAGTAGGCTTCGTTTCAAAATCCTATGATTTACCAGCAGATACAACAGAAGAGCAACTCCTTTCGTTAATTGACGAACTCAACAACGATAGCGACGTGGACGGTATTTTAGTTCAACTGCCTTTACCGGAAGGCTTAGATGCAAATCTTGTGATTGAGCACATCAACCCGAAAAAAGATGTAGATGGTTTTCACCCATCAAATGTTGGTAAGTTGGCGCTTCGTCAGCCTGGGTTACGCCCATGTACACCCAAAGGCATTATCACATTAATCGAGTCAACTGGTGTAAAAACGCATGGTTTAGACGCTTTAGTCGTTGGCGCTTCAAACATTGTTGGTCGACCTATGACGCTCGAGCTTTTATTGGCGGGTTGTACTACCACAACGACTCATCGCTTTACTAAAGATTTAGAAGCCAAAGTTCGCCAAGCTGACTTAGTTGTTGTTGCCGTAGGTAAGCCTGAATTTATTCCTGGCGATTGGATCAAAGGTGGCGCTATCGTAATCGATGTAGGAATCAACCGATTAGACTCTGGCAAGCTAGTTGGTGATGTTGAATTTGACGTCGCAAAAAACAAAGCGAGCTTCATAACTCCAGTGCCTGGTGGCGTGGGGCCGATGACAGTAGCAAGCTTAATTGAAAACACATTGATTGCTTGCGAAGAATTCAACGACAAATAACTCCCCCAAAAAAACAGAAAGCCCTCTATGTGAGGGCTTTTTTATTTTCTATGTCCCATATCGATTACCTATCTCACTGCCCCAACGGCTGGTAACGAGCTCGATAGTGGCTAGCCGATAACCCCATATGTTTTTTGAACAACCTGGTAAACGAACTAATATCGCTGTAACCGACAGCATGAGTAATCTCGTCGATCGTTTTATTCGTCTGAACTAAATATTTACTTGCTGCGTTGAGCCGAACTCTCTGAATATAGTCGAGCGGCGTCATACCGGTTGACGACTTAAATCGCCTAATTAACGTTCTGTGAGTTACACCAAATTTATCACAAATGTCCGCTATCGATAGGCTATCAGTAAAATGTCCATCAATATATTGTTGAATTTGATGAACGGTTTCATCTTTATGGTACTTGTTGGAAATAAGCGGAGAGTAACTTAATTGA
The DNA here is from genome assembly GCF_030161435.1 of Thalassotalea loyana. Lineage (GTDB taxonomy): Bacteria > Pseudomonadota > Gammaproteobacteria > Enterobacterales > Alteromonadaceae > Thalassotalea_G > Thalassotalea_G loyana. The sequence continues at coordinate 19,380 of NZ_BSSV01000007.1, read as the reverse complement.
GTGCTACGACCGGTTTCCAGAACAAACGTTTTTGCACTTCCCATGGCCGTTTGGTGGTCACAAAAAAACTCGATTAAGTGAAGACCTAAGTCGAACCATGCAAGCCCGCCACCATCACATAAGATGTTATCGTCTTGTGTTAATAGACTATCAGCCATTAAATTTACATTTGGGTAAGCCAATCTAAACTCTTCAACAAGTCCCCAATGTGTGGTCGCGACTTTATGTTCAAGTAGCCCTGCTTCCGCTAAGAAAAACGCTCCTGTGCTATTACTACCAATAATACTATTAGTCGATTTTAAGTTTGATAAATATTCAATTAGGCCAGTGTTTAGCGATAAGGTTTTCTTTATATCTCCAGAAATACCAGGAACTAAATAAACATCTGAGCTTTTAACTTCCTGAATAGAACAGTGGGGCGAGATCAACAAGTTGTTTAATGTTTTAACCGGCTTACCATCCCAACTCGCAATCTGCACGTTAAACTTTGGTGTTTGCTGCTGGTTATGAATTTTATTCCACGATTTTCCCGCTAAATATAGTAAATCATTTATCCCAGTTATCGCGCTAGCAAATGCAAAGTCATAAGCCAAAATCGTCACGGTAATCATAAGAGCAGTGTTTATTAAACCTAAAAGATGTCAAATATCACCCAATATATGTCAAATATTACAATTAGTCTCTCGATAAATTGCTGTCACACTGATTCTCACATAATGAAAAAGAGGTTAACGCCATGAGCGAAGTTAAAACCCACCTACGCACATGCAATATCTGTGAAGCAATGTGTGGCTTAGAAATAACCTATCAAGACAAACAAATTATCGCGATAAAAGGTGACAAAAAAGATCCTTTTAGCCATGGCCATATGTGCCCCAAGGCACAAGCATTACAAGATTTTTATGAGGATAAAGACAGGCTAAAATATCCAATAAAGAAAACAGCAAATGGTTGGCAAGAAATTAGTTGGCAGCAAGCATACAAAGAAATAGCCGATAAGATTAACACTATTCAAGGTCAATTTGGAAAAAACGCCACCGCTGTTTATTTAGGAAATCCCAATGCCCATAATTTAGGCAACGCAATCTTTTTAAAACCTTTCTTAAAACAGCTTGGCACCATTAACCGATTTAGCTCCGCATCAACCGATCAAATGCCACATCATGTAGCGTCAAATTATATGCTAGGTGCAGGAATGCTAATCCCCGTACCAGATATCGACAGAACCGACTTTATGTTAATTATTGGTGGTAACCCTGTTGTATCGAATGGCTCTATGATGACGGCTCCCGGCGTGTTAAACAGACTGCAGTCAATTAAAAAACGTGGTGGTAAAGTCGTTGTTATCGATCCAAAACGCACCAAAACAGCAAAAGCAGCCAGTCAACACTTATTCATTCGCCCTGAAAAAGACGCTTTTTTGTTAATGGCACTGATTCAACAAGTCTATGCGACAAATAACGTAAACCTTAGACACTTAGCCGAGCATGTAAAGGGCCTTGACGAGCTTGGGGAGCTTAGCCAATTTTACAGCCCGGAAAATGTGGCAGATTATATCGGTATTTCAGCTCAAGAGATAAAGCAACTAGCTCGAGAGATGATTCAGGCTAAGTCTGCAGTATGTTACAGCCGAATGGGTGCATCAACACAATCGTTTGGTGGTATTTGTCAATGGTTAACGATTGCACTAAACGTTATCACAGGAAATTTCGATCGCGAAGGTGGAGCAATGTTTCCACAACCAGCGTTTGACTTGCTGCGAGGGCATCAACCCGGTCAGCCAACGTCATTTGGTCGATACAATTCTCGCGTTCATAACCTTCCCTTTTTCAATGGTGAGTTTCCGGTAGCTACCCTTGCCGATGAAATCACGACTGCGGGAGATGGTCAAATAAAAGCCTTATTTACGATAGCCGGTAACCCTGTACTTTCAACTCCTAGTGGACAGCATTTAGCAAAAGCTTTTGAACAACTTGATTACATGGTTTGTATCGATATCTATCTCAATGAAACCACAAAACACGCAGATATCATCTTGCCAGCAACAACGGGGATTGAAAATTCTCATTACGATATTTTCTTTAATAGTTTTTCCGTTCGCAATACCGCTAAGTATTCAGCACCTTTATTTGAAAAAGACGAAAACCAAAAGGCAGACTGGGAGATTTTGCAAGAGCTTGCTAATGCATTAACCGGTAGCGAGAAGGATATTTATACACCAGAAATGATTCTTGATATGGAGCTAAGAAAAGGTCCGTACGGAGAAACGGGAATGAGTTTAGAAAAGTTGATAGACAATCCACACGGAATTGATATCGGGCCTTTGAAACCTTGCCTTAAACAACGCATTTTAACACAAGACGGAAAAATCAATTTAGCACCAGATCTTTACCTGACGGATCTTCCACGATTGCAGTCTGTTCTAACACGCCCTGCTCGTGACGAAGACTATCCTTTTGAGCTCATTAGTCGCCGCCTGGTAAAAAGCCACAATTCGTGGACACAGAATTCAGCGAGATTAGTCAAAGGAAGAAATCCTGTGACATTGGAAATACATCCAAATGATGCGACAGCTCTAGGACTAGAGCAAGGTCAGATGGTAAAAGTAAATTCAGCAGTTGGTTCAGTGCAATTGCCTGTTGACATTACTAACGATGTTTTAGCTGGAGTGGTGACAATGCCTCAGGGGTGGGGACACAATCAAGATGATACTAATATGTCAATCGCAGCCACTCAACCAGGTGTCAGTATTAATGACCTAACCCATGCTAGTCGAATTGACAATTTAACAGGCAATGCCGCTCTAAATGGAACACCGGTCGCAATAACACCTGTTTTATCGTCTGAATTTGCAAGTAGCATGTAAAAGGATTCACATAAATGAAGTATTTTACCCCTCTGCTCCCTTTTGTTTGTGGCTTTATTGTATTAGCTATCAGTCAACAGTTCTCCGATATGAGTCTGTTAAATGCGGTCCTTCAAGCCCTATTATTTACTTTGGTTGTTTGCATCCCTGCCTGGCGCACAGGGAGAATGTCTTATGTTGATATTGGCTGGCCATGGGGATTAACCCTCATCGGTATTATCACTTGGTTATTCAGTGAAGGAGAACCTGCTCGAGTAGCTATTGTTTCTATCGCATACATTTTTGCCGGCAGTCGAATGGGATTGGGCGCAATAAAACTCTTGCAACTTGGGCATTTGAATACTGAGCTTCCAAGATATGAATTTCAAAAAAAGCGATGGCAAAAAACAGGGAAATCCAACACTGCCCTCGCAATGCAAATTGAAGCAATAGTCCAAGGCGTTGCCAATGCATCATTTTTGGCTTTTCCGGCGTTTATTATTGCGAGTAATACATCGCCAACAATCTCCAGCTTTGAAATAGTGGGGATTGTGATTTGGCTATCCGCCTTTGTGATGGAGTCGTTGGCGGATATGCAAAAAATACGATTTCTTAAAAAGATGAAACAGACAGGTCAAAAAAATAAAGTGTGTAATGTTGGCCTGTGGCGTTACAGCCGCCACCCAAACTACTTTGCAGAATGGATGGTTTGGAACGGCTTAATTATCGCATCAATTCCGTCATGGTGGAGGTTATTTGATCAAGAAAATATCATCATTTTTGCAGCACTTGGCATTGGACTTATGATCGTGTCGAGAATTATGTACACAACGCTAGTCACATATACAGGTGCTATTCCAGCTGAATATTACTCAGTTCAGAAGCGTGCTGACTACAAGACGTACCAACAAACGACCAATATGTTCTTCCCTGGCCCTTATAAGGGTTAATAAAAAGTCCACAGATGTGCTCGTCTGTGGACTAAGTTCATTACCCAATCAATTCAAACAGTTCTAGTTGCAGTTGCGGGGGCAATATTGGTTGCTCTTTTGGCTGGGCCATATACAGCAAACTGACCTATCAAACACAGCAAAATCATCCCGACAGGAATATAAAACCAGTCCATTGGGTTAATTGAGAGCGCCTTAACCAACAAAATATTTAGTGCTATCGTTAACCCTGCTCCTACGACAACACCAATACCACTGATAATAAAGTTTTCCACCATGAAGTACTTCAGCACGTCTACTTTTCTTGCGCCAAGCGCCCTACGGATACCTATTTGTTTTTTTCGTCGGTTAACACTAAAGCTTGCTAGACCCACAATACCCAAGCTCGTGACTATCGTTAAAGTAATGATTACAGTGGTAAGGATTTTGATCATCGCGGTATGGCCACGATAACTTCGCTCACGAACGTACTCGATACTGCGCATATTATCCACGACCCTTTCTTTGTTTTGAGCCAATAACTCTTCAACTTTTTTCATTAGATTATCGCGTTGGCCTGGCTCTGTTTTAATGAAATAACGTACCGAGTTTGTCTCAATGTACTCAGGCGACAAGATTGAATTTTCAACATTATTCCACCCTACCCAAGGCGCCTGCAGTTTGTCGATGATCCCCACAATGATCATGGGCTCATTGTCATTGATATATACTGTTTTACCTACAGTTTGCCCATAATCGATATCAGGAAATAATCGCTCTGCCATCGCTTTCGTGACGATGACCTTATCAGGCCAAGTACTTTCAGAGTTTTGTCGCCAACGAATGTCACTTGGAGCAAAATTTTCACCCGCTAATAACGCTACATCAAGGGCTTCAATTCCTTGTTCATTGACCATATAAACCGCTGTCCCCACGCCATCGTGTTCTGCTCCAGGCTCTGTTTGAAGGCCCATGGACCAGCCACCGCCGCTAATCGGGATAGCGTTTATTTGAATCGCACTGACAACGCCGGGAATCGCGCGAATATCAGCTAAATCCTTTTCAATCGTCGCTCTAGCCCCGAAGTTGGTACCAAAGCCACTACTACTAATAAAAAATGAATTAGCCTCATCTAATCCACTGGGCCGCTTCGTTTCTTGACTGCGCTCGTAAATAATGAACACAGAGTTAACAATAATTGCCATCGTAAAGGCGATTTGCACAGCAATTAACACTGCACCAACCTTGTTACGTAATAATGCTCTAAAGATAGGTCCTAGTTCTAACATAACAATCTCCCTATTGACTCTTTAACTGGTTGGCGGGTGAAATATTGCAAGCGCGCCATGTTGGGTACAATCCTGCAAGAACACTCGTGATTAACGCGATTAAAATACCGACTAGTGCCATGAGTAAATCAAACTCAACTAAGTTATTGACGAAGTCCCCATAAAGCCCCTTGATGCCCTGCAATCCTGCCAAAGCTAACAACAGGCCTACAATCCCGCCAAGCAAGCCAATACAAGCAGACTCAATAATATGCTGGATGAATACATCACTTTTTGATGCACCGATAGCGCGACGCAAACCAATCTCAGATGATTTTCCAATGAATTTTGCTAGCAATAACCCCACGGTATTTAACAAACAAACCATCAAAAACATAAAGGACATCCACATCATCATTTTCGCATCGTCCTGCACGACCTCCTCACGTTCCATCCACTCCATGACATCGGATAGCTGGTTATTCATCGGTCGAGGAAAACGCCCTAATGCTTTTTGGTCCGTCACGTAGTTATTCAAAAATGTTAAATAATCTGCTTTTTCAATTGGATTATCTAATTGAACCCACATTTGGTAATTTATACATTCAGAACGAAGAAACGCTTTAAACCCTTCTCCCTCAGGGCTCTTCCAGCAATTCGTGTTACCCCAGCTAGGTAGTTCAAATGCCTCTTTTAAGAAAAATGGCATAAAGACATCTTCAACTTCATCAAATGCACCATTATTCACATCATAAAATTTGGGTACTGGCTGCCAAGAATCTAGTACGCCAACAACTTGAAAATGCTGACCAGCAATAACGATATTGCGTCCAACTGAGTTGTCTCCGCCGAAAACTTTATCGTTTAGATCTTTCGTTAACACAACAACTTGTTCATTGGCTTGGTCAACGGATAAATCCCAACTTGCGCCATATAAAAATGGCGTGTTGAACATGTTAAAAAACTCACTTGTTGTTAATCTTATTTGCGCTTCAAAAGGATTAACATCCTGGTTGTCTGGCACCACAATGCCACCGGACTTTGCCATAACCACTTGCTTCGATGCTTTTTGCGCATTAAACAAATTACTAGCATCCGTCCAAGTTAACTGATTTGGCGGAGCCCCTGACTCATCGTTAAAGGCATTATGAGGATCCCAACTATCAACTTGAACATAAAAGAGCTGATGGCTTTTTTCTGGAATTGGGTTTGCTGACATTAGGTAATTTACCGTTATAGTGGTCATGCTAGCACCAATACCCAACGCAATAGCAAATACCATTAAGCTACTTAACAAAGGGTTTTTCTTTATACTTTTAAACGCTAACTTTATGTAATAACCAAACATCGTAAGCTCCTAAGCATTTGCAACGTGCATTTTAACCACGTCATTTACTTCGCTGACTTGACCATCTTTCACATAAATATTTCTTGCTGCTTGCTGAGCTAATTGAGGGTCATGCGTCACCATGACGATGGTTGTTCCAGATTCGTTGATACTTTGCAATAGGTCCATCACACTTTGTGCCATCGACGAATCTAGATTTCCTGTTGGTTCATCAGCGAGCAAAAACCTAGGCTTTCCTGCTAACGCTCTAGCTATCGCTACCCGTTGTTGTTGTCCACCAGACAATTGTGAAGGCAAGTGTTTCATGCGATTGGCTAAACCAACGGTCTCTAGGCTTTCTTCGATACGTTGCTTTCGCTCTTTTGCGTCAAAGCCTCGGTAACGCAATGGGACATCTACGTTGTCGAACAAGTTCAGATCTGGAATTAAATTGTAGCTTTGAAAAATAAAACCAATTTTTTCATTACGCAGACGGCTTCTTTGATTGTCGTTCAAATGACTAACATCTTGACCATCGAGTACGTAGCTCCCACCATTGAAAGTTTCTAGCATGCCCGCGATATTTAGGAACGTCGTTTTGCCAGAGCCAGACGGACCAGTAACGGCGACAAACTCTCCTTCATTGACCTGTAAATTAAAGTCACGCAACGCATGAGTTTCAACTAAATCCGTGCGAAATACCTTCTTAACATTAGTCATTGTTAACATAATGCTTCCCTCTTCCCGTTAAATTGTTTTAATTTGAAATAATCACGCGTTGAGCGTCGTTAAATTGATCAGTGCTCGAAATAATGATGGTGTCGCCTTGTACCAACCCTTCACTAATCTCCACATTTGATAAGCTTCTAACCCCTGTATTTATTGCAACGCGTTGAGCTACGTCGCCAATCACTTTATAGGCAAACCTGCCACTTGAGCTCTCTAAAAACTGGCCTCTTTGAACCATCAATACGTCGTTCTTGCTTTCCATCAGAATTCGTGTTGTTAGTCGTTGATTTTGTCTCAAGCCTTCGGGGTGATGGTTGCTTGAATCAGAGGCGGCAAAACGCACGCGCCCAGTCACTTGATTGTTCTCAATTTCGGGTGAGATAGTCACTAGGTTAGCCGCGTACGTTGTGCCATTAACTGTGATTTCTGCCTGCATGCCAATAGCAAGATCGTCGGCATAACTTTCAGGAATATCGACTTCAAGTTCAAACTCCGATAAATCAACCACACTTAAGATAGGTTGATTTCGACTAACTTGATTTTTTTGCTTTACAGCAAGGTTGCCAACGATACCGTCAACTGGTGAGCGCAAGGTGAGTTCATCAACCTTTCGTTGTAACTCTTTTACAAGCAGAGATTGCCTTTGTACTTGTAGTTGTCCTGTCTTAATATCAAAGGCTAAACTTTCAGCATTTAACGATGCATCTTGCTCTGCATGCTTAAAAACAAGTTCAGCATTTTGAAGGTCATCCTGTGCCTTTTCAAAGTCGATTTGGCTGATAGAATGGAATTGATAGGCTTTGTCTGCCCTGCGCTTTTCGCGTTCAGCAGCAACTAACACAACTTTCGCTAAATCCACTGCTTTTTGGTTCGCTAGCGCCTGCTTTCGAGCTTGAATTTTTTGCCGCTCTAATTCTAGTGTTTGACGCTGAAGTGAGGCTTGCTCTTGTTTAAGTTGATTAGTCAACTCAGGGCTTTCAATAACAGCAAGCTCTTGATGCTTAGTAACTTCGTCACCCGCATCAACCATAAAGGTTATGGTTCCTTGCCCTGTCGCATACAGTCTTGGGCTGACTGCTGCTACGACTCGCCCTTGCACTGATAAATCTCGTACCAAATCACCGCGTGTAACAGTCGCAAGTCTTAAACGTTCACGAGAGATGCTCGCGTCGCCTGAAGACCAACTAGATAAGGCAGGAGAGGCGACGCCAATTAGAATAATTATTGTCAATGCGATGACAATGCCAATCACCCATGGCTTTTTGGGTGATGATTTGGCAAGTACAACATCTTGACCACTGGTATCTTCTATTTTCACTATACTTTCCCGAATATTTTTTTGAACAATCTTCAGTTAAGTAGCTAGTGATAAGAAAAAGGTTTAATTTTTAGCCAGTTTTTTTAATTTTAATTTTTTGCCAATGTCGCCGAAGCGGTGTTTTTTCGTCGCATAGCAATAATAATCGCCGCAATTAACATTTGAACCGCACCGAATAATAGTGCAGAAAACAGTACCATGTCTCCCAAAGACTGATTAACACTTTGCGCCGCTGGGAAAAGTGACGCTTTAATCAAAACGGCTAAATTAATATTTCTAACAACCACTTCAATTTCAATCGCACTACTATCGGCTTTTGAAAAATCAAGAATGCGTGTGACTAACGATGTAACCACCCAAAGCGCTATGATGAAACCTAATACAATAATTAGATTTTCTTGACCAAACGTTGCTAGATCTAAACGTCCCGCGCTTGCGCTGCCAACCACGATTAGCAAAATACCAATGAGTGATGCTCGGATAAACCACTTGGAAAGCGTGCCAGAAATTGATGGAAAAAATCGATGAATCAACATACCTAAGCAAAGTGGCAATAACAGAGTAAGTATTATGTCGCTGATGATTTTCCCTGTTGGCATGACAAAATCACCCGGTAAATAATCAATGATTAAAACCCCCAACACAAATGGCGTAAACAACAAACAAGACAATGTTGTTACACCGGTGATTGAAATTGAAAGCGGCACATTCCCTTTAGCAAAAAGTGTAAAAACATTTGAGGTGGTTCCACCAGGGATCGCAGCAATTAATGCTAAACCGATGGCTACACCAATATGCATATTAAGAAAAGTGATAAAACTGTATGCGAGCAGTGGCGGCACAAGGAATTGGAGTAAAGTTCCTGTAAACACAGCTTTTGGCTCCCGTAAAACATCCTTGAAGTCATTAACGGTTAGCGTTGCTCCCATTCCAACCATTGCACATATTAGTTGAAAAGCTGCTACTGAATACTCGTACTGAATATATAATTCACCCACAAAATCACCTAGTTATTATTGTTGTATTCTGATTTAACTCCATTAAACATTAAATTAACCGTCTTGTTAATGTTTCTTTAACTCTCCTTCTATATGCGCAAGTGCAATTGATAGCGCCTGCGCTTTTGAAGAAAAATAATTGGGTATCACGCCTTCGTCAGTCCAATTCGAACCATCAGTAGGGCGTTCAATAACAGCATAAGGAAGATTCAGTATCAGTTGGTTACCAATAGAGATTAATTGACTAATATTGGCATTTCCTATCGACTCTTCACCAATAATTACACTCCCCTTTTGTTGCAACGTATCAGCAAAAAACTCCCATGTTTGTTCATTAAACGAGGACTGGAGTATCACGATATGTCTAGGCTCAAACGAAGATGATTTAGTATCAGCACGATCAGTAACGATCGGAATAACGTCTTGGTCGCCCACTTGTTTTATATTGGCAATATGAAGATTAGGCTCAAGCAATAGACTCAAATATTGATGGATCACGCTAAAACTCGCCCCTTGAGCTTCAGAAATATCTAATATGATGTTTTCATGATCACGCAAATCATAGATTACACGCTTAAAATCACTAATACTTTCCTGATTCGTAAACACTCCCTCAAGTTGAACGTAAGCTATTTGAGGCTCTATTGTTTGATAAGTAATTGCATAATCTGAATAAAGGTTTTTATTTTTCGATAATTCCAAGTTTGGCGCTTTATTCGTATTGAATTGTAAATCAATAAAACCATCACCGTGACTTGATGAAAATACGGTATTAATTCGAGTAACTATCTCGTCGAGTCGCAACGACGAGTAAAAATAGTCGTTTGCTAAAAGGCTATTTAATTTTTGTGAGATCGCCTTTCCTTTTCTTTCATCGTAATAGTGCAACTTAAGTTGTTTATTTACCACTTGGACAAGTGTATTAACCTCTTGCTTAGTTAACAAGACCTCGTTCGTCAGAGCACGCCCTGTATAGAAGAAAGATATGAAGATAACAATTAAAATAGCAAAATATTTAAGATTCAAAATAAGCCTTTCCTTGATACGAATCACTCATGGGTATTGCTTATTGATTGTGTCATTTTTTGTCTTTTTCAAGAAAAAGGGTTAAGCAATGCTTAACCCTTATTATGATATGCAATAGCTTTTGACTATTATCCGTGATAACTCACACGAAAATATGTATCAATACTCGTACCGTTTAACCTTTCTTGATAACAGCCTGCTTGTTGACTACAGGACTTACCAAGGAACTTAGAGCCAGTTGTTTTTTTACGCTTCTTAAAGGTTACTAATTCTTGCTTGAATCGCTCTTCTAATGGCGGAGCGGTAATTGTAATAACTTCCATCTCGTCCGCTGGCCAACTAACCTCACCAGTATTACTGGTCATCAGTGGTTGCTCCAACATTGCAGTAGTCAGTTTAGGAAAGTGTTTTTCATGGTTTTTTAAATCATCGGCAATGGACGCGATCAACTCAGGTACTCGCAAATCACGTTGCTCATAGGCGCGAGCGAGGTAATAATCAGCCTCCTTGTAATCTTTTGCGACCAATTTATCATTAATGAATAAGGTGCCTAGAATATAATTTGCATCTTTATAATCAAATTTAGCGGCTTTTTTTAAATACTTTACGGCTCTTTTCGCATCAAAAAAATCCTCATTTGAGATTGAAATAACACCTATTAAATACTGTGCGGAAACTTCTCCTAGTCGAGCAGCCTTGTACATGTATTTAACACCTTCAGCTTCATTTTTTTCCGTGCCATATCCAACATAATAAAACTGGCCGAGAGCAGAGTACGCTCGTATATGCCCTCTTTTTGCACCTTTTTTAAACTCGTTAAAATAGTGTTGGCAAAACTCTGACTGACATTGGGTTATTTGTTCTGCTTTTGCAGGTGGCGTGTAAAGAAAAAAGAAACCAAGAAGGAATGACGTTGAAATGAATTTCATAAGCTCTCCATAAACATTTTATCCTTATGAGCGTAATGCTCACCTTCTTTAAGCTTATCGCAGTTTACAAATTAATCAATCTTTGTCGTTAAAACATAAAAAAACCCAGATGAATTCATCTGGGTTTAATATTATGCGATTGATTTAAATGGCTATTTTTTACGCCATGTCGTTTTTCCTGCGCTATCTTCTAGCACAATATTCATCGCGTTTAGTTTATCACGTGCTTCATCAGCTAAGGCCCAATTTTTATCTGCACGTGCTTGGTTTCGTTGTGCAATTAGTGCTTCAATTTCAGCTACTTCATCATCGTTACCTGAGCCTTGTAAAAAGCTTTCTGGTGATTGCTGCAGAAGCCCAAGCAAGCTACCTAGTTCTTTTAATGTACCAGCGAGTTCATTAACATTTTCAGCTTGTTCTTGCTTGGCTACATTCAACTGTTTAGCTATCTCAAACAATACAGATAATGCTTGTGGTGTATTAAAGTCGTCATCCATTGCTTTACAGAACTCAACTACAAATGGGTTCTGTGTATCCAGTGCAAAATATTGAGCAACATCAACATCGCGCAATGCCGTGTAAATTCGCTCTAATGCTGCTTTAGCTTGATCTAAATTATCCGTAGAGTAATTTAATTGGCTGCGGTATTGTCCCGAAGTCAAAAAGTAACGCGTCGTTTCAGCATCATATTTTTCTAATACCTCGCGTATCGTAAAGAAATTACCCAATGATTTAGACATTTTCTCTTGATCAACTTGAACCATCCCTGTGTGAATCCAGTAGTTCACGTATGGCGTATCGAGTGCACAGCAACTTTGTGCTACTTCATTTTCGTGATGTGGAAATGCCAAATCAGATCCACCACCATGGATGTCAAAGTGCGCACCTAGCTCCTTAGCATTCATTGCAGAACACTCAATGTGCCAACCTGGTCTGCCTTCACCCCACGGCGAAGTCCAGTTTGGTTCACCTGGCTTAGCCATTTTCCATAATACAAAATCTAGTGGATTGCGCTTAGTATCATCTACTTCAACACGAGAACCAGCTTGCAATTGCTCAAGGTTTTGACCACTTAACTGACCGTAATCTTTGAAACTTGTCACATCAAACAATACGTCACCACTTGCAGCAACATATGCGTGTTCTTTTTCCACAAGTGTAACAATCATGTCGATGATTTCTTGCATATGCGTAGTTACACGTGGCTCGATATCAGGGTGCAAAAGACTCAATGCGTCAAAATCTTGGTACATTTCTGCGATGTTGCGCTCTACCAATGCCATTGGGTCTTCACCATTTTCATTAGCACGGTTAATGATCTTATCTTCCACATCCGTAATGTTACGGACATAAGTTACGTCATAACCAGAGAAACGTAAGTAACGAACAATATTATCAAAGCCAATATACGTTCTTGCATGGCCAATGTGACACAAATCATAAACCGTCACACCACAAACGTATAAACCGACCTTGCCTTCAACAAGAGGTTTAAATGCTTCTTTCTTACGTGTCAGGGTATTATAAATTTGTAACATCAGTAGTTTTCCGTCGACTGGTTAAATAAAAACTCGAATATATCGATAAATTAAGGGAGGCATTGTACCCGAACAAATTAATTCGGTCACCACCTCATCGTGCGATGAAATAATTATTTATTCGGTATTACAAAATCTTGCTTTGAGGTACAATTATTTCAATCTATTAGAGTGAGAAATAAAAATGATTACTTTTCAAACAAATTTAGGTGACATCAAAATCGAATTAGACTTTGACAAAGCACCAATTACTGCTGAAAACTTCGCACAATATGCCAAAGATGGCTTTTACAACGGTACAATTTTCCACCGCGTTATTAAAGGCTTCATGGCGCAAGGTGGTGGTTTTGCTTCAGGTATGGAAGAGAAAGACACTCGTGACTCTATTCAGAATGAAGCTAACAACGGTTTGGAGAACAAACGCGGCACATTAGCGATGGCACGTACTCAAGCTCCTCATTCTGCGTCAGCACAATTTTTCATCAATTTAGTTGATAACGACTTCTTAAACTTTAAATCAGAAGATATGCATGGCTGGGGCTACTGTGTATTTGGTCAAGTGGTTGAAGGCATGGATATCGTTGACAAAATGACGTTAGTAGAAACAGGCCGTTTTGGCTTCCATGATGACGTGCCAAAAGACGAAATCATTATCAACAACACCATTGTTGAATAAGCTACACCGAACCCATGACAAAAACAGTTAAACAGCAAGTTACTTATTTCATTGCTGACTTGCATTTAGCACAAAACAGGCCGGATATTACGGCCTGTTTTTTATCATTTTTAAAAAATGACGCAATACATGCTGAAAAGCTTTATATCTTGGGTGATTTGTTCGAGCTATGGTTTGGGGACGACTTTCAATCGCCACTCAATGACGATGTAGCGCTCGCGTTGACTGAGTTATCGAATACGGGCACAGAGGTTTTCTTTATTCACGGCAATCGCGACTTTGTATTGGGCAAGGACTACGCAAAACGCGCATCGATGCAATTGTTACCTGAGAAAACAACCATAGACTTGTATGGTCAAAAAGCCATTATTATGCACGGTGATACCTTGTGTACCCGCGATGTTGATTATCAAAAGTTTCGCAAAAAGTCTCGTACATGGTGGTGGATGGGATTGGTTACGAATCTTCCTCTTTGGTATCGAAAACGACTTGCCGAAGGGTATCGAGAAAAAAGCAAAAATGCTCAACAAATGAAGTCCCTTGATATCATGGACGTAACACCGGGTGAAGTCATAAGAGAGCTAGAAGAACATCAATGCCAATTAATGATCCACGGTCATACGCATAGACCAGATATTCATCATATCCAAGCTAATGATAAAGACGCAAAGCGAATTGTTCTTGGCGATTGGTATGAACAAGGCGCTTGGCTTAAAGTGACTCCAGAAGAAATGACGCTGACAAACTCACCGTTTGTATAAATAGAGGCGTCGAAAAAATGATATACAAAAGGACTAAAGGCCTGTTTCATCAGAGAAGATATTGGTTAGTGAACTATCAATAAGCTTCTCGTACTCGTCTCGAATCAACTCTAGCACTTCTTCTTTACTCGGCACTTCATATCCACAGACTTTCTCAGTCTCGGTCGAGGCACCATTGAAATCGATAGACAAACTATCCAAATCTTTGAGTGTTTGGCATGCGTCATATAAGTCAACAGAGGTCACCGTAACAATGGTTGCAATACCCAGCATGGGTACTGCTTCAGCCGGTATAGAAGCAAGGTTCATTGACGCATTTCTAACAACCCGTTTTGAAATTCTCGATGAAACTTTTGTTACATTGGCCATCGCTTTTTGTTGCTTTACTAACTTGGTATTTAACGCCTTTTTCTTATTAGTTGGACTATCTCGTCTCAACTCCGCATAAGGTAATCGGTCAATGAGGCTATATAAAGCGCTGTGAAATACAGAGCTTGTTAATGACAGGATATTGCTCACTAATAAACTAAGAAACATTCCAACATAAAACACTTTTTTAAACACTTATGATGACTCCTTTGGGTAAGCACTTCTTTTATTAAAGTAACAAATCACACGGTAAAAAAAAGCCACATCATAAGATGTGGCTTTAATTGATTTAATGAGCTTGATGATTTACATCGGCGTTTATTTCTTTTGAAGTTCCGTTTGAACCTTGTTTACAAATGCTTGCATCTGCAATTGTGTGTAATCAATGTCTGCAGCGCCGAAGCTTTTACCTGCTTGCATGGGGTAACCTTTTAATGAGCCCAAGAACTCTTCAACTTTGTTACTTACGGGTACAAACGCCCACATATTATCAATCATCCAACGAACATACATAGAAGACTCTATTGGCGCTTTTTCAAACGGGTCTGCACGTAAATTAACTAATTGAGGCCATGCTGGAATTTCACGAACACCACTAGCCATATCTCCTTTTACTAATGCAAAGCTCGCTTTCCAATCGTTCCAGCGAATCGCATTTAATTGCCCCGTTTGACTGAAATACATTAGTGTATCGCGTGGCGCTTGTTCCTCTTTACCTTCAAAGAATGGTTTGAAATTGTGGCCGTCTAAATGAACACGCCAGTTTTTGTTGTTCAGTTCTCGACCTTCGCGCAAATCTTCCACTAAGCTATCATCGCCCATAGCCGCAGCTAATGTTGGCATCCAGTCAAGATGAGACATCATGGCGTTAACCTTAGTGCCTGGTTTGATTGTGCCTGGCCATCTAACTAACTGAGGAACACGCATACCGCCCTCGTAGGTTGTCCCTTTTTCACCATGAAATGGTGTATTACCGCCATCAGGCCAAGTAAACGTTTCAGCACCGTTATCCGTAGTATAAATCACGATAGTATTATCGGCAATCTTAAGGTCATCCAGCTTATCTAGTAATATACCAATGTGCTCGTCATGCTCAAGCATACCATCTGCGTATATGCTTACACCTGACTTACCTTGCCACTTTTCTTGAAGACGCGTATGTACATGCATACGGGTGCTGTTATACCAGATAAAAAATGGTTTCTCTGCTTCATGCGCTTTGTCGATAAACTTTAATGTTGCACTCAAAAATTCTTCGTCGGCAGTTTCCATACGCTTACGTGTCAGTGGACCAGTATCTTCAATGCGGCCATCAGCATATGCATGTAATACACCTCGCGGACCATATTTTTGTGCAAATTTTGGATCTTTTGGATAGTAATAGGTTTCTGGTTCTTCTTCGGCATTCAAATGATATAAGTTACCGAAAAACTCATCGAAGCCGTGCTTTGTCGGTAAGTGTTTATCTTGATCACCTAAGTGGTTCTTGCCAAACTGCCCTGTCATGTAACCGTGATCTTTAGCCACATCACCGACTGTAGGCGCCCAATCAGGAATCCCATGACTTGAACCCGGCATACCTATTGTCATAAGGCCTGTTCGAAAAGGCTCTTGGCCTAATGCAAACGAAGCACGGCCTGCGGTACAACTTTGCTGCGCATAATGATCGGTAAATAACGCGCCTTCGTTTGCTAGCCTGTCAATATTAGGTGTTTGGTATCCCATCATCCCATGGTTGTATGCGCTGATATTGTAAATGCCAATATCATCGCCCCAGATAGCTAAAACGTTTGGTTTATTAGGATTCGTTGTTGCCATAGCTGACATCGACATAGACACGACGCCAAATGCCAAAGCAACTTTAGATATTGCGGAACAAATAGACATATAAAGCCCCTCTACAAAATGAATTTTCAATCAATTAAATAACTGAAGCAAATATTAATCGCGTAAAATAAGCGTTTGAAATCATTATTTAGAGGGTTACTATAAGGTAAACTTATAGTACGGCATTTTGAGTTACATTATGAAGCAGTATTTAAGAAATATTGATTTGAATCTTCTTTCGATTTTTACCGCGTTAATGCACGAAAGAAACCTTAGTCACGCAGCTGAAAACTTAGGTATGTCACAACCAGCGGTTTCGCAAGCGCTAAAACGGCTAAGATCAGTATATAACGACCCATTATTTGAGCGAAAATCTGGGCAAATGATGCCTACACTAAAAGCGGAAGCAATCGCGCCAATCATTGAAGATATGTTAACTAACGTGGAAATGACGTTACCAGATACGTACACATTTGATCCAAACAAAGCAAAACTTAATTACAGGATAAATATAACAGGGATCGAAAACTCATATTTGTTAACACAATTAGCTTCAAAAGTTGCTCAACTTGCTCCCAATGCCGCACTCACTGTTAGCCACGATATATTATCAAACCCAGAAAAGTCATTGAGGGACAAGGAGTACGACTTACATTTGGACTATGTGCCTCTTCAATCTGGTGATTGCTACAACAAAATACTGTTTTCAGACAACATGTATGTATTGGCAAGAAAAGGCCACCCAAGACTGCAATCGAAATCACACATTACACTTTTAGAATTTCTTGAAGAAACCCATGCGGTGCTGCGACCAAGAGCCAACAATACGTATGCTATTCAGTACGCAATTAAGGAAATGCAGTTAGATCGAGATATTAAATATACAAGCGCTAACTTCGACAACATCGTTGATATTATCAAAGCGACAGATCACCTGTGTATTGTCCCAGGTGTGACAATTCAGACGCTTGCAAACAAGGAAGACTACATTTGGTTCTCTCCACCTTTTAAGTTAGACATAACAAATGCCTATATGAATTGGCATTGGAGTGTGGAGCACGCAAAGTCACACCGTTGGATAAGAGAATTATTAATTGATATTTGTCGTGAATTTAGCCCGTTATACATCACGAAGTAACGACCAAAATGCCCACAAAAAAAGCCCGCGAACAACGCAGGCTTTCATTATATGGCGGTGAGTGAGGAATGACTTCGGGCGTCCTGCCCTTCACCCTGCGGGGCCGCGCAAGCGCGTTCAAAAATGTTCCTGACATTTTTGTCGAATCAGATTCTCATTCCTTCCCTTCACCTACAAAAAAGCCCGCAAACAACGCAGGCTTTTATTATATGGCGGTGAGTGAGGAATTCGAATCCTCGAAGGGCTATAAACCCTTACACGAGTTCCAGTCGTGCGCCTTCAACCACTCAGCCAACTCACCAGATAACTTTTTAAGGGCGGCTATGGTAAAAAAAAAGCCTTGTCTAAGCAAGGCTTTATTATCTGATTTCAAAGAATCTTTTCTTGTAACACCAAAAACGTTACTTTTTCAGCGATGCAGTAAAATCTAACATTCTATTTGTCGATCTAAGCGCCCCTATGCGTACTTCATCACTTACAAAGACTTCTTTGCCAGAAGGGTCAACTAATGCTTCTTCAATAGCCTTAAGGCCATTCATCGCCATCCATGGGCAGTGAGCACAACTACGACAAGTAGCACCTTCACCTGCCGTTGGCGCTTCAAAAAACTCCTTGTCCGGACATAACTGCTGCATCTTATAAAAAATACCGCGATCAGTTGCCACAATGAACTTTTTATTAGGTAATTCTTGAGCAGCTTTTATCAACATCGACGTTGAGCCAACCGCATCGGCTAAATCAACAATCTCAGCAGGCGATTCAGGGTGAACTAAAACGGCAGCGTCAGGATGTAGCTTCTTCATATCGAATAACGCTTTAGTCTTAAATTCATCATGAACAATACAAGCGCCTTGCCACATCAGCATGTCAGCACCCGTTTGTTTTTGAATATAATTACCTAAGTGACGGTCAGGTCCCCAAAGGATCTTCTCACCGTTATCATCAAGGTGTTCAACGATTTCAAGAGCACAAGAAGAAGTAACTATCCAATCTGCGCGAGCTTTAACGGCTGGGGATGTATTAGCATAAACAACGACAGTGCGGTCAGGGTGTTCATTACAAAACGCATCAAACTGTTCGATTGGACAACCTAAGTCCAATGAACATGTCGCCTCAAGTGTCGGCATTACTACTGTTTTTTCAGGCGTTAATACTTTTGCTGTCTCGCCCATAAACTTAACACCAGCAATAATTAATATATCTGCTTCGTGCTGATTACCAAATCGGGCCATTTCCAAAGAATCAGCAACACAGCCACCGGTTTCTTCAGCGAGCGCCTGTATTTCAGGATCAGTATAGTAATGAGCAATAAGAACAGCGTTCTTCTCTTTTAACAAAGATTTAATACGTGCTTTATATGCTTCCTTTTCTTCACTCGATAAGGTTGCAGGTTTTGCTGGAAATTGAAAATCGATATCTACAGCTAAATTGCTTTGGCTCATAAAAACTAACTAACTCTTGAAAATAAATCGGCGCAATTATACGTCAATGAAACTACAAAGTGTATAACAGAAAATTAATTTTACCGTCATATTACATAACGATTAGGTTTTAAAAATTGAGAATTTAATAGAAGAAAGGTGGTCGGTCGTGAAGGATTTGAACCTTCGACAAATTGGTTAAAAGCCAACTGCTCTACCAACTGAGCTAACGACCGATATAAGTTTTCTCGTAATTAGTCAAAGGAGTGGTCGGTCGTGAA
>NZ_BSSV01000006.1 GCF_030161435.1 Thalassotalea loyana | reverse complement strand
AAACGCAACTGCGCCGATGGTAGTGTGGGAGGTCCCATGTGAGAGTAGGTCATTGCTAGACACCCATTCTAAAAGCCTGCTCATTGAGCAGGCTTTTTTCGTTTTCGGCTTTTGAATAACGCAAAGACAATATAGTACTGTGGTAGCACCTGCTCCTGCGTTACCCTAATCACCTACATCCATGTAGGGAATACGCTCATACCTCAGAAAAGCAGAAGTGGCCCTTCCTAGCTATCCATGGCTTCAAGGCATTAGTGCATCCATACACGTCAAACGCAACGTGTGTCTATGGTCTATGGTCTATGGGAGGTCCCATGTCACTATATTGTCTGAAACTATTTAGAACGTGAAGCGGCCCGAAGGGTGTAGTACAGGGTGTACGGAATAAAGTAGGTCACCGAAAACTGCGTCCATGCGTTTTCGGCATTCACCACATCCATGTGGCTTATTGCTAGACCCCCATTCTGAAAGCCCGCTCAATGAACAGGCTTTTTTCGTTTAATGACTGCTAGAAATTCGAGTAAGGGTCTTTCCTGCGACTTTGTGCCATGTCATCTAACAAGGAATATCACAATTTACTAGCCAGCGATTTTAAACGCGATCTTTCGCTCTTTATTTCTGTAATGCCAAGTAAAGAGTTTTAAGGATATGTATTTCGTTAGCTGGAATGCAATAAATGCAAGCGCTATGATGGGGGCAATGAAATAATTAAACAGACTACTCCAAAGAATATACTCTGTTTGCCATGCATGAGCAGTTGTTAAATCGTATCCTATGATGATTTCTGTATCTAACGTTGCGAATATGTTGTCTTGATTATCGGTTACCATTGAAAATTGATAATGCCCAGGTGGTACATTGATTTGCCCTAAACATTTATCTGCATAAGTACTTGTCCATTTGCAGGTATCTATCGATTTATGTTCATTAGTTTTTATTGTGGTTTCTTTGTCAGAGAGTATCCATTTAATATTCAAAGGCATACCCTGTTGATTATATCTCTCAATATTCCCTAGTAGTTTGTTCAGGTACCAATAGGGTTGGTTCTTTCTATTTACTCTTAGTTTAATAAAGTATGTTTGGTTCATTGGAATAAACACATCAAACTGATGTCGTGTTTGGTTATCAATCTTGATGTTTGTGGACAGTGGTAGGTTCGAGTAATACTTTGCAAAAGAGTTTGAAAAGTAAAAGTGACATAAATAAACAACAACGAGTGCGATTTCTTTTTGATATTTCATGACCGTCCCTAGTCAGATATATGTATTTATTTATCGCTAAGTCTAGAATGTAATTTTAAATTCACAAATAAATTTAGAAACCTTCGACAAAAGACGCGCTGTTTACTCTCTGAGCCTTATCTAAATAAATCAAGCATTGGTAATAACCGATATTAACCTTGCTAGAAAAGGAAATGGTTTGTTTGTCTGAGAGCAATTTATAGCTCGATAAATTGGCGGTATCGAGTTGACGGATAACATTGTTAATTGAAACGCCTTTTGTAAAATTACCGCAAAGATAGTAGATTTCTTTTCGTGCAGCATCCCAATAAAACCCATAGATTATGGTTACCAATAGTAAAATTGGACCAACTATAATCGTTGTCCTCGTCATTTGAGTTTCTTACAGGTGATGTATGTTGTGGAGTTTAACTTAACAATATCATTCTTTGTTTCAACTCTCTGCCAGTTATTCGGACAGTGCTTTGCGTCAAATTGAATGATAGCACCTCGTGGTACTTGGTAATTACTCTTGTTCGCCAGTTTGAGTTTCTTTTCTAGTTTATCTATTTTTCTTTGAAGGCATTTTACTGCCTCTTCGTCATTTACAGTAAGTGCGCAGTTAGTAGCGTATGTACTAGTTGATAATACAATCAATGTTGCCGCATTGAACTTACCAATTAACGATAGCATTTCCATTTTAGACATAAATTATCTCCTTTTTTCTTTTTAAGTCGTTAGCTTTGAGCAAATAGTTTTAAACTGGGAATAAAAAAGGCTAGGTATGTCCTAGCCTTATATTAATTTAGCGTGAATTACTCTTTATCACCTGATTTTTCTTCACTTTGACCATCAGTTTCATCTGTCGGCTCTAAGTCTGTTACGGTTACAGAGCCACCACCAAAGTTTGCAGCCCTCACTCGCATAATATAGGTTAGTTGTGCCACTTGCTCTTCTGATAGCTTGTACCCTTCCGCAAATCGAGTGCCATCACCGTTATTGACGTATGTACCATAGTCTCTGCGGCGAATGCTACCGTAGAGATCTGTTATTCGCCAATTGTCTATATTTGTTTTGAAACGATTTGCTGTTTTAATTTTGTCTACGATGTTATTTTTTGCGTACTTTTGCAAATGTGCTTTTAGATCGTTGTCAAAATCAGGGAAAAATTGCGCATTTCTCTCATAGAAGCTAGAAACTCGGACAGTATTAGCTCCACCATTAAATTGCGTACCACGATTTGAATTCACAAATTCAAGTGCATTATCAAGCAGATCTTTTTCGACAGTTTTAGCTGTGTATGCTTTTCTACGAATATTTGGGCTACCCTTGATACCTTGATACAAGCCATATATGAACAATGAGCTATCTGGAGATAAGCCAGGTAAGATCTTATAGTGTATATCGTTTAGGCTAATCAATGTGTTATCGACATTAAGTACTTTCTTGTCCAGTATAGAACTGCCTTCTTCGAATAAGTCTTTCAAGTTATTCAATGGATACACTTCCATGATCTCGTTGATCATTGTGACGTTATATAAATTCAACCAATACGCCAATTGTGCATTTTTTGAATATTCGTTTAATGGTGTGTTAGACGGCATCGCCTCCAACTCTTGACGTAGCTTTAAGATTTTATGCTTGTCTTTTTTTAAGCGTTCGTAAAAAAAACGATTGCCTTCGTTTTCTGTTGCGCCATCTACTTTTTGTTTAAATCGAGTGCCGAGGGTTTGTTTCGATTTTTTTGCGTAGGCTCTAGTTGAAAAACCCATGTTCAACACACCCGCGTGGAGTAGTTGGTCAACAACAACAAAGTCCATCTTTTTAGTTGAGTCTTGGGTGTATTCAGTGAATTTTACTAACGATGATGTTGATTGTTCGCTCGCAAGCGCACAATTTGCAACCATGAGACTTGTTGCTAAAACAGTCGCTTTAAACAAGTTATTGGAAATCATATCAGGTCCTTTAATGATCGTTTAGATTGTCATCATAATAGTGTAATTAAGTTTTGTTAACAATTAATTAACATTGTTATTATGTAACAGTTTATGATTTTATTACGATAATCTATACGTAAAGTGATGACTTGAGATCACAAACGATTCACGTAGATAGAATTTGTGAGCGAGAAAACGTTGTACGCCAGAATCTAAATGGATTTCTTTGCAGTTTTGCGCTCTTGCGTAATCTTTAAGCCAGTCAATAAGTTTCGTGCCTACACCGCATGATCTTGAATGACTGTCTGTTATCAAGTCATCTACGTAGATATTTTTTCCCCATGCTAGTTTTTCATTGATAACAAACCCCGCAACACCAAGAGTTTGTGAGCCTTGTTGAACATATATTATGTGATAACCATGCTGCTGTTGTTTCGTTATTTGTTGTTGCAGCTCAAGCGGGGAGTAATCGGGTCTAAGCTGGTTTAACACTGCGATGACTTGAGGGTTTTCTTCGTTGAGCGCTAATTGTTTTACTTCCATGTGATTCTCTATATTTGGTTTAATTATGTTCGATTGATTCAACTAAATGCGAGCACAGTTCGAGCTCATCCTTTCCTAAAAATGTCGGTATTTGAATATGGCTAACAATGTCTCGTTCAAATATATCACGCCAAGTTGCTGATATTTCGAGTGCGATTGCCACACAGTTGTTTTCCTGAAAGATCTTGTATGATTCTCTTATCGCGTTTACGGCATCAGGCGTAAGACCTGCCATATTTTTGGGGTGCTCAAAGAGTGCCCAAGGGGCTGTTGAAGGAGCCAATTCAAGAATGCTTTTGCGTAGCAATTGTATGCCTATATCGTTAAAACCTCCCGTTGGATACACATGGACTATTTGATCTCTTAGCTCGATTTTGTAGTTTCCGTGAGGCTTCACCTGTGCTCCTTGATGCGATTTGTTCAACGTCATTTCTGATTAATTTTAGCATATAGATAGTTAAAGACGTTGAAATGGCGTTATCGCTCACACAAAACTAAACCCAACAGGATATTGATGGTAACCGTCAAAATCACCCTTAGATAATTGGACATTATTCGCTCGAGCTATCGCATATACCATTGATACATGGAAAAAGTAGTTGGGAATGATATAAGCCTCTAAAAATGTGTCGGGAGTGAACACAACTTCGCGGTGCCCAGCTTTTTCTATGATTTTATTTTGCATAATACATTCAGGCATTGTGAGAGACGCTATAAATGACTTAGTGTGTATTATTTGATTTGTCACAGCCTGTTTGTCATTTGAATCCTCCATAAAATCAACAATGTCTTCGTTGATTAATGGACAAAGCCCCCTAAGGGTAAAGTTTGTCGCTATTTTGGCATTCATTGCTAAATTAAACATGTTAGGTGCTAGTGATGCTTCAAACACATTTGGTGGAATCTTCTCAATAATCACAAGAAGTTGTGATAAGTGGTCGATAAATCGTTGCCTGGTAGATTCTATATCCATTAGTAAGCCTTATTTCACATTATCTGTGCACGCGTAAAACTGATATTTTACTGCTTCATAATTTTTGAGCGATGACATAAACATGTGGTTGCGGAAATTGGTCAAATTCCATGTGGAGAATTTTGCAGTCCAGCTCTGTCAATAAAGCGAGATTATTAGCAACACCAATTGAGCTGTAATAAAAGGTGTCATCTAACCAAGTATCAAGGTGTTCTCCATCACCATCTCCAAAGGTATAAAGTAAAATTCCTTTCTGGTTTAATTGGTTGGCAAGTTTTGTAATTACATTAATATGTTCATTAATTGGAAGGTGGAAGAGACTGTCCCATGCGTAAATTAGATCAAATTTTTCCGCTGAGTCCCATGAGCAAATATCGTCTTCAATAAATACTTGAGAAGGGTGATTTTTCTTCGCAAGTGATATCATTTCTGAGGACACATCGATTCCCGTAACCGCAATATTTTGGCTTTCAAGAATGTTAATGAAACGACCACCCGCACCGCAGCCTACATCGAGAGCAGCCAAGGGGTTGTGACAATAACTTAATGCGCGTTTAAATTGCGCTACACCATATTCGGAATTGTGATGACGCTGGTGCCACCATGATGCAATCTTATCGTATTTTTGTCCTGTCGATTTTGGTTCCATACAATACTCTATGAAAGTTTTCTAACCTGTTGATGTTGCTCTGTTGCACACTCGTGATACATATCATCCAAAAACGTTTTGAGCTCATGCTCTGCAAGGTCACTCGGTATCATGATATCGTACACACGTCGCCGAATACTTGTGTCAGACTCGACAAACAAGTGCCACTCATTTTCTCTTCTAATAACAGACATATAAGTGCCAAAAACGTCGAACTTAACAATCATTACGGTGTCCTTTAAACGATTTTTTTTGCATAACTTGTTATATCTATTTCGGTAACTTCGACGGAAATAGAACACTCCGTTATCTCTAATGATAAGAGGCCCTCAAGCGCTAGTTGAGATAACGTTTGCTTTTGCTGTTGTGTTCTACCGGGTAATATTTTTAGCTCGACGTGAATGAAGTTTAGGTCCGTTGCTCCGCTTTTAAAATGTGAGAATGGTTGAGCTCTTACTTTGATATCACTACCTTGTTCATTGAAAAGGGAAGACTTAATGCAAGCTTGGTGAATTTTCCGAATAAGCGCTTCACTCATAAAATTGTCTGAGTGCTCGATAATACAGTGTGGCATTGTTAGTCCTTTTAACGTTTGTAATCGATTTGGTTGTGAATTAATTCAACGGGCGTGTTTTGTTGGAATTAATGTGACGTATAGCATTTATACTATGAGGACGGGTAGGGTGTAAATCCTGTATTTTTAAAATTCTACTTTACCAAGTTTTGGCTATAAAAAAGCCCGAGCATATTGATTACTCGGGCTTTATCTATTCGTTAGTTATTATGATTAATTTTTGTCTTGCGAAGCTAGATACTCATCATAAGTACCTGCGAAATCAACATAGCCATCCGGTTTCAATTCGATAATTCTTGTAGCTAAGCTTGATACAAACTCACGGTCGTGTGAGACAAACACTAAAGAGCCTTCAAACTTCTCTAGTGCTAAGTTAAGTGACTCAATTGATTCCATATCTAAGTGGTTAGTTGGCTCGTCCATGACTAAGATATTTGGTTTTTGCATCATTAGCTTACCAAAAAGCATGCGACCTTGCTCACCACCTGATAGAACTTTTACAGACTTTTTAATATCGTCGGCTGAGAAAAGAAGTCGACCTAAGAAACCACGCACGACTTGCTCATCATCACCTTCTTTACGCCATTGGCTCATCCAATCGAATAGCGTCATGTCTTGTTCAAATTCGTGAGCGTGATCTTGAGCATAATAACCAATATTGTGATTTTCAGACCACTTAATTTCACCGCTATCGATAGCAATTTCATTCATTAACGCTTTTAAAAATGTCGTTTTACCAATCCCGTTCTCACCAATAACAGCAATTCGTTCACCGACTTCGGCCATTAAATTAATGTTTTGTAAAATAGGTGTGTCAGCCTCATACGCCTGATTAACGTTTTCAATTTCAAGTACGTTTCTGAAAAGTTTCTTCTCTTGTTCAAAGCGAATGAATGGGTTTACACGACTTGATGCCTTTACTTCATCCAGCTGAATTTTGTCAATTTGCTTAGCGCGTGACGTTGCTTGTTTGGCTTTTGACGCGTTTGCACTAAAGCGAGCAACGAACGATTGTAATTCAGCTATTTGCGCTTTCTTTTTCGCGTTATCTGCTAGTAAACGAGCACGTGCTTGTGTCGCCGCGAGCATATATTCATCGTAGTTACCTGGATATACACGTAATTCACCGTAGTCTAAATCCGCCATATGAGTACAGACACTGTTTAAGAAGTGACGGTCATGGGAAATGATAATCATCGTTGAATCACGTTCATTTAATGTATCTTCTAGCCACTTAATGGTATGAATATCCAAGTTGTTGGTAGGTTCATCTAATAAGAGAATGTCTGGGTTTGAGAATAGTGCTTGAGCAAGAAGCACACGTAATTTCCAACCAGGTGCAACTTCACTCATTTTGCCGTAATGTTGCTCTACTGGAATGCCAACACCCATAAGGAGTTCGCCAGCACGACTTTCGGCGCTATAACCATCCATTTCAGCGTATTGTGATTCCAAGTCACCTACACGCATACCTTCTTCTTCACTCATTTCAGGCAATGCATATATGCGGTCACGCTCCTCTTTAACCGCCCATAACTCTGTATGGCCCATGATTACGGTATCAACTACAGAGTACTCTTCAAAAGCGAACTGGTCTTGGCGCAGTTTACCAATACGTTCGTTAGGATCTAAGCTCACATTACCTGAGGTTTGTTCTAAGTCACCACCTAAAATTTTCATGAATGTTGACTTACCACAACCGTTGGCACCGATTAAACCATAACGGTTACCGCCACCAAATTTTTGGCTGATGTTCTCGAAAAGTGGCTTTGCGCCAAACTGCTGAGTAATGTTATTTGCTGCGAGCATGAATGATCCAATATGAACAATAAAATTGGGCGCGATTATAACCAGTTGCATAGCTAACGTCACTTTAAATATATGTAATATGACGCATTACAAATTTCTTTAGCCAAATAACAGTTAGTTACAGAGGAGGTGTATATCTTTAACCGGGTATTAAATAACTTCGTGATTTTGTAAAAGGGGCGTTTAGTTTATGTATAAAATTAGCAAAACGCAGTTTGAACAGATAGTTTCTAACCCAAGGCTTGCGGCAGCAGAGCGAAACATGACTGTTGGAAAAAACCATGCTCAACTGCATGTCTTAAACAAACAAGGCGATATCATTGCCGCTAAGATAATTAACTCAAAGGGTGTTGAAAAAGAAACATTTTTAAGTGCAAACCAGCTTCATTGAAGTCGCTGGTTTGCAACTGTGATTTACTTGCGCTTTTTCGGTTTGGTAAATTGATTGTCACTAAAGCGGGTTAGGCCCTTTTTGCCACGGTTGTTGCTACGGCTATCATTACTGCGTTTAACGCCTTCACCTTTTTTGAAGCCTTGCGCATTGTTTTTGCCCTTACCACCTTTTTTATAATGCTGGTAATTCCCTTCATTCTTACTTTCTGCGGGTACTAAGCATCCTGGCTTCGAGCCAATCAATTTTCTCGCTAAGCCCATTTTTGTTAGTGCTTCTCGGATAATTGGCCAGTTCGCTGGATCATGGTATCGCAAAATCGCTTTATGTAATCGACGTTGTCGTCCACCTTTAGGTACAGGAACTGTATCTGAATTGCGTTTTACATTTTTCAGCGAGTTAATCTCTGTGTGATATAAGGTTGTCGCGTTAGCAAGTGGTGACGGATAGAAGTTTTGTACTTGATCAAGTTTAAAATCATTTTCCTTTAGCCACAGCGCGAGATTAATCATATCCATATCCGTTGTCCCTGGATGTGCAGATATGAAATAAGGAATTAAAAACTGTTTTTTACCCGCTTGGCGTGAGTATTTATCGAATAATTCTTTAAATGCGTGATAACTCCCCATACCTGGTTTCATCATTTTATTTAATGGACCTTCTTCGGTATGTTCGGGTGCAATTTTTAAATAACCGCCAACATGATGGGTGGCGAGCTCTTTAACGTACTCCGGATCTTCAACAGCTAAATCGTAACGAACACCCGATGCGATGAGCACTTTTTTAATACCTTTAACGTTACGTGCTTTACGATATAGGTTGATTGTCGGCGTGTGGTCAGTATCTAAGTGGCCACATATTGTCGGCCAAACACAAGATGGCTTGCGACAAGTAGCCTGTGCTTTAGGACTCTTACAGTTCAACTGATACATGTTGGCCGTTGGGCCTCCAAGATCAGATATTACACCCGTAAAGCCAGGAACTTTTTCTTTAATATCTTCAATTTCTTGCAGGATACTTTCTTCAGAACGGCTCTGAATAATGCGTCCTTCATGCTCTGTTATTGAACAAAAAGTACAACCACCAAAGCAGCCTCGCATAATATTAATCGAGGTTTTTATCATGTCGTAGGCTGGAATTTTCGCGTCGCCATATACTGGGTGTGGTACACGTTGATAGGGTAGACCAAACACGCCATCCATTTCTGCTTCACTCAAAGGATAAGCAGGTGGGTTTAGCCAGATAATTCTATCACCGTGTTTCTGCACCAAAGGCTTGGCTGAACCTGGGTTTACTTCTTGATGGAAAATACTTGAGGCATGAGCATACAAAACCTTATTGTCTTTAACTTGCTCGTACGTCGGTAAATTAATATAGGTGGTCAGCCATGGCTTCTTTTTGTCTTGCCAAGATTTATTGCGATAGTCGGCTATTTGAATTGGCTGTGCCGTTTTGCTGACGTCTTTAGCGATATCATCTTCTTTATTTTCATCACAGGTTGTTGGTGTGATTTCTTGATAAGGACTAATGATGGGATCAATTTTGCCTGGTTTATCTATGTTGCGAGAATCGATGCCATGCCAACCTGCCAATGGTTGCTTAGCTAAAAAAGCTGTTCCTCGAACATCGGTAATTTCTTTAACGTCTTCACCACGAGCAATTCGATGACTTACTTCTACCAGTGGGCGTTCGGCGTTACCATAAATCAAGATATCGGCTTTCGCATCAAACAAGATTGAACGACGTACCTTTTCCGACCAATAATCAAAGTGCGCTATACGGCGCAAACTTGCTTCAATTCCACCAATCACTACAGGCACATCTTTATATGCTTCTTTACAACGTTGAGAATATACTAATACTGCACGGTCAGGGCGTTTACCTCCTTCGTTGTTCGGTGTATATGCATCATCGTGTCTAATTCTGCGCTCTGCCGTATAACGGTTAATCATTGAGTCCATGTTACCGGCCGTTACGCCAAAATATAAATTAGGTTTACCAAGCTCCATAAAGGCATCTTTTGACTGCCAATCTGGTTGCGCAATAATACCTACTCGAAACCCTTGAGATTCAAGCATTCGGCCAATAACGGCCATACCAAAACTTGGGTGATCTACATACGCATCACCCGTGACCAAAATGATGTCACAGCTGTCCCAACCTAATTCATCCATCTCAGCTCGAGACATCGGCAGAAATGGCGCTGTGCCATAACATTCTGCCCAATATTTTGGATATTCAAATAGTGTTGTTTTTGGTAATGGGATCATTAACTTGCCTTAATCGCCAATGTGGTGCGCACTATGTTTAGTGTAGCCAATGTTTAAAGGGGCGGAATTATAACAAAATTATGAAGCTAAAGCAGAGCCTTTTATTGATGAAGAAAAACCGTTTGTTAATGAAACGTTTTGACCGCGATTTGAGCGCTTTTGGTCGTAAAATATCGCTATTTGGCTTGCACTCTCGAATTGAGTACATAAGATAAAGCGTTAAAACATGAATAAATGCAATTTTTCGATTTATAAAAAGTACCAATTATGAAGCAACAATTACTATCACTTGCGATAACTGTGTCGCTCACTGCTTGTGCATCAACCTCTGCGCCCAATATTCCAGAGCAAAGCAAACCGGTAACAATTGCCGTTGTTGACACCGTATCACCAAGCCAAACGTCTGCTTATTTAGCGAATGGTGAAAAAGTCATTACGCTAGAAAAGATCATGTCGGATCCTGATTGGATGGGGCGCTCGCCTGAGTCTTGGTATTGGGGTGATGATTCAAACACTGTGTTATTTAAGCAAAAACGTGAAGGTAACCCGTTAAGAGACTTGTATCAGCAGTCGTTGTCGAGCCAAGCCGGGGCACAAGCGGTAAAAATGGCGCAAATGCACATTGCGTCTGATCGATTTGCGCAATTAAATAAAGCTGGCACACACGAAGTATATACATTTAGCGGTAACGTTTTTGTAAAAGATGTTGCTACTCAAAAAGTTCAGCAACTTACCTACACATCGGCGACAGAACGTAATGCGATGTTCTTGGCAAATGGTGATGTTGCATATCGAGTGGGTGATAAATTTTTCCAACACAATATCGAGCAAAACCGAATCATTGAATTAGCTAGCTTAGTCATGTCTAAAGCGCCAAGCGGTGAAGAAAGCTTGAGTTATATTGCTCAAGAAAATCGTGAGTTGATTGACTATCTGGCGTTGCAAAAGCGCAACAACAATTTACGAGCAGAGCAAGCTGATAAACTAAAAGCTCAAAATGGGACAATCACAACGACTGAGTTCTATTTTGGCAATGGTAACCGTGTTGTCTACGCAAGCTTATCCCCGAAGGGTGATAAAATGATCGTAAGTATTGCTAAGGCGGGTTCAACGCGCTCTAAAACCGATATTATGCCTAATTATATTTCAAGTGACGGGAATATCGACGCTGAAAAAGTTCGTCATCGTGTTGCCGATAATCGAAAATATAAAGAGAAGCTCTTCTTACTTGATTTGAAGTCGGGGCTGAAATTTCCATTAAGTTACGATCAATTACCTGGCTATGATGAAGACGTATTAGCAAGCGTTCGTGAAGAAAATTATAAACGTGAAGGTAAAACCTACGAGTCAAAAAATGAACCTCGCAACATTCACGTAATGCGCACATGGGATCCGATTAAGTGGCAAGACGATGGTAATCAAGTTGCTGTGATGCTTGAAGCTTGGGATAACAAAGATCGTTGGATAGCAACCGTTGATTTATTGCAGAACAAATTAACTCACCAGCATCGCTTGCATGATGAAGCATGGATAAATTACACCTTTAATGAATTTGGCTGGCTTGATAACACGAATACCCTATATTTCTTATCTGAAGAATCTGGTTATTCTCATTTATATACAAAGTCGCTCAAAGGTAAGGCTAAACAAATTACGTCAGGTCGCTTTGAGGTGAGTGATTTAACGTTAAGCCGTGATGAGAACGAAATTTACTTCAAAGCAAATGTGAAGCATCCTGGTATTTACGAAATATACAAAGTATCAACGGCTGGCGGTGACATTCAAGCGTTAACTGATATGGGCGGTATGAACGATTATTCGTTGAGTCCAGATGAGAGCAAATTACTTATCGAACATTCAACCGTTACAATGCCACCAGAGCTTTTTGTCATCGATATTGCAAACAAAGCAGAACCAGAGCAAATAACGTATACCGTTTCAGATGAGTTTAAGTCGATGCCGTTTACTGCGCCATCAATTGTTGCTGTGCCATCGTCACATCAAGACGAGCCTGTATATTCTCGCGTATATTTGCCGAAAAACCACAGCCAAACGACTGAAAAGCATCGTGCGGTTATGTTTAACCATGGCGCAGGTTACTTACAAAACTCACACTTAGGTTGGTCAGGTTATTTCAGAGAATACATGTTTCACTCTATGCTGGCACAGCAAGGCTATGTAGTTATCGATATGGATTTTCGTGCCTCAAAAGGTTACGGAAGAGATTGGCGTACAGCAATTTACCGCCATATGGGTAAGCCTGAAGTACAAGACATGCTAGACGGTGTTGAATGGTTAGTTGAAAACGCTAATGTCGATCGAAATCGCATTGGTACTTATGGTGGTTCATACGGTGGCTTCTTGACGTTAATGGCGTTATTTAACGAGCCAGAAACCTTCCAATCAGGTTCAGCATTACGCTTAGTATCAGATTGGGCATATTACAACCATGGCTACACGTCTAATATTTTGAATACGCCTGAAGATGATAAAATTGCTTACGAGCGAAGCTCGCCGATTTATTTTGCTGAAGGTTTAAATAAACCGTTACTGATCAATGCACCTATGGTGGATGACAACGTATTCTTTCAAGACAGTGTTCGTCTAGTTCAGCGGTTAATTGAGTTAGAGAAACAAGACTTTGAGACAGCTATTTATCCTGTAGAGCCACATGGCTTTGTGCAACCTAGCTCTTGGTTAGATGAATATCGTCGAATCTATAAGTTATTTGAAAACACATTATAACTGATGCTAAAGCCACCTAATTAGGTGGCTTTTTTATTTAGTTTTGTATAGAAAAACTCGATAAAGAAAGCGATGCCTCCACCAATAGCACCAAACAAGTGAGCATTAATTGCGACATTCATTTCGATGAGCTCAACCACATCACCGCTGGCACCAAAATGCTGTTCAAAGCCTATTTTTCCTATCGTCGCAAATAGTAATAAATAGCCCATGTTGTATTTGTGTTGAATGTCTTTTAGGGCACCCCAAATAAGTACACCATGCAAAACGCCTGATAGACCGACGTATATCTCGATGTCAGGGTTAACAAAATACATCCCAAGCGCGGTAGATATAGCAGTAACTAGGTACACCAATATCATATTCATATAGCGATAATAGTCGCCATGGAGCAACCACAAGCACCATAACCCTAACAGGTTCATAATGAGGTGATTTTTATTAGAATGAAAAAAGTGACCTGAAAGCAGTCGCCAAACCTCACCATTTGTTATTTTTGAGTGATAATAACCAACTGTTTGAAATAAGTTTTCTTCGAAAAAATAACAGCAAAGTGCTGCTATGGTAATTACTAATGGTATGCACCATTGTGATGGCTTTAGCGGTAACGACGCCAATGAATTCATAGTCTATTGTTATTTTTATTTGAGCATATGGCGTAGAATATCAATCTGGTCAACAAACGCAAATGTTCAACAGACCTCTTTCTTGTTATCGATAGGTTTTGCTTAACAGTCATTTTGTTAGGGCATACAATAGAGAGATAACATAATCCAACTCCTATTATGAAAGAAAAAATTCCTGAACAGGCTAAAAGAGCCTACTGTAAATCTTGTCACCGGCCCAAAAGAGCCTGTATTTGTCAATTTACCTGTGATGTAGATAACAATATTAACGTTTTAGTATTACAACACCCAACCGAAGTTAAACAAACCAAAGGCACGGTTGGTTTGTTAGCGAGTTCTATGAGTAATATTGAAGTCGAGATTGGGGAAGATTTTTCTGCCAACGAGAGTGTTGCAGCGTTTATTGCTAAAAATTCACCTTGCTTTTTGTTGTATCCCAACGAGCATGCTCATACTCTGCAATTAGTTGAAGGTAGTGATATACCAATGCCATGGCGTGATGCGGTGGGATTAATTATTATCGATGGGACATGGAAAAAGGCGTATCGTATGTTCCAGTTATCACATAATCTTCAACAATTACCAAGCTTAGCACTGCCCGATGATATTGAGTGTTTTTATCAGATTAGAAAAACAAAGAAAAAGCAGGCGCTATCAAGCTTTGAAGCATGTGTTCATGCACTTGCAATGTTGGAGCAAAATCAGGCAAAGTATCAACCAATGATTGAAAACTTTATTAAATTTAATCAGTTTCAGTTATCGTTTACCCCAAAACAACATCATTCAAATGGAACAAGTGAATAGTCAGTTATGTCAGTAAAAATTAACAAAAAGTTAAGCGTAAAGTCTTCAATACTTCTTATCTCGTTATTGTCCGTCAATACGTGGGCAAAAGATCCTCTAGTAAGGGAAGTAAGAGAACCTGAAGCAGCAACGGGCTATGAACAAAAGCAAGGCGTTATTGGCTCTGAATATATGGTTGCTGCGGCAAATCCATATGCCAGTGAAGCTGGGAAAAACATCTTAGCTCGAGGAGGCAGTGCTATCGATGCGGCAATCGCTGTGCAAATGGTATTAACGTTAGTTGAACCACAGTCCTCAGGTATAGGTGGTGGTGCGTTTATTTTGCATTTTGACGGCAAGCAGAGAGCGTTGACAACATTTGATGGCCGAGAAACAGCTCCACAGTCAGCGACACCTGATTTATTTATTGGTAAAGACGGTAAACCAGTCCGTTGGATAGAGGCTGTAGTAGGTGGCCGTTCGGTAGGTGTCCCTGGCGTTTTAGCAGCGCTAAAGCAGGCACATGAACAACATGGAAAGTTACCTTGGAATGCGCTATTTGATGATGCAATTTCTTTAGCAGACAACGGCTTTGTTGTCTCTCCACGTCTTGCTAAATTAGTTGAGATGAAATTTAACCCTGGAATTACACAATTACCTGAAATATCAAATTATTTTTTTCCAAATGGCGAAGTAATTAAAGCGGGTGACATACTTGTTAACAAACCATTGGCAAAGGTGTTCAAGTCGCTGGCTAAAGATGGCACTGACGCCTTCTATCATGGTTGGATAGCTCGCGATATTGTCAATAAAGTGCAAAATGCAGCAATTGAGCCAGGGCGTTTAACATTAAAAGATATGCAGCGGTATAAACCGATTGAACAGCCTGCTGTTTGTGGACCTTATCGTCAATTTAAAGTCTGTGGTATGGCGCCACCAAGCTCCGGTGGTATTGCTGTTGTGCAAATGTTAGCGCTCCTTCAAAGCTTTGAGATGGAAAAGCTTGAGCCAAATTCATTGGAGGCAGTCCACCTATTTACCCAAAGCTCTCGCTTAGCTTTTGCAGATCGTGATAAATATGTTGCAGATCCTGCTTTCGTAACTATGCCAATTGATGGTTTATTGGATCCTAAATATATTAATGATCGCGCGCAATTGATAAGTAGAGAAAAGGATATGGGGAAAGCGCAAGCTGGTGAACCGAAAGGGGCGTTTGCATTTGCTAATAATGACAGCTTTGAACTTCCTTCTACCAGCCATATTGTCGTTGTAGATGCTGACGGCAATGCTATTTCGATGACTAGCTCAATTGAAATGGCTTTTGGTTCAGCATTGATGGTTAATGGTTTTATTTTAAACAATCAACTGACAGACTTCGCGCTATCACCTAAGAGAGACGGTAAATGGGTGGCCAATCGTGTTGAAGGTAACAAACGTCCACGTAGTTCAATGGCTCCTATGATGGTGTTTAACAATGACGGTAGTCTTAAGCTTGCTATTGGTTCACCTGGTGGTAGTCGTATTATCAATTATGTTGCTCAGTCTATGATCGGTATTCTTGATTGGCAGTTAACACCACAAGAAGCGATTAACCTGCCTCGTGTGACTAATCGTAACAAGCTCACAACATTGGAGCAGGGAACTGAAGTTGAAGGATTAAAGTCAGCCCTCGAAAAAATGGGCCATAAAGTGATGGTCAGAAGTTTGAATTCAGGTATCCAAGCTATCGCTGTCGAAAATAACAAACTTGTTGGTGGAGCAGACCCTCGTCGAGAAGGTAAAGTGTTCGCAAAATAACGACTTTCCAATGTGGAAAATTATAACTTGCCAATATGGAAAGTTATGGCTTATACTTACTTTCCGTTATGGAAAGTAAGGGAATAGTTATGAATGACAATAAAACATCAGCTTCCGAAGCTAAAGAAGCCCTAAATCTGCTTGATAACACACAACAGGCGTTGTTGAGCGATTCTACACCCTCGGTCTGGATTAGGCTTGTAATGAGTATTAGCTTCGCGGCAATATTCTTTGGCTATGGAATGACCGAGCATGAGAACATGTGGGCGTTAGCCATGTGGATCGGTGCTATTATGTTTGGATTAACGACGGCGCTATACATATATACATACAGATTGCAGGGCATACGTATCGGCTTTTTACCTAAATCGAGCCAGTCTGAAAAGCTCAATGTGATAGCGGCATTTGTTTTTGTAATTTTAGCGTTTGGCGGCCGATACTTAAGAACGGAATATGGTATCGAGTGGTCTCCACACGTTTGTTCTTTTTTAGCAGCAGTGACATTTTTCTGGTTGCAACACAAATACCCAACAGGTGAAATCGAAGTGAAAGAGCATACTGATGGCAACACTTGATCCCGTTATTCATGCGCCAAACAGACTGCAAATATGTGCGTTACTGGCGACAAGCGCTGAGCTTGACTTTAAGCTAATCAAGGAGCGGCTTGAGGTAAGTGATTCGGTATTATCTAAGCATTTGAAAGCTTTAGAAAGTGCTGGGTATATTTCGTTAAAGAAGCGGACTCACAATGGTCGCCCAAAAACTTGGGTGGCAATTACATCAAATGGACTGGTGAGTTTTAATGCTCACGTAAGTGCGTTGAAGGCTATTATCGACGTAGTTTGATTCTAGTAACTGAGATGAAAAAAAGCCCTTAGTCAACTGCTTGGCTAAGGGCTTTTTTAATTCATCATATGATTAGAATGGATCTTTTAGAATTTTATCAATTACCCATTTTCCGTTCACTTGCAACATTGCAACTCGTTTAACGTCACGGTGTTTTTCATCGTTATATTTACCGTCAAAATACAGTGTAACGTTCGCTTTCTCATTAAATTGCTCACGAACTTTTACACCACTGTCATCTGGCGTCACTTTAACTTCATCATATTGCATATTAAAAAGGTGACGAGCCACGGCTTCTGGCGAATGATAGTGTAAAATAATGCGTGCTAGTTTAGGACTGCACACACTTGCTGCTTTCTTAACGTTGCGTTCGTTATAAAGCGCATTAAAAAATTCAACTGCAACAATTTCAGGGTTCTTTATTTCCGTAATATCTTGTTCGCTTTCACAGCCAAGTAAAAAAATAGAAAATAAAAGTAACGTTATTTTTGCAAAGGTCTTCATGAGGTTTATCTGTTTTAAATTACATCCATTTAAATTCATGATAACTAATTTTTTATAAATAAAAAGGTTTTTACGGGGGATAAGTTATAAAAAAAGCACCAGATGGTGCTTTTTTCAACGAAAGTTACAAAGCTAGTGTAACTTATTGAACAAGTTCTTTTTCACTGAATGAATCAGAGAAAAGTGGGCTTGATAAGTAACGCTCAGCAGAGCTTGGTAATATTACAACAATGTTTTTATCTTCATTGCCTGGCTTCTCTGCAAGACGTTTTGCTGCAACAACAGCAGCACCAGAAGAAATACCAGCTAAAATGCCTTCTTCACGCATTAATAAGTGCGCCATTTCCATCGCGTCTTCGTTTGATACTTGCTCAACACCATCGATAACATCTAAGTCAAGGTTACCTGGAATAAAGCCAGCACCAATGCCTTGGATCTTATGAGGACCTGGTTTTACTTCTTCACCAGCTAATGTTTGGCTAATGACAGGTGAGTCTGTTGGTTCAACAGCAATTGATTCAATCGCTTTACCTTGGGTGTTTTTGATGTAACGACTAACACCAGTAATTGTACCACCAGTACCTACGCCCGCTACGAAAATATCAATGTTACCTTCAGTATCTTCCCAAATTTCAGGACCAGTTGTTTGCTCATGAATTTCTGGGTTCGCTGGGTTATCGAATTGGCCAAGTAATACGTATTTCTCATCAGAGTCCGCAATCTCTTTTGCCTTTTCAATCGCGCCTTTCATACCTTTAGCACCTTCAGTAAGCTCTAATTTCGCACCTAAAGCGGCCAAAAGCTTACGACGTTCAAGGCTCATGGTATTTGGCATTGTAAGCGTGATCGCATAACCGCGTGCCGCAGCTACGAAAGCTAATGCAATACCTGTATTACCACTGGTAGGTTCAATGATTTCTTTACCTTCGGTTAATACGCCGCGTTTTTCTGCGTCCCAAATCATGTTAGCGCCGATGCGGCACTTCACTGAGAAGCTTGGGTTGCGTGCTTCAATTTTTGCGTAAACGTTGCCACCTGTTACACGGTTTAATTTAACTAACGGCGTTTTGCCGATAGATGTCGAATTGTCTTGGTATATGCTCGCCATTTCAAATCCTATGGAATATTTTTCTTAACTCGTTAAGATTAGCTTCTATATAAATAAAAAGAAGTGATATTTCGTTATAACATATAGATAAAAAAGTTATAAGGGAAACGAAATGTATCACAAATCCAATAAATTAAGGTGTATCAATACTCATGACAGCATTTAAGGGCACAAGCAATTACATTGCATCAGACGATCTTCAACTTGCAGTAAACGCAGCAATTCATTTAGAACGCCCATTGCTAATTAAAGGCGAGCCGGGCACAGGTAAAACAATGTTAGCTGAAGAGTTGGCTGAAAGCTTAGGCACTGAACTGATTCAATGGCATATCAAATCAACGACGAAAGCCCAGCAAGGTTTATACGAATATGATGCCGTGTCTCGTTTACGAGATAGCCAACTTGGTGATGATAAAGTGCATGACATTGCAAACTATATTGTTAAAGGCAAACTTTGGCATGCGTTCACGCAAGATAAACGTCCAGTTTTGCTGATTGATGAGATAGATAAAGCCGATATAGAGTTTCCTAATGATTTATTACAAGAGCTCGATAAGATGGAGTTTTTTGTTTATGAAACTCAAGAAAAAGTGGTAGCGACTCAGCGCCCGATAGTCATCATTACCTCTAACAATGAAAAAGAATTACCTGATGCATTTTTGCGCCGCTGCTTCTTCCACTACATTAAGTTTCCTGATGCAGAACAAATGCAGGCGATTGTTGACGTTCACTTTCCAACGATCAAGAAGGATTTACTCGATGAAGCACTTGCGATGTTTTTCGACTTACGTGAAATTCCGGGATTAAAGAAAAAGCCTTCTACATCGGAATTAATTGATTGGTTAAAATTATTGCTTGCTGAAGATATCGACCCGGAATTAATAAAAGAAAAACGACAAAGCAAGGTGATTCCACCATTACATGGTGCGCTATTGAAAAATGAGCAGGACGTCCATTTGTTTGAAAAACTTGCGTTTTTACAGCGTGCTGGTCGCTAAACAATGCTGATTAGTTTTTTCTTTAAACTTCGCGAATACAAAGTTCCGTGTACTTTGCGTGAGTTGCTTGAT
This sequence comes from Thalassotalea loyana, assembly GCF_030161435.1. GTDB lineage: Bacteria > Pseudomonadota > Gammaproteobacteria > Enterobacterales > Alteromonadaceae > Thalassotalea_G > Thalassotalea_G loyana. Next base: position 297,422 of record NZ_BSSV01000006.1, on the reverse strand, counting down.
TTATTGCGTGCCCTAGAGCAACACCTAGTATTTGCTGATTTAAATGGGTTTTACTCCTTAAGCCGTGCCATTTTAGTCAAAGATGAGCGATTTTATGACCGGTTTGATCGTGCGTTTGCTGATTATTTTGAAGGCGTCGAATCGTTAGAATTAGATCTGTCTGAAATCCCGCAATCATGGCTAGAAAAACAAATGGAAAAGCTCTTAACGGATGAAGAAAAAGAGCAGATTGAAGCACTAGGTGGCTTTGAAAAACTCATGGAAACGTTACAAGAGAGACTCAAAGAACAAGAGAAGCGCCATCAAGGAGGTAACAAGTGGATAGGTACTGGTGGTACATCACCGTTTGGCGCTTATGGTTATAACCCTGAAGGTGTTCGTATAGGTCAAAAAGAGTCGCGACATCGACGAGCAGCGAAAGTCTGGGACAAGCGGGAGTTTAAAAACCTTGATCATGAAGTTGAAATAGGGACGCGTAATCTAAAAGTTGCGCTAAGAAAACTCAGGCAGTTTGCTCGAACAGGAGCAAGTGAAGAGCTTGATATGGATGATACGATTTCAGCGACTGCAAAGAACGCAGGGTATCTTGACTTAAAAATGAAGCCTGAGCGCCACAATGCGGTAAAACTGTTAATGTTCTTTGATATTGGTGGTTCGATGGATGACCATATTAAGATTTGTGAGCAGCTTTTTAGTGCCGTTCATACGGAATTTAAACACCTTGAATTCTTTTATTTCCATAATTGTGTCTACGAAAAGGTTTGGCAAAACAACCAACGACGACGCACAGAAACGATTGATTTGTATGACGTGCTACATAAGTACTCGTCTGACTATAAGGTGATTTTTGTTGGTGATGCAACAATGGGGCCCTATGAAATAACCTATCCAGGCGGTAGTGTTGAACATTGGAACCAAGAATCTGGTGAAGTTTGGTTAAGACGAGTATTAGAGCACTTTGATAAAGCTATTTGGCTTAACCCTCAACCAGAAGAGGCTTGGCGCTATTATCATTCGATAGGTATTATTAACGAGATTTTTGAGCAGCGTATGTTCGGGTTAACGGTTGCGGGTTTAACGCAAGGAATTAAAAAACTGTTGTAGTTAACCCTTTACGTAAAAAGGCGGTAAGCATCTCCAAAAGCTAAGGTAGAAATACTGGAGCAGCGCCGTCTGAAAACCTGCAGTTTAACAAAAATATCAAAAGGATTTATATGGACGATATCGATAACAATAAAAAAGATCATCCACTCAAAGACGAACAAGTGTCACATGAGGCTATATTGTCTAAGAATGACACGATGAAGGTATTAACTCCGTTTGCTTTTAAGATTGACCAATCTTTATTTGGGTTGTCGCTAGCAACTCCCTCTCGCAGACTCATTGCGTTGCTCGTTGACCTGTTTATTGTTGCCTTGCTTAGTGATGCCCCAGGTGAGTTACTCGCCATTTTCCTCTCAATTACATTTTATCGCGTATCAAAAACACAATTTTTTGAGAAAATGAACCCTGAAAATAAAACGACGGGTAGAAAGCGAAGGCGACTTGCGCGCTGGCTATCGGCGATTTGTTTGTTTATTGCATTAATGTCGATTTTGCCTGCGATTATTGACCCGTATAACAATAATGTAGATGAGCCAGCCGTCAACACTGAACCATTGCTTGCAGCTGACAAAGAACTCTCAGCAGAGCAAGCCATTGTCTTTACGGCAACCACCGCCAGCGTAGCAGCGACAATTAAAAACAGTGATTGCATGACATTGTCATGTTGGCAAGAAGAAATACCACCTAAGCTCGATTTGTTGGCAGGTATTCCGTTTAAACCAAGTGTGTTAGAAAGTTTGTATGGTGAGTTAACTCAACATACAATCTTAAAAGAAGAAAACAAAGAGCAGCTTACACAATATTTAATTAACTATCATAAAGAACATTTATTGCCTGATGAAACACTGACTCAAAGTCAATTATTAGAGACGGAGCCTGCTAGTGAACAAGCGCCAAATGTTTCTGTAGCTGAGCCCCAAGTCAACAATGAAGGTAAGCCGGTATACTCAATCGTCAAATATGCTGAAGCACTCATTCAAGATTTAGGATTAGGTTTTGGTTGGGCGGCATTTTATTTTACCGTATTCACATCTGCATGGCGTGGCCAAACACCGGGTAAGAAGCTACTTGGGATTCGAGTTATACAGTTAGATGGTACACCATTATCTTTATGGGATAGTTTTGGCCGCTATGGTGGTTATGGCGCTGGTATTGCAACGGGTATGTTGGGCTTTCTGCAAGTATTTTGGGATTCTAATCGACAAGCTATCCACGACAAAATATCTGCTACAGTAGTTATAGACCATGTTAGAGATGAGCCTGCGAGTAAAGTCGCCTCGCAACCAGAACCTATTGATAAAAAACAAGAGCAAAAAAATGAAAATCATTAAGCAAATTACACTAAAAGTCAGTGTAGTCACCCTGTCTATTTTATTGAGTTTATCTTCAGCCTTTGCCAAGGAAAATGATAAACAGCAAGAAAAACCATTTGCAAAGGAATTGGCAATGTTCGCTGGTTATTTAGGAAGCTGGGAATCTAGTTTCCCTGTTCCAGAAGGTAAACCACCCGTGATAGACGTGTCAAAATGGGAGAGGGCACTTAATGGTAAAGCGTTGCGAACATTACACTCAATCAATAATGGTGACTATGGTGGTGAATCACTCATATTTTTTGACAATGATAAAAAAGCACTAGTGTTTTACTACTTTACAACGGCTAACTTTTACACGCACGGCAGTATTGAGCTAATAGATGACCATACGTTCGTTGCATATGAGGACGTTACGGGTAACGAAAACGGCATTACAAAGGTAAAGTCTACTAGTCAGTTACTTGGTGATAAAATTACCGTGTCAACATCCTATTTAAAAAAGGGGGAGTGGACTCCCCCAGAAACGAGAACGTACGTTCGTTCAAACAAAGAAGTTGTATTTAAATAATCAATGCTGAATCAAAAAAGCCAGTCAAATGACTGGCTTTTTTTGTACTGCGCGCTGGGTGCTAGGTGCTAGGTACGCTCAGCGATATATTTGTCATAATCGGGTACCGACTTGTCGTAGCTTGTATCGAAAAAACTCGATGTAATTAAAAAGTCAGCCGAGGCTTGATTACAAGCTACTGGAATGTTCCATACTGCCGCCAATCTTAACAGTGCTTTTACGTCTGGATCATGTGGTTGCGCTTCTAAAGGGTCCCAGAAAAAGATCATCATATCGACTTTTTGCTCGGTTATGAGAGCACCAATTTGCTGGTCACCACCTAGTGGGCCGCTAATCAAGGCGGTAATTTCTAATCCAGTTTTCGACTGCAATAAATTACCTGTAGTACCTGTGGCATACAATGTGTGATTGGTTAGTTTATCAACATACTTTTGACACCACGCAACAAGATCTGGCTTCATATTGTCATGTGCTACGAGTGCAATATGTTTTTTCGCGCTGCTTTGAATTAGTTTGTATTCCACATTACCACCTGAGAAAGCTTTTAAGTGCCTTATTTGTAACATGAAAAATACGATTAAAAAAAGACTAATTAATGATGAATTGCCACCTTAGCTGATTATAGGTATAAAAAAAGGAGCATATAGCTCCTTGTTTTATCGCTAGCTAGGCCAATAGACATAAACAAGCGCAAATAACAAAAACTGTCCTAAATGATAGCCCCCATCAATGATGAGCAGTGTCCAACTTTTATTGCTGAACTGGTAATTTACGCCAAAGCTCATTGCTACAAATCCTACTCCGACGATCAATGCATAATGAATGGCGACCATAAGTTCTGGGTTATTACCAACAATTGTCGCAAAACAAAACGCGGCGATAAATGAAAATATAAAAGCAAAACCAAACACTTTTGCAGGATGTCCTGCTTTCGCTTCATCAAATTCTGTTTCCTTCATCCATGCTTTGCCAAATAATGCTGGCGAATACCACAGACCACCTAATATGAAGCTTGAAACTGCTGCAACTAGTACAGCCAAGTAATTTACGTCAAACATATTATTCTCTCTTATTATTATTTGTTTTTAATTTATTGAGCTGCTTATTGACTGTGCAGAGCAATTCTATTGCCTTCACTATCAATAACAACAACACGCTTTCCATGTTCTCCCATATCCATTAGCGGTTCATTAATCGTACCGCCAAAGGTTTTTGCTTGTTCGATTGCGTCGTCAATACGGCCATTAACATTAAAGTAAAGCAACGGGCCTTGTTGAGTAATTTGATCTTCACCCATTTCAACTAAACAACCTGATACATTGGTTTGCGCATGTGGAAGCAGACCGAAAGCACAATCGTTAAATGACTCCTTCTTTACTTCATTGCCTAAAACCGCGCTGTAAAACTTTATTGCTCTATCTAAGTTTACAACCGGCATATCGACCCAAACTATTTGATTATCCATAACTAATTTCTCTTGTTGGTAACACCATAACTATTAGTCATCTTAATTGTTTGCGCAAGCTATTTCATTTGAAGTCCAGTCATTAAATTCAGTAGAATGTTCGAAAAAACAATTCGATAATTTAAATGCGACTTCTTCACACTTCTGATTGGCACTTAGGTCAATATTTCTACGGTAAAAGTAGAGCAAATGAACATCAGGCATTTCTGACTTGGTTACTTAAACAAGCAACAGAGGTCAGCGCAGATGTAATTTTAGTTGCGGGTGATATTTTCGATACGGCAAACCCACCAAGTTACGCACGTGAAATGTACTTTGATTTTATTGCCAAAGTGAATCAGATTGGTTGTCAGTTAATAGTTGTTGCTGGGAATCATGACTCAGCGGCGATGTTGGGTGAATCTAAACAAGTGTTATCTCACCTTAACACTCATGTAGTAACCCATGTTGAAGGCAATAAACCAGAAAATATTTTGATAAAAAATAGTTTGGGTGACCCTTTAGGCGTGGTTTGTGCAATCCCATTTATTCGACCACGAGATGTGGTTAAAAGCGTTGCTGGTCAAAATGCACAGGAAAAACAGCGACATTTACAGCAAGCAATAGCGACGCATTATCAGACCTGTTTTGAACAAGCGAAAACGCTCATTTCTAGTAACGCGTTACCAGTTGTAGGTACCGGGCATTTAACTACAGTAGGCGCCAGTACTAGTGATTCGGTTAGGGATATATATATTGGTACATTAGATGCTTTTCCTGCTGATGGTTTTCCAAATTTTGATTATTTAGCGCTTGGTCACATTCATCAAAGCCAAAAAGTAGCGAAATCTGAACGTATTCGGTATTGCGGTTCTCCTATTGCATTATCTTTTGACGAGGCGAAACAACAAAAGTATGTTCATCTCGTTGACGTAGATTCCCAGACATGTGAAGTGGAGCGAATTGAAGTACCAACATCACAACAACTCATCATGCTTAACGAATCAGTTGAAGATATAAAAAACCAAGTATTAAGTGTCATTGCGTCTTTTGATATTCCACTTGATGAACTTAAAAACCGGCCTGTTTGGCTTGATATTGAAGTAAACAGTGACGAATACCATCATGATATTGCGCAACGAATCGACAATCATCTATCGGAATTACCGGTTGAGGTTTTGCGTGTGCGTCGCAGTAAAGCGCAACGAATTGCGTTGATGGAGAAACGAGAAAAAGTGGTATTAGAGGAGCTAGATGTATCCGACGTGTTCAATCAACGTCTAGCTAAAGAAGGTGATATGGATATCAGTACTGATGTATCTGCGGAGCAGAATCAACGAATGACGGTGCTATACCAACAAATGGTTGAGAAAGTACAAACGCAGGAGGAATCATGAAAATAATTTCACTGCGATTTGAAAATCTAAATGCACTTAAAGGCCATTGGTTTATTGATTTTAGTAAAGCACCTTTTGATCAAGACGCGTTATTTGCGATTACTGGGCCAACAGGCGCAGGTAAAACAACTATTCTCGATGCAATTTGTTTGGCCTTATACCATCAGACACCACGCCAAAAGGTTTCCAAAAGCCAAAATCAAATAATGACACGCCATACTGCGAGCTGCTTGGCTGAAGTGACATTCGAGGTAAAAGAACAAAGGTATAGGGCGTTCTGGTCACAACGACGTGCTAAGAATAATCCCGAAGGAAATTTAGTTGACGCAAAAGCTGAACTAGCGACCGAAGAAGGTGAAATATTAGCGGAAAAAACGTCACAAGTGAGAGCGAAAATTGAAAAATTGACGGGTTTAGATTTTGCTCGTTTTACAAAATCTATGATGCTGTCACAAGGGCAATTTGCTGCATTTTTAAACGCGAGTGCTAATGAACGCGCAGAATTACTTGAAGAGTTAACGGGTACTGAAATTTATGGTCAAATCTCCCAGCAAGTTTTCGAGCAGCACAAAGAGCAGAACGAAGCGTTACAAAAATTAGCTCACCATAAGTCAACGTTGAACCTCTTGTCACCCGAAGCTTTAGGTGAGCTTGAGCAAGCTATTGGTGATGCTGTTGGCAGTGAAACATTATTGACCAAAAGTATTAATGAACTGGTGGCGCAAAAGCAATGGCTCAATCAAATAGCGGATCTAGAACAAAAACTAAAGCATGAAGTTACTTTGCATGACCAAGCTACGCAGCGTTATGAACAGAGAAAACAAGAATTTGCCTTGCTTGAACGGGCAAAACCAGCACAACAAATAAAAGGACAATATCACCAGCTCGTTGATGTTAAGAAGCAACATATTGCGCTGCAAACAAAAATCGTTGAGCAAGACAAGCAGCACTCGACTCTCAAACAACAGCATCAGGCTCTTTATCAGCAAAAATCAGAGCTAGTCCAGGATGTCGCAAATCAACAAAAATCGCTTGATGAACAAGTCTCCATGCTCAATGAGCAAGTCGTGCCGTTAGACCATGACATTGCACAACTCACGCATAAAAAGGCTGATTTCAACTCACACATCATGACGTTAGAACAGCAAAAGGCAGAGGATTTAGCTAAATCCACAAGTGTAAAGCTGGCGATAGAAGGCGCACAAGTTACCACCAATGAATACAAATCGTTTGTAGAGGCCAACCCATATGTCGAGCAACTTTCCGAGCGTGTGGGGTCGTGGAGCGCAAATCTCGAGCAAGCTAGGCAGTGGCAAACGCAATTACTCAGTATTACATCTGAACAGCAAGTAAACGCTGAACATGTAAAAGAGCAAACTCAGCACATGACTGAAATGGGTCTTCAGCTGGAAAAGCAAGTTCAAGAAAGGGAAAGCTTTCAGCAACGCGTCGTTGAACTAAATGAGTCAATTAATCAGCAACTAAAGAGTTTCAAGCTAGACTGCGCTGAAACCTTCTTTCAACTAGCAGAACAAGCGCAAACAAAAATCCCTGTTGTTGAATTAGCTAAGCAGCTATTGACTAACCAACGTAAGTTGGACACTGAACGGTCTCGATTAACGCAAGAAAAGCATGAGCTAACGACTAGGCACACAGAATTTTCAAACACTCGTGATCAATGCCGTCTGCAGTACAAGCAGGTCCAGGCAACCTACAAAGATGTTAAATTGATTGTTGAACAGCAAAAAACAATTCAAGCATTGAGTGACTATCGCCAACAGCTTCAGCCTCATGAGCCTTGCCCTTTATGTGGTTCAAAAGAGCACCCAGCGATTGATGATTATGGGCAACTGCCAACCAATGAGTACCATGTTAAGCTGGAGCAGACGGAGCAAGAACTGAAGGCTGTTGAACAACAAGGACAACAGTTGAGTCAATCTATTGCTGTACTTGAGGAACAGTTAACGCAGAATAAACGTCAATTAGACGGCTTAGCTAATGAGATTGATATGGTTAACCACCAATGGGCAGAGGTCGCTGATGGGCTGGCGCTCAAAACTGATCTCGCTCAGATAGACCAAAATCAACAGCAAATCGCATCAATTGAGGATGAAATTAAACAATGGCAAACTGCCGGACAAGTCATAAAACAGCTCGAAGGACAGCAGCAGGTAGCGATAAAAGCGTTGCATGAACATGATTTAGTGCTTGCTAATCAACAAAATGAACGAGAGTTACTTCAACAACAGCTGAATAATTTGCATGAGCAGGCAAGTGGGCAGAATAAACAATATCAGGATATCTTGGCTCAAATAAACAGCCTATTTGAAGCAATAAGCGAACAGCTGCAATCATTCAACATCCTAAACACTGTCAACAATATTGAGTCACTTGAATCATTAGTGAATCAAACGAACACTCAGCTAGCACATTATCGTTCACTGTCGGAACAAGCACAGAAAGCAGAAAAAAGATCTAAGGAAGTTGAACAAGAAAAAGCGCTTATTGAGCAACGGCTAAGTCAGTTTGACGTCCAAATTAATCAATATCGCTCAGAAATGACCGCGCTAAACGAAGAGCTAACCAATAAGCAAACGCAAAGATTTAGTCTACTTGGTGATATGGCAGTTGATCAGAAGCGAGCAGAAATTGAGGCTAACAAACAAGCGTTGTTGTCACGTCAAACAAAACTTGATGAATCCATTACCGAACTAGACCAATTAATCAGTAATTTAACAGGTGAAGTAACAGCGAATAAGCAACAGTTTACTGAGCTGGAACTAAAGCGTAATGAACTTGATGAACTGTGGTTAGCCGCCTTAAAACATAGTGACTTTGATAATGAGCAGAGTTTTTTACAGGCGTTAATTCCCGATGAACAATTAGCGTTATTAGAGTCTGATATGCAGTCGGTAAAAGACGCGATAACACATGCACAGCAAGTTTGTAAAACGATTGAAAGTCAGCTTATAGAATTAAATGATAAAGCCTTAACTAATGAAAATTTAGTTGTTGTTGAAGAAAAGCTTGCTAATGAACAAGCGAAAATAAAGAGCTTGCAAGTCACGCTTGGTCAGCTCCAACAACAATTGGCACAACATCAAGCCGAGCAAGCAAAACAAGCCGACATAGTTGAAAAAATATCAATACAACAGCAGATCGTCGATGATCTCGCTCGTTTAAACTACCTAATTGGCTCGGCAGATGGTGCTAAATATCGTCGTTTTGCTCAAAGTTTAACGTTAGAAAACTTAGTGTATTTGGCAAATCTTCGATTAAGCTACCTTGACGGACGTTACCAACTGCAACGCAAAGATACCGATGCACTCGCCCTAGAAGTTATTGATACTTGGCAAGCAGATAGTGTCAGGGATACGTCGACATTATCTGGTGGTGAGAGCTTTCTTGTAAGTTTAGCGCTTGCCTTGGCCTTGAGTGACTTGGTGAGTAACAAAACCTCAATTGATTCACTCTTTTTAGATGAAGGCTTTGGTACGCTTGATAATGAAACGTTGGAAATGGCATTGAATGCACTAGATAGTCTCAATGCAAGTGGCAAAATGGTCGGCATTATCAGTCATGTTGATGCACTTAAAGAGCGTATCAATGTGCAAATTAAAGTCAAAAAGGGCAGTGGCCTGGGAATTAGTCAGCTTGAGCCTCAGTTTAAGTTTCAGGAAAGTCCCTAATCTACTAGGTTTGCTTGAGTAAGTTTGATAGTATCTGCGCCAATTTTTTTGCTAGCGCAAGTTTATATTTAGGAAATATGATGAATATCACAAAAGATAGCGTCGTTCAGTTTCATTACACACTGACCGACGAACAGGGTACGCAAGTAGAGTCTTCTTTCAATAGCGATCCTATTGCTTATTTGCACGGTCATAAAAATATGATCGTTGGTGTCGAAAAGGCGCTTGAAGGCAAAGCAGCTGGTGACGAGTTTTCAGTTACGGTTACGCCAGAAGAGGGGTACGGTGAGCGCCAAGAAGATGCTATTCAACGTGTACCTGTCAAGCACTTGCAAGGTGCTAAAGTATGGAAGCCTGGCATGATAGCAACAGTAAACACGGAGCAAGGTGAGCGTCAGTTAACTGTAGTAAAAGCGGGTCGTTTTATGGTTACTGTTGATTTAAATCATCCTTTATCGGGCAAAACATTAACCTTTGATATTAAAGTAGAAGGTGTTCGTGAAGCAACGCAAGAAGAGATTGAGCACGGTCATGCGCACGGTGTAGGTGGTCATCAGCACTAGTTACCTAATTTCATGGGTTTTATTAAAAGTCAGCTTTTTAGCTGACTTTTTTGTTATTTTGTCTCTATTATTTTAAATTAAGGTTATATCTTGTTAAAGTGAACTGTAGTTCACATATGTGTCCGATAATAATAAGAGGTAATATGAAAACAATCCCTTCTCTCGTAGCAATTATCGCTCTTGCTATCAGTTCGTCTGTTGTTGCTAAAACAACAGTTATTCATGCGGGCGAATTACTCGCAGTGCCAGGTGATAAGCCATTAAAGGAGCAGACTGTAGTCATTAAGGACGGTAAAATCATTAACGTTGTTAAAGGTTATGCTGAGGCGACTAAATTTGGTAAGAACGCACAGTTAATCGATCTCTCCGATCGGTTTGTTATGCCAGGTTTAATGGATATGCATGTCCACTTACAAGGTGAGTTAAGTCCAAGTAATGATAGTGAAGCGCTAAGAATGTCTAATGCAGATGTCGCAATGAAAAGTACGATGTTTGCTAACAAAGTATTGCATGCTGGATTTACGACGGTTCGCGATCTAGGCGCAAATCCAGAAGAAATATTTGCACTGCGCGATGCGATTGATAAAGGTTGGGTTAATGGTCCGCGCGTTATTGCTGCAGGTTCTATGGTGGCGGCTACCGGTGGCCATGGCGATGTTGACGGTATGAAAGCAGAGCTTATTGAAAAATATACCCCAAAAACTATCTGTGATGGTCCTTATGATTGTCGTCGTGCAACACGTCATGCGATTAAATATGGTGCAGATATCATTAAGATAACATCGACAGGGGGCGTTCTATCTGATACCAATACAGGCACAGGACAGCAAATGACGGACGATGAGCTTGTCGAAATTGTTGAGACGGCTCATGGTTTAGGTCGTAAAGTAACAAGTCACGCTCACGCAGCAGCAGGAATCAACGCAGCACTTCGCGCAGGTGTGGATAGTATTGAGCATGGCAGTTATGCCGATGAAGAAAGCATCCGATTATTTAAAGAAAATGGTGCCTATCTTGTGCCAACTTTACTCGCCGGTGATACGGTTGTAAATCTAGCAAAAAACTCTAATTTTATGTCTGATGCGATCAAGGCCAAGGCGATTCGTGTAGGTGCAGATATGATTGCTAATTTCAAACGTTCATATGAAGCAGGCGTCAACATAGCGTTTGGTACTGATTCAGGCGTATCTAAACATGGTATTAACGCTCGTGAAGCGGTATTGATGGCTAATGCGGGGATGAGAAATAGTGATATTTTAAAATCTGCCACGGTTAATGCAGCAGATTTAATCGACATGTCAGCAAGCCTTGGCACGATTGAATCTGGAAAAATCGCTGACATTGTGGCGTATGATGAAAGCCCATTGAAGAATATTGAAGCGTTATTAGATGTCGATTTTGTAATGAAAGACGGTAAGGTGCACAAACAAAAATAGCCTTGGTTTATTGTTTGTGAAGGAAGGGGAGAGTTCTATGACTTTACCCCCTTTTTTTATGCAGTTGTTATCAGCTTTTTATCGCTTTACGACTTAATACACCCGTTGTTAATCCTACACCTAACAGGATAGTCAAAGACCCAATAATGGTCATCGTAGTTATGTTCTCTTCTAAGAATAAATATCCCCAGAGTATACCAAAAACTGGAATTAAGTAGGTGACTGTTATGGCATTGTTTGGACCCATAGCCGCAATCAGTCTAAAGAATATAATGTAAGCAAACCCAGTACAAATAACGCCAAGAACAATCACGGAATAAACAGCATGGTCACTTATGTTGTTCTCAGGCAGGAAGAATAGACTCAACGGCAATAATACGAGTGTTGCTGATACCTGACTTCCCGTTGCTAGTGCCAATGAACCCATACCCGAGAGTCTGGCTTTAGTTAAGTTAGCTGAAAACCCATAACAGAAAGTAGCCAGCAGCACGGCGAGCGTAGGAAGCACTACCGTGACTGAATCACCACCGGTTTTATCAGACATCAACAAATAGACGCCAATAAATCCAACCAAAAGTCCAACGACATTGCTTGTTGCAGGCTTTTCTTTAAACCATAAAAACGCAACAAGGACACCAAACATTGGCGTTGTCGCATTGAGTACCGACGTGACACCTGCTGATAGGGTAAGTGTTGCATAGCCAAACAAAACAAATGGAATGGCAGTGTTAAACATTCCAACAAAAAATACGTCTTTATACTTGCCTGTTAAGGCGTTTTTTTGGCCTTTGAGTAACAAAAAAGGCAACAATACGATACTCGCAATCAGTGTTCTTAATGCCATTAATAGTACAGGCCCAAATTCAGGGCTTGAGATACGCATAAATAAAAAGGAAGCACCCCAGATAGCAGCAAGAGCGATTAATTCAATTAACGGATTAGTTTTCATTGTTGACTGGTTCTATATTGCAAACATGCGCGGTTGTTTTGTTTATCATGTGCCAAGTAATATTTAATTGAAACAAATTCATTCCGTAGCGTTTTTTGTCATCTTGGTCTTTTTTATAAGCCGGACGCGGATCTTGAGCCAATACCTGAGTGATTAACGCTTTTAAATTTTTATGTTGAGCATCAAATTGCTCAATAGCATTAAGCGCTGTGCTTGAAAAAGTAACATTGATAGTACTATCCGCTTCCTGCGCAAAACTGCTTGTCGCGTTTGTTAACGCATCGGCATAGGGGACATAAGGCTTAATATCTATGATAGGGGTTTCATTGAGTAAATCCATCCCTGATATATTGATTAACGTCTTGCTTTCACGCTGAGATATGCCATCGAGCTTCACCACGGACATTCCAATCGGGTTAGGTCTATAGGTAGAACGTGTCGCTAATACACCCATTTTTTTGTTACCGCCGAGTCTAGGTGGGCGTACCATAGCCTTCCACCCGTGAGGAGCGGTTGCATGAAAACCAAAGATAACCCAAATATGCGAATATTGCTCAATACCTTGCAACATTTGCGAGGCTTGTTGTTGGTCAAACAACTCGATATGGCCAGATGCGTGAGTGACAATGCCTGGTTGTCTGGGGATTGCAAACTTTTCGTTATAGGGAGTGTATGCTTTGCCAATATATTCAATGGTTAATGCAGATGGAGTAAGATCACTCATTAACGATCACTTTATAGGCCTTACCATAACAGAGCTTTTCTTTAACACAAGCTGTTGACTCTACAACGACACAATCAGAAAAAATAATGGCGTTGGCGTCTAATTTATTCGCTTTACGTTTAGCCATGTTTTTGGCGTCAACTTCATCTGGCTCAGCCAAGTGAGCTTTAGTTTGGCAAGAACTGCCTTCTACAATTGCTACGAACTCGTTGTCTTTCGGTAATTCATTTGCTGTTTGATATGTTTTCACTTTACCAACGGCAAAATAGTTTTCGAAATTTTCTTTGTCTAGGTTAGTAGAAACGGTGTAGTTGCTACTACAACTTGTTAAGATCAATAAACTCAATAAAGAAATTAAATATTTCATTGTCAATGGCTTAGCTTTTATTGGTTGTTTGTTATTGTACGTGATAATTTGTTTGAACACATCATGTTATTGTGTGCTTTGTGGCATAGCTAAAAACTCAATAGGTGCGTTTCCAGCAATCCAATAATTAAATAACTTATCAATGGTTTTATTCTTTTGCTTCATCAGAATCCAATTACGGATATAAAGTTCGAATTGATGGTCCACTGAATTTAGCGCAAACGCCAAACTTAATGGGGCAATCCTAGGTGTTGGCACAACAACTGTGTATTCCGGGTATAACAAATTCCATCCAGAAGCGGACGGAGCACCGAATAACATACCATCAATATGTTGGTACTTTTCCTTAAAAAATAACCTTGGCGTTGATATCTCCCAAGCTTTACCTTGTGTGAAATGTTTGTCGATAGCATCTTTATAGAAAAATGTTTCGGGAACGCCAATGATTAAGTCGTCACGACTTAAAATATTTTGCCAACTGGTAAATTCACTTCTACGTTCATCTTTAACAATAAATGCTACGGTTTGCTCACTGTAAGGAATTGATAATGAATAGTTTTCCATATTATCTGGGATGACAGGAATGCCTGTTGTAATGTCTAAATAGCCAGAATCTAACAAGGGCTTTGCTTGGTCCCGAAAAATTAGGACAAACTCAAGTTCAACGCCTAAATCACTGGCAATGTGATGCATAATGGAGATATCAAAACCAACTAACTTGCCGTCTTTGTTGTGAAAAGCATAAGGTAAATCGTCTCTAAAATAGCCTACACGCAAAAAGCCACGTTCATTAATTCTTGTTAATACTGACTGTGATAAATCGACATCGGTGTTAGCTTCAGGGGCTTTTAAAATGCGATGAGGGACATTCTTAAATACTAAGTCTCGATCGATAAAGTTATCGTAGCCTTGGTATTGATGGTCTATTGAGGCTAATGATAGGCGTAACAATAAGAAAACCGAAATACTTAAGCTTGGCAGGAGAATTCCTGCTCTTAACAGTCGACTGAAATTGAGTCGTATTTTCCTTATCACAGCAGAACTGATCATGAGCACTAAACAAAACGCACTCATAACAGAAAGCATCGCCACCAGTTTGCCATTTAGCAGGTTTTCCGAAATCAAAAACATCTCAAACATCGCTGATGATACGTTAAAGGATTCAAGAAGTTTCGGCATCGCGACGGTTGTTGAGGAAAACAGCTGAGGTATTCCTTGAACAATCAAATTAAAGTAATCAGAAATACCCACTTTTGCCCCAGAAAACCATGCCGCAAATACAGGGAATAACATGGCAAGTAGTTTGCCTCCAACAGGAATGCTGAAACAGATAGGGATAACGATGCCAGGCACTTTATCAAGTGAAGTATTCTTGCCATGTAACTGATGGAAAAGACTTTTTGATTTCTCAACTAAATTAGGAATGACCAGTAAGAAACTCCCTGTAGCAAACGCTGCCATCATTGAAGATCTTGTTGCTTTAATGATTTGTTGATAACTAAACGGAGTGAGCATCGAAATAACGACAGGTAATACGATCCAACATAGCATCATGACCAACAAGAATGAGGTGATAAGATAAACGATAAGTCCATCAATTGTTTGAGCTTCTAAGTTCGATACGGCGCGATATGCAATACAGAAGATACCAACGGGTGACCACGTCATAACGATTTTATTGATGTATGTGATGCCCTCTAATAATTGTTCGAGAGTACCAATTAATGATTGTTTGTTGTTTAACGGGATGAGTCCTATTCCCAAGATGAAACTGAAAAAAACAACACCTGGTATGTTTGCGTTGGCAAGTGCCTCAAAAGGGTTTTTGATAATGAAAATTGATAGCAGTGACACTGGCTCCGGTGTATTGATTGTATTAGCACTGTAAAATTCTGCATTTTGCCAATTTGGAAAAGCCAGCGGCGCGCTAAAAATAAACAATAAAATGATGGCTGCAATCAATAACAATGAAAGTAGGGCAGGTTGTAACGCCCACTTGGCTTCTTTTGCATTAAGTTGACAAACCCCAATGATAATTGAGAGTGAAATATATGGAATAGCTGTTAGCTGAAGCAATGCTAAAAAGCTATCTGCAACTTGCCCAATAATTGCAGGCATGCCGGTAAAATACAGTCCGCCACTAAGTCCTAGTATAATCGCTAAAATGATTTGAATAGACAAAGGTATCTTTTTCATAACAGCCTTAATATTTTTATGTTTCAGTGTTTTACGAGCAGAAAAAGGTAATTTTTAATTATGTTTAATAGTATAGGTGATAAGTTATATTTCACGTAGACATTGTGTTATCTTACGTTACTTTCTGTTAATCGATTTAAAGGAAGCGATATGAAGCGAGTATTAACATTGATCTCTGTCATCTTTTTAGCTGCGTGTACACCTGAAGTAGGTAGTGAAAAGTGGTGCAAAATGATGGATGAAAAGCCAAAAGGTGATTGGACTGCAAACGAAGCAGCAGACTACACAAAACATTGTGTGTTTAAGTAAATTACGTCTGTAAGCCTTTATTTATGGCGATGTTAGCGCTATGTTAATGTCGTCATTTGCCATATCTTGTAACAATTTTTAGACCCTTCATCGTGTTGTTTGTACACTTCATTTGATACGTTAAAGTTAGCCACCATTCTACCCTACAAAAAATAACAAACTTTTACCTCGATTGGTTCGAATAGCGTTGTTTTAAAGCCTATCCTAGCGCCGTTAACACTATTTAATAAACAATTGGAAGGTAAAAAATGAAAGCAACACCGAGACTATTGTCAGCTGTTTTTGTAGCTGTCTCTATGGCCGGATTAGTAGGGTGTGGTGAGGAAAAACAAGAGGTTGTGCGAGAAGTCGTGCGCCCTGTTGAATTCTTTACAATTACCTCAGCTTCTAGCCAATATATTCAAAACTTTCCTGCGTTAGTCGCTCCATCAGAGGAGTCAGACCTAGCTTTTCGAGTAGGTGGTGAACTTGTTGAAGTGAATGTCGTCGCGGGCTCAACGGTTGAAAAAGGCGATGTTATCGCACGAATTGATCCGACAGATTTCAAAGTTAAAGTAAACGAAGCACAAGCCGCATACGATTTGGCGCAAAAAACGTTTGACCGCCAAGAGCGCATGTTGAATCTAGAGTTAACTTCTCAAGCTGATTACGACATGGCCGCTGCTCAATTAGCACTATCAAAAGCTTCATTAGATGCTGCTGAAAATAACTTGAAATACACTGTGCTGACGGCACCTTACGATGGTGTAATTTCTAAGGTTAATGTAGAAAATCGCGAAATGATCCCAAACCTGTTGGCGCAATCGAAGCCAATCGTCAATATTCAATCTCAAGATGGCATCGACATTTCATTCCAATTGCCTGAGTCAATCTTAAGCCGTATTAAAAATAATGCTGCTTCCTATAAACCAGAGATTACATTTACGTCTTCGCCATCGCACAAGAGTAAGGTTTTCACCGCTGAATTTAAGGAGATGGATAAAACACCAGATCCGAAATCACGTTCGTACAATGTGGTACTTACGATGAAAAATCCGCAAGGTATCAATGTCGTATCAGGAATGACCGCGAACGTAAGAATTGAACTTGACCAAGTGTTAGAAGGTTTAAATCCATATGCACTCGTACCTGTTGAGTCAGTTTTTTCTCCACCAAACGTAGATCCCGCCAAAAAACAGTTCGCGGTATGGAAAATTGACCAGGAAACAATGAAGGTAAATCAACAGTTAGTCACTATTGGCGACTTAACAGACCAAGGTATTAAGGTGACGAGTGGTTTAGCTGCGGGCGATGTTATCGCTGCTGCTGGTGTTCACTCGTTACTTGAAAACACTACGGTGCGTCAGTGGACTAAGCAAAGAGGTATCTAGTCTATGAGTAATTCTACCGCACAATTACCTCTTGGAGGTGGCGTCGCTGGCTTCTTTATGAGAAATGGCGTAATCGCGTGGATGGTTACGTTGATTCTGCTATTCGGGGGCATCAATAGCTTTTTAAAACTGGGTCAACTAGAAGACCCGGATTTCACAGTGAAAAACGCAATTGTTGTTACGCTTTATCCCGGAGCTTCTGCTCAACAAGTAGAAGAGGAAGTTACCCACGTCCTGGAAACAGGTCTTCAGAACATGAAAATGATTGATTATATCGAGTCGTTTTCAAGTAAAGGCTATTCATATATCTCTTTCAATTTGCCTAGAGATGCTCAAAAGAAAGACGTTCAACAATTTTGGGATGATTTGCGCCGAAAAGTAAACGACGCTTCTAGCTTTTTACCACCTGGCGCTTCTAAACCGATAGTTAATGACGACTTTGGTGACGTTTACGGCATGATGATGCAAGTATACGCAGACGGATACTCGTTGGATAAAGTGAGTGAGTACGTTGAGCTGATTAAACGTGAGTTATTGCTTGTGCCTGGCGTAGGTAAAGTTGCGACGAAAGGTGAGCAACCTGAACAAATTTTTATTGAAATTGATCGCTCTAAAGTCGCGAATCAAGGCTTAACTTTTAATAATGTTGCTAATGCGATTAAAAACCAAGACAGTATTTCAAACGCAGGTGACGTTCATATTGGCGAAGAGATTATTCGCTTCCACCCAACCGGTGAGTTTCAAACGATTGATGATTTGAAGAACATCATTGTTTCACCGACAGGTTCTCAAACTATCCTTTACCTTTCTGACGTAGCAAACGTTTACAAAGGATTCAAAGACAAGCCTTCAAATTACATCACAATCAACGGTCAAGAAGCGATTTCAATGGGAATATCATTCGCGCCTGGTGTAAATGTTGTCACTGTTGGTAAAGCGGTTCAGGCACGAATGGATGAACTTGAAGAAATGCGTCCTCACGGTATCGATTATGAGTTTGTATATAATCAGCCGGAGCGCGTAGATAACTCAGTTAAAGGCTTTTTAGGTAATCTATTAGAAGCGTGTGTCATCATATTCTTCACACTATTATTTACGATGGGCCGTAAAGCAGGTTTGTTAATCAGTTTTATTTTAGTTGTTACCATTTCCGGTACCTTCATCTTAATGGAAATGCACGGTATACAGCTCCAACGTATTTCTTTAGGCGCATTGATTATTGCCTTGGGTATGCTCATTGACAACGCCATTGTTGTTGTTGAAGGTTTGATAATAGGCATGGAAAAAGGCAAGTCAAAGTGGGACTCAATGATTGCGATTGTTAAGCAAACACAGTACCCGTTACTTGCAGCAACTGTGATCGCAATTATCGCTTTCGCACCAATTGGATTGTCGCCAGACAACACGGGTGAAATTGTCGGTTCATTGTTCTGGGTACTATTGTATTCACTATTTTTGAGCTGGATAACCGCGGTGACGATTACGCCATATTTCTGTGAAATTTTTTACAAAGACGGTGAATTCGATGGCCATGCTGAAGCGCATGGTGATCACGACCCCTACGGTGGTTTCATTTTTGTTGGTTTCAAGTGGTTACTTGACAAGTGTATGCGTTTTCCTTGGGTTTTTACTTTCCTGTTAATTGCTGCACTAGTTATTTCAGCTAAATCATTCAAGTTGGTTAAGCCTGAATTCTTTCCCCCATCAACAATTGCTCAATTTCAATTAGATGTGCGTGATGGTTTTGGTACTGATATCCGTACTATGAAAGATAAAGTAAACGAATTTGAGAAGTTTCTACTCGAATATGAGGAAGTGACGCAAACAACGGCAGCGATTGGTGGTGGTCATGTTCGCTTCATGCTTTCTTACAAGCCTGAGAAACAATATGACAACTATGCAAACCTCATTGTTTCTACGAAAACACCAGATGATGTTGTCGAAGTGATCAAGAAGTTACGACGAGACGCACCTGCTAAATTCCCTGCTTTACAAATAACACCAAAGCGTTATTCAGTGGGCCCACAAACACCGGGGGCAATCGAGTTACGCATCTATGGACCAGATCCTGTCGTCTTGCGTCAGTTATCTGAACAAGCTAAAACGTTTATGCGTGCGGCTCCTGGAGCTGAGTCAATTCGTGATGATTGGTTTGAACGCTCTAAAGTTATTCGTCCTTTGTTCAACGAGGTTAAGGCTCGTCGCTTAGGTATTACGAAAAAACATCTCGATCAAACGATTCTAGCAAATTTCTCTGGCCGAACGATTGGTAAGTTTAAAGAAGGAACCGACGTACTGCCAGTTGTAGCTCGTCCGCCAGAGGAGCAAAGGGTAACACTATCTAATCTAGGTGAGCTCAATATATGGAGCCCAGTTAAGCAAGGATTCGTGCCAATTTCACAAGTAGTCGATGGGTTTGAAACGACCTTTGAGGACGCATTTATTAATCGCCGCAACCGTGTTCGTACGATTACCGTAATGGCTGATTATGATGTGACAGGTGATGCAACATCTGCTTCCGTTCGTCGATTAATGTTACCTGCTGCACAAGAATTTGAGCAAAATCTTCCTGTAGGCTACTCAATGGAGTGGGGTGGTAAGTTTGAGAAATCCACGAATGCAAAGGCCTCGGTATTTAGCTCTATTCCAGCCGGTTATTTAATTATGTTCATTCTAACAATTATCCTCTTCAACTCGTTGAAGAAAGGCTTAGTGATTTGGTTCGTTGTTCCTTTATCTATCATCGGTGTCGTTGGCGGACTACTCGCCTTTAATATGCCATTTACGTTCATGGCATTGTTAGGCGCGCTAAGTTTAACGGGGATGATGTGTCGTAATGGCATTGTTTTGGTCGATCAAATTACAATCTATCAAGATAAAGGCGCTGAAGATTATAAAGCGATCTTTGATGGCGCGGTATCAAGGGTTCGACCGGTATCGTTAACCGCGATAGCTGCAATCTTGGGCATGATCCCTTTACTCAAAGATGCTTTCTTTGCGGCGATGGCCGGTTCTATGATGGTTGGTTTAGCGGTTGCAACGTTCTTAATCTTGTTCGCTGTTCCTGTGTTCTACATGCTTATCTATCGTGTGAAATATCGCAAACTTGCAGATATTGAAGCAGAAGGTTCATTGGAGTAATTTGCCAAGCACTCGGTTTTATATAGGCTGAGTGCGCTACTAAGGATTTATTATGAGTTTATTCGATGTATTAAGAGAGAAAGAAGAACAAAAGGCGCATGAAGACGTAAGGGAAACATTAGTGCAAAAAGTGGCGACAATGTTTGATCCTCAAGAAGACATAACAACCCATGAGCTTGCAATCATTTTTAAATTGTTTGCCGTTGCGAGTGTTGACATGGATATTGATGCGGTTCGTGAACAAGCCAAAGCCTACAATTTAGGACGACACTTTGGTTTGGATGACTAGTCATCTAGTTAGTATCAAAAAAGGCTTCATGAAATGAAGCCTTTTTATCGCAAAAAACAAAACTATTTACTTGTTTTGTTCTTGTTGAGATTGAATCTTCGCTTTTTTGGTTTGCTTTCGCTTCGCGATAACTGCTGCTGCATCGCTACCAATGTGTGATTCACCACGCTTTTTCGCTAATTCCATTTGTTTTTCACGTTCAGCATAACGAGCGCGTTGTTCATCGGTTACGCTATCAATACAGTGATGACAGCTCACACCTTTTTGATATTCTTTGCGTTGCTTATCTTCTTCAAGAATTGGCATGCGACAAGCGTGACATTGATCGTACTTGCCAGCATTGAGTTGATGGTCTACCGTCACACGATCATCAAAAACGAAACACTCACCTTTCCATAGGCTTTCTTCTTCTGGTACTTCTTCTAAATACTTAAGAATACCACCTTCTAAATGGTAGACTTCTTCAAAGCCTTGTTCTTTCATGTAAGCAGTAGACTTTTCACAACGGATGCCACCAGTACAAAACATTGCGACTTTCTTTTGCTTCTTCGGATCCATGTGGTCTTTAACGTAGTCTGGAAACTCACGGAACGTTTTTGTTTTTGGATCTACCGCATATTCAAACGTACCGATATCCACTTCGTAGTCATTACGGGTATCAACCAGGACAACATCAGGATCAGAAATCAGCGCATTCCAATCTTTAGGTTGCACATAAGTTCCAACTACGTGGCGAGGATCTATACCTTCAACGCCCATAGTAACAATTTCTTTTTTCAGTTTTACTTTACAGCGTTTAAACGGCTTTTCTTCTGAATAAGATTCTTTGTAAGATAGACCAGCGAAACGTTCGTCTTGTTTTAAGTAGGCGACAAGTGCATCAACAGACTCGCGCGAACCTGCAATTGTGCCATTGATACCTTCTTTGGCTAGCAGAAGTGTTCCGCAGATATTTAAAGATTCCATTGTCTTTAATAATGGATCGCGGATTTCTTGATAATCTTCAAGTGCAACAAATTTGTACATTGCACATATAACGTAGTTTGACATTAAATTTTCCTATTGCGAGCTGAATCGTAAATTCAGAGCTAATCGATAAATTGCCATTTTTAAGGCGACGCGGATTATAAGGGGTTTGGCATCCGTTGTAAATTGATGGCTTTTATTAACGAGATGTTAAAAAAATGTTTGTTGGTTATTTAAACACTTGACATTGATCACAAACTGTAACATTTTTGCTATTTCGTGTGAAAAAACGTAAAATCCAGTTCGCATTATTGCAGGATGCAAGTGCTTATCTTCACATTTTTAGGCTGTATTTATGAAGTTAAACAATGATTGTTCGCAATATTTAGCGCTAGTTATACCTGCACTAATATCAACGTGTTCTTTTGCAAATACCCCGGCAGAAATGGCGGATTTGAGTCTGCAAGATTTGTATGCAATGTCGATTGACGACGATGCTAATGATTTTGGCTTTCAGGCGGGTGTATTGTTTAAGCGTGAAACATTAGACGGGTACATGAGCGGTACCAACTCGTTGTCCTACGATGATGTACTCTTTCAGCCTCCAGAAGATCGTACTGACAACAATTATCCTATTTTACCGACCGTTATCACTCAGCAAACCTTAGTTTTTAATTTGGCGTTTGGTGTTGACGATAAAAGTACGGTGAACTTGAGTATTCCTTATATCGAGCAAGATACAGATCACCTCAGTATTGTGCCAGGTTATGACGAGTTTAATATCGCAACCCATGGCCTCGGCGATTTGTCGATTAATTACCAACGCCAAGTGTACAAGAAGGCGAATACTCATATCTCACTCTCTTTAGGCGTGACACTGCCGACAGGCTCTATCGACGAGCAGGGCGATACACCGCGAGCTCACGGTGATCAGCAACTTCCATATACGATGCAGTTGGGATCGGGCACTTTTGATATGCCGATAGGTATTAATGTTGCACATGTAATGCGCAATTACACAGTCGGCGGAAACCTCTACGCGAAACTCAGGTTCGGTAAAAATGATCGCGATTACCGACTAGGAAATAAATATGCGGCGAGCGCATGGATAAAGTATGAAGGTTGGTCGACGATCGACCCTCAGCTCAAGTTAAGTTACATAAATTGGCAGGACATTTCTGGTCAAGATGATGAAATCACAGTGCCTGGTGCTTTTCCATATCCTGCAGGTATCACAAACCCCAAAAATTATGGCGGTCAACAGATTAATGTTTCTACCGCATTCGATGTATATTTTGGCGATCAAAGAGCTAGCATTGAAATTATCGTCCCGGTTTACCACAACCTAAACGGTGTTCAACCCAAGCAAAAAACAGGGCTGGCTCTACAATGGCACCAGCAGTTCTAAGGTAGGTCTGAATGTTCTTGGGCATACATAAGTTTATGATATATAAAACGATAGCAAGTTTGTGTATCCTGCTTTGGTCTTTTTCAAGCAACGCTATCGAGCCAGCCAAAAATAGCGATAAGATTAAGGCAGCGTTTTTGCTGCACTTTACTGGGTATACTACTTGGCCAAGTATAAAAACTGAACAAGTCAATATATGTTTACTCGGGGAAGTGAGTTTCGATAGCTTTTTAAAAAGCATGGTAAAAGCAAAGCCCGAGAATAGAGTGGGTCAAAAACTGAATGTACTTTATCTAGAGACTAAGGAAGAACTTAACAGTTGCCACGTAGCATTTGTTGCTAAAAATTTAGTAAAGCAAGCCGTTGAATATCGCACTGAACATAACTTATCAACGCTGTTAGTAGGCGAGTCAAAGGGATTTATTGAACAAGGTGGTATGGTTAATTTCTTTACGGACAAACAACGTATTCGTTTTCAAGTTTGCGTAGACAAAGTAGAAGCTGCAAATATTAAAATGAGTGCAGACTTGTTGAGACTGGCGGTTATCTACAAACCTCAAATAGATAAGGTTGCACCATGAAGGCTTTTATAACTCAGCTATCGATAAAACAAAAAATAGTGAGTGTGATCCTATTTATTAGCGTAGCTGTCGTTAGTGTTACGGCCACTGTATTCTACGTTAAAGAGGTACAGCTTTTACGCAATGCCATGGTTATCAATACACAAACACAGGCAACGTTGATTGCATCAAGTGTTGTCGCCGCCATTACTTTTGACGATAGGCTTGCTGCAACAGACAGCGTGCGTCTGCTAAAAAATAACGAACAGGCCTTATATGCCGCGGTCGTGTTACTAGATAATTCTGTATTTGCTGAGTATGCGAATGAAAATATTACTCAAAAGCCAATCATAGACTTAACAAAACAGACTCGTTTTGATAGCGATCATTTGGAAGTTGTTGTGCCTATTTTGGACAATGATGCAACCATAGGCCATTTATATTTGTGTGTCGCACTCGACCAACTAAATGCCTTGCTTGAAAAGTATCGCAAGATATTTATTGTGACCTTATTATTAAGTGCATTCGTTTCTTATTTATTAGCACTAAAATTTCAACGTTTGTTAACAAAACCTATTATGGCGATGGTTAAACAAGTGGAAAATCTCGCGGCACAACGCGACTACACGAAACGCCTATCGCTAAACCTGACAAACGAGCTTGGTAGTTTACAACATGGTTTTAATCACGTTTTGGACGCCGTAGAAGAACGTGAAACTCAGTTGAAACGCCATAGTGAAACATTGCAAGATATCGTTAATAAGCGAACTAAGCAGCTATATCAAAAAGCTCACTTCGATGCATTGACTGGTCTACCCAATCGATACTTGTTACTTGACAGACTTGACCATGCAATTTCTAATGCTAAGAGAAACAACGGTCAATTAGCCGTTTTATTCATGGATTTGGACCGTTTCAAAGTGATTAACGATAGCCTCGGCCATGAGGTAGGCGATCAGCTTTTACAAGCGGTTTCAGTAAGACTCAAAAATGTGGTTCGTGAGTGCGATACTGTCGCGAGATTAGGTGGCGATGAATTTGTCATTTTATTAGAAAACGTTGACCATGCGAGAGATTGTGCTCGTGTTGCTGAAGCAATAAATCAAGTGTTCGAAGCGCAATTTAATTTAGAGCATCACGTATTGCATGTCAGTACAAGTATTGGAATTTGTGTTTACCCTGATGATGGTGCCGATGCTAAGGCTTTGCTTAAACATGCTGATATAAGTATGTATCACTCGAAACAAAAAGGTCCAAGCAATTACAGTTTCTACGAAGCTAAGATGGATGAAAAAATTCATCTTCGCTTGGAAGTAGAAAATCAACTACGTCATGCAATTGAGTATGATGAACTATACCTTCATTACCAACCACAAACCTGTATCAAAACCGGTGACATAAATAAGGTTGAAGCGCTAATTCGCTGGCACAATAAGCTATTGGGTCAAGTTCCGCCGATAGACTTTATATCAGTAGCTGAAGAAATTGGCATTATCAACCAAATAGGTTTGTGGGTTGTTGAGCAAGCCTGTCAGCAGGTTAAGTCGTGGCAGGATGCAGGTTTAAAGAGTCCAAAGGTTGCTGTCAATATCTCATCAACTCAATTACTTGATGGTGAGTTGATTAATCATTTTGAGCGCTTAATTGAGCAATACGAAATTGAAGCTCACTACTTAGAAATAGAAATTACCGAAGATGTATTTGTTGACCAGTCAACAAGGACTGTAGAGGTCATTAGTGCATTACGTGATATGGGGATTAATATTGCGATCGATGATTTTGGCACCGGTTACTCATCATTGAGTTATCTGAAAAAACTGCCAATTGATACCTTAAAGCTCGATGGTGCGTTTGTTAGTGACGTACAATATAGTGCATCGAGCCAGGGTATTGTCAGTTCAACGATTATGTTGGCACATAGCTTAGGCATGAAAATCGTTGCAGAAGGTGTTGAGACCCAATCACAGTTAAACTTTTTGAAGTCGCAAAACTGTGATTATGCGCAAGGCTATTATTTATATCGTCCGATGCCAAGTGACGAAGTCACTAAACACCTTGAAGTGTCGCCAAACTACAAAGATTCTCATGCAATAACCAAGGATGCCTCTTTGGTAACTAATCAAGATTTAGTCATAGAGAAATAATTTGTCTAAGTGACTCGCATTTTCATGGCGAGTCACTTTTATTCATCAATCAATTGTCTAGCTGTGTAGCTTGAATGCTTGTTACCTAATTTTTCTTTCATTGTTGTTAGCAAGTTATCTGATTCACCTAATAGTTGCCACGGTGGATTAACGATAAATAACCCAGTGCCCGTCATACCATATTCATCACTGTCTTGCTTTTGGCAGTATTCAAGCTGAATTACGTTTCGTACGTTACTCGAAACAAATTGCTCCTCCATTGCTTCGATATAACTTCTTTTTACGACCGGATACCATAACAGGTAGGTACCAGTGGAAAACTTTCGATAAGCCTGAATTATAGTCTTTACGGATTTTACGTAGTCTTCTTTTAATTCAAATGGAGGGTCCATCAATACAACGCCACGGCGGGTAGGCGGCGGAAGTTGCTCAAGAAGGCCATTGTAGCCATCTGATTTATAGACTCGTGATTTTTTCCATCTCTGGCATAGTTCTTCAAGTAGTTCAAAATCACTTTTATGTAATTCAAATAAATGGGCAAAATCTTGTCGTCTTAACAATTCTTTCGCAATACCAGGAGAACCAGGGTAAATTTCTAATGATTTATTATTATTTAGGGAAGAAATTAATGAGATATACTCATTGAGGATTTCCGGTAAGTCGCTCGATTGATACAGTTTACCAATACCGTCTTTGTATTCCCCGGTTTTTTGCGCGTAGTCGTCTTGTAAGGCATACATACCAGCACCACTATGGGTATCGATATAGCTATATCCTTTGTCTTTACGAGCCATGTAATCGAGTACGTAAATTAGCACACTGTGTTTTAAAACATCAGCAAAATTGCCTGCATGAAAGGCGTGACGGTAGCTTAACAAATTAGCCTCTTTATGGGTTGTTAATAATCAGCGAGATAATACCAGAAATGTCAAAAGAATTATCCTATGGATAACATTGTAATTGACTAAGACTATTTATCTGACCAAATCGCAAATTCATTGCCACTTGGCTCTTCAAAATGGAAGCGTTTGCCCCCTGGAAATTCGAAAATATCTTTGACAATCTTGCCTCCGTGGCTCTTCACTTTCTCGAGGCTTGCATCTAAATTTTGGCTATATAATACGATCAAGCAACCACCTGATGCCGTTGTTGATGCCAAAGGAGCTTGGTAGAAGCCTCCGTCAAAGCCCTGCGCGTTATAAGCGACATAATCAGGGCCATAATCAGTGAATTTCCATTCAAAGCAATTAGCAAAAAATGCTTTGGTACTTTTTAAATCATTTGCCGGAAGCTCTAGGTAGTTAATTGTTTCGGTGTTCATGATTAATTCCTTTTAGGTAAACCAATTACATTTAATTGGCATTATTGACCTTATCAAATTGCAGAAAAAAATAAAGCGAGCCTTAGCTCGCTTTATTAATCTTTATATCCATAAAATGCTACTTAACGCGCATTCCTGGCTGAGCACCTTCTTCAGGGTTTAAAATCCATAAATCTTCGCCACCTGGACCTGCTGCTAGTACCATGCCTTCAGACATACCAAAGCGCATTTTACGCGGGGCGAGGTTAGCGACCATAACTGTCATTTTGCCTTCTAAGTCTTCAGGCTGATATGCTGACTTGATACCAGCAAATACTTGGCGAGTTTCGCCACCTAAATCTAGCTCTAAACGCAATAGTTTGTCGGCTTTTTCAACGTGTTCTGCTTTAACTATTTTAGCGACTCTTAAATCGATCTTAGCGAAGTCTTCAAATTGAATTTCTTCACTAATTGGATCATCAGCAAGTGGACCTGTTACAACCGCTTTTTGCTCTTGTTGTAACGATTCTTTTGACGCTTCAATCATGGCTTCAACCTTGTCCATTTCAATACGTTGCATTAACGCTTTGAACTTATTGATCTTGTGGTTTGCTAACAATGTTTTATGGCCTTCCCAAACCAACTCATCATTTAAGAAAGCTTCCGTTTTTTCGGCCAACGCAGGTAATACTGGCTTCAAGTAAGTCATTAAAATGCGGAATAGGTTAATACCTAATGAACAAATGTTGTGTACATCTTGTTGCTTGGTTTCGTCTTTGATTAACTGCCATGGCTCTTTAACAGCAATGTATTCATTAACTTTGTCAGCAAGTGCCATAATCTCACGCATCGCTTTACCGAATTCGCGGTTTTCATACAAACTTGCCAAATTATCACCTGCCGCCATGACTTCATCAGCTAACTGTTGATCATCAACCTCACTTGAAAGTACACCGTCAAACTTCTTAGTAATAAAGCTTGCACAACGTGATGCGATGTTAACCACTTTACCAACTAAGTCTGAGTTTACACGTTGGGCAAAATCTTCAAGGTTTAAGTCTAAATCATCGATTTTGTGAGTTAATTTCGCTGCATAGTAGTAACGAAGGTATTCTGGATTCAGATGATCTAAATAAGTACGGCCTTTGATAAAGGTACCTTTCGATTTAGACATTTTCGCACCGTTTACTGTTACAAAGCCATGAGCGTAAACCGATGTTGGCTTGCGATAACCTGCACCTTCTAGCATTGCAGGCCAGAATAGTGAGTGGAAGTAAATAATGTCTTTACCGATAAAGTGGTATAATTCTGCGCTTGAATCTTTCGACCAAAAGGTATCAAAGTCGATATCTTGTTTGTCACAAAGGTTTTTAAAGCTACCCATATAACCAATTGGTGCATCTAACCATACGTAGAAAAACTTGCCCGGAGCATTTGGAATTTCAAAACCAAAGTATGGCGCGTCACGGCTAATATCCCATTGTTGAAGGCCAGACTCAAACCATTCAGCGAGTTTGTTGGCCATTTCATCTTGTAATGAACCACCAGTTGTCCAGTCTTTTAACATCTGTTCAAACGCTGGTAGGTCAAAGAAGTAATGCTCAGAATCACGTAGAACAGGGGTTGAGCCTGAAACGACAGAACGAGGGTTGATGACTTCGGTTGGTGAGTATGTTGCACCACAGTTGTCACAACTGTCGCCATTCTCGTCTTCACTACCACATTTAGGACATGTACCTTTAACGAAGCGATCAGGTAAGAACATTCCTTTCTCTTCATCAAAAAGCTGTGAAATTACACGTGTTTTAATGTGACCATTGTCATTTAACTTATTATAGATTCCCGTAGCGAATGCACGGTTCTCATCACTATGCGTTGAGTGGTAGTTGTCAAAGCTGATCAAAAAGTCATTGAAGTCACTCATATGCTCTTCGCGTACACCATCGATCATTTGCTCTGGTGTTATCCCCAATTCCTGTGCTTTAAGCATGATTGGCGTACCGTGAGCATCATCGGCACAAACGAAGTAAATTTCGTGGCCACGCATACGCTGGAAGCGCACCCAAATATCGGTTTGGATGTGTTCAAGTAAATGGCCTAAATGAATAGAACCGTTTGCGTATGGAAGCGCACAAGTAACGAGTATTTTACGATTTTCTGTAGACATAGAATCTGCCATCAATGAAATTAAATTTTTTATATGGTAATCAATGGCGCAATGGTACAAAATTTACCATCATCTTTCATCAACATTTCTGTTGTTTTTTGCATTCAACGTCATAAAGGTCAGTATTTTGTTTAGTAAGCTTTTTTCTTCATCAAATAAAAACAGCAAAGTGCCTGAAGAATTGGTACAGGTCATCGAGCAAACATTAGCGCAATATCGTTCAGAAGCGTTTCCATCAGGCGTGCTTGCGTGTTGTCAAGATATGACATTCACGCGAAAAGATAATGAAGTGATTGTCGAAGCTAAAATTGGCTTTCCTTGTCAGTCTGAGTTAGTTGAATTAGCGCATCAACTCAGTGATAGCCTTGATATCAGTTTAAAGCTTAACTTTTCTCTAGCGGTACTACCCGTTAAAAAGCATGATATCAAAGGTATTAAGAATATTATTGCCATTGCGTCAGGTAAGGGTGGGGTAGGTAAATCGACAACGTCAGTAAACCTTGCACTAGCATTGCAATCGGAGGGAGCGCGCGTTGGTATTTTGGATGCCGATATTTATGGTCCATCGATTCCAAAAATGCTTAGTGTTGAAGGCCAGTCTCCGAAGAGTGATGATGGAAAGTCTATGACACCGATAGAAGCTTTCGGACTTGATGC
Organism: Thalassotalea loyana; assembly: GCF_030161435.1. GTDB lineage: Bacteria > Pseudomonadota > Gammaproteobacteria > Enterobacterales > Alteromonadaceae > Thalassotalea_G > Thalassotalea_G loyana. The sequence goes on along the minus strand of NZ_BSSV01000006.1, from coordinate 267,361 downwards.
TATGTCAATAGGTTTTTTAGTTCCTGATAGTGATGCGGCTGTATGGCGTGGCCCAATGGCGAGCAGGGCATTTGACCAGCTGTTAAATGAAACACGATGGCATGATTTAGACTACTTAATCGTTGATATGCCACCGGGCACTGGGGATATTCAATTAACCTTGTCGCAAAAAGTTCCTGTTTGTGGTGCTGTTATCGTAACGACTCCACAAGATATAGCACTGGCGGATGCCACTAAAGGGATTGCAATGTTCAACAAGGTTAACGTGCCAATCTTAGGATTAATCGAAAACATGAGTTATCACATTTGCGACAATTGTGGGCACCATAGTCATTTATTCGGTCAAGACGGTGGTGTATCTGCGGCTAAGGAGCACAATATCCCGTTGCTTGGTCAATTACCACTCGATATTACAATTCGAAAAGATGCAGATGCAGGAACAAGTCAAGTTATTGAAAATTCTACTAGTCAGATAGCCCAACAATACCTTAAGATAGCTCGTAATTTAGCAGGGCAATTATTTAACAATAGAGATAAACGCAGCCCTAATACGCCAGATATATTAATAAAAGAAGTGTAACTCATGAGATTGTGCGATAAAGATATTGAACAACATATCGAGCAAGAAAAAATAATTATTAGCCCGAAACCTGATAGCTCAATGATTTCAGGTGTTAGTGTCGATATACGATTAGGTAATGAATTTCGTGTATTTAAAGATCATACCGTACCATACATCGATTTAAGCGGTCCTAAAGCAGATGTTCAGCAAGCCATGAGCTCAGTGATGAGTGACGAAATCGTGATTGCTGACGGTGATGCATTCTTTTTACATCCGGGAGAATTAGCGCTTGCTGTGACCTACGAATCCGTTACTTTACCTGATGACATTGTTGGTTGGTTAGACGGCCGCTCATCGTTGGCTAGATTAGGCTTGATGGTTCATGTAACAGCACATCGCATTGATCCAGGTTGGTCTGGCCAAATCGTACTTGAATTTTACAACAGTGGTAAATTGCCATTGGCTCTGCGTCCTAAGATGAAAATCGCCGCGCTTAACTTCGAAACTATGTCTGGCAGTGCAGAAAAGCCTTACAACAAACGTGATGATGCTAAATATAAAGGGCAAATGGGCGCGGTTGCTAGTCGTATTAGCGAGGATGATACGAGTAAATAGACTTGCACTTAAGTCTATTTACCCTTGTGGCTCATTATTACGTTTGAACAAGTGTGAGGGGATTTTTATTCTGTTCACGCTGATGAGTTTCTAAACACAAATTAACTGCTGATATTAATTTAGCTTTGTCGTGGTGATGAGCGACTTCTTCACATGTTAAATCATGAACAATGATATTAGCACGTGAAGAGGACATCTCTTTATCTTCTGTAATTACAGTATGAATCGGCTGATATCCCGTATTTTCCTCTATCCAGTCGAGTTTTTCGTCGATTGTGAGTGCTGCTGCTGGGCTTCTTTCTTTTACTACGTTATCTAAAAAGATACAGTGCGCGCTACTTTTCTTAATGGCCTTTGTAATGTCACGCACCAATAACGGCGGAATGACACTCGTTAAAAAACTGCCGGGGCCAAGCACAATAATATCTGCTTTATTAATAGCATCGATACAAGGGGCAGGGGCCTTTACAAGTGGTGCAAGTAGCAAGCTCTTCGGCATAATAGGCATATCATCCACAGACAACTCGCCAACACGACAGCGTCCTTCCGGATAAAAAGCCATGAGATCAGTTGGAGCCTCGGACATGGGCAGTACTTGAGTTTTTACTTGTAGAATGTTCCTAACTAACTCGATTGACTCCAGTGGTCTAGATTGAATCTGTCCTAGTCCGTATAGAATAAGGTTACCAAGATTATGGCCACCTAATTCGTCTTCACCATCAAAACGAAAATTAAAGAGCTGGCTACCGACGGATTGATCGTCAACGAGTTGCGTTAAGCAATTGCGTAAGTCACCCCATGCAATAGAGCTACTTCTTCTACGAAGCCTACCGGTTGAGCCGCCATTGTCAGTCGTCGTTACAATACCTGTAAGTTGGTCACCTAAAAAGGATAGGGTAGATAACGTTCTTCCCAAACCGTGGCCACCACCAATTGCGACTACATTTGCGTGTTTTAATTGCATGAAATAAAAATGTCATAAGAGAGTATGCTAACAATAACGCTAAAGTCATAAAAAATAAAGTTTTGCGGTAATCTCCATAATCGTCATGCTGACATTTACTTAGCAATCACGCCAAAAAATCAACGGTATTTCCCTTCATATATAGGAAGAAAAAGTCTGTTGTTAGAAACATTTTGGTAACAGAAGTGTAAAATTATGAATGACGAGCGCTCATTTTTTATCTCTATAAACTATTGAATTTCGATATAAAGCGTTAAAAAGTGAGCGAATTGATTGTTTGATAATCACTTGAACTCGATATTGCAAAAAAAAGCGAATTTATTTGAATTAATGGTTGACAGTTACTTAGGTGGTGCTTAGAATTCGCCTCGCTTTCAACAAGTACTAGGTCACTTGTTAGCGGCTTCAGTGGGGCTATAGCTCAGCTGGGAGAGCGCTTCGCTGGCACGCAAGAGGTCTGCGGTTCGATCCCGCATAGCTCCACCACTTTAGCATAGTCTGAAGTTGTCGCGAGAAAGCAAGTAAGTAACAACGTCTAGGTCCTGTTGTTATTTATGTTGCGTCCCTATCGTCTAGAGGCCTAGGACACCGCCCTTTCACGGCGGTAACAGGGGTTCGAATCCCCTTAGGGATGCCAAAATTCTTGAAATGAGAAAGGCATTGTTAGGTATTACCTATTATAATAGTGCAGATGAACCAGTTTAAATGGTGCGTCCCTATCGTCTAGAGGCCTAGGACACCGCCCTTTCACGGCGGTAACAGGGGTTCGAATCCCCTTAGGGATGCCAATTTCTCGTTTCACAATTTTACATGCAAGTAGCATCTTAGCGTCCCTATCGTCTAGAGGCCTAGGACACCGCCCTTTCACGGCGGTAACAGGGGTTCGAATCCCCTTAGGGATGCCACTTTTGCAAATGTTATTGGATTTGTGCATACAAGCACACTTAGTGTCCCTATCGTCTAGAGGCCTAGGACACCGCCCTTTCACGGCGGTAACAGGGGTTCGAATCCCCTTAGGGATGCCAATTTCCAATAACAAATCACTTAAATGTGACTTTCATTAGGCCGAAAGTACATTGTTAATAAGTGAAAGCTGCAAAGCTTGATGTCCCTATCGTCTAGAGGCCTAGGACACCGCCCTTTCACGGCGGTAACAGGGGTTCGAATCCCCTTAGGGATGCCACATTAAAAAAACCGACGAAAGTCGGTTTTTTTATACCTGAAATATACCAATACGATGTTGGTATCTAAATGAGCTAACCAGACAGTAGTTGTCCCCACAAGTATTGTACGTCATCTTTAAGGTCTTCATCAGCGGTGACAATATGCTTGAGGCGCTGTGAGAGGAATTCAATGCAATTGTATTTAGCGCGACAAGCCATATTAAGTCGTAATCAAAACGTAGTTGCGTATGAGTTGTTCTTTCGTGATGGACCAGAAAACTTTTTTCCAAACATTGATCCTCATGAAGCTACATCCAAGCTAATCGGGCGTACTCACTTTAATAAAGGGATCAAGGAGATTAGTGGGGGTAAACGTGCGCTAATCAATTTTTCTGAAGAAAGTTTATTAAAGCGTTTACCACTTATCCTGCCAAAAGATGAAGTTATCATCGAAATTTTAGAAGATGTCTTGCCATCTGACGAAGTCTATCAAGCATGTGTTGATATGTATCGCCAAGGATATGTGTTTGCACTTGACGACTTCGTCTATAAAAGAGAATGGCGACGTTTCTTGCAGCTCGTTAAAGTGATCAAGTTTGATTTAATGCACACACCACTCGAAAAAATTGAGCCTATCGTTACTCAACTTCGAGAAAAAACGAAAATAAAACTGCTCGCTGAGAAGGTTGAAACGCAAGAAGAATACTTAAAAGCGATGGCTATGGGATTCCACTATTTTCAGGGCTATTTTTTTACAAAACCCGAAATGAAAACGGTGCATGAAAACGAGTCAAATCAGCACTTGTTAATGCTTATCATGCGAGAATCTGCGGCAAAAGAATTAAACTATCGCAAAATTCAAAACTTGTTAGAGCAGGATAGTACGCTAATTTATCGTTTATTATGCTTTGTAAATTCCGGCGGTTTTCCTTTAAAAACGACGATATCGTCAGTCAAACAAGCGATGAATTATTTAGGTGATATACAACTTCGCCGTCTACTTGCTTTATTTGTTACCGCGGTTTTAGGCAATGACAAAACGCCGGAGTTAACAAAAATGTGTGTCGTGCGGGCAAAGTATTGTGAATCAATTTGTCGAAAGGTAGCACCTAATCTTGTTGATTCGGGTTTCTTGGTTGGTATGTTTTCGCTTTTAGATGCCATAATGGAAATGCCTATCGCGAAGGTTCTTGAAAGGCTGCCCATGTCTGTTGAGATCGAAGACGTTTTACTTGATGCTGACGACAAAAACCAAACACCTATCGCACTTGCTTTGCGGTCGATTAAATTCCTAGAAAAAGGTAGCTGGCATTTCACTGAGTTAGAAGCCAAAAAATTGCGAGTGAGTTCTGATTTCTTAAATGAATGCTATCAAGAGGCGATAAATTGGGCTGAGCACTACAACGAGGTGTAAGGAAAATTTCCCGTTGTAGTGAATTTATCCGCTAGTTGGATGTCATTACAACGTTTTGTTCAATCATTGCTTTCATTTTATCCGCTAAAATAGGCTGCGCTTTGCGGTTCGGGTGTATTCCATCATTTTGCATAAGCTCCGGTTTAATCGCTATATCTGTTAAAAAGAACGGTAATAAGGTGATCTCGGTTTCTTCAGCAACCGTAGCAAAAACATCAGTAAACATTTTACTGTAGCGTGGACCATAATTTGGTGGAATCTGAATTTCCATAAGATAGACATTGATGTCGTGCTCTTGTGCTAGTCGAATAATTTGTAAGAGATTATGTTTAATTGTTGCAGGAGGAAAGCCACGTAACCCGTCATTTCCTCCAAGTTCGATAATTAGATGATCGAATTCTTGTTTCGACAAAATCCCTGGAAATCGAGACAAACCGCCACCTGTCGTCTCACCGCTTATGCTAGCATTTACAATTTTATAACCTTTATTCTCTGCAGAGGATGTTTCATTAAGAAGGTGAACCCAGCCCTCATTTTGTTGCATTCCATAACTTGCACTTAAGCTGTCGCCGAGTAATAAAATAGACGTAGTTGCCTGTGTATGTGAAGATACCATACACAAAAGTAAGAAATTTAATACAAGAAAAGCTTTTTTAATCATGAAGATAGATCCTAATACAATACTAGATGTTCGCCAGCTAAATAAGTCAGTTAATTTAGGTAGCAAGACAATTGATATTTTGCAGAATGTTAATCTAGAAGTAAATGCCGGTGAAACAATCGCCATTGTTGGCTCGTCGGGCTCAGGTAAAACCACGCTGTTGTCAATTATTGCAGGGTTAGACATCCCTACCGGCGGCGAAGTGTTCCTCAAAGGTCAAGCGCTACATAGTGCCGATGAAGAGCTGCGAGCACAGATTCGTGGCGACTATGTTGGGTTTATCTTTCAGCAGTTTTTATTGATTCCAAGTTTGACGGCTAAAGAAAACATTATGCTTCCGGCAGAATTATCCAATATGCCAAATGCTGAAGAAATGGCACAGGAGCTTCTCGAAAAAGTAGGCTTGGGCCAACGCGGAGATCATTTTCCTTCACAGCTTTCTGGTGGTGAGCAACAACGTGTAGCCATTGCTCGCGCATTTATCACTAAACCGGACATTCTATTTGCTGATGAGCCAACAGGAAACTTGGATAACCAAACCGGCGCTCAAATTGAAAATCTGTTGTTTGAACTCCATGAACAAGCAGGGACAACGCTCGTTGTAGTAACGCATGACCCTAAGCTTGCTGAACGATGTCAACGACAAGTGGTTATGGATAATGGCCATTTAACCGAACAAAGCCCTAAGTTGGTCGAGGTTGTTTAAGCATGAAAAACTGGTTTAAACATTCGGTTTCTCTGCTCAAGCACGAATTGAGACGAGGTGAACTGACTATTGTTGCGTTGGCGATTATTTTAGCGGTATCGGCTGTTTTCTCGCTTACTGGCTTTTCGAATCATATTAAAGATGCCTTGGTTAATGAGAGCACCACCTTTATTGCCGCTGATAGGGTTTGGGCAACTTCAAGGCCACTTGATGAGTCGGTAAATGTAAAGGCTGCGGAACTGGGTGTTAACACAGCAAAACAAGTGTTTATGAGCTCAATGGTGTTTTCCGATGAACGAATGGTTTTGTCTTCTTTAACTGCCGTCACCGATCTGTATCCGCTTAGAGGTGATTTGTTGGTCGAAATATCGGGCCAAGAACAAGCAGTGTTTGCACCAGAAAGAGGTGGTATTTGGGTGCAACCGGCCATTTTAACAAAACTTGCGGTTAGTCCCGGTGATGCCATTGAAATAGGTAACAAAACCTTCGAAATTAAAGGGGTGATTAATCAAATCCCCGATGCCTCGTTTAGTGTTTTCACGTCAGGCCCTACGATTATTTTGCATTTTGACGATATGATTGAAACTGGATTGATTCAGCCTGGTTCAAGAATTTGGTATGAGTATTTATTTGCCGGCGATAAGTCGGCAATCACTGAGTTTGAAGCTTGGGTCAAGCCGCAAGTAAATGATACGCAACGTTGGTACGACATTAAAGATAGCCAGTCTTCTTTGTCTAATGCGCTAAATCGTGCAGAACAATACTTGTCGTTAGCGAGTATGTTAGGTGTTGTATTGGCTGCCGTTGCTGTTGCAGTTGCCGGTAGACGTTACGCTCAGCGCCAACAAAGTGTCGTCACTATTTTCAAGGCGATGGGAACCAGTAAAGGTTATGTTAGACGCGTTTATTTACTGCATTGGAGCTTGTTGAGTATTTTTAGTATCGTCGCTGGTTTAGCTGTTGGTGCTTTACTCTTAGCTATTGGAATCAATAGTGTTAAAGATCAACTTGAAATTCAAGGTAGCTTAATTCAACTATATCCGATGTTAGTTGCAAGCTTTACGGGGGTTATTTGTGCGTGTGCCTTTGCCATTGTTCCCCTAAGAGAACTGATTGATACGTCACCATTGAGCATACTGCGCGGTTTTGATAGTAAGAAGTTACCTTGGTATGCCCACATTCCAGCAATAACTGCATTGTTCTTGCTCTTGTTCATGTTCAGTAAGAATTTGGCATTATCCGTAGCTTTAGTTGTCGGTGGATTGCTCGTATCTGGGGTGATATTACTTACGGCAAAATTTATCCTCGTATTGAGTCGCCAAGCAGGAGCTAAAGCCGGCAAAGCGTGGCATCTTGCGCTAGCTAATTTAAAGCGAAGAGCAAATGAAAACGCGGTTCAGCTAATTAGTTTTACCGTGGCGATTGAGTTACTGTTGTTAATATTCGTGATGAAAGGTGCCATTATTGATGAATGGCAACGCCAACTTCCAGACGATACTGCTAATCGATTCCTCGTCAACATTGCGCATGATAAAGTCGATGAGGTAGCCACTTTCATTGATGAAAACAATATTGTATCGAGTGGTCTCTATCCTGTTGTTAGAGGCAGATTGACGGCAATCAACGATACGCAAACAGCGCGCCGTGTCACCAAAGAAGATGATAGTAAAGATGATAACGCTCGTCGTGGGGTAGGTCGTGAGCTAAACCTAACGTGGCGCAATGATTTACCTGAAGAAAACACGGTCATTTCAGGACAATGGTGGGCCGAGGAGGACGACAGTGGACAGGTATCTATCGAACAAAAATTGGCGGAGCGCTTGGGTGTTGGCTTAGGTGATAAGTTAACTTTTCAAATTGGCAGTGACGTCGTTACCGTGCCAATTACTAGTATCCGTGAAGTTAATTGGAATTCACTGCAACCAAATTTTTATATGATATTTAGTGCAGGTGTACTGTCTGATTTCCCGGCAAGTTACATCAACTCAATGTACATTAATGATGAAAACAAGCCGAAGTTACAGCGCTTTTTAACGGACTACCCAACAATTTCTATGATCGATGTTGAAGCCATCATTCGCCAATTGCGTTCTGTTATTTCACAGGTCTCTTTGGCTATTGAGTTTGTATTGATTCTCGTTGTCTTGGCAGGTTCGTTAGTACTTGTCGCACAAGTACAAGCAAGTATGGAAGAGCGAGAGCGTGAACTAGCAATATTAAAAACACTTGGCGCCAAAAGTAAAATGCTCAATTTTAGCGTTTTATATGAGTTTGTTGCACTTGGCGCAGTCGCTGGCTTGATGGCGAGTATCGCAATGGAGCTTGCGGTTTATATCTTGCAGACACAAGTATTTGACATGACACCAAGCTGGCATTTGTCATATTGGTTGCTCGGTATTGCTTCCGGCGCAATATTTGTCGGTACTGTTGGCTTTTTGTCGTGTGCGCGTCTGTTGAAACTGTCCAGTGTGACCCTTATTCGCCGAACGATGTAAGTTTTTAGGTGTAGAAATTAATTCATTAATCTATGATAGGAGGGTAAACCAATCTAAATAAGATAATGAATTAAATGATAAAAAAAATCTTAGACGAAACCCCGCTGTCGGGTAATACACAAAGTATTATAAGAAGTGTCGTTTTTATAGCGGCACTCTTTATTATTATCGCAGGGCTAAAAGCATCAACTAACCTCATTCTCCCTTTCTTGATGTCCGTATTCATCACAATTATGTGCAACCCGTTGGTTCGCAAAGCAGATCAATACAACATTCCTAAAGCTATTTCTATCAGTACCGTTATTCTGCTTTTTGTTACGTTGGTGATGATATTGGCAGGGCTTGTTGGCAGTTCACTAAACGAGTTAACGTTACTTTTACCAGAGTATAAAGAGCAACTAAAGGTCAAGTTCACATGGCTTGTTGTTAAGCTTAATGAGTTTAACATTCAGCTCTCGTCGGATTTATTGCTCGAGTACTTTGATCCCTCTGCCGCGATGGATTTAGCGACAAACATGTTTTCAAGTTTAAGTGGCGCGATGGCGAATTTATTTCTCATTATTATTACCGTTGTGTTTATGTTATTTGAAGCATCTGGCTTACCAAGAAAAATTCACTTAGCGTTAGATGATCCTGAGATGCGATTGAATCAAATTGAAAAGTTCATCTCATCAGTTAATAGCTATATCGCAATAAAGGCCGCTGTGAGTGTATTAACAGGCGTACTAGTTAGTACGATGCTCTGGGGGTTTGGACTTGATTTCTTCTTATTATGGGGCGTTCTCGCATTCTTACTTAACTTTATCCCTAATATCGGTTCTATTTTGGCAGCAATCCCAGCAGTATTACTTGCCTTAGTCCAATTAAACCCTGTATCCGCTGGATTCATAGGGTTAGGTTATGTGATGATTAACATGATTATGGGCAATATCATTGAACCTCGTTATTTGGGAAAAGGCTTAGGGTTATCCACCTTAGTTGTTTTCCTTTCATTGATTTTTTGGGGTTGGTTGTTTGGCACAGTGGGCATGCTTTTATCGGTACCGTTAACGATGATTATAAAGATCGGTTTAGAAAATTCAGAAGAAGGTCGATGGTTTGCTGTAATGCTATCTGCAGAAGAAAAATAGCCCTTAAAGGGCTATTTTGATATTAATTATTAACTTATGAAAGCTCGTCTAATTCTTTTATTCGAGCTTTCGTCATTCTGATAAAACACTTCTTGTATGCCGATGCAGCGCCAGTACCCGGCGATAATTCTAAATAATAAAACTTACAATTGTTTTCTCTAAAGGTAAGAAAGTTTCTTTGTGCTTTGTTAAACATATTGAGAGCGCCACTACGTCCAGTCACACTAGCAAGGTCTTCTAGCTCAAATTTTTTATTATTTATCCAAGCCGTGAGTTCACGTTCAGCCTGGTTTTTAACCGTATCCAAACACTGAGATACCTCGACATTAGTGGTAAACTTTTTCTCACATTGCTCGATGGTGCGGGGAGTTTTTGCGGCACTTGGTATTGAGTATACAAATGCTGATGTCATTAACGTGATTAGGAAAAACTTATTATTCATTAATCTATACTGGCAATACTTTTTTAAACGGTTTGACAATAACTTTAGCATATACACCCGCGTCCATGTATGGGTCAGCGTCAGCCCATGCTTTTGCTTCCTCTAAAGAGCTAAACTGTGCAATTACGGTAGAGCCTGTAAAGCCTGCCTGAAGGTCACCTTCATCGCTTGCTGGACATGGCCCTGCAACGAGCAGGCGGCCTTGCTCATCAAGTTCCGCAAGGCGAGCAATATGCTTTTCTCTTACCGGTAGTCGCAGCGATAAGCTATCTTCAACGTCATGGCTGAAAATTACATAATAATTCATGAACTTTTACTTCTCCGTTTGGTTAGTTTTATCTGAAGCCGTTTGCTCTTCTTCAGGTAGATATTTATAGAGTGAGACAATCGTTGTAATCGCAAATACAAAAGTCAGGCCTGTAAGGCCAAATACTTTAAAGTTGACCCAGGTTTCTTGCGAAAAGTTAAATGCAATATACCAATTGAGTATGCCACACAATGTGAAAAATCCAGCCCAAGCCCAGGTTAAGTTAACCCAGATTTTATCTGGTAATTGAATAGCTTCGCCTAAAAAGGTTTTTAAAATAATCTTTTTGAAGCCGTAATAACCAATCAACAAGGCACTTGCAAAAAATACATTGATAATTGTTACTTTCCATTTGATAAACGCATCATCTTGTAAAAAAATCGTAAGACCACCAAAACAAAGAATTAGAAAAAAGAATACCAATGTTTGTTTTGGTATGGGCTTTTTAGAGACCATGTAAAAAAGGATTTGTAGTGCTGACGCTACAATCAAAGCGCCTGTTGCCCAATAAATATCTTGGAATTTGTAAACGATTAGAAAAACAATTAATGGAATATACTCAAGCAAAACATGCATAAACAAATCTCTCACAGTTAGATGTTTGATATTTTATCTAATCGAATAGTCAAATAACACTTTTTCTTCATTCAATAAGTTACAGATTGTTTTTGTTATAATGTAACGATGTTAAGCTATTGTTTTTTATAGGTTTAGTGTGTTCTATTAATCAAATCTTACAATTTCCGTAAAAGTTTTCAGTAAATAACTCACTGATTTCTTGCAGATTTTATAATCTGAAATATAGTTAAATGAGTTAAGGAAACTTTAGAGGGATCTTATGTCTGCTAACGTATGGACGTTACCTAGTGAGTTAATTATCAATGATATAGATGATTTGAAACTAGCCGTTACGCAGGATTATCTAGAGTCAACTGAATTGGTTATCGATAGTAGTGCCCTTACTCGCATAGACACTATCGGTGTGCAATTTCTCTTAGCTTTTGTTCAAAAGCGTACCAATAAAAATAATAAAACCGAGTGGCAAAATCTTTCAGAAATTTTATTAGCAAGCCTTGAGAGCCTAGGCATAGACAAAGCGCATTTAGCGATTGTGTAAGCAAAATAAGGAAGAGAAATGAGTAAGATTTTAGTCGTTGACGACTCTAACTCGATTAGAGACATGGTGTGTTTCACTTTACAAAACGCTGGCTATACCATTGAACAAGCACAGGATGGCTTATTGGGGTTGGATAAGGCAAAGCAATCTGCATTTGACTTGGTTATCTCTGATGTAAATATGCCCAATATGGACGGGATTAGTATGGTTCAGGAGTTAAGAAAACTTCCTGACTTTAAATTTACACCTATCTTGATGCTCACAACAGAAAGTAGTACCGACATGAAAATGAAAGGTAAGGCTGCTGGTGCAACAGGCTGGTTAGTTAAACCTTTCAATCCCGACAAATTACTATCGACAATTAAACGCGTCATAAGGTAATGCTATGAGCGTCGACTTATCCCAATTTTTGCCTACTTTCTATGAAGAAAGTTTTGAGGGCATTGAAATCATGGAATCTACGCTGTTAACGCTAGATTCAGACAATAAAGAAGCAATCGATTGTATCTTTCGAGCTGCTCACTCAATAAAAGGTGGAGCGGGGACTTTCGGACTACAGAAAGTGAGTGATTTTACTCATTTAGTAGAAACACTATTAGATGAGTTACGTGACGGTCGTAGGCAGTTTAATGAGCACGATAAGGAGCTTCTTTTACGTGCTACAGATACCATAAAAGCATTACTTGAATATGAAAAAGATGGTGTAGAACCTGAAGAATTTGATATTGAAGCCGTTACTCAAGCGTTAAATGCGACGCTTAGTGGAGAATCTTGTACAGCGAACAACGAAAGTAAAGGTTGGCGAATAATATTTATTCCTGATGCAGATATAGCACAGACAGGCAACGATCCATTATTACTTTTCAATGCGTTAAGTGAGTTAGGCACATTACATGCCCACTGCAATGATAGTCAATTACCCAATTTTGAAGAGCTGGATGTCGAAGAAATACACCTAAGTTGGCAGTTGACGTTGGTGGATACAGAAGCTAGCCGTGATGATATTGAAGAAATATTTGAGTGGGTTGAAGACGAATGCAAATTGGAAATCGAGTCAATTGGCGAGCCTTCTATTAGTGCTGAATGCTCGGAAGTAATGCCTGAGGTGAACGACGAGCCGGTCACCAATGTTGAAGAGTCAATCGCAACGAAGAAGTCACAAGATAATCAAGCGTCGTTGTCACGACAAGACAGCGCCGTAACGCTTGAGCCTGACAATAAGCCAGTAAAAGAAACGAAAGTCTCAAAGACTAAGAGTGATAACGGGTCGATACGAGTTGGTGTTGACAAGGTAGATAGCCTGATAAACCTCGTAGGTGAACTTGTGATAACTCAGTCAATGCTATCTGAGCTTGGCCAAGATTTTGATTCATCTAAAGCCGAACAACTCAAGTCTGGGTTAGAGCAGTTGATGCAAAACACTAAAGAGCTTCAAGAAAGCGTTATGCGAATCCGAATGCTTCCTATCAGTTTCACTTTTAATCGATTTCCTCGTTTAGTTCATGATTTAGCAAAGAAAATGGGCAAACAAATAAATTTGGTTATTCAAGGTGAACATACTGAACTTGATAAAACAGTGTTAGAAAGAATCGGTGATCCATTAACTCACTTAGTTCGCAATGCCATCGATCATGGTATTGAATCGCCTGAACAACGGGTTAACAACGACAAACCAGAACTCGGTGAAATATGCCTTTCAGCCTACCATTTGGGCGGTAATGTTGTTATTGAAATTAGAGATGATGGTAAAGGAATTGACAAAGAGGCGATTTTAGCAAAAGCCAAAGAAAAGAATTTAATTGACGGCAATTATCCACTATCAGAACAACAGATATACGACTTGATCTTTGAGCCTGGCTTTTCAACTGCTGCACAGGTAAGTGATATATCAGGGCGCGGCGTGGGCATGGATGTTGTAAAACGAAATATTCAGTCACTTGGCGGACGAATTGTTATTGAATCAAGTGTCGGTAGAGGCAGCAATATCAAAGTCTATTTACCGTTAACCCTAGCCATACTAGATGGCCAGTTGGTTAAAGTGTGTGGTGAGACTTTTGTTATTCCTTTGCTTGTGATTGTTGAATCGTTGCAGGTACAAGCTGAAAACGTCGTAAAAGCCTCTGGCGGGCAAGTTTATTATCGTTTACGCGAAGACAATGTTCCCATTTTACCCATAGGAGAACTATTTAGCCTATGCCAACAAAACAAAGATCTGAGCGATGCGTTATTAGTGGTAACTGAGTCTGAAGGACAAAAAGTTGGTTTGCTTGTTGACGATTTATTGGGTCAACAACAAGTTGTTATCAAAAGCTTGCAAGATAACTACCAGCAAGTCGATGGGATTTCAGGTGCAACGATTTTAGGCAATGGCGCAGTCGCATTGATTATTGATGTTGCAGGCGTGATTTCGCTTTCTAAGCAGCAATCGATAGCAAGCCAAAAAACAAAACAAGCAGAGGAGGTTGGAGAATGAACCTACAAAGCTTAATTGATGATGTACCAGTTGAAGGTGAGTACACCCTTGAAGGGCTTGATTTTATTACGAGTGGAGATCAATACCTGAGCTTTAAGCTGGACGAGGAAACCTATGCTGTTGAAATCCTGGCGGTTGAGGAAATTAGAAGTTGGCAAACCCCGACGTTGATTCCTAATGCACCCATAGATGTTAAAGGCGTAATTAACATGCGCGGGACAATCGTACCAATTATTGATTTGCGAATTAAATTTAATGTTGGCGAAGCTCATTATGATCCCATGACTGTCATTATCGTCTTAACTATTGACTGCGTAGACTCCACGCGAAAAATGGGGTTTGTGGTGGATGCTGTTGAAGACGTAATCAACGCACAGACGAGTGACATCAAACCCTATTTTGATATCGCAGGTGGTATCGACAGCAAATACATTGAAGGCCTGGTAAACGTTAATAATGCTATCGTGAGTTTGATTAGTTTACGTTCACTTCATCACTTAAATGATGAGCAAGGAGCTAGCTATGAGTCATGAAGAACATGAATATTTAACGTTTAATGTTGCGAATGAAGAATATGGTGTCGATATTCTGTGCGTTCAGGAGATTAGAGTTTTACAACAACTTACAGAACTTCCCAATAAGCCAAGCTATATCCGAGGGGTTATCAACCTTAGAGGAACTATTATTCCTATTGTTGATTTAAGGACCAGGTTCAATAAACCGGAAGTAGACCATGGCGATAAAACGGTTGTTATTATTCTCAAAGAACAGTCACCAAACTCGCCAGGTTGCTTGGGCATCATCGTAGACATGGTTTCAGAAGTGTACAACTTTTCGAGTGCTGAAATTAATGATGCACCTGCCTTTGGTTCGCAAATAGACCATTGTTTTATTCACGGATTAGCAAGTGTGGATAACAAGCTTATTGTTTTATTGGACACAAGTCAGTTACTCGATATTGAAATTCTTTACCAGCAAACCAGCGAGCCGGTAACAGAGATGCAACATGAAAAGGATGTCGTATGAAGCCCAAACAAATAACGATACTGCAAGACACGTGGCAATTTATTAGCGTGTCTTTTTCACCTGAACAAGTAGCAGAAATTTTCTATCACAAACTATTCGAGTTAGATCCATCACTCAAAGTTTTGTTTCCCTCTGATTTATCAGAGCAGGGTAAAAAGCTTGTTCAGATGATTGATACCGCAGTGACGAATATTGATAAACCGAATGTTTTGTTTCCAGTTGTAGAGAAGCTTGGCGCACGTCATGTTGGCTATGGTGTAAAAGAGTCACACTATCAAACGGTGGGCGAAGCTTTGATCTATACGCTAGCGCAGGCGTTAGGAGAAGATTTTGATGAATCAACTCAGAAAGCCTGGGAGGCATGTTACCAGCTTTTATCGAAGGCGATGATAGATGCAGGAAAACAGCAAACACCGGATGTTGAAGAGGATCAAATGATGAGCAATGGCATTAGTGATATCGGTGCATTTATACAAGGTGCATTGGAGCAATCAGGTACAGCATTTATGATGATAGATCGCGACTTCATCATTACTTATGTGAATAGAGCGACTTTAACATTGTTGAGCAAACATGAAGAAACGTTCCGACAAAAATGGCCCAACTTTTCAGCAGCCAAAGACGATGTCATTGGTGCTTGTATAGATATCTTCCATGAGAAACCCGAACATCAACGTAAATTGCTGTCGGACCCTAATAATCTTCCGTGGGTAACAGATATTGAAATCCATGGCGTTATTATTGAACTGAATGTCACGGCTATTTTCGACAATCAAGGTAACTACGTTGGCAACTCATTGGAGTGGCAAGATGTTACACAAGCTCGAAGTAATACGATTCAAGTGGGCCGACTAACATCTGCGGTAGAAGGGATGACAACTAATCTGATGATGGCAGATCCGCAAGGTAACATCGTATATGCAAATCCATCGGTTTTAGAAATGCTAGAGTCGCGAGAAACCGAATTACAATCAGTTTTACCGCAATTTAAAGCCGATAAAATAGTCGGTACAAATTTTGATTCTTTTCATGCTAACCCACATCACCAACAAAGCTTACTCGGTGACCCGAGTAAATTACCATACCGAACAGAGATTAAAGTCGCAGGGTTATGTTTCGAGCTGATTGCCATTGCGCTTATGGATGACAATGGTAAACATCAAGGCACTGCTGTCCAATGGTTAGATATGACAGAACAAAGGGACGCTCAAACGCAAGTTGATCAATTAATTAGTGCAGCAATTGAAGGTCGATTGAACGAACGAATTGATACATCTAAATATCAAGGCTTTATGAAAGATCTTGGTAATAATATCAACGCATTAATGGATTCTGTCATCCAGCCAATCGATGATGCAATTGAAGTTGCCAAGTCATTAGAGCAAGGCGAATTAGACAAGCTAATGAAGGAAGATTATCAAGGAGACTTTTTAGCATTGGCAAATGCAATGAATTCTTCAATTTGTAATTTGACAAATATGGTTGGTGAAATTCGTGGTGTATCTACCAATGTTTTTGAAGCAGCTAAGGAAATTGCGGCAGGAAATTCAGAATTGAGCCATCGAACTGAATCTCAAGCTTCAAGCCTAGAGGAAACTGCTTCTGCGATGGAGGAAATTACATCAACCGTTGTTCAAAACGCAGAAAATGCATCAGAGGCGAGCAAGCTATCTAACGATGTTATGTCAAAAGCAACAAATGGTGGTGATGTTGTTAAAAACGCTATTTCTGCAATGGGGGAAATCAACAAATCTAGCAAGAAAATTGCTGACATCATTAGTGTTATTGATGAGATTGCATTTCAAACGAATTTACTTGCATTAAACGCTGCGGTTGAAGCGGCAAGAGCAGGTGAACAGGGCCGAGGGTTTGCCGTGGTAGCTGCAGAGGTGCGTAATTTGGCGCAACGCAGTGCAGGTGCTGCTAAAGAAATTAAAGGGTTAATTAATGACAGTGTAGAGGCTGTCGGACAGGGAACTAAATTTGTTGATGCAACAGGTCAAACCTTTACAGAGCTTGTTAGTTCAATTGAAGAAGTTAGCCAAATGCTCTCAAATATTGATACCGCGAGTAAAGAGCAGAGTGCAGGTGTCGCCGAAGTGAGCACGTCAATCAGCCAAATGGATGAAATGACCCAGCAAAATGCAGCCTTGGTTGAAGAAGTCAGTGCGTCAAGCGCAGCAATGGAGGATCAAGCGCAGAGCTTACTGCAACAGGTAGCAGTTTTTAAAAGTGGAAATGACACTGAAATTGCTGTGAGGGAGCCAGCAATCAAAGAAAAGCGATCCGTAAATTCGCCGATGAGAAAGCCACTAGCGAAAGTGGCTAACCTTGATGATGAATGGGAAGAGTTTTAGTGGAGTTAGACAATGATGTCGAATCAAGTGACTGTCGAGCGATTGAACAACAAACAATTCGAGTTTTTATGTCAATTTATTTATGACGAAACAGGAATTGTTCTTACACCAACCAAAGTGGAGATGGTTCACAGACGCTTATCTAAGCTGACTAAGGCGAAAAACTTTTCTAGTTTAGAAGATTACTATCAGCACTTTGTTACCCATCAAGAAGAAGAAAAGAAAGATTTAGTTAATGCACTAACAACGAACTTAACGCGCTTTTTCAGAGAAAACCATCACTTTGATTATCTGAAAGATCACTTTTTGCCTTACCTGTTTGAGCGAAATAGTGATACCAAGCGCATAAGAATATGGTCTAGTGCCTGCTCTACTGGTGAGGAGCCGTACAGCTTAGCCATGCTATTGGTTCAACATTTTCGAACCTATATTGATAGTTGGGATGTAAAAATTTTAGCGACAGATATCGATACCGAGGTGCTAAATACTGCTAAAGAAGGCATTTATAGCAAGTTAGCCATGGACGATATTCCACTTGAGATGCGAAGTAAAAGTGTCAATCTGTGCGGTGCGAGTCAAATCGAGATCAAGCCCAATGTTCGAGATTTGATTACCTTTAAAAATTTAAACTTACTACATGAGTGGCCAATGAAAGGTCCGTTTGATGTGATTTTTTGTCGTAACGTCATTATCTATTTTGATAAAGCGACCCAACAAGCATTGTTCCATCGTTTTCATAATTACCTGAGCGATGGCAGCATTTTAGTGCTAGGACATAGTGAAAGCTTAGGGAAATCCGCTGGCTTATATAAAAACCAGGGTAAAACGATATTCTCAAAGTCCAAGGCGGACTAGATGGCTGAACTAGTTAAGCCACCTAAGTGTTTTGGTGAGTTCAATCATGTAAATCACTATTGGGATAAACACAAAAATAGGCATATTGCGAAGATTTTACCGGGCGAATTCTATTTGAGCAGTGCTGATCTTTTGATAGCGACAACACTAGGAAGTTGTGTTTCAGCATGCATCTGGGATGAACAAAAAGGAATTGGGGGAATGAACCATTTTATGTTACCGATCACCGATAAAGACGCGACGAATGTTTCGTGGGGAAACGAGCAAAAAATATCGACAGCGACTCGATACGGGAATTTTGCCATGGAACATTTAATTAACGGTTTGCTTAAGTACGGGGCAAACAAGGAGAATCTCAAAGTAAAAATATTCGGTGGTGCAAAAGTGATTGGCTATATGACAGATGTTGGGGAAAGAAATATAGCTTTTGTACGACAATATTTAAAAGACGAACAATTACAAGTTGTTAGTGAAGATCTGGGGGAACATTACCCACGCAAATTACTTTTTGATCCGACATCTGGAAAGGTGTTGATGAAGAAACTAAGACAGCTTCATAACAATACGATTCTTGAACGGGAGAAATCATATCAGCACACGATTCAAGCATCCAATATAGATGGCGATGTGGAGTTATTTTAATGGAAAAAATAACGGTATTAATAGTCGATGATTCACGAGTCATTCGCGATATTTTGAGTAGCTTGCTTGAAGAGAGTGAAAGAATTGAAGTGGTTGGCGTTGCTGAGAACCCCTATGATGCAAGAGAAAAAATTAAACAACTAAACCCAGACGTGCTGACGTTAGATATTGAGATGCCAAAAATGGATGGCATTACCTTTTTGAAGAACCTTATGCGTTTAAGACCAATGCCAGTGGTTATGCTGTCAACGTTAACTCAAAAGGGGGCTGATATTACATTAGAGGCGCTTGAAATAGGGGCCATTGATTACATTGAAAAGCCAAAACCAACAGATATCGTCAAGGGTGCTGATGAATTTAAAGCAATGCTTGAAGATAAAATTATACAAGCATCAAGTGCAAATGTTCGAAAACACTTAGACCAACCCCTGGTTAATCAAGCATTAACACCTGAACAATCATCCTTAAAGCCCATACGCTATATGTCAAATCATATCATTGCAATTGGTGCATCAACTGGAGGTACTGAAGCGATTGGCAAGTTCTTGATGACGATGCCTGAAAATTGCCCTCCAATTGTTATTACACAGCATATCCCGGTCCACTTTAGCCAACGTTTTGCCACAAGGTTGAATAAGCTTTGCAAAATAAAAGTGAAACAAGCACAAGATGGTGCATTGTTAGTGCCAGGTGTAGCGTATATTGCCCCTGGCGGACAGCACTTAACGTTCGATTTAACTCATCACAAATATACATGTGTGTTAGAGGATTCAGCCAAAGTAAATAGACATAAACCATCTGTAGATGTCATGTTTAATTCATTGTTACCAATTGCAAGTAAAATTCAAGCGGTATTACTGACAGGAATGGGTTCTGATGGCGCTGAAGGGATGAAATTACTAAAGGAGGCTGGCTCAACTACAATTATTCAATCTAAGAGTTCAAGTTTAATTTGGGGGATGCCTGGCTCCGCGTTTCGACTAGATGCCCACCAACATGAATGTCATTTAGCTGATATTCCCTCGCTAGTGTTATCAAATGCTCAAATGACGTCTATATGATTTGTTAAAAAGGAGATTTTCGATGCCTATTACTAGTAATTTTGATGAAAGCCAAAACACGCTGCGTATTTCAATAGAAGACCAGTTTGATTTTTCAAAACATCAGGACTTTAAGGATTCCTATAGTGCGCTGAGTGATAAAGGGACAAATTTTGTTATAGATCTGTCTAAAACAAGTTACATGGATAGCTCAGCACTTGGCATGATTTTGCTACTAAGAGAGCATGCAAATACACATGAAGGCAGTGTTGTGATTACCCAGCCAACTGACAGTGTATATAAAGTACTTGAAATAGCGCAATTTCAAAAGCTTATTGATATTCAGCGGTAGTCCGTGATGGTTGAAACAAAAGAGAAAAAGTCTGCACTTGTCGTAGATGACTCTCGAACTCAGAGAAACTATCTTAAAGAACTTTTACTTGAACAGGATTACCGAGTTTACACAGCAGAACATGGCGAACATGGCGTTGAAATGTTTTTGAAGTATCAGCCTGATATTGTGTTAATGGATATCAATATGCCGATTATGGATGGCTTTCAAGCGGCAAAGATAATTAAAGACGCAAGTAAGAACGGATTTTGCCCTTTAATTTTTGTTACAACGCTGAGCTCAGAGAAAACCATGTTGGCGAGTGCTGAGGCGGGTGGTGACGGCATACTCATAATGCCGTTTTCACCTGAGGTATTTAAAGCCAAAATCATGTCGTTGCAACGTATCAGTGACTTGTATCATCAACTTAATGTTTTGCAAGAAACTCAACAGCATGATGCAGAACTTGCAGAACAGTTGATGGCAAGTGTGATTGATAGCCGAAACCATAAACCTGATTGCATTTCTATTGTGAAGCAAGCGGCGTCGTTGTTCAGCGGTGATATTCAACTCAGCGAGTTATGTCCTAATGGTGACATCAATATATTACTTGGTGACTTTACAGGGCATGGTCTTAGGTCTTCTATTGGGGCAATACCTGTTGCCGAAACGTTTCGATCGATGACAAAAAAAGGATTTTCGTTGCTTGAGATTGCTTCTCAAATCAATCAGCAACTCTATGATCTATTGCCAAGTGACTTATTTCTTGCTGCAGGCTTTGTCACTGTGTCTTGCGATGAACGCTCGCTGTATTCAATCAATGCTGGTATCCCAGATATTTTACAAATTGGTGATGGTGGCGTTGTTAAACACAGAATATGTTCTTCCCATCCACCCTTGGGGATCATGGAGCGCTTAATGCCTAGTACGTTACTAGAAGTCTACAGTTTTGAAGATACTGATCATCTTCTACTTCTGAGTGACGGTGTGATAGAAGCTCGAAATGCAGATGATGACTTATTTGGCGAAGACCGGTTACTGACAGCGGTTAATAAAGGGTATCAAACCGGAGGTATTGCAGACTTTTTGTTACAACAAGTAAATCGTTTTGGTGAGAACGTCGAACAAGCTGATGACATTTCAATTATAAATGTTGCCTGTGGCTTGGCATCAAAACCAAAAGAAGTTTGGAGTAGCAGTCGAGAAGATTCAACGCTTGCAATTAATCTTTCTACATTTAACGAAAAACCTTCGTGGTCGTGGAGTGTTGTATTAAATGATAAAAAACTTGCAAATGTGAACCCCGTGCCACTGGCAATGAATCAACTAAAAGACCTAGAAGAAGACGGCGACCATTGGCAAAGCGTCTATACTATTTTAACAGAGCTATATATCAATGCCCTTGATCATGGTGTGTTGTTACTCGACTCATCTTTGAAGAACTCGGCACAAGGTTTTTCTGAGTACTTTAAATTACGCTCGGAAAGATTAAATCAGGATATATCAGGGACAATTTCTATTTCTATAGATCTTTACAGTTTGGCCAACGGTGGGAAGGTGGTAATTAAAGTGCGCGATAGTGGAAAAGGTTTTGATGTTGAAAGTGTATTAAAGCAGAGGATAAACAATGAACAATTAGGCCTGAACGCCTTGTCAGGCCGTGGTATCGACTTAGTAAGCAAGTTGTGTGAAACCCTAACATATGACGAATTTGGTACTTCAGTGGAGGCCTCGTATCTATGGGAGTAGACAATGAGAAAATTACAGTTCTTGTGATAGAAGACACTGAAAGTATGCGTAAAGTGATATGTGGCTATGTTGAGGCCGAAGGACATATTGCGCTTGAAGCAGAAGGCCATGTGCAAGCATTTAAACAACTTGAATCAAATACCGTTCAGTTAATCCTGATGGATATAGAAATGCCTCAAGTCAACGGTATTGAGTTAACGAAGCAAATCAGGGCACGTTTTGAACGCTGGATACCCATCATTTTTTTAAGTTCAAATGATCGCGATAAATTCTTGACTCAAGGAATAGAAGCTGGCGGAGATGACTATCTTACTAAGCCAGTTAAGCCACAAATTTTACACGCAAAAATTAATGCAATGGTGCGGATTGCGACCATGCAAAAAGAGCTAAACCTTCTCAATCAAAAATTGGAAAAGCTTACCTTGCAAGATCCATTGACCAAGGTAATGAATCGCAGAGCGCTTGATAAAAAGTTGAAAGAGGATTGGTATACCTGCCAACGGATTAATCAGCCGCTAACCGTATTGATGATTGATATCGATCATTTCAAATCATACAACGACCATTATGGTCATGGCCAAGGAGACAATTGCCTTAAAAAGGTAGCCTTGTGTTTAAAGCAAAATATAAATC
This sequence comes from Thalassotalea loyana, assembly GCF_030161435.1. Classification (GTDB taxonomy): domain Bacteria; phylum Pseudomonadota; class Gammaproteobacteria; order Enterobacterales; family Alteromonadaceae; genus Thalassotalea_G; species Thalassotalea_G loyana. The sequence goes on along the minus strand of NZ_BSSV01000006.1, from coordinate 244,679 downwards.
GTGAAACAGACTGTATTGCTCGATATGGTGGCGAAGAATTTACTATTTTGTTGCCATTTACCAACTTAGAGCATGGAGAAATAAAAGCAAAACAACTTGCGAGATTGTTGGAAGAAAGAATGATTGAGCATGTTGAGTCACCGACGGCTGGCGTTGTGACTATCAGTATCGGTATCGCATGTACTAGCCAAGATATTTCCTCATACAAAGAGCTCATTAAATGTGCCGACAATGCGCTTTATCAAACTAAGTTAAATGGTCGAAATGGTGCGAGTATCTATGAGCAAAGTGTAAGAAAAATAAGCTAATAACAGAAACAGGGAAGAACATGTATGAACAAGCCTAATGTATTAATTATTGACGACGACATTGAATATCTTTCAGTATTAAAAGAAGGCTTAGAACATCAATTTGAAATTAGTGGGGCTACAGACTTCTCAGAAGTCGATGCGCTGTTGGCCAGCGACCAAAAATTTGATATCGCATTGGTTGATGAACACGTGGGGCAGGAATTAGGCTCTCATTGGATCAAAAACAAAAAAGCTGAAAATGAAGTTGCAAATTCATTTGTTCTTTACTCAGGACTTGCAAACGAAGACGCCATATTGAAAGGTTTAGAGTGTGGTGCTGACGATTTTCTTGCAAAACCTATTTCAATTAAAGCGCTAAACAGTAAATTAGTTAGAATTGTTGATTATCAAAATCAAATAACCTCTTTCGAGCAACAGTTAAAAAGTAAAGATCACGTCATTAATGTGTCTATGTCCCAAGCATCAAAGTATGGTGCTTGTATGCAGCTGACATCGAAGTTGAATCACTGTAATAGCCTGGTAGAAATTCGAGATCAGGTCTTTAACTTCTTTGACAGCCTAGGCCTTCAAGGTTGCTTAGGCTTCTATCCATTAAAAGGGGAAGAGCAATATTTCCATTCGGTGAAAGGTTCTTGCTCTCCCGTCGAAATAGAAGTGCTTGAAATTTTAAAATCTAAGCCACGCTTGTTCCGATTTGGTTGCAGAATTATTTTCAATCATCACCTCGTTTCTATGCTCATTCTTAATTTACATGAAGACGATCCTGATACTGATATCTATGTTGATGCGCTAGCTTCACTCATAGAGTGTATTGGTGCACGTGTTGCTTTTTTAGCATATAAAGACTCTTTGGAGCAGGTTCAAACACAAATATCGGCCGCTGTGATGACGACAAAGAAAATGGTAGAGGTGTCTAAACATCATCAACAAGATATTATGAATGAGATTGTTCAAAATGTTGGGTTGAGTTTCCATGTACTCGATTTAAATGAAGAGCAAGAGCAATATTTAACGAATTTAGTCCATGATGTGCTTAAAAAGCATTCCCAAGACGACATTAACTTTATCGAAGTGTCTCAACTGCTCGATAAAGTGTTGGAAAACGTTGACAGTATTAAAACGCTTGATAAACACCAAGAAACTGTTGCTGTTGATGATTGCTTTGATGAGGATGAACTATTTTGAACTCTCCATTGTCCATCGCAGAATTGCCAATAGCCAGTTTACTGGTAAATAAGTCAGGCAAAATTCTTAATGCAAACTCCTTGTTTGATGACATGCGAGGAGTGCCTCATGGTGAATCGATACATAGAAGCGCCAATGAAATCCTCAATTCAGGGATAAATTCGCCATTAGCGCTTATCGAACATTTTGAAGGAAATGTAAACACTCAAACCCCAAAGCCTTATTATCTGCGATGCCATGAAGGAAAAGATCTACTAGTCGATATTTTAGTGAAGGGTTTTCAAGAACATTATGTTTTGACTGTTTTGCCTCATAGTGATTTTTTTGAGCAACACTATAGTGCAGCAAAAGAAAAGTCATATCGGGTAGGGCAGTACAAGTATGATGTTGTGAATAATGAGTACTTTTTTTCTCCTGGGCTACAGATGATTTACGGGGTGAACAAACCTCACAATGAAATTATCCTTAAAGACTTCTTCGATAAGCACCCAACGAAAGAAAAGGTGAAATTAAAGCGATTACCCGAAGAGGCATTATCTGCAAACAATCAGTTTGCTATAAAGACTTATTTTATTAGTGATAAAGAAAAAAGAGTATGGCTTGATATTAAAGGGGTATTGACGGTAGATAGTGAACATAACATCACAGAAATAAATGCGATAGTGAGAGATATTACTGTAGAGCACTTATTAATTGAAAAGCTCAAATTACTGGTGATGTTCAAAAACGCCGTCAATGTGCCCGTTTATTTTTTGGATGAAAATGACCAAAAGGTATTTCCCGAGTTATCGTTATTCGATTCACAACCTGATGGTTTATTTAGCTATGTTAATTTTAATATAGCTGACTACATATCGTTAAAAGAACAAGCCTTAAAGTACGGGCAGTTTCATGCTAAAGACATCAGCTTTGACAAATATAATACGGTTTACAATATCTCCGTGACATTTGAACCTCATGAGAGGCTTTTTGTCTGGGTTGTTGAGAATGTCACTGAGCAATACTTTGAACAACAACAACAGGCCATTTCTAATCGATTAACCCTATTAGGAAATGCTTTCAGCAACGTTTCCCATGATATTAACAATGTGTTGAGTATTGCCCTAGGGTCTATCGAGTTGCTTGAAATAAAAGTTGAAGCCGGTCAAAAGGATGATCTAACTCCCTATATAGAACGGGTAAAAAACGCCATTGATAAAGGTCGACATGTTACAGACCGATTACTTGCGTTTACACGAAAACCAGCGGTGAAAATGGTTGAATTCAACCCTGAGGTAGAACTCAAAGAGAATCTCTATATTTTTGATCAACTGCTTGATGAAAAAATAAAACTGTCAGTCTCGTTTTCTGAAAAGCAATATTTTATCCGTTTCCCTCAAGGAGAGTTTATCAATATTGTGTTGAATATTGTGATCAATGCCCAAGATGCTATTTTTGAAAATAGCAATAAAGGGAGGATTGAACTCTCAACAAATATTGATAAAGGAAATAGATTTCAGTTAATTATTAAAGACTCAGGGGTAGGTATTCAAGAAGAAAACCTTAAAAAAATATTTGATCCATTTTTCACTAATAAGTCCACTAAACAAGGAAATGGAATAGGGCTGGCTAACGTTTATAACAACATGTACAAACACAATGGATCGATTCAAGTTGATGGCAAGTCAGATCTTGGCGGCGCACAATTTACGTTAACTTTCAAATGTAAACCAGCAGAGGAAAAACCAAAAACGCCGTTAGGCATTAATAAATACAACAAACTAAAAGGCTTAAACATTCTGGCGATTGATAGTGAGGTTTCAATCGTTGACTTTGTTGATGTTTGTCTATCGGAAGAAGGGGCTAATGTTACTAAAATAAATCATTTAGATGAGTTACAACGTGATCTTGTGGAGCGCAAAACACTCGATATGGTGATTACTGATCTAAATACGCCAATTTCGCCTAATGACGAGATAATTAAACTTATCCAAGCAAAATTTCCAACGGTAACAGTTTTATCGATGAGTGGGTATATTGAGAGCGAGGGGATTAACTGGCCTTATCCGATACTTAGAAAACCATTTAGCTTCAAGGAGTTAAAAGAGTTTATTGTCTCAAACGTTGGTGTATGTACAATTCATCACTAACCGTGAAGAGGGAAAAGTTCGTACGTTTATTCAATGGTGACTTTGATATCGGTCATTGGTTGGCAACAACAGGCTAATATTTCACCGTCACCGACGAAAGCAAGCGGCTCACCTTGAGGGTAATTTACCTGGCCTTCATCTAAAGTGATTCTACAGGCGCCACAAAAACCGTCCCTGCAGTGAAAATGTACCTCTACATTTGCTGCTTCGAGGCAATTTAATATCGTCTGATGCGAATCAAGGTAGGTGACTGATATGTCACCTACCTTGATTTTAGGTCCATTGGCTGTGTCTTTCGATTCAGACATCAGAATAGTTTATGTAGCAACTAAGTAAGCTTATAAATCGAAGTCATCAAAGTCATCTGAAGAAACTTCAGCATCGACTTGACCAACTAAGTAACTAGAAATCTCACTTTCTTGTGGGGCAACTTGTACGTTGTCACTAACTAAATATGCGTTCATCCAAGGCAATGGATTGCTCTTGATTTCAAAAGGAGGTTCAAAACCAATAGCAACCATTCGTTGATTACTAATGTATTCAATATATTGGTTAAGAATTTCTGCATTTAAACCAATCATTGAGCCATCCTTAAATAAGTATTGTGCCCACTCTTTTTCTTGCTCAACAACATCTAAGAAGATTTGCTTACCTTGATCTGCGAATTGCTGAGAAATTTCCTGCATTTCAGGATCATCTTTACCTGACAACCAGTTGTTTAAAATATGCTGAGTGCCTGTTAAGTGTAATGCTTCGTCACGTGCTATTAGCTTAATGATTTTAGCGTTACCCTCTAAAAGTTCGCGCTCTGCAAATGCAAACGAACAAGCGAAACTCACGTAAAAACGAATCGCTTCTAACGCGTTAACGGAACAAATTGCTAAGTACAGTCGTTCTTTTAATTTACGTTTGCTAACTTCAATTGTTTCACCATCAATCTCGTAGCTTCCTTCACCTTGGGACTGCAACAACTGAGTTGTTAAGATTACATCGTCAAAATATTTCGCAATGCTTGATGCACGCTTTAATATTGCTGGGTTAACAACAATATCGTCGAATACTTCGCTTGGATCGGTAAAAAGGTTTCGCAAGATATGGGTGTAAGAGCGTGAATGAATCGTTTCACTAAATGCCCATGTCTCAATCCAAGTCTCTACCTCAGGCAATGATACTAGAGGCAATAGAACTGCATTTACGGAGCGAGCAGCCATTGAATCTAGTAGTGTTTGATACTTAAGGTTTGAAATAAAAATGTGTTTTTCAGAAGGCGTTAAAGACTGCCAATCTGCTCTATCTTTTGACACATCAACTTCTTCTGGTCGCCAGAAGAATGATAATTGTTTTTCAATAAGCTTTTCAAAAGCCATAAAACGTTGTTGATCGTATCGAGAAACGTTAACGCTGTTACCCAAAAACATAGGCTCAAGAAGGGCATTATTTGGTTCTTGGTTAAACGTAGTGTAGGCCATCATTTACTCCGGAAATTACTTGGCGATTATTATTATATTTTTCTTGAAAAAAGGTGTTTAAAGACAAAACCGTAGCAAGGTATTCTTACTACGGTTCTAACAGTAAATTAGATCTTACATGCGCCGCCTTCACAGCCCTCATCTTCTTCCATTTGGCCGTCAGCTGCACCATCACGTGTATTGTGATAGTAAAGTGTTTTTACACCTAACTTGTATGCGGTAAGTAAATCTTTAATGATTTGCTTAACAGGCACTTTTCCGCCTTCAAAACGGGCAGGGTCGTAGTTAGTATTTGCTGAAATAGTTTGGTCAATAAACTTCTGCATAATGCCAACAAGCTCTAAGTAACCATCGTTTGATGGGATATTCCAAAGCAGTTCATAATTATCTTTAAGCTTTTTATATTCTGGAACTACTTGTTTCAAAATACCGTCTTTACTTGCTTTAATAGAGATCAAGCCACGTGGAGGTTCAATACCATTTGTTGCATTTGAGATTTGTGATGACGTTTCTGACGGCATCAATGCAGATACGGTTGAGTTACGAACACCATGCGTTTTAATGCTTTCGCGTAAACCCTCCCAGTCTAAATGTAGTGGCTCAGCGGTTACCTTATCGATTTCTTTTTTATACGTATCGATCGGTAAAATACCCTGGCTTAGTTTTGTTTCATTAAACTTAGGACATGCACCCAACTCTTTCGCTAAGTTATTTGACGCTTTTAATAAGTAATATTGAATCGCTTCAAAAGTGCGGTGAGTTAAGTTGTTTGCACTACCGTTTGAGTAGAAAACACCATTTTTAGCTAAGTAATATGCGTAGTTGATTACACCTATACCTAATGTACGACGTCCCATTGTTGCATTATGAGCAGCTGGTACTGGGTAGTCTTGGTAATCTAATAAACTATCTAATGCGCGAATTGCTAAATCTGCTAAACCTTCTAACTCATCAAGAGAGTCAATTGCACCAAGGTTAAATGCCGATAATGTACATAGGGCAATTTCGCCATCAGGATCATTAACTTCTTTTAATGGTTTTGTTGGCAAGGCAATCTCTAAACATAGGTTAGATTGTCTAATAGGTGCTTGCTCAGCAATAAACGGACTATGAGTATTACAGTGGTCAACGTTTTGTAGGTAAATACGACCAGTGCTTGCACGCTCTTGTGCAAATAAACTAAAGATCTCAAGTGCTTTAATACGTTTTTTGCGGATAGAGTCGTCTTGCTCATACTTAACATAAAGCTCTTCGAACTTATCTTGGTCTTCAAAAAATGCATCGTATAAACCAGGCACATCACTTGGACTGAATAAAGTGATTGATTCACCTTTGATTAATCGCTGATACATTAACTTGTTAAACTGAACACCATAATCTAAATGGCGAACACGGTTCTCTTCTACACCACGGTTGTTTTTAAGAACAAGTAAGCTTTCCACTTCTAAATGCCAAAGCGGGTAGAATAGGGTAGCAGCACCACCACGAACTCCACCTTGTGAACAGCTCTTCACTGCTGTTTGGAAATGTTTGTAGAATGGAATACAACCAGTATGGAACGCTTCACCATCGCGAATTGCACTGCCTAATGCACGAATACGACCAGCATTAATGCCAATACCAGCACGCTGAGAGACGTATTTAACAATTGAACTTGACGTTGCGTTAATTGAATCTAAGCTATCGCCACACTCAATTAATACACACGAAGAAAACTGGCGCGTAGGTGTACGAACACCAGCCATGATAGGTGTAGGTAGCGAGATCTTAAATGTTGAAATTGCGTTGTAAAAGCCTTTCACATAATCAAGGCGTGTCGCTTTATCGTACTTAGCGAATAAACATGCGGCAACAAGCATGTATAAAAACTGTGCACTTTCATAAATTTCGCCTGTTACACGGTTTTGAACAAGGTACTTGCCTTCTAACTGTTTTACCGCTGCGTAACTGAAGTTTAAGTCGCGAGAATGGTCAATAAAGCCTTCCATCGCTTCAAACTCTTCTTTCGAGTAATCTTGTGTTAGATGTTCATCATATTTACCTAATTCGACCATGTTTAATACGTGTTCGTATAATTTTGGCGGTTCAAACTTGCCATAAGCTTTCTTACGTAAATGGAAGATAGCTAAGCGAGCGGCTAAGTATTGATAATCAGGAGATTCTTCAGAAATCAGATCTGCTGCAGATTTGATAATCGTTTCATGAATATCTTCGGTTTTAATACCATCATAAAACTGAATGTGAGACTTTAATTCTACTTGAGAGACAGAAACATCTTCTAAATTTTCTGCTGCCCAAGCGATTACTTTGTGAATTTTTTCTAGATCAATGGCTTCTTTTTCACCATTTCGTTTCGTGACGAAGAGATTACTATTCATGAAAGTCCTGTAAATCTTTTTTTATTGTTGTTCTTGTAAAGATTGCTAACGTGATTCCTATATCTTGTGACTGAACAAATCTTAAACACAATATATAGGGGCGATTTAAATTATAATCACAAGATAATGGGGTTTTTGCCTGTTTGCAATACTAGAAAGACCACAATTTTTACTCATAATTTTTATGTGGTCATTCTTGTTAGTAACAACTAACTTTGTACTGCAAATTTTAATGGCAATCAGTAAAACGCAACTGTTATTTTGAATAAATTATTAGGTTAGAATTATTTAAATTATTTTAGTTAAGCTCTTATTCGCTTTTGTAATAAGGATAATTAAAACCTTTTATATCAATAGTTTACTGTTTTTGTTTATTGTTTGTTCGATCTGTACCAAAAATAATCTGATGTAATTCTTGAGTTGTTTCTGCCAGCAAATTAGCTTGCCAACTATCGCAGTCTTTCAAATCTTTAATGTATCCCCAACCAGCAACAATTGTTGTCATGTTTGCGGCGTTACCTGCTTCTATATCACGTGGTGCGTCGCCAACATATATACAGTGCTCAGATTTTACATTTAATTCCTGGCAGGCTACAAACATCGGTAATGGATCTGGCTTACGCTTTTCAAGTGAGTCTCCACCAAGTGTTATTGCACTATTATTTAGACTACTGAAAAAAGGGAGTAGAGTATTCGTTAAACCGATAGGCTTGTTAGTAATAATCCCCCACGGGATATTCGCGTTCTCTAAAGTCTGGAGTGTTTTATTGAGGCCTTCGTATACAGCTGTGTGCTCAGCAATATTATGTTCATAGTATGCTAAAAATTCTGCCCTAAGCTCTTCATAATCGTAGTCGCCAAGTTTCTCGCCAAATCCGAGGCGCAATAACCCCAATGCACCATCTGATGCAATTGGACGATACTTTTCGGCCGCAACGATGGGCAGGTTGTACTTAATCATTATATGATTTAATGCTGCACCCAGATCGTCTGCAGTGTCTAAAATTGTGCCATCTAAATCAAAAAGAACGGCTTCTATTGGGTGGTTTATTTGGCTCATAGTTTTTTACAACATAAAATATAATTCACGTCTAGGCCCGGAGCTAGTTTGTGATTTTCGGTAATAGGGTTGTAGTGAATACCCGTTGCATCGATACATTTCAGGCCGTGCTTTTCAGCCCATGAAATTAACGTAGAAGGGCGAATAAAGCTTTCATGATGATGAGTTCCATCTGGCACGAGCTTTAACACTTTTTCCGCTGTGACAATTGCAAGCAGGTAACTTTTTAGGGTTTTGTTTAGTGTCGAAAAGAATACGTAGCCACCGGGTTTTGTCATATCACTGGAGGCTTTAATGATTGATTCCGGATCTGGCACATGTTCTAGCATTTCCATGCACGTAACAATGTCATAAGCTTCAGGAGAGGCTTTTGCTTTTTCTTCAGCCGTTATTTTCTGGTAATCAACGCTTACATTACTCTCTAATGCATGAAGCTTTGCGACGTTAAGTGGTTCTTCACCCATGTCGATACCGGTCACGTCAGCACCTAATTTGGCTAAGCTCTCTGTGAGAATTCCGCCACCACAGCCAACATCAATAGCCTTTTTATCAAACAACTCTTTTGCATGCTGAATGATGAATTGACGGCGTAAAGGGTTGATTTGATGCAGTGGTTTGAAGTTTCCTTCCAAATCCCACCATTCATGAGCTACTTCTTCGAATTTCGCGATTTCGTTGAAATCTACGTTTGCTTCTTTAGACATATATGTTTGGCTTATTTCGTAATTTTTCTGTAGATTCTAAAACAAATAATGAGGCTCGCAAAGCTGTGAGCGAATAAAAAGAACAATAAAACTGAGATAACAAGAAGTCTGTATGTCAGAAAATCAACTAACGCGAGTAATAGGCAAACTCGGTGTTGCAGCGCTTGCAATAAATGGCCTTATCGGTGCGGGTATTTTCGCGCTTCCTTCAGCAGCGGCAGAAATTGCTGGGCAATTTAGCCCTTGGATGTTTTTGTTGTGTAGTGTCTTAATGGCAACAATACTACTATGTTTTGCGCAACTTTCTGCCGGATTTGATGACAACGGAGGTCCTGTTGCCTACACAGAAAAAGCCTTTGGTCATCAAGTTTCGTTTCAGACCACGTGGTTGTTATATGTTGGTCGAGTCACTGCGCTTGCAGCTAACGCCAATGCGTTGGTATTTTATCTTTCCCAATTCATGCCCATTCTATCTACACCACTATATAAAGGTATAGCCATTGTTTTTATATTGTTATTACTCGGTGGGATTAATATCGTAAGTGCTGTCAAAGCAATGCGATTTATTAATGCGATTACATTAATAAAAATTGTGCCCTTACTTTTGTTTATTGCATTTGGTTTGCCATATCTAACTTCTGATATTTTTAATTTGTCCGCATTCAATGATGTTAAAGATATAGATGGTGCATTATTACTGCTGGTTTATGCCTACATTGGATTTGAGGGGGCAGTAGTTCCTGCAGGAGAAACTAAAAATCCAAAAAAACAAATTGCGATAGCATTGATCGGTACGTTGTTAGCGACGAGTGTTATTTATTTCTTTATCCAGTGGGTCAGTATCAGCGCGTTAGGGGATCTCAGCAATTCCAAGACTCCAATGTCTGATGTAGCAAACATTACGATGGGGCAGGCGGGTTTAATTTTAATGACTTTAGCCGCTGTTTTTTCTATTTCAGGAAATTTAACGGTTGTGATTTTTACGGCATCACGTATGACTCAAAGTTTATCGAAATTAGGCCAACTGCCTAAATGGTTTGAAAAGTCTCATCCAGTGCAAAACAGTCCAACTAATTCAACATACTTTCTTGTGTTCTTAGCAGGTGTTCTGGCGGTTACCGGTAGTTTTGTTTGGCTTGCCATTATAAGTAGTCTTGCAAGGTTGATCGGCTTTATGATTTCAATTGCTGCATTATTTAAGCTGAAAAAACAATTTGAAGAAAACGGGCATTGGTTTTTACCCTTTGGCAGTTTGATTCCTGTTGTATCTTTGGGCGTGTGTTTATGGCTTAGCGCACAGGCTAGTCAGAACAGTTGGTTAATGACGGGGTTATTCGTCGTATTGGGCTTCGCTTTATTTCATTGGAATAAACGAGTAGGGTAATACCAATTACACTAACTATTTAAACTCGCCATTCGGAAGCTCGTTAGAAAAGTGGTAACTGTGCAAATTGTTTTGATGGAGAATGACTACACCTGTATCAATTTGCATTGTTCTAACTTCCCTGAAGAAGCGCTGAACTGTATAAATAATTAATTAAATCTGTATAATGGTCAGATGAGTTAAAATAAATAATAATTACAATAAATATAAATCAACAGGTGAGTTATGAAGTCTATAATTGATCAACTTTCGACGTACAAAAGTGTGCATTTAAATAAGAAAAACGTGCGTACGCATTTTTTCGGTGTTCCATTAATTGTGATGTCGGTCATGGTGTTAGTTAATATGCTGACAATTACTTGGCGTTCAGAGTCCAATGAAATCACATTACCATTAATGCCAATTATCGCTTTGTTTGTTGTGCTCTACTATTTAGTCTTAGATATAAAAATCGGATTAATCGCGACGTTGTTATTTGCGCCAGTATATTGGGCGGCAACGCAAATTAGTGTGTTACCTCATGCAGGCTGGATGGCTTTAGGTATTTTTGTTATTGGTTGGATTATCCAGTTTGTTGGTCACGCATACGAGAAAGCAAAACCTGCTTTTGTTGATGATTTAAACCAACTACTTATCGGCCCTTTGTTTTTAGTTTCTGAGGTTGTTTTTGCGTTAGGTATTAACAAAGAAATGGAACAAGAAGTGACCGATATCGCACGTGATAAGCGTCGTGCTTTTGAAAAGGCTAAAGCAGCCTAACAACAAACATGTTAATGGAATGAAAGATCTGCCTGGTCTTTCATTTCTGTTTTGTTTGCAGGCAAAACTCTATCGCCCATCTTATTAAGTAAATTTATTCTCCCCTCGCAGACTGCAATGACTGACTTGCCTTGTTTGTACTGCATAGGCAGCACAACGCGTCCACCGGGCGACACTTCGAATGTTTGGACATCGTGTTTAATCATGAGTGACGCTTCTTCATAATAAATTACAGTCACTAATCGATTCTCAGTTGTCGTGTTCATAAGCGTTCCTTTGGGCATTGTTTGATCGTATTTACGGTTTCTCTATGCATTAAGTTTACTTGATACCATTGGTGTTTATTGTGAGCCTTTGTTAAATCAATGTTGCAGTTTGTAACTGCGTTAACCGTAAGGTAATAAAATATCAAAATTGATCGCTTTGTTTGATTTTTGAACCATAATTTTTATTAATTACAATCTTTAAAAAAATTACAAAATTGTGGAGTCAAATTATTATTTAAAAATCAATATATTATGTATAAGAACTGAACAACGAAATAGGGGCTTGAAATACGCGGTAATCCAGTACAAAATGGTTGTCTATTTTGAGTGTGGCATAGCACTTTTTTGTGTTACCATGCCCATTACATAAAATTATAAAAATTTCGAAATTTTTCAGTATTTAGGGATACCATCTATTTATGACCGATCTGGCAAAAGAGATTGTTCCAGTCAACATAGAAGATGAGCTAAAAAGTTCATATCTAGACTACGCAATGAGTGTAATTGTTGGTCGTGCGTTACCAGATGTACGTGACGGCTTAAAACCAGTACATAGACGTGTATTATACGCAATGAATGTACTTGGCAACGATTACAACAAACCATATAAAAAGTCTGCTCGTGTAGTAGGTGACGTAATTGGTAAATATCACCCACATGGTGACACTGCTGTATACGACACTATTGTACGTATGGCGCAACCATTCTCACTACGTTACATGTTAGTAGATGGTCAAGGTAACTTTGGTTCTGTTGATGGTGATTCAGCGGCAGCAATGCGTTACACGGAAATTAGAATGGCGAAAATCTCGCATTCTATTCTTGCTGACCTCGAAAAAGAAACGGTAGATTTTGTACCGAACTATGACGGTACGGAACAAATTCCTGCAGTAATGCCTACTCGAATTCCTAACTTACTCGTTAATGGTACGTCTGGTATTGCCGTAGGTATGGCAACAAACATACCGCCTCACAATTTAACTGAGGTGATCAATGGTTGTTTAGCACTTATCGATAATAATGATCTAACGATCGATGAGTTGATGGAACACATCCCTGGTCCTGATTTCCCTACAGAAGGTATTATCAGTGGTAAAGCCGGTATTGTCGAAGCCTACAAGACAGGCCGCGGTAAAATAAAAATCCGCGCACGTGCAGAAATTGAAGTTAACGAGAGCACAGGTAAAGAAACCATTGTTGTTCACGAACTTCCATACCAAGTAAACAAAGCTCGCCTGATTGAAAAAATGGCTGAGTTAGTTAAAGACAAACGCCTTGAAGGTATTTCGGCCTTACGTGACGAGTCTGATAAAGACGGTATGCGTATGGTTATCGAAGTTAAGCGTGGTGATGTTGGTGAAGTTGTATTAAACAACTTATATAAACTAACACAAATGCAGGTGTCTTTCGGTTTGAACATGGTTGCCTTAGCAGATGGCCAACCTAAGCTATTTAACCTAAAAGAAATGCTTGAAGCGTTCTTGCTTCACCGCCGTGAAGTTGTGACTCGCCGTACTATCTTTGAATTACGTAAAGCACGTGACAGAGCGCATATCTTAGAAGGCTTATCAATTGCTTTAGCGAATATCGATCCGGTTATTGAACTCGTTAAAAGCTCTGCAAACCGTAAAGAAGCTGAAGAGAAATTGGTTTCTCAAGGATGGGCGTTAGGTAATGTTCAAGGCATGCTTGAAACTGCCGGTAACGATGCGGCGCGTCCAGAGTGGTTAGAGCCACAATATGGTATTCGTGACGGTCTTTACTATTTAACACCAGAGCAAGCAAAAGCGATTGTTGACCTACAACTTTACAAGTTGTCAGGTATGGAACATGAAAAGATTCTAAGCGAGTACAAAGAGTTATTAGACTTGATCGCAGAGCTATTGCATATTCTTGAAAGCCCAGCGCGCCTGATGGAAGTAATCAAAGAAGAGCTTGAAGTCATCAAGGCTGATTTTGGTGACGAGCGTCGTACAGAAATTACTTCTGCTTCTCACGATATTTCATTAGAAGACTTAATCAATGAAGAAGATGTTGTCGTAACACTTTCACACGAAGGTTACGTCAAATATCAAGCACTTACAGATTATGAAGCGCAACGTCGTGGTGGTAAGGGTAAAGCGGCAACTAAGATGAAAGATGAAGATTTCATCGAACGTCTACTTGTTGCAAATACTCACGACACGATTTTATGTTTCTCTAACCGTGGCAAGTTGTACTGGTTGAAAGTTTACCAGTTACCTTTAGCAAGTCGTACGGCGCGTGGTCGTCCAATTGTTAACTTATTACCGTTAGAATCAGACGAGCGTATTACGGCTATTTTACCTGTACGTGAATACGAAGAAGATAAGTACATTATCATGGCAACCGCCTCTGGTACGGTTAAGAAAACGCCTTTAACGGCATACTCAAACCAACGTGCTAACGGTATTATTGCCTTAAATCTTCGTGATGATGACACGTTAATCGGTGTTGATATCACGAATGGCGAGAATGACATTATGTTGTTCTCTGACGAAGGTAAAGTTGTTCGCTTTAACGAGAAACAACGCGATAGTGAAACAGGTGCGGTAAAACTTGACCCTGAAACGGGTGAAGAGTTGTTAGCACTACGTCCGATGGGGCGTACTGCAACAGGTGTTCGTGGTATTAACCTCGAAGAAGGCCAAAAAGTTGTTTCTCTCATCGTTCCTAAGAATGATGGCCCTGTACTAACAGTGACTGAAAACGGCTACGGTAAGCGTACCGCAATTGAAGAATATCCGGCGAAGAGTCGTGCGACTAAGGGTGTTGTATCAATTAAAGTTAGCGAGCGTAATGGTAAAGTTGTTGGCGCAGTGCAAGTTGAAGAAAACGATGAAATCATGATGATCACTGATAGCGGTACGTTAGTTCGTACACGTGTTAATGAAGTGAGCGTTATTGGTCGTAACACACAAGGTGTTCGCCTAATTCGTACTGCTGACGATGAGCATGTTGTTGCACTTCAACGAATTGATGAAATTGAAGAAACTGATGAAGTTATCGAAGGTGAAATAGAGCAAGGTACTGAAGCTGTTGAAGCAACAGATACTTCGGCATCTGAAGCTGTTGAAGCAACAGATACTTCGGCATCTGAAGCATCACAAGACGACTCAGCAGAGGGCGATGCCTAAGCGCCTAAAATCAGAATAGAAATGGGCGGTATATCCGCCCATTTTTTTTCGAAAAATAAGAAATTAGAATAAATAGTCTATCCGTAGTTTTATTAATAGATATAACTGATCAAGTAAGGAAATTAACTAAATGTCTGGTGTTTATAATTTTTGTGCAGGTCCAGCAATGTTGCCGAAACCGGTTATGGCAAAAGCACAGGAAGAACTCGTAAATTGGCAGGGGCTTGGTGTTTCAGTAATGGAACTTAGCCACCGTAGTCCTGAGTTTATTGCTGTTGCAACGCAAGCAGAGCAAGACTTACGTGAACTACTCAACATCCCAGATAATTATAAAGTCTTATTTTGTCACGGCGGTGGACGTGGGCAGTTTTCAGCAGTGCCGATGAACTTATTACCTAAAGACAATAGTGCTGATTATTTAGTCACCGGTTCTTGGTCAAAATCAGCTGTCGCAGAAGCTAAGCATTATGGCGACATTAATGTGATTGAAGCCGTTGAAGAGCACAATGGTGAAAAGTGTGTCACTTGCCCAACCACATGGGGATTAAATCCCGATGCAGCCTACGTTCACTACTGTCCAAACGAAACGGTAGACGGTATTGAAATGTTTGATGTCCCAGAGACTAACGGTGTGCCTTTAGTCGCAGATATGTCGTCGACGATTTTGTCACGTCCCATTGATATCAGTAAATTTGGTGTTATTTATGCGGGAGCACAAAAAAATATTGGACCATCAGGTTTAACCTTGGTCATTATTCGTGACGATTTGCTAGGCAATGCCCGTAAAACAACACCAGCAGTACTCGATTACACGATTACGGCAGAAAAAGAATCGATGTTTAACACGCCACCAACCTATGCATGGTATTTGGCAGGTTTGGTTTTTCAGTGGTTGAAAAACTTAGGTGGTGTAAGCGCAGTTGAAGCGAAAAATATTGAAAAAGCACAAAAGCTCTACCAATTTATCGATCAAAGTGACTTCTACATTAACACGATTTCAGCTGAAAACCGCAGCCGTATGAACGTACCATTTTGGCTAAAAGACGAGAGTTTAAATAATGCTTTTCTTCAGCAGTCTGAAGATGCTGATTTATTAGCGTTAAAAGGTCATAGAAGTGTTGGTGGAATGCGTGCCAGTATCTATAACGCTATGCCGGTAGAAGGTGTTGAAGCATTGATTACATTTATGAAGAAGTTTGAGCAGGAGAATAAATAAAGTGAAGCAATTAACATTAGATCCAATTAATAAAATTAACGGTGAAGTATTTTTACCAGGCTCAAAAAGCTTATCTAACCGAGCACTATTAATTGCTGCACTTGCAAATGGCACAACAAAAATTACTAACCTGTTAGTGAGCGACGACATCAATCACATGTTGAATGCACTTAAGTTATTGGGTGTTGATTACACATTAAGTGATTGTGGCACTGAATGCACTGTTGTTGGTAATAACGGTTTATTTAGTGTTGATGCTCCTGTTGAGTTGTATCTAGGTAATGCTGGTACGGCTATGCGTCCTTTGTGTGCTGCATTAGCTGCAAGTCAAGGCGAGTTTGTCTTAACGGGTGAGCCACGTATGAAAGAACGTCCAATTGGTCACTTGGTTGACGCGTTAAATCAATTAAATGCAAATGTCGAATATTTGGAAAGTAAAGAATACCCTCCAGTTAAAATTACGGGTACCCAATTGGGAGGAGATAAAGTCTCAATTGACGGTTCTATATCAAGTCAATTCCTTACTGCCATATTAATGGTAGCGCCACTTTTAGAGACAGATACAGAGATTCTGATTGATGGTGAATTAGTGTCTAAACCTTATATTGATATTACCTTGAATATCATGGAACGATTTGGTGTTAAGGTTGAAAACAATAATTACCAGTCATTCAATGTTACGGGTAAGCAATCGTATCAAGCGCCAGACAAATATATGGTAGAAGGCGATGCCTCTTCAGCATCTTATTTCTTAGCTGCCGGTGCAATTAAAGGCGGAGAGGTGACTGTACATGGTGTTGGTAAGTTAAGCGTTCAAGGCGACAAACATTTCGCCGATGTTCTCGAAAAAATGGGCGCGGAAGTGATTTGGCATGATGAGTCAATTACTGTTAAGGGCAGAGCATTGACCGCTGTTGATATGGACATGAATCATATTCCAGATGCTGCCATGACGATTGCGACTACTGCATTGTTTGCTAAAGGGACAACAAGTATACGCAATATTTATAACTGGCGAGTAAAAGAAACTGATCGTTTAAATGCGATGGCAACAGAGTTACGTAAAGTTGGTGCAGAAGTGATTGAAGGCGATGATTTTATTACAGTAACACCACCAGAGCAGTTGACCCATGCAGCAATTGATACCTACAACGACCATAGAATTGCCATGTGCTTTTCGCTTGTAGCATTAAGCGATACACAGGTAACGATCAATGATCCAGGTTGCACAGCAAAAACGTTCCCTGATTACTTCGATAAACTTGCTGAAGTCTCGCTTTAGTACTATACCTAAGAGCTTTCGATAAAAAGGTTAAGGGATTTGTATTAGCTTATACAATCCCTTTAAAACACACCCATTAGGAGCTCATCACAGAAACATTAACTGCCCTAATTAATTAACGTAGAAAACAACTACGCCAAAGAAATCTATGTTGTTACTGCCACTGAGATAACGCTCTACGTCGTGTAATAACTTAATGGGGTCGGTATTAACCTTTTGTTTATGAATGATTAACTCCTTGTGCTCGATCAATGATTATTTTGTTACAGGATGATTTTTGTTGAGATTTTGCTGTTTAAATGCCGTATAATGCGCCGAATTTTCGGCATTAGGAGAAAAATGTATGCAGGAAAGCGTTCCAGTTATCACCATTGATGGCCCTAGTGGCGCAGGTAAAGGGACAGCTGCTAAAATTGTCGCAGAGCAGCTAGGCTGGCATTTATTAGATAGTGGTGCAATTTATCGCGTACTTGCGGTAGCAACACAACATCACCAAATTGGTGTGGAAGAAGAAGAGCCACTTATTCCGATTGCATCTCACTTAGATGTGCAATTTGAAGTTTGCGGTGACCAAGTAAAAGTGGTCTTAGAAGGCGAGGATGTTACCAAGACGATTCGTCAAGAAGAGGTTGGTGAACTTGCTTCTAAAATCGCAGCGTTTCCTCGTATTCGTGAAGCTTTGCTTCGCAGACAACGAGCGTTTCGTACACTTCCAGGCTTAGTGGCTGATGGCCGAGACATGGGAACTGTCGTGTTTACCGACGCACCAGTTAAAATATTCTTAACTGCAAGTGCAGAAGAGCGCGCGCAAAGACGTTTCCAACAGTTGAAAGAAAAGGGCTTTGATGTTAATATCGGGCGCCTTTTGGAAGACATTAAAGCTCGTGACGAGCGCGATCAGAATCGCAAAGTCGCGCCTTTAGTGCCGGCAGAAGATGCGTTAATCATTGATTCTACTGGGCTTTCTATTGATGAAGTTGTCAATAAAATGCTTTCGTATGTTAATGAAAAATTAGCGTAAAATACTTTTTACTTAAGGTAAGGATGCTTTAAGTTTTATTAACAACCCCATGAAACAATGACGTTGATTGGATTACTTATTAGAGTTCATAAAACATTATGACTGAAAATTTTGCACAACTTTTCGAAGAAAGTTTACAAGAAATCGAAACACGCCCTGGTTCAATCATCAAGGGTACTGTAGTACAAATCAACAAAGACAACGTTTTAGTTGATGCTGGCCTTAAGTCTGAGTCTGTAATCTCAATTGACCAATTCAAAAACTCTGCTGGTGAAGTAGAAATCAATGTTGGTGACGAAATTGATGTAGCGTTAGACGCGACAGATGACGGTTTCGGTGAAACTATCCTTTCTCGTGAAAAAGCAAAACGTCACGAAGCTTGGCAAGTACTTGAAAAAGCATACGAAGAAAAAGAAACTGTTATCGGTGTTATCAACGGTAAAGTTAAAGGCGGCTTCACAGTTGAAGTTAGCAACATTCGTGCTTTCTTACCAGGTTCATTAGTAGACGTACGTCCAGTACGTGACACTGCACACCTTGAAGGTAAAGATTTAGAATTCAAAGTTATTAAGCTTGACCAAAAGCGTAATAACGTTGTTGTTTCTCGTCGTGCTGTTATCGAATCAGAAAGCAGCGTAGAGCGTGACGCACTATTAGAATCTCTACAAGAAGGTCAAGAAGTTAAAGGTATCGTTAAGAACTTAACAGACTACGGTGCATTCGTAGACTTAGGCGGTATCGATGGTCTTCTTCACATCACTGACATGGCTTGGAAGCGTGTTAAGCACCCAAGTGAAATCGTTAACGTTGGTGACGAGATTCAAGTTAAAGTTCTTAAGTTCGACCGTGAGCGCACTCGTGTTTCATTAGGTATGAAGCAATTAGGCGAAGATCCATGGGTAGCAATTGCTAACCGTTACCCAGAAGGCGCTAAGCTAACTGGTCGTGTTACTAACTTAACTGACTACGGTTGTTTCGTTGAGATCCAAGAAGGCGTTGAAGGTTTAGTTCACGTTTCTGAAATGGATTGGACTAACAAGAACATCCACCCATCTAAAGTTGTTAACTTAGGTGACGAAGTTGAAGTTATGGTTCTTGAAATTGACGAAGAACGTCGTCGTATTTCATTAGGTCTTAAGCAATGTATCCAAAATCCTTGGGAAGCATTCGCTCAAAACTTCACTAAAGGCGACAAAGTTTCTGGTAAGATCAAGTCAATCACTGACTTCGGTATCTTCATCGGTCTTGAAGGTGGCATCGACGGTTTAGTTCACTTATCTGACATTTCTTGGAACGGCGGCGAAGAAGCTGTACGTGATTACAAGAAAGGTGACGAAATCTCAGCTGTTGTATTACAAGTTGACCCAGAGCGTGAGCGTATCTCATTAGGCGTTAAGCAAACTGAAGACGATCCGTTCAACAACTACACAACTGCAACTAAGAAAGGTGCAATTGTTACTGGTACAGTAGTTGAAGTTGACGCTAAAGGTGCTAAGATTGAATTAGCAGAAGGCGTTGAAGGTTACATCCGTGTAGCTGACATCTCTCGTGACCGTGTTGAAGACGCAACTAGTGAGTTAAGCGTTGGTGACAGTGTTGAAGCTAAGTTTGTTGGTGTAGATCGTAAGAACCGCACTATCAGCTTATCAATCAAAGCTAAAGACCAAGCTGACGAGCGTCAAGCAATGGACAACTTAAACCAAGCTGATGATGCTGGCTTTGCAAATGCAATGGCTGAAGCATTCAAAAACGCTAAAGGTTAATAGTTAGTCGAAGAGAGAGCCATGCGCTCTCTCTTTTACCATTTTGGCACATAGATAAGACACTGGAGGGTCGTGATGACCAAATCAGAACTCATTGAAAGATTAACAGATTCTTTAACTCATTTATCTCCAAAAGAGGTAGAGTCTTCTATAAAAGAAATTTTAGAAATGATGGCGCAAACTTTATCTAAAGGTGAGCGTATTGAAATCAGAGGCTTTGGTAGTTTTTCTTTGCATTATCGTGCGCCACGCGTTGGTAGAAACCCTAAAACAGGGGAATCGGTTGAATTGACCGGCAAATATGTTCCACATTTCAAACCAGGTAAAGAGTTACGCGAGCGCGTAAACGCCTCTTTGACTTAGTGGTAAAGAATTTTCGAAAACGGCATGCATTAGCGTGCCGTTTTTTTTCGTATACAATACCAATGAATTAACTTTTTAATCGCCCTTTGGGCTTGCCTGTGCATTATAACTAGACCAGTATAGATTTGTTTTTGTGCCTCGACATGGTTTGCGTTGGTTAGGTATGTGTTTCATTTGGTTTATAAGGAATATTTGATGCGTTTAGTGATAACATTACTCATATTATTTGCTTTATTGGTGATTGCATTTGCATTTGGTAGCCAAAATAACGGTATAATTACACTAAATTATTTCATTGCTCGTGCAGATATATCTGTTGCTAGTGCAGTGAGTTTATTCACTTTTATTGGTTTTTTACTGGGTATATTCACTACAGTTTTATGGCGTATATTAAGCCGTATGAAAAAACGTTCAAAGTAGTTTAAGGTCGGTTTTTACATGCTAGAACTCTTGTTTCTCTTATTACCAGTTGCAGCTGCATATGGCTGGTATATGGGGCGAAATAGTATCAAACAAAATGATCAAAGCGTAAAAACTGATTTATCAAAAAAATATTCTCAAGGTATTAACTACCTGTTATCGAACCAGCAAGATAAGGCGATTGAGCATTTAATTGAGACCTTGCAGGTTGAAGATGACTCTATTGATGCCCATTTTGCAATGGCAAATTTGTTTCGTAAGCGTGGCGAATTAGATAGGGCACTTAAAGTCCACGAACACCTCGTTCGACATAAACACCTTCCTGACGCAGCAAAGCACAAAGCAGCCTTTGAGCTTGGTAAAGACTTTTTTAGCGCTGGTCTGTTCGACAGAGCTGAAGCCATGTTTGTTAGGTTGCTCAAATCAAAAAATTATGAGCTCAAAGCGTTATCGTATTTATTACAAATCTTCCAATCCACTAAAGATTGGAAGAAAGGTATCGCTTTTGAAAAAAACATCGTTAAGTCGAATGATAAAAAATTATTGCATGTACTAGCGAACTTCTATTGTGAGCTTGCGACTCAAGCGTGTACTAAGGAAGATAATATTGAAGTTATCGAGCTATTAGAACAAGCGCTTAAACTGGACAAGGAGTCATGTCGTGCAAACTGGCTGATGGCGTCGATTTACGAGCAACACGAACAGTACGATCATGCGATACAGTGCTATATGGCGATTTATCAGCAAGATACTGAATTCTTCCCTGATGTGATTGATAAGATGGAAAATTGCTATGCGCAAAATAACGAGCAAGCACAGTTTTTTGATTTCATTAAAAAGGTATATAGCGAAACAGGCGCAACAAGTGCGTTAATCAAATATGTTCAACACTTGAGCGCAGAAGGAAAAATTGAACAAGCAAATCAATTTATTCTGACGGGGTTAAAAAGACGATCGACAATCGGTGGCTTTAAGCACTTTGTTAAGATGCAATTAAACGCCAATAACTCACCACAAGAATCAGAAAGCTTACAGGTTATTCGAGAACTGGTGTCTGAATACCTAAAAATGAAGCCACGCTATAGCTGTCGTAATTGTGGCTTTAACAGTTCGACCCATTATTGGTCATGTCCTTCTTGTCATGAATGGGAACAGTTGAAACCTGTAAGAGGCCTAGAAGGCGAATAATTGTTATTTTCGTCTTTAAATGAATTTTTATCTGCATCGCTGATGCTCATTTATGTTCATAAACTCCGCGTCTGCGCTTTGCTAAAAAACCATTTACATTAGAAAATAGCCAATTATTGAGTTATTGGAATTTAATAACTTATCCATGCCTAAACGCTAGCCACCTGTGAAAATAGTAAACGATTTGAAATTCTACCAGATCTATTCTATTTACTTTTAACCTTTATACGTCCAACCATATAACATTAGCCGTTATTTCCATGTATAATGCCCGCGAAATTTTTAGTGGGAATAAGGGCCATTTATGACAGATCCAAAAGTCGTCGTCGCTTTAGACTTCAACAAGCAAGCTGATGCATTATCTTTTATCGATAAAATTCAACCAAGTGATTGTCGATTAAAAGTGGGTAAGGAGATGTTCACTCATTTTGGTCCCGAGTTTGTTAAAACACTAAGCAATCGTGGATTTGATGTTTTCTTGGATTTAAAATTTCATGATATTCCTAACACGGTAGCTAAAGCAGTAAGTGCTGCAGCTGACCTTGGTGTTTGGATGGTAAATGTGCACGCCAGTGGTGGCCAAAAGATGATGGAACAAGCCAAATTGGCGCTAGAGGCATATGGTAAAGACTCACCACTATTGATTGCTGTTACTGTGCTAACAAGTATGTCACGAGAAGACCTGCAAGGCATTGGTATCGACATGGATCCACAAGAACACGTGCTACGTTTAGCTAATTTGACGAAAAAGAGTGGTTTAGATGGTGTTGTTTGTTCTGCGATGGAAGCTGAAATGCTTAAGCAGAATCTTGGCGAAGATTTTAAGTTAGTTACACCTGGAATTCGTCCGGCAGGTAGCAGCGTTGATGATCAAAAACGTATTATGACCCCTAAGCAAGCGGTTGATGTTGGTGTCGACTATTTAGTGATTGGTCGCCCGATTACAAAAGCGGATGATCCTCATGCCGTATTAACTCAAATTAACCAATCAATCTATCGTTAATCCTATTGTTAATTTGACACAATAAGTTTCAAGGTCTAAACCTTATAACGGTCACTAATGGAAGTGACCGTTAATTTAAAAGGAACTTATTATGTTAAAACGTATTTTAACCACATCTTTATTCTTACTTTCTAGTTTATCTTTTGCCGCTGTAGCTGTTGAAGCGCAAACTGAGCAACCAAACGTCCTTTCTCAAAGCTTTGAGCTGATCAATATAAATGACGCCAGTGCGGAAGCCTTAGCGAGCTTGAAAGGGATCGGTAAGTCGAAAGCTCAGGCAATTGTCGATTACCGAGAGCAGCATGGCAAATTTAGAACATTAAATGACTTACTGGAAGTTAAAGGGATAGGTGAGAAGGTGTTAAATGTGAATGCCGGAAGAATAACGATTTAGCTGATAAAAAGTTATTACATTCAATAATAAAAAACCGCAGGCTTAGCTGCGGTTTTTTCGTTTTGATTAGCACTTATATACTATGGCTTTGTTGGGCCTGCGCTACTTGAACTTGTTGCAAAGCCGCGACTAGCTGATTTGTCGCTGCGTTGTACATTGGCTCTTTGCTCACTATCCATCTCTACAATTTCAAAGTTTGATTCAATTAACTCAATTGGAGCTGGTTTTGCCATTGGTGAAGTTGCTTTACCTGATGTCTTGTTTGTTAACGCAACATCAAGGTGCTTAACACCATTAATTGCAACAGCAGGTTGTTTCTCTTGTGTTTCAGTTTCAACAGGAGTTTTTGATTCTTCAACTTCAGTTGTAGTGACCGTTTCTATTACCGGTGTTTCTTCTTCTGTTTGAGCTTGCTCTTCGGAATCTAATGATACTTCTTGAGCTACAACTTCAGGCGTTTCTTCTACGACAACTTCTTCAGAGCTTTGCTCAGTAAAGTTAATTTCTTGTTGAGCTTCATTTTCACTCGCAGTTTCAACTTCAGCGGTTTCTTCAACGATTTCTTGTGGTACAACAGGCGCTGTAGTTTCAGTATTTACTTCTTCTACAAACGGTAAATCTTGTTGCACTTCTTCAACCGATGAAGGAGCTTCTTGGGCAACTACCTTCGGAGCTTCTTCGTCTTTAGCTGTTTCAGTCGGTGCTACTTTGTCCGTAGCAACTTGATCAAAGACATTCTCGTGCTCAGGGTATCGCGCTTCAATTGCTTGTGCTGCATCTTGCGCATCTTGATCTGGGTTCACATCAACGTGAGTTGGTTGCTCATCTTGATTACGACGACGCTTTTGACCATGAGAACGTAAATGGCGCGGAGAACGACGGTTGCGAGAACGCTCTGGTTTTTCAGCCGAAGCTTGTTCTTCAACTACTGCATTTTCTTCAACAACAACGTCTTCTGCTTTTTTAGCTTTTGGCTTTTGTTTCGCCTTTGACTTTTGCTGAGCAGGTTTTTGTTGTGCAGGTTTCTTCGCTTGTTCGTTTGCGTTTGATGGCTCTACAACTTGCTCTTGGTTAGTGTTCTTTTGTTGTTCAACACGTACCTTTTTACGAGTATTACGACGTTGACGTCTCTCTGCAACTTTTTCTTCTTTAGGCTTTTGATCTTTGTTTTGATCTTGCTTTCTCGTCGGTTTTTTGTTGCTTTGGTTAGTGCCTTTTACGTCTTGGTTTTTATTCGCTTGGTCTTTACGGTTTTTATTACGTTGATTGTTACGCGGTTTACGTTGACCACGGTTGTCATTTTGGTTTCGAGACTTACGAGCTGGTTTCTTAGCTGGCTTCTCTTCTTCACCAAACAAACCTTTAACCCAAGAGACTAGTTTTGCAACTAGACCTTTTTCTTGTTGTTTAGGCGCTTGCTTCTTGTTGTTTGGTTTCTCTTTTGCTTTTGGTTTTGGTGATGCTGCTCTTGTCGGTGCAGACATACCTTGTAGCACAGGTTCATCACGTTTAGCGGCAGATGAATCAAACTTAGGCATTACAGCTTCTTCAGCTTTTGCTTCTTTAAGTTCGAAATCATAACTTGCTTCAGCAACTGTCTCATCTTTACGAACTCTTAACACTTCGTACTGAGGCGTATCCATGTTCGGGTTTGGAATGATCAAAACATGAACTTTGTGCTGACGTTCAATGTGGAAAACACTGCGACGTTTCTCATTTAACAAGTAAGTTGCAACAGGAACAGGTACTTGTGCTTGGATATGTTGCGTATTCTCTTTAATGGCTTCTTCTTCCATTAAACGTAATACAGATAAAGCTAGAGATTCAATACCGCGAACTTGACCTGTACCGTTACAACGCGGACATACATGCTGGCTAATTTCACCAATAGATGGTCGTAGACGCTGACGTGACATCTCTAATAAGCCAAATCGAGAAATTCGGCCAAGCTGAATGCGTGCACGGTCTTGACGAACCGCTTCTTTCATACGGTTTTCAACTTCACGTTGGTGACGTACTGGAGTCATATCGATGAAATCGATAACGACTAAGCCACCTAGGTCACGTAAGCGTAACTGGCGTGCAATCTCATCTGCTGCTTCTAGGTTAGTGTTGAATGCTGTTTCTTCGATATCGCCGCCCTTAGTTGCACGAGCAGAGTTAATATCGATAGACGTCATCGCCTCTGTTGGATCAATGACGATTGAACCACCAGACGGTAAGCGGACTTCACGTTGGAAAGCTGACTCTATTTGCGTTTCAATCTGGAAATGTGTGAATAGAGGAGCGTCGTTTGTATAAAGTTTTACTTTACTTAAGAAGTCAGGGCGTACTAGTGAGATGTGGTTTTTTACACTCTCATAAACTTTAGGTCGGTCAACGAGCACTTCACCAATATCGCGACGTAAATAATCACGAATTGCACGTAAGATTACGTTACTTTCTTGGTGAATTAAAAACGGAGCGGGGCGACTTGCTGCGGCTTCTTCAATCGCTTTCCAGTGCTGAAGTAATACGGCTAAATCCCATTCAAGTTCTTCGTAGTCCTTACCAACACCTGCGGTACGAACAATTAAGCCCATACCTTTTGGTAAGTCTAATTTGCTTAGCGACGCTTTTAATTCACTGCGCTCATCGCCTTCAATACGACGAGAAATACCACCAGCACGAGGGTTGTTTGGCATAAGTACTAAATAACTACCCGCTAATGAAATAAAGGTAGTTAATGCTGCGCCTTTTTGACCACGTTCTTCTTTGTCGATTTGAACGATAACTTCTTGACCTTCGGTCAATACGTCTTTGATGTTAGGGCGGCCTTGGAAGCTGTAGCCTTCAGGGAAGTATTCACGAGCAACTTCTTTCATTGGAAGGAAACCGTGGCGCTCTGCACCATAGTCTACAAAAGCTGCTTCTAAAGAGGGTTCTATACGAGTAATTTTACCCTTATAGATATTTGCTTTTTTCTGTTCGTGGCCTGGGCTTTCAATATCTAAATCGTAAAGCTTTTGACCGTCAACTAGTGCTACGCGCAACTCTTCAGATTGCGTAGCGTTAATTAACATACGTTTCATAGTTTCTGTGACCTAATTTTTGTCACAGCACACCATGTGCTTAATACACAAAGCATTTTCTGTCTGTTAACAGCAGCTTGTCAGCCTCACGGGTGTCAACATTATTACGCCATATTACGCAATAAGCTGTTATTTCAAATTGTAAATTTCAATCGATGAACAGTAAGCTACTATTCATACCTAAACTTTATGTGCAAAGCGTGTGCTGTGCTAGTGCGTAGATATATGTTGAGCATTGACAAAGTTTGTTAGTAACGTTTTTCTAGTTAGTGCTAAAAACTTTGTTATCTACGTATAATCTCTAATAAATACCATATTACGCGGGACAAAATGTTTATGTCGTATTCAACATGATTTTAAAGTTGAACGGTAACAACAGGCATTCCGTTAGCATGTCTTTATTTGTTGCATGGTAAGGTGCCGCATTTCGCCTCTTACAGTTCATAATTGGCGTCGTAATTTAAAAGTTACCTAAATAATTTATTTAGTAACTTTTTTATTATCCCACTAACTATAGTTCAATGGCAATAAATTACTTGATTTATTTAACGAAAAATTGGATTTAACTATGCTAGAATGTCGACATGACAGAAAGTAGCAAACCTCAAGTTCGGTTTTACACAATTGATAGTGATGAAGCCGGCCAAAGAATAGACAATTATCTATTAAAAACTCTTAAAGGCGTCCCAAAAAGTATGATCTATCGATTATTACGTAAGGGAGAAATTCGTGTAAATAAAAAACGAACAAAGCCTGAATATAAACTCAATGATGAAGATGTAATTCGTGTAGCACCCATCCGTATCTCTGAAAAAACAGATACGGTTTCCACTCAGCTCAATGTTGTGTCTAACTTGGAAAAACAGATTTTGTTTGAAGATGATATGTATATTGTCTTGAACAAACCCTCAGGTATGGCTGTGCATGGTGGTAGTGGTTTAAGTTTTGGTGTTATTGAAGCGATGCGAGCACTTCGACCAAAAACGAAAATGCTTGAGCTTGTCCATCGTCTAGATAGGGATACATCTGGATGTTTAGTGATTGCCAAGAAACGTTCGGCACTGCGACATCTACATGAGCAATTACGTAACAAACAAGTTCAGAAGTTTTATCATGCATTAGTGAAAGGTGTGTGGTCACCAAAACTAACACGTGTGACTGAAGGATTAAGGAAAAATGATCTTAAATCTGGCGAACGTGTGGTAATTGTTGACAATATAAAAGGTAAAGAATCTGAAACGCGTTATAAAGTGCTACAGCAGTATCAAGGTGCTACATTAGTTAGAGCGTTTCCGGTTACTGGTCGTACGCATCAGATTCGTGTCCATTGCCAGTGTAAAGGGCATCCAATTGCTTGTGATCCTAAATATGGTGCACAGCCATTTGACGATGAAATGAAAGATATAGGACTAAAACGTTTATTCTTGCACGCGGCGAGTATTGAGTTTTATCATCCTAAAAAGGAAGAGCGCATTAAAATTGAGGCACCACTAGAGCCTGCTTTAAATAATGTTTTGAAAAAACTAACCAAAGTTTAATAGATTCAATAATGCAATTGAAAAAAGGAAGGGGTGTTACCCTTCCTTTTTTTGTTGTTATTTAGGTTGATATTGAAGCACGTCTAAACCTGCTTCTTTTAATAAAGCATGTAACTTTATTAATGGAAGGCCAATTAAGCTGTTAGGATCATCACCGACTAATTTCTCAAATAATGTAATACCTAAACCTTCACTCTTAAAACTGCCAGCACATTTTAGTGGTTGCTCTGCATCAACGTATGCTTCTATTTCTGCTTTCGTTAAATCTCTAAAATAAACTTCAAAAGGTTCGACAAGTGAATAGGATTTACTCTTCTCGCTGTCAAAAACACACAAGCCCGTGTGAAAAACAACTTTATCACCACTAAAGCGGGTTAGTTGATTAATCGCGTTTTCTCTTGTGTGTGGTTTACCTAATATATCGTTTTGGTGGAGCGCTACTTGGTCTGACCCAATAATAAAGGCATTGGGAAACTCATTGGCAACGGCTTTTGCTTTTTCGATTGCTAAGCGTTCAACCAGTGCAATTGATGATTCACCATCAAGTGGCGTTTCATCGATATCAGGTTTGGCACATTCAAATGGAACATTGAGCTTTTCTAACAAGCTTTTTCTAAACGGTGAAGTTGAGCCTAATACAAGTGTTTTCATAACATTTACACAAAAAATAATCAGTTAAATGCTAATATATGGATTAACTTGTAATTTTAAAGCAAATAGTGCAATTTTCTTTTGACACAAAGGTAGCATCGCTATAATATGCGCGCCTTATGAAAGATCTTAAACTTCCAATAACGATAGACCCGTACAAAAGCGCTCAACGTAGACTTGAGTGTGACGGATACTTTGAACTTAATGGAATGGATAGATTACTTGGCGAATGTGGAAACACAGATGGCCAAGTCGAAGTTAAAGTAAATTTTGATGTTGATGAACAGGGGCTGGTAGTAATATCAGGCAACGGCTCAACAACAGTTTCTTTAACTTGTCAGCGTTGTAATGAATTTTATACTCAGGCATTGGAAATCGAATTTTCATTCAGCCCGGTAAAAAATGAAGACGCAGCCGCTGATTTGCCGTCATATTATGACGCAATAGCATTAGATGAAAATGGTGAAGTTAACTTACGTAGTTTAGTGGAAGACGAGCTTATGCTTGCAATTCCATTAATACCAAAGCACGAACTCAAAGATTGTAAAGCTCCGGCTGACAGTGTTTGGGGAGAATTGCCGGAAGCGTTAGATAAGCCGAACCCATTTGACGTATTGAAACAACTCA
Organism: Thalassotalea loyana; assembly: GCF_030161435.1. Lineage (GTDB taxonomy): Bacteria > Pseudomonadota > Gammaproteobacteria > Enterobacterales > Alteromonadaceae > Thalassotalea_G > Thalassotalea_G loyana. The sequence continues at coordinate 215,342 of NZ_BSSV01000006.1, read as the reverse complement.
AGTAGTTATATTTTAGTTACCAACCGATATTAGGAGTTTGGCAAAATGGCAGTTCAAAAGAGCAAAAAATCTCGTTCAAGACGTGGTATGCGCCGTTCACACGACGCGTTAACAGCAGAAAACCTATCAGTAGATCCAGTTTCTGGTGAAACTCACCGTCGTCACCACGTTACAGCTGACGGTTTTTACAAAGGTGTTAAAGTAATCGCTAAGTAAGCGGTGACCTTTGAATAATCTAACCATAGCGTTAGATGTTATGGGGGGCGATCAAGGCCCCCATGTAACAATCGCTGCCGCATTAATGGCAGTCAATCATCTCCCTCATCTTCACCTTATCCTTTGTGGAGATAGTTCAGTTATTGCTGAACAATTAGAAAAACAACATTTTTCAGCTCACCCTCAAATAACCTTTGTTCATACCTCACAAGTTGTTGAAATGGACGATAAACCTGCGCATGTTATTCGTCACAAGAAAGATTCTTCGATGCGACGAGCAATAGAGCTTGTGAAAGAGGGGAAAGCGCAAGCATGCGTAAGCTCAGGAAATACAGGTGCCTTATTTGGCACTGCTCATGTATTACTGAAGACAATTCCTGGTGTTGAACGACCAGCACTCATTTCAGCATTACCAACGCATGACCCAGACAAAAATGTGTTTTTGCTCGATCTGGGCGCAAACGTTTTTTGTGACTCAAATGTCTTGTACCAATTTGGACTGATGGGCTCAGTATTAGCTGGAGAAGTTGATAATATTGAGAACCCAAGAGTTGCGCTGCTCAATATGGGCGAAGAGGACATTAAAGGTAGCGATACAATAAAGCAAGCCGCACTTCAGTTGAAAGAAAATCCAGACGTTAACTATGTTGGTTTTGTAGAAGGTAACGATATTTTTAATGACAAAGCTGATGTAATCGTCTGTGACGGGTTTGTCGGCAATGTGGCATTAAAAACCTGTGAAGGTGTTGCTCGGATGGTTGCGACTAAGCTCCAGCAAAATCTTGAAAGCAGCTTTTTTAGACGAATTTTGAGTAAAATTCTCACTTTACCGGTAAAAAAATTGTATAAATCCATGAACCCCGACCAGTACAACGGTGCAAGTTTGATAGGATTGCGGGGCATTGTGGTCAAAAGCCATGGAAATGCGAATTCACTCGCTATTTTTGCTGCCTTAATGGAAGCAGTAAAAGAAGTAGAAAGACAGGTTCCAGACAAAATACAGCATAAACTGGAGCAAAGATTATTGCACAGGCCATAAAATTTATATGTATTCAAAAATTATTGGTACTGGAAGTTATTTTCCAGCGCAAGTGCGTACTAACGCAGATTTAGAAAAAATGGTTGATACCTCAGATGATTGGATCACTGAGCGTACTGGCATAAAGGAACGCCGTATTTCCGCAGAACATGAAAATGTTGCTTACATGGGCGCAGAAGCCGCTAAGAAAGCACTCGAAATGGCTGGTCTAGAAACTAGCGATATCGACATGATTGTTATGGGAACCACCAGCTCTCATGTTGACTTACCAAGTGCAGCCTGTAATGTTCAAAAATATTTAGACTTACCACATGTACCTGCATTTGACGTTGCAGCGGCATGTTCAGGTTTTATTTACAGCTTAAGTATTGCAGACCAGTACATTCGCACAGGTATGGCGAAACGTATCCTAGTAATAGGTGCGGACGCGCTTTCTCATATGTGTGATCCAACAGACCGTTCAACGATCATCTTGTTTGGTGATGCTGCAGGTGCTTTTATATTAGAAGCAAGTGAAGAGCCGGGTATTGTGTCTACACATTTACACGCAGATGGTAATTTTGGCCATTTATTAGGTGCTGATTCGCCAAAACGTGGTGAACCATTGACCGAAGAAAAAGCCTACATGTATATGAAAGGCAACGAAGTATTTAAAGTTGCTGTGACACGTTTGAGTGAAATTGTTACTGAAACGCTAGCGCACAACAACATGGATAAGTCAGAAATTGACTGGCTTGTTCCTCATCAAGCAAATTTACGTATTATTGCAGCAGCAGCTAAGAAACTATCATTACCGATGGATCAAGTTGTTGTCACCTTAGACAAGCACGGTAATACCTCTGCAGCAACTATCCCTACTGCTTTTGATGAAGCAGTTCGCGATGGTCGTATTCAGAAAGGCCAAACAGTTTTAATGGAAGCTTTTGGTAGTGGTTTTACTTGGGGCTCAGCGCTAGTTAAATATTAAAAGAATTAGGTAGATAACCATGCAAAAAAATTTGGCATTTGTGTTTCCTGGCCAAGGTTCACAAACTGTAGGCATGTTAGCTGATTTTGCTGACGATGCTATAGTGCAAGAAACATTTAAGCAAGCATCAGACGCGTTAGGTTACGACGTTTGGCAACTTATTTCGACAGACGAAAACGAGCAGTTAAATAAAACTGAATTTACACAACCAGCTTTATTGACAGCTAGTGTTGCAATGTACCGTGTTATTACTGAAAAAACAGGTGTAACACCTGGTGTTATGGCGGGCCACAGTTTAGGTGAATACTCAGCATTAGTATGTGCGGGTGTTTTATCGCTTGAAGACGCCGTTAAGCTTGTTGAGCAACGAGGTCAATTTATGCAATCTTCAGTACCAGCAGGTACGGGTGCTATGGCTGCTGTTATTGGTTTAGCAGACGACAAAATTATTGAAGCGTGTGCATCGGCTGCTCAAGATCAAGTAGTTTCAGCAGTAAACTTTAACTCACCAGGTCAAGTGGTTATTGCCGGTAATAAAGACGCTGTAGAGCGTGCTGGCGAGCTATGTAAAGAAGCTGGCGCAAAACGTGTTTTACCTTTACCTGTCAGTGTTCCATCACACTGTGCGTTAATGAAAGATGCAGCAGACAAATTAGCGACAGCGTTTGAATCTGTAACGTTTAACACACCGTCAGTTGCTGTTATTAATAATGTTGATGTCAGTGTTGAAGAAAACGTTGATGCCATTAAACAAGCATTAATAAAACAACTCTACAGCCCTGTTCGTTGGACAGAAACTGTTGAACGTATCGGTGCCGATGGTGTCGAAAAAATGTTAGAAGTAGGCCCAGGTAAAGTATTACAAGGTCTCGTTAAAAGAATTAATAAATCAATTACCTGTGTTGCTGTGAATGACAATGCAAGTGTTGATAAAGCAATTGAATTATTACAATAGGTGAACAATGTTTTCATTAGAAGGTAAAGTTGCACTCGTTACAGGTGCGAGTCGTGGTATTGGTAAAGCGATCGCGACACAATTAAAAGAGCAGGGTGCTACTGTTTTAGGTACTGCAACATCTGAATCTGGTGCAGCTCGTATCAGCGATTATTTGGGTGAAGGTAACGGTTTAGTGTTAAACGTCACAGAAAATGAATCAATCGAATCATTATTTGCTGTGGTCAAAGAGCGCTTTGGCGGTATCGATATTCTTGTAAACAATGCGGGTATTACGCGTGATAATATTTTCATGCGAATGAAAGATGAAGAGTGGGATGACATCATCGATACTAACCTTTCTTCTATCTTTAAGATTTCGAAAAATGTTTTACGCCCGATGATGAAAAAGCGTAATGGCCGTATTATCAACATTGGTTCAGTTGTTGGTACTATGGGTAACGCTGGCCAAGTAAACTACGCTACAGCAAAAGCGGGTTTAATTGGCTTTACTAAATCATTAGCAAGAGAAGTTGCATCTCGTGGCATTACAGTTAATACTGTTGCACCGGGCTTTATTGATACGGATATGACCCAAACCTTAACGGATGAGCAAAAAGAGGGAATTTTCTCTCAAGTACCTGCAAATCGTTTAGGTAAGCCAGAAGAAATTGCAAGTGCTGTAACGTTTTTAGCATCTGATGCGGCTGCGTACATCACTGGCGAAACATTACATGTCAATGGCGGCATGTATATGGTTTAATCGTTTTGTAGTTTTAATCAACGAAAGGTTGGTTTAAGGTATACAAAACAATCAATAACAGGTTTGACCAGACGAAAAAGCAAAACTATTAACTTGCATGGCCACCTGTTGACGAATAAACTACCCGCAATTAAAAAATTGCATTTTCTAGTAAAGGAAACAAAATGAGTACTATCGAAGAACGCGTAAAAAAAATCACTGTTGAGCAATTAGGTGTGAGTGAAGATGAAGTAAAATTAGATTCATCTTTCGTTGACGACTTAGGTGCTGATTCATTAGACACAGTTGAATTAGTTATGGCGTTAGAAGAAGAGTTTGACACTGAAATCCCAGATGAAGAAGCTGAGAAGATTACAACAGTTCAAGCTGCAGTTGATTACGTTAAAGCGAATCAATAAGAATTAAAGAATCAGGCGGTATTAACCGCCTGATTTGTTTCTGGCCTTTGTAAACCTAATATGAAGGCAAGCCGTATAACCTTTCTAATTTTCAAATCTATCGGAGGCAACTCAGCCAATGCGTCGTGTTGTAGTTACCGGTTTTGGTATGTTATCCCCACTAGGGAACACTGCTCAAAGTACATGGGAAAACTTACTGCTTGGTAAAAGCGGTATTGATTATATTGATCATTTTGATGTTTCAAACTTCACAACAAAATTCGCTGGTCTAGTCAAAGACTTCAACGGCGAAGATTATGGTATCTCTCGTAAAGATGCTAAAAAAATGGATTTATTTATCCAGTATGGTATTGCAGCGGGCACGCAAGCGATAGAGCATTCTGGATTAGAAGTGACAGACGAAAATGCAAGCCGTATTGGTGTTGCAATCGGTTCAGGTATTGGTGGTTTAACTTTAATTGAAGAAAACCATAAAAAATACTTGGCTGGTGGCGTGAGAAAGTTATCACCATTTTTCTGTCCTTCTACAATTCTAAACATGGTAGCAGGCCAGTTATCTATCAAACATGGCTTGAAAGGACCAAACATCGCGATTGTAACTGCTTGTACATCAGGTGTTCATAATATTGGCCATGCGGCAAGAATGATTGCACATGGTGATGCAGATGCGATGTTAGCCGGTGGTGCTGAAAAAGCGTCTACGGAATTAGGTATTGGTGGCTTCGCGGCAGCACGTGCTTTATCAACAAGAAATGATTCACCTCAAACCGCATCTCGCCCTTGGGATAAAGACCGTGATGGTTTTGTATTAAGCGATGGTGCAGGTGTTGTCGTTGTTGAAGAGTACGAACATGCTAAAGCGCGTGGGGCGACAATTTACGCTGAACTTGTAGGTTTTGGTATGAGTGGCGATGCGTATCACATGACGTCACCTCCAGAAGATGGCGCAGGCGCTGCGCAAGCCATGGCAAATGCATTAAAAGATGCTAAATTAAATGCCGAAGAAATTGGTTATATCAATGCACATGGTACATCGACGCCAGCGGGCGATGTCGCTGAAGCAAGCGCTGTTAAATCGATCTTCGGGCAGCACTCGAAAGATGTGATGGTTGGCTCCACTAAATCAATGACAGGTCACCTGTTAGGTGCTGCGGGTGCAGTTGAAGCTATTTTTACTGTGCAAGCCATTGCTGAAGGCAAAGTGCCGCCAACGATAAATATTGAAAACCAAGATGAAGCTTGCGATCTTGACTTCATTAAAGATGGTGCTCGTGACGTAAATTTTGAATATGCGTTGTGTAATTCGTTTGGTTTTGGTGGTACGAACGGTTCTTTATTGTTCAAAAAAATCTAAAACCGTCGATTAAGCAAATAATTGCTTGAATTCAAAATCTTAAGCCTAAATACTAGCATCAGTATTTAGGCTTTTTTATGTCAAAGATGTTATTTAGCTCTGTTAATGGTCAGCAAGTTGACCATGTTTCTATTAATGAACGCACCATTCAATATGGCGATGGCGTATTTACCACTGCAAAAATAGCAGGTGGCGAAGTCGTTTGGTTAAATCGTCATATCGACAGGTTAAGAAATGCTTGTCAAAAGATCATGATCACAGGTGTTGACTGGAGTTTGTTAACTGACGAGTTAAGCCATGTCGCTAAAAATTATCAACACGCAACACTGAAAGTAATTATTTCTGCAGGTCAACAGAGTAAAGCGTACGCTCGTGCTGACGATTGCACAGCTAATATATTGATATATGTTAATGAATTTCCTTCTCATTATTTCGAGTGGCAAGAAAAGGGAATATCGATCGGTGTTGCCAAAACTCGCCTCGGTATTAACTCAGCCTTAGCAGGACTTAAACATACTAATCGCTTAGAGCAAGTCCTTCTCAAAAATGAAGTAGCATCTACTGAGTATCAAGACTTACTTGCATTCAATGAGCTCGATAACTTAATTGAGTCGATATCAAGTAACGTGTTCCTGTTGATCAACAATGAATGGGTGACACCTAAGCTCGACAAATCCGGCGTTGACGGACTTTCAAGGCAGGTTTTATTGGCACAGTATCCCCAAATCAAGGTACGTGATGTTCAACAAGCTGAGCTTGTAAACATTCAAGCTATATTGTTAACTAATTGCTTAATGCCAGCCGTTCCTATTTCAAGTTTTGAGGGCAAGGCGCTTTCGATAGAGGTCTGTCGTCCATTTATATCTTACTTAAATGAAGTTAGTTAATATGAAAACCATAGCCATTTCCGTTGTTGCACTTGCGCTAATTGCAATTATTGGTGTTGTAGGGGTTGTTCAGTATGGTGCTTATCAAGTCAATCAGCCACTTACATTAAAGAATGAAACGTTATTTGAAGTTAAAAAGGGCCAGTCAAGCCGAAAAATTGCTAAATCATTTGAACAAAATGGTTGGATTGATAATCGTTTTTGGTTAAAGGTCTACACCCGGTTAAACCCTGAACTCACTGCAGTTAAAGAGGGGGTTTATTTGATAAAGCCTGCCCAAACATTGCTTGAAACTATCACTATGATAGTGTCTGGTAAGGAGCATCAATTTAAAATTACCTTTATTGAAGGCTCCAAGTTTACCGATTGGCTCGAAATAATGAATAACGCTCCCTATCTAGAGCATAGCCTTGCCAGTAGCGATATACAGAGCATTAATCAAAAACTATCAATAGATAAAGAAAGTCCAGAAGGCTTGTTATTTCCAGAAACATACGCATATACAGCAGGCACAAAGGATCTAGAAATCCTTAAACGTGCGCAAGCTAAGATGGAGGCTTATATAACAAGCGCTTGGGAAAAGCGTGATGAGTCAGTACCTTACAAAACAGCGTATGAAGCACTTATCATGGCATCCATCATTGAGAAAGAAACAGGGCAGGTTGAGGAGCAACCGTTAATTTCGTCGGTTTTTGTTAATCGATTGAATACAAACATGCGACTGCAAACTGATCCAACCGTTATTTATGGTTTAGGTGACGTATATCGAGGTGACATTACACGTGCACACTTGAGACAAAAAACAAGGTACAATACCTACAGAATAAATGGTTTGCCACCAACACCTATCGCAATGCCTGGTAAAACTGCAATTGATGCAACGTTAAACCCTGCAAGCTCAGATTACTATTACTTTGTGAGCAAAGGAAATGGTTGGCATCAATTTTCAAAAACATTAAAAGAGCACAATAAAGCTGTTGCTAAGTACCAACTTGGTCAATAGTGAGTTTAGGTAAAAATAAGATATGTCATTAGGAAAGTTTATCGTCATAGAGGGGCTTGAAGGCGCAGGTAAATCATCGGCAATTTCAGTAATAGAACAAGCGCTAACTCGAGCTGGAATTGAGTATGATAAAACTAGAGAGCCTGGTGGTACTGTGCTTGCGGAACGATTGAGAGAGATTGTTAAATCAGCGGATCATGAAGAGACTGTCACCGAAGAAACAGAGTTGTTACTCATGTACGCAGCGCGCAGTCAGTTATTGGCAAATAAAATTAAACCATGCTTAGCCACGGGCAAGTGGATGATTGGTGATCGTCACGATCTGTCTTCTCGCGCATATCAAGGCGGTGGCCGACAAATTCCAGATGACGTCATGAACGCGATCGCTAACGCTACCCTAAAAGGCTTTAAACCTGATTTAACTATTTATTTGGATATAGATCCAAAAATAGGGTTAACACGGGCGAGAGCGCGTGGCGAACTCGACAGAATAGAGCTTGAAGCGTTATCCTTTTTTGAGCGTACTCGAGCTAAGTATCTATCGATTGCGTCTAACGATTCTACGATCAAGACAGTTGATGCAAGTCAGGATATGGCAAAAGTTCATGCAGACATAGAATCAATTGTTCAACAATTTATCTCATCATTGTAATGTAGGTTTTTACTTTTGAACTGGTTAGTTGAGCATCAAAAACAATTATCACATCAGCTTAATCAAGGCAGGTTACCTCATGCGTTATTACTAAATGGTGTGCGTCAGTCGGGTAAGTCTCAATTGGCAAAGTGGCTAACTGGCGTTATTTCTTGCCTGTCGCCTGAGCCACAAAATGACAAGCTCATGCCATGTGGAAAATGTAAACACTGTTTGCTAATTGATAGTGATACCTATCCAGATATTTATGAGCTACAAGCCGAAGGCGACACTCATAAAGTCGATGAAGTGCGTGTTGTTACCCAATACTTGCAAAAGACTCCGCAGCTAGGCGCTAAACAAGTCGTAATTATCCATGCAGCAGATAAAATGAATGTTTCTGCGAGTAACGCGTTACTTAAGACCTTAGAGGAACCAAGCGCTAGCTCTATACTTTTGCTACTGACAGACAAAAAACATCAGCTGCTTGAAACGATTATCAGTCGCTGTCAAACCATAGATATTAAGCCTTATGTCGGGGGGCAATTAGCTGATTTATATCAGTTGAACGACAATGACCCATACTTGAACTTAACACATCTTCCTCAGTTAACGTCTGAGGAAATCGCCCAAGACTATCGTGAAATAGAAGGGCATATTTTAGCGTTTTTCTGTGGTACGTATTCGCCTATGATGCTTGCACAAGAATTAACTCAATCTGAATATGGCTTAAATTTTTTATACCAAGTTATCGCAAAATTAATAAGGCAAGAAAGTGGCTGGTATGCAGATGAATTGCACGCACAATACCAAGGCGTAAAATCTAAAGTGACTACAACTTCATTGTTGCAGGTAAACACGTTATTATTATCTTTATTAGCGCTTTGCCAACAAGTGCAAACCAATAAGCAATTACAAACAGAGAAGTTTTTAATTTCAGTACAGCAACTGCTTAATAATAAATAGAGGCTGAAATGCAAAAGGAGTATCTCATGGAGAATATGCTTTTAGAATATCCTTCAGAGCGAGAATTATATTTATCTTACATGCCATTTTTGAAAAATGGTGGTGTATTTGTGCGCACAACCGAATTACTTGAGCTTGGTACTCAAGTAAAACTTGAGGTTACATTACCAGATGCGTTGGAATCCTCTGAAGTGATTGGCAAGGTGTGTTGGGTAACACCTCCTGGTGCACAAAATGGTACACCAGCGGGCTTAGGTGTTGCATTTGAAGAAGATCCAGATAATATTCGCGGTCAAATTGAAACAGCTATTGGCAGATTACTAAATAGTTCTGATCCAACCCTATCGATGTAGTGGAGAAATCGTGTTTATTGACTCTCATTGTCATTTAGATCGCTTAGATTTAACCGAATTTAATGAAAACCTTAATCAAGTAGTAGAAAACGCACAACAAGCAAAAGTTTCTGAATTATTATGTGTTAGCGTGACACTTGAAGAATTTCCTAAAATGGTTGAGAAAACACAATCATTTTCTAATGTGTGGTTATCGTGTGGTGCACATCCACTAAACCAAGATGAAATGATTGACGCTGAAAATCTTTACCAATTAGCGCAAACAGACCGTGTAGTGGCTATTGGGGAAACTGGCTTAGACTATTACTATGCGCCAGAAACTAGAGATGTTCAGAAAGACTCTTTTGTTAAACACATTCAAGTTGCAAATAGAATTAAAAAGCCGTTGATTATTCACACCCGCGATGCCCAGCAAGATACACTCGATATCATGCGTGCTGAAAATGCACAGAATGTAGGCGGAATATTGCATTGCTTTACCGAAACATGGGACATGGCAAAGCAAGCGATTGACATGGGTTTTTATATTTCATTTTCAGGCATTGTCACGTTCAAAAACGCATCTGCTCTTAGAGAAGTCGCGAAGAAGGTGCCCGATGATCGTATCTTGATTGAAACAGATTCACCTTATTTGGCACCTGTACCGTATCGTGGCAAACAGAATCAGCCAGCTTATGTTGTCGAAGTTGCAAAGCACCTAGCGAGTATTCGTGGTCAATCTGTAGAACATATCGCAGATATCACAACCAAAAATTTCAAAGAGTTGCTGTTTTAAGTTAACTTGCCTGTTAACAATAAAGCCCTAAATTAATCCTATTTATTTCAGGCAAAAAATTGCCCGAAACGAGTCCTGTTTCGGGCTAGGGGAATGGCTCATGGTGAGCCTTGCGCTAATTAACTCTTTAAAAATGCTTGTACGAAAAATAACCAATCACAGCGAGTGATAACTTAAGTGTAGTGTAAAATTTAGATTACGCTAATTTATTTTTTATTTATTTAAGTTGTTGTTTTTATTGGTTTATATTTATTTGTGTTGACAGCTTATACTCAGTCTTTGCACGGCATAAAAACAGCTTATTCACAGGTTGTTCTAGGGCTAGCGAGGAGCTTATCGAAGCGAGTTGGCATCTCTTTTTACCTGTGTCATGATGAAAAAAAATAATTAGTGAAAGTAACGTGTTAAACATCATTTGGTCGGCGTTTTTCGTGGTGGCACTTGTCGCTGCACTTATTCAGTATTTTGCATTGGGCAACCAGCTAATATTCGAAGAAGTTATTGCAAGCATTTTTAGTATGTCTAAATTGACCGTTGATATTGCGATTGGTTTAGTCGGTATACTGAGTTTTTGGCTTGGCATGATGAAAATAGCCGAGCGCGCTGGCTTGATTGATAAATTAGCTCATTTTATTTCTCCGTTATTCGTTAAATTGATGCCAGATGTACCTAAAGGCCATCCAGCAATCGGTTCAATGACGATGAACTTATCGGCAAATTTCTTAGGGCTTGATAATGCGGCAACGCCATTAGGCCTGAAAGCGATGCAGGATCTTCAAACCCTAAACCCCAAAAAAGATACGGCGACAAACGCACAAATCTTATTCTTAGTATTAAATACCTCTTCAGTCACGCTGTTTCCCATTGCGGTATTTATGTATCGAGCGCAACAAGGGGCCGCTGATCCAACCGATGTCTTTTTACCCATTTTAGTGGCAACATTTTGCTCGACAATTGCAGGGTTAGTAAGTGTTGCATGGATTCAAAAGATTAACCTGTTACAACGTACAATCGTTCTATATCTAGCTGGCGCGATTTCTATTGTAGCTGCGTTGATTCTATATTTTATGCAGTTGTCTGCTGATGCGCTTGCTCAGCAATCTTCATTGCTTGGTAATGGCCTTATTTTCTTAACACTTGTAGGTTTTGTGCTAGTAGGGCTCAAGCGTAAGGTTGATGTCTATGAAACCTTTATAGAAGGTGCCAAAGAAGGCTTTTCAATCTCTATCAAACTTATACCGTATTTACTTGCCATGTTATGTGCTATTGGCATGTTGCGCTCAAGTGGTGCCTTAGGATTGATTGTCGACAGTTTTAGAGTCTTAGTGAGTTTCCTAGGTTTCGACACTCGATTTGTTGATGCACTACCTACCGCAATTATTAAGCCATTAAGTGGTTCTGGCGCACGAGCAATGATGATAGAAACGATGAACAATCATGGGGCAGACTCCTTTGCAGGTCGCTTAGCGTCTATTATGCAGGGCTCCACGGAAACGACGTTTTATGTACTCGCCGTATATTTTGGTTCGGTTGGAATAAAATACTCTCGCCATGCGTTAACTTGTGGTTTGATCGCTGATTTATCCGGCATGATAGCCGCCGTTAGCGTCTGTTATTGGTTTTTTGGTTAACACAATCACTAATCAACTTAGTAAAACATAGCGTTTTTACCTTTAATTCATAGACTTTCGTCTAATTTTTGCACATTGTCGACAATTTTACCCGTTATTAAGTTGACGACTGCCAAATTTTAGCTATCATTAAGCCAAACTTATCAAAGTGTCGACAATTTGGTTTTAGATGAATAATCCAACTAAACAACAAGCGATCACAACGACTGACCGTATTTTTGAACAAATGCAAACGGCAATTGTTGAAGGGGAGATTCCCGCTGGTAGCAAAATTAGTGAGCCTGAATTATCTAAAAAATATCAAGTTAGTCGCTCTACCTTGCGCGAAGCGTTAAATCGTTTAGAAAAATGTCACTTAATTGAGCGAAAAGCTAATGTTGGCTCACGTGTTGTTGAGTGCACTATTCAAGGTTTACTAGAAATCTACATTGTTAGGGAAGCACTTGAAGGCATGGCTTGTCGTCAAGCCGCGCAAAATATGTCGGATGACGAAATTCAGCAAATGAAGGACATCCTTCATCACCACGCACAAGCAAAAGACCTGCAAGATGGTGTCGCCTATTACCAAGAAGAAGGTGACTTAGATTTTCATTATAAAGTCATACTTGGTTCACATAATAATGAACTAATCAACATATTGTGTGGCCAGTTGTATCACCTAGTGCGTATGTATCGTTGCCAGTTTGGCATGAATAGTCCTCGTGCAACGCGCGCATTTGATGAGCATTCACGCATTATTGAAGCGATCGCAGATAGAGATGGTGAGCTAGCAGAAATGCTGATGCGCCGTCACATCGCAGCGTCTAGAAAGAATATAGAAAATAAAATTGCTCTAAAGCAAATTGATGAAGAGCAAAAAAGTACAAAACAACAAGTTGAAGAAATTAAATAAGGAACACTTATGACAGCGCAACTTTCTCCTGGTGCTAAATTTCGTTTAGCACTCGAAAACAACAAACCACTTCAGGTGGTAGGTACGATCAATGCGTACTGTGCAATGATGGCTGAGCAATTAGGTCACCAAGCAATTTACCTTTCAGGTGGTGGTGTAGCAAATGCATCATACGGCTTACCAGATTTGGGAATGACTTCACTAAATGACGTTATTGCCGATGTTCAGCGTATTACTTCTGCGTCTAGTCTTCCATTATTAGTTGATATCGATACGGGTTGGGGTGGTGCATTTAACATTGCAAAAACCATTCGTGATATGGAAAAAGCAGGCGCGGCAGCGGTTCATATTGAAGATCAGGTTGCCCAAAAACGTTGTGGCCACCGTCCTAATAAAGAAATTGTTTCAACAGAAGAAATGGTTGATCGCATTAAGGCAGCTGTTGATGCTCGTACTGACAAAGACTTCTTTATCATGGCACGTACCGATGCGTTTGCTCAAGAAGGGTTGGAAAAAGCCTTAGAGCGTGCAAAGGCTTATGTTGCAGCAGGCGCTGACGGTATTTTTGCTGAAGCAGTTAAAACTGAAGAGCATTATCGAGCATTTGCAGATGCGTTAGATGTTCCTATTCTTGCCAACATTACTGAATTTGGTCAAACGGAACTATGGAATAAAGAGCAATTAGGTGAGTGGGGCTGTGGCATGGTGCTTTACCCATTATCAGCATTCCGCGCAATGAACAAAGCCGCAGAATCAGTATACAAAACACTATTGGCTGATGGCGATCAAAAAGCTGAAATCGACAACATGCAAACTCGCATGGAACTATACGATTACCTTGGTTACCACGACTACGAGCAAAAATTAGATTCATTGTTTGCTCAAGGAAAAAATAAATAAACCCTTGTGAAATACTCGTTATTTGGCTCGCTAACATGGTTGAGTCAAATAACTTCAAGTTCCCATAAGGTTAAGAATTATATAAAGAATTAAAAAATAAAATTTGAGGAAAGTATTATGGTTGACAAGAAATTAGGCGGTGCGGGCCTTCGTGGTCAAAGTGCTGGTGAAACGGCATTATGTACAGTAGGCAAAACAGGCTCTGGTTTAACTTACCGAGGCTATGACATAAAAGACCTAGCAGCAAATGCCCAGTTTGAAGAAGTTGCTTATTTATTGCTTTACGGCAAATTACCAACACAAGCTGAATTGGATGCATACAAAGTTCGCTTAAAGGGTATGCGTAAATTACCAGACGCATTAAAAGTTGTATTAGAGCAAATACCTGCAGACGCACATCCAATGGACGTAATGCGTACAGGTTGTTCAATGCTAGGTAACCTAGAAACAGAAGCGACAGATTTTTCAGACCAGTTAGATCACATTGACCGCATGTTAGCGACATTCCCTGGTATCGTTAACTACTGGTATAACTTCAGTCACAACGGTATTCGTGTTGAAACAGAAACAGATGCTGATTCAATTGCTGAACAATTCTTATGGACACTACACAACAAAAAGCCTGAGCCATTACACGTTGATGTAATGCATGCGTCATTAGTGCTTTATGCAGAGCATGAGTTTAACGCATCGACGTTTGCTGGCCGTGTGTGTGCATCTACCTTATCTGACATTCATTCAGTTGTTACAGGTGCTATTGGTACACTTCGTGGTCCATTACACGGTGGTGCTAACGAAGCAGCGATGGATATGATCCAAAACTGGAAAACTGCTGATGAAGCAGAAGAAGCAATGCTTGGCATGTTAGCGCGCAAAGAGAAGATTATGGGCTTTGGTCACGCGGTTTACCGTGAATCTGATCCTCGTAATGCAATCATCAAAGAGTGGTCTAAGAAGCTTTCTGAGCAGGTTGGCGATACACACTTGTACGCAGTATCTGAGCGTTGTGAAGCCGTTATGTGGCGCGAGAAGAAATTATTCTGTAATGCTGATTTCTTCCATGCATCGGCCTACAACTTCATGGGTATTCCAACAAAACTATTTACACCAATCTTTGTTTGTTCACGTGTTTCTGGTTGGACAGCTCATGCGATGGAGCAACGTGCTAATAACCGTATTATTCGTCCTTCTGCTGATTACACAGGCCCTGAGTCATTAGATTTCGTGGCAATCGAAGATCGCGCTTAATTCGCTATTAAGTAAAAAGATCCCAACAATTGTTGGGATCTCATCAAACTAATTATCTGTAGGTAAATTATGAACTACGATTATCGCAAGCCGCTTCCTGGAGCGAATATTGATTTTTTCGATACTCGCGAAGCTTGTGAAGCCATTAAACCTGGCGCATATGCCAAACTTCCTTATACCTCACGTGTTTTAGCTGAGCAGTTAGTACGTAAATGTGATCCAGCTAGCTTAACGGCGTCATTAGAACAAATCCTAAATACCCAACGTGATTTAGATTTTCCATGGTACCCAGCACGTGTTGTTTGTCATGATATTTTAGGTCAAACCGCTTTAGTAGACTTAGCTGGTTTGCGTGACGCAATTGCAGAACAAGGTGGAGATCCTTCAAAAGTAAACCCAGTAGTGCCAACACAACTTATTGTTGACCACTCGTTAGCGGTTGAAGCGCCGGGTTTTGATCCGGATGCATTCGAGAAAAACCGTGCAATTGAAGACCGTCGAAATGAAGATCGTTTCCACTTTATTGAGTGGACAAAAACAGCCTTTAAAAACGTTGATGTTATCCCTGCGGGTAACGGTATCATGCACCAAATTAACTTGGAGAAAATGTCACCGGTTATCCAAAATCGTGATGGTGTGGCATTCCCTGATACTTGTGTCGGTACTGACTCACACACGCCTCACGTTGATGCTTTAGGTGTAATCGCCATTGGTGTTGGTGGCTTAGAAGCTGAAACGGTTATGCTAGGTCGTCCGTCAATGATGCGCCTACCTGATATTGTTGGTGTTAAATTAGTTGGCCAGCGCCAACCAGGCATCACAGCAACCGACATCGTTTTAGCAATTACTGAGTTCTTACGTAATGAAAAAGTTGTTGGTGCCTACCTTGAATTCTTTGGCGAAGGTGCAAGTTCACTATCGATTGGTGACAGAGCGACAATTTCAAACATGACACCTGAGTACGGTGCATCAGCGGGCATGTTCTACATTGACGAGCAAACGATTGATTACTTGAAAATTACAGGACGTGAGCCTGAGCAAGTTGAATTAGTAGAAACGTACGCAAAACACACGGGCCTTTGGGCTGATGATTTAGTTGATGCCCAATACGAACGTGTACTAACGTTTGATTTATCTACGGTTGGCCGTAACATGGCAGGTCCATCAAACCCACACCGTCGTTTACCAACATCTGATTTAGCTTCACGTGAAATCGCAAAAGACCTAGATAGTGCCAAAGCACAAGAAGCGGAAGGCTTAATGCCTGATGGCGCATGTATTATTGCAGCAATCACGTCTTGTACTAATACGTCAAACCCTCGCAACGTTGTTGCGGCAGGTTTAGTGGCAAAACGTGCGAATGAGCTTGGTTTGGTGCGTAAACCTTGGGTTAAAACATCATTTGCCCCAGGCTCTAAAGTTGCAAAACTTTACTTAGAAGAAGCAGGTTTATTGCCTGAATTAGAAAAACTAGGTTTTGGTATTGTTGCCTATGCGTGTACGACCTGTAACGGTATGTCTGGCGCATTAGATCCAAAGATCCAGCAAGAGATTATTGACCGTGACTTATACGCTACCGCGGTATTATCAGGTAACCGTAACTTTGATGGTCGTATTCACCCGTATGCCAAACAAGCATTCTTAGCGTCGCCACCATTAGTTGTTGCTTATGCAATTGCAGGGACTATGCGCTTTGATATCGAAAAAGATGTATTAGGTTATGATGAAAATAATAACCCGATCACCTTAAAAGATATTTGGCCATCAGACGAAGAGATTGATGCAATTGTTGCTGAGTCAGTAAAGCCTGAGCAATTCAAGAAAATCTATACGCCAATGTTTGATTTAGGCGCATTTGAACCAGCAGAAAGCCCGTTATATGACTGGCGTGAAATGTCGACGTACATTCGTCGTCCACCATACTGGGAAGGTGCATTAGCTGGCGAACGTACTATGAAAGGCATGCGTCCACTTGCGGTGTTAGGTGACAACATTACAACGGATCACTTATCGCCATCAAATGCTATTTTGCTAGATAGTGCAGCAGGTGCTTATCTTCACAAAATGGGCTTACCAGAAGAAGACTTTAACTCGTACGCAACTCACCGTGGTGACCACTTAACGGCACAACGTGCGACCTTTGCAAACCCTAAACTGTTTAACGAAATGGTCTTAGATGCAGATGGCGAAGTGAAACAAGGCTCACTTGCTCGTATCGAGCCAGAGGGTGTTGAGAGCCGTATGTGGGAAGCTATTGAAACTTACATGGAGCGTAAGCAACCATTATGTATCATTGCTGGCGCTGATTACGGTCAAGGTTCTAGTCGTGACTGGGCAGCGAAAGGCGTACGTTTAGCAGGTGTTGAAACAATCGTTGCTGAAGGTTTTGAACGAATTCACCGTACCAACTTAATTGGTATGGGTGTATTACCATTGCAATTTGTTAATGGCGAAACACGTAAAACTTACAATATCGATGGTACTGAAACTTTCGATGTTAAAGGTGAAACGTCGCCAGGTGGTGCTATGACCGTTGTTATGACGCGTAAAAATGGCGAAACCGTTGAAATTCCGGTTAAGTGTCGTTTAGATACTGCGGAAGAAGTGGTTGTACACGCTGCGGGCGGGGTTTTGCAGAAGTTCGCTCAAGATTTCTTGGAATCGAATTCATAATTGCCCTTTAGTTGTTTTTCGTTGTTGGAAGTGCTCATTGACGTTCGTCAACTCCGCGCTTCCGCCTAGAAAAACAAACTAAATTCCAAATTATGAAAATCGATTCTGAATGATTTAAATTTTAAATGGCACAGTTGATGTGCCATTTTTATAAGCATAAAAGGAGAGGGCGATGGCTCATGTTCCTCAAATAAAAGTTCCTGCTACTTACATTCGTGGTGGTACGTCAAAAGGTGTTTTCTTTAACCTTACGGACTTACCTGAACGTTGTCAGGTGGCTGGCGAAGCACGTGATAATTTGTTGCTTCGTGTTATTGGTTCACCGGATCCATACGGTAAGCAAACTGATGGTATGGGTGGTGCAACGTCGAGTACATCAAAAACGGTTATTCTCTCGAAATCTTCAAAAGATAATCACGATGTTGATTACTTATTCGGCCAAGTAGCTATCGATAAAGCCTTTGTTGATTGGTCTGGCAACTGTGGTAATTTAACCGCTGCTGTTGGATCTTTCGCTATTTACTCTGGTTTGGTTGATGCTGATCGTATTCCTGAAAATGGCGTTTGCACGGTAAGAATTTGGCAAGCCAACATCGAGAAAACGATTATTGCCCAAGTACCCATTACCAATGGTGAAGTGCAAGAAACGGGTGACTTCGAATTAGATGGTGTGACCTTCCCAGCCGCGGAAGTGCCTGTTGAATTTATTGCGCCAGTAGACCCTAGCGAGGCGATGTTTCCAACAGGCAACGTTGTTGATGAATTAGACGTTCCTGGCATTGGGACATTAACAGCAACGATGATCACTGCCGGTATTCCAACCATTTTCTTAAATGCAGATGAAATTGGTTATTCGGGTACCGAGTTACAAGATGACATTAACAATAGCGACGAAAAGCTGAATTTTTTTGAAACGATTCGTGCACATGGCGCATTGAAAATGGGCTTAATTGACAAGTTGGAAGATGCGCAAAGCAGACAACATACGCCAAAAGTAGCCTTTGTCGCACCAGCCAAAAGTTACGATGCCTCAAGCGGTAAAGCGATTGACGAAGCATCAATTGACTTGAATGTAAGGGCGCTCTCTATGGGTAAACTTCATCATGCAATGATGGGAACAGCAGCCGTGGCTATTGGCACTGCAGCAGCTATTCCAGGTACGACTGTTAATTTAGCCGCAGGTGGTGGGGAACGTAATTGCGTAACCTTCGGCCATCCTTCAGGCACTCTTAAAGTAGGTGCAGAAGCAAGCTGTCAGGCAGGCAATTGGATTGTCGAAAAAGCGATCATGAGCAGAAGTGCTCGTATCTTGATGGAAGGTGTTGTTAGGGTTCCTGGCGATAGCTTCTAATTAACAAGATAACCTTAAAAAAAGCCTACATTACGTAGGCTTTTTATTTGTGTATTTAGCTTGATATTGCAATAAGTCGCGCTTAACGATAGGCGCAAGTAGATAGAGTCCGACAATGTTTGCGATTGCCATTGAAAAGAACATTGAATCAGAAATATCTATCACTGACTGCAAACTGATTGATGCGCCAATAATCGTGAACAAACAAAAGACGACTTTGTATAACATGCCCATCATTTTGCTTTCACCGACAATATATTCCCATGCAATTGAGCCGTAGTATGCCCAAGAAATCATG
Organism: Thalassotalea loyana; assembly: GCF_030161435.1. Taxonomy (GTDB): domain Bacteria; phylum Pseudomonadota; class Gammaproteobacteria; order Enterobacterales; family Alteromonadaceae; genus Thalassotalea_G; species Thalassotalea_G loyana. The sequence continues at coordinate 196,063 of NZ_BSSV01000006.1, read as the reverse complement.
GTAGAAATTGCGAAAAGTAGTACTGCAATACTAAGTAAATATGGAAACCACCAAATCACACTTTCAAATGCTTGTGATGTTAGCGCAACCCCATCAACATTAGCTGATTGATAACTACCACTAATAACAATCACTAAAGCGGTAAGTGTACAAATCACAACCGTATCAATGAAAGGTTCGATTAGGGCGACATAGCCTTCTCGAATAGGTTCTTTTGTGGTCGCTGCAGCATGAGCAATTGACGCGGCACCCACACCCGCTTCACTTGAAAACGTCGCGCGTTTAAAACCTTGTATCATCACGCCAATCAAGCCACCCGTAACACCTTCTGGGTTAAAAGCACCTTGTATGATCAAACCAAAGGCGGTTGGAATGTCTTGCCAGTGATTTAGCAGAATAAACACAGAGGCACACAAGTAGGTTAATGCCATAGCAGGCACCACAGTAGAGGTAACTTTAGCGATAGACTTTATACCGCCAATGATCACCGTACCAATAACAATGGCGAGTAGGGTGCCAAACAGCCAACCTTTACCTATCCAAAAGCTATCGTCAGCAGCAAAAGCAACCATAAACTGTTGGTAAGCTTGATTTGATTGCAGCATATTACTACCGCACAGCGATGCAACGACGCAGCATATGGCAAAAAACATTGCGAGCGTTTTGCCGCTTTTAACAAAACCACGTTCCTTCAAGCCATCTCGAAGATAATACATTGGCCCACCGTGAACACGGCCATCTTTATCAATTACGCGGTATTTAACACCTAATGAACATTCTAAGAACTTCGTAGCCATGCCAAGCAGGCCGGCAACTATCATCCAAAACGTTGCGCCTGGGCCGCCAATGGAAACCGCAATAGCAACACCTGCAATATTACCTAATCCAACGGTACCAGACAGCGCGGTAGTGAGCGCTTGGAAATGACTTACTTCACCCGGATCGTTTTTATCAGTGTAATCACCTTTAACAACCTTAATCGCGTGTTTAAAGCCGGTAAAGTTTAAAAACTTAAAATAAAAAGAGAAAAATACTGATGCGCAGATCAACCAAACAACAATCAATGGGATATCAACACCAAAAAGGTTAGGCGCATAGAATATGATGCTTGTGAGAAATTCTGCGACAGGACTAAGTAATTGATCTATTTGACTATCTAACGACAAGGTGAAATCCATTTTTAAATTGGTAGTACACCATTCTTAATAAATTTTTATTATTGTCAATCAGTTAACACTTTATTCTTCGTAACAACCCATACGAAAATCTGTAATACCGGACAATTGCTTGGCAACATTGGGCCTTCTTTTCTACATTTTGTTTGTTATCATAATGCCACTTAAAATCACAAAAGCTTTGATATGCAAACAATTTCTCTTTCTAACTCAAATTTTGAAGTCATTATTAATCCTTCACTTGGCGGTAGTATCGTCGCGTATAACTGGTTAAATCATCCCAACGCGCCGATTCAACTATTACGCGATGCGAGAAATGCTAAGCATGTATTAGAAGCGAGTAACTTTCCTTTAGTGCCATTTTCAAATCGTATCAAAAACGGCACATTCGTATGGCAAGATAAGACCTATACAACCCCGTTAAATTTTCATCCTGAAACGAGTGCTATTCATGGCCATGCTTGGCAAAGTGAGTGGGACGCAAAGCATCAGTCAGATGAACAATTGATATTAACCTACCAAGGTAAGGCGCAAGATTGGCCATTTGCTTATATTGCACAACAAACTTTTACGTTAAGCGATGAAGGTTTGCATCATGAAATCTCAATTAAAAATTTATCTGACATGACGATGCCAGCTGGCTTGGGTTTTCACCCTTATTTTGTTCGTACGCCAAACACAACGATGACAGCGGATGTAAAACAAATGTGGGCGGTTGATGACAAATGTTTACCAACCCAGCTAACGAGTGTTCCTGCAGGGTTAAATGAGCAAATGACGCGAGTGAATGATGTTGAGTTGGATAACGGTTTCACGGGTTTTGGTGGTAAAGCAAAAGTTACGTGGCCAGAATTAGATGCAGGCGTTACTATTGAAGCATCCGACACTTGTGAACTCGCTGTGATTTTTACACCAAAAGATGAAGACTTCTTTTGTATTGAACCAGTAAGTCACTGTACTGATGCAATTAATTTAGCCAACCAAGGCGTGCAGGGGACGGGAATTAAACCGTTAGCGCCAAATGAAACCTTTAGTATTTGGATGAAACTAACGCCTATTAACCCTCAATAAAGTGATGGTGGGGTGATTTCAAACGGATTTTGGTTGTTTGATTGCCAATATGTATAAAAAATTAGCAAACGAATTTTTTTATTAAAATAAGGCTTTACAAGTGTAATGTGACACTTTAATATTCGCATCGTTCTTTAGCGACAGCTAAAGCAATTGGTGAGATGGCTGAGTGGTCGAAAGCACCGGTCTTGAAAACCGGCATGGGTTTGTAGCCCATCTAGGGTTCAAATCCCTATCTCACCGCCATATTATAGAAAAGCCCGATTCGAAAGAGTCGGGCTTTTTGCTTTCTGGGGTTCAACAAATTGTACGGAACAATTTGGAATAGCGAAGCTAGCCCGAATGGCAAAATATAGGGATGTATTTTGTAAATCCCTATTCACCGCTATATTTGATAGCCTCGCAACTATGCGAGGTTTTTTCGTTGTAGGGGGCTGATTTAAAATCGTCTAATACCGTATATGCACCGCCATATTGATATGAAAGTTTGAACTTTAAATGAGTTGCCACTTTTGTTTGGAGAAACCGATTTTACCAGCGGTGAATATCCACCTCTAACATTAATTTTTTGCTCATGCACTTTTATATTTAGTACAAAAGTTAGTTTTAGAGCTGCAGTAGCTTCCGTATTCCCTCCCAAAAGTACCTTTTCACAAGACTTAACAAAGCTACTGATTTTGTATTTACCGAACTTCATTAATGACATAGAAGACTTTTTATCTAAATACTGGATTGAAGCTTCAATGCTATCAAGTTTATCTTCGTATTCTTATAAGTATCTTTGAATCATAGGAAAATAAACTATTTCAGCATTGGCAAGGCTTTCAATAAGCCTGTCAGTCGCTATGGGGACAAATTGTAATTAATAAGTACGTGTTTATCTAAGCGACATAAAGCAAAAAAACATATGCGGAAGGAAAAACATATGGTTGTGTTTAAACTAAACACTAAATTACAGAGATTTGCCAACTTCAGTCTATTCGTTTGCTATCTTTTTCTTTCGTCTTTCGATGTCCAATAACGTCCTTTTTCGTGCTATACCCCAACGATAACCACCGAGGGAGCCATCTCCCCTGAGCACGCGGTGACATGGAATAAGCACTGCTATTGGGTTTTTACCACATGCTGTTCCTACTGCTCTAACAGCTTTAGGATTATCAATTTGAGAGGCAACTTCACCATAGCTCGCAACGTCTCCTTCCCTGATACTAAGCAGAAATTTCCATACTTTGATTTGAAACGCTGTTCCTCGAATATCAAGAGGAATATCTGGTTTTGGTGCATCTCTACTTATATGAGCATCCAATTCAATCATCCATTCATCTAGCTCTGGGGCGTTCTGTGCTTCAGAATGTACTAATTGGGCTTTAGGAAACTCTTTAGATAGCATGTTAACTAGTGCTTCTTCATCTTCTCCAAATTGTACTGAACATACTCCTTTTTTTGTCGCTGCCATTATCATGTTGCCGATAACGCTTTTTCTGCAAGCGTAATGAATGACTTCTCCTTCACCACCAGCTCTGTATGCTTTGGGTGTCATGCCTATGTGCCGAGCTTCCTCACCATAGATACGACTGATTGAACCAAACCCCGATGAGTAAATAGCTTTCGTAATTCCTTCACCACTTTTTAACGAGCGCTTGAATTTTCTCATACGCACAGCATCTTGATATTCCTTTGGCGATACACCGAACATTTCTTTAAATACTCGCTGTAATCTAGAAGATGAAAGATTGGCTACAGTACTTAGTTGAGCTAAAGTAATTTTTTCTTCGAAATGGTTTTCAATGTGCCGAGCAACTTCAATCATTGAACCTGTTCGGTCACTTTGCTTTGAGGGAGAACAACGTTTGCAAGGGCGAAAACCTGCCTTCATTGCTGACTCTGTACTGAAGAAAAATCTCAAGTTTTCAGGATTTGGTGATTTAGTTGAACATGATGGAAAGCAGAATACCCCAGTAGTAACTACTCCGTAGAAAAATTGCCCATCAAAGGCGTTATCTCTTCGTGCTACCGCTTTTCTCATTTTACGTTCAGATAAATCTGGCATAACCCTTCTCATCAATTAACCTGTCGAATACTATCTAATCATATAAAAACTGCGGAAAACATCTGAATCTTGCTAAGAAATTATTTTTTCTATAGTTTTTTATTTGCAATAATTAGCAATATTCGGATGTTTTGAAATTGAAGCAATAGTTAGTCTTGAAAGTAATTATTATCTCTTAGGGTTAAACTAACTATGACAACATCCATCAGCCATACAATGAGCTTTAAAGTATGGGCAATGCTCATCATTCTTTCTGTATTGTGGGGCGGCTCCTTCTTTTTTGTCGGTGTAGCGGTTAATGAATTACCTCCATTCACAATTGTTACGCTTAGAGTTGCCATAGCCGCAATCATTTTATGGGGAATAGCTTTTATTCTGGGGCACCGTCCGCCAAAACAAATGAAAGTTTGGATTTCATTTGTTGCGATTGGGTTATTGAACAATGTTGTTCCATTTGTGTTAATTGCGTGGGGACAAACTCAAGTAGCCTCTGGAATTGCATCAATTCTCAATGCCGCAACACCTATATTTACTGTCATTATCGCGGGCATTATGCTACCCGATGAGCGTCCTTCTATATTAAAAATCATCGGTGCAGGAATCGGATTAACTGGCGTGGTCGTTATGATAGGCGTACCTACATTCGGTGGCGAAGGTAAGTTGTTAGCGCAAATTGCAATTGTAATAGCAACAATATCTTACGCCTTTGCGGGAGTATATGGTAGAAGATTCAAATCGATGAAAATTAACCCAATCATAACCGCAGCAGGTCAAGTAACTGCGTCAACATTCATATTAATTCCTGTAACATTGTTTATTGATGGTCCAGTCAATGTACAAGACATAAACACAAATACATGGGGTGCTGTTATTTGTCTTGCAATTTTCTCTACCGCTATAGCTTATGTGCTTTATTTTAGGATTTTAGAATTAGCCGGCGCTACAAACCTATTGTTAGTCACGATGCTAATACCTATTTCCGCAATACTGCTTGGTTCACTTTTCTTGAATGAGTCTTTAACTGCAATACATTTTTTAGGAATGGGACTCATTGCACTCGGGCTATCAGCAATTGATGGCCGCTTATGGAAAAAAATTCAATTAGCTGTAATGAAACGAAGCAATCTTAGCTGCGCAGGCAGCAAGTAAAGTACTATTAGGAGTGAAAAGAGAGCGAAATGAAGAAGAATTGAAGGTCTCTATTTCGCCCATAACTGCCTGTCAGATTATGTCTAACCTTATCAAGCATAACCGTCAGATCAGATATGAGCTACTACAGCTGATTACTAGATATCATTGTACAAGAGACTTTAGCATTCTCTGTTTTATTTAAAAGAGGGATTTATTGGCTGTTAGTATCATTCAGAGGCAATTTTATGGAATCTGAATTAACATTGCCTATTAATAAAAAGCCCAACTCATTAAGTTGGGCTTTCGTCAATCATTGGAAGTTGATAATGTGCTTCGATTACTTTGCTGGAATAGTACCTGCACCTGGTCGTCGAGGATCAGATGCGCCATAAAAGTAACCATCTTTGAACATGATCGTTTGCACGCTACCCATGGTCTTGCTTGGCTCTACATTTTGGCCTTTCATTTTAAGCAGCTCAATGGTGTCAGGGCTAAAGCCTGGTTCTAATTGCAACACATCAGGGAGCCACTGATGATGGATACGAGGTGCGTGAACGGCTTGTGCTATCCCCATGTCGTGGTCAATGATATTCACAATTACTTGCAGTACTGTGGTAATGATTCGGCTACCACCAGGGCTACCAACAACAACATAAGGCTTACCGTCTTTTAAGATCATTGATGGTGTCATTGAACTTAATGGGCGCTTTGTTGGTTGAATTGAATTAGCTTCACCTCCAATCAAGCCGAATCCATTAGGTACACCGGGCTTAGAAGAAAAGTCATCCATTTCATTGTTCATTAGGATCCCCGTACCAGGAATAACGATACCTGAACCGTAAGAAAAATTTAATGTGTAGGTGTTAGAAACGGCATTACCATATTTGTCCATTACTGAAAAATGGGTTGTGTCAGGGCTCTCATAAGGGGCAGGGTTACCAGGATTAATCTGACTTGAAGGTGTTGCTTTGGTGAGTGATATTTTGCCCGTTAACTCTTTCGCGTAATCTTTACTTGTAAGGCCTTTTACAGGCACGTCAAAATGATCGGGATCGCCCAGGTATTTGCTTCTATCAGCATAGGCCAACTTCATTGCTTCACTCAGAAGGTGAATGTTTTTGGCGCTACCAAAACCATGTTCTTTAACGGGGTAGTGTTCTAATATATTCAGCATTTGAGCGACATGCACTCCACCAGAGCTTGTTGGTGGCATAGAAATAACGTCATAGCCGCGGTAGGTGGTTTTTACGACTTCTCGTTCTGCAACTTTATAGTTGGCCAAATCTTCGAGGGTAATTAAGCCGCCATGCTTTTTCATATCTTTGGCAATGAGCTGTGCCGTTTTACCCGTGTAGAATTCCTCTGGGCCAAACTTAGCAAGTCGTTTTAAGGTTTTGGCTAAATCAGGTTGAATAAGGATCTCGCCAGCTTCATAGGGAACCTTGTTGTTTTTGTAATAAGCTTTTGCTGTGGCAGGGTTTGCTGTAAGCCAAGCTTTTCGGCTTTTTAAGTTTTCTGATAAATCATAGGAGACTAAAATTCCCTGCTCAGCTAGGGCAATAGAAGGCTCAACTACTTGTGCCCAGCTCATCGTTCCGTATTTCTTCAACGCATGGGCTAAACCAGCCACGGTACCTGGAACACCTGATGATGCATGGCTAAAACGTGCCACTTGATTATTAACATTACCTTTTTCGTCTAAGTACATGTCTCTATGAGCCGCACTTGGTGCCATTTCGCGATAATCAATTGCAACAGTCTCTTGCTTGTCTGCAAGATGAACTAACATAAAGCCACCGCCACCAAGGTTACCTGCTCTTGGCAAGGTAACCGCTAGCGCTATGCCTGTTGCAACGGCAGCATCAACTGCGTTACCGCCTTTAGATAGAATGTCTGCACCTATTTGGCTAGCAAGCTCTCTTTGACTCGACACCATACCGTGCTTACCTAAGACAGGGTGATGTATTGTGTCGTATCGAATAACAGCGGCGCTTTCATCAACATGACCATGAGCATTAACGGTGAGTGAAGGAGAAATAACGCTAAAGGTCAATAAACCCGCTAAAACATATCTCGTATTGAAAAGTTTGGTAATCTTTTGCATTTTTAACCCTTTTAATTGGACTACCTGAAGTCGAATGCGGAATTAGATTCAGTTTACATTCAACATACTGAATAAACTAGTTAGCTAAAGCGAATGACAAAACGAATTAAGGGTATAACTGAAGGTTATGCAGTATTGGTTTATTCAAGCATTATTCGCGTAAAACGTCGACTTTCCTTCGTTTTTGTTATCGAAAGCTATGACCAATAACATTGAGTTATGGGCCTAACCAATTTTGTTTATGTTTAATTTACTTTTGCTATTGCATAGTGGTTTTGTCACGAACAAAGGGGAAGGCAAATGAATCAACTAAGTACGCAAAGCCACGTTAATCAACGTCAATTAGCACAACATCAACATAATGCAGATGTCTCTAAAGTATTGGATACAAAAAGTAAGTCGGGTTCTGATAAAGTTCCTCATGAAAAGATCATTGAACCAGTTACGCCATTTTATGTATTGGGTTACAACTAAAAGCTAACGCTGTGATTATGTTGTTCCTGCTTGATCACAGCGTTTCTCTTTAAATCTGTTCACTGTTTTTCTTTTCTATCTCTTCAACCCACGACTATTTGTTTTTCGCTCACTCACGAGCAATCCTTCACTTCTTTGATCTCGTTTCATCTACAACACTGGATATACTTCTCGAGCGCTGTTGCTCTGTTTTGATTTGTTACTATTGATATATGGAAGGGATATAGGGAAGGGGATAAGTGCTTACAACAGGTTGTTGGAAGCACTTTTCTTAATTAAGGCGCGACTTTAGTATGCAAGCATTGTTTCCATCAGCGTTAATGCCGCATCTTGCGCGAGTTTTGTAATAAATTCTCTGTCAGTTTTATCACCCATTTCATAGGTGATGGCATGGATATTATGCACGTCAGCAAAGTATTGTTTCGACACTGCGCTCTTAGGGTTATTGCCTGGCCTTTGAATAACACTGAAATTTGGGTAGCGTTTATCTAGTGCGTTCAGCCAATCAACAACCATCATCGGTTTTTCCATACCGTAATCTTGTGGCATGGTGTAGAAAATTTCTTTGTGGGTTGAATGAAAGTCGACTGCCATTGAGATTTTCTCTCCTTTGGCTACGAGTGTTTCTAGAAACTTATGTACCGTCGCCACCTCAGGTTGCTTAAATGCTTTCCAATCTCTATTTAAATCGACGCCATTGGCATTGTGACGCCAGTTTCCCATATAAACGCCATCAGGGTTAAGGTTTGGGAAAATCACAATATTAAAGCGCTCTCTAAACTTGTTGGCGATTGGAATATCACAAAGCACCGTTTCTGAGAATGGTAGTAATGCCAGTGCACCTGTGACTTCAGGTGGGTGTTGTCGACCAAGTATCACTAGCCACTCTTTGCCTTTGCCATGATGCACCAATTTATAAAGCGGTCTCTCTTGCACTGACCAACCCTGAATGTCATGCGTGATATCGTATACCGAGGCTAAACTCTTACCCCAATTAACATAATCTTCATTTGATAATATCTCTTGTGCAGAAATCCATGTAGGCTCTTGAACTACGTCGATCGAAAACATCATCTTATCTTGGCTAATATGATGCTCAATTAAACGCCAGTTTAGGCCATTCTTACTCATTTTAGGCGGGTAACGATGATCACCACCTTCTACTTGCAAGACTACATCGATTCGTTCCGGTGTTTTTGCTTTGACTTTAAAGGCATACCACGGACTGTTATTGATTGGTGTATTTTCTGGTCTTAACGTTAATAAGAAACGATTCTTGTCGAGCTCCTGACAGGACGTGAATCTCCCACCTGAAAAGTTTTTATCGAAACTGATATTTGAAAATTCGCAGCTGAATACGGTATCACTGCAAAATAATAAAATTGAAAATAATATAAATCGATACATGATGATTTACTCTAAATGAAAAATAAAAATGGCTCGAAAGTCGAGCCATTATCCTTGAGCTATTCGCTTTGTACCATCCTAATTATGTTTAATTAGAATGAAGCACTAAAGTTCATATAAATATAGCGACCTCTGTTAGAGTGCAGGGCACCAAAGTAACCATGAGCTAGCTCATCGGCTAATGGCGGCTCTTCATCTCCAATGTTTCTTACGCCAATACGCACTCTACTGCCGCTTAATACATCGTTGCCGTCAAAGCTGTAATCTGCGTACACGTTTACACGCGTAAAACTGTCTACCGGTAATTCAATGACTTCATCATCAACCGTGGCTGTTGTACTGGTATCAATAACGTCACTAATATAGTTAGCGCTGATGCCTGCACCCCAGTTGTTGTAATCCCAATCAAGTGATACACGAGCACGCCATTCTGGTCTGCCATTTTGCTTGATTAAATCACCAGCGCCAGCGACTGTTCTATCTGCAGGTACTGACGGATCTCCGGCTTCTTGCGCTGCAATTAACTGAGCAGAAATAGGATCTGCCTCTTGGTTAAATTTAGTTAAGTTTGCGGCATTTGCCGTAAAGTCGAAGTCACCAAATGATGTTTCAAAGTCATACACAACGCTGAAGTCAACACCTGCGATTTCTCTCACACCAAGGTTCATGTAGTTATTGTTAATTTGAATAACTTCATTCGTGTTCGGATCTCGAATAACGGCTTCATTTTGTGACCCTTGACTACGCAGAAGCGAATCATAAAGTAGGTGAGACGAGCCAGGAAGAATACCGACTAAGTCTTCTTGCTCAATTCTCCACGTATCGACAGTGAATGTTAGGTTCTCTGTTGGTTGTAATACCATACCAAGTGATTTATTTACGTCATCTTCTGGTTTTAAATCAGTAGTACCACTTCGGATATCGACAATGCCGTACGTAGAATCTAATACAGGATCATAGAGTGAGTTTGAACGTGGTACGCCTTCTGCTGAAACCTGCGGTAAACCTGGCGCTCTAAAACCACCTGAGTATGATGCTCTAAAGCTCAACCAGTCAACAGGCTCCCAAAAAATAGCCACTTTAGGCTTTAATGCGTCACCAACATCAGAAAAGTTCTCGTAGCGTGCCGCAATTTGCATTTCAACGTACTGATCGCCTGCATCAACTAAAGGTACGATAAATTCAGCATATGCTGACGTTACGTTACGATCTGCTTTTGAGTCTGGAGTTGGGCTACTACCGATAACATCGCTGCCCGATAGTTCTTGACCTGTAACCGCATCAACAAATGGCATGCTGCCATCAAGTAAATCATCACGGTCGTCTTCAAATGTTTCACGTCTAAATTCAACACCCATTGCAACACCAACACTACCTGCTGGTAACTGGTAAATATCACCATTGCTTACTTTAAAATCAACAGACGCCAAACTCGTTTTAGAGTCACGTGAAACTTGTGTCATGAATTGATCAATGACGCTCTGCGGATTTAAGGTAGAGTCACCAGTGTTTGGGTTATTGATATCACCACCGGTAAAGATGTTATAGGCAAGTGCAGGATCAGTACTATTGATTGCGGCTTGGAATTTACTTGCTTGAATTCGATTGGCTTCGTCGTTGGTTTCTGCTGCTGTGTAAAAGATTGCAGACTCCCAATCCCAATCATTCCAAGCGCCTCTTAAACCACCAAGAATTCGATAGCTGGTATCATCTACTTCGACGTTACGTGGACCTGTATCGACTGCACGATAACTGCGTAATAAAACGTCTTCACCAAATGGGTTGTACGCTGCATCAGCTGAGATGATAAAACGTTGAGCCGTTAGGTTGTGAGTTTGCTCACGAATTCGCTTAGCGGTTGCACTGTAATAAATCGCTTCAGAGAAAAACTCTAGGTCATTATTAATTTCGTGAGTGAAGTAGCCATAGAAATTCAAACGATCAACATCAGACACTAATGAACGCGTTGTACCACGGTCAAAACGTTGTTCTCTTGGGAAACTTCCGCTATCGGCACAAATTCCTCCAGCTAAATTAACTTCACAGCCTGACTCTGTATCAGGTTGCAAATGAAAACGACCTAAAGAATCAGATTGGAAGTCACCCCAAGGTGTTGCCGTTGAACGGTTGTCAAGTTGTGTATCACCAATGAATTCTTCAGGTAGTGTAGGGTATTCACGCAGGTCGTGACTCGCCGAGTAAGGGCGCTCTGACGCCATCATGCCATTTCGTGTGTAGTAAGAAAACGAAGCGGTTAAATGAGACTTTCCGTCGTTTAAATCAAAGCCAGTTAAATAGCTGAATTTTGTTTCATCTAATGATGTGCCTTCAGAGCCACCGTAAGAAAAATCTAAACGATGACCTTCATAATCATCTTTTAGTCGATAATTAACAACACCAGCTACCGCATCAGAGCCGTAAATTGCAGCTGCACCGTCTCTTAAAATTTCAAGCGAACGCAGACCTGAGATAGGCAATGTATTTGAGTTGACAGTAGAAACAGGGACAAAATTCTCAGATTGTGTACCTGGGTGAGTCACCAGTCGACGACCATTCAATAGGGTTAACGTATTTCCTGAACCTACGCCTCGTAGGTTGATTGAAGCAACATCACCACGAGCGTCATTAACACCGCCGTTACCCGTTGCCGCGCCGAAATTAACGGCGCCAATTTGTGGAATTGAGCGAAGTAACTCGTCACCGGTAACTGCACCCGTATTTTCGATATCTTTTTCAGTCATTAACGTGACAGGTAATGCACCAATGTCTGTTGCTCGTTTAATATTTGAGCCTAATACGCTAATGCGTTCAATTTCTTTCGTTTCGTCCTCATTTTCTGCTGCGACGACGTTACTTGTCATCATTACGTTCGCAGATAATGCGGTCGCGATACATAAACAGATATGTTTAACTTTGTATCCTCTGGCTGATCTCTTTGTCATGTTGCACACCTTAAGTCTTATTGTAATTGTGTCGACTTTTTAATCGACTTTCTTAATTGTGAAGTTCACCTTGCCCAAACAATTGACTAAAAGCTAATGACAGTTAGTTAACAGTTCATAACCTAAAGTTATACTCTGGTACATTTGGGATACATAAACGTACATATTGATTATAAGAGTTATGAAAAAATAAGGTATACAAAGGAGCTTGATATTTATTATCTGGCGACATACCTGCGTGCTAGAACCTTTGGTTATGGTGTTGTCAAAAAATGGAACTGCTGTTTTTTCACTGTTCTCTTTACTATTTGAAACTCCTATAAAACCGAATAATACGCTCTGTAAGACTTTATACAGAGCCGATAAATAAAAGGTTTAAAAGCATATGACGATCAATATTGCTACGGCAGAAACGCTGCTTATTGCGTTACTTATTCTGTTTATTGGCTACTATCTCAATTCAAAAATCACGTTTCTTAGCAACAACAATATTCCTGAGCCCGTTGTTGGAGGCATTGCATTCTCACTGCTTGCTGCAATTGCGCATAGCGCATTTAACATCACGTTTAACTTTGATATGGCCTTTAAATCCCCCTTAATGACGGTGTTTTTTACCACCGTTGGACTCGGTGCAAGTTACAGTTTGTTATTGAAAGGCGGTCCAAAAGTGGCCTTGTTTCTTTTATTAGCGACGGTGTATCTAATTATCCAAAACGCGGTTGGTGTTTCTGTAGCTACAGCTGCAGGGTTAGATCCGTTAATGGGGTTGATTGGCGGCTCGGTGACGCTATCAGGTGGTCACGGAAATGGCGCAACCTATTCAGATCTATTTATTAATGAGTATGGTATGCCAACCAGTGTTTTTGAGTTAGCAATGGCTGCAGCGACGTTAGGGCTCATTTTAGGAGGCCTCGTTGGTGGGCCTGTGAGTAAACGGTTAATTAAAAAATATCAATTGAAAGCAGATGATTATGACGAAGCATTGGATAACACCGTCACTTTTGATCCTGAAGATCATGATTTGGTTACGCCAAAGAAAATGATGGAAACGTTATTTGTTATTTTGCTTTGCATGTATATAGGTCGAATTGGCTATGATGCATTAAAAGCAGCAGATATCGTGTTACCCGCATTTTTGATCCCTCTTTTGTGTGGTGTTGTACTCACAAATATCGTTGAATTTACGAAGGTTTATCGTATCAGTAGGGCGTGTATTGACTTGTGGGGAACAATGGCGTTATCCATGTTTCTTGCGATGGCTTTAATGTCGCTAAAAGTCTGGGAACTTGCCAGTCTCGCAGGCCCAATGGTTATTATTATATTGATTCAAACCATCGTCTTGATGATGTTTGCTTACTTTATAACGTTTAGGGTGATGGGTAAGAATTATAACGCGGCTATTATGGCTGGCGGCCACTGTGGTTTTGGCTTAGGCGCTACACCCACTGCTGTTGCGAATATGGAATCCTTGGTCTCAAGGCACGGACCTTCTCCTCAGGCGTTTTTAGTTGTACCCTTGGTAGGTGCGTTTTTTATTGATATCACGAATGCTCTTGTGATTCAGCTATATTTAAGTCTGCCATTTGTCGGTGGATAATGAAGTTAATAATTGGCCTATAACAGGGTTACGAGCAGTTAATATTAAGTTGTTTAAGGATTGTTATGCGTTTACGTCACATTGAAATTTTTCATGCTATATACACAACGGGTTCTATTACGAACGCAGCAAAAATATTGCATGTATCTCAACCAAGTGTAAGTAAAGTATTGTCCCATGCCGAAATGCAACTTGGCTTTAATTTGTTCGAACGGGTTAAAGGCCGCTTAATCCCAACGAATGAGGCCCAAATGCTTTTTGGAGAAGTTGATAAAATTTATCAACAGATGCGCTCGATAAAGAATACGGCAGAGAATATAAAGAAAACTGATTTTGGCAATATTAGTATTGGTGTGACTCCTGCGCTAGGCTTTGGTGTTTTACCGCGAGCAATAGCTGGGTTTCAAACACACCACCCAAAAGTGAATTTTGATATCCAAACCGTTCACAACAATGAGGTTACACAAGCGTTGTTTGAACATAAGTGTGATTTTGCGATGTTGTTTTCTCCGAATGAAATTGCAGGTCTCAATTGCCAAACGATTGCTGAGTCGGAATTAGTCATCATGTATCCCAAAGCGATGTTTCCTGATGGCCCTGAACAATTGTCGCTTGCGCAACTCGAAGAGTCTCCATTCATTGATATAAGTGATAGTGGACCTTTGGGTGATTTACTTTGGTCGCGCATGATGGAGGAAAATGTCCAATTGCAATCAACGATCAAAGTGCAAACATACTTTATTGCTGCTCGCATGGTTGCCGAAGGAGCCGGTGTCTGTGTCGTTGATAAATTTACTGCACAAGGAAATTTATCAGACAATATCGCATTCGCGTCTTTTAGTCCTAAATTGACATTTAATATTGGTGTTATGCACTTAGAAAACCATAGTTTATCACGTGTTTCGGAAGACTTTTTGTCTTATATTTCGAAAGAAATCAACTAAATAACAGTGGTTTACCGTGAGGTATAGCCTTTAGTTATAGGGGCGGTAAACCATAGCATTTTATATCCATTCACTAACCTAATAACCTGAAACCTATAAAACAAAAAGTCGCGTTGACGGCAACAATAGTAGGTGGTTATTTATGCAAATTCTTGCTCCTTATCTCGTATTCATTGGTGATGCTACCGATGCATTATCGATTAAAATGGCTCGTGGTGTCGCAGACTGGCGACCTGAACTTTGTATTGGCGAAGCGAAAGTCGACGGTTGTACAGTGACAACTGGGTTACCACAAAAGACAATTGAACAGGCTCATAAAGAAGGCGCAAAATCACTTGTTTTGGGGTTTGCTAACAGCGGTGGTGTACTTGATGTGAAATGGCACCCGTACATTATTGAAGCACTTAGCTTAGGCATGGACGTTGTGAGTGGTCTGCATGATAAACTTAACGATGTTCCTGCACTTGTTGAAGTTGCAAAAGCTCATAACTGCAAAATGCATGATATTCGTCACCCAACAGCCGAATTTAAGACAGGCACTGGTGCAAAGCGCACGGGTAAGCGTCTTCTCACTGTGGGTACTGATTGCTCAGTAGGTAAGATGTATACATCGTTAAGCTTAGAAAAGGCGATGAAAGATGCAGGGTTGAAGGTTGATTTTCGTGCGACTGGCCAATGTGGGATTTTGATCGCAGGTCAGGGCGTTGCAATCGATTGTGTTGTCTCAGATTTTATTTCAGGCGCGGTTGAACATATTTCTCCGAGCAACGACCACGAACATTGGGACATTATTGAAGGGCAAGGTTCACTTTCACACCCAGCATTTGCAGGTGTCAGTATGGGACTTTTACACGGCTCACAGCCAGACGCGATTGTTATTTGTCATGCACTGGGCAGGCACCATATGCGTGGCTTACCACACACTGTTTTGCCAAGTATCAAAGAAACAATTGAGTTAAATTTGCAAGCCGCTAAATTGACTAATCCTGATGTGAAAGTCGTGGGGATCACGGTCAATACGTCATCAGTAAGTATTCAAGAAGGTCGCGAGTACTGCCAGCAGATAAGTGATGAATTTGGCTTGCCTTGTGTTGATCCTGTTAGAGATGGCACAGCGTCAATTATTGATTTTATTAATGCGCAGGTTTAAGCCATGATGAGCCTATCATTTGAACAAAAGGATTTCCCGCTAGCGCAAGTGTTTCGCATCGCAAGAGGTGCAAAAACAAAAGCGGAAGTGGTTGAAGTTACGTTAACGCAGGATGGGTGTATTGGTCATGCTGAGTCTGTTCCCTATGCTCGCTATCAAGAATCAATAGACACAGTGACCAGTCAATTAGCCTATGTACAAGCTAAGCTGGCACAGGGTATTTCTTTAGATAATGTATTGGCATCAATGGCGGCTGGTTCAGCTAAGAACGCCATTGACTGTGCGTATTGGGATTTGAAGGCAAAGTTACACAAAAAGCCTGTTCATCAGTTACTTAATTTAGCACAAGTGGACAGCTGTACTACAGCACAGACATTAAGTATTGATACGCCTGAAAACATGGCTAAAGCTGCACAAAAACTTAACTTTCCGCCTTTGATCAAAGTGAAACTCGATAACGAAAGCATTATAGAAAAAATGCAGGCGATTCACGATGCTTCGCCAAACAGTCAGTTTATTGTTGATGCAAATGAAGGTTGGTCAATTACTGATTTAGTTGAATGTGCCCCAAAACTAGCAGAGTTAAATGTTGTTTTGATTGAACAACCGTTAGCGACAGGCCATGACCAAGCATTGATTGATCATGACTTCCCCGTAGCGCTTTGCGCTGATGAATCTTGCCATACGCGTAAAGATCTCGCGTATTTAAAAGGACGTTATGACGCCATCAATATCAAGTTAGATAAAACGGGTGGACTCACTGAAGCAATGGCGTTAGCACAGGAAGCAACAGCGCTAGGTTTTGAGTTGATGGTCGGATGTATGGTGGGCACCTCACTTGCGATGGCGCCTGCCTACTTACTCGCAGGGCGAGCAAAATATGTTGATTTAGATGGGCCATTGTTAGTCGCTCAAGATAGACCTTTTGGATTTAATATCCAAGGAGGGGTGATGCCTGCCCTCGATTTCAGGCTTTGGGGTGGAACGTCTTCTGACGCTTATTAAACCTCTTTATTATATCTTTCCTCTTTCTACTGAAAATGTAGTTTTGCCCAGCCTAGCTGGGCTTTTTTATATGTAAAAATAGTCGTTGCAATCAACAATTACTTACTCAATAAAGTAGTTGGTTTTATTGCATTGGCGCTAGGTATCAACTGAACCAAAATAAAAAGCCACCTAATAGGTGGCTTTATTACATGAGGCGATAGGTATTGCGCTGGATGAAAGATCAATTGTTAATCGACGCTGATTGAGATGGGAGTGCTCACAGCGGTGTCAAAACCAATATAGTTAGCCATCTGGCTATCAGTGTTGAAAAATTGCGCTTGTGGTCCGTGTTGAAACGAAGTCTGCCACTCAATTAATGAAAAATTATCTATGGTGACCTGACTTACGTTTTTGCCTTCGTTATTCACTAATTCGGCTAGTACACGGTAACTTTTGTAGCCAATACGTGGTGAATTGAAGGGTAATTCAATATGCTGCCATTTATCACTACCATTAAGCTTGATGCTTGAGATTAGGTTTTTGGGACTGTTGTTAAACGCATCAAAAAGCTTTTGTCTGGTTTTTCGTCCTTGCCAATAAACATTCAGTGTTAGGTCTTGTGGTGAAATAACATCCATTTTAAAGGTCATTGGTGAGCTTGCATTAAATACTCGTCTAAAGTGTTTCATGCCTAGCCATTGTGTTTGGACAACGCCAATTTGCATTGCATGTTCACTGTTGTAGCCAGGCGAGACAAGCTGACTCTTGGTTTTATTAAACGTAAAACCACGCTCTGGTGCGTCAAACAGAGAAAAGTGTTCAAAATCACTACCATTAATTAAATTGCTACCAAATCGATATTTTACCTTGGGGGTCGCACTTTTTATTGTGTAGTTTGCTTGAGTCCATGGCAGTTGCGACAGGCTATGAACGCGTTCCTTCGCTGTATTGACAACAAGTTGTCTTGTGGTTGTTGATGGAGTAACGCTTTGAGGCGGCTTAATAACGCCAATACCTTGTTCACTATGAATAAACGTATTTCGTTTTGCTGATAATGTATGTAATCGCCTTAAAATCGTAACTCTTTCATTATCGAGTGCAGGCGTTGGCTTGTAGCCTTTGACGTAAACAGGAATGACTTCAGCACGATGGAATTTGCCATCATCTAACCAGACATGCAAAAGGTAGCTATGTTGGGTTGAACTAAAGTTTTGATCAAAGACAAAGTTACCCATTGAGTATGCGATCAAGTGACCATTATAAAGCTCTAGTCCTTGAGCCACGTGTGGGTGGTGGGCTACGGCGAGCACGGCACCATGATCAATTGCTGATTTTAATCGCTGCTCGGTGACGCCAGTTGGTTCATTCTTGTACTCTAAACTGCCATGATACTGAACCACGGGCAAGTGTTGGTTTGCGACAGCTGATTTTACACTCGAAGAAATATTTTCCATCGAACCAAAGGCGGCACCTCCATGTTCATGGGTAGCGGTTTGTTTTGGTGTTTTAGAACCTTGCCAACCTACGTAGCCTAGCATGGCATAATAACTATCGTTTATGGCCGCAATATAAGGTGAAAGTGCTTGGCTTTCAGTAAAGCCAGCGCCAGAGTAAGGCAATGACTCAGATTTAAGCGCTTTAAGTGTAGAGTCTAAACCTTCATCTAGATAGTCATAGGTGTGGTTGTTGCCCAGTGTAACATAATCAATACCTGCCCACTTTAGCGCTTTGACAATACTAGGGTTGCTGTAAAACGTGACTGATTTAGGTGCACGCTGTTTTGGTTCATGTACCGCCAACTGACTTTCTAAATTAACGACGGCCATATCTGCCGCGGAAAGATAAGGCTTCATGTGTGCTAATATCGCTTGACTATCTGCGAGATCAGATTCTGGATTAATCAATACGTCATCGTCGAAATAAGGTTTGTAATATCGACGACCCATCATCACGTCACCACCAAAAGCGAACATCACGCGTCCAGTTTCACGCTTTACGAGGGTGAATGATAGCGATGACGTAGCCAGTTGCGTTAATTCTGCATGGCTAAAGGTTTGAACGCGCTCATAATAACCGTCTTTAGATAATGTTAATTGATAGGTTTTAGCTTCAGGAATATGGAATTCTTTATTGCCCGTGTTGTTGGTCAGGGCTGTGGTGTTATTGATTTTTATTGTGGCGCTTTCAATGGCCTGATTTTGTTCATTTAGCACTGATATTTGAATAGGAATATCAGCTGCGAAAGTGCTTGTTGTCGTTGTAATTGCACTCAAAAGTAACGTAGATAACAATCTCATCAAAGGATCCTGTTGTTTTAATTATTAAAAAAATTATATCCTCATTGTAAATGTCGAGGGCATTGCAGTTTTTTGGTAGCGTATAACCTGATGTTATGTGGCAAATTTATAACGGTGAAAGTATCAGAAGGGCGCAAAGCCCAACTTGTATGGTTGGGCAATGTCTTGTGACAAAGAAAAGGGAAGTTAACGCTAAACTACCTGTCTCAATGTTTTTCGACTTTTAGAAAGGGTTGTGTCTTGGCTCTTTATGGTGAAACTTGCGACTTGTTCTTGAAGTCCTTTAGCTTGTTCTTCCATCGCTTGGCTTGATGATGTGGTTTGCTCTACAAGCGATGAATTTTGTTGTGTCATCGCATCCATCTCTGAAATCGTTCTGCTGACTTCTGAAATTCCCGTTGCTTGTTCGGTACTCGCGGTACTTATATCTGAAATGATCGTAACAACATCTTTCACCGCTTCTACAAGTTCGCTGAATGTTTGACCTGTGTTGTCGACAAGCTTACTACCTTGATTTACCGCTTCGACACTTTCACTTATCAATCCTTTAATCTCTTTGGCCGCTGAGGCGCTGCGCTGTGCCAAATTCCTAACTTCACTGGCAACTACTGCAAACCCTCGACCTTGTTCACCAGCTCTAGCTGCCTCTACTGCAGCATTTAGTGCTAATAAGTTGGTTTGGAATGCTATCTCATCGATAACGCTAATGATGTCTGATATTTTCTTGCTCGACTTCTCAATTGCATCCATAGCATCGATTGCATTATTAACAACATCACCACCTGCGCTCGCTTTGTTCATCGCATTGGTTGATAACTTCGTTGCTTCCTGAGCACTTGTTGCGTTTTGATTAACCGTTGAAGTTAGCTCTTCCATCGCAGAAGCTGTCTCTTCTAAACTCGCAGCTTGTGACTCCGTTCTTTTACTCAGTTCATTACTGCCTTGGGTTAGTTTACTTGACGCATCGAACACGTTGTCAGACGCCGCTCGGATTTCTGAAATCATCACGTTCAAATCATCTTGTAAATCATTCATTGCGTCGCCAAGTACACCAAATTCTTTGCCTAAATCATTTTCAATACGGGTTGTTAAATCGCCGTTTGATAATGAAATAATTGAATTTTTGATTCCGGCAATGGCTTGTTTTCTTGCCGTGATATCTGTTGCGTACTTTACGACTTTATAGGGTTTACCATTTAGGTCTAATATCGGGTTGTAAGACGCTTGAATCCAAATTTCCTTACCGCCTTTACCGATCCTTTTATATTCACCGGTATCGTATTCACCTTGTCCTAATTTTTCCCAAAACGCTTTGTATTCGGCGCTTTGAGAATATTGAGGTTCGGCGAACATACTGTGGTGTTTTCCCTTTATTTCATCAAGAGAGTAGCCAAGGGTGATTAAGAAATTTTCGTTGGCATTGATAATCGTACCGTCAAGGTTAAATTCTATAACGGCTTGTGACTTGCTGATAGCTTGTATTTGACCTGAATAGTTAGCTTGTTGAAGTTTGTCAGCTGTTATATCTGTTGCATATTTTACAACCTTGTATGGGTTTCCATTGTAATCGAGAATAGGGTTGTAGGATGCATGTATCCAAATTTCTTTGCCGTGCTTACCAAGGCGTTTATACTCGCCTGCATCGTATTTACCTTCACTTAACGATTGCCAAAATGCTTTGTATTCACTGCTTTTTGCGTATTCTGGCTCAGCAAACATGCTGTGATGCTGTCCAACAATCTCATCTAGTGTGTAACCTACAGTTGCAAGGAAATTGTCATTTGCCGTTAGAATTGTTCCATCTAGGTTAAATTCGATTACCGCTTGTGATTTGCCTATTGCACTGATTTGTCCTTGAAAGTCGGCCTGCTGAATTTTTTGCTCTGTGATGTCTGTCGCGAACTTGATCACGCCAACAGGTTCACCGTCTGTGTCTAAAATAGGGTTGTAAGATGCCTGTATCCAAACTTCTTTGCCATTTTTTCCAATGCGTTTGTATTCGCCAGTGTCGAAGTCACCTTGATTAAGCTTTACCCAAAAATCTTTGTACTCTTGCGTATCAGCATAACCATCGGCAGCAAACATACTGTGATGCTGACCAACTATTTCATCTAATGTGTAACCCATTGTTGAGAGAAAATTATCATTGGCGGTAATGATGTTTCCATCAAGATCAAACTCTATAACAGCTTGCACTTTATTTAATGCAGCAACTTGAGCTTTTAGCTTTTGTAAATCGTAATTAGATGAATTGTTCGATGATGAAGTCATAGCAACAAATTCCTTTTTGGCTGAATAGAGGGATTATCTTGTATCAAAGCTAGTCTATAAATGTGAAGTTTGCCAAATTTGACTCGAGATAAACTTGTGGACATTTTTGTGACATGGCTTTTTTTATTCTTTCGTTGAAACAGATATTTACTCAATAAAAGGTGCTATTTTTTGCTGAGTTATTTATCCTAATGCAAATAATTATTATTTAGGTATGTTTATTATGAGAGTATTAAGTAAAGTAGCGACCACGCTTTTGTTGGTGTCTACGTTTGCTTCGTCCGCTAATGATGCGGCTAATGTTGATGTGTATCTTGCTCAAGCGCAAACACAAAGAGAGGTTCTTTCATTAACAGGAACGATTGAAGCCACACAAGATTCAGCATTAGCCTCACAACAAGCAGGCTTGATTGAATCATTGTATTTTGAAGTTGGTGATAAGGTTGAGAAAGGGCAAAAACTCCTTGTGATAGATAATACGCTTGCCGTTTTAGCTGTAGAGCAAGCAAAATCCGCTGTCAAAGCTCGAATGAGTGAACGAAATGAAGCAGAGCGCCTTTATCAAGAAGTGATTGAGTTATCCAAAAAAGAGTTGGTCGCAAAAACCTTATTGAATCAACGCTTGTCTAGTTTTGAAATATCCGATGCAATGCTCAAGCAAGCTAACGCTGAATTAGCGACTGCAAAAGAAATGCTAAATCGCCACACACTTTATGCGCCGTTTTCTGGTGTTGTGTCTAAGCGCCATGTTGATGTAGGTGAATGGGTTAGTCAACAAACTCAAATAATGCGATTAGTTTCACAATCAAATATACGCCTCAATATCGCAATACCCCAAGAATATTATCAAGTACTCAATGGCCAGAATGATGTGGAAGTAACCGTTACACCTGATTTCAATCAAGGTGTTTCAATTGGATCAACGCTTAGCCGAATCGTAGGTGTTGCTGACAATCAAAGTCGCTCAATAACGGGTTTGGTAAATTTACCTAGCAATCAGAACCTAGTCGTGGGCATGTCTGCCCATGCTGCGATTGAACTTCCACAATCAGACCAAAACATCGTATGGCTTCCAAAAAGTGCAATAAAACAACACCCTGACGGTGGCGCAAGTGTATTTGTTGTTAACAACAATAAAGCAAAGCGCATTCTGATCAATATTGTTAAACAACAAGGTCAGCAAACTGCAATTACTGGAGTAGGTGTTGAACAGCCATTTGTTATGTCTGGTGTTGAATTATTAAAAGATGGTGACTCATTGCGCATCAATAAACAAGTGAGTGGCTCGTAATGATATCTGCTGCCGTTAATCGAGGAATACTGGTCGCTGTTATCGTCCTTATCACAACCATTTTAGGATTGGTTGCGGCGCTCAATATTCCAGTACAAATGATCCCAGATCTCGAAGTACGAACCATCACAGTGCAAACCGGCTGGCCGGGCGCAACACCACAAGATGTTGAGAAAGAAATACTAATAGAACAAGAGCGTTATTTACGTAGCTTAGCCAATTTAAAGCGCATGGTTTCATATGCGCAAATGGGCTCAGCACGGATAGAACTTGAGTTTCCTTTTGGTGTTGATGCAAACGACGCCTTGATTCGCGTAAACAATGCGCTGAGCCAAGTACCAGCTTACCCTGAAAATGTCGATCAGCCGCGTTTGTACTCTAGTTCATTCTCAGGCAATGCTTTTATGTATTTTGTTCTAAAGCCACAGGCAGGCAACCCATTAAATCTTGATGTAGATTTGCTACGTGATTTTGCCGATGACTTTATTCGTCCGCGTATGGAAAGTGTGCCTGGTGTGTCTGAAGTCGGAGTTGGCGGTGGTGCTCAGCGACAAATACAAATCAAAGTAGATGCCGCAAGGTTGGCACAACGTGGAATTAGCTTACCGCAATTAAGAACAGCGATAAGAACGCGCAATAAAGATACTTCAGCAGGTGATATTGAGAGCGGTAAAAGTCGTTATCTACTGCGAGTAATAGGACGTTTTGAAGATATTTCTGAGCTTGAGAATTTGATCATTTCACGTACCAATGATGCGAATATTTTACTTAAAGATGTTGCCACGGTCACGTTAGATCATTTTGAAACAAGAAGCTTATCGTTTAATACAGGTGAACGAACCATTAGTCTTTCTGTTCGCAGGGAGAGTGGATCAAATGTTCTCGCTATTAAAGAAGCGATGCTGCCTGTTGTCGAAGAAATCAATCAAGAGTTACTTATTCAAAATGGACTAGAACTCAAATTGACCAGTGACGATGTCAAGTATGTTGCGAGCTCGCTCCAAAATGTATGGACAAACTTAGCATTAGGTGCATTGTTAGCAACGTTAGTCATGTATTTCTTTTTACGCTCTGGTAAAGCGACGATTGTTGGTGTGATAGGCATTCCACTGTGTACCATTGCCGCCTTCTTAGCGCTTATGTTATTCGGCCGCACGATTAATGTGATTTCGTTAGCTGGTGTTGCGTTTGCAATTGGTATGACAGTTGATAATACAATTGTAGTACTTGAGTCTATTGTGCAAGCAAAACGCCAAGGGATCAGTAAAGCACAAGCTGCAATTAATGGCGTTAAAGAGGTTTGGCCTGCGGTACTAGCGTCGACAGCGACCACTGTACTCGTTTTTGCGCCAATTTTGTTTGTTCAGCAAGAAGCAGGGCAATTGTATTCGGATATTGCGATTGCGATCTCAGGTGCGATTATTGCTTCTATGCTCGTGGCACTTTTTGTTGTGCCAGTCGCGTTGACCAATTTGAGTAAAAAAAGTGATTTAAAACGCGGTAAAGGGCTAGTTTTATCTGCGAAGTGGTTAAAGATGACCCGCTTTTTTACCGGTTCAGTTAAACAGGCTCGTATTGCATCCATCACGTTTATTGTCGTGATTTTAGGGCTTGCCTATAGCTTGATGCCTGCAGCTGAATATTTACCTGAGGGTGAAGAGCCAAAAGCATTCTCAATGATGATAGCGCCACCAAGCTATAACTTATCTGAAATGAAAAAGATTGGCGCAGAATTACGTACGTACTTTGACGAACATGTCCAGTCAGATCCTTCAGCATTTCTTGAAGGCAAAGACAAAATGCCACCATTAGAATATTACTCAATGTCAGTATCTGTGGGTCGTATTTGGTTTTTAAGCGCGCCAGTTGAGCCTAAATATATTAATGAGATGATGGAAGCGATCACCAATAAATTTAGGTCTTATGAAGGAATGAGAGCGTTTTCATCGAGAGGATCTATTATTTCAAGTAATGACGGTGGTACGAGAGCTGTAGCTGTTGATATCGCAGGTAGTGATATAATCGAACTTTATGAAGCTGCAGATGCCGTTTATCAAAAAGCTGGCGAGGTCTTCGACAACCCACAGATTAATTCTGAACCAGGGTCCCTCACGTTGAATCAACCGTTAATTGAAATCAACCCAAGATGGCAACGTCTTGCTGAGGCCGGCATCAATAATAATGATTTTGGCTACACCATCGCAGCGATGAGTGATGGAGCGTTCGTAGATGAGTTTATCCTTAATGATGATAAGGTAGATATCTTTATCTTTAGTGGTGCGGGTAATGAACAAAGCTTAAGTCAATTAGCATCAACGCCAATCGTTACCCCATCAGGAAGCGTTTTACCGTTAAATTCTCTAGCTGATCTGGTGGAGAGTAAGAATAGTAATTCGATACGCCGGGTAGATGGCAACAGAACGGTAACGGTTTACATTATCCCACCACGAGACATTGCTCTGGAAAGTGCCGAAAAAACAGTACGAGAGTTGCTTTTACCATCGCTATGGCGAGAAGGGAAAATTGCTCAAGGTATTAAAGTAAGTATCAGTGGCGCTGCGGATCAGTTAGAGGCAACAAAAGCATCATTATCAGGAAACTTTATGATAGCGCTTATCTTGAGTTACCTATTACTGGTAGCGATCTTTACCCATTGGCGCTATCCAATGTTTATTTTGGCGACCGTGCCACTTGGCATGGCGGGTGGATTACTTGGTCTAGTTGCCGTTAACGGGGTTAATGCCGCAATCGCTGCCATAGGTTTACCTGCATATCACCAACCATTTGATATGATTACTATGCTTGGCTTTTTGATTCTATTAGGCACTGTAGTCAATAACCCAATTCTCATCGTAGACCAAACCCGAAAGTATACAGTTGAGCAGGGGATCGCAGTGAGAGAGGCTGTTATGAAGGCGGTAGAAAAACGCTTAAAACCAATACTCATGTCTACCGCTACGACAATTTTTGGATTGGCGCCATTGGTTCTCATTCCGGGTGAAGGCACCGAATTATATCGTGGTGTTGGTGTGATTGTATTATCTGGTATTCTGGTATCAACGTTCCTGTCGTTGACGTTTTTACCAGCATTATTGGTGTCAATAATCAAAGAAAAGTAACCGCCTAATGATTAAAATGGTCACAGCGTGTGGATAGCGCGCTGTGGCTGATTTTTAATCAAAAACTCATTCTTTTCCTTCAAAAAATACTTCCCTTTTAATTTCATATAGTTAATTATGGTTAAATAATAATCAAAAACGACGTGTTGTATTTGTCGTGTCATTGACTAACAAACTAAAAATTTATAACAAGAGGAATGTTAGATGGGGAACGAAAACAATAAAATCGAAAATGATAATTTGTTCAAAGCGTTGGTGTATTTACCGATTGCTATTTTGTTTGCTGCACTTGCAGGAAATTCAGTGATGAACGATGGTAGCGCGTTTTTTCAGGTACTGTATGTGCTACTAGCAATATATTTTATCTTGGGTACGTTAGGCTATTTTGCTCATTTTACTAACGAATTCTTTGAAGAAGAATCGCACCATTAGTGTTGACGATCATGCGCCTTGTTCTTTGAGGCGCAATCCCTCCTTTACATAAGCTTCTATAAAATCTAAAATTTATATGTACATTTTGGTTAGGATAGATTTTTGATTTTTCGTTCGTTCATTCTCATAGTCATGCTATTTGCTCATATAGGGCAGAGCTTTGCTATTGTTTCAATGAACTGCCAAGACATGCATAACCAAATGTCTACACCGAGTGGACATCATCAATCCATGCAAATGGACCATCATACTGACGACCTTCACGCTAATCACAGTAACTCAGTATCATCCTCTGAGCACCAGTCAAATGACGGCTGCTGTGGTGACGAATGTATGTGTCCAAATAACGGTTGTAGTTTCACGGTGTTTATATTGCCAATTCAAAATAAGCAATCAAAAGTGTCTGCAGACAAGGCCTGCGTGCATTACTTGACTAGCCACTATCAAACCCCACAAACCTCATTATTTAGACCGCCTATTTCAGCTTAACCTAGGGTTATTACACCCAAAATTCACTATTAGACGTAATTTATTCAGTTTTTAATGAATATTCAGCCTGTTGGGCTGGAGGGTTTTATGAAATTTATCGGTAAGAAAAGCTTAGGCCTTTCTGTTTTACTTATACATCTTAACACTCATGGTGCTGTTATTAACGAGCTGACTCAGGCAGTTAAACTAGCGCAGCAAAATGATCCATGGCTTCAAAAAAGCCAACTGCATGAAGTTGCCAATGTGCACAACAGTGTTGCTGCTCAGCAACTGCCTGATCCGACAATCTCTATGGGGCTTATGAATCTTCCAACGGATGGTTGGCAATTTAATCAAGAACCTATGACTCAGTTAAATGTTGGTATCAGCCAACGGTTTGAACGCGGCGATACACTTTCGTTGCGAGCAAAACAATTAGCTATCCAATCTGAGCAGGAACCTATTATGAGGGAGATAAGAAGGCGACAAGTTAAAACCCTCATTTCTGAGTTATGGTTGGAAGGATTTCGAGCACAACAAACCATTCGTTTAATCGATAAAGATAAAACCCTGTTTGAACAAATGGTTGATATCACGGAAGCAAATTATGCTTCTGTCACTGGAAAAACTAGTCAGCAAGATGTGATTCGAGCGCAATTAGCATTGACGAAATTGGACGATAAACGGTTAGTACAACAACAAATTCTTGAAGAAATACTTGCTCAATTACAACCTTGGTTGACTGTTCAAAATAGTAACGATTTTGGTCCCCAAGGTGCTCAATATAGCGTTGATTTCGGTAACGCGTTACCTGTAATTGCTATTGATATAGAGAATTTTATAGATATTAAGTCTATGAAAAATAATGAATTGTATTCAGCTTTAAGAAACCATCCAGAAATTATCCTTCAACAAAAGAAACAAGCTGTCGCAAGTCAGGATGTTGCAATCGCAAAAGAACAATTTAAGCCTCAATGGGGTGTTTCTGCAAGTTATGGCTATCGAGACGATGACCCTAGTGGTAACAGTCGTGCAGATTTTTTCACTGTAGGTGTAAATGTCGCAATGCCAATATTTTCAACGACAAAACAGGATAAAATGTTGGCGGCTACAAAGGCTAAACAACAGTCTATTGTCACTGAAAAAACAATTGTCTTACGAGAACTCATCGGTAAAACACAAAAGCAACTTAACGCATTACATAGGTTAGAACAACGTTACCAGCTTTATCGTTCGCAAATCATTGAGCAAACAGTGCAACAAGCAGAAGCAGCATTAACTGCCTATACACACGACAATGGTAGTTTCTCAGATGTAGTGTCTGCGCGTATTAGCCAACTAGATACAAAACTATCAACCCTCAATATTTCTGTAGAAGCCCTCAAAACCGTCGCCAGATTGAACTATTACTTGGCTGATTCAGAGCATAAACAGTCGATAGCTGGAGAAACAAATGAATAAAAAAATACCTTATTTAGCTATAGGCATCATTGCTGGAGCAAGCATCACGAGTGGGCTATATCACCTAAACTTATTGGGAAGCGATAGTGCTATTACTGACGAAGCAAGTGGCGAGAAAGTCCCGCTTTATTGGGTAGCGCCAATGGATGATAATTATCGTCGTGATAAGCCAGGTAAGTCACCAATGGGAATGGATTTAGTTCCTGTTTATGAAGAAAGTAGCGCAAGTGATATGTACGGGCCGGGAGTAGTGACAGTACCACCACATGTCATTAACAATCTCGGCGTTAAGACAACAAAGGTAGAAATAGGGGATTTTAGTAAGTCTGTTTCGACCGTTGGTTATGTAAAATATGATGAAGACAAGTTAACGCATATTCATCCTCGTGTAGATGGTTGGATAGAAAAGCTTTATGTAAAGGCGGCCGGAGATCCAATCCAAGCAGGTCAGCCGCTATATACACTCTATTCACCCGCACTAGTTAGCGCTCAGGAAGAATATCTAATAGCAACGAAACGCAATAATAAAACGCTCATTGAGGCGGCAAGAAATCGATTACTTGCGTTGCAGATTTCACCAAGTTTTATTGACAAGCTATCTAAAACCAAGCAAGTAAAACAGAGTGTTACTTTTTTCGCACCACAATCTGGCGTCGTAGACGGCTTGAAGATTCGCGAAGGGTTTTATGTAAACCCTGGCAATACGTTGATGAGCATCGCTCAATTAAACCAAGTGTGGGTTGAAGCAGAAGTGTTTGAACGTGACAGTGGACAAATCACAACGGGACTTCCTGTATCAATGACATTGGATTACCTACCAGGTCGCGTGTGGCAAGGGAATGTCGACTATGTGTATCCAAGCCTCAATGCGACCAACAGAACACTTCGAGTCAGACTTAAGTTTGATAACTTAGATTATGTGCTTAAGCCCAATATGTTTGCTCAAGTTGTTATTGATACCCCTATGATTACAAATACCATTGTGGTGCCTAAGCAAGCTGTTATAAGAACGGGGAAGCAAGACCGTGTAGTTCTGGCCTTAGGCGACGGACAATTTAAATCGATTTCTGTCAGTATTGGTGCTGTTAGTGGCGATGAAGTGCAAGTGCTGTCCGGGCTAACTGACGGTGACATGGTTGTTACATCAGCTCAGTTTCTTATCGACTCTGAATCAAGCAAATCATCCGATTTTGAGCGGATGGCGCAAACCCAGATACCAGATTCAGTATGGATGGAGGGTGAGATTAACGCTGTTTATGCTGATTCGCGCGCTGCCAACATAACTCATGGGCCTGCGGAGCCTTGGGACTGGCCAGAAATGACCATGGATTTTGACATCGCGGAGCAAGTTGACATCAATGAACTTGCGGCAGGACAAACGTTGCATTTTGAAGTCACAAGAGCTGAGGACGGGACCTATGCAGTCACCGGTATTCATATTATGGCTGAACCTTCAGTTTCTTCTGCATCCGTAAATGGAGTGATTAATGCCATCGATAAAGAGAAACGTTCAATTAACATCTCGCGTGATGCAATAGAGAAATGGGGCCGACCGGCAGCAACACTCGACTTTTTGGTCGCTGATAATGTTGATTTAGAAGTATTTTCAACGGGTGATAAAGTGTATTTTACCTTCGAGGTGCATCAAGATTTTGTCATCATTGACATGGCATTTAGCCAACAATCACAAGCTAACGAGACGCCAGAAATGGATCATCGTGGCCATCATTAGGATTTTGACATGATTCAAAGCATAATTCACTGGTCTGTCTATAATCGCTTCTTTGTGTTGCTGACAACTTGCATCCTTATCGGAACAGGTATATTTGCCTTTAAAAATACTCCTGTTGATGCTATTCCTGATTTGTCCGATGTTCAAGTCATCATTAAAACATCTTATCCGGGTCAGGCCCCGCAAGTTGTAGAAGATCAAGTCACATATCCACTAACTACAGCTATGCTCAGTGTGCCAGGGGCAAAAACAGTGCGAGGGTATTCGTTTTTTGGTGATTCATACGTTTATATCATTTTTGATGACGACACTGACTTATATTGGGCGCGCTCAAGAGTACTCGAATATTTATCGCAAGTTGCACCATCATTACCTGAAACAGCAAATCCTCAATTAGGGCCAGATGCAACGGGTGTGGGTTGGGTGTACTTATATGCCCTGATCGATAGGACGGGCCAGCATGATCTGAGTGAGCTGCGTAGTATTCAAGATTGGTTTCTTAAATACGAATTGCAAACCGTTGAGGGCGTTTCCGAAGTTGCCGCAATTGGTGGCATGGTTAAACAATACCAGGTTGTAGTGAGTCCTGATAAGTTACGTGCGTATGATTTACCACTGAGCTTAATTCAGACTGCGATAAAGCAAGGTAACCAAGAGGTCGGTGCGTCAGTGGTTGAGATGGCCGAAGCTGAATATATGGTAACTGCCTCTGGGTATATACAGTCTGAAAGTGATTTAGAAGCTATTCCCTTGGGCATCAATGTTAATGGCACGCCTTTATTACTTGGTGACGTCGCTTCTATTAAAGTTGGGCCCCAGATGCGTCGTGGCGTGGCTGAACTTAACGGTGAAGGCGAGGTTGTAGGCGGTGTAGTCGTAATGCGCTTTGGTGAAAATGCGCAAAAAACAATAGCGGGCGTTAAACAAAAGTTAGCTGAATTAAAGCGCGGTTTACCTGACGGAGTTGAAGTTGTTACGGTCTATGATCGCTCAGGTTTAATAGAGAATGCAGTAGATAATTTATGGTCAAAGTTAATTGAAGAGTTAGCTGTAGTTGCCATTGTTTGTGTGGTTTTTCTATTTCATATTCGTTCTTCGATCGTGGCTGTGATTAGCTTACCTCTTGGTATTTTAGTTTCATTTATCATCATGTATTTCCAAGGAATTAATGCCAACATCATGTCGCTAGGTGGCATAGCGATAGCAATTGGCGCCATGACAGATGGGGCAATAGTGATGATTGAAAATATGCATAAGCATATGGAAAAAACACCGTTAAATCACCAAAATCGCTGGAAAATCGTCGCTACATCAGCCAGTGAAGTAGGTCCCGCATTATTCTTTAGTTTATTGATTATTACGGTGAGCTTTTTGCCGGTGTTCATTTTAGAGGCACAGGAAGGGAGAATGTTTGCGCCACTTGCATACACTAAAACGTATGCCATGGCTGCCTCAGCGGGCCTCGCAATCACACTGATCCCGGTATTGATGGGGTATTTCATACGCGGCAAGGTTATCTCTGAACATAAAAACCCGGTTAACCGATTTTTGATTGCGATGTATCGACCCGTACTTGATTGTGTGTTGCGTTTTCCAAAATCCACTATTGCTATCGCATTAGTCATCACATGGATTGGTTTTATCCCTGTTAAATACATCGGTAGCGAATTTATTCCACCATTAGATGAGGGCGATCTGATGTATATGCCAACCACACATCCAGGCATATCAATTGGTAAGGCTAGAGAGTTATTACAACAAACAGATAAGCTCATCCGCACAGTGCCTGAAGTGCAAAATGTCTTTGGTAAAGTGGGGCGCGCGGAGACCGCGACGGATCCCGCCCCGTTAACTATGATTGAAACCTTTATTCAGCTCAAACCTAGAGCACAGTGGCGAGAGGGTGTAACGACCGAGTCGCTCAAGGCAGAACTCGATAATTTAGTCAAATTTCCTGGGCTGACCAATGCGTGGGTTATGCCAATAAAGACGCGAATTGACATGCTTGCAACAGGTATCAAAACACCTGTAGGGATCAAAGTCGCTGGCAGTGACTTAAAAGTGATTGAAGACATAGGTAGGCAGATTGAGCAAGTGTTAAAGGATTACCCTGGCACAGCCTCTGTTTATTCAGAACGCGTTGCAGGCGGTCGCTATATTAAAGTCGATATCGATCGAATGAAAGCTGCTCGTTATGGGTTAAATATCACTGATATTCAACAAGTGGTTGCAACGGCCATTGGTGGGATGAACGTTGCAAAAACGGTTGAGGGCCTTGAGCGCTACCCAATAAACTTACGATATCCACAAGATTATAGGGACTCACCTGAGCAGCTGGAAAACCTGCCATTGGTTACCCCAAATGGTGATCGTATAGCCTTGGCAGATGTTGCCAATGTTTTTATTGAGGATGGTCCGCCGGGGATCAAGAGTGAAAATGCACGGATCAATGGCTGGAGCTTCATCGATATTGAAGGGGTAGATATCGGAAGTTATGTTGCTGGCGCTAAAACTAAAATAGCGCAAGAGATAGATCTTCCCACAGGTTATTCTATTAATTGGGCTGGACAATATGAATATATGCAACGTGCACAGCAAAAGCTGTCTTATGTGTTACCACTTACGATAGCGATTATCATTGTTTTGCTTTATCTCAACTTTAGAAGTTTTGCCGAAGTAACGATGATCATGGCGACGTTACCTCTGGCGATGATAGGTGGGATTGGTTTAATTTATTTCGAAGGCTTTAATTTCTCTGTCGCTGTCGGTGTTGGTTTTATCGCACTTGCAGGGGTTGCCGTCGAGATAGGCGTTATTATGCTGGTCTATCTAAATCAGGCCTATAAAGATGCACATCAAAATGCTGTTAATGCAGAAATTCGGTTTGATGAATCATCACTAAGAATGGCCATCATGCAAGGTGCAGGTTTGCGTGTGCGCCCAGTCATGATGACGGTAGCGACAATTATTATTGGTTTAATGCCGATTTTATACGGGACAGGAACAGGTTCAGAAGTGATGAGTCGTATCGCTGCACCAATGGTTGGAGGCATGGCGAGTGCTTTAGTGCTCACCTTGTTGGTGTTACCTGCTGTTTACTTCTTGTGGAAGCAACGTACACTAGAGGGTCAAAACACATAAAAATAAAAAACCAATGTTATCAATACGTAAATATCATAAATGGTTGATGATACTTGTGGGCGTTCAGTTTTTGATTTGGTCAATCTCTGGCGCCTACATGGTTTATATGAATATTCACTACATTCATGGCGACTCCTTAGTTAATAATAAACAAAGTAATCTGTCACAAACCAAAATACACATTACATTGGCTGACTTAAGCCAGCGCTTTGGCGATATAAACAAGTTGGCGCTTTATCAACTTAATGATCTACCCGTATATTCGTTTTACGTACACGACAAAGCGTATTTGATTGACGCCACTAACGGAGAAAATCTATTACCGCTTAGTGAAGCACGCGCAATATCCATTGCTAACTACCATTACTCAGGGCAGGGAACGATCACTGATGTTTCATTGATAACACGCAATCCACCCTTTGAATTGGCGCCACGTCATTTACCTGTGTGGCAGGTCAATTTTGATGACTTTGGTTCGCCAACGCTCTATATCTCCGCATTAAGTGGTAAAGTGGTAACCAAGCGTCACGAATTTTGGCGAATATTCGATTGGATGTTTAGGTTTCATTTAATGGATTATCAAAAGGGCGAAGTCGATAATGTGCTGTTGTTCTGGATCAGTTTACTATCGCTATTTGGCACGTTAACAGGGGCGTTCTTGGCATATCAAAAGCTCTTTAACAATCGCAAGACAATTAAGCATAATAATCACCAACATTTAGGTGATTTATCATGAAATGGGTCAGGAAATTTCACCTGTATAGCTCTGTTTTGGTCGGCTTACAGGTCATTATTTGGATTGGTACAGGAATAATATTTAATTTAATGGATCATGAAAAAGCGTCAGGTAACTACTATCGAATAGTCGACGTAAAACCTGCTTTCACGATTGATCCTAATACATCACATGATTTAGTACCCATAACGCAAATATTGCTTAGTTATCCTGATACGGTTGAGGTTGAACTCATTAATATTCTTGATGCACCTCATTATTTACTTTATCAACACAAGGGACTGTATCGCCACTTTGTTCATGAGTTTCTGTTGGTGAACGCTGTTACCGCCAGGCCTACAAGATTAACTGAGGCCATGATCAAAAAAATTGCACAGCAATCATATAAAGGACCTGGCCAAATAACCAATGCCGTTAGGTTGTCAGATGGTGGTGAATTTTTAAAAGAGCGTAATCCTAGTTGGCGCGTGGATTTTAGTGATAAAGCGAATACGAGCGCATACATAGATGCAACTACTGGTAGGCTCTTAGGTCATAGTAATGATGACAGGCGATTTCGTGATTTGCTATTTATGCTTCATTTTATGGACTATGCAGAAGTGGGGGGTTTTAATAACGTATTTATTAAAATTTTTGCACTAATTGCTTTATGTTTGTCGATTAGTGGGGCGTACTGGTTGCTAGTACTCGTGAAAAAACGACAAATCATGTAAATCAAAGAACCTGGTAAAGGAAAACCTATGAAAATCACAAAAGACCAATTAGATGAGGCCGCTCAACAAAATATTATTGATGTGTCTCAGGTTGAACCTCTTTATGAGTTTCTTAAATCAAAAGAAGCCGACATGCCAGTGTTCAATTTTACTAATGTCCTCTATTATCTCGGTGGTCTTATTGCTATTGGTGCAATGACTCTCTTTATGAGTTTAGGTTGGGAGTCTTTTGGTGGTCTTGGGATTATGATGGTGTGCTTGCTATATGCTGTTGCCGGTATAGCCATCAGTAATAATTTTGCGCGTAAATCTTTAGCTATTCCGGCGGGTATCTGTGCAACTTTTGTTGTTTGCTTAACGCCTCTTGCAGTATATGGGCTCCAACAATGGCTTGGTATGTGGCCGGACGAAACTGTCTATAAAGATTATCATCGTTATATAAAGTGGCATTGGATTTACATGGAACTGGCGACCTTAGCGGTAGGCGCCGTAATAGCGTGGAAATATAAATATCCATTTTTAGTTATGCCGATTGCGGTGACGCTCTGGTATATGACAATGGATGTAACAGCCATGCTTACGGGAGGTGATGCATCGTGGGAGATAAGGAAATTAGTCTCGATGTATTCAGGCCTGTTGATGATCGCGTTTGCCTTTTGGGTGGATATCAGAACCGCTAAGAAAGCTGATTATGCATTCTGGTTGTATCTTTTTGGTGTGTTGGCATTTTGGTGTGGATTGTCTTCAATGCACTCGGACAGTGAATGGTCTAAATTTTTCTATTTTTGTATTAATTTACTCATGATTGGCGTTGGTGTGCTTATTGTGCGCCGCGTGTTCGTGATATTTGGCGCCATAGGCTGTTGTGCTTACTTTGGTCATTTAGCTGAACATGTGTTTAAAGAAAGCTGGTTGTTTCCAATTACGCTTACAGCAATTGGTCTAGGTATTATTTATCTTGGGGTTTTATGGCAAAAACATGAGCGTACTATCACACAGAAGTCACGTTCATTTTTACCAGATAAGTTGAGGCAATTTCTCGAATCGAAAACCTAACCTTATAAAAGAAAAGGCGATATCACTGACGACATGGCCTTTTTTATTCATTGGAAAACGGCTTAATTTTGAGCCGCTTTCGCTCGAGCTGCATGAAGTTTCTTATAGCTTTCAATTAACCTTAAATGTTTATCCAAGCCTTCAAGTTTCATACTGGTCGGCTCTAAGCCATAAAATTTAACATCGCCATTAACTGTACCAACAACGTTATGCATTAACGCTTCACCATACATATGGTTTAAGTTGGTAATAAAATGTTCGATCTCTAAATCTTCATCTAGTGCAATGTCTAAGACATTGTGTACTGCTTGATAGAATAATCCACGTTTAACGGTATTGTCGTTATATTGCAAGAATTCGCCAACGAGATCGTAGGCATCCTCTAATTCTCCTAGTGCTAGGTAAATTAGTGCCTTAAGCTCTAAAATGGTGAGCTGGCCCCAATCTGTGTTTTCATCGAATTCGATGCCAATTAAGGTGCGAATATCAATGTATACATCGAGCTCTGATTCCTCTAAACGTTCCACTAAGCTGGCAAGCTGTTCGTCGGATAATCTATGCAAATTGAGAATATCTTCACGATAAAGCAGTGCTTTATTGGTGTTATCCCAGATTAAATCTTCCACCGGGTAAACTTCAGAATAATCCGGCACTAAAATACGACAAGCGCTTGAGCCTAGTAATTGGAAATCTGCGATGTAAGCTTCTTTTCCAAGTGACGCTAAAATGCCGAATAAGGTTTCACACTCTTCTTCATTTGTACCGGTAAAATCCCATTCAACAAAGTCAAAATCTTGTTGATTTGAAAAGAATCGCCATGAAACTACACCCGTTGAATCGATAAAGTGTTCGACAAAATTTTCAGGCTCCTGAACGGCCATCGAATTAAACGTTGGGCGAGGGACATCGTTCAGTCCTTCAAAACTTCTACCTTGCAATAGCTCGGTTAAACTTCTTTCTAACGCAACTTCTAGACTTGGATGTGCGCCAAATGAGGCAAAAACACCTCCTGTTTTAGGATTCATTAACGTGACACACATTACAGGGAATTGACCGCCAAGTGATGCATCTTTAACAACAACAGGAAAACCTTGTTCTTCAAGGCCTTTAATACCGTCAACAATCGCTGGGTATTTTGCTAATACCTCTTTTGGTACATCTGGAAGTATTAATTCTTGTTCAATAATTTGCCTTTTCACGGCGCGTTCAAAAATTTCTGATAAACATTGAACTTGAGCCTCAGCCATATTGTTACCGGCGCTCATACCATTACTCAAAAATAAGTTTTCAATTAAGTTAGATGGGATGTATACCGTCTCACCATCGGATTTTCTCGTATAAGGTATCGCGCAAATACCACGCTTTATGTTACCTGAATTGGTATCGATAAGGTGTGAGCCTTGAAGTTCGCCGTCCGGGTTGTATATCTCAGATGTATAATCATCTAACAAGCCGTTTGGTAGACTGTCGTCGTCAGTTAATTCAAACCATTTTTCGTTTGGATAGTGAACAAATTCGCTATTTGCTATTTCTTCACCAAAGAATTGATCATTATAGAAAAAGTTACAGTTTAGACGTTCGATAAATTCCCCTAGCGCAGAACATAACGCACTATCTTTTGTCGCGCCTTTACCATTGGTAAAACACATTGGTGACGCAGCATCGCGAATATGGAGTGACCAAACATTAGGGACAATATTACGCCATGACGCAACTTCGATCTTCATGCCTAACTCAGCAAGAATACCAGTCATGTTCGTGATGGTTTCTTCTAATGGTAAGTCTTTACCAAGAATGTAAGTGCTGTCGTGGTTTTCTGGATCAACCATGAGCATTGCTTGCGCATCTTCATCTAAGTTTTCAACAGTCTCAATCTTAAATTCTGGGCCTGTTTGAACGACTTTCTTTACGGTACAACGCTCAATTGAGCGCAAGATACCTTGCTTATCTTTCTCACTTAAGCTTTCAGGTAACTCGACATTAATTTGAAACACTTGATTGTAACGATCCTCAGGATCGACAATGTTGTTTTGGGAAATTCGAATGTTATCCGTCGATATATCTCGTGCATTACAATATACCTTTACAAAATAGGCGGCACATAATGCAGAAGATGCTAAAAAGTAATCAAAAGGTGAAGGTGCGCTACCATCGCCTTTATAGCGAATTGGTTGGTCGGCTATCACCGTGAAATCATCAAACTTCGCTTCAAGACGCAAGTTATCAAGAAAATTAACTTTAATTTCCATTTTAAACCCTAAGTGTAAGCTACTTGGCTCGGTTAAAAACCTTACGTAGCAATAAATATGGCGCTATTATCCAGATTTTTCACTAAGGTGTCTTGGCTTATTTTAATTTTACAGATAAAAACTAGTTTTCTTTTGCTAGCTCTTCAAAGTCTTCAAGGTACGACGTTGTCCGACGGTTGAATCGTTTGATTTGTTTCTTTGATGCTTTATTTAAAAAATCAGCAAACATCTGTGAGAAAATTCGATTGTTGTTTTGGGTTTTTTCGACAAACGCTTCGCTTCTCAATTCTTGGGGGTTAATCAATGCTTCTGTTAAAAGTGCAACATTGACTTGATTGTCAGCCATCGGTACGAGAGCCGTTTCAAAATTAGTAAGCCATGTTTGACGATAACTAATCCAATCATCGAAGCTAGACGTGTATGTTGGCGTTGTTTCTTCGACTAACACATTTTGCGTTTTTGATAATTTTCCAAACCATTTCTTAAATGATTTCTTTTGCGATTTGATATTTTCTTTGATTCGCTTTTCGTAGGTCGAGTCTTCACGTTCTTTAACTAAATTGTCATTACGCTTTTGCAATGTAGCAATTAGCTGTTGCTTTTGTTCTGCGCTCAGTTGAGCAAGAAGTGGGGTTAGATACGGTTCGGCGTGATCAACAAAGCGATACCAGTGATCTTGCATTTCATAGAGATGCGCATAAATTTCATCGGCAGAAATTGGGTTACCATTTTCAATTTGATTTACACGATCTTGAAAGCGCTTCAGGTGTTCATGGTAGCGCATCAATTCATTTTTACGATGCCACAAATGTAATTGATCAAATGCTTTGTCAAATACGTGTTGTTGGGCTTTGTCGAGCTCGACATAATCATCTAAATACCAGTTTACCCACCAATCGAGCTTGTTATAAACAAACGAAAAAGAGCAGCCCGATAAGAATAGGGTGCACATGATGACGGTGATAATTCGACGTGTCGACTGCATTAAACTCTTCCTTGCAACAGTGTAAATTACAAATTGTTGTAATTGATTGTTTGTTATCAAATGGTTACTAAAATAGTATACGAAATCAATAATAAAATTGTTTATGGATAATGTAATGAAATATGTTCAGCGAGTCGGCGTATTAACAAGCGGTGGAGACGCACCGGGAATGAATGCCGCGATACGTGCAATTGTCCTAGCGTTGGGTGACGATGTTGACGTGATAGGATACCAGCATGGTTACAATGGCTTGATTAACAGCCACTCTATCAAACTTGATAAGACCGATGTTGATAACATTATTCATCTCGGTGGCACGATTATAAAAAGTGCGCGATGTAAAGAGATGTGTTCTATCGATGGCGTGAAGCAGGCAGTATCAACACTTATCAAAGACAAGGTCGATGCACTCATTGTGATTGGTGGTGATGGGTCTTTTTCTGGCTTACTAGAAATTGAAAAGCTATGGCAAGGTATTGTCATCGGTTTGCCGGGTACTATCGATAACGATCTTGATGGAACTGATAATACGATCGGCTTTTTGTCAGCAGTCAATACGGCAATTGATGCCATAGACAAGATCAGAGATACGGCAGATGCATTCGATCGAGTTTTTATTATCGAGTTGATGGGCAGACACAGCGGCCACATCGCGTTTAATGTCGGCTTGGCGTCAGGCGCAGAAGCGATTTTATCATTTGAGAATACCGATGTTACACGGCCAAATCAGGTTGTTGAGCAGCTCGCTGAGCAAATAGTTGAACATCAAAATACATGTCAAAATAGTTTTCTCATTTGTGTTGCTGAAAATCTTTGGCCAGGTGGTGTGGGCCAGCTAAAAGAAGCCCTAAATGAATTCAATAATATTGATGCCTCGACATGTATCCTAGGTCATATTCAAAGAGGTGGCGCACCTGCGGCAACCGATAGAATATTAGCGACCAAATTAGGTGTAGCTGCTGTAGAGGCTATTCAAAACAAAATGTCAGGCTACATGATTGGTGAGCGCAATTCACAACCTATTCTTGTTAAGTTAGCTGAGGCGATTCGACATACGAAAGTTGTACCCGATCATCTGATTAAGGCCCATCAAAATATCAAAGCAATAAACGCTGATAGCCATTTGAATAAAAGTTGATAATTTATAACTGAGTTATTTAAGCAGCTAGGTAACATCTGGCAAAGGGTATGGTATAGTTGACCATACTTTTTATTTTATCTGTTTTTAAAGATGTTACCC
This sequence comes from Thalassotalea loyana, assembly GCF_030161435.1. Classification (GTDB taxonomy): domain Bacteria; phylum Pseudomonadota; class Gammaproteobacteria; order Enterobacterales; family Alteromonadaceae; genus Thalassotalea_G; species Thalassotalea_G loyana. Next base: position 155,840 of record NZ_BSSV01000006.1, on the reverse strand, counting down.
CGTTTAGCGCCAGAAGAATTAGTTCAAGAACGTTATCAAGAATTCGCCAAGCAACTTTCCAAAACCAGCTACTTAGGTGAAATAAACTGCCAATATAGTGCTCGACTTGCTGTTGCAACAGATAACAGTGTGTATCAACAGTTACCTCAGCTTGTACTGCACCCAACAAGTATTGCCGATGTCCAGGCGATAACTGAGTTATCCAACAAGCCTGAATTTTCAGATATTAAGTTTAGTGCTCGAGGCGGTGGAACAGGCACCAATGGTCAAAGCTTAACCCCTGGTATCGTTGTCGATTTATCCAAACATATGAATAATATTTTGGAGATTAATGTTGAAGAGCGCTGGGTTAGAGTACAAACAGGCGTTGTAAAAGATCAATTAAATGCTTTTCTAAAGCCTCATGGCTTTTTCTTTTCACCCGACTTATCAACAAGTAATCGTGCCACGATAGGTGGAATGATTAACACAGATGCATCAGGTCAGGGATCATTAGTTTATGGCAAAACATCTGATCACGTTTTGGGATTGTCTAGCGTGCTCGCTAATGGTGAATTGTTAGAAACAGCGCCAATGGCAATAGATGTAGCCAAGGCCTTGTCTAAGGAAAACTCGACTAAGGGTAAAATTACCAAGCAAATCCTAGCGAGCTGCTTTGATAAACGTGATGCTGTACTGAGTAAGTTTCCACGTCTGAATCGATTTTTAACCGGTTATGATCTAGAAAATGTATTTGACGACGAGATGACGTCGTTAGACTTGTCTCGCATTATTACAGGTTCAGAGGGCTCATTAGCTGTTGTCTGTGAAGCGAAGTTAAATTTAACGCCTATTCCTACGTTCAAAACACTAATCAATATTAAATATGACAGCTTTGATTCTGCACTTCGACATTCTCCATTTTTAGTCGAAGCACAAGCGACTTCTGTTGAAACTATTGATTCAAAAGTCCTCAACTTGGCAAAAACAGATATTGTGTGGCATTCAGTCAGTGAATTGATTACTGAGGTTGAAGGCCAGGTCATGGATGGTCTCAATATTGTTGAATACAACACTGAAGATGAAAACTGGATGAACGCTCGCATAACTGAGTTATCTGAACGGTTAGATGCTGCTATTGCAAATAAAGAGGGTGGTGTCATAGGTTATCAAATCACATCCGATTTGAGCAGTATTGGTAAGCTCTATGCCATGCGTAAAAAAGCGGTAGGCCTTCTGGGTAATACAGACGGTAGTCAAAAGCCACTTGCTTTTGCCGAGGATACTGCGGTACCACCGGAAAACTTAGCTGATTTTATCGCAGAATTTAGAGAGTTACTCGATAGCTACGAATTACATTACGGCATGTTTGGGCACGTTGATGCAGGCGTTTTGCATGTTCGTCCTGCATTAGATATGTGTGATCCAGAGCAAGAAAAGTTGTTAAGAACCTTGTCTGATGAAGTCGTAAAGCTAACAGCCAAATACGGCGGCTTGATGTGGGGTGAACACGGTAAAGGTTATCGTAGTGAATACGGACCAGAGTTTTTTGGTGAAGAGTTATTTACTGAGTTAAGAAAGATCAAAACAGCTTTTGATCCACTCAATAAAATGAACCCTGGAAAGATCTGTACCCCAATCGATTCGACTGAAAGCCTGGTTAGTGTTGATGATACAAAACGTGGTTATTTTGACAGACAGATTCCAGTTACGGTTAAAGACTCTTTTAATAACGCTTTAGATTGTAACGGTAATGGTCTGTGTTTTAATTTTGACCCTAACAGTCCAATGTGTCCATCGAGTAAAGTCACACGAGATCGCAGACAGTCACCAAAAGGTAGAGCAGGGTTGATGCGCGAGTGGCTGCGTTTGCTTGAAAATAAAGGTGTCGATATCTTATCGCTTGAGCAGAATGTTGATGGCTGGTCAGTGAAGCAATTATTAGCAAAAGTCAAAAATCAATTAAAAAAAGAAAAATCAGATGATTTTTCTCATGAAGTAATGGACGCAATGTCTGGCTGTTTAGCTTGTAAAGCATGTGCAAGTCAGTGTCCTATCAAAGTTGATATTCCTGATTTACGCGCGCGTTTTATTAATTTGTACCACACGCGATATATGCGTCCACTAAAAGATCACGTGGTAGCAAATGTCGAAACAATGGCACCGATGATGGCAAAAATGCCTAAATTGGTTAACGCTGTTCTTAATACTAGTGTCTACGATAAGGTGTCGCGAGCAACCATTGGTTACGCCGATACGCCTTTGTTGTCTGTGCCAACACTAAAAGAAATTGTGATTGAAGAACGCTATGAGCACTTTGAACTTTCGTATTTCCAGTCATTGGATAAAGCAAAGCGACAAGACTACGTGTTTATCGTTCAAGACCCTTTTACAAGTTTTTACGATGCTGAAACTGTAAGCGACCTTATGGCACTTATAAAAAGTATTGGCAAGAAGCCTGTGTTATTACCGTTTAAACCTAACGGTAAACCACAGCATGTAAAAGGGTTTCTAAACCGTTTTGCGAAGACTGCACAGTCGACAAGTGATTTTTTAAATCAGGTACATGAGCTTTCAATCCCTATGCTAGGACTTGATGCTTCACTTGTGCTTTGTTATCGCGATGAATACAACCAAATACTTGGCGATAAACGAGGTGATTTTAATGTGCTCCTTGTTCACGAATGGTTGTTTGCTGAAAAAGACAATTTAACACTTCCACAGCTTAATTCTGCGACTGATTACCAGTTATTTGGCCACTGCACCGAAAAAACGGCGCTACCGAATTCGGAAACACAGTGGCAGGCTATTTTTGAATCATTCGGACTGAAATTAGGTAAGATTGCGGTTGGTTGTTGTGGTATGGCAGGGACTTATGGTCACGAAGTATCAAATTTAGGGAATTCAAAAGATCTCTATCGCATGAGCTGGCAAGATAAGGTAAATAATGCAAAACCACAGCAAGTTTTAGCTACCGGTTTTTCATGTCGTTCACAAGTAAAGCGCATGGCCAAATTTAAACCTAAACACCCTGTTTCTGCTTTGGTGGCATTAATTCAATAATGAGTACAAACAAAAAAGGCCAGCAATTTGCTGGCCTTTTTTATTGATTACGTCTTGAACTATTGTGAAGCTAACATTTTAAATATGTGCTTCGCAATATCTGTATTGTCTTGTTTACCGTTGAAAACTGAGGCGCCTTTACCAAACGCATATACCGGAACGTCGACACCCGTGTGACCACCAGTCGTCCATCCTGTGTTAGTGCGTTTATCAATTAACTTTGTAATCGCTTTGCGCATTTGACGTGCAACAGTGCTTTCTTTTGTATAGCCTTTTTCTGTCAGTTTTTCTTGATTAGATTGCCAATATGACTGGGCATCTGACATGCTTTCTTTTAACGTGACAACTTCGTCATCATTTAATTGAAAACCTAATTGATGAGCAAGTCGTTCAAAATCTAAGCCGGTTTTAGCAATGTCTTTTGACATTGTTTCAGTAGATGCTGTCAGGTTTTTAATCCACGTTGGAAACCAGGCATACTTACCGTTGGCACCTATCGTCATGCCTCCGGTAGAGTGGTCTGCCGTCAACACCACTAATGTCTCTGGATTTTGTTCAACAAACGCCTCTAGTACCTGCATCGTTTTATCAAGATCAGACATTTCAGTCATCGACCATGCAATATCGTTAGCATGTCCACCCCAGTCAACTTGGCTAGCTTCTACCAATAAAAACATGCCTTTATCATTTTTAAGATGATTGAGTGCTGATGAGGTCATCGTAGCTAAGCGGTGTTTATCCTGATGGTCTAACGCTTGATCCATGCCTTTATCACCGAACAAACCTAGCACAGGTTTGTCTTTTGGTAATGCAGTCACTTCTTCAAAGTTATTGACATAGTGAAAGCCGGCTTGCTTGAATTCATCAACAATGTTTCTATCGTCACGAATAAAGTAGGTCCAACCACCACCAAGCATTAAATCTGTGATGAATTGACCATTATTTCGATCATCGATATAACTGTCCGCAATCGCATCGTAATTTCGTCTATTCACGTTATGTGCTAAATATGACGCGGGTGTTGCGTGATTTATTTGAGATGTTACGACTACACCAGTTTTAAAGCCTAGTGACTGTGCTTTGTGAAGCACACTTTTTACCGGTTTTTCATTTACATCAACACCAATGGCACCATTGTACGATTTTACGCCGGCAGCTAGTGCTGTTGCACTGGCCGCTGAATCGGTCACTAACCCCGATACTTTTGCAGGATAAGTACTTGATGACCCTACATGGTATTTGTCAAACACTGTTTGTTCAATCTCTGGCGTCGCAGGATCGTCGTTAAAATATCGGTAAGCTGTTGTGTAAGCGGGTCCCATACCATCGCTTATCACCATGATGATATTTTTAGGTGCTTCACTTGCTGTAACTTGCATTGTGGTAGCAATGGCTAACGCACTTAATAATCTTTTCATTTGAAACCTTAGGTTATTTTATTTCTAAATCTACCCAAACCAGTCGGTGATCAGAAGAAGCACCGCGATCTTTAATTAAGTAGTATTCTTGACTATCTTTTTCCGGCCAATACACGCCAGAGTCAATCATATTAAAACCAAATTGTGACGGTAATACGTAATCAGCTCTCATTCCCCAATATGCAGTGTGATACTTAGAGTTGGCATTATCGGGCTTGTGCAAATCTCCGCCTTTACTTGTTGGCATTGGGTCATTAACGAGAGGGTTATTCAACAACGATGAAATGCCTGCGTTAATGGCATCACCCTCTATATCCGACGCATTTAAATCACCAAGTATTACAAATCGCGAGTTGGCTGTTAAGCCGCCAGATACGCCACTATCGTCATACAAATAACTCGACTGATTCGGTGAAATATAGTCATTAACCATACGGATCTCATCATGATTTCGTTTACCATTTCGATCTTCTTTACCGTCAAAAACCGGTGGTGTAGGGTGACTAGCAATGACGTGGATTGTTGTACCATTGACGTTAACAGGTACGTCCCAGTGTGATTTTGAACTGAGTCTAAAGTTTTCCCAAGCTTGCTTGTTATAATAGTCGCTTCCGCTCTCAGGATTTACTGGCTTTAAGGCATTTGGCATATCTTTCCATTTGAACTTTTGGAAAGTGCGAATAGCGTCATTATCGATTGGATACTTAGACAACAATGCCATACCAAAATGGCCAGGAAAGTAACCAAAGCCGAACGTATCAGCTGGAATGTCTGCGTTACTACCATTGCCATTCATATCAACATTAGCAGGTACACCGGTATTCACGGGGCCTTGATATGAAAAAGGGTAGTCGATGGCAAGCTCACCTTGAGATAAGTATTCATTTCGAAATATTGTCAATGCCTTTTGGTGATCAGCATTGTTACGATCAAATTCATTAAGCAAAATGATGTCTGGCTGAATTGATTGTATGATTTGTGCAATATTCTTGATTTGTTGGTGATCAGATTGAAGTGCAACCATCAGTTCATTGCCTGATGGAATACGAGGCTTACCTTTTTCATAAGGCATATAGTTTAATGCCTCCATTGAAACGTTAAAGGTAGCGACACGCAGTGTAGTAGGTTGGTTGTCCATCGTCATACACCCTTGTACCGATAGTGCAGCGGTAATAGCTACAACTTTGGTTAAGTGCTTCATTTAATTTCCAAGCCTTTCAGTATGAAGTTGATTAGAAACGCTTTTACTTGCTCTCTGTCATCTTCTTCATATTCTTGTTTATTGGTGATGTTTAAAATTTGCGTTTCAAAATCAGCGTAGTGTTGAGTTGTCGACCAAATAAGAAAAATCAGTTTAACAGGATCAACCTTTGCCATCGCACCTTCATTCATCCAATGCTCAAAAATGGCAGACTTTTCTTTTACCCAGTTGCGTAAATACACTCGTGCGAAGTTATCTAAATGTTGAGCACCTTGAATAATTTCCATCGCATAAATTTTGGACGCTTTCGGGTTTTCAAAGGCAATATCTACTTTGGCAGCGATGAAGCTTTCTAATGCAACACGAGGCCCGTCTTCAAGAACGATGTCGCCAATTGCCGTATCCCACATTTCAAGTGTTTGCTCCAACACTTTGTGATATAGGTTTTCTTTGTTCTTGTAATAATAAAGTACATTAGCTTTTGGCATGTTTGCCTTATCAGCAATAGCTTGTACTGTTGCGCCTTTAAATCCTTGTTGGATAAATTCGTCGCGCGCAGCATCCATGATGGCATCTTGACTTTGTTTTCTTTTATTTGCCTGTTTATTCACCGTAATCGTCCTGAATTTACATTAATTGACTATTCATTGTTATTTTTGCCATGAATTATTCAATTAATTGAGCGAGTTGTCATCAAATAGTTATATTTCGAATCCATGTTAACACCTTATTAACAAGGCGGTTACGCCAATTTCATTAAATAAAGCGAGATTCTTCGTCTAATTTTATTGAATTACATCCAAAAATAACAGAAAATTATAAAAGTTATCTATTTGGTTATGAATTGTGACCTTTTGTAATCACTATAAAACGTAGGTTTTACAAAGCTATGACAGTTTTCTGACCTTTTGGATAACCTGGGAGAAATAAAACTGCTATAAATTTGTAATTAAATTGTAAACAAGCCTATGTTTAATAGGCGCGATTATTTTTTAATTGCCGTCGATAAGACACTAATAACGATAAACTTTATTATAAATAAGGGAAAAATGATGAAAGCTCATCGCCTCTCACAACTAGCTAGTGCAGTAGTATTAGCTTTAGGTGTGTCAACAACTGCATTTGCTGCAGATACAACATCTAGTATTCGTGGTTCAATTGTAGGACCAAGTGGTAATGCCGCGACGAACACTACGATTACGGTAATCCATGAACCATCTGGTACACGTAAAACGTTAACAACTAATGAAACTGGTGCTTTCTTTGCACAAGGTTTACGTGTTGGTGGTCCTTACACTATCGAAATTGATTCGGACAAATTTCAAGATAAAACACTGAAAAACATCTACATCAGCTTAGGTGAAGTATTCCGTGTTTCTCAAGCATTAGAAGACGTAGATATTGAACGCATCCAGGTAACGGGTAGTGCTTCAGTATTCGATTACGCTTCAGGTTCTGAGTCTACGTTCTACGGTGACCAAATCAGCAAGGCAGCTGCGTTTAGCCGTGATATTAAAGATATCGCTCGCCAAAACCCAATGGCAGTGATTGGTAATGACGGTTCATCTTTATACCTAGCTGGTAGTAACCCTCGTTACAACAGCTTAAAAGTTGATGGCGTTAAACTAAACGATGACTTCGGTTTAGCGGGTAATGGTTACCCTACAGAGCGCTCTCCAATTGCATTTGACTCAATTGAACAGTTAAGTGTTTCGATTGCACCTTTCTCAGCAAAAGAAGGTGGTTTCTCTGGTGGTCAACTTAGCGTTGTAACAAAGTCAGGTACAAACGACTTCACTGGTAGCTTATTCTTCGAAAGATCGTCTGACTCTATGGCGGGCACTCCAGAAAACCCAGAGACTGGCGAAGATATTTTAATTAGCTACGAAGAAGAAAGTTACGGTGCTACATTCGGTGGTCCAATTATCAAAGATAAGCTTTTCTTCTTTGCGTCATACGAAACATTTGAAGCGCCAAGCACGATCAACAAAGGTCCTTCAGGTTCAGGCGTTGCAAACGAAACTAGCAACATCTCGCAAGCCGATGTCGACCGCGTTGTAAACATTGCGCGTGATCGTTACAACTTCGATGCTGGCTCTTGGGATGCTTCGATTCCTTTAGAAGATGAAAAGTACTCTTTAAAACTTGATTGGAACATCAACGAAGATCACCGTGCATCATTTACTTACGGTCACGGTTTTAGTAACAGTGCTGGTAACGCCGGTAGTGGTCGTTCTAACGAGTTATACCTTTCATCTCACTGGTACAACCGTTCAAATGAATACGACACATACGTTGGTCAATTATTCTCATACTGGACAGAAGACTTCTCTACTGAATTCAAAGCTTCATACAAAGAGAGCGTTAACGGCCAGGTTCCTGTAGCTGGTTACGGTTTTGGTGAAGTTAAGATTGATCACAACGGTGGTCGTATTAACATCGGTCCAGACGATAGTCGTCATGCGAACAACTTAACAAATGAAACATTACAATTGCGTTTCAGTGGTGAATACTTACACAATGACCACGCTATTTCATTTGGTTGGGAATACGAGCAAGTAGATGTTTACAATATCTTCATGCAACATTACTTAGGTTCTTGGTACTTCGACAGCATCGATGACTTTGAAGCTGGTAATGCTGACTGGTTCGAATACCAAAACAACCCAAGTTTAAATCGTGATGATGCAGCGGCTAGCTTTGCATTAAGTAACCACGCATTCTACTTAGAAGATAGCTGGGACGTTACTGACACGTTTAACTTAACGTACGGTATTCGTTACGAAACAATCTTGAACGACGACAAGCCTGCGTTAAACGAATTATTTGTTGAACGCCATGGTTTTGCAAACAACGAAAACCTAGATGGTAAAGATATCATTCTTCCTCGTGTTGGTTTCACATGGGACCTTGATGACCATGTTGAAAACTTAACATTACGCGGTGGTTTCGGTTTATTTAGTGGCGGTAGCCCAAATGTTTGGATTTCTAACTCGTTCACTAACGATGGTAGTCGTATTGCGCTTTACCGCTCATTCTCTGACGCAGATGCAGGTAGCTACTTATCAAATGCTGATCCAAGTGGTATCCCACAAAACGCTTTAGATGCAATTTCTGGTGCTTCACTTGACGGTGCTCGCTCAAATATTGATGCGATTGACCCAGACTTTGAAATTCCAAGCACATGGCAGTACAGCTTAGCTGCGGACTACATTGCAGACTTAAGTGCAATTGGTTTAGGTGAGAACTGGAACATGAGCGCTGAAGTACTTTACAAAGAAGTAGAAGATGGCGTTATTTGGAGTGACTTAAGTCGTAAAGTAGACACAAGTCGTGGTGTAAATGGTTACACAGTTGACGGTCGTCCAATTTACGGTTTCGCGTTCAACACTGATAACCAACCATACCAAGACGGTGACTCAGGTCGTGAAGCACGTGATATCTTAATGACGAATATCGATGGTGGTAAGACATTAATTAGCACGTTCACGTTAAACAAAACGTGGGAAAATGGCTTAGATATGACATTCTCTTACACGAACACAGATAGCGAAGACCGTTTCGCAGCGTCTGGTACTTCGTCTAACACGTCATACGAGTTCCACCCAGTATACGATCCAGAAAATGTAGAATTAGGCACGTCTTCGTACGAAACTAAGCACCGAATTACATTTAACCTTCGTTACAGCAAAGAATTCTTCGCTGGTTACGAAACAACATTCCACGCATTCTTCGAGCGTAAGTCAGCTCGTCCATACAGCTGGGTGTTAGGTAAAGAGTTTGGTCCAAATGGTTTAGACGGTGGCTTAGACTTGCACCCTACATACTTACCTTACATCCCAACTAGCGCGAATGATCCTGCTGTTGATTTTGTAAATGGTATGAGCTACGACGAAATCGTTGCACAGTTAGAAACGATTGGTTTATCAACTGCTGGTGGTCCATTAGCTAAAAACGGTGAGCGTGGTCCTTGGGTATCAAGCTTAGACTTACGTATTGAGCAAGAGCTTCCAGGTTTCGCTGAAGGTCATAACGGTCTTATCTACCTAGATATTGACAACGCATGGGCACTAATCGACAAAGATTCAGCTCGTGTATACCGTAACCCGTTTGGTAACAGCTCATCTGATTTATTCGATTATGAAATCAATGATGCAGGCCAATACGTTTACTCTTCGCAAAACTTACAACCTGGTGATTCACCAGTGCGTTATGAAGCAAGAGCTTCGACTTGGAATGTTAAGATTGGTATTAAGTACTCGTTCTAATGACGATGTAGCTTAAATATCAGCTTATAATTATAAAACGGCCTGCATAGCAGGCCGTTTTTTTTCATCCTAAGAAAAATTAAATTTTCCAATAGCTCAATAAGTTAAATTTTTATTTGAAATTTAGCCCTGTTTTTCGTTTGCGAAGCCGTTAATTCTCTACTATTCGTTAAGTAACGTTTAAATAACGTTACCTATGTACTTTCAGCAATCCACAATGAATAAGCGTAGTATGGGGAATCAAATAAAATAGAGACAAACAGACAATTTATCCATTGGCTGACGGTGCAGTTTTGTTCTAGAGGAGAATACATTAATGATGAAAAGACAAAAACGAGATCGCCAGGATAGGGCGCATGCAAGAGGTTACCAAGCAGGTGTTTCAGGACGTTCAAAGGATGCATGTCCGTATCAAAATCTAGATGTTAAATCAGAGTGGTTAGGTGGTTGGCGAGAAGCGATGTCTGACAGGCAACAGGGGCTAATTAAGTAACAGGAATTAGGCGGCTAACAGAGGTGTTAGCCGCCATTTTATTTAGAATGAAGATGTATCAGTAAATAAACCTACTTTTAGGTCTTTAGCTGTATAAATCTCACGGCCATCGACAGACACGGTACCGTCTGCAATACCCATAAATAACTTACGCTTAATAACACGCTTCATTTGAATGTTGTATGTTACTTTTTTGTTGGTTGGTAGGATTTGACCAGTGAATTTAACTTCTCCTACACCTAATGCGCGACCTAAGCCAGGACCACCTGACCATGCAAGGTGGAAACCAACAAGTTGCCACATCGCATCTAAACCTAAACAACCCGGCATAACAGGATCGTCAGTAAAGTGACATTCAAAAAACCACAAGCTTGGATCAATATCTAATTCAGCAATGATTTCGCCTTTACCGTGTTCGCCACCATCTTCAGTAATTTTTAAAATGCGGTCCATCATTAGCATATTGCCTGATGGTAAATGACTATTACCTGGGCCAAACATTTCGCCTGTGCCAGCTTTGACTAAATCTTCTTTAGTAAATGAATTTTTACGTTCCATAATGCTCTTTTTGTCATAATAATAAAGTTAAACGCCGCTACTTTAGCGAACACTTGTACACTAAACAACTCGGAGCAGTCATTTTATTTAATTTATTGTCTTTTTTTTGGTTATGCGTTACCTTTTTATTGTCGTATAGAGGAGAAGTACTATGACCAAGAAGCCAGCAATGACGAATGCTGAGAAGCAAAAGCGCTACCGAGAGCGTCAGAAAGAAAAAGGATTAAAGGAAACTCGCGGTTATTTGAGTCAGGAGGCGTTAGTTTGTTATGAGTTGATTCAAGAGCAAACGAATTGGTCTGATTCTGTCATTTTGAGTAATGCTGTTCGCTTAACTTATGCAGCGTACAAAAACGGCCAAATCAACTTATTAAATAATTGGCTAAAGAAGAACGATTTGTAATCAGTTGGACAGCTTTAGTATTGCAAGAAGCCGTGTTAGCTTGTATCTTCTAACTATATAAATAAGAATAATTTCGTAGTATTTTTGTACTACAAAAAGGGTATAGTCTTGATAAATATACTATTAGTTGATGACCACGAACTTGTCCGTACAGGTATCCGCCGGATTCTCGAAGATGTAAAGGGCATGAAGGTTGTTGGTGAGTGCGAAACAGGTGAGATTGCCGCGAAATTTTGTCGCACCAATGCGCCTGATGTTGTCTTAATGGACATGAATATGCCAGGTATCGGCGGGCTAGAAGCAACCAAAAAGATTATACGTTTTAATCCTGATATAAAAGTTATTGTATTAACCGTTCACAGTGAAGATCCAATTCCTACTAAGGTGATGCAAATCGGTGCAGCAGGGTATTTGACTAAAGGTGCAGGCCCTGAAGAAATGGTTAATGCGGTTAGAGCTGTGCATAGTGGGCAGCGTTATATAACACCTGACATTGCTCAGCAAATGGCGTTAAGCCAATTCAAAAATCCAGAAGAAAACCCATTTAGCGCCTTATCAGAGCGTGAGCTACAAATTATGATGATGGTAACTCGCGGTGAAAAAGTGCCAGATATTTCTGAACAACTGATGTTAAGCACAAAAACGATTAATAGTTATCGTTACCGGATGTTTGAAAAGTTAAATATTAGCAATGATGTAGAATTAACGCATTTAGCGATACGTCACGGAATGTTGAATACTGAAAAACTTTAGCATTAATGAGTAATTCAGAAACAACCTTCGATCACAAATCCTTTCTAAAGTCGGTTACACATCAAAGCGGTGTGTACCGAATGTACAATAGTTCTCAAGAAGTAATTTATGTTGGTAAGGCGAAAGATTTAAAAAAGCGACTTGCCAGCTACTTCAGAAAAGACTTACCAAATAATAAGACTCGCTCGCTAGTAAGTCATATATTCTTTATTGATGTCACGGTAACCCACAGTGAAACTGAAGCGTTACTATTAGAGAATAATTACATCAAGAAGTATTTACCTAAGTACAACATTCTTTTGCGCGATGATAAGTCATATCCGTACTTATTGATTACCGATCATAAACACCCTAAATTGGGGGCTCATCGTGGTGCTAAAAAGATTAAAGGTGAGTATTTTGGTCCATACACTACGGTTGGCGCTGTTTGGGAAAGCCTCAGGTTAATGCAAAAGCTGTTTCCATTGCGACAATGTGAAGATAGCTATTATCGTGCACGTTCAAGGCCATGCTTGCAGTATCAATTAGGTCGTTGCTCTGCACCTTGCGTGGGCAAAATTTCAGATGAAGATTATAGTGAACAGGTTAAGCTAGCTAAATTGTTTTTGCGTGGCAAAAGTAACTTAGTCATTGACTCGCTTGTGGAGAAAATGGACGCATCGAGTATGGCGCTCGAGTTTGAGCAAGCAGCAAACTATCGTGATCAAATTAAAACCTTAAGGCAAGTACAGCAGCAGCAATACGTTAGCGGGTTTGCATCAGAGCTCGATATTATTGGTGTTTACCAGCTAAAACAGCAAGTTTGTTTGCATATGCTTTATATCCGAGATGGTAAAATTCTTGGCAGTAAAAGTTTTTTCCCTAAAGTGCCAGAAGATACCTCTATTAGTGAGTTACTCTCGTCATTTATTTCTCAGCATTATCTAAACAATGATGTTGCTAATCGTCATATTCCTAAAGAAATTGTTTTGCCGGAATTACCTGATGAAGCTAGCGAGTTAGCCAAAATGTTTGTTGAACTGACAGATAAGAGTGTTAAGTTTGCCGTCAATGTTAAAACAGAGCGAGCACAATATTTAAAGCTTGCAACGACTAACGCTGAAAATGCGCTACTTACAAAAAATAGTGAAAAGGAATCGATCACGAAGCGTTTTACCGCATTAAATGAGGTGTTTGAATTACCAAACGGCATTCAAACGATGGAATGTTTTGATATTTCACATACCATGGGCCAGCAAACCGTTGCTTCATGTGTGGTATTCGATACCAATGGCCCTTTAAAAAGCGCTTATAGACGATACAATGTTCACGGAATAACACCTGGTGATGATTACGCGGCAATGTCTTTTGCCTTAAACAAGCGTTATGGCAAAGTAAAGGAAGACACAGAATTACCATCAATTGTATTCATTGATGGTGGAAAAGGGCAGTTGGCAAGAGCAGAGGACTTTTTTAACCAGCTAAATCACCCAAATCCTCCATTATTAGTCGGTATAGCTAAAGGTGAATCACGAAAGCCAGGCTTAGAGACGTTAATTCTTGCTGGCTCTCATCAGCTGATTAATTTACCAGCACATTCACCGGCATTACATCTAATACAGCACATTAGAGATGAATCACATAGATTTGCGATTGCAGGTCATCGTTCCAAACGCCAAAAACAAGCAAAAGCGTCAACATTAGAATCTATACCAGGAATCGGCCAGAAAAAAAGACAGGCGCTGCTAAAATACTTAGGTGGACTGCAAGAAGTGAAGAAAGCTGACGTATCTGCACTTTGTAAAGTTCCTGGTATTAGTAAATCGCTAGCGCAGACTATTTACGATTCCTTGCATGACAATTAGTTGAAAACTTGTGTAGAATGGTCAAAAAAATTGCTGTATCAAGTTTATGTGGACCATTCCTAATCAAATTACATTTTTTCGAATTTTATTAATTCCCTTTTTCGTTTTCGTTTTTTTCTTACCAGTGTCTTGGCATCATTTCGGTGCGGCGTTTATTTTCTTTCTTGCATCAATTAGCGACGCATTAGATGGATATTTAGCAAGACGTCTAAAACAATCTACAGCTTTTGGTGCTTTTATTGATCCTGTTGCAGATAAGTTAATGGTTGCCGCCGCCCTGGTCATCATTATTCAAGACTACAATAATGTATGGATAACGGTTGCAGCGTTTCTAATGTTGGGTAGAGAAATCTTTATCAGTGCGATTCGTGAGTTTATGTCGAGCCATGGTCAACGAGATGCTGTTGCTGTCTCTAACTTGGGGAAATTGAAAACTGCTGCACAAATGCTTGCACTAATTGGATTAATTTGGCGACCTGACTATGATATTCCATTAATTATTTTTGATTTCCCTCAAATGTGGTTTATGAATTTGGCTTATTTTTTATATTTTGTCGCTACAATTCTTACTGTTTGGTCAATGATTCAATATTTTTTGATTGCTTGGCCAGTCTTAAAGGGTAAAAAATAAACAGTTTTTGTCAGGTTTTAGTTAAAAAAGCGCCATCTTAGTCGAAATTTAAGCAGTTGAATTTTTTTTATAATTTAGTTGTTGACTCAAGATAAATTCGATGTAGAATGCGTTTCCAGTTGGCAGGGAGAGTCAACAAGAAAGCAAGATTAAGCGGCTGTAGCTCAGTTGGTAGAGCACCACCTTGCCAAGGTGGATGTCACGAGTTCGAGCCTCGTCAGCCGCTCCAATTTTTCTTTCAGTTATATCAGGGAATACTACCCAACACGTAGTGAAATATCGGCGGGTTGGCAGAGTGGCTATGCAGCGGATTGCAAATCCGTGGACCTCGGTTCGACTCCGGGACCCGCCTCCACTTTGCCCGGGTGGTGGAATTGGTAGACACAAGGGATTTAAAATCCCTCGCTGGTAACAGCGTGCCGGTTCAAGTCCGGCCCCGGGTACCATTTTCACAACGGTTGGAAGTACAAGTTAAAGAAGCGGCTGTAGCTCAGTTGGTAGAGCACCACCTTGCCAAGGTGGATGTCACGAGTTCGAGCCTCGTCAGCCGCTCCAATTTAACGATAGATAGTCACGTTATGGTAGTGACACCTTCAAGTCTTAAATATTTAAGCATGATGAAGCGTCTGTAGCTCAGTTGGTAGAGCACGACCTTGCCAAGGTCGGGGTCACGAGTTCGAGCCTCGTTAGACGCTCCAAATTTTACTACTCGTTTTGATGAGCACCGTCATTATGACACAGTGCCCGGGTGGTGGAATTGGTAGACACAAGGGATTTAAAATCCCTCGCTGGTAACAGCGTGCCGGTTCAAGTCCGGCCCCGGGTACCATTTCATCAAAATAGATAGTAAAGCTCTATGAAGCGGCTGTAGCTCAGTTGGTAGAGCACCACCTTGCCAAGGTGGATGTCACGAGTTCGAGCCTCGTCAGCCGCTCCAATTTTCTTTTAATATTCTTTATTGAAAGAGCTAGGTTGCCAATAGCTAGTCAAAAAACTTCCCTTTATGCCCGGGTGGTGGAATTGGTAGACACAAGGGATTTAAAATCCCTCGCTGGTAACAGCGTGCCGGTTCAAGTCCGGCCCCGGGTACCATTTACTGTTTCAGTTAGTTAAATTAAATCACTAAATAACACTTGCTTCTTGTGAGTTTTTGTCGATCTTGGATTTTAAATCCTGGTCTACCAAAGGTAGACGCTAACACAACACAGATTTAAAACCCCTCGCTGGTAACAGCGTGCCGGTTCAAGTCCGGCCCCGGGTACCATTTACTGTTTCAGTTAGTTAAATTAAATCACTAAATAAGACTTATTTCTGTGAGTTTTTGTTGATCATGAATTTTAAATCCTGGTCTACCAAAGGTAGACGCTAATACAAACCATGGACTGGCAGACTTCAATATAACTAATCATGCATTTTCTGGCTAAAATCTGTTAGTTTAGCTACATAAAGTTACAGTTTTGTGTAAAATACGCTCCTGACCAATAGGTTATCTTTGTTTGGGTACTTAAGTACTTACAAAAAGATAATCCTAATCAGAAATATAAAGACTCAATATATAATATTGAGCGCCTAGGGAGAACTACATGGCAATCCAATCTATTGGACGTCGCAGCTTAAAAACAGCATTAGCGACTGCTATTTCATTAGCATTAACCAATCAAGCCTTTGCACAAGACAACCCGTCTGAAGAAAAAGAATATGAAGCAATCACAGTAACTGCGACGAAACGTGCGCAAGTTATTTATGAAGTACCGATCGCAATTAGTGCTTTTAGCGGTGAAGATCTTGCAGCGCAAGGTATTACAGACCTTACTGATGTTGGTAAGTTTGTACCTAACTTAAATGTTACAGGCTTCTCAGCAGGCCATACATCTTCAGCCAACCCATTTATCCGTGGTATTGGTTTGCAAGATCACTTGATCACAACAGATCCTGGTGTAAGTGTTTATGTTGATGGTGTTTATTTAGGTCGCCAAGTCGGCCAGAACTGGAACTTAAACAATATTGAACGTATTGAAGTGTTACGTGGTCCACAAGGTACACTATATGGCCGTAACTCAATTGGCGGTGCAATTAACATTATCACTAAACAACCTGATGAAGTTGCAGTAACTAAAGCTGGCCTAGAAGTTGGCACCCGTGGTCGACTGAAGGGGGATGTGTTCTTTAACCGAGAAATTAACGAACATTGGTCTTTCAACTTTAATGGTGGTTATAACTCACGTGACGGTATTGGTGAGTTTGTTAATGTACCTAATGCGAAATACGATGTAGGTGAGAACGAAGAATACTACGGTCGTTTATCGTTTAAGTGGGCGCCTAACGACGACTTTAGTTTAGTTGTCACAGCTGACTTGAATGACAATGAAGGTGGTCTACGCCCTTATCAAACACTAATTGATGAAGTACCAACTGGTGCGTATTACCAGGGTTCTCGTTGGGGCACGCCTTTCCCATTTGGTCCTTTACGTAATAGTGATACCACGTTGAATCCATACGATAACGCAACGGGTACAGAAGAAGTAACAACAGTTTCAAATGAAGCACGTGGTATCTCTGCAACCGCTGATTGGAATTGGAATGACAATTATTCATCAAAAGTTGTTGTGTCTCATCGTTCGTCTAAATATAAAGCAGGTTTAGATGATGACGGTACCATTTATGAATTAGATCAGTTTCCTGAAATTGGAGATGCAGACCAAACGTCGATCGAATTTCAATTAAATGGTTTCATTGGCGACAATATGGATTTCGTTTCAGGTGTTTACTATTTCAATGAAAAAGGTAGTAACCTCCAAGATCCGGCAAATGGTGCTTTGTTCAATGGTGCGCCTACATTATTAGATTTGGACCAAGAAACAACATCAAAGGCGATTTTCTTTAACCTTGGCTACGATATGACTGATGATCTTCGTATCTCGGGTGGTTTACGTTATACCGATGATGAAAAATCTGCGTCGGCTAACGTGGGTATTGGGCCTGTATATGCTGAAGACTCTTGGAGTGAAGTGTCATTTGATTTATCAGCAAACTACACCATGGAAAATGGCTTAAATGTTTACGGTAGTATCCAAAATGGTTACCAATCAGGTCAGTTCCCAGCTCGTCCATACTGTTTATTTGGCGATCCAAATTGTTTTGTTGCAAGTGACAACATCACTGCTATTAACTATGAGATTGGTTTAAAAGGTGAGGTAACAGACACCTTTAACATGAGCATTGCTGTATTCAACACTGAATACGAGGACTTGCCATACCAAGTAAGTACAACGGCAGAAGGTGGTTTTAATACAACAAACTTAGTTGTTGAACAAACGTCACGTGGTATTGAGTTTGAAAGTACATGGGATGTTACCGATAACTTTAAAATACACAGCAGCTTAGGCTACATTGATGTTGACGTTGATGAGCAAGGTGGCGTTAAACCGGTTGCACCACTAACGCCCGAGTATACGGCATCGATCAGTCCAAGCTATTTAATGGCCCTAGATAGCGGTAATGAACTAGAGTTCCGCGTAGACTATTCTTATCGTGATGATATGTATGGTGAGCCAACGTCTGATCCAGGCCGCCACACGCTGGTAGAAAGTCGTCAGCTTGTAAACGTTGATATTTCTTATAAGAATATTGAAGGTGATTACACGTTATCACTTTATGGTCGCAACGTATTTGACGAACGTTATGATAACGCACGTTTAAACACGGGTGACTACGTTTTACAAATCTTAAGCAACGATCCGAGCGAGTTTGGTGTGCGTTACTTAAAGCATTTCTAAAGTAATGTAGTTTGACTTAATACTTAAAACCCTGAATAAATCATTTGTTGATTTATCTCAGGGTTTTTTTATAGCCAAGAGTAAAAGTTTTTAATTTCTGATGTTATTCTATCTCTTAACAAGTTTTTAATAATAAATGGGTAAGGAAACACAACACTATGTCGAATTCTGCAATTCAATCTGTGTTATTTGTTTGTATGGGAAATATTTGCCGTTCACCAACGGCTGAAGCAGTTTTTAGAAAAAAAGCTGCGGATAAAGGACTCAATTTAGAAATTGACTCCGCTGGCACAATCGGTGCTCATGCTAGAGAGAAACCCGATCATCGCGCAATTAAAGCAGGTGAAGCAAGAGGGTATGATTTTTCTGGGCTTAAAGCGCGTAAAGTCACTTCAGAAGATTTTGAAAAGTTTGATCTGATTCTAGCGATGGATAATGACAATTTGGAAAATCTGCTTGCGAAATCTCCAAGTGAGTATCACGATAAAATAAAGTTATTTTTACATTACGGCAGTCAGTATGATGAAGCTGAAGTGCCAGATCCATACTATGGCGGTGCAGGTGGCTTTAGGTATGTTCTAGATTTAGTGGAAGACGCGAGTGACGGCTTGCTGTCAAAAATAGTGTAATCTAGCCAATGATTTGTTTAAAGCGTTTAAGCCAGATACAACGTAGTACAGTGTTTGGCTTTATTGGCATGCTAATCGGAGGGTTATGTTTTACTATTCACTTTTATTTCAGTGACGTAACGATTCCTTGCTATAGCATCTTATGTGCGCCAGCGATTTTTGCCTTATCTTTTTTCAGTGAAGAGACCCCATTCGTTCCAAAAATGATTTTATTTCAAATGGGGCAGTTTTTTGGCTATTTTCTCATGTATTTTGTCAGTGCAAAAATGCGTAAAATATTAAGTCGTTAATTCTCCACGAAGGCTAATCGGCATTTGCGCTTTGATTTGTTCAATCGAGAGATCTTGGCTAAGTAAAAAGTGGAGTTTAGTTAATGCAGCCTCAAGGGTCATATCTTGGCCACTAATTACACCACATTCACTTAACGCATTACCTGTCGCATACCCCTGCATATTGACTTTGCCTTTTATACATTGGCTGCAATTAACAATAATTAACCCTTGTTGATCAGCCTCTTTTAAGCAATTCAATAACTCATCGTTCTGTGGTGCGTTTCCAACGCCATAGCTTCTTATTATTAATGCTTTGACAGGCTGTTTAATTACATTTTTGATTAACTCAGTGCTTATACCCGGATATAAGTGGACGACGCCAATTGGCTGAGGTGTAATCTTATGCAATGTAATAGGGTGGTCATGGGTTTCTTGCGTCTCACCTGAAACCAATTTGATGCTAATGCCAGCTTCTAATAATGGTTGCATATTGGGTGAGTCAAACGCGTCAAATCCATCGGCATAAGCTTTAATCGAACGGTTACCACGATATAGTTTGTTGTTAAAGAACAAACCGACTTCATGAATCGGGTAGTTTGCGGCAATATACAATGAATTTAATAAATTTACTTGTCCGTCAGAGCGCAATTGACTTAATGGGATTTGCGAACCCGTTACTATGATAGGCTTGCCTAGGTTTTCAAACATGAATGACAATGCAGACGCTGTATAGGCCATGGTATCAGTGCCATGTAGTACAACAAAGCCATCGTATTCGTGATAATGTTTTTTGATATCTTGCGCAATGAATTGCCAATCATCAGGGCTCATGTTTGATGAGTCGATTAATGGGTGATATTCGTTAATCGTGAATTCTGGCATTTCTTCGCGATAAAAGTCCGGAGTAGCATTGATCGCTTTTGTAAGGTGCCCAACGACAGGAATGTAGCCTTGATCACTTGACTTCATACCAATGGTACCGCCTGTGTAAGCGACGTATATTTTCTTCTTTTGCATAAATGTTATTGCCGGATAATAAAAAGCCCCAATTTGGGGCTTAATTTAGTTAATTTATTTCACATGTCAAACAAAAAGAATAAACACCGCTTGGATCATCAAAGTTACTGAAATAATTCAACTGTGCTTTTAGCTCTTTAATAATTGCAGACGTGTATGTTGGTTGCTGATTGACACTAATAATATCGTGCTCAATCATAAACGCATAGCTCTGTCCCATCACGTTTTGAATCATCTGAGTAAATGGGTCTAGCTCTTTCTCTATTAGCTTAACGTCAAAATTCTCTAGCTCAGCCAACTCGGCAGCAATAGCGATTGCGTCATCGATACCACCTAACTCATCAACTAAACCGTTGTCTTTTGCTTGAATACCCGACCAAACTCGGCCTTGAGCTATTTTATCTACTTGTTCAACACTCATGTTACGGTTTGTTGCAACAAGATTAAGAAAATCTTGATAGCCGCGATTAATATTCAACTGAATCAGCTGGCCAAGACCTTCTGGCATTTTTTCCGTCACGCCAAAACCGGCATATTCTGTGGTGCCTACACCGTCGGTATATACGCCTACTTTAGAAAGTGTATTTTCAAACGTCATGAACATACCGAAAATACCTATCGAACCCGTAATGGTCGTAGGTGAAGCTACAATCTTGTCTGCTGGAGCAGAAATCCAGTATCCACCAGATGCCGCTAATGATCCCATAGATGCAACAACGGGTTTGCCCGAAGATTTGATAAGTTCTATTTCTTGGCGAATAATTTCCGAAGCAAATGCGCTGCCGCCAGGGCTATCAACTCGTAAAACAACAGCTTTTACTTGATCATTTAAACGTGCTTTACGTAATAGGGCAGCTGTGCTGTCTCCACCGATAGTACCTGCAGGTTGACGTCCATTTAAAATCGTACCTTTTGCGACAATCATTGCCACTTGATCGTTTTGCTCAAAGCTTGGTAGTTGCTCTTTGTTGGTAACGAATAAGTAATCCTCAAAGTCGACGTGGTCAAAGGTATTAGCATAGGTTTTATCACCAACATACTCGATTAATTTTTCATTCATTTCTGCGCGAGACATCAATTTATCAACCCATCCGTTGTCTAGCGCATATTCTGCAATATTGCCGTTTGACTGTTCTACTTTAGTCACTAGATCGGTGATTGTTTCGTCAAAATTATCAACAGAGAAGCCACGCTGTCCTGCGACAGTCGTCTTATATGTAGTCCAAAGTTCATTTAACCATAATTGATTGGCTTCTTTGGCTTCATCTGACATATCATCACGAATGTATGGCTCTACAGCAGACTTGTAGGTCCCTACACGGAATATGTGTTGAGTAATACCTAACTTTTCAATAGCTGATTTAACGTACATTTGCTTGCGCGCATAACCATCAAGAATGACCCAACCGTTAGGGTTTAGCCAAATCTCGTCGGCATAGCTGGCTAGGTAATATTGTCCTTGCGTGTAGCCATCACCTATAGCAATCACTTTTTTATTCTCAGCTTTAAAGGCTTCAATCGCTTTCGCAATTTCTGCCATCTTGGTAATGCCTGTACCATTTAATCGTTCTAGCTTTAAGACAAGTAGCTCAATTCTTTCGTCTTGTGCCGCAGCATTAATCACTTGAATTACGTCGCTAAGAAGAATTTCAGGGTCTTCTTGTTCTCCGCTCACTGCTTCACCTAACAATGCTTCGAAAGGATCTATCTCAATTTTTTGTTCAACGAGACGACCATGAGGGTTCAATACAAGTGCGCCACTTTTGGGGACGGTAACGGTTTCTTCAGTCGTTAATGATTTAAAGATAATAAATAAGAGCGTGAAGAAAATTAAGTTAATGATAATTTTCCTCGTTAGGTTTAACGCGAAACCTAATTTAGAAAATAATGATTTTACAAAGTTTGCCATTTAATCTATCCATATAAGCAGTGTTAAATATATTATGCTTAAAAAGTACTTTTGGTTTAAGTCATTTGCACATTAAATAAGTTAAAAAAGTAGATAATTTGAAAGAAAATGTGTTTTTTATCTTTCTTAATAGCCAACCACCAACTGTTAACTGATTATTATGATGATTTCTTTATATAAAAATTTTATCGACAAGCTTCCGTGTTTTGACGGAATTCCTGCATTATTAATTCGATTGTACTTAGCGCCGGTTTTTATCATCGCTGGCTACAGTAAATTACAATTAGGCAATCCAGACGTCACTGGCATTGCTAGCTTAGCGGCTGACCCGAATATCGTTGCTTGGTTTGGTAACCCTGATTGGGGTCTTGGTTTACCATTTCCAACCTTACTTGCTAACTTAGCTGCATGGACTGAATTCCTGGGTGGTTGGTTGTTAATTGTCGGCCTTTTTACTCGTTTAATTTCAATTCCATTGATGTTTACTATGTTTGTCGCTGCTACAACGGTTCATTTGCAACACGGCTGGTTTGCAGTAACACCGACAAACCCAGATACAAGCCCTGCAAAAGTACTAGATTGGGTTGGTATCGATGCGGCGAAAGCAAGTTTAGAAAACTCAGAAGAAGCTTCTCGTCGATTATCAATAATGAAAAACTTACTGGAAGAAAATGGCAACACTGATTGGTTGTACGAAACGGGTAACATTGTTGTGCTAAACAATGGTATCGAGTTCTCAGTAACGTATTTTATTATGCTGCTAGCGTTGTTTTTTATTGGTGCGGGACGTTTTACAAGTATTGACCATTTCATCAATGCTCGCCTGATTAAAAAAGAAAGCGATAATTTATCCTAGTTTTTTAGCCTGAGTATTTTCTTTGGTCATTATTTTTAAGTAAACTAGCTTTTAAATAATGACCAAAAATTTGAATTATCATGGAAAGTATTGAGCTGTTACTTAATCGTCAGTCAAACCCTGCATTAGCTGCACCTGCGCCTGTAGGTGATGACTTCACTAATATTATTAAAGCAGGAATGCGCGTTCCTGATCATGCTGGCCTTATCCCTTGGCATTTTACTGTGGTTCAAGGCGAAGCTCTTGCTACATTAGCGAATGTTTTTGTTGACGCGGTTAAAGCACAAGGCGTTACAGATGAAGCAAAACTTCAAAAAACGTCAAAAATGCCATTTAGGGCGCCCATGATCATTGTTATCTCAACTAAATACCAACAACATGAGAAAGTGCCATATAAAGAGCAATTAATTTCTGCTGGTTGCGCGGCTCATGCGATGCAAATGGCTGCATATGCTCTAGGGTTTGGCGCTATGTGGAGAACAGGGGATTTGGCATTTAATGAAGATGTTAAGCGTGGACTTAATATATCGATTGAAGAAGACATTGCTGGTTTTTTATATATTGGTACACCAACAAAACAGCTACCAACCAAGCCTGAAAAACCATTTGATGATCATGTGACATTCTTCTAAACATATAAAAACTTCATAAAAAAACCCGCTAATTAGCGGGTTTTTTGTGTAATCTCTTAGATTAGAATGCAGCTGTTTTCGGTGCGCGTGGGAACGGGATAGTATCACGAATGTTACCAATACCCGTTGCGTATGCTACAAGACGCTCAAAACCTAAACCAAAGCCAGAGTGTGGTACTGTGCCGTAGCGACGCAAGTCACGGTACCAACCGTAGTCAACTGGATCTAAGTTCATTTCTGCTAAACGCTTATCAAGCACATCTAAACGCTCTTCACGCTCACTACCACCAATGATTTCACCAATACCCGGCGCAAGAATATCCATCGCTGCAACAGTTTTGCCATCGTCATTTAAACGCATATAAAACGATTTAATATCTTTCGGGTAATTTTGTAATACTACTGGGCCACCAACATGCTCTTCAGCTAAATAACGTTCGTGTTCAGAGTTTAAATCAACGCCCCAAGACACAGGGTTTTCAAACTTCTTGCCACAGTTTTGTAAAATCTCAATCGCGTCTGTGTAATCCATGCGAACGAAATCAGAATTGATAACGTTGTTCAAACGATCTAACACTGTTTTGTCAACACGTTGTTGGAAGAAAGCCATATCGTCTGGACGCTCTTCTAAAACAGCTTTTAAAACGTATTTAAGCATTTCTTCAGCTAAGTCAGCAGCATCCGATAAATGTGCAAATGCGATTTCAGGCTCAACCATCCAAAATTCAGCTAGGTGGCGAGACGTGTTTGAGTTCTCTGCTCGGAACGTTGGGCCAAATGTGTAAACCTTAGAAAGGGCACATGCATAAGTTTCAACGTTTAACTGACCAGATACTGTTAGAAAGGTTTCTTTACCGAAAAAGTCTTCAGTAAAATCGATTGCGCCTTTGTCGTCGCGTGGCAGGTTTTCAAGATCTAGCGTACTTACACGGAACATCTCACCAGCACCTTCACAATCACTACCTGTAATTAATGGTGTGCTGATCCAGTAATAACCTTTCTCGTGGAAAAAACGATGTAATGCTTGCGCAAGTGTATTACGGACACGAGTTACTGCACCACCAATATTTGTGCGAGCACGAAGGTGACCTTGTTCACGTAAAAACTCTAAGCTATGACGTTTGGCTGCCATAGGGTAGGTATCTGGGTCTTCAACAAAACCAAGTACTTCTACCGCAGTCGCTTGAATTTCAAATGCTTGGCCTTGGCCAGGTGATTCAACTAATGTACCTGTTACTTTTACAGAGCAGCCAGTTGTTAGTTTCTGTACTTCTGATTCGTAATTATTTAGGTCATTAGGCACGATTGCTTGAATTGCGTCAAAACATGAGCCGTCGTGGATAGCTAGAAATGATATTCCAGCTTTTGAATCACGACGAGTTCTAATCCAGCCGTGAACGCTGATAGATTCGCCTACAGGAAACTTACCTGCTAAGACATCAGTAATTGAAATAACTGACATTGATGACCTCTTTACTATTGAAATTAATTTACTTCTTAAAATAAGAGGGATATGTTACCTCGGCGATTGCGTTTAACAAGTAAAAGT
Organism: Thalassotalea loyana; assembly: GCF_030161435.1. Lineage (GTDB taxonomy): Bacteria > Pseudomonadota > Gammaproteobacteria > Enterobacterales > Alteromonadaceae > Thalassotalea_G > Thalassotalea_G loyana. The sequence continues at coordinate 130,589 of NZ_BSSV01000006.1, read as the reverse complement.
TGTTAAATTTGTTGGATAATAATAAAAAATAAAACAAATAAAGGAAGTTTATGGCCTGGCAAGGTGAAGAACGCAGAAAAGAAGTCGATTTTTGGGTAAAAATTGCGCGGGCTCTGACAATAATTGCATGGTCTCTTTTTATTGTTGCGCTTATCGTTTCTCATTATGCCGCGCCAGAAACTGATTTTGGCCTAGTGCGTTATCATGATCTTGAAGTGAGGAAGTTTTGGATTAAACCACTGACTAACTACCTTTATATAACATTGTGGTGCGCAGCGCTGATCAGTTATATCTCTATTATTGTTAATCGCTTCCGTGCGAGGCGAGCAACTGACAACAGAAGCTTTTACGTAAAACTTCTGCTGGTTATTATCGTTGCTTGGGTGACTTATCTCTTTTTAAATGTGAGATAAACTAAACGAAGCAGTTATCTTCATTAAGTACGGTTGAAATTGCCTCGATCAATTGACTAAGGTCGCTTTCAGACATGATATAAGGCGGCATAATATAAATTAGTTTGCCAAAAGGTCGAATCCAAACGCCCATATCAACAAATCGTTTTTGAATGTTAGCAACATTGACTGCTTGCTTAGCTTCAACTACGCCTATTGCACCGAGGACACGAGTATCTGCTACTCGATGATGATTGGATAGCGGTAGCAACTGTTTAATTAGCTGTTGTTCTATGCGGTTGACTTGCTGTTGCCATTTTCCTGTTTGTAAAATCGATAGCGAAGCATTCGCGACGGCACAAGCTAAAGGATTTGCCATAAACGTTGGACCATGCATAAAACAACCTGCGTCACCTTGTGAGATAACGTGAGCAACATCCTCTGTAGTTAGTGTTGCAGCAAGGGACATGTACCCGCCCGTTAACGCCTTACCCAAACATAAAATATCAGGTTTAATATCTGCCCATTCACAAGCGAAAAGTTTACCCGTGCGACCGAAACCTGTTGCTATTTCATCAGCAATAAATAATACGTTGTATTTCTCACATAGTGCCTTGGCTTCTTTTAAGTATTGAGGATGATAAATCCTCATGCCGCCGGCACCTTGCACGATTGGCTCTATGATAAAAGCAGCGAGCTCGCTATGATGATTGGCGAAGAACTCATTTAACAACGCGGTATCACGCTCATTCCATTCATCACCGAAGCGCGTTAATGGCGCAGGCGCAAAGTAGTTTTTGGCAAGTACTTTCTCAAAAATGGTATGCATGCCATTGACGGGATCACAAACCGACATGGCTGCAAATGTATCACCATGATAGCCATTTTTAACAGTAAGCAATTTTGATTTTTCAGGTAGTCCTTTCGAATGCCAGTATTGTATTGCCATCTTTAATGCGACTTCTACTGACACAGAGCCAGAATCACTAATAAATACCTTTGTTAAGTTATTAGGCGTAAGGGCAACAAGTTTTTGCGACAGTTCGATGGCACTTTGGTGCGTAATACCACCAAACATCACGTGGCTCATACTTTGACTCTGAGCAATCAAGGCATTGTTTAGAATCTCATTATTATACCCGTGAATTACAGCCCACCATGACGACATACCATCAATTACACTTTGATCGCCACTAAGTGTTAACTCAACACCATGAGCACTTTTAACAAAGTACGAAGGCAAGGGCTTTGTCATTGAAGTGTAGGGATGCCAGATGTGATTTTTATCGAATTCCAAAAGATCTGTATAATTAATACTCATTTGTAAACCTGTGGTTCTGGTCTGCGTTGACAATAGATATTTGGTCGGTAGACTAACCCCAAACTAAAATGATTACAATTGAGAAGAATGTCGCAGTTAAATACTCAAGCAATAGCATCACCATTAAACTTTGAAGTTGGTGCGATCCGCAATAATTGGACAAACGACGAAGTGAATGCGTTGTTTGATTTACCGTTCAATGATCTTATGTTTTATGCCCAAATGGTGCATCGTCAAAACTTTAACCCTAACGAAGTTCAAGTAAGTACTTTGTTATCGATAAAAACAGGTGCTTGCCCAGAAGATTGTAAGTACTGTTCTCAAAGTGCTCGTTATAAAACAGATATTGAAAAAGAACGTTTGCTTGAAGTAGAGAAGGTACTTGAAGCCGCCAAAATTGCAAAGGATCAAGGATCAACTCGTTTTTGTATGGGCGCAGCATGGCGTAATCCTAAAGAGCGCGATATGCCATACGTAAAAGAGATGGTAAAAGGCGTGAAGGCAATGGGCCTTGAAACCTGTATGACGTTGGGGATGTTATCAAAAGATCAGGCTGATGAGTTGAGCAAAGCAGGGCTAGATTATTACAATCACAATTTAGATACGTCACCAGAGCATTACAACTCAATTATTACGACACGTACGTTCCAGGATCGTTTAGACACACTTGAAAACGTCAGAAATTCAGGCATGAAGGTATGTAGTGGCGGTATTTTAGGTTTAGGCGAAAAAGCTAAAGATCGTACTTCATTACTTGTTCAATTAGCCAACCTGCCAAAACACCCTGATAGTGTGCCTATGAACATGCTCGTGAAGATTGAAGGTACACCGTTAGCAGATGTTGAAGATTTAGATCATTTTGAATTTATCAAGAACATTGCCGTGGCACGTATTATGATGCCTAAAAGCCATGTCCGTTTATCTGCTGGTCGCGAAGCAATGAATGAGCAAATGCAATCAATGTGCTTTTTGGCGGGCGCAAACTCAATTTTTTACGGTTGTAAATTGCTAACAACGGGTAACCCAGAAGCAAACAAAGATATCGCATTATTTAACAAATTAGGTATTAATACTGAAACGGTTGATGGTATCGAGTCTGAAGAGCAAGAGTCTGCTCAAATACATGCGAAGATAGTCGATAATCAAAATACTGACTTATTTTATAATGCAGAATAATCGGACTAACTTTGACTTTTAGTTTCGTAAAAGATGCATTAGCACAGCGACGTCAAGATAATCTTCTTAGGCGTCGCAATTTAATCAGAACAATTGAAGACCAGCAGATTGAGGTTGGTGGTAGGCGATTTCTTAATTTTTCAAGTAATGATTACCTGGGATTAAATAATCACCCCCAAATAAACCGTGCCTTAGAAGAAGGAGCAAAGCGCTTTGGCGCGAGTAGTTCGAGTTCTTCCTTAGTCACCGGTTATGGTTATGCTCACCAAAAACTAGAAGAAACAATCTGCCAATGGCTAAATAAAGAGCGATGTCTGTTATTTAGTTCTGGTTTTTCAGCCAATCTAGGTTCGCTTCAGACAATTAAAAATAATGGTGTGAGTTTATTCTTAGATAAATTAAGCCATGCTTCATTAATTGATGGTGCGCGTTTATCCAGCAAAAAAGATGATATTAAAGTTAATCGATTTAAACACAATAACGTAGCGCATTTACGCACGTTATTGCAGGCCTCGTCGAATGACAAATTAGTTGTCACAGAAAGCATTTTCTCAATGGATGGAGATATCTCGCCATTAAAAGAAATCGCCAATGCTGCCCAACAGGCACACGCAAAAGTATTTATTGATGATGCACACGGAATCGGTGTGTTGGGAGAGCAAGGTCAAGGGGCGGCTAGCTTTATTGATACCGATATTACCATGGGAACCTTTGGTAAAGCCATCGCAACACAGGGCGCTTTCGTCGCTTGTGACGATTCATTATTTGAGTATCTCATTAATTTTTCGCGTGAATACATATACAGCACAGCGATTTCTCCGGCTACCGCTTGGGCAACCATTCAAAGCATTGAGTTAATAAAAAATGAACCTTGGCGAAGAGAAAAAATCAAAGATTTGAGTCAAGTTTTTAAAAATGAACTAGACTCAAGTATTTCGTTGCTACCAACAGATGGTTCGATCCATGCAATTGTTATTGGTGACGAAGAAAAAACATTAACGGTTAGTAAGCAATTGGCAGAGGCAGGATTTTGGCTAACGGCGATACGACCTCCAACGGTACCTAAGGGAACTTCAAGGTTACGCGTTACTATATGTGAGAACCATAATGTTAAGGATATCATTAGGTTAGCAAAAGAAATTAACAAGGCTTTGGTGTAGTGGTTTTAAAGCATCAACAACAAAAAATCGCACAAAATTTCGGGTCAGCTTCAGCTTCTTACGATGTTTCGGCACGTCTTCAGCGCTTTTCTGGCAAACATTTATTGCCCTGGTTACCAAATCGACATGACTTAACCGTGTTAGATTTAGGGTGTGGAACAGGATTTTTCTCTGATATCTTAGCGACACGATTTGAGACAGTCATCGGTTTAGATTTATCTAAAGATATGCTCGCCTATACGAGTGAAAATCGTAATCAAGATATTCATTTGGTTAACGCTAACGCAATGTCACTGCCGTTTTTAGATAATAGCTTAGACGTTGTGTATTCAAACTTAGTTATCCAATGGTGTAATCCACTCATCGATTTACTCAACGAAATAAAGCGTGTTTTGAAGCCTGGCGGATTGTTTATTGTATCAACACTCGTTGATGGAACCTTGTTTGAGTTAAAATCAGCATGGGCTCAAGTGGATGATGAGAAACATGTTATTGACTTCAAAACAAAGGAAAGTTTAATTCATGACATTGAATCAGTTGATTTTGATCTACTTGAAGTTAAACAGCAAGATATCGCGCTTGAATATGAGAATGTGCGTCATTTAGCCCATGAATTGAAAGGCTTAGGTGCCAATCATGTACCCAATAAAAGTAACAAAGGCCTCGCAGGAAAAGACAAGTGGCGCAAGATGACCCTAGCGTATGAAGATTTTCGCGAGCCCTCAGGGATCTATCCAGCAACATATGCATTGTGTTCTGCAATGTTAGTTAAGTTAAATTATTAAATAACGATGAAAAAATATTTTATTACTGCAACAGATACTGATGCAGGTAAAACCTTTGTGGGTTGTGCATTAGTCCATTTGCTTCAAAAACATGGAAAAACATTAGCATTTAAGCCTGTTTCTGCGGGTTGTGAAAATATAAATGGTGTATTGATCAATGAAGACGCAAGATTATTATGCGAATATGCCAACGCCAATCAAACTATTCAACAGGTAAATCCGATCGCCTTTGAAGAGCCTATCGCGCCACATATTGCAGCGTCCACTCAAGGTAAAAAGATCTCTCCAGAGCAAATTACACAGTTATTCAAAACGCTCAAAAGTGAAAAGGCTGACTACATTGTTACTGAAGGAGCTGGTGGGTGGCGTTTACCGTTGGGGGAAGGTCGTTTTATGTCAGAATTTGTTCAGCAGACTGACCAAAAAGTCATATTGATCGTAAATATGAAATTGGGTTGTCTTAATCACGCGCAACTGACCTACGAAACAATTAAGGCTGATGGACTTGAATGTATTGGTTGGGTTGCAAACTGTATCGATACTATGCCGTATTTAACAGAAAATCTTAATGAATTAAGGCAGTTGTTTGATTCGCCGTGTTTAGGGGTTGTCGAACACTGTGCAACGGTAGAAGATGCTGCGCAACAATTGTCTATTACGCAGCTAATTGACGCATAAGTGCTAGTTGATGGCGGTTAAGTCGTAACCGTCAGCAATTTTGGTTTTCTCTCCATTTAAAAACAAGAAACCATCTTTCCCGCCAATCAGTTTGATCTGATTGCCTGACATTTTGATCGCAGTACCTTCAACAATGCCAACAATGTGAGTGGTAGGATTTAACACCATAAACTCTTGTAGTCGTTGTTCTCGCGTTTCACCATTGTGACCTGGTGGTGTGTAGTCTGTGTAATGAGGGTTAATCTGAAAGTTAACAAGGTTTAATGCGTTAAAGCTAGGCGGCTCAATGATCGGCATGTCATTTGTCGTTCGAATCGTTGCACCTGCGACATTAGAGCCTGCGCTCCAGCCAATGTATGGGGTTCCATGAGCAACTTTATCTTGGATAGCCTGAACTAGACCGTTCTCATATAACTGGTGCAATAATCTAAATGTATTTCCGCCGCCGATAGCTATCGCTTGCGCATTTTGTATAGCATCAACAGGGTTATCATATTCGTGAATACTTTTTATGGTAATCCCGCTGTCCTCTAGTGCTGATTGCACCATCTGCTTGTATTCATCATAGGTTATCGTTACGCCAGCATAGGGAATAAAGATAACTTCTTTGATCTGTCCTAAGTGTTCAGCAATCATCTCTTTTGCATGATCTAAATATGGTGTGTCTTCAACGCGTGAGCTACTTAGCAACAATAAATTTTTTTTAGTCATAACTTTTCCAATCTTTAACTTCATTCATATTCTAACTTGGTTGAACCTTGAATGACATGCTCAGGCCTAACTATTGGTTCAACTCTTTGATACAAGCTTGGGCAATAAAACCAGAGCGAGAAGGGTAATCAGTTGAAACTGAAACCCGATCATCTATTTTTCTAATAAGTAACTCTGGCAACGTAACATTTATTTTCTGGCTTTTGCCAAGATACGGCGTTATGTCCACTTGGTGCATTCCCCAAAGTAAAACATTCTTTTGTGCAAATTGATTTTGCAGATCAACAACGTTTGTTGCATGAGGTATTGCTTCGCCATACTCAGCCAAAATTGAGAGATGTTCACCTATCGCTGTTTTAATCTTCTCGAATCCTTCTTCAAAATTTGAAGCGTTAATTTGACACCCAGGAATGTCAGGTACGGTCACTACCATAGTGTCGGTATTAATGGTTGGTAAAAAGCAAAAAGGGTAGTTCATTTGTATCTCCTTAGATTAACTTTATGGTAACCCTGGTAACTCTTGTTTGTCAATTGTTGATAACTCCAGTAACCCTATCTAATCGCTAGGTAATAACTCTGATAACCCCGTCGTTGTTTAGATTGATAACCCTGATAACTCCTAGTAAGTCCTTACTTTTAATAAAAGGCTTTTAAAAAGGTAATAAGATGAGAGCTAATGTACTAAGGTGTTAATTGTCTAGAGATCAGTGAAATTGGGGGTTATTAGGGGGGTTACTGTGTTTTGTCTTAGGGCTAAAGTTCTGCATATATTTGGGTGCCGAATTTTATTTTGCAGTTGTTTATAGCGTGGAGATCTATGAAAAGTTGACGATTTCGATTATTCGAATTTAGTTCGGTATAGGTTTTCGTTTAATGAATAACACAAAGTTTTGAGTGAGATTTACCTTATTGCAGGCATAAAAAAAAGCACGGTAGATACCGTGCTTTTTATCAGGGATATATGACTGGTTTTTATTTGTGACCTTTGGTCACTTTCAATATTTTGAGTGTATTGGTTGCACCAACTGTTTCCATCATGTCACCATGAGTAAAAATGACTTTATCGCCAAGTGCTAGGTGCTTGTTATCAACAAGCGCTTTCAATACTTCATTTGATAGGCTGTCATTCGAACAGTGAGTTGAATCAAATTCAACTGGATAGACGCCGCGATAAATTGCTGTCTTTGTTAGTGTCTTCGCATGACGTGATAATGAATAGATCGGTAAACCAGAAGTAATGCGAGACATAATCTTACTTGTTTGACCTGATTCAGTTAACGCAATGATTGCCGTCACACCGTCTAAATGGTTAGCCGCGTACATCGCAGATAAGGCAATCGTTTCTGATACTTCAGAAAAGGTTAAATCAAGACGATGTTTTGACGTATTCACTGAACGCTGCTTCTCTGCGCCTACACATACATTTGCCATCGCTTCTACAGTTTCCACAGGATAGTCGCCTGCGGCCGTTTCTGCGCTAAGCATCACCGCGTCTGTACCGTCTAAAACTGCATTCGCAACATCCATTACTTCAGCACGTGTTGGCATTGGGCTACTGATCATTGACTCCATCATTTGCGTTGCTGTGATCACGACACGGTTCAATTGACGAGCGCGAGCAATCATTCGTTTTTGAGTGCCAACAAGCTCTGCATCACCAATTTCTACACCTAAATCACCACGTGCTACCATCACAACGTCTGATGCTAAAATGATACCGTCAAGTGTCTCGTCGTCAGCTACTGCTTCAGCGCGTTCTACTTTAGCAACTAATCGTGTGTCACAGCCGGCTTCTTGCGCTAATAAACGTGCTTCACGCATATCTGCAGCATCCCTTGGGAAAGAAACCGCTAAGAAGTCTGTTTTTATTTTTGCCGCTAGTTTAATGTCTGCCTTATCTTTATCTGTTAATGCTGCTGCTGATAAACCACCACCTTTACGGTTAATACCCTTATTATTCGATAACGGACCACCAACAGTTACTTCTGTCATTACAGACGTGTCTGTCGTTGATAATACTTTTAATTGTACACGGCCATCATCCAATAGAAGAATGTCGCCAGCATTTACATCTTGTGGAAGTGCTTTGTAATCAATACCGACTTTTTCTTGTGTACCTTCACCTTTAGGAAGTAGGGCATCTAATTCAAATTTGTCGCCAATCGCCAATTGAATCTTATTGTCTTTAAAGGTTGAAACTCGGATCTTTGGGCCTTGTAGATCGCCCAAAATACCAACATAAATTCCAAGTTCTTTTGAGATTTCACGCACCATTTCTGCACGTTGGATATGATCTTCTGGTGAACCGTGTGAAAAGTTAAGACGAACAACGTTTACACCTGCGGCTAATACTTTTTTGAGTGTTTCTCTATCGTCTGTTGCTGGGCCTAAAGTAGCAACAATTTTAGTTCTTCTAAGCATGATTTACTCTTTGATTGGGTTATCTGTTAAAAAAAGAGCTTAGCGATGGTTCGTTAAGCTCTTGTGAAAATTATTCTTTTCTATCGAATCGTGAACTACGTAAGCTGTCTTTCACTTTCTTAAGGTTATCTCTAAACTTGGTACCGCGACGAAGGGTAAAACCAGTCGCTAAAATATCAACTAGTGTTAATTGCGCAATACGAGACGACATTGGCATGTAAAGATCCGTGTCTTCAGCAACATCCATTGATAAAACAATAGAACATTCTTTTGCTAGTGGCGTACCTTCCGTTGTGATCCCAATGACGGTTGCATCATTCTCTTTAGCAAGGCTAGCAACTTCAACAAGTGACTTCGTTCTACCTGTGTGAGAAATCACAACCACAACATCGCCTTGCGTTGAGTTAATCGCACTCATACGTTGCATTAAAACATCATCAAAATAAACAACAGGCACATTGAAGCGGAAGAACTTATTTTGTGCATCATGGGCAACAACAGCACTCGCGCCTAAACCGAAAAACGATATTTTGTTAGCTTGAGTTAACAGATCTACCGCACGGTTGATCATTGATGAATCTAAACTTTTACGAGCCATTTCAAGATTGGCCATGGTCGATTCAAAGATTTTCGCTGTGTATTCATCAGCGCTGTCATTTTCATCGACGTGACGGTTAACATAAGGTGTACCGTTAGCCAAACTTTGCGCTAAGTGAAGTTTAAAATCTGGGTAACCTTTAGTATCTAATCGACGGCAAAATCGATTAACTGTCGGCTCACTAATATTAGCCTGTTTAGCGAGGGCAGCTATACTTGCATGTATAACTGTACTTGGTGAAGCGAGGATCACTTCAGCGACTTTTCGCTCAGATTTACTGAAAGTGTCAAGTTCGTTAGCGATCTTTTCTAATATATTCATGAATCTATGACCCTAGATCTTTTTATAATTTGTAATAAAGTTTCGCACTTTTTTAGTTAAAAGTGAAATTTATTTTCATAATTAAACGTTAATATAATGCAAATAACTAAATACTTGCAAATGTTTAATAAATAAACACCATAAAATAGTGTCTCAATCCATGAAAACATCAGTTTTTTCTAAAATGTAGTAAAATTACAAAAAACGCTTTACTGATCCATAAAGTAGCGTTAGATTATGCTCAGTATAGTTGAGTTAAACGCTGTAAATTAGAGAATAACTAATGAAAAACAACGAACAACATGTAGCCACAGAGATCGTTATTTTTGGTGCGCTAGGTGACTTATCTCGCCGCAAATTATTACCGGCTCTTTATCAATTAGATCTCGCAGGTTTACTGCACGAAGACAGTCATGTCGTCGCAGCAGCGAGAAACGATGTTACCAGTGATGAGTTTGTAGAACTTGTCAGAGAAAGCCTTTCTACCTTTGTAAAAGAAGGCCTTGACGAATCTGTGTTAGAACGATTTGTAGCACGTTTAGTGTATCAAAAGATGGACTTTAAAGATGTTACATCATTTGAAGGTTTGGCTACTACCTTAGATAAGGGTAGTGATACTCGTGTTTTTTATTTTTCTACTTCTCCTTCTATCTACGGTGATATTTGTGATGGTTTGAACCATGCCAAGTTAAACACGCCTGATGTACGTGTGGTTATGGAAAAACCAATTGGACATTGTTTAGAGTCATCAAAAATTATCAATGATCAAGTTTCTCGCTATTTTGAAGAAAATCAAATTTATCGTATCGACCACTATTTAGGTAAAGAAACGGTTTTAAACTTGTTGGTGCTTCGTTTCGCTAATTCACTGTTCACAAATAACTGGGACCGCAATCATATTGATCATGTTCAGATCACGGTTGCAGAAAGTGTTGGTATTGAGGGGCGTTGGGGCTTTTATGATGAAGCAGGCCAAATGCGCGATATGGTTCAAAACCACCTTCTACAAATCCTGTCGTTGTTAGCAATGGAGCCGCCAGCTGATCTAGGTGCAGATAGTATTCGCGATGAAAAACTTAAAGTGCTAAAAGCCTTATTACCGATTGATCGTCACAACGTAAAAGAAAAGACGGTACGTGGTCAATATACTGAAGGCTTTTTAAATGGTGGTCCGGTACCTGGTTATCTGCAGGAAGAGGGTGCTAATAAAGATAGCAATACCGAAACTTTTGTTGCGATTAAAGCAGAGATTGATAACTGGCGTTGGACTGGCGTTCCGTTTTACCTAAGAACCGGTAAACGTATGCCAGCAAAACACAGTGAGATTGTAGTTCACTTCAAAGAGCAACCTCATAATATCTTTAAAGAGAGCTATGACGATTTGCCGGCTAACAAGTTGACGATTCGTCTTCAACCCGATGAAGGTGTTGAACTTGAGGTCATGAACAAGATTCCTGGTATTGCTTCTCAGCTTCACATCCATGAAAACAAATTAGACTTGAGCTTTTCTGAAACGTATGAAGATATGCGTGTTGTTGATGCGTACGAGCGCTTAATGCTTGAAGTCATTAATGGTAACCAATCATGGTTTGTGCGCAGAGATGAAGTAGAAGCTGCATGGGTATGGGCAGATAGTATTATTGATGCATGGCAGTCAAGTAATGACCGTCCGAAACCATACGCCGCGGGATCGTGGGGTCCTGTTTCTTCAATTTCGTTAATAGCTCGTGATGATAGACAGTGGGTTGAATAATATGTATCAGTTAAATGAATTTACATCTCGTACAGAGTTAGATGAGCAACTTGCGAGCCATATCGGTAGTATTTTATCAAATGCTGTTGAAGCTAATGGCCGTGCAAGTATCGCTGTTTCAGGTGGTTCTACGCCAAAAGGTTTATTTGAAAAATTAGCGAACATGGATTTAGCTTGGGACAAAATTACAGTGACGCTTGCTGATGAGCGCTGGGTCACTTTTGAATCAAGTGACAGCAATACTCGCTTAGTTCATGAAAATTTATTACAAGCAAACGCAAAAGCTGCAACATTTTTCCATATCAAACAAGGTGAAGAATTGACCGCTGATGTGTTAGCTTCGCTAAACGTACAAGCACGCGCTCAGGTTCTTCCTTTTGATGTGCTTATTTTAGGTATGGGTGAAGACGGCCACACAGCATCGCTATTTCCTTGTAGTGATGAGATAAAACAAGGTTTTGCGGCAGACGCTGAGCCATTGTTGTCAGTTCAGCCTACGACAGCTCCTCATCAACGTATTTCATTCAGCTTTGCACACCTTGCGACAGCAAAAAATACCATTCTACACATCTGTGGAGAGAGCAAGAAAGCTGTGTTAGATAAAGCATTAGCGAGTGAAGATCACTTTGAAATGCCAATCCGTGCGTTTTTAAACGGTGAAGCGACGAATACCGATATTTTTTGGGCAGAGTAAATTATGAATAAAGATATTTTAGCAATTACTGAGCGTATTAAAGCGCGTAGTAAAGATACACGAGCTGCCTACTTAGCTAAGATCGCAGCAGCAAAGTCTGAAGTGGTGCATCGTGCAGGCCTCTCTTGTGGTAACTTGGCTCATGGCTTCGCTGCTTGTGGTAAAGAGGACAAAGCGAAACTTCGAGGGTTGAACCACGCTGATGTAGCGATTGTCTCTTCGTACAATGATATGCTTAGTGCGCATCAGCCTTATCAAAGTTATCCAGATATTATTAAAAAAGCTGTTTCAGATGTCGGTGGTGTTGCACAGTTCGCTGGTGGTGTACCAGCAATGTGTGATGGCGTTACTCAAGGTCAACCTGGAATGGACTTGAGCTTAATGAGTCGTGACGTTATTGCCATGTCTACAGCTGTTGCATTGTCACATAACATGTTTGATGGCGCGTTGATGCTTGGCATTTGTGACAAAATCGTACCAGGTCTCTTAATTGCGAGTATGACGTTCGGTCATTTGCCTACTGTATTTGTTCCTGCCGGTCCAATGCCTTCAGGTATACCAAACAAAGAAAAAGCCCGTATTCGCCAACAATTTGCTAAAGGCGAAGTAGGCAAGGACGAATTACTTGAAGCTGAATCTGCTTCTTATCATAGTGCAGGTACTTGTACCTTCTTCGGTACAGCAAACTCGAACCAATTAGTGGTTGAGATCATGGGCTTGCACTTACCTGGTTCATCTTTTGTTGCGCCAAATACTCAGCTTCGTGAAGAGCTTACCAAAGCCGCTGCACGTCAAGTTACACGATTAACATCGCAAGCTGGTAATTACATGCCAGTTGGTCAGATGATTGATGAGCGTTCAATCGTTAATGCGATTGTTGGATTAACAGCGACAGGTGGGTCAACTAATCTAACCATGCACATTATTGCGTTTGCGCGTGCTGCTGGCATTATTATTGATTTCCAAGACTTCAGTGATATCTCTGATGCTGTGCCTTTAATCACACGTATTTATCCGAATGGGCATGCTGATATTAACCATTTCCACCAGGCTGGTGGTATGGCACTACTGTTTAAAGAATTACTTGATGCAGGATTACTACATGAGGATGTAGAAACTATCTGTGGTAAAGGCTTACGTCGTTATACTCAACAACCCGTGCTACAAGATGGCGAATTAGTTTGGGTAGATGGTGCAACAGAATCTGGTGATGATGAAGTTATTGCAAGCGTTGCAAAACCATTTAAAGAAGATGGCGGCTTAAAAGTGCTTAAAGGAAATTTAGGTACATCCGTAATCAAAACGTCTTCTTTGCGACCAGGAAGCGAAATTGTTAGTGCACCTGCTGTAGTCTTTGAAGATCAACATGAGCTTGAAGCTGCATTTAAAGCCGGTGAATTAGAAAAAGATTTTGTCGCGGTTGTACGTTTTCAAGGTCCAAAATCACGCGGTATGCCTGAGTTGCATAAACTAACTCCTCCTTTAGGCGTGTTACAAGATAAAGGTTTTAAAGTTGCTTTAGTTACCGACGGTCGAATGTCTGGCGCATCGGGTAAAGTCCCAGCGGCAATTCATTTGTGCCCAGAAGCACTAGACGGTGGTTTGATCGCTAAAGTTCAAAATGGCGATATGATCCAATTGAACGGTGAAACTGGCGAGTTAACGTTAATGGTTAGTGATGAAGAACTCGCGAAGCGTGAAGGTTCAAATTGCCAAGTAAATCTGCACCATGTTGGCATGGGACGCGAGTTATTTGGTTCTATGAGAAGAAATTTGAGTACCGCTGATACGGGTGCATGTTCATTATTTGACGATAATTACTTAGCGGAAAACAAATAAACATGGCTCATCAAATTACTAATTTAGTTGCTGATATTGGTGGTACGAATATTCGTATCGGCCAAGTTGTGGACAATAACACGATAAATGCGATTGAAGTTTTCCAATGTCGTGATTTTCCTTCGCTTGCTGATGTATTCAAACATTATTTAGCAGGTAATGGGTTATCAGAAACAACGTTGAATGTTTGTTTAGCAATTGCGTGTCCTGTTGAGCAAGATCTTGTTGTTATGACCAACATGCCATGGCAGTTTTCGAAAACTGAGTTAAAAGATACGTTAAATCTGAAAAATTTGTTTGTTATTAATGATTACACAGCAATCGCTCACGCTGTTCCATTTTTAACGGATGAACAAAAGGTTCAAATTGGCCGTGGTGAGGCGCTTGCTAATCGTCCTATTTCAATCTGTGGTCCTGGAACTGGGCTTGGCGTAGCTAATGTCGTGCCGAGTGAGCACGGCTGGATCAGCTTGGGCGGCGAGGGCGGTCACGTCGATTTCGCACCTATTGACGAAACAGAAGCAGCGATTCTTCGTTTCTTATTGAAAAAGTACAGCCATGTCTCATATGAACAATTGCTTTCCGGTCTTGGAATCGAACAGATTTATCAAGCGCTAGCTGACTACAAAGGTGTTGAGGCAAAGTCGTTAGCCGCTCATGAAATTTCAGCTGCAGCGCTCGATAAGTCTGATGATTTGTGTCTTGAAGCACTAGAGCAGTTTTGCAAAATTTTAGGCAGCTTCGCAGGTAATTTAGCGCTGACACTAAGTAGTTTTAGTGGCGTTTATATTGCCGGTGGCATCGTGCCTAGATTTATAGAGTTTTTAAAGCAAAGTGAATTTAGAACTCGCTTTGAAGAAAAAGGGCGCCTGAGTCCATTTAACCAAAATATTCCAACATATGTCATCACAGAGGCACAACCAGGTTTACTTGGCGCCTGTGCTTATTTGTGCCAGCAGCTTAAAGAGGATTTATAACGTGACTAAGAATTGGCAAATTATGCCGCAAGATTTATTTGCAATGGGTCCTATTGTGCCTGTGTTGGTAATTGAAGATGTTGAAGATGCGCTTCCAATTGCTCAAGCGTTACTTGCCGCAGATGTAAAAGTATTAGAAGTTACACTACGTACACCGTCTGCATTACAAGTGATTGAAACTATAGCAAAGGCGCTCCCTGACGCGGTGGTTGGTGCAGGAACTGTAACGAATCGCGAGTTACTGCAAGCGTCAGCTGATGCAGGTGCTAAGTTTGCGATTAGTCCTGGTTTAACTAAGGATCTATTAAAAGCCGGTAATGAAGGAAATATTGCGTTAATTCCGGGTATTTCATCGATTTCTGAGTTAATGGACGGCATTGACTATGGTTATGATCACTTTAAGTTCTTCCCAGCAGAAGCGTCTGGTGGTGTGAAGGCGATTCAAAGTATTGGTGGTCCATTTCCTGATATTAAATTCTGTCCAACAGGCGGTATTAACGTTAATAACGTAAAAAATTATCTTGCATTAAAAAACGTAGCTTGCTGCGGCGGTTCTTGGTTAGTGTCAGATGACATTGTAAAGAACAAAGATTGGGACAAGATTACTCAACTTGCCAAAGAGGCAATTGCGTTAGCACAAAGTTAAAGAGTACACCTACTTAATAAAGCCAGCATCCATGCTGGCTTTTTTGTTTGAAAACATCACCAAATGACAAATCGCTTCTATACTCATATGAGGAACCAAATCAATGGAGTGTTCTTCAGGAGCGAAGTATGATCAATTTAACCGAAGATAAAATCAATGAGATAACCTCAAGCTACCAAGTCCCAGTCAAACCCGATATCCTCACCGAAATTCAATCGCTTGCGGCTGAAGATGAACCAGACATAACGCAGATATAAAATTTAATTGCGAGTGATGTTGGTTTGAGTGCCACTATTCTCAAAATTATTAATTCGCCATTCTATGGAATGAGCCGACGTATTTCGGAAATAAAGCAAGCCGTCATGATGCTGGGGATCAACACGATTAATGCGTTGGTAACGTCGACACTATTAAAACAGTCTTATAAAGGGGCATACTGCATTTCAATGGAGCGATTTTGGGATGATGCACAAGACCTGGCAAATGCAATGACGTTCATTGGCAATAACATTAAAAATGAACTCCCAATTGATATGCTATATACAGTCGGACTGTTCGAAGATTGTGGTATTCCATTACTCGCAGGAAAGTATGACGACTACAAAAATTTGTTGATTAAAGCTAATGAAGAAAACACCAATTCAATAGCCCTTGAAGAGGCTGCTTATCGAACAAACCATGCAATTCTTGGGTATTTTATCGCTACCTCTTGGCACCTTCCTAAGGATATCTGTCAAATAATCCTTCAACATCATGATGTTAATGGTCTATACCATGCGGGCGACCACAAAACACAATTAGCGTTTGCTGCACTTAAGGCCGCGGAAAATATGGTAGAAGTTGCAAAACGGTATAAATTGTCTGCTGACTGGCCTACGTTTGAGGCGCCGGTTCTTGATGTACTGGGTCTGTCCGAAGATGATTACGGCGATATTTTGGATGAATACTCAGAAATGTATTCTTCAATATGAACATTGAATTTCATGCGTTAATATACAGCCATTCATATTTTCTTAGTTTCAAGTGTTAATGCTATGTGCGGTAGGTTAAATACATACGCTAGGTCGGTTTCAAAGGCATCTCAAGAGCTCAATGTGTTAAACCCACATGAGCAAATCTTTAAACGCTTTATCAAAGCAACAGACGACGTATCTATTATTGTTGAAGCAAATCAGCAGCGATATCTGGACAATGCGATATGGTGGTTACTGCTTGATAAGCAAGACCAAAAGATGGTGCCATCTAAATACACTTCTTTTAATACTCGCTACGACAAACTCAATGTGCCGCGCGCTGCGGGATACCAGGCATTTAGAAAAAACAGATGTTTAATCCCAGTAAAAGGGTTTGGTGAAACAGAGTTCGTTAATAAGAAACCAATTCATTATGTCGACTTCACAGTTGAGGAAGGGGAATACATTTGCCTAGGTGGTTTATATAAACAGTGGCAGTACGATGACAAACTCATCACATCTTGCTCAGTTATTACATTACCGCCACATCAAAAGCTGGCACATATTCACAGTAAAGCATCACCGTTGATTGTTCCGAAGCATCGATATAACGATTGGTTAAACCCCTCAAAGCAGGATGTTGATGAATTCTCTGATTTGTTAACACCAAACTTACCTACTAAATTATATGCTCAGAAAGTTGATAAGCCGTCAACATACAAGGCTGTTGGTGATATTGAGGTTATTCAAGCAGATTAAGATGAAGTGGTCGGGATAGCAGGACTTGAACCTGCGACCTCACGTCCCCCAGACGCACGCGCTACCAGACTGCGCTATATCCCGATAAATAAAATGCCAAACCATATTAACGGTTTGGCATTCAAAATCAATACAGATGCTTTATTTTAGGAATCAACTGGTTATTCGTTGTTCGATTGGCCAAATTGTTTGCTTTTGCTGACCGAAAATTGATTAATGTAATGTATGCCATCGATCAATAATGGAAAATCCTTATCATCCATAATCGGTTGACCAAGGCGCTGTGAAAACGTTTGGAAGTTTGAGTTTTGATCGACAAAAACTGATCTGTCTTTGTCAAACACCATAATTCCTTGTTCATTTGTATTAGCCAATACGCGATTGGTTTTTATCGATGGTAATGAATGACCAACGCTGTACTTGCTTTCCTCTAAGTCACACATTAGCCACTCATTCATCAACGTCGGCACAATATCCATATGATTGGTGCGCTGACTAACATCTGCACGTTTTATATTTGGTGTAATCAATAACGCAGGTTTCATTGAAAGACTATCTGACAACGAGTCGTTACCAATACGAGAGACATAAACTATATCATTTTGACGGTTTTGCTTTTGTGCCAGAAGTAGCGCGTCGACAAACACTTGATACTGATAGTTGTCTTCCTGATCGAAATAAATCACGTGAAGACCTTTTTCTACCTGTTTAAAGTGATTGGCAGATATAAATGGCGCTATATCCGAAATACTTTCAACTGAATCCGCAGATTGAACTAGCCAACTTGGTAACTCATTATTACCATCACCAACGTAAGTCAAACTCGTTTTCAGGCCATTGCTGCCAATGACTTGCAAGAGTATTGGTTTTACATTTTGTTCAAGAACATTTTGTTGATAAATCGTTGGCAAACTATAAAACAAATTGAACCATGCATCCTCTGTTTTCGCACTATCTGTATGGCGAAGTAATTTAGTGGTTTGCTGGTGAGTTCGTTGACTAAATTGGTTTATATTTTTCTGAGTTAAGGCATTTTTTGTTAGCAAAATAAATACACGGTCTGTCGTTGCAGGAGCCTCACACACACCAGAAAAATTAGGATATTGCTTGATTTCATTAGACAATTTTAGTGGGTCAGTGCGACGTTCTAAATACGCATTTTTATCAAACATACCATATTTGGTTAGCAATGTTTTAGCGGTTAAAGGGTAGGATAGCGGTAAGACATTATCTTGACGTAAAATATCGTATTCAAGATTCGCATCTGCCCAAATATGGGTGATGTGGCTGAAGAAAAACAACCCAACAAACGAGTGTACAAAATACTTCGCAAATTTAGTTTTTTGTAGCTGTTCTAAATGTTTCCATGCATAGTTGGAAATAACCAATTGAACACTGAGCGCTAAAAGACATAAGACTACAGCCGTAAACCAAAAGGCTCGACTATTTGCCTGAATTTGAGAATTAATAACGGCTAATATTTGGTCACTTGATGAGCTGTTAATGTGATAGCCAAGTTGACTGTATATATAGCCGTCAAGTACCAAGAGCATGATGTAAATTGTAAATACAATTGATGCACTGGCACGAATGAATCGAGTATATGGCAATAATAAGGTGATCGGGAATACAATGAGTACAAACGCTAAAAAGGTAATAAACGCCATATGGCTAAACCAATTAGCGAATAAGTACACTTGACCAAGCAAAGATTCAGGTAATGGCTCGCTTACGATATATATCACAGAGCACATAATTGCTATCGCAATATTAAAAAACGTGAACCAATGGCTCCAACTAATTAACTTTAATAGTTTTTTACTGTAGTCCTTTGATACAATTGTTGCCATAGATACTTCTTATTATGATTTAATTGATTGTTTAAGTGCATTCGCAAAGTTTTGAGTTATTTGAGCTCGTTGGCCTTCAGGCACTTGATTTAAAATAACTTCAGTCACAGCATTACCTAAACACATAAGTGCTAGATCAGCTGTAGCAGACTCGTCTGCCAACACTTTCATTAAATCATCGATAATTTTTTCTACACGTTCGTTAGAATACTTAGATACAATAGGCATAATTTGGTTTTAGATAAAAAGTTTAATAACCGATAGTTTAACAAAACAGATAACGATATAACACCAGACAATTTATGAGTTTACTAATAAAAAATATTGCTTTGCATTTTATTTCAAAGCTAGACGAAAGCTCAGAGGCGAATTTACAATTCGGTCCTGAAAACATCGAAGTTACTGAAAAACTTAACAGTTTTGTAGATGTTTTACACCATTTATATAACGGAAAAGGCTCTAAAGCCTATGCGAAGTTTAATTCGATGCCTGCAGAAGGCGATAAATTAGGCTTTGATGAGTTATTAGGTCGCTACTTAGATGACGAAGAAACCTTCAGCCAGTTTGCCGTAGACGCAGCAGAACGTTTAAAACAAGAACTAGATAAATATGAGTTAGTTGAGTCAGGCTATTTAGTTATCTGTCACTATGAATTTATGGGCGGGCGCTACCTATTCACTGCGATCATCCCTGTCACTGAGCATTATAGTGTCGATGGTGAACTAAATATTTCTGCAGATAAGCATTTAGATACTGCTAAGTTACAATTAGCCGCTCGGATCGATCTCTTTGATTATTTACAAAATGCACAAAATAAATCGTATATCTCTTTCATAAAAGGGCGGGCAGGTAGAAAAGTTGCAGACTTCTTTTTAGAGTACCTTCATTGTGAAGAAGGGGTGGACGCTAAAGAGCAAAGTTTAACACTTGTTCAAGCTGTCGAGGATTACGTTTCAACGAATCAACTCAATGCAGAAGAAAAACAAAATGCGCGTAAAGAGCTGCTAAGCTACTGTAAAGAGCAGAAAGAGTCGGGGCAGGAGGTTTCGATTAAAGCACTTGGTGAAGTGTTACCAAGTGAAAGTGAAGAGACTGACTTTTACAAATTCTGTCAAGACCAAGCTTACCCACTTGAAGAGAACTTTCCACATGATCAAGCCGTTATCAATAAAGTGACAAAGTATTCTGGTTACGGTAACGGAATCAGCGTTAGTTTTGAACGTAGCCACTTTGGTCAAGACGTTGTCTATAATAAAGCAGCAGACACATTAACCATTCATAAAGTGCCACCTAATCTTAAGGCGCAGTTGCTTGCACTTTTAGAGGAAAATACCGGTAGCGAAGATAGTTTTTAGTAACGCGTTACCAAGTAAAGTTTAATTTATTCAATAAGATACCAAGAATTACTTATAGGAAGACCAGATGACAACATTAACAATTACTAGACCTGACGATTGGCATATTCATTTACGCGATGGTGAAGTTTTAGTTGATACGGTGAAAGACGTTAGCCGTTATTTTGGTCGTGCAATTGTAATGCCTAACCTCGTACCACCAGTTGTGAATGCAGAAATGGCAAAAGGTTATTACGACCGTATACAGGCACAAAACCACAGTGAGAATTTTACACCATTAATGGTGCTATACCTTACTGACCAAACAACACCACAAGATATTATCGACGCGAAAGAGTCTGGTATCGTATACGCAGCGAAATTGTACCCAGCAGGTGCAACAACAAACTCGTCTTCAGGCGTAACGGATATCAATAATATTGACGCCGTCGTTGCACAAATGCAGGCTTGTGAAATGCCACTATTGATTCATGGTGAAGTCACAGATAATCATATTGATATCTTTGATCGCGAAAAGGTGTTTATTGATACCATTTTGTCACCACTCGTGGCTAAGTATCCAGAGTTGAAAGTTGTACTAGAGCACATCACAACTAAAGATGCCGTAGAGTTTGTAAAATCAGCGGGTAGCAATGTTGCGGCAACAATCACGGCACATCATCTACTATTCAATAGAAATCACATGTTGGTTGGTGGGATTCGTCCTCATTATTTCTGTTTACCAATATTAAAACGTAATATTCACCAACAAGCGCTTATTGAGGCGGCAACATCTGGAAGTGATAAATTCTTCCTGGGTACAGATTCTGCTCCTCATCCTAAACACGCGAAAGAATCTTCTTGTGGTTGTGCTGGTGCATATACCGCCCACGCGGCCATTGAGCTTTACGCAGAAGTGTTTGATGTTGAAGGGAAGTTAGAAAACCTTGAAGGCTTTGCAAGCCTTAATGGTCCTAAGTTCTACAATTTGCCAGTAAATACCGACACGATAACGTTGGAAAAGGGCGATTGGGATGTTCCAAATACTTTGAGTTTTGGTGGCGATGTTGTTGTACCTATTCGTGCAGGTGAACAAATTCAATGGCAAGTAAAAGCCTAAGGAAAGCTATGCAACTTTTTGTTAAAGACCTAACTGTCATCGATTTTTCATACTTATGTGAACAACGTGGAATTGTTGGCGAAAGCTGGATTGTTGATGTGTTATTAGATGGTGCGCTCAACGAAATGAGTATGGTCTTAGACTTCGGCATCGTTAAAAAGCAAATTAAAGCGATTATCGATGATGCTGTTGATCATAAATTGCTGTTACCGATGCAATCTTCAAAACTCTCAGTGTCTAACTCTACTTATCACCAGGCACATGAGTTTGTTGATTTTGAAAGTGATAATGGCAGTTATTATATTCAATCGCCTGAGCAAGCGTTTGCCAAAATAGACACGGCTACGATTGATATCGAATCTGTTACGTCCCATATAACGTCGATCATCAAACAAAGCTTGCCGGAAAATGTTGAAGGTTTGCATATTACGTTGCGCCCAGAAGATATTAAAGACGAGCTATATCATTATACGCACGGTTTAAAGAAGCATGACGGTAACTGTCAAAGAATTGCTCACGGGCATCGTTCGACGATCGAAATATACGAAAACGATGAACGTAGTACCGAATTAGAACAACTCTGGTGTGAACGCTGGAGAGACATTTACATTGCAAGTGAAGATGATGCTATTTCACATGAAAATGTCGAGTTGTCTGAACACGCTAAGTCTAAACTCAATGAAGAGTTTGATACATTTGCTTACGATGCGCCTCAAGGTCGATTTGATATAGCAGTAGAAAGGCAGCGTATCGATGTTGTAGATTGTGATTCAACTGTAGAGCTTTTAGCTGACTTTATTGCACGTCAATTGAAAAAGTTACGTCCTTATACGGACATCAAAGTTGTTGCGTTTGAAGGTGTTGGTAAAGGAGCTATTGCAAGTGCGTAATATTGCGAAATCTTTTGGAGTTTCATTATGCCTCAGTGCAGTCGCGTTTGTTAGCGTACCTGCATTTGCCCAACTTGAGCTAGTTGGTGAAGTTACTCAAGGTTCCTTAATCGTTGGGAAAACAAAGCCTGGCAGTACCGTCACGATTGATAAGAAAGTTATTCCATTATCAAAAAATGGTGATTTTGCATTTGGTTTTGGCCGAGATGACAAAGAACCCGTTGCCGTAAACGTAACCTATCCAAGCGGTGAAACCGTTAGTAAGACGCTAACACCATCGGTAAGAGAATATAAAATTCAACGGGTTGAAGGTATCGCTAAAAAGATAATGAACCCCAACCCCAAGAATGTTGAACGAGCACGTAAAGATAGTGCGCAAGTCAAGCAGGCAAGGGCAATTAGCTCCGAGTTAACGGCATTCGCAGGTGGTTTTATTGCACCAATTGACGGTATTGTTACTGGCGTGTATGGCAGTCAGCGTTTTTACAATGGCGTTCCCAAAACACCACATTACGGGATAGATTATGCGGGTAATACGGGTGATCCAGTAAAAGCACCTGCTGATGGTACGATAACCATGTGGGTACCAGATATGTTTTATTCTGGAGGAACGATGATTATCGATCATGGCCAAGGAATTTCATCAACATTTTTGCATCTAAGTGGAAGCCATGTAAACGTTGGTGACAAAGTGAAGCAAGGACAAGTTGTTGCAAAAGTTGGGTCAACGGGTCGCTCAACGGGTCCACATTTAGATTGGCGAATAAATTGGCACAATGTACGATTAGATCCTGCGTTGGCTTTAAAACTAACACCGATTAAATAAATATTAGGTCAATATCGAAAAAGGCAGTCATTAAACCATCGACTGCCTTTTTTGTTTCATTAAACAAATCATTGTTGTTTACTTTGAACGCAATTCATCTTCTGCCAATTGGTTATGGGAATTGCCTTTGCAAACACAATCCAAATAGATGGTAAAAAAATTAAGAACTCTGTTGTTTAATTTTATTCATAAGTATTTGAAAGCCTTATTTATAAAGGGATAAAGGTAGATTTTATGTTAAATTTGTCGTGCGCTACGTGAAATCTGAAAAGAATTGTGTGTGATTGGGCACTAGAATTTAAAAAATGAGGGTATTTTTTTGGTTGTTTTTCGAGATTTGGTTAATCAAAGACTATGAGATAAATTAGATGGCTTTAGGGGATATCACATATACCTTTTATTTCCGATATTTGTGAATATCGGAAATATTGAAATAGTCCGTTTTATCAAGTAATATCCTACTAAATCAATAATAATCCAAATTAGCTTGTTTTTATGTCTGCACAGATTCCTGCACCTAAACCGTTTATCGACAACCTTGAATATATTGGAAATCCATTTAAATCCATCGATGTTAAATTAAATGACCCGATCACAAAAATTAAAAATGTAGAAACGGATTTAGAATTCTGTTTGAAGTTTGTGTATAGCTACAATGGTTCTAAAGCAACGTTTAATAGTTATCGCCGTGAAATTGAACGTCTTATTCAATGGGCTTGGCTTGTTGAGCAACGTTCAATTACAACTTTTGTTCGTTCTGATATTGAAGCCTATATTGAGTTTTGCAAATCACCACCAAAACATTGGATCGGTACTAAGAATGTCGCAAGGTTTAAATCTAAAGCTGGCCTGCGCATTGTTAATACAGCTTGGCGCCCGTTTGTTGTTAGCGTCTCCAAGTCTGAGTTTAAAGCCGGTAAAGAAGCTGATGTTTCTGGATATGAACTTTCTCAAGCGGCCGTTAAAGCGATGTTTACCGCCTTGTCGTCGTTCTTTGAATTTCTCGTGCAAGAAGGAATTTGCGAACATAACCCAGTCGCGTTAATTCGCCAAAAAAGTAAGTTTATTCAAAAAGAATCTCGTGCAGAAATTCGTCGAATTAGTAATTTACAGTGGGAATATGTCATTGAAACTGCTGAAATTTTAGCTAATGAAAACCCTGATGAACACGAACGTACATTATTTATTATGAACTGTTTATATGCCATGTATTTGCGAGTTTCCGAGCTTGTTGCTGATGAACGTTCTATGCCTATGATGCAGGATTTCCGTAAAGATCATGATAACAATTGGTGGTTTCATGTATTGGGTAAAGGTAATAAAAACAGAATAATAACGGTCAGTGATGAAATGTTACTCGCCTTAAAGCGTTATCGAGCCTCACGTAAGCTCCCTGCTCTGCCAATTCCGGGTGAATATGAACCCTTGGTAACAAGTTTTAAAGGTAAAGGACCGATAAGATCAACGCGACAAATACGTAATGTCGTACAGTATTGCTTTAATCAAGCTTTTGAGCGAATGAAAAACCATGGATTAGCGGACGATGCTAATGAATTGCAAGCGGCGACTGTTCACTGGTTACGTCATACGGGAATCTCTGAAGACGTAAAACATCGCCCAAGAGAACATGTAAGGGATGATGCCGGCCATGCCTCAATGGCAACCACTGACCGTTACATAGATTCCGATTTACGTGAACGTCACCAATCCGGTAAACGTAAAAAGCTAAAGGATATTAGTTAGTTAATGACTTAGCCGATGCTAAATTTACGTAAGCTCTACAACATCTAGTAATGATTCAATTGGCTGTTCACGACTAGAAAATCTATTCACATATTGTTCTAACTCAGGTTTGCAGGAACCGCACTTGGTTCCGCAGCTGAGTTTTTCGCTTAGCTGATTAACACTGTTACAACCTTTATTAATTGCGTCAACGATCGTTTTTTCTCTCACATTAAAACAA
Organism: Thalassotalea loyana; assembly: GCF_030161435.1. Taxonomy (GTDB): domain Bacteria; phylum Pseudomonadota; class Gammaproteobacteria; order Enterobacterales; family Alteromonadaceae; genus Thalassotalea_G; species Thalassotalea_G loyana. Next base: position 105,422 of record NZ_BSSV01000006.1, on the reverse strand, counting down.
CTACAAACCGTTTTACCTTGTAAAAACTCATCACTTGGCTGACCAATAAGTAAAGATTGAATGTCAGAAAAATCAACCTTATCTAATGAGAACATATGATCTAACCACGCCATATTTAATGGTTGTGACTGACTGGTTTTAACGTAATAGCATGTTAATTTGTCATTTAATGTGCACAGGAATATTTCTTTATCATCACTTTTAAAACTATACCAAATGCCAACAATGGCTTGCTTTAAAACGTCAATTTGTCGGTTATCATCTTCAAAACAAGCGGCTTTATAACCAACAAATCCATTTCCTTGTACCTTATGCCAGTAATCGACCGGTGTATTAACTGAGGTTCTAGCATATACCTGCACATACTTTTCGAAGTTCAACTTTTCAATGTTTACCTGGGTTTGTTTTAGTTGAGGCTGACCTGAAACTGGGTCTATTATCGTTGGATATAACGAGGCTATGTTTGCGTTAGAAGCAAACTGTCGATTCCAGTGAATTGGAACAAACAACTCCCCTACTTTCTGATTGACATCGATCTTTACAGGCAAATGAACTTGGCCAAATTTGTTCGTTAGTTCGATTATTTGGTCGTTTTTAAGTCGATTTAGTTTTGCATCGGTAAGACTTACTGACACATACGGTTGGTCTTGGGTGGTAAATAACTTATGTGTTGCGCCTGTTCGTGTCATCGTGTGCCATTGGTCACGAATCCTGCCACTATTAAGCAGATATACGCTCTGATCCTGTTTAGGAAGCTCTGCCAGTTTTGGTGTTATCGGTATAAAATTCGCTTTTCTTGTTGGCGTAGAAAAGCAAAGGTCACTTAAGATGTTCTGGCAACCGTTAGGGTACTTGTCATTAATGGGCCATTGTATTGGCTGTAACGCGTCATATTGCTCTGTAGTAATGTTTGCTAACCCGGAAATATCAAACTTACGTTCACTTTGATTTGCCATACCCGATAACGCAGCAAATTCTGCAAAAATTTCACTTGGGTGTTGGTAATCAAAGCCATCAAACCCCATTTTTTTGGCAACATCACAAATTAATTGCCAGTCATGTTTTGCATCACCGTCTGGCTTTACTATGCCACGCTGACGTGAAATACGCCTTTCAGAGTTGGTCACCGTGCCATTTTTTTCGAGCCAGCCAGTCGCTGGTAGTTTTACGTTTGCATAGCTCAATGTATCAGTGTTTGCAGCACAGTCGGACACAACAACGAGTGGACATTGCGATAATGCCTGTTGAATTTGCTGATGATCAGGCAAACTTACTACTGGATTAGTCGCCATTATCCAAACAGCTTTAATTTTTCCAGTCTTCATTTCCTTGAAAAGGTCAGTGGCATTGAGGCCTGATTTTGTTGCGATCGTAGGAGATTGCCAAAATTCCTGCACTAAGCGTTGGTGCTGGGGATTGTCGATATCCAAATGTGATGCTAATTGGTTAGCTAGTCCTCCTACTTCACGGCCACCCATCGCATTTGGTTGGCCTGTGATTGAAAATGGACCTGCACCAAGTTTACCTATTTTACCAGTCGCTAAATGGCAATTGATGATGCTATTGCACTTGTCGACGCCAGTATTAGATTGATTAATACCCATGGAATAGAACGTAACGACTTTATCTGAAGTGGCAAACAACTGATATACCTGCTCTAATGTCGATTCAGGTACACCACAAAACGTGCTTACTTCTTTTACTGTCCACGGTTTTACGGCTTTTGCAGCTTCAATAAAATGATTCGTATGCTGCTCAATAAATGATTCATCCAAACTATCCGTCTCAACGAGGTACCTCAATAATCCGTTGAAAAAACCACCATCACTAGACGGAGTTATTGGAAGGTGAATATCAGCTAGCTCACTTGTGGCGGTTTTTCTAGGGTCTAAGCATATAACTTTTAGCTCAGGGTTAATTTCTCTCGCTCGTTCAAGTCTTTGGAATAGCACGGGGTGAGTCCAAGCCATGTTGGAGCCGGTAATTATCAACAAATCACAATGTTCAATGTCTTGATAACTACAAGGAACAATATCTTCACCAAAGGCTCTTTTATATGCAGCTACAGCACTACTCATACAGAGCCTTGAGTTTGTATCAATATTGCCGCTACCTATGTAACCTTTCATTAACTTGTTGGCGACGTAATAGTCTTCCGTAAGTAATTGACCAGAAACATAAAATGCAACGGCGTCAGGTCCATGTTCTTTAATAATCTTTTGGAACTGAGTTGCTACGTAATCGGTTGCTTCCTCTGTTGAAACAAGTGTTGAGTCAATCGAAGCTTGAGTTAATTTCTGGTTATTATCTAAGGTGTTGAGTAAGTTACTACCCTTTACGCATAAGCGGCCAAAATTTGCGGGATGCGATTGGCAACCATTAAGTTTATCAACGACTAAACCTTTGGTATTAGGTGTTATACCTATATCAACACCACAGCCCACACCACAGTATGCACAAGTTGTTGATACAGTTTTGGCATTTGGTCGCACTACTTGATTAACAGCAATCTCAACACTCATAACTAACCTTAGGCAAATAACTCAACAAAACCATCTTGCACGCGCACTTGATAAACCGGCACATTAATGGCTTCTTCTTGTAAACATTGACCACTAACCAGCGAAAAATGCTGCTTATATAGTGGAGATGAAACTACCGGTTGATCGCCAATCGAACCAACAATCCCTCTATAAAGTACATTTGCTTTGCCAATCGGGTCAAAGTTACCGATTGCGTAGATGTTTTCCTGCTCTTTTTTAACCTTAAAAATAGCGACTTGTTGTTCGGTATCATTTGCCGTCAATAAGGCACAAACACCTGCATTATCAAAAAGGTCTTGTGTCGCGCAAATACGTTGCCATTGCTGTTGACTCATAATTTTTCACCTAAATTGTTTCTATCGTTTTAACAGGGATTTTTTCTTCGTTACGTGCTGGTCGAATTTGCTCGCGCTCATTAACAAAAACAATGTTGTCGTCAGATTTATCTGAATTAACATAGTGTTTGAATCGTTTGAGTTTTTCCGGGTTCTCTATGGTCGTTTTCCATTCACATTGATACGTGCCAACAACGTGCGCCATTTGAGATTCGAGCTCTTGGTTAATACCTAAATGATCATCAATCACAACTTGTTTAAGATAATCTAAACCTCCTTCAAGGTTTTCTAACCAAACTGATGTGCGTTGTAATCGGTCAGCCGTTGCCACGTAGAACATCAAAATTCGATCAATGTATTTAATTAATGTGACGTCATCCAAGTCTGTTGCAAACAGGTCAGCGTGGCGAGGTTTCATGCCGCCATTACCGCATACATAAAGATTCCATCCTTTATCAGTGGCAATCACACCGATATCTTTACTCTGAGCTTCCGCACATTCGCGAGTACAGCCGGAAACCGCCATTTTAATTTTGTGAGGCGATCGTAACCCTTTGTATCGATTCTCAACCAATAGTGCCATTGACACACTATCTTGGACGCCATAACGACACCAAGTTGAACCAACACAAGATTTTACTGTGCGTAAAGACTTGCCGTAGGCGTGTCCAGTTTCTAATCCTGCATCGATAAGTTCCGCCCATATATCTGGTAATTGCTCTACACGGGCACCAAATAAGTCAATACGTTGGCCACCAGTAATCTTAGTGTAAAGATTATATTTCTTAGCAACTTCACCTATCGTAATTAACTTTTCTGGAGTGATCTCCCCTCCTGGAATTCTTGGAACCACTGAATACGTACCGTCTTTTTGCATATTAGCGAGGAACAAATCATTAGTATCTTGGAGCGGCAAGTGAGAATCTTCTAGAACATAATCATTCCAAACTGACGCTAAAATTGAACCTGCCGTTGGTTTACAAATTTCGCAGCCTAAACCTTTACCATGTCTGGCAAGTAGCTCATCAAACGTCTTAATTTTTTCTGCTTTAATAATGTGATAAAGCTCAGTTCTTGAATAAGCGAAATGCTCACAAAGATCGGTATTTACTTCAACGCCTCGAGCAGCAAGTTCATTGTCCGTTACGGTTTTGACAAGTGCGGCACAGCCGCCACAACCCGTGCTTGCTTTTGTGCATTGTTTGATTTGATTAACATCACAAGCACCTTGCTCTACGGCTGTTACAATGTCGCCTTTAGAAACATTGTGACAAGAACAAATAATAGCGCTATCTGGTAAAGCGTCAGCGCCCAGCGCAGGTTTTTCACCTGCAGAAGGTAGAATCAACGACTCCGGTGCTTCAGGCAGGTCAATGCCATTTAACATATATTGTAAAAGCGTGTCGTACTCTGAGGTATCCCCTACTAATACTGCGCCTAGTAGCTTAGTTTTGTCTTCACTGACAACTATTTTCTTATATACGCCTTCTGGTTGATTTTCAAAGGTGTAAGATTGTGACATCGGTGTTTTACCGTGTGCGTCACCAATCGAGCCTACATCAACTCCCATCAATTTCAACTTAGTGCTCATGTCTGCGCCTGTAAACGCTTCATCGCCACCAAGTAGGTGTGTTGCTGTGACTTTCGCCATTTGATAGCCTGGCGCAACTAACCCAAAGATAAAATTGTTCCACAGAGCACATTCGCCAATAGCATAAATATTTTCATCTGAGGTTAAGCACTGATTATTGATGACAATGCCGCCACGCTCACCCATTTCAAGGTCTGCAACCTTTGCTAGTTCATCATGTGGACGAATACCTGCGGAAAATAGAATAAGGTCTGTATCTAATTCGGTACCGTCACTGAAGTTCAGTTTATAACGAGCTTTATCTGATTTAGTAATTTCTGTGGTTGCTTTCTGGGTGTGGACTTTTACGCCGAGTTCTTCAATTTTATCTTTTAAAACGTTACCACCACCTTGGTCAACTTGAACAGCCATTAACTGTGGTGCGAACTCAACAACATGTGTTTCTAAGCCTAATTGTTTTAAGGCATTCGCTGCTTCTAGACCCAGCAAACCACCACCAATTACGACACCAGTTTTGCTAACGCTTGCGCTCGCTTGAATAGCTTCGAGATCTTCTATAGTTCGGTAAACCAAACAGTGTTCCTGGTCGTTTCCTTTGATAGGTGGAACAAATGGGTAAGAGCCTGTAGCTAAAACTAGTTTGTCATATGCGATAGTTTCACCTGACGCTAGCTCAACCGTTTGTTCAGATTTATTGATATCAACGACTCGAGCATTGGTCATAACATCAACAGACCAATCATCATATTGGGCTTGTGTGGTTAGCGCCAAATCATCTGCTGTTTTGCCTGAGAAATACTCAGATAAATGCACACGGTCATATGCTAAACGAGGTTCTGCAGACAAAACGGTAATTTTATAATCACTTGATTTTTCTGCATTTTCTTGTTGCTGAACAAGTTGTTCGACAAAGTGATGTCCTACCATGCCGTTACCAACGACAAGTATGTGCTTTAAAGAAGACATGTTTTACCCTTTATTTGACGATATTAATAATGCTGATCTGTTTTTAATTATTATTATGGTTTTTATTAAAATGGGCGCACTGGCATGCGCCCATTTAACTTTTTCATTTAGAACTTGGCTTGTAGCCACACCCAAAGTTTATCGGTATCAACTTTACCCGTATCGGCATCACCAGCTGAGTAGTTACCGTACTTGACACCACCAGTTACATATTTAGTAATTTTGCGCGTGTACTGAATATCAACTTCACTACCGTAATCATCTGCTTCTGCATTCGAGTCATCAGCTTGAAAATCATGGTACTGAACCATCCATTTACCACCCCATAATTTACCCGCTAATGTTACGTAAAAGTCTTGTAAACCAACGTCTGGCGTAGATAAAAACTGATCTGTCCAACCGTTAAACTTATGTAATGTTGCGAGTGGCGTTTGGAAACCTTTTTCACCACTATCTGAGCCTAATAATTCAAAGCCCGCTTTTGCAGTGACTTTGTCAAACTTATAACCACCTTCTAACAACATATACTCAGTTGAATATTCGGTAGTGTCATTTTCAAAATCTTGTAATGCAAACTCAGCTTGCATTAACACTTTGTCAAAATTACCAGCCCAGCGAACACCCCATGTATCTAATGCGTTGTTTATGTCGTTATCTTGTTCTAGTAAGTAACCGTAGCCAGTTAGCTTGCCGTATTGAGTTTTATAACTGGCATTAATTAGATGGTCGTTTGAATCAATGTCTTTTTCATCAGCAAAGATTCTGTTGCGTTGGTTGATATACGTGTAATCAAATTTCCACTTGCCTTCGTTTGCTGTAAAGCGAAAAGCATCAAAGGTTTGCTTATCCTGACGCCAACCTACATGGCCTACGAAGCGATGATTATCTAAAACAACCACTTGGCGACCAAGTTTCGCACTAAACCCTTCTTGTTTGTATTGCACGTACAATTGGTCTAATTCAGTTGTTTCAGGATCAGCAACGACTGAATATTGAGTGTTGTTTCCATTGGTGTCATTGTAGTCATCAATCAAAGCACGAGAGTCTTCAATTTCAATCATGCCAGAGAAGCCACTGTAATCCTTCGTTTTGAAGTTTAATAGTGTTCTTAATGTTAATGCGTCAGCATTCTTTTTACTGTTTGCTTGATCTACAGCTTCATAGCGCAGACGAAAATCTGCACCAAATTCGCCGAATTCATTCTCAGCATAAACCGTTGAAGTTGAAGCAATTAAACTACCAACTACGAGGGCTAGCTTGTGTTTTTTGAGAATTTGCTTTTTCATGGATATCCCTTAATTAAATATTATTATCGCGAATTGCACTTTTATTGTGCAATATCACACTTATATCATAGTCTCTATGTCGTTTTTTTGTTGTTACGCAACTTTTTCGCCAGTTTTATGACTCGATTTATTTGCGTCATTCGTGTTTATCGTTTCTACTTTTCTTTGTTTTTCATAAAGGAAACTTAACACTTGTGAACGATAGTCGTTATAGAGTGGATCCTGTGCCAATTCCACTCGATTACGTGGTCGCGGCAAGTCTACAAACAATATCTCTCCGATCGTCGCAGACGGACCGTTGGTCATCATCACGATACGGTCTGATAACAATACTGCTTCATCAACATCATGGGTGATCATAATGACTGTATTATTGAGTTCGTTTTGAATCTCCATTAATGAATCTTGCATATGCGCCCTTGTCAGCGCGTCAAGTGCACCAAATGGTTCATCCATCAGTAATACTTCAGGCTGCATTGCTAGTGCCCTTGCAATACCAACACGTTGTTTCATCCCGCCAGAGATTTCGTCTGGTTTTTTGTGCATCGCGTGACTCATATGCACTAGGTTCAAATTGTGCTCAATCCAATCATGCATCTCTGCTTTATTCATGGTTTTCGAAAAAACTTGCTTCACTGCGAGTTCTACATTTTGATATGCCGTTAACCATGGCAACAATGAATGGTTTTGAAAGACAACCGCACGCTCTGGACCCGGTGTATTTACTTCTTTGTTGTTGAGTAAAACACCACCACTGGTTGCTTGGTGTATGCCGGCAACAATATTTAATACCGTTGACTTGCCACAACCAGAGTGACCAATCAGAGAAATAAATTCACCTTTGGCAATTTGTAAGTCCACTTCCTTCAAAGCTGTGAAATCGCCTTTAGGAGTTGGGAAGACCATATCGATCTTACTGATATCTAAGATAATGCTCATGTGACTTTCCTTATTATTAGCGTTTCGCGCTATCTTTATCCCAAGACACAGCTCGTTGTAGCGATAACATTGAACGGTCAAGTAAAAAACCAATTAAACCAATCACCAGTACGGCAGCCATAATTCGGCTTAACGACTGTGAACTACCATTTTGAAATTCATCCCACACAAACTTACCTAGACCAGGGTTCTGTGCGAGCATTTCAGCGGCGATCAACACCATCCAAGCAATACCAATTGACATGCGCATACCAATAAAGATCGAAGGTACAGCAGCAGGTAACACAATCTTTCTAATATGAACCCATGAAGGTAAGCTCAATACTTTAGATACGTTTACCCAATCCTGGTTAATCGATGAGACACCTACAGATGTATTGATTACCATTGGCCATAAGCAACATAGAGTGACCGTAACCAGTGATACAATGAATGATTTTGCGAACATTGGATCAGCTGTTGTATAAACGGCACTTACAACCATGGTTACAAGCGGTAACCATGCTAATGGCGATACCGGTTTAAATATCTGTATTATCGGGTTTATCGCAGTGTTTAGTGATTTGCTTAACCCTATTGCGATACCAAGTGGTACGGCGACAAGAGCAGCTAGAGCAAAGCCACTTAATACCGTTTTTAAACTCGTCCCTATTTGGTCGATAAACGTTTCTTTACCTGTATAAGGACGAAGTTTTGGCTGATAGTTTGGATCTTTAGCTACACGATTTGCGTTGCGCTTTTCTTGGCGTTGATAAAACGATTCTGCCTTTTCACGCTCGGCAACATGTTCTTGATACAAATTACCAAATTGTTTAAATACATCTGTCGGGCCAGGAAACTGGCCCAGTGACGTGTGTATGTTGTTGGCAGCAATGGCCCACATAATTAAAAAGCACACAATACCGACTAAAGGTAACAACACATTTTTTATCATTTCATTTGGGACAATGAATGACTTCAAAGATACTGCTGTCGTGTTTGACGTTAACTTTTTGCTAATTGTTGTCATCGTTTTATCTTCCAAGTACTAATTAAAGTGTTTCGCCAGACTTCAAACCAATCGAAAACTTATTAATGTATTCGTTAGGCTTTGTGCCGTCGTAAACAATACCGTCAATGAAATGCGTTTGAGGGTTACGGTAGCCATCTTCAGAAAATACCTCAGAGAAATCCGTTTTGCTCATTAGCTTGTCATCAATTAATGACTGTGCAGCTTTTTTGTATATATCAGGGCGGTAAACTTGCTGTGCTACATCTTTGTACCAAGAATCCGGCTTATCTGAAGAGATTTGGCCCCAGCGTCTCATCTGAGTTAGATACCAAATAGCGTCTGAGTAATATGGGTACGTTGCGTTGTAACGGAAGAATACATTGAAATCTGGTACTTCACGTTTATCACCTTTCTCGTATTCAAAAGTCCCCGTCATTGAATTAGCAATTACGTCATAGTCAGCGCCAACATAATTAGATTGGGATAAAATCTTAACGGCTTCTGGGCGGTTAGCATTATTATTTTCATCTAACCACTTCGCCGCTCGAATCAATGCACGAGTTAAGCGAATAGTGGTATTGGGATACTTTTCAGCAAATGCTTTACTAATACCAAACACTTTTTCAGGGTTATCCTTCCAAATTTCGTAATCTGTAACGACAGGGACACCGATACCTTTAAATACCGCTTGCTGGTTCCATGGTTCACCCACACAGTAACCATAAATAGTCCCTGCTTCTAATGTTGCTGGCATTTGCGGTGGAGGCGTTACCGATAACAACACATCTGCGTCTAGTTGACCTGATGTATCACCTTTGTGCGGTGCGTAGTATCCTGGGTGAATTCCACCAGCTGCTAGCCAGTAGCGCAACTCATAGTTATGCGTCGAAACTGGGAATACCATCCCCATGTTGAATGGCTTACCTTGCTCGGCAAATTTATCGACTACAGGTTTTAACGCATCAGCCTTGATCGGATGCACTGGTTTACCGTCAGCACGCTTAGGGATGTTGGCTTTCATTTGTTTCCAAATATCATTTGAAACGGTAATTCCGTTACCATTTAGATCCATTGAAAATGGCGTAATGATTTCAGCAGATGTACCGTAACCAATGCTAGCAGCTATAGGTTGGCCAGCTAACATATGCGCACCATCTAAACGCCCGTCAATGACACCATCGAGCAAAACTTTCCAGTTCGCTTGCGCTTCGATAGTGACATATAGACCTTCATCTTCAAAAAAGCCCTTTTCATAGGCAATGGCAATTGGTGCCATATCGGTTAGCTTAATGAAGCCAAATTTTAATTCTTCTTTTTCTGGGTAGCCTAAAGCATTTGCAGTTAAAGATGTTATCGCACTACAACCGAGTGCAACTGCGCAACACAAAGACCTATTAAACTTTGATAATTTCTTAGTAAGCATTGTCATTCTCCAAATAAAAAAGCCCAACACCTCTCAGAAAAATTCCTGAAGTGATGGGCTACGATGCCAAACTAATTAACACTACGCCTTTGCAGTACCCTTAGTTATTTTATTGTTATGCGTGGGTTGCCCCACTAATGCTAGACGCTTTTGCCTAACTAGATAGATTACTCTATTTTCTTGTATATGATTAAAACAAGTTAAGTGCCAAGCTGTAAATTTCTAATTATAACAATGATTTAAATTAAAACTGTGTTTTACAAAAAGGCTTTGATGCTAAACGATGATGCAGAATTTCCAGTAAATGCTTCATCTTAGTGCAATTCTTTATCAACTTATTAGCCTGGGCCGCTGAGCACACTCTCCAAAGCCAAGATGTTCTTGGCAACGTCTTCTATCTTCTGGCTGTTATCCATTGCGGTTTTCCTAATCAACTGATATGCCTCGTTTTCACTCATTTGTTTAGCACGCATTAAACTTAATTTCGCTTGCTCAACAAGTTTCACTGAAGATAGTTTTTGTTTGGTTTTATCTAAATCTTTTTGGAGCTTGTTAAGCACTAAAAAACGCCCTAATGCACTTTCTAGAATGGAAGGAACTCTATTTACAGGTATTGGCCCTTCGACGTAGCCATTAACACCTATCCCTGCGAGTTCAGCTGGTTTGCAATCGCTTGGTTCGTTTACAAATACAGCAACAGCCAAATGTTTACCTAACGCTATTTGGCTTAGCCTATTCAAATGTTCATCGTTGATGGATTGGACCATGTAAACAAGCACCTTAGCATGATGGAAATTGGTATCTACACCAAATGCTTCAAGTGAGTATCGATATTCAATGTTAAACTGTGACGTGTCCAATGCGCTTTCGATTGCGCTTAGCATTTGTGCTTCCTGATAGACAACACAACAAGATATAGTAGAAGATGATGGTTTGATGTCCATAATGTCCTTTTAACAACCCTTAATTCATTATGCGCTGTTATTAGTAACAAAATCCATGCCATCAAAAAATATGCATATAAAACAATAGATTGAATAAAAAGCTAGAAGAACAATAGGTGCTGTTTGCACCAAAAGGCATCGTTTAAACTTATATCGGGCTAGCGTGGTAACTGAATTTTAAACCTAGTGCCTTTAGGAGCCTCCTCTACCGAGATACTTCCATTTAACTTTGTAACGAGGGCATTTTGTACAAGGCTTAATCCTAAACCAAGCATTTTTAAGTGTCGTTTGTTGGTATAAAATGGCTCAAAAATCCGGTCTGCTTCTTCTTGTCTCAACCCTACTCCGTCATCTTGAAGGTTAATCACAACAAGCTTATCGTCGGCATAAACATGAATATGGATACTGCCATTTTCAATGTTATTAAAACCATGTCCAATCGCGTTATCTAATAATTCATTAAAGACTTGCCACAGCGTTTCTTTTTGAGATTTAATTTTGATGTCTTCACAAGTAATCGTGACTTTATGTTGGCCCAATGATTGGCGTTTAGCTTCGATCACTTCGCTAAGAAAAGGCTTTAACTTAAATTCTACGTTATCGCTGGTCGTATCGTTAAAATTCAATGTTCTAAATTTACTGACTAAGTCATTGACTTTTAATAAGCTTTGATTGGAAATGTTAGTCAATTGCTCAATATGTTGTAGATACGACAATAATTGTTGCTTTGTAATTCGATTACCATCAAAGTCACGTCGAATATCAGCTGTTTTGTCATGAATAGAGTGAATAGAAACTTGAGCATTATTAATCGGGGTACTTATCTCATGTGAAAAGCCGGAAATCAGTCGGTTTGTTGTCTGAGATTTCTCTGATGAGACTTTGATGCTATGTTCTTGCTCTTGCTCGTAAATCAGTCTGTTTAACTCCTGGTTGGCGTTAAACAATTGCTGGGAACGCTCATCCAAGGACTGACTCAGAATCTTGTTTTGCTCTAGTATTTTTTGACGATTAAAGTGGTTGTCGTAGACAATCGTTGCTAGATAAGCATTTAACTCGATAAATTTTAGATCTTCCTCGCTAGGTCTTCGTGGCTCAGCATAGTAAATCGCGTAAGTACCGTAGAGTTTACCTTGCCCTCCGATGATTGGATGAGACCAACAGGATTGGACGCCGGCCATCAATGCCAGTTCTTTATATTGGTTCCAATAGGGATGGGTATTAATATCCTCGACAATCACTAATTCTTTGATAAACGCCGCGGTGCCACAAGAGCCGACGCCTGGGCCTATCTTTACGCCATCTAACGCTTGGCAATAAGCATCAGGTAAGCCAACGGCTGCTTTAGGATGGAGACTATTAGATATTTCATTATATTCTAGGATTGAACAAAGCATGTCAGGATTATAAATCCTCGCTTTTTTACACAACACATCAAGAATTTCATCTATTGGCTCGTTACGAGCCACCAACCGCAATACTTCATTACGACCCGCTTCTAATTGTTGTGCCTTTTTCCAATAATCTAATGAAGAACCCATAGCGCAAAATACTCTAACCTACTCTAATTTAAAGATTAGTCCGTTAGTAACAAATTGCCATTATTCACATAATTAAAAAGGCTGAAATTTGATCGAACAATTAGGATATTACAGCTTTTTTTACTTTGTCTTTGTAACTACGGCTTACTTTTAATTCTTTGTCGTTTTTCATGACCAAATAATACTCTCCGTTTACTTGAGAACAGAATTTAGCGATAAACTGTTTATTGACAATAATTGAACGGTGACAACGGATAAACTGACGAGGGTCGAGGCTCTCTTCTAGTTCCTTCATCGTTTTCCGTAAAATATGTGTTGCTTCCGTGGTGTGTACACACATGTAATCGCCGGCTGCATCAATCCACATAATTGATTTAACAGCAACTCGAGACACTTCACCTGCGTCTTTTATTGGCAATATATCGGAGTAATTCGACAAACTATTGATCTCGTCCTTTTCTAAGCCTTCGATCAGCTGCTCGTAGTTGTTTCCGGTAACATCGCTGACAAAATTCAATAATTGGTCTTTATGGTTTTTATCGATGTCTGATTGGATTGATTGTTGTACTTTTTCGATTGCTTGGTCAATACGACTTTCGTCGGCAGGCTTTAGCAAGTAATCCAGTGCATGTACTTCAAACGCCTTTAATGCATATTGATCAAAGGCCGTTACGAAAACAATGTTAGGTAATGGAATATTTTCTTCAATTAACTTTTCTAACACTTCAAATCCCGTCATACCTGGCATTTGAATATCAAGAAATAATAAATCTGGAGATAATGCTTTGACCGCATTAATTGCTTCGCGACCATTCGAACACTCAGCAACAATATTGATATCTTGACGCTGACTTAGTCGAACTCTTAAGCCTTTTCGGGCAAGTGGTTCATCATCAACTATGATAGTTGTTAACTCAGCTTGCATTTAACTACCTTTCTTGAAATGGGATACGAATATTAACCTTAACACCTGACGGGCTGTTGTTAGCAACGACTAGTGAATACTTATCACCATAGAGCGCATGTAATCGCTCTCTCGTGTTCGCAAGACCTACACCATTCTCTCTGTAAAGATTACCATCTTTAATCTGAGCGCCTGGGCCATTGTCGGCAAGTTCTAACAATAAATCGTCGCCAAACTTGCTTACCGTCACCGCTATAGTACCACCGCTTTCTTGCGTAGCAATAGCGTATTTTATTGAATTTTCAGCAATTGGCTGGAAAATCATGCTAGGTACAAGCGCATTTTGGCAGCTATCTTCAATATCGATGACAACTTTCAAGCGTTCTTCGAATCTGACCTTTTCAATATCTAGATAGAGGTCTAAGACCTTAATTTCACTTGATAAGGTAACCTTCTTCATCGGATCTTTATCTAGTGTGTACCTTAAAAATTCACTTAATTTAGTGACCATTTTGTTAGCGGTTTGATTTTCTTCTACCAAAATAAGTGTAGAAATCGCATTTAATGTATTAAACAAAAAGTGAGGGTTTAATTGGTAACGTAACATTTTCAATTGCGCTTGATGAGCAATTGTATTTGCCCTAAGCACGTTTTGTTTTTCTTTTTGGAGCATTTGATAGTACTTAATACCGAAGTACAAACCACTCCAGCTCAAAATGATATAGAACGACCATAAACTGTTACGCGTGTACATCAACCAAAATTCAGGCTCATATCCATGCTTATATATCGTCCAGTAAGTAAAGTTTTTAATAACCTGCCACAAAACACCAACGACATAAGAGCTGATCACAACAACAAGTGCTATTTTTAATGGCGTGAAGTTCCAGGCTCTACGATAGACATATCGTAGGGGGATTGTAATCATCCAGCCCGCGTAGGCATTTAGAAAAATAATGACAGCAAAAATATCACGAAGATCATGTAATAACGATCCAAGATAATGAACCAAGGCATAGCCCAGCCACCCTGCTGTGTGCAATACCCAGAAAAAACGATTACGATCTTCTATTAATGCTTTCCAATTCACGAAAAATACTCTAATGATGTTACAAGTTAATTATGATTGACCTGTTCATTAACTTCATTACGACTAATCGTAACTTATTCGCTTTTTGTCGCATTTTTAGTAATTATCAATGAGAAACGTCAATTGATCTAAAAAATGATTGGCTTTTTTGCCGAATTCTTGTGACTCAGATTCTTGATATTTGGCTAAGTACCATAAACCATTAATCCCCGTTGCTATCAGAAAGTATTGTTGAGCTTGGCTGTATTCATCTTTTGTTATTGGGTTGTGCTTGTTATTTTCAAAAAATGCCAATGCAATCGCTATATGGTCAACTGAAAATTGGTTGATACTTAGTAACATCATCAAGTCATATAGTCGCGGTGCAACTGTTAACGACTCAAAATCAATGATTTTATATCGTCCACTATCCGAAAAAACATTGAATTGATTAAAGTCACCATGGCACAGTGTGTTAATTGATGGGAGATTGTCTAGTTCGGTTGCTTGCCTTACTAATTGGTCGACAACCCGAGTTTGCTCTGCGTTTAAATGACAGCTGTTTGCTAAAGATCGAATTGTCTCGCTGAAGTCGAGGACTTCTATCCATTGACGTAATTGAACGATTTTTGATTCTCGGTGAAAATCATTAAACGCCAGTAAGAGCTGTTTGAGTAAATCCTCTTCAGTAAACGTTTTACGCCCTAGCATTGGACTATTGATATATTCCATAACAATGCAACAGTCCCTACATCCGATTAACTTCGGTGTAATTGGCAGCCCTATTTCTAAAAAATTACGCTCACGTTCAAAGTTTGGCACTTGAGAAAAGAATTTTGCGACGTAATTTTCATCATTAGTCGAGACTTTGAATACTTGCTGACTATCCCCTTCAGAAATAGCTGTCATTCCTAGGAAATGCTCGTTTAGGTTTTCCTCAAGGATTTGACTTACTAATGTTGCTATTTTTCCACTCAAACGGATGGCCTTTCTTTCTTATTAAGACAAACTTTCTGCTGGGCTGTGTTGTAGCTGTTGTCCTTTATACAATTTAAACCACTGCACAAAACCATAAATAGCGAACAGGGTATAAAATGCGAATAAAAAGGCAGTTGGTGCCAATCCTTTTTCGATGTAGATAAAGATAGACACAATATCGATCACCACCCAATATAGCCAATTCTCGACAACACGTTTAACGACGAGATATGTGGCAAATACGGCAAATACAGTGGTTGCTGCATCAATATATGGAAAATCAGTTGGTGTATAGTTATCCATTAAGAAACCGACAGCCAGGCTGATAATCACAAGTGAAGCAACGGCTACTCCATGAAATCTGATGCTCAAAAACGTAACGGGTAGTCCAAGCGTTTGCTGTTCCTTAGCTTTTTTCCAATTAATCCATCCCCAAATAGCCATACCAAAGTAGTAAACTTGTAATAAGCTATCCATCCACAAATAAACTTCGTAGAAAATTGCCGTATATAGCAATGTTGAAATCAACGCCATTGGCCAGCATAAAATATTTCCTTTAGCTGCCAAAATAACGTAGAGCAAAGCAGTTATAACTGCAATTGTCTCCAAGAATGGTAAATTCATGTAATAATTGATCGACTCGAGTATATCCATAGCACTATTTTTTGGGCTTGTTGCCCTGATGATTTATTAAATGAGAGCGATCACTGGCGATCATCTTTAGGATAAATACTGCACTGCCTACATTTTGGTGCACTGTGCGTATCTCTTTCATGACGTGTTCGGTTGTATAATCATATTCACCGAATACTTGTGTACTCATACCGTTCGTAATAACTTTAAGGCCATCGAGTCGATTTAGGCGTTCAATGAACGCCCAAATCTCATCTTTGTATTCGGCTTCTGCCAACGGATACAAGCTAATGTCAAACGACACTTGCATGTTTATTACTCCTAGAACTGATAATCAAAGGTAGCACCAAAGACCATTGGTTCTCCATATTGATAGTATGGTTTAGCAGTATACCCATCTCTTGGATCATTACCAAAGTAAAACCCACGCGTTTGATAGTCTTCATCTGTTAAGTTACGAGTCCATAATTTAACTAACCAATCTTCTGCTTGGTAGGTAACTGACGCGTTGATCAAGACAACAGAATCTGATTTTTGCTCGTGAGAGTCTGAAAAGTAAAATTCGTCTTTACCTTCAACTGATGCACTAAATGACCAAAATTGTGATAAGTAGTAATCAAAGCCTATGTGAAATTGATAACCAGGTGCATGTGCTTGGTCGCGACCTGATAGGTCTTCACCATTGGCATTTACAAAACCTTCAAACTCAGTTTCAAGTAACCCTAACATTGCGAATACGTGAAAATCTTCAGTAGCCTGCCACTGCGTTTCGACCTCTATCCCGTAGTTAGTACCTTCGGCGGCATTGCCAAGATAATCGACAAATTCTGAACTACCATCATCCCTTGTCACTGTTTGCGAGCTCTTTACTTGAACATCTTTACGATCCATATAAAAAGCGGTAGCCGCGACAAACGCGTCGCCATCTAACAGAGACGCTTTATAACCGATTTCGTAGTTCCACAAATATTCTGGGTCAAATGTGCGTAAATTATCAGGTAATGTACCATCTGTATTTGCGCCACCCGCTTTATAACCACGATGGATGCCACCAAAGACCATTTGGTTCTCATCTAAGTTGTGAGCTAACACAATTTTTCCACCCAATGCATCGTCAGATAAATCTTCATCAAAACCATCTGTATTTGAGTATGATGCATCACGTGTTTCGTAACGAAGACCCGTTGTTAACACTGTTTTACTAGATAATTCGGTATCAAATTGAGCAAACAACGCGATAGAGTCTGCTTCAAATGTTGACATAAAATCACTGCTTAAATACGTGTATTGACGTGTTAAGTCTTCATCGTCTGTTTTAAAGTAGATTCCACCAACCCATTGAGTCGTCCCATCAAATATTTCACTACCTGCTTGTGAACTAAAACGAAACTCAAGTGTGTTTGTCCCTTTGTCTCGATAATAGTAGTCAACCGAAGCATAATCGCCATATGGACAGTCTGTAGTGTCACACAAAGAAGGGTTTGACCAATCTTCGTCATAGCCATAAGCTAAGTCTGAATCGGCAACAGAAACTAACGTTTCAAATAGTACATTTTCAAAACCGCTATAGTTGAAGTTTGCAGATATCGCGCTAGTCTCTTGTTCGTCAGAGCCCGGCATATCCGATAGAGTGTTACGTGTGTTGTCTAAAGAAAACGCATCATATCCGTTATCAAAATCAAAATGCATAACGCTGACATTAATCGCTAAATCATCCGTTGCGTTAATGGCTAATTTACCACGCACACTTAATTCATCGCGATCGTTCGTATCGTCAGTATTCAAGTAATCATTTTCAATAAAGCCATCACTATTATATTGCTCCACAGCGATACGGTAATTGACGGAATCAGTTGCAGGACCAGACAAAGCAACGCCTGCACTGTAACTGCCATAGTTACCTGCCGTTATCTTTACGTTGCCTTCAAATTCATCAGTCGGTGCTTTAGTGACGATGTTAATCATACCTGCTAATGCATTCGCACCAAATCTTGTTCCTTGTGGTCCACGAAAGACTTCTGTTTGTGCTACGTCAAATAACGATGAAACAGACCCTATGCCATTGAACTCGACACCGTCTATAATCATACCTACTGAAGGGTTTATTGCTTCACTAAATTGACTGCGCTCACCAATACCACGGATTTGGTAATAACGAGCACGCTGAGAGCCACTCGAAAAGTTAACATTAGGCGCTAAGGAAATAACTTCTTCAAGATTCTGCGCACCACGTTCTAGTACGGCTTCATTGCCAAGGATTGAAACCGCGCTTGCACTGCGTTTTAGTTCTGATTGGCGAAAATCACCTTGAACAACGATGGTTTCTATATCTGCATTTTTATCATCTGCTAGAGCAATAGATGAAGTTAACGTTGCGGCTAGCGCGAGTGCGATTGGCTTTTTATTAAATTGTGTCATGTTGATCTCATTAAACAATGGGACCAGCAACTAGGAAGGTAGAATAGTTATTTTTAAATATCTGATAACGCTTAACCATCCCTACGCTGGCATAATCCAGTTCAGGTTCAAAGGGTTCTGTAAACAGTCTCAGCCCAATATCAAACGACTTTTGATATCAAGCACCCCTTGGCTTTGACGCGCATATTAACAACATCGTTAGAAAATAAAAGGAATTTTTAATATTTCTTGGATATAGAAAGGGCCAGATAAATATATCTAGCCCTTGTCTAAAAAACGTAGCGATTAAATTGCTAGCATTGGACCTAATGGCTCGCCACCAAGCAAATGCATGTGGATATGATAAACTTCTTGCCCACCATGCTTATTACAATTCATGATTAAACGGTAACCGTCTTCACTTATACCTGCGTCCGCCGCAAGTTTACGAGCAACTGTAAACAATCGGCCTAACGCAAGTTCATCATCTTGAGTTACATCATTAACGGTTGGTATTAATTTATTAGGAATAATTAGAATATGTGTTTTTGCTCTTGGCGAAATGTCCCTAAATGCAGTGACCAACTCATCTTGGTAAAGCAATTCTGTTGGAATTTCTTGACGGATAATCTTTGAAAAAATGGTTTCTTCAGCCATGCTAAATCCTTGGAAAAAAACGTAGTAACAATAATAGGTTAATTCAACGCTTGATGAAAGCGATCAAATGCTTTGTCCAAGTCTTCAATTAAGTCATCTACATCCTCTAATCCAATATGAAGGCGAACAAGCGGAGCATCGTAAGGCCATTTGGTCGCACTACGTAGATTTTGAACATTATTAACGCCAATAACTAAACTTTCAAACCCTCCCCATGAATAGCCCATTTTGAAATGTTCCATACCTTCTAAAAAGGCTTCAAGCGATTTAGCGTTACCAGATTTAAAAACAAATGAGAACAAGCCGTTTGAACCAAGGAAATCTCGCTTAAAATACTGATGGCCAGGACATGATTCAAATGCGGGGTGTAAAACAACGTCTACGTCATTGCGTTGGGCAACATAGTGGGCGACTTTTAAAGCGTTATGTTCATGTTGCTTTAAACGGACACCTAAGGTTCTGATGCCTCGCATCGCTAAATATAAATCATCAGGTGACGTGCACTGCCCCATCAAATAACTATTTTCTCTAAGTTGAGGCCAATGAGCTTTAGTTGCTGTTGCAGTGCCTAACATGACATCTGAATGCCCAACTACATATTTGGTAGCGGCTTGAATGGAAATATCAACGCCATGTTCAAATGGCTGAAAATTAATTGGAGAAGCCCAGGTGTTGTCCAGAATTACAACGCAACCATGTTCATGGGCTATTTTCGCTAACCTTGGTACATCCTGCACTTCCATAGTCAAAGAGCCCGGCGACTCGAGAAACAACACTTTTGTATTGTCTTTAATTAGCTCAGTAATATTATCACCGATTAGCGGATCATAATACGTCGTTTCAATACCTAACTTTGTTAGCACCTTGTCGCAAAAGTCTCGGGTTGGTTCGTAAGCGGTATCTACCATTAATATATGATCGCCAGTCTCTACAAAGGATAAGATCGCGTTAGTAATTGCAGCGGTGCCTGATGGATATAGCGCACAGCCCGCTCCGCCTTCTAACTCGGTCATAGCGTCACTAAAGGCAAACGACGTAGAGGTACCACGACGCCCATAAAACAACACTTGATTGCCTCGATTCGCTGTTGCATGTTTCATCTCTTTGATGGAATCAAACACAACCGTTGAAGCTCTTTCTACAGGAGGGTTCACGACATTACCTGTCCATTTTTTACTGCGACCGGCGTTTACAATTTTTGTTTGCTTCTTCAAGATGACGACCTTTTTGGGAACTTTAGCTATCTAGCCATCTAAAATAATAAACTAACCACTTAACTTCAAGCTGAAATATCAAAATAATGACATTTGATGATCGGTTATCTCATCGAAACTGGTATTTACAAAAGGTAATATTGCATCGGCGACGGATTTGAGCTGACGTTCAACATATAGATGATAATCAAGAGGCGCGGACAAGTGCTCAACGGCTTGGGGGCCTTGAGTAGTCAAATAATAAGCTATTTGACCGCGTCGTTGATATTTCAGTGGTTTTCCTTGAACCCTGTTCAATTCATCTGCAGCACGCGCTGCTTTTATGTGAGGAGGTACATTTTTGACATACTTATCAAGCTTTCGCCTTATTCTCTTGCGATAAACGAGTTTATTATCGAATTCCCCATCTAAGGTCCTTTGTACCATCTCATAGACATATTCTTTTACTGGCAAGTTATTAAATACTCGTTCGTACAGACCTTGCTGAAACTCTTTAGCTAAATCAGTCCAATCGGTTCGTACCGTTTCTAGACCTTTATAGACAATATGTTGAGTAACCGTATTTTCGTCACTTATTGTCTCTACCAAACCAGCGTAACGCTTTTTAGTGCCGACTTCTTGGCCACGAATTGTTGGCATAAAAAATTTAGAAAAGTGGGTTTCAAACTCGAGTTCTAAATAAGACGTAATGCTAAAGTTTGACTCTAGCCACTCACTGAGCTTTTTGTTGGTAAAATCTGCAAGTTCATCACCAATTTTCCTCGACTGAGTTATTGAATGTTGGTCGCCAATGTAGACAAAAATAGAATCGGTATCACCATAAATAACTTTGTAGCCGATCTCTTCAACCCACAGCTTTGTTAATTTTAATAACTCATGGCCACGCTTGGTAATTGAGCCGGATAGTCTCGGATCAAAAAATCGGCAACCAGTAGATCCTAGAACGCCATAAAAAGAGTTCATTATAATCTTGATGGCTTGAGACAAAGCGGCATTGCTTTCCTTTTTCGCAATGTCGCGCTCATCCCAAAGGTCTTTGATAATGTTGGGTAAAAAGTGTTCTGTTCGTGAAAACAACGCGCCATCATAGCCTTGAATAGCAGTGTCAGGACGCTCAATCCCTTTGACCATACCCATTGGGTCAATACAAAAGGTTCGAATAATACTTGGATAAAGGCTTTTGAAATCTAATACTAATACGTTTTTGTAAAGTCCTGGTATTGAATCCATTACATAACCACCAGGAGATATTAGCCCCTGAAGACCATCTCCCATATTAGGCGCAACATAACCAGCTCTGTGCAATTTAGGTAAATACAAGTTAGTAAACGCAGCGACAGAACCACCACTTCTGTCTATTTCGAGCCCAGTAAGTTCTGCCCTTAATTTCGCAAACGCGAGCAAATCTGTCTTTTCAAAGATTTGCCAAACCAATCGACAGTCTTCTAAGTTATATTCAGCAAGTGCAGGTTTATTATGAAGAAATTTTTCGGTGATTTCATATACTCGATTATCGACATCATCTATTTTCTTGCCTGTGCCTAGTAACTCGTGAGAGACATTTTCGAGTGAAAAACTGGCGAAGTTATAAGTTGCAGTTTTAAGTAAATCGATACCATCTAGCACTACTCTACCCGCGATATCAATATATTGTTGTTCACTACTTGGATGCTTGCGCCAATATGGTGCTGAACCGTCACGGCCTATGTGAAAAACAATGTTATGAAACTGACAGCGTTTATCCAGCAAATTTAAGTCAAAATTAACGACATTCCATCCAATGAGGATATCGGGATCTACCCTGCCTAACCATTCAATAAATGCAATGAGTAGCTCACGCTCGTCATTTACCCACTCGATATAGTCAAAAGACGTTTCCTGTGGAGGGCCTATCATAAAGACTTTCGAAACATCGTCACTATATGCACCGATCGAATAGAGCTCTCCCTTCATCGAACATTCAAGATCAATGGACAGCATCGAAAGGTTGATATCAATTTTTGACGGTCGGCATTTAGTATTACGAACAATACTTACACCACGTTGATTGGTTAATTGGCCAGTAAATTCAATACCTGCGGTAATGAATCGTTCATTCAAAAACCGTTCTTCTGGACGAAAATCATCTTCAAAACATACAATGCCCTCTTGCTTAAAAAGCGCACGTGCTCGATAAAATTCACTTAACTTATCAAAGTATACACCTGCAACGCTTGTTGATTTAAACGTCGAAAGGTTGAGTGGTTTAATAACACTGATGGAAATTGAATCACTTTCAAGCAGCACTTTTGCACGGTCTATGTCATTTTGCGCGATAAAGAACAGCGCTTGTTGTTTATCTACAACAAGTTTTAAAGGACCATTTGGTGTCTTAACCCAATAACATGTTTCAATGCCATTTTTGGTATCGCGACAATGACGCGTTAATAAAAACCCAATCTCTTGAATTTGATTCATTAATCTAAATTAAACTGGTATTATATACAGCAGTTTACTAGATGCCGCCTTTATAGGGAATAGCTCAACGAATGTTAAGCGATAAAATTAAAACAATCATTAGAAAGTCATACAAAGCAATTGGCGAAAGCTTAGAGAATTTTACCCCTAGGAAACAACAAACTTTATTAATAGCCGAAATAGCGAAAACACTAGCTGGAGAATACGCGAAAGATCGTAAAATCATTACGATTGAAGCCGGGACAGGAACCGGTAAATCGCTTGCTTATTCCCTCGGAGCGATTCCTTTAGCGCTAGCACGCAAGAAAAAGGTATGTATCTCTACGGCAACTGTCGCCTTGCAAGAGCAATTAGTAGACAAAGACCTGCCCTTTTTATCAAAGCACAGCAAATTAGATTTCCAGTTTACATTAGTCAAAGGTAGACAACGATACGTCTGCAGACAAAAATTAGCGTTAGCCTGTCATGAAGAGTCTGAGGCACAGGTTGGTTTTACTTTTGCCGAAAAGCCAAAAGAAGATGACTTAGCCGAATTAAAGGCGATGCATAAGGCATTGAATGATGGTAGTTGGCAAGGCGATATTGACTCATGGTCTACGCCCATCCCTCATTACATTTGGCAACAAATTCAATCGGATAAACACAGTTGTTTACGACATTTAGATGAACATAAAAATTGCCCTTTTCATGTTGCCAGAGAAGCCATGTTATTGGCCGATGTTCTCGTTATTAATCACAGTTTGCTACTCGCTGACTTAGAGCTTGGTGGTGGTAAAATTTTACCTGAACCAGAGGATTGTTTTTACGTGATTGATGAGGCTCATCACCTGCCAAAAGTAACGCGTGACCATTCTAGTGCTAGTATCGCGGTAAAAGGTTCAATCGATTGGCTCAGTAAAATCAGTGCCTGTGGCGATAATATCGCTAAGCTAGTTGATAAACGAAGTGCAATTGAACCGTCGATCAAGCTAGCCGATTATGTGACAGATATTTTGACGGATATGACGAAGGTTAACGAATTTTTACAAACTAACAGCGCCGTTTATTTTGCTCAAGAATCAGCATATCGTTTCGAACATGGTGTAATACCCAAAACGATGAAGCATTGGGCAGAAGATTTAACAAACGCTAGTCAAAAAGCATTGAGTGCATTGAACAAGTTGTACAATGCGTTAATGGAGTCGGTTAAAGATGGCGATACTAAAGCATACCTTGCAGAAGCGCTTTTGGCAGAATCGGGTTTCTTTATTCAGCGTCTCGAAAATTTCAACAACTTATGGTTTATGTTCCAAAAGACAGACAGCGAAAAGGCAGCGCCACTCGCTCGGTGGGTTGAGCAGTCAAAAGGAAAGAAAGCCGATATCATAGTTAGTGCATCCCCGATTGAAGTGGGTTTTACATTAGAAGACAACTTATGGTCTAAATGTGAAGGTGCCGTACTTTGTTCCGCAACGGTGCGCGCATTGAATAGCTTTGATCATTTTAAACGTCAAGCTGGCCTCGGTACTAATGATGGTAGCCAATATTTACATGTAGATTCACCATTCGATTATCAACAAAACGCGCTGTTACATGTCCCAACGATGAGTTACGAACCCAGTGCAGATAAATTCACAGATGAAATTGCCGAGAAGCTAC
Organism: Thalassotalea loyana; assembly: GCF_030161435.1. Lineage (GTDB taxonomy): Bacteria > Pseudomonadota > Gammaproteobacteria > Enterobacterales > Alteromonadaceae > Thalassotalea_G > Thalassotalea_G loyana. The sequence continues at coordinate 80,916 of NZ_BSSV01000006.1, read as the reverse complement.
CGAGCTTATTAAAAGATGAGAAAGCAAGTTTGGTACTGTTTTCTTCATACTGGCAAATGGAACAAGTTGCTAAGACACTTAGAAGAGAGCATAAAATGTCGATAAGTGTCCAAGGAGAACACTCTCGTCAGTTTATTATTGATTTGCACAAAAACCGAATTGAAAAAGGTCTTACAAGCATTATATTCGGTACACAAAGCTTTTCAGAAGGATTAGATTTACCCGGGAAATTACTGACAAACTTAATTATTACAAAGTTGCCTTTCGCTGTTCCAACATCACCAGTAGAAGAAGCTCACGCAGAATACATCACCGCTAAAGGTGGAAATCCATTTATGGCGCTATCTGTCCCAGAAACATCAAAGAAACTGATTCAGTCTTGTGGTCGTTTATTAAGAAATGAAAAAGATAGCGGTAAAATTACGTTGTTAGATAGACGCGTTGTTACAAAACGATATGGCAAAGACTTACTAGACTCTTTGCCACCGTTTAAACGCCAAATAGACTATTAATTCAATAGAGCTTATTCAATCCCCAAATATTTGTGAACTTGAACAGATAATCTCCAGTTATTTTTAATACAGGTATCAATTGCTAGTTTGGTAGCACGTTCTTTTTGACTGATGGGTTGCAAGTAAACTGGCGTTTGCTCGACTTGATGCTTTTTCAACAAGGCTTTTAAATCGTCAACATGTTGCTCTGTTGCAACCGGGTGCTTGATTTCATTCGCTCGTGACATGGCACTTTGTAGGATGGCATAGCCCCCCTTCATGTTTACTTTTGGCGAAACTGTAACCCAGCAGTCAGTAGACACTAAAATCTCAAAGGTCCCTGAAGTTTCTACTTGGCAGGAAAACCCTTCAGCCTCAAATGCTTCACACATTGGATTGAGGTCGACCATACATGGCTCACCACCCGTTATCACAATGTGTTTTGCTTTAAAACCGCGATCTTTGAAAACATGCAACATATCTTGTGGCGTTAAATTAGCCCAACGCTCATCTTCTTGACTCTTAGTCAGCATGTCATTGACAGGAATACGTAAACTATCATCAATTTCCCAGGTATGTTTTGTATCACACCAGCTACAACCAACTGGACAACCTTGTAGACGAATAAAAATCGACGGTTGCCCAGTAAAACTACCTTCACCCTGGATAGTTTCGAATAATTCATTGATTTTATAGTTGTGTTTTGACACTTAGCTTTTGCCTTCTTGAAAAGTTGCAGTAAAATTAGCAACATATTTTAAATCATGCCGAGTGATTAGACTCGACTGGCTAATTATACCCTAAGAGATCGTTAAATGACTGAAAAAGTTGTTGTAATTTATTCAGGTGGTATGGATTCGTTTACCGTACTTAACCGCGCCTTAAGAGATGGCAAAGAAGTTTATGCCCTTACCTTTGATTATGGGCAAAAACATGTAAAAGAAATTGATTATGCTCGTGCTGTTTGCCAAGAGCTCAACATTGAACACAAAGTAATAGATATTACGGCTATTAATCAATTATTAGCTGGTTCATCATTAACAGACGATATTGAAATTCCAGAAGGCCATTACGAAGAAGAAAGTATGAAATCAACGGTTGTGCCAAACCGTAACATGATTTTGTTATCACTCGCTGTTGGCTATGCCGTGTCTAAAGAGGCCAGCCAAGTATACTATGGCGCACATTCTGGTGACCATGCAATTTATCCTGATTGCCGCCCTGAATTTGTTCAGAAAATGAGTGATGTTTGCCAAATCGCTAATTATGAACCAGTTACAATTTACTGCCCTTATCTCGATAATGATAAGATTGAAATTTTAACCGACGGTTTAAAAATGGGCTTGGACTATGGTAAGTCTTGGACCTGTTACAACGGACGAGAGGAAGCATGCGGTAAATGTGGTGCCTGCCAAGAGCGACTTGAAGCGTTTGAAAAAAATAACGTGACAGATCCGCTTCCGTACGAGTAGCTGTAAATTTAAACTAAAATAGACATAAAAAAAGCTAGCCATTAGGCTAGCTTTTTTGTTTCGTGAACTAACGGATTAAAGTAAGTTAGCTAAAATCGTGTTAAATGTTTCACTCGGGCGCATTGCTTTTGATGCTTTATCAACTTCTGGGAAGTAGTAACCACCAATATCCATTGCGACACCTTGTGCATCATTTAATTCTGCAACGATTTTCTCTTCTTGGTTTGTTAAACCTTGAGCAACTGGCGCGAACTGCGCTTGTAGGTCTGCATCGTCAGTTTGTGCAGCTAACGCTTGAGCCCAGTACATTGCTAAATAGAAGTGTGAACCACGGTTATCTAACTCGTTAACTTTACGAGAAGGTGATTTATTTTCTTCTAAGAATTTCGCTGTTGCAGCGTCTAACGTATCTGCTAAAACTTTTGCTTTTGCGTTATCTGCGAATTGGCTAACGTGTTCTAAAGAAGCAGCTAATGCTAAGAACTCACCTAAAGAATCCCAACGTAAGTGGTTTTCTTTTTCGAATTGCTGAACATGCTTAGGCGCACTACCACCAGCACCTGTTTCAAATAAGCCACCACCGTTCATTAATGGAACGATTGATAACATTTTCGCAGAAGTACCTAGTTCTAAAATTGGGAATAAATCAGTGTTGTAGTCACGTAATACGTTACCTGTCACTGAGATAGTATCTTCACCACGACCACAACGCTCTAAAGAGTGTTTACATGCTTCTGTAGGTGCAAGAATACGTAAATCTAAACCTTCAGTATCGTGCTGTGGTAAGTATTCGTTAACTTTCTTGATAATTTGTGCGTCATGTGCACGATTTTCGTCTAACCAGAATACCGCTGGGGTATTTGATAAACGTGAACGCGTTACTGCTAATTTAACCCAGTCTTGAATTGGTGCATCTTTTGTTTGACACATACGGAAGATATCACCTTCAGACACTTCGTGCGACAACATTACGTCACCCGTTGCAGCGTTAACTGAACGAATTACACCTTCACCTGGAGCAGTGAATGTTTTGTCGTGTGAACCGTACTCTTCAGCTTTCTTAGCCATTAAACCAACGTTTGGTACTGTACCCATTGTTGTTGGGTTGAACGCACCATTTTCACGACAGTAATCAACAACTGCTTGGAAAACACCAGCGTAATTACGATCTGGGATAGTAAATTTAGTATCTTTTTGTTTACCGTCTGGGCCCCACATTTGACCAGAAGCACGTAATGCAGCAGGCATTGATGCATCGATAATAATGTCGCTTGGTACGTGTAAGTTTGTGATACCACGGTCTGAATCAACCATCGCCATTGGTGGGCGAGTTTCGTAAACCGCTTGAATGTCTGCTTCAATTTCAGCTTTCTTCTCTGCTGGTAAACGATCGATTTTAGCGTAAACATCGCCAATACCGTTGTTAGCATCAACACCTAATTGTTCAAAAGTTGCTGCGTGCTTAGCAAATACGTCTTTGTAGTACACTTTTACACAGTGACCGAAGATGATCGGGTCAGAAACCTTCATCATTGTCGCTTTCATGTGAAGCGAGAATAATACGTCTTCTTCTTTCGCTTTGTCGATTTCTTGCTCGAAGAATGCAACTAACGCTTTCTTGCTCATTACAGACGCATCGATAACTTCTTTATCTTCTAAAGCAACTTTTTCTTTTAATACAGAAACGTTACCAGCAGCGTCAACAAATTCGATACGCATGTCAGTAGCACCATCAACAGTCATTGATTTTTCACTACCGTAGAAATCACCTTCTGCCATATTTGCAACATGTGATTTAGAATCTTGTGCCCATGCACCCATTGAATGAGGGTTGTTACGTGCATATTGCTTAACTGAACCTGGTGCACGACGGTCAGAGTTACCTTCACGTAATACAGGGTTTACTGCTGAACCTAACACTTTAGCGTAAGTTAACTTGATTGATTGCTCAGCTTCGTTTTGTGGCTCTTCTGGGTAATCTGGCAAGTTGTAACCGCGTGCTTGTAATTCTTTGATTGTCGCTTGTAATTGAGGAATTGAAGCACTAATGTTTGGTAACTTGATGATGTTAGCTTCTGGCGTTTTAGCTAGTTCACCTAAAAGTGCTAATTCATCATTGATACGTTGTTCTTCAGTTAAGTACTTAGGGAAATTAGCAATGATACGGCCTGCTAATGAAATGTCTTTTGTTTCAACATTGATGTCAGCACTTGAAGTGAATGCTTGGATAATTGGTAATAACGATTGAGTCGCTAAAGCTGGTGCTTCATCCGTAATCGTATAAATGATGTTAGATTTATTCGTTGTCATTGATATTCCCGTTGAAAATAACAGCCTTAATTCTTTAAAATAAAGCCACGTTGGTAATTCATCTATTTTATCTTCTAGATGACCAAAATTAATTTTTGTGCGCGCATAGTATAGGAATTCAGCGCATATTAAAATAGCCCGACGAAAGTCGTAATAAATTTTTAGGCAATAATTAGTGACAAAATCGTATAGCAATCGCACAAAACCTAAAGGGTCTGGCCAATTTAAGCGAAAAACAACAGCTAATCATCGTACCAGTAGAGATATTGGTTTTAAGGGTGAACGTAAAATCGTCTTGTTCAACAAACCCTATGATGTATTGAGTCAGTTTACAGATGATGAAAAACGTAAAACATTAAAAGACTTTATCGATGTACCCCATGTTTATGCTGCAGGCCGGTTGGACAAAGACAGCGAAGGACTATTGTTGTTAACAAATGATGGAAAGCTTCAGCACCAATTAGCTAACCCAAAACAAAAAACCGAAAAAACCTACTGGGTCCAAGTTGAAGGCCACCCGCTTGAGTCAGATCTAGAAAAACTACGCAATGGTGTTGAGTTAAAAGATGGTCCAACACTACCAGCCAAAGTCAGCATAATGACTGAACCCTTGGTCTGGCCAAGAACACCGCCGATTAGAGAACGAGCGAACATCCCAACAACATGGCTAGAAATTAAAATTATAGAAGGCCGAAACCGTCAAGTTAGACGTATGACAGCTAATATCGGTTTTCCTACGCTGCGTTTAATTCGCTATGCGATTGGTAAATATAAATTAACCGGTATAGAAAACGGCGAATATCTAACAATTAAATAAGAATTTTATGAACGATCATCTAAACGACCAATTTAAACCCAACACTACAGTTGCTGCTGTCATCCGTTATGACGATAAATATTTACTCGTTGAAGAAATTGATAACGGCGTCACCGTATACAATCAACCCGCGGGACATGTTGAAGCGAATGAAAATCTCATTGATGCTGTCAAAAGAGAAGTTAAGGAGGAAACAGGCCTTGATGTAACCCCTGAATATGCTTCGGGTATCTACTATTTCCATCGACCATTTAACCACAGCAATATCGACCTATATTTTCTACGATTTTGCTTCGTGGTTGAGCTTCAAGAATTTCCCGATACTTGCCCATTAGATGATGATATTGTCGCTTGCCATTGGTTTACCGCTCAAGAAATAAAAGCAAAAGAAAGCCAGCTCAGAAGCCCTATGGTGCTTGAGTGCATTAACGACTACCTTGCTGGTAATAAAATAGAATTAAATACCCTAAAAAGTAATATCTAAGCTATTAAAATTAAAAGGCACTATGCTATAATGCGCGCCTTTTAAAATGCTGTGTGATTATTAATGACCGAATCTTCTTTATATCGTGCACCACAAACCCTAGATCATGAGCCAAGAGAAACTAAAGTTATCGTTGGTATGTCTGGTGGTGTTGACTCATCTGTCTCTGCTTACTTGCTAAAAGAACAAGGCTACCAAGTTGAAGGCCTTTTCATGAAAAACTGGGAAGAAGATGACACAGATGAATATTGTGCTGCTGCTGAAGATTTAAAAGACGCGCAAGAAGTGTGTGAAAAACTCGGTATTAAACTCCACACGATTAATTTTGCTACAGAATACTGGGATAACGTATTTGAATACTTCCTTGAAGAATACAAAGCGGGACGTACTCCTAACCCAGATATTATGTGCAATAAAGAAATTAAGTTTAAAGCATTTCTAGAATTTGCCTGTGAAGACCTTGGCGCAGACTATATTGCGACAGGCCACTATGTCCAACGCGAATTCAGAGATGGGCAGTGGGCGATGATTCGAGGTCTAGATAGCAACAAGGATCAGAGCTACTTTCTTTATACATTAAGTGATAAACAAGTTGGCCAAACATTATTCCCTGTAGGGCATATTGAAAAGCCAGAAGTTCGTGCTATTGCTGAAAAAGCCGATTTGATTACTCACGATAAAAAAGACTCTACTGGTATTTGTTTCATTGGCGAGCGCAAATTTAAAGACTTTTTAGCAAAATACTTACCTGCTCAACCGGGTAAAATTGAATCAGCTGAAGGTGATGTAATTGGTGAGCATGATGGACTTATGTACCATACCCTTGGCCAACGTAAAGGCCTTCGCATTGGTGGCTTAGCAAATGCAGGTGATGAGCCATGGTATGTTGTTGAAAAAGATCTTATCCGCAATGTCTTGGTTGTTGGACAAGGCCACAACCACCCTCGCCTATTTTCAAAAGGTTTAATAGCGAATCAACTTCACTGGGTTGACCGAAAAGACGTTGAAGCGCCATTTAAGTGCACCGTTAAAACACGTTATCGCCAACAAGATGTTGCTTGTACAGTTACTCCATTGTCGGATGGCGAATATGAAATTCTATTCGATGAGCAACAAAGTTCCGTTACGCCAGGTCAATCCGTCGTTTTTTATCGTGACGAAGTTTGTCTTGGTGGCGGTATCATCAATAGCTTAATTCGATAGCGAGGACGTATGGCATCACTTCAAGAACAAACGTTTACTTTTGCTGCCATTTGTCAAATATCAAATGCCGTACAACGCATCGCGCGTTTCGGCGTTATTGACGAGCAGCAGCTTCACATTTTATTGAATACTGTGATGGAAACGTCGCCGGAGAACACACTTGCTGTCTTCGGTGGTGACCTTGCTAATCTGCGTCCTGGATTAAATGTTTTAGTTGATCAGCTTGGTAATCAGAATAAACAAAAAGATGCTGAAGTAACGCGTTATTTAGTCAGCTTACTTGCATTGGAACGAAAGCTTGCGAAATCATCGTTATCTTTAAATCAGTTAGGTCAACATATCGACGATACCAAACGTCAATTACAACATTTTGAGTTAACCAGTGAGACAATTGTTAGTTCATTGGCTGGTACTTATGTCGATGTCATCAGCCCACTTGGTACCAAGATACAAATTGCTGGTGAACCTGAGATTCTAAAAAATCCTGTGAATCAAGCAAAGATACGCGCATTACTACTGGCTGGCATTCGTTGTGCTGTTTTATGGCGTCAAATCGGTGGTAAAAGAAGACACATTTTATTTGCACGTTCTAAGTACTTAGAATGCGCACAAGAATTAATTAACAAAATTTAATCATTTATATTGGGACCACATTATGGAACTTTCAGCATTAAGTGCTATTTCACCAGTAGATGGCCGTTACGGTAGTAAAACTAAAGCGTTACGCCCTATTTTCAGTGAATTTGGTTTAATCAAATACCGCGTTACAGTCGAAGTACGTTGGTTACAAAAATTAGCGACACAAGCTGATATCGCTGAAGTTCCAGCGTTCTCTGACCAAGCAAATGCAGTATTAGACGCAATTGTTGCGAACTTCAGTGAAGAAGATGCAATGCGCGTTAAAACAATTGAAGCGACAACTAACCATGATGTAAAAGCAGTTGAATACTTCTTAAAAGAGAAAATTGCTGACAATGCTGAATTAAACGCGGTTACTGAGTTTATTCACTTTGCCTGTACTTCGGAAGATATCAACAACTTATCTCATGGCTTAATGCTAACAGAAGCTCGTGATCAAGTTGTGCTGCCAATTATTGATGAAATTCTAGCTGACATTAAAAACTTAGCCGTTGAATACCAAACAATTCCTATGATGGCACGTACCCATGGCCAACCAGCATCACCTACTACAATGGGTAAAGAAATGGCGAACGTATATGTACGTTTAAAGCGTCAACGTGACCAAATTGCAGCGGTAGAAATGTTAGGTAAAATTAACGGCGCGGTTGGTAACTACAACGCTCACCTTTCTGCTTATCCAAATGTTGATTGGCACACTTTCTCAAATGAATTCGTTACAAGCCTAGGTTTAACATGGAACGCTTTTACTACTCAAATTGAGCCACACGATTACATTGCAGAGTTATTCGATGCCGTAGCACGTTTCAATACGATCTTAATCGATTTTGACCGTGACGTATGGGGTTATATCGCATTAGGTCACTTCAAGCAAAAAACAATTGCTGGTGAAATTGGCTCTTCAACAATGCCACATAAAGTTAACCCTATTGATTTCGAAAACTCTGAAGGTAACTTAGGTATTGCGAACGCATTATTTGCACATTTAGCACAAAAACTACCAGTTTCTCGCTGGCAGCGTGACTTAACTGACTCTACAGTTTTACGTAACTTAGGTGTTGGTTTTGGTCATTCATTAATTGCTTACGCTGCAACATTAAAAGGTATCAGTAAGTTACAAGTTAACGAGCAATCTTTATTAGATGAATTAGACAGCAACTGGGAATTACTTGCTGAACCAATTCAAACAGTAATGCGTCGTTACGGTATTGAAAAACCATACGAAAAATTAAAAGAATTAACGCGTGGTAAGCGTGTTAATGCTGAGATTATGGCTGAGTTTATCGATAACTTAGAATTACCAGCAGAAGCTAAAACAGAATTAAAAGCGATGACACCAGCATCATACATTGGTCGTGCAATCGCATTTATTGCTGAGCTAGACTAAATAATTCATTAGGTTTATTTTTAAACCTAATACCGCACGAATTTGTGTTAAAAAGGGATCTCAATTAAGAGGATCCCTTTTTTAATGGAAAAGATTAAGGAACACAAAATGAACCAATTAGATTGGGGTGATTTAACACCTGAGCGCTTTCTAAAAGAATACTGGCAGAAAAAACCACTATTAATAAAAGGTGGCTTTAAAAACTTTATCGATCCGGTTTCGCCTGAAGAGTTAGCCGGTTTTGCTATGGAAGAAGAAATTGAATCACGTATCGTTGCTAAAGGCGAAAATCACATGTGGTCAGTTGAACATGGTCCATTTGAAAGTTTTGAAGATTATGGCGACAAAGACTGGACGTTACTTGTTCAAGCTACCAATAATTGGTCTGAAGCAACCCATGCTTTATTAGAGCCATTTCGCTTTATGCCAAACTGGCGATTAGACGATGTTATGGTGTCGTTTTCTACGCCAAATGGTGGTGTCGGCCCTCACCTAGATCAATACGATGTCTTCATCATCCAAGGGTTTGGTAAACGCCACTGGAAAGTTGGTCTACCAGACGAATCATTGGAAACGCTTGTACCACATGAAGATCTAAAACAAGTCAGTGCATTTACCCCTGTTATCGATGTAATTACGGAGGCTGGCGATATTTTATACATTCCGCCTAATCACCCTCATGACGGTGTCGCAACTGAGAATGCACTGAATTATTCTGTTGGTTTCCAAGCACCGAGTTCACAAGAGTTAATTTCGACCTTTGCTGATCTAATGATTGATCGCGAGCTAGGTACCGCACGTTTTGGTGACCCAAAACGCAAGCCAACAAACGCGCCAGAAGAATTGACTCACAGTGATATTGCCAGTTTGCAAACCTTTATGGTGGAAGCAATAAAAGACAGAAAGCTTTTTAATAATTTTATTGGCGGTTATCTCACCCATAACCACCACACGTTAGAAATTATTGAGCCGGAAGAAGAAATATCACATCAAACATTTGAAGAGCTTGTAGCAAGTGGTGATTTAATTATAAAGCCAGTGTTAGGCATAAAAGCTCTATATAACTGTGATAACGCAAGTTTGTTTGTTAATGGCAATAAGTTCGTTTTGGGCGACGATGCAATTGAATTAGCGAAAATGATAGCTCGCGGTGCTCCTTTGACCGCTATGGAATTAGAAAGTTCCATCACTTCTTTGAATAATGTCAACTTATTAACTACGCTTATCAATATGGGTTACTGGTATATTGATCAAAGCGATGAGTTATAGTGTCTGCCGCGTAGATTGGCAACAAGCTAAACCATTATTAAAGAATGTGAGAGAGAAGGTATTCGTCTGTGAATGGCGAATACCTAAGCGCATTGAATTTGATCGCCACGATAAAACCGCCTTCCATATCCTTGTTTGTGACGATAAATCTCAAGAACCAATAGCAACGGGAAGAATTAAATCAACGGGTGAAATTAGCCGCATCGCTGTATTAATTAATTATCGACATTTAGATATCGATGCTGTCGTTATCCAAGGACTTATTCGAGTCGCTCAAGAATTAGAACTGCAAGAAGTTTTTATCAATGCACCATTGGACGATGTAAATAGATATCAAAAACGGAATTTTGTGCCTCAAGGTGGCGTATATATGGAAGCGGGTATGCCCTTTCAAAAAATGGCCTGTAAACTTACTCAGCTGAACGCCGCCGCGCAATTCTTAAGCCATTAGTATATTCTTTCGTCAAGGTTTCACAAATGTACTTATATGTGAACACTTTCAACCAAACTTTATCTTTACTTGCTATAGCACGACAAAATTTTCAGTGATATTGTGCGCACAATTATTACATCAGTTACTTAGTCACTAAGAATAGAGCCTCACATGAGGAATAATAATCAAGTCTAAGTAACACAATAATCGGAGAATATGCCGTGGCATTATTTGATTTAAAAGACTTTGATAACCACGAACAAGTGGTATTTTGTAGCGATGATGAGTCTGGTTTAAAAGCTATAATTGCAGTTCATTCAACTAAGCTTGGCCCAGCAGTTGGTGGTTGTCGTATGTGGGATTACGCTAGTGACGAAGAAGCGATAACAGATGTGTTGCGTTTATCTAAGGGTATGACATATAAAAACGCGATGGCCGGCCTTTCTATGGGTGGTGGTAAATCTGTGATCATTGGTGATGCCAAAAAGATTAAATCAGAGAAACTATTCAAAGCATTTGGTCGTGCATTAAATGGTTTAGCTGGTCGTTATGTAAGTGCTGAAGACGTTAACATCACGACAGGTGATATTGCGATCGTAAATACTGAAACAGATTTTGTTACGGGTACTGAAGGTAAAAGTGGTAATCCTGCACCATTTACCGCACTTGGTACCTTTTTAGGCATTAAAGCTGCGGTTAAACACAAACTGAATACTGATGACTTATCAGGATTGCGTGTTGCGATTCAAGGCTTAGGTAGTGTCGGTTTATATCTTTGTGAACACCTACACAATGCTGGCGCAAAACTAGTTGTTACTGATTTAAACCAAGAAGCTTTAGACAAAGTTGCAACACAATACGGTGCAGAAATCGTAGGTTTGAATGAAATCTATGACCAAGACGTAGACATTTATGCGCCTTGTGCATTAGGTGCAACAATCAATGACAGTACCATTGATCGCATCAAAGCTAAAATCGTTGCAGGTTGTGCGAATAACCAACTTGCTGAACCTCGTCATGATCAAGCACTTGTTGAACGCGGTATACTTTACGCACCAGATTACGTTATTAATGCGGGTGGTATCATCAACGTATCGTTTGAAGAAGATTACTGTGTTGATAAAGCAACACGTAAGGTCGAAGAGATTTATGACACCTTATTAGATGTATTCAGCAAAGCAGATACGTTAAACAAACCAACAGGCGAAGTTGCTGACGACATAGCTCGTCAAATCATTGCTAACGGTGGAAAATAAAGAACGTTTGATTCAAAAAGGCAGCTATTAGGCTGCCTTTTTATTTATATGACACTATGCCATTCGGTTAGGTAACCTACCAAATATAACGAACATCCCTATACTCAAAGCAAACAGAATCCTAGTATCTGGCTCGTCGACAGTTATCACTGTAACGGGGTTATAGTCATCATAGAATTGCAGGTTAACAATATCATGGTCACCTCCTGCAGCTCCTGTTCCTGAGGTAAAACCAACATAGGCGATGGACGTACCTAACGTTTCTTGAAGGTCAATGTTAGCACTTAACTTTGCTTGTTTAGGTCGGACATTGTTCTCCGCGACCCTAACCTCCATTATTTCGTTTAGGCCATCATAATCGACCCAAACTGACCATAACTCACCATTATTCATTCTGTTATCGATATCAGCTAGAACAACAGGCTGCATGTTTCCATCTTTATTGATAGCAACGTGGTTCCCGCTGTTACCATCAAACGCAGGATTTCGCCATGTATCGAGTTCAACGGCGACGCTATTTGTTAACCCTTGATACCCTATTCCCCCACCAAATTGGCCGACGCTATTCGGATTTGCCTGGACGATAAAAGTTATGCCATCAGCACCCTGCCCGTCATTATCATAGATGCCTTGTGGGTCAGTTATTTGAAATTGGAAGGCTGCGCTAAATGATGCGAGGTTATCGAGGGTAAGTGCCTGTGTAAACAACGCACTACTCGATTGCCATAAATCATCTGTTAAGCTAAGTGCACCATCATTATTAGGATTTAAGTCAAGTGCTCTGCCGTTAAGCGTTATGTTAGTAACATCAGAAAAGTCATAAAACTCAAGTTCTTCAGCTATTACATCAGCATTAACCAATAACGATATCAGTGCAACGTATAAGCGTTTCATTACAACACCACCCTTATCACCGTAATTCCTCACAGTAATAGAAGCGATAACTAGGCCAGCTTTATTCAACGTCAATATTAATATCGATAAGCCATTGTTTAGTTTAACTAATTGCCACCTGATAAAGGTCTAAGTTACTTTATTTCGTACATTGATTTGCAATTATCAATGCGAATTGCAATAGCAATGTGCAGATTGCTAGTTTACTTTAGATGATCGGGACTAAATAATAGCGTTAGAATAACGAGGAAAGGAAGATAATGGATGCCATACGTAAACGTACAAATCACTAAAGGAGCAACGCGTGATCAAAAGGCCGAGCTTGTAAAGGACATTACCCAATCACTTAATCGCGTACTTAATAAAAAGCCCGAATATACCCATATTGTCATTCAAGAAATTGACGAAGAGAATTGGGGGTATTCTGGGCTTTTAACTGATGATTGGAAAAAGCTGAATCAGTAAAACTAATTCAGCTTTTTGCGTAATTGATTTGTGATCAACATTAGCAAGATCGCTAAAAAGATTAAGTGAATCGTGTTTGGCTCACTAACAGTCACTGGGTTTGCCGTGTAGCTTAGTGCGTCAAAACCGTATGATGCAGAACTTGAACCTGAACCTACTAGTGAAAACGACGTAATCGCTGTATCACTCAATACGCCGAAAAAGGTGCTTTCATACCAAATATCGGTAACTTTAAGTGCATCAAGTATTTCATTGCCTGCGCTATCTACATAATTGAGGTTTGTTGCATTGAGTTCATTAACATCAAAACCGAAGGCAAACACATCATAATTGAAGTTCAGTGTTAGGGTATTTTTCTCCATGACTTTAATTGAGTAATCGCCCTCACTGATTTGGCTGCTCGACGACGAAAACCCTTTTTTACCAGATACAAAATCGAAATCAGGATTCGTTACGCCTTTTACATTAAAACCTTCAAAACTAAGCTGTTCCGCAACAGCTAATTCAAACGCGTCGCGATCATCGAACAAAATTAAGCCTGCGTGTGCATTGTTCATCGTAACAACAAGCAATATACAAGCTAATAGACCTTTCATATTTAACACTACCCCATACTCCAATCTTAAATAGAAAATATTTACCAATTGCGCGAAGGTTAGCATTCAAATGTGCAAACAAAATGGATCTGTCGTTTGTTATTTGTTCTGCAAACAAAAAAGTGATGCGGGGCGCGAAAACTTTTGAGTAAAACTGCGAAAACTGCGAAAACTGCGTTTTTGATTATTTGAAAGAGCGTTGCGGATAATAAAAAGCCTTTGGTGTTGAGCCAAAGGCTTTTGTTTACTCTGTAGTTAAAAGAGTGAGCTTACTTTTATGCATCATGGGATGTATTATTGTTTGTCCCTTTGGATGGGCAGGATCGAATACTTTTAGTTTAACTGGTAGTTTCTGCTTTACATCCAATCCTGGAACGTCGCCTAGCTTTAATACGACACGGCCGTCGTTGAAGTAGTTTAACCTACTTGTGTCACTGTTAACGATTATGTCGCCAAGGGTTAGTTCCATTCGAGTAGTGCCAGCTGAAATAAAATTGATTTTGTCACCGCCTTTTTGGCTGATGATCAACTCTATTTCATTGTCACTGCCAAGGTAGATGATTTCATTTAGCATGGCTCAATCCTTACGATGGGTCAGAAAACTCTATATCAGTCGCTGGTGCGTCGACGGTGTCGCCAACCGTTAGTGGCTTGCTTGCGCCAGCTTCACCAACATATAGCACTTTAGACGCATCGTCATCCACCACAGCGAAGTGATTAAATGTTCCATCGGCATCAACTGAAATTCCAGAGGAAGCTTGAATCGTGCCTTTGCGGCCAGATGTGTCACCATTGGCTTTGGTGATTGTTGGTATATATGAACCTATGGCATTTGTGGTGATAGTCGTATAGTCATTTGAAAAGGTGTCTATCCAAATAACTCTATCTGCTTCTGCTATGATTTTATCTATTGGAGCATCAAGTACTTCATCATGTATAAATTTTGTCATGCTTTAATTACCTCAAAGTGAGTTGTGTTATTAAGGAGTTGGTAGTGAAACGTGGCACTAAATAAAGTTAAATCATCGTCATCAAAATCAGGCATGGTTTCGTTTACTAAAACCACATTATCGATATTGCTAATAATGGTAGAGTCGATATAACTAAGCGATGTAAACCTAGTAATATCCAAATTTTCAATTTCAGAATTTAGGTTAGTCATCCCATAATCCAATAGGGTTTTTCGGCTGAGTGACTTTCTTTCAATCTTGCTTGCAATTGTCGCCTTTTGATAACTCAAGGTTATATTTGACGAAATGTTTTTATTATCTATTGATGAATGAATAACGCCATCAATGTAGTTAATAGCTGTTTTACGCATCAACTCAACAGTTTCAATTGCTGTTGCTACACGAGTGTTTGTGTATTCAAGTTGGATGTTGTTGGCTGTGCTAAGCACAATATTGTCAATTATCGTTGCACAATCACTATCTTCGTAGTCGAGTGTGGTATAGCGAGATACTTCATACCCTTTTATTAATGTTGATAGTTCAAGTCCTTTATAGGTTACGCTCGTCGTTCGACTCGCATCAACATTTGTTATGACACAGCTAATGTTTGAATTACCGTAGGCTAATATCGCTTTACGCTGCAAACTCAATGACTGAACAAAAGAAGAAATGCTCGCGTTCTTATATGCAATGCTAGTGCTAATATTTAGTGCCATTGATTCGATACTACAGGCGACCGACATATCAGCGTATTCGATTTGTTGGGCGCCACCAATGACAATCCATTGGCTACCATCTGTTGGAAAACCAATGCCTGTCGCATGCTCTCCAGCAATTGTATCGACTAACACCGTTGAACCAGGACCAAATGTTGATGATTTAGCATCCCAGTTTCTTTCTTCACCACTATTATTGGTGATCTTGATGTATTCAATATCGCCATCAAAAAAAGAGTTATAAAAGGCAGCAATAGTCGTGTGCAAAGGTGATGACACGTTTCCGGAAATATTCGCTGTATCTACTCCATCGACATTAAACTTATGACTGGTTGCACCAACATGAAGTTGCAGTATGTGCCACTGCCCATCAGTGATATCTATGCCACCTGGTACGGCAACTGTTGCGCCAGTAACACTACCTCGTGCTCGTAGCGTTGAGCCATTCCAGCGAACATATGCATTAGTAGCCGACTTTCCGGCAGAGATAAACGCGAAAGCTTGGTTGGATAGCATTCTAAATTTAGCTTCAAGAATACAACCTACATTTAATCCAAATTGCTTGGTAACAAGATGGTCGTTACCACCGTCAAGTCTGAGCGCATCAGCCATTATACGTCCTCACTCATGTCGACAAACCATTTTGACGTCGGATCAATTGTTAGAGCTCTAAACTGCGTTTTACTATATTCAATTGCCGTAGCAAGTAGTGTTTGCATTATTGCTTCGGGTTCGGAAGACCATTGCAGCCATGCGAGTAAAACAATACTCGGGTGTGTTAATTCGCCATTTTCGTTATACCCATCGATTAACATTAGAGTACCATCATTGCTAAAGCGGCCTTGCCAAAAGGTTGGCACATTATCTTTGGTGCTTTGTGGAATTAAGGCCATCTCCAAGGCAAGAAAGCTATGCATTGACAAGACCTTGTCGTTGCTCCCATAAATAGGCGCGATAACAGTGGTTTGGACCATCGCCAACAAGTTTGGCTAGAAAGTCGATAACGAGCGCTTGGTAGTAGTATCGTTTTTGCTTGTGCATACGTTCGCCTGTTAAGCCTGAAATTGTCCTTCGTAACGTGCCATGGGCAAGTGTAGCGATAAAAATATCGAGTGCTAACCAGCTGCGCTTGATATGTGTTGACCTGTTAAAGGCAATCAAACTCGGTAACATCAGCAAGCTCATGGGTAACCCAATAAGCACATAACCGAGCAATTGTTGAAACACTTTAAAAATTGGCATAAACCTCTCCTTAGGCTTGTGAAGGTAATTGAGCCCAGGCGTCAATTGCCGCGTGGTGATTCACAACGCGTTCAATGGCCTGGTTGGTTGCTGTGGTTAGTAAATCTGTAATGGTAAAACTCGTTTCTGCAATTAACGCTAAAGGAACGGTATTCGTAAAAGATGGGATCTCATACTTAACGCCGGTACTTGAGACTAAACAAGCGCCGTTATCGTCAATAAATTGCGCTCTGATCACAATTGCAATGTGATCAATTGTGCCGTTTTCGTCCTGGTCTATATCCTGACGTAAAATGCCAATTTTTACTTTTTTCCCAACATAAGTACCATCGATTATATCGAAAACTTTTTCACCTTCGGCCAGTTGGTTGAATGATGTATTTAATTGATAGACTAATGACATGAATAGTAAATCCTTATGGTTGTAATCCGCCGCCAGCACTTCCACCGCCGTTACCATTTGCGCCCGGTGTAAAAATTTTGCCCACATAGCGACGGCCAACATTTTTTGTTAAATCGATTTTGTTTTGTGTTGCAATATAAGAGACCCCACCACCCGCATAACTAGGATCATCACAATAGATATAAACGAGCTTATTTGCGCTTTGCCAAGCCGTTCCTGCGTTATAAGTTATTTCGGCATGGCCGAACCTTACGGTGTGGGCGCTGATGGTGATTTGTGACGCAATACCTTCCCAATCGGTTGTTGCGGTAATTGATAAGCCACTAATTGTAACGAGTGCTCCTGCTGAATTAACCATCGGGATCTGTGTTTGGTCGTAAAGATTGTCTTGATTCGCTAACGCGCCGGTGTTTTTAGTTGCACCACTTTCCGGAGTATCTTGCCAACCGGTAGCTGATTTAATATTCTCATTTGTCAATTCATCACGAATAGTTTCGCTTGACTTATTTTCTACCTTATCAAGACCAACCTGATTCTTATCTAAATGACGATACAATCTAAAGCCAGAATAATAGGCTTGGCCTGTGGTTTGGTAATTGAATAAAAGCCTAACGCGAACAAAGCAAACTTCTTGGCCGTCTGAACCGTTATATGGCGAGTGTGTTAAAGGTAAAGTTGTTGAGCCAGTATACTTCGTCCATGATTGCGCAATGAGCGTATTAGCAAGCCCAACATATACGCATCCCGAATTACTTGATATAGGCTTTTTGTTTCTGTCGTATCGCTCAATTCCCATATACGCGCGAGCAGTAGTGCCAAGTTGTTTAGCCCATATTTCTAAATGGAGTTGTTCACCGCGTCTAACAGGGATAAGGTCACTGGCTGAAGAATAATGGTATAAAGCAACCGATGTAGCAAAGCCTTTGGCAAATGGCGAGCCACTAGGCATAACGTGCGGTGCTAAACCTTCTATAGTATACAGCGTGACATTTTCGCCTTTTGTGTCGGCATACGCTTTCGCATTATTCAATGCGCTATTGGCTTTATCTTGAGCACCTGTAGGTGTTTCGCCACCTGCATTTAAGATATTATCTTGGCTTAATTCACCTCTAATTTGAGCACTCGATTTGTTTTCTACATTGGCCAAGCCTAAGCCTGCTTTGTTCACTAACCCTAGGTTAACCGGGTTGCCATTTTCATCCTCTGAGGCCAGTGTTCCATCAAGGTTCAATACTATACTCGCGTTCAATACTGGCTTTAAATTTGTCAGTTTGCCAAGCGATTTCACTGGTTTTGGAAAATAAGATCGGTTTCCCTTTGGCGCTTTCCATACATAACCTGTCCAACCGCTATCCTCGTGATACCATTTACCTTCGTCATAGTTAGCATCCTCATTTACCAATACGATACGGTCACCATGTATCGGAAGTGCTGTCGGATCTTCTAATGCTTCTCGTAAACCTGCTAAGGCTTCGCTATCTGACCAGGCTGTTAAATTGGTTTCAAAGTAATACATCGCGATCGGCGTTCGCTCTTTGGTAATATCAAAGCCAATTTTTCGCCAAACATAATCATCTGGATCATCACTTTCAATTGGTGATATTTGATGCTCGGCAATACCTTCATAAATCGCACCCGTTGGGTCGTCCGTCATGTATGGTTGCTCAAGACGCACTTTATATTTTCGCCAGGTAAAACGAGCAGGGTTCGTAATCGGCTCATTATTAATGACTAACGCGATGGTGGCCACTTTTTGGCGGCCACTTCTATTTTTGGCCACTAAGCGAATACGATAATTGCCGATTTGTAAGCCGTTGATAGAAATGGATCTATCCTGAGTCGCATATGACTTAACAGTTAAATACTGTGGTTCAAATTGGTATTCAGCATCATACAAGGGTGATTGCGGATTGAATCTGTCATCAGTGTGGGAAATAAAGGTAGGATTCAATACTTGAATTTGTACATCGTAACTCACTCCTTGTAATGGGTAATTCCACGATAAAACACCTTGCTCATTTCTATTTTCGTCGGAGCTAGCCGTATAAAGGATATCTTCAACTTGCCACGAAGGCATTGCAAAGGAATCACTGATAAAGTTATTACCGCTTCGTTTACGCTCATTAGGCTCAAAATCATCAGGGTATAATTCGCTACCATCTTTTTTAAAAATGGTATTAACGATTTTCTTTTTTGGATCCCATTGAACCTTCTCACAGCAAAACTCTACATTGCTTAACCCATCTTCGGGTAAATTAATGAAATAATTCGTGCCTGGTTGCAGTAAAAGGCCAGTTGCATCCAGTGGAAAGTTAATCGTAAAACCCTCTCGATTTTGTTCAAGGAATCCTTTTCCTAAGCGCTGACACATCGTTTCGCTATCCGTACAAAAAAGCCTTAATTCTTGCTCTAAGGTCATGCCATCTTGCGCACGATATGCGTCGTTGCTGGTTGGCGTTGCATCGGTGGCTTGGTAATAACGTTTGGGGTCAACAAATGACGTTCTAACGAGATTAACGCGGTCTTTAATTGGTGTGTGCGGTTGATATGAAATAATACCTGCTGCCATCGATTTATCGATCGTCATCGTCGGCGTGCCTTGGTAAACACCAGCTTTCAAATAGATTTTACCGCTATAGTTGTAGGGTTTACCCCCCATGCTTGACAGTAAACGTTTTAGGTTCTCACTCGGGCTTTGATCTTTGGCTAGCGTGCCATTACAGGTGAATCGCTTTTCTGTTCTGGCGATATTATTTTCATCCGTATAATTGACCAGTTCGTCGCATGCATTAGCTTGTGCTGAGATGTCTGAAATATCAAAACGCGACATAGGTTGCTCTTTATAGCCACCAAAACGAATGTAATCCATTGAGCACAGAATTGGGTTTTCGCTCCATTCCCAGGTCAATTCGTCATTTACACGATGACTACCTGAGCCTCCATTTAAACTATCTTTGCGTGGGTCGTAGACTGATTTCCCTTTGACTTTAAAGCGAATTGAATTAACACCATTAGCAAAGTAATCAGGATCAGCAATAATGTCAGCAGTTACATAGGTGATACCATTACCAATATGGTCTTGCGTCCAACCGTCGCAATAGCGTAAAGCAACGTCACAAGCCGTGGTTTGGTCACCTAGTTTGACGTGCAAGGCGACTTTTGTTTGCAAGATAGGATCTTCAGCCAGGACCTGGCCTTCAATGTCGTATACCGATACCGATTCACACGCATGGGCGGCAATAGGGATCACCATAACATGATGCAGGTTTTCATCATCATCCTCATAACTTCCATAGCCGACTATAGCTCCACCAACAAGCGTTTCGCCATATATATCTCTGCGCGGCTGCATTGTGCCGGTACCTAAATTTTGTGCCTGGTTGAGACTTTCTGATGCGCTACCAAGATCAGGTTTTAACGCTGAAGTTAACGCTACCGCAGCAACGCCTGCGGCGATACCAACAACAACAGAAGCGGCTGCAACACCTGCTGCAACCCCAGCTGCGACTGCTACGACTACTGGTGGCATGATTTAATACTCCATATTTTCAATGCTTGACTTAAGGGCTTTCGTACAAGGCCATTTTCACCAGGCGCATAAACGACACTTCTAAACACAATGCAGGCTTGCTGTTGTCCTCGTTCATTGAGCAACAATGCAATATCACCTGTTTTTGCCTGGTTTATTGGTTTTGGTTCACTTAGATAGCTATCGAGCAGTGTTTCAACGCTGCCACCATGTTTGGCGATTATCTTTAATGCGCCGACTTCACTGTCATAAGTACCACGAAATGCAGCGGCGGGATCTTGTCCGGTCATCGCGCTAACCAAGTCTGCTGCGATCAGACAACAATCGTTCTCCCCCCACTTAAAGGGTTTATGTAATTTTTGTTTGATGACTTGGTCTACTGCTTTCATTAGTGCAACCTTTTACGTCGGCCACCGTTTCCATCGCCGAAGCTACCAGCACCGGCACCACCAACCGATGTGCCTGGTAAACCCGCGTTAATCGGTCGCGAACTCAGCAATTCAACCTGATCAAAAAACTTATCTCCTGGGAATTTTTGCTGTTGAGCGGCATCGGTATATAAGGCGTTTTCGATTGGGCGATTCCAAATTTCTATCCAGTCAACTAATGATAAAGAAACCGTGGCAATTGCCCCTTTTGAAATGGATAAATCTCCGATAGCACCATCGAATAAAACATCCCCATCGATGATTCGTCTGTTGTCATCTAAAACAACAATGTGCATTCTTGCGTCTTTACCAATTGGATCGTCAGATTTAACATCAGAAATCAATGAAGGGTCAGTGAGATTTAAGCTGACCTGCAATCGTTTGGGAGAATAGCTCGCATCTTCCACAACACGTCCAATGTTGCCAAGCTCGCCAACGCCGATGTACTCATTGTCATCATAGCGCCTTGTACCTAAGCCTGTGTGAACTCTTACCCAGCCTCTAGCTCCCCAATCAAGTTCTAGAAAGTACAGAATACGCTGCGCATCTCCGTTAGTAATGGCGTCCTGAATGGTGGATGAATAACGCATTATCGTAGCGCCTCCTTGAGTCGAATGGACACGTTACGAAAGACCCGGGCGCTGCCAGAAAAAGTTGGAATATCGCTCGGATCTTCAATGAAAAACAAGCCGGCAATATTCGTTAACGATAGGATATCGCCATCGGCTTTGGGATTAATAATCTCAGGTGTAAATTTAAGCCAGCATTTGCCCGTGCCGTCAGCTGTGGCATCCTCTGTTAATTCGTGAATGCGTTCACCTAATTGAAATCGGTCACCAAGTCGTCCAAAAGTATGGTTAGCTGTCATGCCTCGAATATATAATGTTGTGCCGTATTGGTTGTTACCATTTACACGTGGAGAGCCACTCCAGGTACCACTATTTTTGTGAGCAAAATCTTTTACTCTTAGTAAATTAACCGAGCCGCGCAATGCATTAAGTGCAGCGCGTATCTGCCGACCTTCATCATGCTTAATGACCCTCCATTCAAGTGTGGCAACCCACCGGTCACCAGGCTCATCCCACACTTGCTCAACTTGGTTATATGGGTTGATATTAACCTGGCTTGCTGGTCGTATATTGAAGCCACATTTACTTGGAATAATATCGGGTAATTCGATAATCATTAGCTTGCTGCTCTCATATGTTGGGTAATAACACCGCCAGAGCTTAAATCTTCAATTAACTCTGCTCGCATGCGCTCTGTTGCCATTTCAACGGTTTGACGAATGCTGTTTTCATTTTCACTCCCGGATAAGTTGAAGTGATTTTCAATTTTCACAACGTTATTTATTCCTTGGCTTGGCTGTTTTTGCTTTGCAAAGTTCACCAAATACTCGAAGTTATCGCGTTGTTTTGGGTTGAGTACCATTTCATCTTTACGCAGTAAAAAAGTTCCTTCGTGGCTGGCCGGTACCCGATTTAATCCGTTGTGTGCTACCCCTTGCAATTGTGTACCTTTAATCGTGCTCAGTACGCTAGAGGTTGCTGAAATCACCTGACCAATTGCTGGTATATTGGTTGGGAATGGCAAGGCAGCTGCATTAGCAATACCTTGTTGAATTTTGATAATACTTTCTGCCACCGCGAATGCTTTACTTGCAGCAAACATCACTTTGAAAATGCCAGATTGCTCACCAGCAAAGCTGTAGGCAAGACCTGCTAACCCATCAAAGAGTTGCGATGCATTACCAAGAAGTGAGGCTTTCTTTTGCGCCTCAATACTTTCAAGTGCTTGCTTATGGCGTTCATGCTCTTGCTCGAGTAATGCATGAATGCGTTGACGTTGCGCCACTTCATCTTCAGGCGTTATTTGCAACGTATTTTCTAATATTGAAACACGGCTATCATGGGTTTGTTGCTCCCGACCTTCAGCCGTCGTTGGCGCAGTAATGGCTTTTGCGGTTTGTTCAAATTGGCGCATTAACTCGGCTTTTCGCTGCTGGGCATCAAGCTCCTTGGCTTGTAGCTCAAGCTTTTTACGCATTTCCTCATTAATGCCTTGTAAACTGCCGTGCTCTAGTTCATAGGCAAGACGCGCAACTTCTGACTTGTCGCCTAACAACACCGTTTGTTTGTGTAAGTTATTTAAGTACGTTTCGGCTTGCTGATTAAGCTTATCTGCAGTATTTGGTGGTGTCAGAGGCACTACCTTATTTGGTGTTTGCGTCGGTGATGGCTTACCGCCATTTTGCAAATGAATAATTTGCTTTTCCAACTTCACTTGCAGTGCAAGTTGCTCGTTAAGCACTTGGGTGGCTTTTTCTTGTTTTGCTTTGGCTTGTATGACTTTTTCTGTACCTTTTTCGGTTGAACCTGGCAACTCAATCCAACGCTTTAATTCTCTGTCATAATAGCCTTGTGATTCGACCTCGAGTACTTCAATACTTTGGCTTAGACGGGTCACTTCAGCGCGTTGATTTTCGATATTCTTACTTAGGTCAATATTTTGCGATTGTAGCTGCAGCAAGCTTAATGAGCGGTAGTTTTCAGACAGCGCCTTAATTTCATTTGAAAGTGCTAACGCTTCCTGCCTTGCTTGGTTACTATTTTGGGCAAATGAGTACATACCAAAAGCAGCAATCGTTAAAATGCCAGGTAATCCACCAAGTAAACTTGATAGCGTGCTTAATCCTCGACGCGCAATACTAAGTTTATTGGTCGCAAGGGTTAAGTTGTTCGTGGTTACTGTTAACGCTCGCTCACTTGCCGCAAGTTGACCATTGGCAATGGCTAAGTTTTTAATTGCAGCGGTGCGAGCGTAGGCTGATTTTGCATTCGCTAATTGACGTTTAGCTGCTGCTTGCTCTTGTACAGCGCGAGCTTGGCTGGCAACCGCAAGTTGTTGCTCAGACTTTGCAAGTTGAGCATTGGCAACTAACTGGCTTTGAGTGGAGGCAACATTGTTTACCTTAGCTGCAGTAAACGAGGTTAACGCACTAATACCATGCCCAAGCGCAATCACTAAACCACCTTGTACTAACGTGGTAATGGTTTGTGTATTATCAGTGAACAATTCCATTGAGGCATTAGCGATATCAAAGCCTTCACCAATTGCAAAGCTAATTGGTGCCTCATAGGCTTTCACCATTTCAAAATATTTATTTACTAATCGCTCTTGTCGAGCGCTAATATTTTCAAACGTACTTGCAGCAGCTCCTTCATATTCTTTAAGCGCCTTGATCAAAGTTTGCTTGAATAACTGGCTAGTAACTTTGCCTTCAACTACGAGTTTTTTAAAGCCGCCTGAGGCTAGATTAGCGGCTTTATCTAGTGCTTGTAATAAACTGGGTAACGGGTCTGTTACTTGACCAAGTTCTTGGGCTTGCAACGTACCAGCACTAAAGCCCTGTGCCATACCAAACAAGCTTTGCTCAAGTTGCGTACTATCCGCACCTAATGCGCTAGCAGCATCACTCATACCCTCTAATAGCTCGCGAGACTCCTTTCTCGTTACTAGATTTCCCTTTTCTAAGGCAAGTAACTTGCTATACGAATCACCTAAGCTGATGATGTTTTTCGAATGCTCTTGAGCAAGTTGTGCTAAGTATTTTTCATTGTCGGCATAATCTTGTGAGCTTTGTGAAAGATTTCTTAGCCTAACTTCCATGTCTTGTAACTCAGCTAATCTTGTTTTAAAACTCGTGGCAATATTTACTGTTTGAAACGCACCTACCAACCCTAATGCCATCGACGTCATTTGCTGCATCGATACTGATGTGATTTGTGATTGGCTTGAGAGTTGGCTAAGGTTTCTTTGTGTGCGTAGGCTTTGATTTGACAGCTGATTTAACTGTGAACTTGTATTGGTCACACGTGCGCCAAAACCGGCAACTTGCACGCTAGTGTTTTTCGAGGCTACGCCCAACTCACGGGATTTCCCCGATGCTTGTTTGGCTCGGCTACCAAAATGTTCAACCGCGTTAGCATTTTGATTTACATCACCTTTAAAGTTGCCTTTATCAACTTCAAATTTAACGCCAACCTTCATATCATTCATTAAACACGCTCTAATCGTTCATTCAGCTTGTGTGCCACCGCACTTGCCATGGCTCGTAAATGTTTATATTGGGTTGGGGTAACCTCGCGCTGGCTCATCTCACAATCGGCCTTAACCGCCAGTACGTCTAACCCTAAACACACACCATTTTGGTACTTAAGCAAATCATCCACCTGGGTAAACCACATAAAGGTGTCAAGATTCTCACTCAACAACTCGCAGGCTCTTGGTTGGTTAAATTGCTTTAGCTCCTTTGCAATAGTGTTTTCATCAATGCCAAATGCTTGTAATTCCTTATGCATTTGTTTGATGTCGTGATTCGTTCTAAGCGCAGGTGCCATCCATAGCAACGCTGCTTCAACTAGTTTTTTTCCTGTCCACCAAGCAAAAAGTCTTGGTAGGCTTCAAAAATACCTTTGCGATAAAACGGCAAGGCAAGCATCTCTTTAAAGGTGTTTTTATTGGCGGTGAGGTTGTCTTTATCATTACCCACGGCTTTTAACACCTTGTTTAATACCGCAACATCGCCCCCCTCAATAAACAGGGTTTGAAACTCTGCATCGGTGATCATCGCGAACTTGCCAACAAAATGATGCTCACGACTTTGACCAACAAACTGGCCGTCGTCATTTGCTTCACAATCAACAGGCACTTGCACGGTAATTGGCCAGAGCAAACTCTTTACGGTGTGTACTTTAAATTGCGACATAACAACTCCTAGCTTGTGGTGATCACAAAGTCATCAATAAATTTAAACGGTAGGCTATAGCACACCGTGCCGTTGATCTCTTCATGGCTTGGGCGTCCTAATTGAATATTGGGTGAGGCAATGTTGACCTGGTTACCTGCCGCGCTACCATGGGTCAGCGAAATCGGCATTAAGGCATGAGCCTCTGCTACATCAAACGGGTTAAAATCATCTGGATCTGGCGCTTCAATGGTAATCGTGCCGTCCGGATTAAAGTCGGTAATATCGACCTTTTCACCACCAACGTTATCGGCATATTCCACTTCGTTACCGTCGTTAAATTCAAAGCTTTTAAGCACGTAATTATTGCCATCCAAACTAAAGGTGGTGCTTGCGTTACCGATAGGCGCAGGCGTTTGAAAGGCCGCTACATTAGGTTTAACAAATGTGTTTGACGCAACGCCTTGATAAAGGCCGGTTACTTCAAAGGTGGTTTTAGCCAACTCACCCGTTTTACCTGCAATGGACATTTTGGCGCGACAACCCGTGACTTTGTGTACCGCACCATCAAGATAGAAATATATGGTGGCATCTTTTTCGCTACCATCAATAATGCGCGTGTGGGTCACATCGCTAGCACCAGCAACTTCATCACGGCCACAAATTTGTACTAATGGACTATAAGGAACGGGCAAGGTATTAGTACCACTGCCGGCAAGCTCTACTGGTATTGTCATGGTAACGTGCGTACCAACGAGTAATACTTTACTTGCGCCCGTGTTGCCATCGTCGAGCTCGCGGTCAATTTCTTCACCTTCAAAGGGCGATATTTCAGCACCTGTACTTAACATGGCAACAGGTGTATCACCCTGGACAATATAATCACTACCCACGGCAAATGCGCCGGTGGCTAAGGCAATGACGGCATATTTAAACTTGAACTTACGTGCCATTATTTCGCTCCTTTTTTGCTGTCTTCTTTACTGGTATTGCTCGTTGGCTCAACAACTAACACGGTTAGCTCGTCACAGCGCTCAATTTGTGCGCGTTGTGCGGCGCTTAGAGTCGTTTGCTTTGTAATACCTGGCTTAAAGATGATGCCGGCACGTTTAATGTCGGCTTTTGTGGTGTTATTTATTTCAAACATGAGTCGATACCTCATAATGCTCTGTAATAAAGCGCTCTAATTTCCAAAGCGCGTTGTCGCTAAAACCCACGGTGTTGGCATTGCCTAAAATCAGTGGTTCAGCGTTATCTGCAGGGGTAAAACCAAATAAGCAATTACGCAGGGCAACCAACACATCTTCGGTTTTTTTCACCGTTTTAGTGCCTTTCACATCGTTCACCCGGGCAACGCCTACTACCACGGCATAAGTGGTCGTAATACGCTGCATGGGTGGCGCACCGGCATCTCGTGAATTACCTGACGGTACACGGCTTTGCTCAAAAACATAGGCCACACGTTGGTGTTGTAATTTGCCTTTCATGATATTGGCTAAATCAACCGCTTCGTCTGCCACATCAAATAACGCTCTACCGTTTAACTCGGCGTTTTTTAGCTCCTTAACAATCACGCTTAACATGGCTCACCCTAACTTAGATATAGCCTTGGCTATTCTTACGACTAAACACGCTACCGCCACTTTGAATTTCCGGCAGCTCTTGGGTTGGTACCGGCGTGCCAGCTTCGGTGTTACCAATGGTAATTTCACCTTTATTCACCGATTTTAAGAACTTAATGGCGTCTTCATAGCGGCGCGTCACATGCTCCGTTGGCGCATTGTCGTATAAGTAGTAACGGGCAATATTGCACGCAATTGGTGAGAGTACTTGCGGTAAGTTATCAGCGGTAAAATTAAAGCGAGATAAGTACGCATCCATTTCAACACTGGCATCTTTAATCGCCCGGTTAAGCACATCATCGTTAATGTCGCCAAAGCTCTCGCGATCGGTGAGCTCAATAAGCTCACCTTCACCAAAGCGATCGATTAACCCTTGTTTGGTGCAATATTGCGTCATTAGCTATTACCTTGTTTGCTCACAACGTTTTCTTGGTACCAGGCAAAGGCAGCATCAGCGTCTTCTTTACTTGGCGTAATTGCCTCTAACTTACCGTCAACATCAACTTCCACGGCCAACTCTTTACAGCTTGGTCGTTTAGCCATTGAGCCACCTTCACCCGCTAGGGCGATAATCGAGGCAATAAATGGTGCTAAGTTCGCGGGTGCTTTTTCTAAATCCACCATCACAATGTCATCTGGGCTCAACCCCGAAGGGCCACCTCCTTGTGAATCGCGATTATCCTTAATGGCATCGTTATCCAATTTACTGACCGATAAATTCGGGTCGGCGTCTAGTTGTTCAAATTGCGCTTGTGTAACTTCAAGCTCATTCTTACCTTTTTTTAGATCAAAGCCTGCACGGCGATAGCCGTTATGCATGGCACTTAGCACACATATAAAAATTAAAATTTGTGTCATCTTGCTATTCTCCTAATGAATAAAAAGGGCTAGCCAGCAAACAGGAAACTGACTAGCCAAGGGAGTTATTAGTCGAGCCACGGCACCACTAAAATTTCTACCGCGTTATACAGTGGGTTAGATTTACCGTTATCGAGCTTTTCAGAATTAATTAGCTCTTCAGCAGCGCTCTGGTTGGCATTACCTACCACCAATAGGTTCGGGCGCACATTTAATTTGCGGCCTTCATCGGAGGTTTGCGACTGCATGGCTTGGCGAGCCGCTTTAAAGTTGGCAGCATCTAGCGTGGCTTTTGAGCCAAAGGCTAATTGCCATAAACCAAAACCTGCGTTTACGCGCGCATCAACACCGTAAAGGAACTCATCGCGCAAGAAGACATGGTCTGAGCCGTCATCAGTAATCGACTTAATGTCGTAATCGCGACGTTTTTGGAACATCAGTGGCTTTAATGGGCGGTTAGTATCAAGCAAGAACCAAGGCTCACTTGCACCTGCCTGCATGTTTGATACAGACTTAACGCCGTTATCTTCATTACCCACAGGGTGGTCGGTGTCAAAGAAATTTTGGCCGTCGTAACAAAGTGAATTAAAGCCGTTCGCTAATAAGGCAAATACGAGCTCGTCTGGATGTGTGGCGGCTGCATAGCCCATCTCAGCGTACAGCGGAGTAAATACGCCATACGTATCGTCTTCTAAATCGTCGCGTGGAATGCCAATGGTTGATTCAAACTTTTTGTTTTTAACTGCGTAATCATGTGCAGCTAAGTTTTTAATTTGTCTATCGCCTAACCACTCACGAAAACGAGGGAATTGGCCTAACCAAGCATATTTTTCTTCTGAGGTGGTTGACGGCACCATAGTGGCTACTTTCATGTAGTAACTGTTGGTATCGTTCAAACCTTGGTTAAACGACGTTTTAATCGCAACGAATAACGCGTTTAAGTTGGTACGGTTAATGATCATCTTGTTCTTCCTTATGCAATCTCAACCCAAACGCCTAAGGCATCTACGTCTTTAATTTCACCTAATGCTGAGCGGGTACTACCCCCGTTTGTCTCAGCTACTGTTTCGTCATCTACCACATAAGCAGTATCGCCAATATGTGCACGCGTTACTGAACCTGCATTGTTAAAACGAAATAAGCCTTTCATGCTTGGCACGCTCATCGCGCCATCTGCGCCGTTGACGTTGTCAATGTGGGCTTGTGCCACACCACGGGCAACTAAGTTGGTGGCGACCGCGCCTTTTACCGCGTTGCCCGACGCATTTAGCATGACAATGGCACCGGCATGAATTTCTTCACCAGCAGCTACTGGGTCGCTAAAGTCGACATTTGCGCGACGAGGCGTTGCTCTGTCTTTGGTTAAAGCCATGGTTATTCTCCTTGCTCGTCAAGCTGTTTTAAAAACTCAGCTTCAGAAATACCTGTCGCTTTACAAATCGCAATTTGCGCATCACTTAAGGTTTTCCCGCCGCCTTGAGGGGTGTTTGTTTGCGTTTGCTTGTTGGTTAAGCCTGCAATGGGGGTACGTGGCTCAAGCATGGCTTTAAGCGCTGCAGCACCTTGAGTTTTACCTACGCTTTCTAAATAAGCGCGGTCAGCTTGGCCGGTAATTTTGTCGGCGTTTTTCTCAAGCAGTTGCTCAACACTTTCTTCATCTTTGCCGGCTTTTAAAGCAGCAAGCTCAGTGTTTAAAGCGTTATAGTTGTCAATCGGGACAAACTTTGTTGCATCTGGCTCAGCTGACTGCGCTTTTAGTGCAGCCACCGTTTGGTTGGCTGTGTTCAAGTCTTTTTCTAACGTGCCAGCACGGTCCGCTTTCGTCGTTAACGCGGCTAATGCGGTAGTCACATCGTCTTCTACTTTTTTAAGCGCTGCAGCGTCGCTCATATTGAAGTCGTCGTTAACTTCAATACCTAGCTTGCCCAGCAATGTTTTTAGTAACTCAGGCATAGGGGATTCTCCCGTTGGGTTGTTGTGAGTGGTTAAATGTTTTTTTGCGCTCAAGGCTTCAACGGCTTTCATGCCATCAAGTGCGGGATCATTGGTAAGCGCTGCATGGAGGATTTGCAGCACTCGGCCCGTTTCTCTGTCGTAATGAAACACCGCTGACACAAAGCGATATTCTTTGTCCTTGATGTGCTGACCGGCTTTGGGTGTCCAGTCAACATTTATGGCAAACAAGCCTTCACCTGGGACATAATCAAATTCTTTAAACCAACCTGAAGCAGGTGCCGGTTGTCCGTTGTATTCGGCGTGCAGCGTTTGGTGCTCGTAGTCAAAGTGAAACGGGTTTTCACGTTTGGCGGCATCGTCTTTAATGAGCTCAAAGGCTAAGTTATCCATCAACCACTGGTTATTTGGAACTTCCCAAGGGCGACCATCTTTAGCTTTGAAGTGGCCATCAGGTAGTAATTGCACGCGGCTTGAGTTGGCTGGGTCGATTTCCCCCACGGTAAAGGTCAACGCAGCAATGGCGGTGTTTTCATCAACCGAAGGGCTAGCAGTTAATTGCGCTAAGGCAATTTTTAATGGCGTAAATGTTTTCATATGGCCAGTATTGCGAGCACGGCCATGAAAAAATAATAACTTGTATTAGTAATTTTTTAGGGGGAGTAATGGGCGGTTTTATTGTCAACGTGCACTATGCAATGTAAATAGCGTGACAACATGGTTTATAAATTGTTTACAAGCCTACAGTAAAGCGATAGCAAACTTTTTCATCACATTATCGCTTGAAGATGTAAAATGCGCTTAAAAGCCGTTTAAGGCGCTTTTAGATAGGATTGCAAAATATCGAGTATTTCGACTTTTTCATAGGGCGCTACACCCAAAAAGGCCCGTTCAGGAATTTCTTGTTCACCCATCATGCTATCGGATGAAGTGACACCACCAAATTGATGCATGGCGGCATATTCCATATTTGAGCCCAACACTAAGCCAGTAGCATTAAGTTGATAATTCAATGTATCAGCGAGTGTACCGCTTTCGGTTAAGATGCGATCGGTTCTGTTTTTACGGGCAAGCGTTGTTTCGCTTAATGGCTCCCATGGTGTCCCGTCGGGTGCTTGCATACTCACAAAGCGCTCTTGGGTATTATCGAGCAGGTATTCGCCAATTTCCATTAATGGCGCGTCAAGTACATCAACTTTACGGCTGATTTGATTAAGTCGTTTAACAATGGCTTTATCGCCACGTACTTGAACATCAACAAAGGTGCCTGCCATTACTTTTCACTCACAACAAAGCTCGACATCACATCGCTAATACAGCTTTGCTCGTAGCCGCTAGCTTCGCTATTTAACGTTTGCAGACGCTTGCGCTTTTCTTCATGTGTTAGGTCGTTGCGGTCTACCACCAAAAGCGCTTCGTCAAGCAACGGGGTTGCTTCTGCAATTTCTTTGTCGGCTGCCATTCTTGCCAACATCTGGCTCACACTAGTCATGTAATGTACTCTTAATTAAGTTATCAAAATACTCAGCCACTTCATTATTCCACTTGGCTAATGCTTTACGGTTAAGTGCCCAAGCTAAAAAATGCTCGGCAAACCATTCTACATCAAGCGAGCTGCCATAATGGGTCAAGCTGTTTGCTCTCTCAATTGGCGGTATCGGCTGACCCGCTTTAAAGTGTATTTGATGTCCTAGCTCATGCAGCCAGGTCATCATTGCACCGCCATTGTACCCTTTATCACTATAGCGACGCACGATGGAAGATAAGGTATAGGGTAGCTCGCTCTTACTCAGCTGTATGGCTAACTCAATGGCATTTTGCATGGCAACAATATCAACCTGATTAAAGTTGGCCTTGCTATCAAGCTTGATCACAATATGGTTAAACATTGGTGAGGTAAATCCGTTAGGCATACTTTCACCACGCTTTATTTGATAAGTATAGTTGTAAATACCAAAGCGTTTGGCGCTATCGTCTAAATAACTCAGTATATCTGCACTTAGCGCACGCGCTGCTTTATTGCTGGCATTCATCTCGCTTTGCTTTAGCAATAAGGTTTTGGTTTGGTGCTTGTTAAGAAACTGCTCAATAAGTGCGATTTGCTCGCTGGCATGGGTTTGTTTTAACGCATCCATCACCTTGTTCAAACCATGCACGTTGGCACGCTCTACCGTGCTAAAGGCAGTAGGTACCACACGTTTTGGTGCAACATATGGTTTAGCTTTTTGGCGAGCCAGCTGTTGTTGGTTGGCCAGTAACGTCGCTTTTTGTGGCGCGTAGTCAAAGCCTGGGTCGATACCTTTTGCTACCCAATGAACTTCACCTGTGACCTTGTCTGCCCATTCAACGAGGTCAATCACAGGCGACTCATCAAGTTGATAGCCATGACGCTCCATCCACGCTTTAGTGCGACCTCGTACTTTACATTTACAGCCCCAGCCATTTTGCGGGAAATGGGTTAACCAGAACTTATCGTCTTTTGCCAGGCGTAAACCATCCCACGATAAATGCAACTCTCGCGGGTGTTGGCTATCGCCATGTTGGTATTCCCATACATCAAAGTGCTGCAGCTGCTCATACCGACCTGCGTTATAACTTTGGCGCATGTTGGTATCAAAAATCACTTTTGAGCGCCATGCACTTGAGCCGCTATGTGCCCAGCCATGCTTTGCTCGTATGGCTTTAAACTCTTGTTGAAACCAGGTATAGGATTTACCTTCTGCAATGGCCCTATCAATCGCGCGACGAAAGTCATTAACTAAATCATCAGCCATGGCTCCCGCCACCATAAAGGCGCTATTATGACCATGTCGCCAAATATCATTCCAACGCTCAGTCGGTATGTTTTGCTTATTGCGAAAGAAGGTAATGGCCTCATTAAAGGGTAAGCTTCCGTAGCGAACGGGCATTATTCCTCTTCCTCAATCACATCTTGTGCACCAGCAAGCTCACTGGCCACTAAGCCAAGTTGCAATAGTTCGGTGGCCTGTTCGATATCTAACTCAAAGCGCTCAAGTTTATCCTGCAAATCATCAAACGAATCGACATCGTTAATGAGGCTATCAATGTCTTGGTTAAACTGCTCAATCACTGGGGCCATTTGCTTAGCCAATTGTTTGCTAAACTCGCTTGACGGATCAGCATCAAAACTAGCTTTAAGTGCAGCCATTTTTTTAATGTTTTTACGGGTTAACTGCTCAGGTGTCTCGCTCTCTTGCGGCGTAGGCGCTGGCTCAGAAGATGATTTTACAGCGCCCAGCACCTCTTCGTTTTCGTCCGCTATAGGGATTTGCAGTTTATCGTGCGCCCATTTAACCGGAATGCGCATGCCTTGCCCAACCAGCTTAGGCATGCTGTCTGAAAAGAGCTTTATGCTTTCTGGCTCGGTGGTGTCAAACTCAACGCGTGGTGTGCGATTAGGCGAGGTAAAACTTTTTCCGTTTAACTGATACATTGGCAGCAGCAGCTGCTTGGTTAACGTGGCCGCAATTTGTTTTACATCGCTATCTCGTAGCTCTTGTCGCACTTCATTATGTACATTACCTAAGGCATTGGTAGAGCTTTTGCCGTCAGCTTGACTGGTTAGCGTGCCGCCTAAAATGGCTTTTGACTGGGTGCGCTCCATATGTTGGATCATGGAATCAAACGGGGCATGATTACCTTTTGCTGCTTCTTTAAAATCGATTTCCATGCCTTTAGGGATAATACCACCAGCGTTATGGCCGATTTGCATGACAGCACGAAGCAAGGTGTTTTTCTCTGTTTTAGTTGCCCCCGTAGGGTATTTGCCCAAGCGAAGTGGTAAGCCGTAAATTTCATTAAACTCGGCAAAATCACTAATTGAAAAGGTTTTAAAGATGTACGGCCAGGCTAATACACGGGCTAAGCCATTACGGCTTAAATAGCCTGATTTCGTTTTATGAATATGGGTTATCCAACCAAACGGGTTTAAGCGCTCACCGTCTTGTGAGTTATCACGCAAGCGAAGCTCGTTACGGTTGTCTTTTGCCACCATAAACCAACTCGGATCACGAAACTCAACACTTTGTGGTAACCACAGCTTTTCTTCAAAGCGCCAGGTTATTTCATTATTTGAAAAGCCTTTTGAAATAGCGTCCGTCATATCAAAGATAAGATCGGGTAAAAACTCCATGTCTTCAAACTGCTCTTGGAGCATGTCAGTGTCGCGCAACTCACTGTCGGTGGCGTTACGTGGTGGTTTAATTTGCCAAGGGACCGACTGAATACACAAGCGTCGCTTTTGCAGCTCACTAAAAATATGGCCGTCTTTTTCTTCCATGTCTTCAGCCAACTCACACTGGGCAATAATGTCGCCTTGTTCAGCCAATTGCAGTATTTTGGCAAGCTTTCGTGGTGTGAGCCCTTTACTCGGGTGCTGGGCAAAGTGATTGTGCAAATGGCTAAGCTTGGCATCGTCGGTTTGCTGCTCGGTTAAATCGTCTATGGATAAAGGCGCGCCAAATTGATCAACTAACATTAGTAGGCTCCTTCTCGTTCAAAGTAGTAATCGTCATCTTCATACTCGTCTTCATCTAAATCTCGGCGTTTACCTGGCAATTCAGTAAATTCAATCACGCCACCTTCCATCCAGCTGGCACGAACGGCCATGGCAAACGCAACGGCAGTATCACCATGGCGCTGTCTGCCATCGGTGCCTTTGGTGGAGCCTTTGTCTATTTTTGGCACACCATTCACAACTTTAATTTGGCTAATGTCGTCAATAATGTCTTGGTGGCGAGGAATGGTTAGATTAAAGTCCTCAAACTCGGCTTTAAGCTTTGGCATCCACTCGATGTACCAGCGATCGTTAAGCATGACTTGCTCAACCATTTCGGTGCCGTATCGCTCAGCAGCTGCTTCTGCCAAATAACCACCATTACCCGTTGCATCAAAGGCTAAGCCCTGTAAGCGTGGTAAGTTGTCGCAAATATAAAACATCAGCGCTTTTTGCGTGTCGTAGGTTAAGTGGCTCATTTCTAAAATGAACGGAAAGCGCTTGGTTAAGTCTTTATTGATTTGCAGTGGCGCAAATACTGATAAGTCACCTTTGCGGGCAAAATCTTCACCAAAGGCGTGGTTTAACTCTTTGTTTAAGTCATCAAGGTAGGGCTTGAGAATCAGCTTCCATTCTTTTATTTGAATAGCTTTATGCTCGGGCGACCACTCTAAAAAGTCTTTTGGCGCGCTAAAGCGTAGTATATCAATGCCTTTAGCCATGGCTCGCTCGACCAAGGTGCGCTTAATGTAGATACCGCTACCTTGCTTGGGCACACAAAAGTACTCTTCTTTGGCGTCATCTTCACTGGCAGTATCGTTAAGTAAGCCTTCAATCCATTGGCTTTCGGCCATGGTTGTCCACTTTTTATCTTTCACCTGACATATACGCTGATAAAGTCCTTCAGCACATGCATCTTCAATGGTAATACGGTGAACGGAGTAACGCTTTTTACCGGCGCGAGAATCGTTAATGAGTTGGTTAAATAGATTGTCTACGCCATTGTGAGTGCTGATAAGCCTAACTTTTGCGCCCCACATGGTTAAGGCAAGTGCGGCTTTAAGTACTTCGGCTAAGCGTTCGTGGAAAGCGGCTTCGTCAATGGTGACATTACCTTGCATACCACGTAGGTTACTTGGGTTAGAAGATAACGCCTGAATTTTAAAGCCCGAGGCAAAGTAAATGGCAAAGGTCAAAATCTCTTTACCGTCTTGGCCGTCGTCAATAAAGATTTCTTCTTGGATTTCACCTGCAGCTTTATCAAAGGCTTTGGCCCACATAGCTGCCGCATCGATGAATTCACGCGCCATTTCTTTGTTAGAGCCCACATAAAAGTGGTTGGTACCATGAGCGGCTTTTGACTTACTGGCCTCGAGTACCGCATCAGCAGCTTCTGCCCAAGTAATACCGGTACGACGAGACTTCTCAGCAATCTTTAACGGCGACTTATCGGCTATCCAACGTTTTTGATAGCCAAGCAGTACTTCGTTTTCGTCATAGGGAATAAACACCGGCAAGCCAAAGCGCTTTTCGATTTTATCGGCTTGTTCGATGGCTTGTTGATACGCACTGGGTTTGAGCGATGGCTCTTTTACTGGCGCTTTTTCGGTGTCACGAAGTTTCATTAGGCTATCCCTAAAATTTGTGCCTTGATAGTTTGTGCCGCTTCGCTAGTTAAGCCTGCAGCAATGGCCGCTTCTTCAGCTTCAGTTGCGGCTTCTTCAGCAAAACCTTTACGAATTTCTTTTTCATGCTTAAGGCTAAGCATTGAGGCACTTTCTAAACGATTAAGCGCTAGCGCTAAAGTGTTTATGGTTTTTGGATCAAGCACTATGTCGGGGTCTGCATTAGCTTGCATCAATAGTTTAAAGTGCTGGGTGCGGAGCATTTCAAGCAGAAGCTTTGAAGTTTCACCTGTTGGCTTATCACCAAATTGCGCTATCCACATTTCGGTAGACTCGCGCATAGCGCGAATCTCTTGACCAACCGTTTCCATTTCTACCGAGTAGCGACTTAAGCCTGACTTACTGATTTTGTCGTTGTCAGGTAAACCGGCATCACTAATACGCTGGTTAATGGCTTCCAGTATTTGGGCTTGGCTGTATTGTTTGTTGCGCAATAAGCTGTCGAGCTCTTTTTTAAGTGGCTCGGGTAACAAATCTATTTTTGACGCTTTACCGCGTTTTTTCTTATCAGTCATTATGTACCTTTAACCCTTGAGCTAACTCTTGGTGATATTTTTGGGTGGCGCGCTTTAATGCATTCCATGCTCGTTTAGCTTCAGGATCTTGTTTGAAATAACTTTCCATGTAAGAGCCTGCCTTAAACGGCTTGTCGGAATGTTTTTCAAACGACGGCTTGATGCAATTTGTTTCAATGTCTTGTTGCACCAATACTCGTGCTAAGGCTGATAACAAACGCTTTTGGGCGGCAGTATATGGTTTAGTTGTCATGGTTATGCGCTCGGACGTTTAACACCATCGTTAAAGCTACGGCCATTGGCAACATCTTGGCCTTGAGTGGTTAAGGTCGCGTTTAAAATATCGCCCACTTGCTCTAGGCTGACGAGGTTTTGCTCTTGTAACCAACGTAAATTTGAGCGCACCTGGTCGCGACTCATTACGTTATGAAAAGCCGCGCAAGCATCTTGGATCATAGAGTCATTACTTTTGTAACCTAAGGCTTCAAGCGCACGTAAAATCGATAAGCGATAGTGTTGGTTTTGAATGTTTTGCAAGGCCATGACTAATTTCCTTTTATTTCGTTTTCAACCAGCATGTTGACGTGGTTATTAATGTTAGAAAGCAGCGTGTTAATGCCGTCGATTTTGCCGTTAAGCTCGCCTATATCGCGCTCGAGCTGATTGATATCGTCTTTATCGGGCAGTTCATTAAATTGCGCTTCTAGGGTATTAACTTGCTGGGCCAGCTTTGTGTGGTCACTTTTGGTTGAGTAGGTGTCTTGTATGGTTTGCACTTGGGCTTTTAGCTCAACATGCTCTTTACGTTTTACAAACATCAAACACAACACAAAGATTGCCGTACCAAACAGCCCCGACAATAACCACTGAATAATGCGAAAGTTCTCGTTGATCCATTCCATGGTTAGCGTCCTCTTTTTTGTTGGTGTTCATGTACTTCTTGGCAATCAATACAGCGCACGGCATTCGGTGCAGCAAGTAATCGCTTGGTGGTTATTTCAATATCACAATCCAAACAATAGCGATGGCCATCAAACTCATTAGGCGTTTCCACGCTCACCTGGTGTGATGCCAACGCATGCTCAAGTGCTTGTTGCTCTAATAGCTTGGCTTTGTCTGCCACGTCTGCCATTTACTGCTCCTTCATATCCTTTTGTTTACTACCCATGCTTGAGCCAAAGAAAAAGCCGGTCACTTCTTTGCGCTCATCAAATAACGATTTAATGGCCATACCAATGACATTGCCCACCGCCAGTAACAAGGCGCTGTGCTCTTTTAAGAAATATGCCGCGAGGGCGTTAGCGATAAGCAGCAAGAAAATATAAGGTAAGTTCCATTTCATAATGCGCTCGGCAATGACATCGGCTTGTTGGTTATGTACCTGGTACATTTGCCGTGCATCTTTTCTATCTTCAAACGCCAATCGCTTTAGCTCGTGCTCATTATTGACAAGCGTGGCGCTGAGCTGCATTTGCAACTGGTTATCTTGTTTTAGCTTTTCTAACATAGCGTCGGTTGATTGGGGCTCGCCTGTAACGTTTGAGGCAAACTCAATCACTTTACTGGCCACTTTCGCGGCCCCTGAGTCTGATTTTTTAAGTTTTTTTAATAACCAGTCATCGACACCAATAAGGTCGGCAAGTGCTAAGGCTGCTGAAATACTCATAGCACCTCCCACATAGCCAGTTCACAAAGCAATACCCACACGGCAAAGGTGGCTGCGCTACCGGCGTAAAGCACACGATAAACTTTGTACTGCAGGTGCGTTTTTTCGTTTTTAGGCATACTTGAATTTGAAATACCTAGTACCGCATAGGCGATCACAAAGAGTAAAAAGCTGGCAAAACCAATAGCCACAATTAAGTAGTTAAGCATGGGCTTCTCCTTGGGCTTGTTGAGACTGGTTAATAGCGTGCGCAATATCAACGTCAGTAACGCTGAACCAACCCCGTTTAAATTGATTGGCTTGCTCAGGGCGACGGTATATACAGCCACTGCGGTTAAACTGTGGCTTAGGTAAACCTCTCTTATGGCAACTGACTTCACGTTGTAGGCGCAGTTTGCGCCCCTCTTCAAAACGGCTTTGGCTACGGTTCATGACGACCTCAAATCAAATACAATGATGGTTAGAAGCTCACTAAGGCGCGTGTCAAAATGCAGCCAAGTTTTGGTGTGCTCGGCATTTTCCATCGCAGTGATGAATGGGAATTGTTTTGGGTTAGCAAGAATGTAGTCCTGCATGGCGATAGCCGTGTGGGCTTTTGACTTTGCATCAAAACCACGGCCAAACTTGTGTTGGCTATACTTAGCGCCTACCGTGCAGTTAGGTGGGCGATAACCGCTGTATTTATAGTTACCCCCCCAATACCAGTCGTTAATGGTAATAGGGCCAAATTGCTCGCGTAGGGCAATAAGCGATAACAACGCACAAGGGCAGATAAACCACCAG
Source organism: Thalassotalea loyana (assembly GCF_030161435.1). GTDB lineage: Bacteria > Pseudomonadota > Gammaproteobacteria > Enterobacterales > Alteromonadaceae > Thalassotalea_G > Thalassotalea_G loyana. Next base: position 41,587 of record NZ_BSSV01000006.1, on the reverse strand, counting down.
GCTTTTTCATTAAACTGAGCATAAGTAACCGGATCTACTAACTCGTAAATCTGGAAATATTGCTTAGCTTGTTCAATGATTTGGGCTACAGGCAACATTTTCTAACGCCAAAAACAAAACATGCTGTCAGTGTGACAGCATGTATTAAACGTTAGTAATAACCTGTATTAGTAAAATTAGCCGTGGGCTAACGAATCGTTAATTTCTTTACTGTAAGATTCAAATACTGACTTAGTTGCATTGTATTTTTCGGGGTTTCTTGTTTTATGCTCTTGTTCGCGAATGAAGTTATCAATAGCAAAACTCATATGCTCTGGATGCAACGTTAAGTCACATGAATTACTTGGGAGTTCAATTAGAGAGAAATCAAGCTTTACTTTATAAATACGACCAGTTTTCCTACCGACCTCAAATATAAAGCCTGCCTTAATTTCATCTTCAAACCGTTCTTCTTTAATCGTAATGTATCGAAATTCAATAACGACATTTCTACCAATACGCTCAATTCTTATTGCATCAGGAACGTCATACGGGGACAGCATTATTTTAACGCGTGAATTATTTGGCGTATCAAATTGATCGGCCAATTTTAGTGTATCTAATTTAATCCATTCACTCATTTTACTTGCTCCAATAATAAACCTAATGGCTCTGTAATGGCACGTATTGCATTTTCAGCTGCTAGCATATTAATACTATTATGCTCTTGGCTGTCAATCACGAGTACGCCCCACGGTTTTCCGGAACCTGTAGTTATATAATAGGCTAAAATTGATATAGATAAAGGCTTTTTTTCATCCAGGTACTTCTGCACAAGCCACAGCGGCATACCGGTATCGTTAGCATACTTTTGCTTATTTCTTGCGCTAGAAGATGACACTATTTTAACCAATTGCAACGCAGGGACTGTCGCAGCAGATGCCCAACACTTACCCGCAATACCCTCTGCTTTCATGCCGTTATCAGGTGCGCTAAATACCGTATTGGTTTGTTTACTCGTTTTACCAGAGCGCAATACAGGTTTTAGCCAACCTGACCATATCCACAGCCTTTCACTCCAACAACCTGAAAGTACTTTGCGATTCAAAGTATATCGCTTAAAACTCCATTTTGAGTACTTAAAAAGTGTTACTCGATGTTTATCTTTTATTTCATCTTGATGATCCGGAAAAACATCTTTTTGCATTTGGTCTAAATACGTCTGCATTAACTCCCAAGAAGTATCATCACCACGCCACGCCAATAGTGCACCAATAAATACTAGTAAAATGTAAATACCGAACAGCCATATTCCGTTTTCTTTAGCGAATAACGCGTATTTAGCAATAGTCGGGTGCTCTGCCGCATTTAATTTCCCTGCCGCTTCAATCGCCAAACCTATAATTGGTAGCAAAAAATATCCGGTATTTTTTATGCGATTACCCCACCTATAGCGGCGTTTGATACTTTCAATTACTATCAAAAAAGTTCCTTATTATTTTTTTTATTAGAGTGTTAAGCAGTTTTATTTTCTAAACGTTCAATCACACATTTAGATAATTTATTAATGATTTTTAGCTCCATACGGTAACTTTTGTTAATCTCGTTATCGTAGGAATTATCTTCAAAATCCATTTCATTGTGATCAAAAAGTAAAGTGCACATAGGATCATTGGTTATATGCTCATAATAAAAATCAATACGTCCTTTAGCTTCATAATTGCCAGCGCTGTTGGGGGAGATAGTAAAATCGACAGTCACTTTTTTACCAAACAAATAAATGATATGTGCGGTTGGAGAAACATCCTCTGCTGTTTCTATTTGATATTTAAACTCGGTAGTGTCCTTTAAATATTGGTCAAGCTTATTAATGATATTACGGTATTCAGGTAAATAGAAATTGTAAACACTATGCAAACGTTTTATGGTCGCTCCATTCATTGACATCTCCTTTTTCTAGTTAAAAATTTTAAATTATATTGACGCTGATTCAATAAAAATAGTGCCTATTGAGCCAATGAAGATATAAATAATATTCATGGTTAGTCCGTTAGTTTTTGTTTTTTCTTAGTAGTTAATATTTTCAACAATACTATCGTAAATTGAATCTCTAAAGTTTTGGTATTTTAGCCAGCGATCAACGCTGTTTTTGTCAAATAACTCACCAGTCGAAAACTCTTCGCTAAACCTTTTTCCATCTCTTCTAAGTCTGAGGCAAATTTCACTTTGACTATCAACGTTTTCTTTCTCCATAATTCTAAATATTATCTGAGTCATAAAGTTTTCATCTGCACCAATCGATACACCAAGATACTCACAATATTCGTATTTTTCTGAAGCAAAACTAGTTGTGGAAAATGCCAATAAAATTAGCAGTATTGTTGCTTTCATCTCTCACTCTCTTCCATAAATTAAAGGTTAAATATCTACTTGATTATGAGGGTCGTTCCAACCAAATTCATCAAAAACGTATGTACCACCAACTTTTTGAATAGGCTTAAATAACTCAACACTCACTTGCCTAAATAGTTCGGCTATTAACTCAGTTGCATGAGAGCCAAACAAAACAAAACTAACATTTAACTCACTTTTGCCTGTTTTAACATTTTCCTTTGACGCTGCAGTTATAGAAATCAAATCGTCACTTTCAAACTTGAAGTCTAGAAAAGTTGTCGTCATCTCATCATCGTCGCCGTGCTTATCAATCGCAGCTTCGTGCTTTGAGTCTCTATACTGATTGATAACACTTACAGTACTGCAAGACAATCTAGCAGCTCTAGACTTTGGTTCACTGCGCCTTAAATACAAAAGCTCATTTACTGCCTTGTCATGTTCATCTTGCAAGCGTTCAAACATTTGCTCTAACTTTCTATACTCATTAGCATAGCCCTCAAGTTCCTTGCGATAACGTTTAATTATCTCATTTGACTCATTTAGCTTTTGAGTTGTTTCATGGAGCTTACATTCAGCTTTATAAGCTTTACCTTCGTAATGTATTCCTTGCTGTTCAAAACTCTCACTGTCTTTTGATAATTCCTCATTTTTCTCAAGTAAAGAATCGATTAAGCTCGATTCACATTGATGAATATATTTTAGTAAGTAATTCTCTACCTGTAAGTACTTTTCTTGGCGAATCAGTTGAATACGGTTTATACCATCGTGAATAGCTGGTGGTGTTTCAGCTAATGAGTGAATATCAGCCCACACGTCTTCAATTTGTTTTTTACTTTCACTGTTGATGAGTAATACGGATAAACGATCACTTAGTTTGATCAGGTTTGCAGCATGAGAGTTATCAATGATGGCGTAAGGCTGTGCTGCTGGACTAGGCGGATAATAGCCACCCATATTTATGTTATTATTTATTTGATTAACAGGTTGGGGCTGAGTAACGACATTACCAACATCCACGGTCATATCGTTACCTTGTTTAGGTATAGACTGTTCACCATTTTGCGAGTCACGGTTACCTAGGTTTGCTAACATATCACCAAAGTCTTGCTGCTTATTTTGTTTATGAATTGCGAGCTTTTGCTTAAACAAATTAAGTAACTTTGCCTCCTGAACATCTTTGTTCGTTTTTTTGTTATTGTAGTTATCCATGCCACTCCTTACTACGGCCAACTATTTCGCAAAAAATAGTAACTTACACTTTTGTTAATACCTCTTTCATTAGGTTACCAACTAAAACATCTTGCTCTTCAGTTGTTTGCGCAACATCATCGTTTTTAAAATAGTTATAGGTTTGGCAAATTAACTCCGCCTTATCGTCTGCAGACATATCGTCCCAAACGTCACCTAATACTCCTGTAACAACACGAATGGCTCGTGTCATATCACTTACTTCTGGCTTGGCAAATTCACCCGTCACTACAAAGTGAATATCAAAACCTATGCTTGCAAGCTCACCTAATTTATCTGATGGGATAGGCGCACCAGCCTCCCAACGAGTGTAAGTCGTTCGACTTGCGGAAATTTTTTTTATCACGTCAACCGCCGTCAGGCCTAGCCTGTGGCGATCTTGCTGTAAAAAACTACCCATATAAGGATACAAACCTCTTGACATGCCCATATATGGGCACTAAATTAAAAACATGTTCTAAATATGTTCACTGTTAATGATTCCTACACCCTAACAATGAACAGTCATTAAAAAAGGTAACTTACAATGAATGGTACTGAAATAAAAGCAGAAATTCGTCAAAAGGGTTACACCTTGGCGTTGATAGCTGAAACTCTAAAAACAAACCCGCCCGCCGTATCTGGTGTTATTAACCGTCATACAACCTCAAAGCGCATTGCCAGCGCAATTTGCAAAATTCTCGACAAGCCTCTGTCGGAAGTTTTCCCAGACGTACCAACATATGTAGACCCTGCAAATGAGAGAAACAAGGCCAACAAAGAAGCCAAACGCCAAGAGCTAGAAACGCTTTTAGCGTCTTAATAGTTGCTCTACTCACGATCAAAAAAATAAGAACGTAAGAAGAATAAAAATGAATCAACCAATAATTAACCTTAGCCAAGTAATAGCACCAAATGTACTTGTGCCACATAACCAAGATTGGAGCTCTCAAGACATGAAAGCCACTAATCAACTTAATGTGTTTCGTATGCGTTTGGTCATGCATGACGCATGTCTCCTATTCGTTGCATCAACTAATCCAAGCCTAGTAGCTAACTCTCAGTTGCGTAAAGCAACACAAGAAGTCTTTTTTTGGAAGCGTACAGCCCAGGAGGTTTCCAATGCCTAAAACAAATTGGAAACGCGAGGTACCTCAAAACCTTGCCAAGGCACTACAGCTAACCAAAGAGCATGGTATTCGCGAAAAAGGGATGAGTGTTGAGCGTATTGGCGATCACTTGGGTACCACAGGTGATTTGATTTACAAGTGGATTGGCACCAACAAAATGCCAATAAACAAAATCATCCCATTTGAGCAAGTATGTGGCATTAACTTTATTACTCAATATCTAGCGCACTCGCAGGGTTACTTATTAGTTAAAGCGCCGAGTGGCCACAGGGCTGAACACAAAGAGCTTAACGAACTTCAGCTATTTATGACGAAGGTGAGCGGTTACTTAATACAAGCCACAGAAGGAAGCTGCGACCCACAAGTAGCCATTGATGCTATCAAAGTGCTAATGCAAGACCTTGCTTATCAGCAAAAAAACGTAGCTGAACACACCCAACCACAAACCGCTTTTGAGCTGTCGGAGAACTGCAATGAAAACGCTTAAAGCCTGTTTAATTTGGCTCGCAAACATAGCCCTAGCTTTACTCGCTGTATTGATACTTGGTGGCGCAATTAGCCTTGAGCAATATGTAATAGGGGCTTGGTCATGAGTTGCAAATACTTTAGCACTTCGCAAAACCGCTTACTTAAAGTGATGAAAGCGCTAGTTGGCCATGAAGCAAATGGTATTAGCCATAGCGACTTGGCAAAGGCTACGCAGTGTAGCGCCTCAGAAATTACGCGCACACTCGATAACTTAGAGTTTGAAGGTTTCGTTGAAAAACACCCGCAGTCGCCTAACAAGTATCGCTTAACAGCCCGTTTTAGCGCGATAGCCAATACCGTATCACTGAACTTGCGCAATGCTACCCAACAGCTTGAGCAAGACTCACTTAACTACGCAAAATTATGGTGAACACTATGTTTAATTATCACTACGCAGCACAAATTACTAAACATAGCCGAGCAGCCAATATTGACGGCGTTTTATCTATTTCTCAGCCAATCAAAAACACCGCTGATTTACATCATTTGCGTATGCGCATCGCCGTTAAATGCAATGTAGAACCGTCAAACGTGGTGGTTACATCACTTAACTATTTGCCTCTAGTAAATCAACAATAACAGTAGGAATTTCCATGTCTGAACAATTAACCACAGAGCACCAAGCAGCCATTATTGAAGCTAAAGAAGTACTCGCCTCTAAGCAAGATGTATTAATGGCTATCGGTCAAATGCAAGCATTAAACAACATCAAGAAATATACGACGGTCGGAGAATTGTTGATATTCAAAAAAATCAAAGAATCCAACCAGTATAAGGGCTTGGTCTATACCAGTGACGATGGCAAAAGTACGACGGTCGGAGATATTAAAGAATTATGCGAAGTGTTTTTTGGTCGTTCATACACGTCAATGGCTGAAAGCCTGCAAAACCTTGAGGCTTTTGGTCAAGAGTTTCTAGAGTCTTCTCAAAACATGGGCTTAGGCAACAGAGAACTTCGCAAGCTTCGCAAATTACCTGAAGCGCAGCAGCTGGCGGTCATCAACTCTGAAGAAGTAGATCTAGGCGATAAAACCGCAGTGAAAGACTTGATTGAAGATATCGTACTGCAGCATAACAACGAAACGAGCGAGCTAAAGAAAGAACTTAAAGAAGCTACCGACACGGTACGTGCTGTGCGTGCAAATGCTGACGATAAACAACAAACGCTAGACGAGTTAAAAGAAAAAGAAGCACAACGCCAATTTAGCCAAACCCCGTGGAAACACCAAACTGCCGACATTTGTAAGGGCTTACTTGAAGCGCGTGCGCTCGTTGAGCAAGGCGTAAAACAAATGGAAGACGCCTTTAATCACGTTAACGATGTAAATGCACCACTTAGCCAGGAAGCTGTTGACTACTGCGCACGCACACTACTGAGTGAAGCCACCAACCTACACGATGTTGTTAGTCACTACGTGAATAACGTAACCGGCATGTTTGGCGCAATTTATAAGCCTGACAGTAATGCAGCTGAAACCTTATTGGCTGTTAACGAGCCGGAATAATTAGCAAGTTAGGGGGCTGGCAATGATTGCAAGCAATACACAACAACAATTAATTGAGTTTGGTAACCGCTTAAAAGACGCCAAGCACGGTACCAAGGCCGATATATTAAAAGAAGCGATGGATTTTTTCGGCTGGAGCCGCGACACCTTTTATCGCAACTTAGAAAAACTCGGGTTTGATAGTGGCCGAAAGCGTAGAAAAGATGCGGGTAAAACCGAGCAAAACGAAGAAGCTTTACATGCACTTGCTGCCATGACCAAAGCCAGCGCCCGTGCGAATGGCAAAACCCTGATGGAAACTGAGAACGCCATTAGCGTACTTAGCCAAAACGGGTATGAGTTTAAAAGTGTCAGCACCGTGAACCGCTTATTGCGCCAACGTAATTTAACCGCCAAGCAGTTAAAGCAAGATAGTACCCATGGCCACTTTAAAACCGAACATGCTAACCAAGTACACATGGTTGACCCGTCGTTATGTGTGCTTTATTACCCGCCAAACCGCAAGGGCGTAAAAATTCAAAGCTACACCACCTTTGAAGAGCACTATAAAAACAAACCTGAGCAGTTAGAGAAAATTAAACACTTGCGCGTGTGGCGCTATGTAATGATAGATCACTACAGCGGTTTAATTGCAGTGCGCTACTACGAATGTGCCGGTGAAAGCCAAGATATTTTATACGACTTTTTATTATGGGCATGGGGTAAGTTGTCAGGCTCACCGTTTCACGGTATGCCACATACGCTTTATTGGGATAAAGGCAGTGCCAATACCTCTAAGGCCATTAAACATGCATTAGGTTGTTTAACGGTTGAAGCGGTTGCTCACACCACACACTTAGCCCGTGCAAAAGGTGCTGTTGAAAAAGCCAACGACATTGTTGAACGTTCGCTTGAAGGCCGTTTATTGTTTGAACCAGTAGACAGTGTTGAGCATTTGAACCAAGTGGCGGTGAAATGGCAAAACGCTTTTAATGCCAACAAAATCCCTAACTATAATGCGCTACATTCTCGCCATGGTCTACCACGAACAGATGCTTGGTTAACCATTATGCGCCCTGAAAACATTCACCATTTACGTGAATTACCAAGCGTTGATTACTGCCGTTACATTTTTACCCATGAACCAGTTGCGCGCACGGTAAAAGGCGATTTAGAAATTAGCTTTGTGCATCCGATGTTGAAAAAGTCTTTGCGTTATAGCCTGGCAAATTTACACGGTGTGCATGCTAAACAAAAAGTGCTGGTAAGCCCCATTGTGATAGGTGATGAAGCGAAAGTACTTGTGCGTATTGCCCAACCCTTAGGTGACGACATTATTCATGAAGTAGCCCCGCAGGCGTTTGACGAGATGGGCTTTCGTGTGGACTCACCTGTGTTTGGCCAAGGCTTTGATACTAAGCAAGATACGGTGCTTGATGCCAATCAAAAAGCAATGGACCGCGTGGCTTATCCTGACATGAGCGATGAAGAGATAGAAAAGGCGAAGAAGAAAAAGCTCACACCATTTAATGGTGAAATAGACGCCATTAGCCACATTGCCAACTTAGACTTACCTGCAGCCATTACGCCTAGAGGCGCAAACATGGATCTGCCAAACGAGTTTCAACCTGAAGAGGCCAAGCCATTATCGCGCATTGCCGCTAAGCGCTTGGTAACCAACAAACTTGGCCGTGATTTAGACGCACACGAAAGCGAGCTTATCAGCAATTACGGTGACATTTTTGAGTCTGATATTACCAACATTGTTGAGCTTATTTTAAACCCTCGCCAAGCATTAAAGCTGGTGAAATAAGGAGGACATGATGAGTGCTGCACCGCAAATACAAACAACCCTTGCCCCGTTAACGTTAAGCGACGTGATGAAAAACCAAGGCGTAAAACAAAAAGCCTGGATTGAACAATGCGAGAAAGACGGCGTGAAGTTACACCGTAGTGCGGCACGCGCCTTAATGCTATTTGGCATTTGGCCTACAACGTTAGACTGCAACGCCGTGATGGCGTCGTTACAAAAACTGTTTACTCAACCATTAAATAAAGAGGAACAAGCGCTAATGCTACAACCAGAACAAGAAACTGCGCCAAAAGCATATTTGGCAAAGCAGATCTTAGAGCATTACGGCATTGCTCAAACCACTGCCTTACATGCGATAACCGCGAACGGCGTAAAGTGCAGCAGAACCACGCTTAATATGTTTTTAAATAATGGCTACTGCCCAAAAGGGTTAACGCCATTGCAGTTAAAAGAGCCTATTGAGCAATTGCTAATGCCACTTGCCAACCAAGAAGAAATTGACACTCTTTGGCACTTAACCGATCACAAGCCTGCCATTAGAGGCATAAAAGACAAGGTCAAGCGTGCAACGCCTGAACAAAACAACAATAAAACTACCGTTATCTTTGACCAATTGGAGCCTGAAATGCTTTATCGAAAAACCATGAATCATTTTCATTTGTGTGCACATCCGTTTGAAAATGAAATTCAACAAGTCGACGACTTATTTATGTCGCAAAACCACATGCGTGTGCGTGAAGCCATGGTGCAAACAGCAACCCGTGGCGGCATTTTAGCGGTGATTGGTGAGTGTGGTGCAGGTAAGTCTGAAGTACGTAAAGGCTTTTACGACTATGTAAACAATAACCACCCAGAGCTTGTGATTATTGAGCCAATGGTGATTGATAAGCGCCGTTTAACTGCGTCAATGATTTTTGATGCACTTGCAGACGAGCTAAACATTAAAAACATGCCTCGTAGCTTAGAGGACAGAGCACGTGCCGTTGAGCGCCAGCTAAAGCGAAGCTCTAAAGGCAATAACCGCCATGTACTGGTGATTGAAGAAGCGCACGACTTAACTAACGATGCCTTTAAACATTTAAAACGTATTTGCGAATTAACCGACGGCTTTAACCGTTTAGTAAGCGTTATCTTGGTTGGCCAGCCTGAGCTAGAAGCCAAGCTTGCTTATACCAACTACGACATTCGTGAATTCTCATATCGCTGTAATGTAATGATGCTGCCACCACTAGGTTTAGAGTTGCATAACTACATTGCCCACAAGTTTAACCGTATCAATGTTAACTACAAAAACGTGGTTACCGACGACGGTGTTGAAGCTATTCGCAACCGTCTAACGGGCCAAGTGAAATTTGGCATTGCCAAAAAGTCACAAGACAAAGATATGACCTACCCATTAATGGTGAACACGATTTTGGTGAAAGCCATGAACCTAGCGGCAAGCCTGAGCGAGCCACATGTAACCCCTGACGTTATCGCGGAGATCAAATAGATGAGCGAACAAAAACAAGAAGAACGCATCTTCATTAACCCTCAAGGCTATAAGGTGCCTGAATCAGACATGCAACCACAAGTGGTGCTGTGCGACGAGCTTGTTAACGAGTGTATTGCTAAAGCACTAGAGCTAAGCATGTTAGTTGACCAGTTTAAGCGTGATACATACCGCAAGGTGCACGACTACATTGCCTTAGTCGCAGCTGAATATAACTGCGAGATCAACACAGAAAAAGGCAACATGACCTTTACCAGCTTTGATGGCAAAAAAAGCATTGTTATTGGCATTAGCGACAACATTAGCTTTGGCGTTGAAATAGATGTGGCTAAGCAGTTGATCAACGAACTCGTTAAAGAGGAGCTAGGCGAGTCGTCAAGCGAGCTGTTACGACAAGTGGTCGTTGATGCCTTTCAGGCCGACAAGCAAGGTAACTACAACAAAAACTCTATATTGGCCTTACGTAAATTTCGCCATGCCAGCAAAAACCCTAAGTGGAAAGAGGCAATGCGCGCGATTGATGACGGCATTATCTCGGGTACATCGAAAACCTATGTACGTTTCTATCAAAAAAATGAGTGGGGTAAGAAAGTACAAATCCCACTTACTAGTACGAGCTTGTAGGAGCATACCGTGCCAGGCGAAACGTATCACGTTTATGTAGGAGAGGAGCTTGTTGCTTGTAAAAAGCAACAAGCCGACGCCACCAATATTTACTGGCAGGAATGCAGTCGCCAACATCTGCGCCCCGTTATGTTAGTGAAAACCGAAGTACTAGCATGCAACGAATTGGCGCAATCAGCACTTAAAAAGACAACAGGACAACAATAATGAATAAAGCAAAATGCATTCAGTTAATTCACATTGCTGCAAATCAGTTCAAGCAAGACGACCTAGAGCGCCGCATGATAATGCTTGAGTTAACCGGTAAAAATAGCACCAAAAAAATGTCGCTTGATGAGTTAAACGAAGTACTCGCGTACTACAAAGATATGGGTTTTAAGGTAGTTGCAAGCAATAAACGTAAATTAAAACCACGCCTGGCAAAACTCTTTAGCCTTTGGCAAGAAATGGCAGACGCCGGCCTGATTAAAAACCGCAGCTTTAAAGCGCTTGAGACGTGGGCAGTAAAAAACTGTAAAGGTGCCAACTTCGACCGTGCAATAGATAAGCTCGATTGGTTTAACGACAAAATGTTAAACGCAGCTATTGAGCAACTCAAAGCCTGGCGTAATCGCCTTGAGCAACCACAAAGCCAAGTGAGTGCATAACCATGACTGACAAGCAAGAACGTAACGGGCAGTTTCTTTTCGATTTACTTGAATTGAACGTTTCCTTATTAACACAAGCGGGTTTAGATCAAGACGAAGCTTTTACTAGAGCACTTGATACCTGCCAAACGTTAGTAAGCCAGTATGCGGGCTTGCAGTTTTATTTCCCAAAAGGAAAAAAACTCATGTCACTCGTTAACCAGGCAAAAATATTTCAAGAGTTTAACGGCAGAAATGTTGACGACTTAGCCATTAAGTATGGCCATAGCGCTCAACATGTCTACCGTATGATCAATGAGGAATACAAACGCCGACAAGGCGACATGTTCGACGAACAACAACCAAGCTTATTGGAGCGATAAATGAGTAAATCTCACTTTCAACAAGTGCTTGATCAAACATCAACTAAAAAAATTGCAGAAGATATTGAGTTAATGGTAGTGCACAAACCGATGCTAGTAGTTAATGCGCTGACCGAACAAGTCAAACAAGCGCATAGCAGCAAGCCTGTTTGCGAGCACTTCAACGAACAAGATTGGTGGTAGCAATGGCGACAGTATCAGATGAAGCCCACCTAGAAAGCAACCAAATACCTGTATCTCCACCAGGTACAGGCCCTTAAATATCAAGAGTTAAAAATAACGAATAAACCAAAGTTTTATAGAGAGTTTAGCTAGTTAAACTCTCTATAAATTCAAATGTGTACTTAAATGGAGAAATTGAAATGCTTAAACATCTTTTGTCGAAGTCAAAATTTGGCAGACGCTATGTAAAAGTGTTACCAGTGAAAACATATAGCGAAACTGGCGAACAATACACGGAAAACTGGTGGCTCGACGAATACCGTAGGCGGTTGCGTGACAATAGCATTTTACAAAGAGCAAGGCGCAAGATACGAAAAGGGCTTATTCCTGCACTCAATGAAGCGTTAGAGGATAACTCATGGGACTTTAGCGTTGTCACCAAGCCAGTTGGCGAGTATCAAGATGGCTATGGCTATTTCGTTGATCAGTATTGTAATGGTGGCTATTCGGGCGATGAATTTAGCGGGTGGATTTGCTTTCCAATGAAAAATGGCAAGTTCTTAAAATTCCATTACTCATGTTAATTACACAAAAGCAGGGTCAGGTATGGTTAATGAACATGGCTTAGATACGCATTATTTCAAGAAGAAGTTATCGCTAATCGTTAGAGATATTGATTGTTATACGCCATCTGAAATGTGCGAAGAATTGAAGCGATTATCATTAGTCGCTAAAGAGCAAGATGAAAAGTCTTGGATTTGGAAATTAAGCGGTCACTCTGATGTTCAATCACCAGATGACTCTATTTAAGTAGAGGCAGAAATGGCTAATTATTTTGATATGAGTAAAGTTAAAACTTTTGACTTGGCTGATTTATCAGGAAGAACTTTAAAGGTTGAAAAGTTCTTAGGTAATGATTGCGAATTAACAGTGGCTTTCGACACAAAAACACATGAAACATTCATTTTAAGTTTTAAAGCTGTCGATGCACCTAACGTAGTTCCGCAAGAGTAGACAGAGGAATAATTATGAGTATGCACAAAACCCCGTTAACTGATATTGAGAAATCAGGTATAGAGGCTTTTAACTTACCAATTGGAAGCCCTAGCCAACTTTCAGATAGTTTTCGCTCTGGTGTTATTTGGGCTTTGAAAAATATTGAATTGGGCAGTGATGCTGCAACGCATGTATTGAGTAACCTTTGCGATGGCAGTTACAGCCAAGAAGATCACGATTTAATGGTTAATGAGCTAAAGCACGTTGAAACATTCATCCAAAACAAAGTGGCGCACTTAGATGCTCCACAAAAGTAGGATTTGATTATGAATGAAGCAATGACATTAGGTTATTTGGTTGGGTTTGTGCTTGGATGCCTTGTTGGTGTTTGGGTTGGCAAACAAATTTACTCACCACAAAAGTAGACAAGGAAATAACTATGGACGAAACAAAGGTTTCACTTGCCGACATGCAAAAACTATTTCTAACTGCATCAGGTGGCTTAATGTACCCGCATATTATGGGTGTTTTTAGTGTGCTTGAAAAAAGAATAGCTGATGGTCAACCACCAATAACAGATGAAGAACTAGCACATGGCGCTGAAATATTGGCAGAACTTACACAGAAGTAGGCTTATCTCAAAAAAGCCAAAAATTGAAATAGAGTACTTTAGGAGAAATTATGAAGTGGATTGACGTAGAAAAAGAATACCCCAGCCAAGCTGGTAGGTATCTAGTCGTTCTTAGAGTTGGCTCAATGACTCCAAAGTCTGAGGTAACTATGCGTAGATTATCTAAGTCCGATGTTGCGAGAAAGAACACTAATCTAGGCGATTGGCAGAAAATGACTCACTGGATGCAAATCCCAGAGCTACCAAGCACACAGAAGTAGGCTTTAACATAAGAGAATAATAATAAAATGCACTTAACGAATTGCCCCGTTTGCCATAGCGCTATCGACTTACTCTCAATTGTCGAAGATGAAGGTGGCCGAGAACTATTAACAGAAGTAACAAAACTAGAGTCTTGGTTGGCGCCAATGGTTCTTCTATATATAGGCTTATTTAAACCAGCTAAAAGCAAACTTAACAATGCTCGAGCTGCAAAACTATTAAAGGAAACACTAGCCTTGACCAGCAACCACCGCCTGCTAGCCAATGCTTGTGAAAAAACGGTTGTCACTATTCGTGAAAACCGCAAAACACACCAGGCTAAAATGTTTAAAGATCACACCTATTTAAAAGCTGTTATTGAAAGCATGAGCGAGACTGAACAAGCAATCACAGACGAGCAACCTAAAAGCCGAGCTGTCATTAAAAAGCAAGGTGTCGAATTGAGCAACGAAGAAGCTCAAGCTCAATTCGACGAGATGATGGCAAAGTACAAAACTACACCAACAAAAAAGGCTCGATAATGAGCCTTTTCCACTTCAATAATAAAAGCCGCCTCGTTTCAATATTTGAAACACCATTTCAATAATCGTCCCAGATTATCCCAAGCCTTCCCACATCGTCCCGCAATTTTTCGCAATTTTATTATTATCTTTTCTTACTCTGTATCAAAAAAGCCAGCGGTTAGGCTGGCTTTTTGAAAGGTAATTTGTAGAGCTACTTGTTATATTGCTCTGCAAGGTATAACCAAGTTGGCAATACAGTGTCAGGGTTTAAAGAAACACTCTCAATTCCCTGCTCTACTAACCAGTGAGCAAAATCAGGGTGATCAGAAGGGCCTTGACCACAAATACCAACATACTTGCCACGTTCTTTACACGCCTTAATTGCCATTGAAAGTAATACTTTGATGGCTGGATTGCGCTCATCGAATAAGTGTGCGATCAAACCAGAATCACGGTCTAAACCAAGCGTCAGCTGCGTAAGGTCGTTTGAACCAATTGAGAAGCCATCGAAATGATCTAAGAATTGATCAGCTAATAACGCGTTAGATGGTAATTCACACATCATGATAATGCGTAGGCCATTTTCACCACGTTTTAAGCCATTTTCGGCCAAAATCTCAATGACTTGTTCAGCTTCTTCTAAAGTGCGAACAAATGGGATCATAATTTCAACATTAGTAAGACCCATCTCATTACGCACGCGTTTGATTGCTTCACACTCTAGCGCAAAACACTCACGGAAATCTTCTGAGATGTAGCGAGAAGCACCTCGGTAACCAATCATAGGGTTCTCTTCGTCAGGCTCAAATACATCACCACCTACAAGATTCGCATATTCGTTCGACTTAAAGTCAGACATACGAACAATGACTTTTTCCGGCGCATACGCACAAGCAAGTGTCGAAATACCCTCAGTCAATTTTGCAATGTAGAACTCAACTGGACTCTCATAGCCCGCGATGATGTCATTAATTTCTTCTTTTAAACTGTCTTCCTGTGCATCAAAGTTAAGAAGCGCTTTAGGGTGAATACCGATCATTTTATTAATAATGAATTCTAATCGCGCAAGACCAACACCAGCATGCGGTAATTTAGCAAATGCAAATGCTCTGTCTGGGTTACCGACATTCATCATTATTTTTAATGGTAGATCAGGCATATGATCTACTTCAGAGGTGGTTACACTGAACTCTAATTTACCTGCGTAAATAAAGCCTGTATCGCCTTCTGCACAAGAAACAGTTACCTCATCGCCATTGGCAATTCGAGACGTTGCATCACCACAGCCAACAACAGCAGGAATACCCATTTCACGAGCAATAATGGCAGCGTGACATGTACGGCCACCGCGGTTTGTTACAATAGCAGAAGCGCGCTTCATGATCGGCTCCCAATCTGGGTCCGTCATATCTGTAACCAGCACATCGCCTGGTTGAATCTTATCCATTTCATCCAACGATGAAAGGACTTTTGCAGTACCAGCACCGATCTTGTGACCAATTGAGCGTCCTTCACAAATCACATCTGCACTGCCTTGTAACTGGAACTGTTCCATTACATTGGCGTTTTCACGGCTGCGAACTGTTTCAGGGCGCGCTTGAACAATATATAACTTGCCATCCAAGCCGTCTTTCGCCCATTCGATATCCATTGGACGCTTGTAATGATTTTCAATGATAACAGCTTGTTTTGCTAGTTCTTGAACTTCTGCATCTGTTAAAGAAAATTGGTTAGATTGTGCTTCGTCAATATCAACGATTTCAACTTGTTTGCCGTGCTCTTGCGTGTTCGCGTAAACCATTTTAATTGCTTTAGAGCCTAAGTTACGGCGAACAACTGCTGGATTATCATTAGCAAGTGTTGGTTTGTGAACGTAGAACTCATCAGGGTTAACAGCACCTTGTACTACCATTTCACCTAGACCGTAGCTAGATGTTACAAATACAACGTCTTCAAAGCCCGATTCAGTATCAATGGAGAACATTACACCTGATGACGCAATATCAGAGCGAACCATGCGCTGAATACCAGCTGATAATGAAACTCCGCGGTGATCATAACCTTGGTGAACACGGTAAGAAATCGCACGGTCGTTAAACAAAGACGCGAATACATGCTTAATAGCTGTCATTACAGCATCTAAGCCGCGAACATTCAGAAACGTTTCTTGCTGACCAGCAAATGACGCATCGGGCATATCTTCTGCTGTAGCCGATGAACGTACAGCGAACGACGCATCTTCAGAAAAGTTACCAGCAAGTTTTGCATAAGCTTGTTCTATATCAGCTTGCATTTGTGGTAGGAAAGGAGTGTCAATGATCCATTGACGAATTGTGCTGCCACATTCGTGTAATGCGTTAACATCACTTACGTCCAATGTATCAAGTAGTTGATAAATTTTATCGTTTAATCCACTTTGCTCTAAAAATTCATCAAAAGCAAAGGCCGTTGTAGCAAAGCCACCAGGTACTTGTACGCCTACATTTGCTAGGTTCGAAATCATTTCACCTAATGATGCGTTTTTACCACCTACGCGGTCCACATCATTCATACCTAACTCTTCATACCAAAGTACGTTTTCTTGCACAGCAATCTCTCCATAAGGAATTGAATTTAAATTTATTCGAATAACTTTCGTTAACCTAATTCAAACCAGAGTGAAGGCTCAAAGTTATTCGAATAAATTCAAAAACTGCGCTTTATTTCGAATCGCCAACATTCTACACTGCAAACTACATAAACTAAAAGAATATTTGTAAGTTTTCACTCCTGATTACAAAAAGGAACATTCATGCGCACTGCATTTTATATTTCCGACGGCACAGCGATCACTTCCGAAGTTTTCGGTCACGCGTTGTTATCGCTATTTCCAATGGAGTTTGAGCATCAAACAATTTCATTCATTGAAAATGTTGATAAAGCTGAAGATGCCAAACGTAAAATAAACGACGTTTTCAAGAAAACAGGTGAAAAGCCATTGGTTTTTCATACCTTTGTTAACCCTGAAATAAGAGAAATTATCGATAGCTGTGATGGTATTATCTATAATTTCCTTGAACATTTTGTTTCTCCATTAGAAAAGCAGTTAGGTGTTGAAGCAAAACCTAAAGCCCATCGCACCCACAGTATTCATCAAAATAGTTACGAGCACCGAATTGATGCCGTTAATTATGCATTAGCAAATGATGACGGCTCAAATGTAAGTAATTATGCGCATGCAGACATAATCTTAGTTGGTGTTTCTCGTTCTGGCAAAACGCCAACTTCACTTTATCTCGCCTTGCAATACGGTATTAAAGCAGCGAATTACCCTTTCACCGATGATGATATGGACGAATTGCGCCTCCCTGACTTTTTAAAACCACACAAAAAGAAAATATTTGGCTTAACGATTGACGCAGAAAGACTTATGGATATTCGAGACAATCGTCGAGCAAATTCGAAATATGCGTCAGCTCGTCAATGCAGAATGGAGCTACGTGAAGTTGAAAAGTTATATAAAAAAGAAAAAATACCTTATATCAATAGTACGAAATTCAGTGTTGAAGAAATTTCTGCCAAGATTCTGTCAATCACTGGATTACAGCGCCATAAATACTAATTTCGCCTAATGGACAATAAAGCAGGTTTTACCCTGCTTTTTTTATGGCTTATATCATATATTTACTAGCATTATGACGGTAAATTCGCTATGTTATCGACCATATTTTCTTGTATACACTAGCCTCCAGGGCTATTTTCTTCATGACCATCAAAACAGACGAATTAAGAACCAGTTTGATTGAAAACTTGGTTTCTCCAGCGCAATTAGCGCAAGATATTCCACTTGATCAAAAAACAGCAGATTTTATTCTTGAAAGTCGCGCGACTGTTGAAAGAATTATTAAAGGTGAGGACGAGCGTTTACTCGTTGTTGTTGGCCCGTGCTCAATTCATGATACCGAAGCGGCAATTGATTACGCCAATCGCATCAAAGTATTGAGTGAAAAATACAAAGACTCATTATACGTAGTAATGCGTGTATATTTCGAAAAACCTAGAACAACTGTTGGCTGGAAAGGTTTAATTAGTGATCCTGATTTAGATAAGTCTTTTAATGTGGCTAAAGGCTTGAGATTAGCGCGTAACCTATTAATGGATATAAATAAGATGGGGTTACCTGCAGGCACTGAGTTTCTTGACATGGTAACGGGTCAATATATTTCAGACCTTATAAGCTGGGGAGCAATCGGCGCCAGAACAACCGAAAGCCAAGTCCACCGAGAACTTGCTTCAGCATTGAGTTGCCCTGTTGGTTTTAAAAATGGAACTGACGGCAACGTAAAAATCGCAATGGATGCAATTAAGGCTTCGAGCGTACCTCATGTCCTTTATTCGCCAAACAAAACGGGGCAAATGTGTATTTATCGAACACATGGTAACCCGTTTGCACATGTTATTCTGCGTGGTGGTAAATCACCAAACTACCACCAATCCGACATCAACGATGCTCATGATAAGTTAAAAAGTGCTCAACTCAATGATAAGTTGATGGTGGATTGCAGCCACGGTAATAGTGATAAAGACCACACTAAACAAATTGAAGTCGCAAAAGACTTAGCTAATCAATTAGCAAATGGCGCCAATAATATCTTCGGCGTTATGATTGAAAGCTTTATTGAGTCAGGCAACCAGTCGGTTACACCAGGTGAGCCGCTTATTTACGGCAAAAGCATCACAGATGCCTGTGTTGATATCGCTGAAACCGATAAAATACTTGAAATCTTGGCTAGCGCTAAAGGCTAACCACTCATTCAGGGCGGGCACGGTTCCCGCCTTAACCTGATGCGCTATTTTTCGGGTAAACGCACATGCGCTTATCGTATATACCCGAGGCGCTATTTTGAGTTCTTCCTTTTAAGAAACACACGAAGTTGCATCACTCTTAATCAACTTTGTTTTGATAAGATGCGAAATATCGATAATTGTGTTATTTTTAAAACAAGGAGATCAATAAGTTACTTTGCCAAGTAAAACTACGCCGAAAGGATGTCTGGGCAATATGATATATAATCCGCGATTGTCAAAATACAGCAAAGCTCTCTTTGTTATATTCTTCTTATCAATTACTTACTTTGTACTCCAAAGTGCAATTCAGTATCTGCACAAATACACGCAACAAACCATAGCAATTCAAGACAACATCACCGTTAATTACCGATACTTTATCGATAAAAAACAGACTGTTAATGCTGAAACCGTACTGGATTTTCAGCAACAGTTTATCCCTGAAAGCGCAAATAAAATTCCCTATCAACTCGCTGATCAAACCTATTGGGTTATTGCTGCATTATTAAATAATAGCAACCGAAGCGACGACTTAATTTTGCATATTGACAATGCAATGTTAGATATCTTAGAAATCTATGAGATTGACCAATTCATGAACATTTCGAAAGTCTTTGACTTGTCGGGAGTGACTAACGATGAACAATTACAAACTTTTCCACATTATTCATTTCAATTAAATGCGTACCAAGACAAAACGTTATTGTTAAAACTGAAAACCTATGGCCCACCGGAAATCCCATTAAATTTATATAAGACACCAGAATTTAATTCAAATGTAAGTTCAAGTATTGGCTTATATGGCGCGTTTGTTGGCTGCATAATTTTAATGGCACTATACAACCTTGTGCTCTTTTTATCGATTAAAGACAAGGTTTACCTCGCATACTTAGCGTATTTATTCAGCACATTTTTGACAGTTACCAGCTTGAATGGTTTTGGTTATTTACTATTTACCTACGAAACTCAGCAGTGGATTCAAAGCCATATTATTCAAATAAATATGGTGATTATCGTCAGTCTACTGATGTTTACGTGCTATTTTTTGCAGTATGATATTGAAGAATCATGGGTTTACAAAACAAGTAAAATATTATGCTTTACGCTGATATCAGTCGGATTTGGTCTCTCGTTTACGGGCATGATCTTCCAAGCTAAGATTTTCTTTACGATCCAGCCGTTTTTCTATTTGTATGCAATTATTATCATCTTCAAAAAGTTAACGACCACATTTACGTGGGCAAGATTTTACTTTGTTTCTTGGTTACCTTTGTTAACGGGCGCAGCGATTCAGCCTCTCGCATTGCTAAATATCATTGATTCTACATTTTGGACAAACCATGCTTTTCTTTTAGGTGTCATGTTTGAAACAGTATTCATGGCATTTGCTCTTGGTGAAAGAATGAGAATGAGCGAGCAACAAAAGATCGCCACTCTGACTTATCACGAAGATACAAAAATCCTAAAAAGCTTAAATTTGGAAAATAAAATTAAGCAACTAAAAGCTCAAGGACATAATAAATTCACCGTACTTGCCATTGAGCCGGAACAAATTAGTACGGTTTCACTTTATATAGAAAACTATGAAGTGAATGATTTATACAAATCAATACAGCAAGGTCTTAATTCACTGTTCTTATACAATGACAAAGTAGAAAACCTGATCAGCGATAACCAAAAACTGTGTGTTGATGAAACAGGAACCATCTATTTATTATTTACCGAGCAACAGGAAGACGAACTCGTCGTCTTCATTGAGTCAATTTTACGCAAATTTAAAGAAATATATCGGGTTAAAAATGTAAACTTCCCGTTAGGTGCTTCAATTGGCGTAGCCATTAACAATGATTTAGAAATTAAAACTGAAAACTTAATGCAGCATGCAAAACTTGCCATAGAGCAAGCCAAGCGTGCTCAATTGCCATGGATGCTTTACCAGCCTGAAAGTCACAAGAAAGACGCTTACTTGCTCGACTTAGCTGCAGAAATGATTACCGCGTTTAATAACAATGAATTTGAGCTGCTTCATCAGCCACAAGTGGACTTAAAAACCTTGAAAGTGTGTGGTAGTGAGGTCTTTATTCGTTGGACAAAACCCGATGGAACCATTGTGCCAAATAGCGTGTTGATTCCCCTCGCCTGTGATATTGGATTAATGAAGTCGATTAGCCAATGGGTGTTTAAACAAGCGCTTAAACAACAAATTGAAATTATTGAAACGGGTTACCATAGCCACTTAATTAGTATCAATATGACCAAACAAGACTTGGCTGATCCTGAGTTCTATCATTTTGTTTCAGATTATATCAGTCAGACAGATGTTCCACCTGAAAATATTGCACTTGAGCTCACGAACCCAAGTGAGTTAATAGCAAACCGTCAAATTGTGACAAATATGAAAAACCTAAACGCCTTGGGGATGGTTCTAAGTGTCGATGATTTTGGTGAAGGCGATTCTAACATCTCACATATTAGCCGTCTGCCATGTCAGGAGTTAAAACTAGATAACCACTTGATTGAAAGCTTGTTGAATTTGCCAAAACAGCGACAAATAATTAAAGGCACGATACAAATAGCGAAATCGCTAGGTATAGAAGTTGTTGCTGAAGGCATTAAAAATCAAGAAGAAGAAATGCAACTTAGAGAGTTAGGTTGTGATATTGGACAAGGTTACTTTTATGCTCCGGCGATGGTTCTATCACAATACTTACAGTGGCTAGAAGAAAATAGACTGGGATTAAATCGATAACAAAAAAAGAGCCAAATAGGCTCTTTTTTATTTGAGAAACAAGCACTAGCTTTGCTTGCGTTGAGCGACTGCGTCGTTTAATTGAGCAAGAAGTGTTTCAGTATCCTGCCAACCTATACACGCATCAGTAATACTCTGACCGTATGTTAATGGTTCACCTTCAACCAAATCCTGACGCCCCTCTACTAAGTGACTTTCTACCATTACGCCAAAAATATCTTGATTACCTTTGGCAATCTGACCCGCAACATCCTCACACACAAGCATTTGATTTTGGAACTTCTTTTGACTATTTGCATGAGAAAAGTCGATCATTACTTTTGTATTCAAACCTGCGCCATCAAGCTGATTAGTAACTTGAGCAACACTATCAGCATCAAAGTTAGGCAATTTACCACCGCGAAGAATAATATGACAATCTGGATTACCGGTTGTTTCGACTATCGCTGAATGACCAAACTTAGTTACCGAAAGGAAATGGTGAGAGGCACTCGCAGCGCCAATCGCGTCAATGGCTATTTTAATTGTACCGTCAGTACCATTTTTAAAGCCAACTGGGCATGACAATCCAGAAGCAAGCTCTCGGTGCACCTGAGATTCAGTGGTTCTTGCACCTATCGCGCCCCAACACATAAAGTCCGCCATATACTGCGGTGTAATCATATCCAGGAATTCACCAGCTGTTGGCATTCCTAAATCATTTAAATCAGCTAATAATTTTCGTCCTAGTTTCAAACCGTCATTTAATTTAAAGCTGTTATCTAAATAAGGATCATTTATCAAGCCTTTCCAACCAACGGTTGTACGTGGTTTTTCAAAATAAACTCTCATTACAACTTCAAGGTTATCAGCATACTTTTCTCTTAGCGATGTAAGCTTTTTACCGTATTCTAATGCGGCTTCCGGATCATGGATTGAACATGGACCAATAACAACGAGCAATCGTTCATCATTTCCATTCAAAATGTTCTGGATCGCTTTTCGACCTTGGAATACAACTTCGCTTGCTCTTTCTGAAGCAGGAAATTTTTCCAATAAAGCGACAGGAGGTAATAGTTCTTTGATTTTACTGATATGAACATCATCAGTTTGGTAATACATTGCGAGCTCTCTTTTTCTTTCTTACATTCTTATACGTCTAGACACCTAAAATATCTGTCCCAGTGACAATCTAACAATCAATTGGTAATAAAGCCAACAAATTCATAAAAAATTGGTATAATTGTCTGATCACCTAAATTTTCTTCATTTCTCATTGTATTTAGGAGTTACATGTACAATAAAGACTTACCTTTAATCGATTTACATCGCCACTTGGATGGCAACATCCGTCCAAAGACAATATGGCAACTTGCCCAAGACCAGCAATTTAAATTGCCTGGCCAGAATTATGATGAGTTCTTGACTCATGCAACAATCCAAGACAAAGCAGATAACCTTGTAGAATTCCTGACGAAATTAGACTATGGCGTTTCCGTTTTAAAAACCCTAGATGATGTAAAACGCATCGCATATGAAAATGTCGAAGACTTAGTCTCTGCTCAAATAGACTACGCAGAACTGCGCTTTTCTCCTTTTTACATGGCGATGGAGCACAAGCTACCTGTTGAAGCGGTGGTTGAAGCCGTCATAGATGGTATAAATCAAGGTCGCAAGCAGTTTGCTGGGAAAACTCAAGTAAATCTTATTGGTATTTTAAGCCGCAGTTACGGCCAAGAAAATTGTACAACAGAATTAGACGCCCTACTTCGCTTCAAAGATCATCTTGTTGGTATGGACTTAGCAGGTGACGAAAAAGGCTTTGCAGGCCAGTTGTTTGAGGAGCATTTTAAGAAAATCCATAAAGCGAACTTACCTGTAACCGTTCACGCAGGCGAAGCTTGTGGCGCAGAGAGTGTATGGCATGCGATAAACTCTCTTGGTGCGCAACGTATTGGTCATGGCGTTAATAGTATTCAAGATCCAAAACTCGTCGAGCATTTGGCGCAAAATGATATTGCTATTGAATCTTGTCTAACGTCCAATTATCAAACAGGAACCGTTGCCAACCTAGCTGAGCATCCTATCACTGAATTTTTAAACCAAGGTGTACAAGTGTGTCTCAACACTGATGATCCTGCTGTTGAGCAAACAGAATTAATTGATGAATTTAGCATTGCTAAAAATATAGTAGGTTTAACAACCGTTCAAATTCGTCAATTGCAACTTAATGCGATCGACGCTTGCTTTCTATCTGATAGTGAAAAGCAACATCTTAGAACATTAAAATCAAACGAAAAATCACAATAACCCTCTCAAGAAGGAGACTCTATGACAGAAATTTTACTCGCGTTAGTTACAGGTATTGTCGTTGGTATAGTTTTTACCGCGCTAAAATTACCAATCCCCGCGCCACCTGTGTTGTCAGGCATCGTAGGTATTTTTGGTGTATACTTGGGCAACGTTGGATATAACTGGATTGTTGAACGCTTTTTCAGTTAAAATCCGCATCCACTTCAGTAAAACATCCTTGATAGCAGTTTAATCTGGCTTGAAACTTACTGGCTTTTATTATTTACAACATTTGTTTTAATTAACTTATAGGTACATTTAATGGCTACTCCTCACATTTCAGCGCAACAAAATGATTTTGCAAAAACAGTACTAATGCCGGGCGATCCGCTTCGCGCAAAATTCATCGCTGAGAACTTCTTAGAAAATGTTAAAGAAGTGACTTCTGTGCGTAACATGTTCGGTTACACTGGTACATACAAGGGTAAAGAAATTTCTGTGATGGGCTCAGGTATGGGTATCCCATCTATCTCAATCTATGCTACTGAGTTATACACACAATATGGCGTTGAAAGCATCATCCGTATCGGCTCGTGTGGCGCAATTCGTGATGACATCAAAGTACGTGACATCATTGTAGGAATGTCTGCTAGCACTGATTCAAACGTAAACCGTCAACGTTTAAACGGTTATGATTTCGCACCATGTGCTGATTTTGGCTTACTACGAAAAGTTGCCGACACAGCCGATAACATGGGTATCAACATCAAAGTTGGTAATATCTTCACTGCAGACCTTTTCTATACGCCACAGCCTGAAATGTTCGCGCAAATGGAAAAGAACAGCATTCTTGCAGTAGAAATGGAAGCTGCTGGTTTATATGGTGTTGCCGCTGAATATGGTAAAAAAGCGTTAACTGTTTTAACAGTGAGTGATCATATCAAGACGGGTGAACAAACAACCGCGGAAGAGCGTCAAAATACATTTAAAGAAATGATGGAACTAACACTAGAAAGTGTACTTTAAGTCATCATAACGAGCTCAATAAAAAGGCCGCTACAATGCGGCCTTTTTTAATGTATCAAAGACAAATCAATTAGAAGCTGTAACGCGCACTAACAGCGTATTGCTTCACGTCATCCATGTAATCGAAACCTAACGTCGCTGAGAATTGCTCAGTGATTTGGTAGTTAGCAGATAAACCTGCAACATAGTCTGACTCATCGCCTAATTGTAATAAACCAAATGACGCGCCAAGCTCAAGGTTTTCGCCAAACATTGAACGTAAGCCAAAATCAACGGCAAAACCATCGTCATCTACGCCTTCGTCAGCAATAGAGATATCAGCAACTTCATAAGAAACTGTTGCGAAGAAATCTGTTGTTGCGTTAACTTCGTTACGGAAACCTAATCCGAAGTTTAGTTGATCTAATTCAACTTCTAAATCAGATGCTAAACCAACATTCACGTCATCTTGAGTGCGGCTAAAAGATGTAAAAACAAATACATTTTCAGTGATAAGCTTAGAAACGTTTACTGCGTAACCGTCTAAAGTTAAGTCGTCTACCTTAACTTTTTTATAACCTACTTCAGCGAAATCCCAAACAACCGGCGTATTGCTTTCTGCAAACACCTGAGAAGAAAATGATAATGCTAATGCGCTCGCGATAACTGATAACTTTTTCATAATTCTAAAATTCCTTTAAAAAACAAATGAATCTTTCCATTCGCGCGCAACTATACACGGTTAACACATTATTAACAACTCAAAAAACAAAAAAGGCTAGAATATACTAGCCTTTTGAATTGATTGAGTTTTTAAACTTAAAGTTTAGTAGAAAGACACTTTAAACTCAGCACCCCAGAATGCTTCTTCATTAACAATTGCCGTATTGTTAGAGAAGTCTACAGCACCGATTGCTTGTTGACGATCTGTGATGTTACGACCGAATACAGAAACTTCGTAAGAGTTATCACCTGCATCCCACATGTAACCAGCACTTATACCACCTTCAAGTAATGCTTTACCTTTAAACTCTTCCGCTTCGTATAAGAAGAAGTTGATTTCACTACGGTAAGACCAATCAGTGTATACGTACATTTCACCGTCACCTAACTCCATAGTGTAACGTGCTGTTACAACACCAATCCACTCTGGTGCATGAGGTAAGGAGTTACCATCGATGATCGCACGACCATCAACTACAGGGTCTGTTACTGTACATAACGCACAAACTGGTACTGAAATATTTGCATCATTTAATTCAGTGTTGTTGTAGCTAACATTAGCTGTTACCGCTAAGTTATCAGTTACCATGAATTCTGAATCAATTTCAAAGCCATAGCCTTTCGTTTCATCAGCATTCAATAAACGTGCAGTATTGCTGTCACCACCAACAGAAGTTAACTGTTGATCATCCATTGTAAAGTAGAAAACAGAAGCATTAATACGACCAGCGCCATCTAAAACGTCTGACTTGATACCTGTTTCAAATGAAAGAATTGTTTCAGAGTCTGCAACAGAAATACCATCATCCCATGCAAATAATGAACGACCTTGGATAGATGGAGCACGGAATGAATCAGCAACACGAGCATACACGTTAACGTCGGCATCCACTTTATGAGTAACACTTAAATCCCATGATACGTGAGTGTCGCTTGGGTTAACTTCACCGAATGCTTCATTAGGTTGACCACAACAGCCGTTTAATGGCGCTTGAGTACGTTGCGTTGAGTAATCTTTGTCATCATCAGAGTAACGTAAGCCTAATGTTACTTGTGTAGCATCAGAAATATCATAGTCAAATGAACCGAATGCAGCCCATGCAGTTGTATCTTGTTTCTGAACAACATAACCCGTTTGAGGGCCACCAGCACCAAACAATGCATCGTAAGCAAAACTTTCGATTGTTAGGTCTTCTGAGAAGTAGAATAAGCCTACTTGGTAGTTAAAATCACCCGTAAAGTTCGATGTTAAACGAAATTCTTGCGTAATTTGATCGTGATCTGGAATCGCATCAGCCGTTTCTGAGCTAATCGTAATCACACCAGGACCTTGGATTGGGGCGAATGGTGCACCGTAACCGCCATCAACATCCGCGCGAGAGAAAATTTCAGCACTTTCCCAACCCGTGATTGACGTGAACGTGTAGTCACCTAGATCAAAATCTAATGTTAAGCTTGCACCCTGTGTTTCAACCTGTTGCGTTGCACGGTCGGCTGAATCGTGAGTCACTACATCACGCTCGAAATCGTCACGTAAGTCGTTTGTACCTGGTTTGAATGCGTTCGCGTAGAAAGTTACTGGCTTACCGTCTAAGTCACGTGCATGGTAGTTAAACAATGCATTGAAATCGTCACCTTCATATAAAAACTGTACACGTAATGCTTGATCAGTGTAGCCACCTAAAACGTCTTTACGTTGGAAGTCATCACCAAAGATATCTGGCGCTTCGTTGTCAATGTAATCGTCACGGTCTTGACGTAAGTATGAGATACGAGCAGAAAGGTTATCAGTTAATCCGCCGCCCATTGCCGTACGAAAATCAGTCGTTTGTTTCGAGCCGTATGATAATGAAGCGAAACCTTCAAATTCTTGAGAAGGTTTTACAGAATCAAACTTAACAAGGCCTGCTGGTGTGTTACGACCAAACAAAGTACCTTGAGGACCACGTAAAACTTCAATGCGTTCTACGTCAAATACAGGGAAACCCTTCAAAATAGGGTTTTCTTGTACTACGTTATCAACAACTAAAGAAACTGGTTGTGATGCATTCAAATCGAAATCTGAGTTACCTAAACCACGCATGTAGAAACGTGGGAAAGTACGACCGAATGAAGATTCTACAGATAAGCTTGGTACACGTGCGTTCATGAAACGAATGTCCATCGCAGCAGAGCTATATGCATCTAGGTTATCGCCCTGTAAAGCTGATACGGCAACTGGAACTTCTTGTACGTTCTCTACACGCTTACGCGCAGTAACTTCAATGACTTCCAGTTTACCTGTGCTAGCTTCTTCAGCTAAAACAGGCATCGCCATACCAACAGATGTCGATAAAATGGCAGCGTTGATACTCAAAGCAAGAGACGATTGCTTTAGTAAACCCATGTTATATTCTCCCAGGATAGTGCGTGAAGTACACTGTACTTCACATTAAGTTTTTAACTTTTATATAAAATTGGGGCATTTAATTATGTTTTTTTTGCCCCAACAAATCCTGACCAATTATACTAGTTTAATTACAGTTTGTGCCAATTTTTTTACAAATTGTTGTAAAATGATGTCCCATAGCGCATTTCTTCAAGGCTGAACATTTCTGCCAATGTTTGTCCTAAATCTGCAAATGTTGACCGTTCGCCCAAGTCTACAGACTCAATGCCATTGTTATATGCGATTACTGGCACATATTCTCGCGTATGGTCACTACCCTGCCATGTTGGATCACATCCATGATCGGCAATCAAAAATAATGTGTCATCGTCTTTAAGTTGGCCAAGCACATCATTTAATTGCTCATCAAACGCTTCTAATGCTAGACCAAAGCCAACTGGGTCTCGTCGATGACCAAAATCCTGATCGAAGTTGACTAAATTAGTAAAAATTAAGCTCTTAGTTGGCGCACTTGCCATGTGTGCTAAGGTCGCTTCAACAAGCGCGTCTATGCCTGTTGCTTTGGTTTTTTGCGTAATACCCTGCTGCGCAAAAATATCAGCAATCTTTCCTACGCTGATTACTTCACCACCGGCTTCTTTAAGTTTATCTAATACTGTTGCTTCCGGCGGTAAAATAGAATAATCACGGCGATTACCAGTGCGGGCAAAATCGTCTGCGTTAGTGCCAACAAATGGGCGGGCAATTACGCGTCCAATATTCTTTGGACCAACGATTGCTTGCACTGCCTCACAATACTTGTAAAGGTTTTCTAGGCCAAAATGCTCTTCATGTGCTGCGACCTGAAAAACGCTATCCGCCGATGTATAGCAAATAGGCAGTCCAGTTTTGATGTGCTCTTCACCAAGCTCTGCGATAATTGTAGTACCAGATGCGTGACAATTACCCAATAAGCCATCAATACCGGTAGCGTTGAAAATTTCTTGTTGTAACGCCTCTGGAAAACTGTTCTGTTTATCTGTGAAATAACCCCAGTCAAACAATACTGGAACACCTGCCATTTCCCAATGGCCACTTGGCGTATCTTTACCTGTGCTAATTTCAGCACAGTAACCGTATGCCCCTTTAGTTGGCGGTACATCTTCTACACAAATATCTGCATTACTTGCCGCTTTACAAGCAGCCACAAGCCCTAACTTGGAAAGGTTAGGTAGGGAAAGTTTTCGTGATTGTGCTTTTTCAAATGCTTTTGATAAATTGGCAAAGGTATTTGCACCAATATCACCAAACTTTTCTGCATCCGGTGCATGGCCGATTCCAAAACCATCTATTACCATCACTATTGCACGAGTCATAACAACCACCTTGAATTAAAAATATAACAAAAAACATGACCATTGGGTCAAGATGTGTTAGCTTAGCATTATAACAATTATGAAAAAAGTAATTAACGAAGCTTTGTACTAAATGTCGATACCTTAATGTTAATACCTTTAGTTATTTTTTGTTAATTTATACCCTTTTTATTGCAATCAGCTAAAATATCACTTTTTCAAGGCCTTCAATTTAGCTCTTATGACTCAAGAAAATCAAAATAAGCCAACAATTATCGCTGTGGTTGGCGCCTCTGCATCAGGTAAAACCTTATTTGCTCAAACCATTCATGATGAACTAATGGACGAATTAGGACCTGAAAACATTACGATCATAAAAGAAGACTCTTACTACCGTTGCCAAAATCATTTGCCAATGGAAGAGCGTGTGAAAACGAATTATGATCACCCTCAAGCATTTGAGCATGATTTGCTATTAGCACACCTCAACAGCTTGTTATTAGGTGAATCGATTGATACACCTGTTTATTGTTATAACACGCATACTAGGACGTCGAACACGGTCAAAGTCGCATCAACTAAAATCATTCTGGTTGAAGGGATTTTGTTATTATCTGAGCCTAGCTTAAGAGAAATTTTTGATATTAAAGTTTACATGGATACGCCGTTAGATATTTGTCTTATTCGACGTATCAAGCGAGATATGGTGGAACGAGAGCGCAGTTTAACATCGATTACGGATCAATATGTTGAAACTGTTCGCCCTATGTACCATCAATTTGTTGAACCATCAAAAGCGTTTGCTGACATTGTTGTCACGCGCGGTGGTAAAAATAGAATGGCAATCGAAGTGCTTAAAGCACAGCTTCGACAGCTAACATAATAATAATGAGGTTTAAATGGAACTAGGTTTTATTAGAGGTCTTATTGGTATCGCAGCGCTTTTTGCATTTGCTTTATTAATAAGTAGCAATAAAAAGGCAATTAACTGGCGAACAGTTGGGTTTGCATTTGGTTTACAAATTTTACTTGGTGCATTTGTCTTGTACGTTCCTCAAGGCAGAGACATGCTTGAAGGTTTTTCAAGTGGTGTTCAACAAGTAATTGATAGTGCAAAAGCAGGTATTGACTTTTTATTCGGTGGCCTAGGCACAGATGCGATGTTTGGTAACGGCGTTGGCTTCGTTTTCGCTGTTCGCGTTTTACCTGTCATTATTTTCTTTTCATCACTTATTGCCGTGCTTTATTACACTGGAATCATGCAATGGGTGATCAATATTATTGGCGGTGGACTACATCGACTGCTTGGAACAAGCAAGCCAGAATCACTATCAGCGACCGCAAATATCTTCGTCGGTCAAACTGAAGCTCCACTTGTTGTTAAGCCTTATATTGCAGGAATGACGCGTTCTGAGTTATTTGCGGTTATGGTTGGTGGTTTAGCATCTGTCGCAGGCTCAGTACTAGCAGGATATGCAGGCCTAGGTGTTGAATTAAAATACTTAGTTGCTGCGTCTTTTATGGCTGCACCAGGTGGTTTATTGATGGCTAAGATTTTGATGCCAGAAGTAGACGACGAAAAAGTAAAAGAGCAAGATGAAAAAGAAGTTGTTTTTGGTGAAGAAGACAATAAACCGACAAATGTTATCGATGCCGCCGCACAAGGTGCTTCATCAGGTTTAATGTTGGCTGCAAACGTTGGTGCAATGTTACTTGCATTTATCGCTCTTGTTGCACTACTCAATACAATTATTGTCGGTATGACAACATTTGAGATTGGCGGAGTAAGCTTAACGGCGATTGCAAATTCAGTGTTCGAGTCTAACTTAACTGAAATTTCACTTAAGGAAATTTTCGGCTTACTATTCGCGCCAGTCGCATACATTATTGGTGTTCCATATGAGGAAATGATGGTCGCTGGTAATTTTATTGGTCAAAAAATTGTTGTTAACGAATTTTTTGCGTATGCAAATTTCGTTGAAATTCGCGAGACCTTAACTCCTACCACTCAAGCAATTATTACGTTTGCCTTATGTGGCTTCGCCAACCTTTCTTCAATAGGTATTTTACTTGGCGGTATTGGCGCTATGGCACCAAGTCGTCGTAAAGACATTGCGCAAATGGGTATGAAAGCCGTACTTGCTGCAACATTAGCTAACTTAATGAGTGCAGCTATTGCTGGCACGTTCTTATCACTTTAAGGGAAAACTATGTCTGATATAACAGTTTACGCACAACAAGCTTTATCAATGATGGATCTTACAACTTTAACTGATGAAGAAACTGCGCAAGACATTATTACACTTTGCCAACAAGCAAAATCAGCTAAGGGGAATACGGCTGCAATTTGTATCTATCCTCGCTTCATTCCTGTCGCTAAAAAGCAGTTAGCGGCGCAAGGGACACCTGAGGTTAAAGTTGCAACAGTTACGAACTTCCCACACGGTGATGACGACATTGCAATCGCTGTAGCTGAGACAAAAGCGGCAGTTGCATATGGTGCTGATGAAGTAGACGTAGTATTTCCATATCAAGCACTTATCAATGGCGAAGAAAAAGTTGGCTTTGAGCTAGTAAAAGCTTGTAAGGAAGCCTGTGGTGACACTGTCCAGTTAAAAGTGATAATTGAAACGGGTGAGCTTAAGTCTGATACCTTAATCAAACGTGCAAGTGAAATTTCGATTGATGCGGGTGCTGATTTTATCAAGACATCAACGGGTAAAGTTTCAGTTAACGCTACACCTGAAGCAGCAAAAATCATGATGCAAGTTATCAAAGATAAAAATCCAGCGGTTGGTTTTAAACCAGCTGGTGGAGTGAGAACTGCAGAAGACGCAAAAGTCTATTTAGATATGGCAACGGATATACTAGGCGAAAAGTGGTTAACCCCTGCTCGCTTTAGGTTCGGTGCTAGTAGCTTATTAAATAATTTGCTTATTACATTAGGCGGCGAAGCTGACAGCACCAATAACAGTAGTTACTAGTTTATTACTACAAATGAAACAACGAAAAGTAGCTATCATCTAGCTACTTTTTTTTAAACTTATTAAACTGTCTTAATCATCAAAAAATATAAAACAACATGTCGAAACTCTATTTCTATTACTCGTCAATGAATGCGGGTAAATCAACTCATTTATTACAATCTTCATACAATTACAAAGAACGCGGAATGAACACGATT
Source organism: Thalassotalea loyana (assembly GCF_030161435.1). Classification (GTDB taxonomy): domain Bacteria; phylum Pseudomonadota; class Gammaproteobacteria; order Enterobacterales; family Alteromonadaceae; genus Thalassotalea_G; species Thalassotalea_G loyana. Next base: position 8,872 of record NZ_BSSV01000006.1, on the reverse strand, counting down.
GTCTATACCGCAAAAATTGATGATCGGTTTTCAGAAGGAAAAGTGTCGTCACGACTTGGTATTCATGCCGATGCTAAATTGTTTGACGAAAACACGAATATATTTGATGAAATAGCAGATATTATTTCAACTGACACATGCGATTGCGTTTTAATAGACGAGTCACAATTTTTAACTAAAGTTCAAGTAAAACAGTTAACAGACATTGTCGATACACTTGGTATTCCTGTTTTAGCTTATGGAATTCGTACAGACTTTTTAGGTGAAACGTTCAGTGGCAGTGCTGCTCTGCTTGCTTGGGCCGATAAGTTAGTTGAACTTAAGACAATCTGCCATTGTGGCAAAAAAGCAGGCTTTGTCACAAGAATAGACGAGCAAGGCAACGCGGCAATAGATGGAGAGCAAATCGAAATTGGTGGCAATGAGCGATATGAAGCGCTCTGTAGAAAGCACTTTAAAGAGCTAGTTTGGGATCGACAAACTTAATACGCCAAAAGTAAAAAGGCCAAAGTGTAAACTTTGGCCTTTTTGTTCGGTTTGCATGCGCGTAAACCTTTAGTCATCAATGACCTGATAAACAACAGGCTTAGATTCGGTGTGGCTTTCGCCCACAGTCAGTGCACTAAGGTATTGTGCGATAGCTTTAGCTGCAGAATCTTCATCTTTAGCATGTACTTGGGCAATAACATCCCCTTTGTCTACCTTAGTTCCAACAGGTGCGATATGGTCAAACCCGACGCTGTGATCAACATTGTCTGTATTAGACAGTCTTCCCCCGCCTAACTCAACAACCGATAAGCCGATGTCTCTTGTCGCCATGTTCGTAATAAAACCTGACTGCTCAGCTTTAATGTCTTTGATAACTTTCGCTTTTGGCATGTGCGCCCAAGGATCATCCATGTAATTCGTTGGACCGTTTAACGCTGCAATCATTTTGTCAAATTGTTCAGCGGCTTTACCGTTGGCCAACACAGATTCAATACGTTGTAATGCATCATCTTGACTACTCGCAATTTTTGTATTGATTAGCATTGATTGCGCTAAACGTGTGACGACCTCATGCAAGCGTGGCTCGCGATATTCCCCAGTAAGATACTGAACCGTTTCAAACATTTCGATAGCGTTACCCGCACTTCTACCTAGCACTTGATTCATATCAGTAATCAATGTTTGAGTGACAACCCCTGCTTGATTACTCACCCTATTGATACTTTTCGCTAACGCAATTGCATCATCGAGGTTATTCATCATAGCGCCATTACCAACTTTTACATCCATCACGAGTGCGTCTAGGCCAGCGGATAGTTTTTTAGATAAAATTGAGGCGGTGATTAAAGGAATCGATTCAACGCATGCCGTCACATCTCTGATGCCATATAAACGTTTGTCTGCTGGTGCCAAGTCAGATGTTTGGGAAATAATCGCTAAACGATCGCGTTTAACAATATCTTTAAACTCTTTAATTGAAGGCGCTACATTAAAGCCCGCAATACTCTCAAGTTTATCGGCCGTGCCACCTGTGTGGCCCAACCCTCGGCCTGAAATCATTGGCACATATGCACCACACGCGGCAACAATCGCTGCGAGCATAAAGCTCACCTTGTCACCAACCCCACCCGTTGAATGCTTATCAACGATCGGGCCATCAATTTCAGGCCACTGTAATACTTGTCCTGAATTCATCATTGCCAACGTTAACGCTGTAATTTCATCAGTGCTCATGCCCTGTTGAAAAATAGCCATCGCCATTGCACCAGCTTGGGCATCATTGAAGCTATGATCGACTAAGCCGTCGACAAACTGCTGAATTTGCCCATTTGACAATGCATTGCCATTTCTTTTTATACGAATAATCTCTTGTGGTAATAACATGCTAAATTCCTATTTTTGCAAGTTTTCTGGCGTGAACGCATCAGGTAAAAGTTCTTTAACAGACCACTCTTTTACCTTGCCTAAATGGTTAACTGCATAAACTTTGGCGCTTTGAACCATGAATTCAACAATTACCTGGCGACATGCACCACAAGGCGGTGTCAGCATTTCTTCTTCGGTATACACTACAAGTTCACTGAATCGTCGCTGTCCATTTATCACGCCTTGTGCAATACAATTTCTTTCTGCACATACAGTAAGGCCATATGACGCATTTTCCACATTACAACCACTGACAATTTCGCCATCTATGGTAAGCGCTGACGCGCCAACATGAAAATTACTATACGGCGCATATGCTTTTAAATAAGCGGCACGAGCTGCTTCTACAAGTTGTTCAAACACAACCGACTCCTCACATCCTGACCAAACGGTTAAGTTTGGACACATTAAGCGATTAAAATACCAATTGCAATAATTTTATAACCAATTGGTTAAAAATATAATGATGAAAATATCCAGCAGTCTTAACCATAATTAAGTGTTTAAAAACAATTATCGATGAACTGCACAAAAAAAAAGCACCAACTCAATTGAGTTGGTGCTTTTAGTCAAAAACTAACGTATCAGTTACTTACGACGACGGAATAGTACTAAACCAAGTAACATAGATAACAGCCCAGCAGAGCCAAAAGCAGCGCCTTGGCGTTCCACTTTACCCTCTTCTTCTGGCGTACACTCATCAATTTCACCGTCAACTGGATCTAATCGAACATGACGAACTACATCCTCAAATAATGTTTCGCCATTTTCATCAACGACTAACTCACCTTTCGCATCTTTACGCGGTACCTTGATGACCGCTGAAGCCATAATTTGGTTTGCTTCGTTAATGTGACGAGCCTCAAGAATGTCGTAAGGGCTGTCACAAGCCGTTAAAACATTAACATCTGTGAATGTCTCTGCCGCAATATCATAAATAAACGCGTGATTTCGACGTGGCTGAGATGAATTGTCATTTCTGTTTTCATATTCAGCGTAACCAACGATTAAACCATTTTCGTTAATAGAACGTGCTGAACTCGCCGATCCGGTGAAGAATCCCATAGGCTTGACCATTGCAGGTGTCTCTTCGTTGGTATCGATATAATAAAACTGTTCACGCTGAACACCTTCGATAAACTCGTTCACATGCCCTACTGCAATACCCGCATCATTAATGTCGAATGCACGTGATTCAAATTCAATCCCATGATCATCAGTAAAGTCATATACTTCACCGTCTTTATAAATCACAGCGTAGAATGAACGCGACTCATTAGTACTCGGGTTTGTCTCATTTTCGTCGACCCAACCATGAGAATAACCAACAGCGACACCAGAAGAGTTAACTGCCTGTACAAACGCAGAGAAAACACGACCATCTTCAGCATTTGGCGTCACGAGCAAATCAAGTTGATTAGTTTCAACAACATCACCGTTGTCATCTAACGTCCAAATAAATGGGCGAATGTCATACATATTCGGACGTAAGTTTTGAACACAAGCTTCCTTTGGCTGGTTATCAAGAATATCTGGATCACTACAACCGCCATCAGTTTCACGTTCAATAATTTCCAAAATGTCAGGATCAATGCCAACACTTGCAAAACCTACTGCATAATTACCATTGATATCTAAAATACCAGATTCGCCACCATATCTAGCTTCTGGCGGCGTAATGGTTTTAATTGTTGTGCCATAGTCAGTCGAAAGAAAGGCTTGACGGTTTGACTCGTTCAAATAAAACGTTAACTCATCGCCGTCGGCTTGCGTAAACGCAAGTGGTAAAAATGGCTTAGTCGCTACACCGTACACCCAGCCATTGTCAGTAATGCCCGCAACAATGTCATTTGTTGAACGAGATAACGTATCTGTACCTTCAAACGGCTGATCAAAAATTACGAGTTCTTCTGGGCCTGCACCACGATCTATATAACTGACAGTATCAACAACTTTTTGATAACTATTATTGTTGATGGCAGCTAAATAGCGAATTGTCCATTCAAGATCATTCGCGGTTGGTGTACCAGCGCGTAAAGCAGCAGAATCTTCGATGTCATTTAAACCAAATGCTAACTCAAATTCACGTTCGGCTTTTAGTTCAATCGCGTCAAAATCGTTATCACTTAAATTTTCGAACAATACTGGAAAGTTATAGGAACCATTGCCCGTCGATACTTGTTCATTAACTGCATTACGTGCGATGCCATAACTAAATTCTTGCGCGGGTAATTCACCCAAATCCACCACAACATATTTTGCTGCCTGTGCGCCACTAACTGCTAAAACGCTACCAACTGAGGCGGCTAAAATTGATTTCACAAATTTGTTCATTTAACTACTGTGCTCTTCTTATAATTCATCGAGTTCTTGCCACCTTTCGAAGGCGACTTCCAGCTCAGACTCTAATTCTTGCAGCTGGTTCAATATTTTCTGTGTAACTTCTACTTCTTGTGAAAAGAAGTTACTGTCATTAACTTGTTCTTGTAACCCAGAAATTTGTTGTTCGAGATTATCTATGCGTTCAGGTAAAGCTTCAAGCTCTCTTGCATCTTTATAGGATAATTTCTTTTTTCCAGCGGCAGGCTTTTCTTTAGCTGCCTGTTTCTGCTTTACTTCCTTATCTACAGCCTTTGCTTGGGCTGTTTTACTCGCTTTGTACGCTAAATAATCCTGTAAATCATCATAACCACCTACAACCTGTTCGATTTGACCTGAGCCATCAAAATATAGGCAACTATTCACACAATTATTAACGAAATCGCGATCATGGCTTACTAAGATAACGGTACCTGCGTAATTTGCAACGACAACTTCTAATAATTCTAAAGTTTCTATATCTAGATCATTAGTTGGTTCATCGAGAATGAGTAAATTTGATGGGCGTAAAAACAGCCGAGCGAGTAATAAGCGATTTTTCTCGCCACCAGATAATGCCCGAACAGGTGTACGCGCACGTTTTGGGCTAAATAAGAACTCTTGCAAATAACCAAGTACATGGCGCGTTCGTCCATTAACCGTAATTTCCTGTTTACCATCGGCCACAGAATCTTGAACGGTTTGATTAACGTCTAGTTGCTCGCGGTGCTGGTCAAAATACGCAGTATCTAAATTCACACCAAGCTGCACTTTTCCGCTATTCGCTTGGAGTTTACCCATGATAACTTTAATTAAAGTCGACTTACCCGTACCGTTAGCACCAATAAAAGCAATTCTGTCTTGGCGCGAAATAAGTAAATCAAGATCGTTAATTATCTTTTTCTCATCAAAGCTTACATGTAAGTTGTGACATTCAAAAACTCGTTTACCTGAGCGCTCACCTTGACTGATGTTGATATCGCCTTGGTGTTTTAGTTCACGGCGAGCTTTACGCTCTAAGCGCAGTTTTTCTAGGCTTCGAACACGTCCTTCATTACGTGTTCTTCGAGCCTTGATGCCTTGCCTTATCCAGGCTTCTTCTTCCGCGAGCTTTTTATCAAATAACGCATTTTGGGTTGCTTCAACCTCTAAGTCGTGCGCTTTTTTCTCAAGGTACTGATCATAGTCACCTGGATATGACGTTAGCTTTCCTCTATCTAGGTCAATAATACGCGTTGCCATACTGCGAATGAACGCCCTATCATGAGAAATGAAAACAATAGTACCGGTAAATGACTTTAAAAAGTTTTCAAGCCATAAAACGCTCTCAATATCTAAGTGGTTAGTCGGTTCATCAAGTAGTAGTACATCTGGATTGGTCACCAATGCTTTAGCCAGAGCGAGCTTACGTAACCAACCGCCAGACAAATTAGAGATGTTCTGGTCAGCATTTAAATGAAGCTTTGATAACACTTGCTCGATACGCTGTTCATCTTGCCACGCATCAGCTTGATCGAGTTGTTGTTGGATATCGGCAAGTTTCGCCATATTGGCTTCTGTTGGTTCACTTTCTATCAGTAACAATTGTTGGTGATAGGTTTTTAACAGTTTGGCGTTAGCCGCTATTCCCTGAGCAACGTAATCGAAAACACTTAAATCACAACTTTGCGGTGGATCTTGTTCCAGCATCGCAATACGTACATTGTTAGAGATAACCAGTTGACCATCATCAAGTGCCTGTCTACCGGCTAATATTTTTAATAGAGATGACTTGCCTGCTCCATTACGACCAACCAAACAGACGCGTTCCCCTTTGCTTACACGGAAATCTGTTTGATACAAAATATGTGCTTCGCCGTAGGCAAGCTCAGCATCGGTAATTCTAATTAATTCCATTACGATAAAAACTCTTGTAATGATAGCCCGTCAAATGGCCAGTAAAGTTCTGTTTTGTTGTCACTACGCATAAGAACAGGAATAGCTAAGCCATATTTTGAATACAGCGAGCCCGATTCTTCCGGGTCCTTATCATCGTCATCCAAAATATCGACGACACGTAATGAGTCAGTTGGTATTTGTTCCAAACATATGGCATATGCCTGCTCACATAGGTGACACCCCACAGAGCTGAAAAGTAAATACTGCGCGTGTTGCATATTATTTTCGCTTGATTGACCAGCTGTTATGAATGTGAATATTTCGTTTAAAGTCCATATCACGTGTTTGTTCAGTTGTGTTCTTTGCGATTAAACCAAGGCTTTCAATCTGCTCGACGTCGATTTTGAAGTTACGTTTATTATTAGTAAAAATAATTTCTCCACCTTCATTTAAACAAGCTAACGCATCCTTAATGATGTCAATATGATCACGTTGCACGTCGAACGTATTGTCCATACGTTTTGAGTTTGAAAATGTTGGCGGATCGATAAAGATCACATCAAACTTTTCGGTATTTTGCTTTAACCATTGTAAACAGTCTGCTTGAACAAATTGATATTGACTGCCAGTTAGTTTGTTTTCAGCAAAATTTTCTTGTGCCCATTGCAAATACGTATTTGACATATCGACAGTTGTTACAGCACTTGCACCATGCAGTGCAGCTTGCACTGAAACAGAGCCCGTATAAGAGAAAAGATTTAGCAGTTTTCTGCCTTTTGCTTTCTCAGCAACAATCTGCCTTGTTTTACGATGGTCTAAAAACAGGCCTGTATCCAAATAATCCCAAATATTAACGATTAATTTCGCGCCATGCTCGTTTACAACCATGGTGCGCTTTTCTTGCGCTACACGCTGGTATTGATTCGCGCCCTTTTGTTTTCGGCGCATTTTTAATGACACTTTATTAGTATCAACCTCAAGCACCTTAGGTGCCCAATAAATCACTTCTTGAATACGTTTGGCAACTTTATCTTCGGGAATACTTCCAGGTGCTGCGTATTCTTGGATCACAATATGATCACCGTAGACATCAATCGCTGCATTATATTCTGGAATATCAGCATCATAAACACGATAACAGTCAATATCTTGTTTTTTAAGCCATTTACGCAGTTGCTTAAGGTTCTTTGCTAATCGATTGGCAAATGCAGAATCTTGCTGTGCAAAAACACTTTCTTCCTGAGTTGCGCCTTTAGCAAGTTGCTTTTCGTCTAAGTTATAAAGCGCTAGCTGACAGTCTAATGGTCCATTTTTTAGCTTATAACGCTTGAATGAAGCGAGTTTTAGCATTGATAACAACTCAACGTTTGCTGTAAAAATACCGACACGCCAATCAGCAAACTGTTGCTTAAACAATTGCCCAAGACTAGCAAATGCATCAACTAACTCAGGTAAATCACCAATACGCTCGCCATAAGGCGGATTAAATAAAATAGTACCAGCTGTTGTGTGTTTATTGGTCATTTTTGCTGCGTCAGTACACTGAAAATCAATAAAGTGAGCAAAATTAGCTAGACGAGAATTTTGTTGGGCTGTCTTTAAAACACGAGAATCTAAATCCAAACCAAATACCTTGATTTCATGCTCAGGTTTGAATTGTGCAGAAGCTTGCTTTGCTTCATTCAAAGCAACTTGATATTCAGCTTGTTCGTGTCCAAGCCAGTGAGCAAAACCCCAAGTTTGCCTTTGAATTGAAGGTGCTTGCTTCAATGCCATCGACACGGCTTCAATCAACAAAGTGCCTGATCCACACATTGGATCAATTAATGGTTTAGACGTATCATCAAGCCAACCTGAGCGTTTAATCAATGCAGCCGCTAAGTTTTCTTTCAAAGGTGCAGCACCAGAGTCTTTTCGATAGCCTCTTCTAAATAGCGAACGACCCGAGAAATCTAAATAAAAGCTAACTTGGCCCTTTAATAAACGAGCTTGAAATGTGATTTCCGTCTCAACTTTGTCAACCGTAGGTCTTGAAAGACCTTTATCACGGAAATGATCGACTATCGCATCCTTAACCGTTAAGCCACCAAATTGGCTATTACGGATTTCACGGCTTTTACCAACAAAATCAATCGCAAATGTGCTAGTACTTTCAAAATGATCAGACCATGGAATATCCATAGCACTTCTATAAAGTTCATCTTTATTGCCACATGGGCCCTCACCCAACTTCAATAAGACACGACTTGCTAAACGACTCCAAAGACAAACGTGGTATCCTAGGGAAAGATCGCCCTGAAAATAAACACCTTCGGGCTTTTGTGTAATGAGAGTTGCACCTAAATCGGAAAGTTCATCGGCAAGCAAAGATTCAATGCCCACAGACGTTAGGGCTAAAAATTGGTACATGGCTATATTCCAAGCGAAAAGTTGGCGCTGATTATAAACAAACTGTGCTAATTTGTCTCAATGTAAAATTTTTTTATAAAACGGCTTGCAAATTATCGAATGTATCACTAACATACGCATCCGTTTTCAGGGACAAGTTCTTGGGAAATATGTGATTGCGGGATGGAGCAGTCTGGTAGCTCGTCGGGCTCATAACCCGAAGGTCGTTGGTTCAAATCCGGCTCCCGCATCCAATTCTTTTTAAGTTTAAGAATTAAAATAAACAACTTAATGGATAAACGGCATAATGTCGTTGGTTCGCTCTTCATTAATC
>NZ_BSSV01000005.1 GCF_030161435.1 Thalassotalea loyana | reverse complement strand
TGAAGAAAAGAGTGGGGTGGCTAATGGGACTTGAACCCACGACAACCGGAATCACAATCCGGGGCTCTACCAACTGAGCTATAGCCACCACAAAGGTTTGACTAACTTGATTAAGTTAGGACGCGGATTTTAAAGAGTTAACTCGATAAGATCAAGACAAAAATTCAATTAGTTTTATTAAAACCCCTAAGTGATCAAGATTAGAACAAATTTAATAGAATGACCGAAAATTATTTAATCCGTCATATACAATTTCTCACTTATGAATAATACTCAGGACGAGTAGCTCAACAACTTTAACGCCTATGTCATTAGAAAGCCTCTTAAGTCAGTTAAAAGACCAAACCAAAGCACCGCCTGTGGAATCATGGAATCCAGATTATTGCGGTGAAATTGATTTAGTTATCAAACAAGATGGTACGTGGTTTTACAACGGAACACCGTTTAAGCGCATGAATATGGTAAAGTTATTTGCTTCGGTGATTAAAAGAGAAGGTAACGATTATTTTCTTGTTACACCTGTTGAGAAAATAAAAATTACCGTTGAGCACTACCCTTTTCTCATTACACAATGGCAATGGCAGGATGAATCAAAATCATCCATGGTGGTCTCCACTAATCTCGATGACACTTTTGTATTAGGCGCAACGCATCCATTAGAAATTGACCATGATGAAAACCTCATTGTGACAGTGCGCCGAAATTTACAGGCGATTGTGCACCGAAATGTCTATTATCAATGGGTTGAAGAAGCACAGGTGAATGATGATGAGTCTGCACTCGTGCTTTCAAGCGATAACATAACATTCACGCTCGGTCAGTTGTGATGTTCAATTGATAGATAGTGATTTTAGACATTCAGTAGACTAATACTGTTCTAAAACCACCTAGCATATTCGCTTTATATTACACGTGAAAAACGTTGTTGATTTAAATGGCGCTTCATATACGCGTCAAAGCTCATGCAAATATTTCGAATTAATAAGCGAGCACGTGGTGAGACCATGATGGTCGTTTCAGCATTATCAACTAACCCGTCGTCAATAAAGGTCTGCAGCGAAACAAGCTCTTGCGCAAAATATTCATCAAAAACAATGTTGTGCTTTGATTCGATTGACTGTTTATCTAAAAACAAATTACACATGAGCTCACGAATTACGTCACCGCGAATTAAATCGTCTTTTGATAAAGCGATCCCCTTCTCTAACGCATGATCTTGCTCATCAATCGCTTGGTAATATGGTGTTAAGTCTTTAATATTCTGACTAAAGCTATTTCCTATAGCACTAATTGACGATACACCTAAACCTAATAAATCACACTCGCCTTTCGTTGTATAACCTTGGAAATTGCGATGTAGTCTCCCGAGCTTTTGTGCCATCGCAAGCTCGTCTGAAGGCTTGGCAAAATGATCCATGCCAATAAACTCGTAACCATAGCCAGTTAATGTTTCAATAGCTTGTCGCATTAATGACAACTTGGCATCGGCATTAGGTAACCATTCGTCTCTAAGCTTACGTTGCGCCGCAAATCGACTCGGCAAATGTGCATAGCTAAATAACGATATTCTATCAACATCAAACGCTTTGACTTGCGCTAGAGTTTTTGCAAATGTTTCTTCCGTTTGATGTGGTAAACCATAAATTAAATCAACATTGACTGAATCAAACGCTAGTGCCTTTGCACGAGCAATAAGTTGCCCAATAAACTCAGTCGATTGGACACGATTAATCGCTTCTTGTACTTTGCTGTCAATATCTTGAACACCGATACTGATTCGGTTGAAACCAAGTGCTTTTAGCTCATCAATTTTTGAAACTTCAATTTCTCTTGGATCAATCTCAATACTTAATTCAGCGTGTTCAATAAACGCAAAGCGTTCTTTTAGTGTTGAGATCAATCTTGTCAATTGTGCATCAGTAAGAAAGCTTGGTGTGCCGCCACCCAAATGTAATTGTCTGATGTGATATTGAGTAAATAGTGGTGCGCGATGTTCAATTTCTTTAATCAAATAATCTAAATAAACATCCGCTTTATCTTGATGACGTGTCACAATTTTATTGCAGCCACAGTAATAACAAAGGCTATGACAAAAAGGTATGTGAACATATAACGACAATTCGTTCGTTGTTGACTGTTCAATCGCTTGGATCAGCTGGGTTTCGTCAAAGCTATCATTAAACTCTAGGGCTGTCGGATATGAGGTATATCGAGGTCCACTCGTGTTGTACTTAGCGAGTAACGCCTTATCGAAAAAGTGGCTGATATTTGCTGTCATGATAAAATTTAACCTCAAGTTGATGTGTTAACATTTTATCAAACATGTGTGAAACAAAGTGTTGATCAAACGCAACAAAAGGTTACTTTTGTTGCGTTCTCATATCGGCGTTACGCGACTTTTTCCGCGCAAGTAATACATTGAATAGCGGCTGGTTGCACTTCTAATCGCCTTGGCGCTATGTCTTCACCACACGTTTGGCAAATACCATAGTTACCGCTCTCAATACGATTAATTGCATTACTTAATTGTTGGATTTCTACCTTTGCTTCCGACTCCAACGCATTAAGTACTTCATCGTTTTCCCTCTCGCTCGCAAGTTCTGCCCAATCGCTCTCGTTTGCTTGGGCAAAGTCATTATGAATAGACTCAATACGTTGCTGTAATTCGACAATGCGTTTAGTAAATTGTGCTTTTAATTCTTGTGTCATAGCCACCTCGATTACAGGTATCTATTTCACACGTCGCTTGCTAAGTGGGCTAATCGCTCCGAAGTATATTGATGTAATAACGGCAAGGATTTACTGATTTCATCATAACATTCGGCTTCTATCTTCATGCGCTCAACATCTTGCTTCATACGATCGCGCTTAGCCATCTGCTTACGTTCATCCAAAATAGATAAATGTTTAATTTGATTATATAAATTAAATATAGCAGGAAATTCATTTTCCATCTGACTACTTAGCTTGAGCGAGTCTAATAACACGCTTAATCGCCAGCAACCTTCACTATAGTCACATTGTTCTTCCTGCATTGCTTTGACTATGATCAAAACACTTTGCAAAACTTTGGAATCATGCCCCGCGAGTGCTTTTTGCTTTGCAATTTGCTGCTGAGCTTGAGTTTCTCGTTGCTTTTTCAACAACCACAACAAGCGGCCAGCATAAATAGATAAACCCAAGACGACCGCAAATGCAGCGCCTATCAGCATTACTGTTATTGTACTATTCATTTACTGCTCGAAATCGTAATCTTCGTCATTAAACTTATTCCACAGGTCATCTTCAGACAACGGCGCATCATCATCGATTTCGTCCTGTTCTTCGTCATCAATACCAAGTTGGTCGCTCAATTCTGCGTGACGGGCCATCAAGTCGTTATATAAATCGACTTCATGCTCCTCTAATGCCTGCTCTAGGTCCATTTTTTCAACAATACGCAACAAATCAGGGTTTTGTTCAATTTGCTCCAGCTCTTGCCACAATTTGCTATCTGCAGATTCGGCAACAGTAACGGCAGCAACTTTTGGTAATGGCGACGATTTACTCGTTTTATGTGTAGCAGGTGCCTTTTCAGGCGTTTTAATCAAGGCAATTGGTTTTTTACTGCCTACACGAGAATCTTTTTTCGCCTGTGATGAGTTTGTTTGCTTGTTAACAACGACTTGTTGACGGCTACCCGGCTTATTACCCGTTTTTTTGCGAATGCGTTTCTCTACATCAAAGGTAGAGTTTTCGTCTGTCTTGATAATACCACTGCTTCCACGGCCTGGCTTTCTAGACTTTTTCTTTCGTGTCATGGTTTCACGCTCAATAGATAAAAATTTATTTAATAATGGCTATTTTACGTTATTCCGTGAGAAATGGGCAGTTGAATTAAATCCCAGAAAGGAAAAAAGCGATGACATAGTCATCGCTTTTGTGGAAAAAATTGCTCACTCGGCAATTGAAATACTCCAAAATCTTAGTGGTATCCTACCTTATAAATACTATCCCTGTTTACTTTCTGACATTTCCTGTTTTTATTATTACTTTCCGTACAAGCTTTTATTGTTTTCGGTCATCCTAACACTTTCTTATTAGTTCCCTTCAAGCCCTCCTGGACCGGAAAAATTCTATCCTGAATATCGAGTAAACCATCCATGTTTGGTATACATCTACTTCAGTTAATATCTTGCTTCCATTGCTAAAATATCTTCCGTGTTTTTAGTTAGCTAGCGTCTAGCTGGTTAATACTTTACTGATAATTTTTTATACAGCAAGCAATATATGACAAAAAATTTACATTTTTTAACATTTTATCAATATCTACTTGTTTTTGAATGAAAAATAATCTACTCATTTTTCATTCAACTCTGACAACGCTATCAGCCGTAATAACTAAACAAGCTTAAAACCTAAATTAATATTCAAAAATATTAGTCTTGCTCATGTAACCAAGCAGCGTGTGAAGGTGCAACTTTCGTTTCCGCCCACTCTTCAATCATTAATGGTGCGACTCTTTTAAGTTCCGCCATCTGCTCTGGTGTACCTGTATTTGCCGCCAATTCTAAACGATGACCATTAGGATCAAAGAAATAAATAGACTTAAATACGCCATGATTTACCGGACCAAGCACTTCAACACCTTTACTCTCTAGGTCTTCTTTGGCTGAAACAAGTGCGTCAACACTTTCCACTTCCAGTGCAATATGTTGCACCCAAATTGGCGTATTTTGATCACGACCCATGTCAGGTGAATTAGGAATTTCAAAAAACGCTAATACATTACCCATACCTGAATCCAAGAAGATGTGCATATATGGATCTGGTTCTTTAGTTGAAGGTACTTCATTCTCAGCAATCGCTACCGTTAACTCCATATTGAGCATTTCTTTGTACCAATCGACAGTTTCTTTTGCGTCTTTACAACGGTAAGCCACATGGTGGATGCGTTTAATATCAATCATCATTTCTTATCTTTCTTTACCTGTTTGTACGGCAATTTTTATCATAACTCGTTGGCGTTGAGCTATTAATTAATAAAAAAAGCATGACGAGATAACGTCATGCTTTTGCTACAGCTGTAAATCAAACCATACAGTCATTTACTCAGTTGCTAACCATGCTCCTATGCGCTCTGGCTCGACTACCGAAAGCTTGACGCCCGCAAGCGGCGAATCAGCAACTACTAGCTGACCTGTAAGCAGTTGGTCATCTCTAAAATAGTGGCACGTTAGCGCGCTCCCCAAAGGCATGTGTCCAAGTAACTTTGCGAAACTAGCTTCTGTAACTTTCATATTTTGTACTGCAATTAAAATATCATTAACCGCAATGCCAGCATTTGCCGCTGGGGAGTTCTCTATTACCGATGTTATCTTTAAGCCAGTAGGAAGTGCGGTGTACATCGCACCAAAATAAGGTTTTATATCTGACGTAACACAGGTATCTAAGCTATTTAACTTTGCAAATTTAGCCCGCTCAAACGACACGCCAACTTGCGCCAATTCCGAGGTAAGCTCATAAGGTGATTTCGCATTTAGGCGCGCATAAAAATCAGAGGACATATCTTCACCGCAAAGCTGATTGAAAACAGTCAGATAATCATTCGTTATCGTGCCTTTCTCGTTTTTACCAAACTGTTGCCACATAGCTCTCATTAAATCATCTAAGCTCGCCAATCCGTTTGATTTGTCTCTAATTGTTAAATCTAACCAAAGTGCAAACAACGACCCTTTGGTGTAATAACTGACAATATTGTTTGGCGCATCAGGTCCCTGTTGGTAAAACTTAGTCCAAGTAAAAAAACTCGACTCGACAATACTCTGTTTAAACTCCCCAGGGCCACGATATACGCGAGTGGCGGTTTTACTCAACATAGCTAGGTAATCGTCCGCACTGACAATACTAGTGCGTTGCAATGACAAATCATCATAGTAAGAGGTAATGCCTTCATAAGCCCATAGTTGCTCGGTATATACCTCTTGCGCCAAGTCATACGGAATAAACTCTCTTGGCTTCAAACGACATACATTCCATGCATGAAAATACTCATGTGAGCATAAACTTAAAAAGGTTTTATAGCTGTCACTCAACTCTTCTCCCATTTCTGGGTTTGGTAAGTCAAATCGACCAGCCTGCAGCACCGTAGAGTTTTTATGCTCCAATCCACCGAAGCCGTTGGCTTGTAAATGAGTTATGAACCAGTATTCGCTAAAAGGTGCTTCGCCAAACATGTCTATGTGGTGCTGGCAAAGCTTGCTAATGTCTTTCACCATGCGCGCTCGATCGCCATAATGCTCACTTGTAAACACTAAAAAATGAGGAATACCACAAACAGAGAACTCGGTTACATCAAAGTCACCAAGCGCCACAGGGCAATCAATAAGCTGTTGGTAGTCTTGTGCGATATAATCGCCAAATTGATATAGGTCTGTTTCGTGGCTACGAGGTAATCCTGTTGCCACTCGCCAGTTATTGTTAATACCTTGTTCAATCGTTAGTCGACACTCGTGGCCGGCTAATTCCTCTACGGCTAAAAAGGTCGAGCTACCATTAAAGAAACCTCGCTGGCTATCTAAATAAGCAGTGCGCACAGATAAATCAAATGCAAACACTTGGTAACGAATCTGAACGTGGTTAGATTGCGCCGTGAATTGCCACGTTTGCTTGTCTTTTCGTTCAAGATCAATAAGGCTTCCTGCAGTATCCGACGCAGATAAGTTAATTATGTTTTTAGCAAAATCTCTGATCATGTAACTACCCGGTAACCAAGCAGGCAATGATAAGGTATAAGTGTTATCCGGCTGAGTTACGATATCGATTTTTACGCCGAATAGATGACTATTTGGGTTTTCAGGTGTTATTTGGTAATGAATTACGGTCATAGACTTATTAATTTTCAACATTGATGCTTTACTTTAACAGATGTAGGACGGGCTTAACAAAGAGATTCATTAGCTCAATAAATACTTAAAATTGACGATTTGCGTAGCGCATCTGACATGTTAAGCTAAAGTCATAATAAGTAAAAAAAGCCTGCATAAAAAGGTAGTAAATATCCATGATTGATAAGCTGAAGTTTGCCCATAAAATCATTATTGTCGCGGCAAGTTTGCTCATTCTTGCGTTAACAATATCGACAACCAACCACTACCTCTCTGTCAAAGAAGATACAAAGACCAATTTAACCCGAGCTATCAGTGAAATTTCAGATTCTGTGTCTTTGAATATTGCCAACTGGCTTAATGGTAAGCTTGCTATCGTTGAGTCACTTGCTAGCAGTGCGAGCACGAGCCAAGAGCAACTGTTTTTAGAAAGAACGGCTGTCATGGCAGATGTGGCAGGTGATTTTAAGAATAGCTATGTTGCCATCGAGCAAACGGGGCAATTTATTCTGGATGACAAGTCCATTGTCTTACCTGCAGATTTCGACCCTAGAAAGCGCCCTTGGTACACTCAAGCTAAGCAACAAGCCAAACCTTCTTTTACTGAACCCTATATTGACGTAACCACCAATGAATTATTGATTTCTGCTATCGCACCCGTGCAGGATAGAGGGCAATTCTTAGGCGTTGCAGGTGGTGACATTTTGCTAGGTGAAATAGCTAGCATTATAAACTCACTTGATTTTCTAGAACTTGGCCATGCATTTTTGATGACGCAAGACGGCAAAGTGTTGAGTCATCCGAATCAAAAAATGGTCGACCAACATTTCTCAAAAATATTTGGCACTACACCAGCGTTAACGTCTGAACTAATTGAGCTAGAAGACGGTGAGCGTATTGTCTCCTTTATTCAAATAAAAGGGATTGAATCTGTTACTTGGTATTTAGGCGTCGTGCTTGATAAAGAAAAGGCTTTTCAACCCTTATCACAAGCAAAAACCAGCGCAATCGTATTTGGCTTAATCTCGGTCATCATTACGATTGTTTTACTTAAACTGTTGCTAGGTCAACTACTCAAACCGATTCATGGCTTAACTAAAGCCATTAAACGCATTTCTGAAGGAGATGGTGATTTAACGCAACGCCTTGAAGTTCGCAGCCACGATGAGATTGGCCAACTCTCCCATTACTTTAATCACTTCATTGATACGATTCATCAGTCAATGAAGCAAACACATGAAGCAGCTAGCGCCCTTGACGAACAAATAGACCAAGTTCGCCAAAGCTCTAAATACGGCATCGAATTAGCTCAACAACAACTACTTGGCGGTGAGCATATTGCAACAGCTGTAACTCAGTTAAATGGCTCAGTCACTGAGATCTCAAGCAATGCACAAAACGCGTCTACGCTCACCTCTCAGATGCACGATAGATCTCAGTCAGGTGTTGACGCACTGTCTAACAACATTACTGCTATCGAGCAGCTAACAAACAATATTAGCGATTCGAGTCAGAAAATTGAAAAGCTTAGTGTTGAAGCTGAAAATATTGGAAAAATATTAGATGTTATCAAAGGGATTAGCTCTCAAACCAACTTGCTTGCGCTAAATGCCGCGATTGAAGCTGCCCGCGCTGGTGAAATGGGACGAGGATTTGCCGTCGTTGCGGATGAGGTGCGACAACTTGCACAACTCACTCAAGAGTCAACACAAGAGATTGAAAGCTTGATAGAAAACCTTCAAGAAGGTACATCTTCGGTCGTTGGCACAATGCAAGAAAGTCAGCAAAACAGCGCATCTAGCGTTGAGCTAGCAAATCAAGCAGACGCCCAAATGCAAGAAATCATCAATGCACTTACTCAAGTTGATGATGAAAACCAAGCGGTTGCTTCAGCAACTAAGCAACAGGTTGATATGATTCAGACAATAGACCAAGATGTTCACAACATGATGGAACTCAATGGCCAAGGTGTCACATCACTTAAACAAACGGCTCAAGCATGTGATCTACTGCAGTCTGAATTTGTAAGTCTAAATAAACTGGTTAGTAAATTTAAAGTATAAATTTCTATTGCTGCTCCTGATTTAGCCAGTTTTGAATCTCATTCGCTAATTGTGCTAATGACAAGACTAAGCGGGCTACTGCGGGAGCTAATTCCTGCAGATTCTGAGCTCTAGTATATTTTTCGATATCACTAACTTGATCATCTAAAACATTAACAGCAAGGTAACGCAGACTACCCTTTAATTTATGAGTCACGGCATACACTTGGTCAAAATCTTCTTGAGACAAAGCTAACTCAAGCTGCTTTTTTTCTTCGTGCCATGTCGTAACAAAAAGCTGGCAAATATGATGTGTAAGCACTTTATCGTTATTGTTGCGTGCAATTAAGCAATTCGCATCGAATAACTCAGTATCACGACCTTCCTCTGCAACGCTTTCCACCTTCTGACGTTCAACACCAGTTTTTTGCTCAGTTAACGCCTGGTATGCGCGCTGCATCTTTTGTGTTATTTCATCTTGCGGGCATGGTTTTGTCATATAATCATCAAAACCTGCATCAAGACACTTTTGAGCAGTGTCAGCCAGTGCGTCGGCTGTCACTGCAATTAACCAAAAAGGTTTAGACGTTAATAATGAAGAAAGTGTGCGAGCCAACTCAAATCCATCCATCACGGGCATATGACAATCTGAAATAATCAGGTCATATTGATTGGCATGATGCATCGCTAATCCTTCTTCCCCGTTATAAGCAATATCGGGATAGATTCCCAAGCGCTCTAATTGCGCAGATAACACTTTTATATTGACGAGATTATCTTCCACCAAGAGAACATTTATTGCAGAGAAGTCAGGAAAAGTGGTGGGTGACTGACTCGGTTTTACCGATGCGGGTTGAGCAATATCGATACATTTCATCGCTATTGTGAAGAAGAACGTGCTACCTTTTCCTTCTTTAGATGCTGTCGATATTTTCCCCCCCATTGCATTGACAATTTCTTGGCAAATACTCAGTCCTAGACCTGTGCCACCAAAACGGCGTGTCACCGCACTGTCGGCTTGAATGAAAGGGCTAAAAAGTAAGTTCTGGTGCTCAGGCGCTATACCAATGCCAGAATCAACCACTGAGAAATAAATACTGTCATACTGTGAACCATCGACATGTTCTCGCTTCTCTAAAGAAATGTTCACGTCAACATAACCAAACTCTGTAAACTTCAACGCGTTAGAAACAAGATTATTTAATACTTGTGTTAAACGTGTTGGGTCGAGCATGTACATTGTAGATAGCTTATTGTCAGCGTTAAGCCTCAAACGTAACCCTTTTTGTTGAGCCAAAGGTGTAAAAGCATTGACAACATTATTCGCTAATTCGACTAAATTAACCGGCACACTTTCCAGTGTTAATTTCCCCGCATCCATTTTTGAGAAATCAAGTACGTCATTTAAAATTGAAAGTAGGTTATCTGCAGAGTTCGTTAAGGTATTTAACAGTTCACTTTGATGTTTATTGAGCTTGGTGTAACGCAATGCTTCTGCCATTCCAAAAACACCATTCATCGGTGTTCTTATTTCATGGCTCATCCGTGCCAAAAAGCTCGTTTTTGCAATGCCCGATTGTTCCGCAGCAGATCGCGCTTTTTCAGCTACCTCAAGCGCAGCTTCGGCTTCATTTTGTGCCGCTTTTCTCAGACGTAGCTGATGCAAGTAAAACACAGTCATCAACACGCTCATAAAGAAAATAGTCAATAGAATGTAGCCTGCTTTTTGGTAGATACTACTCACCTGTTGATAAATATCACCTTCACTAAACGCTATCGTATTCCACTTAGCATTGATCTCTTCATAACGCTCGGAATCAATTGCACTCAACCCTCGGTTAAACAACAAAATGAGGTCCGCATTATCTGGCACTGTTGCAAAGGACATTGGAATGTCGTCTAAAAAACCATGAAAAGGTTGAATAGTGAAATGGGCGTAACCTTTTTGCTTTATGAAGTAGGATGCCGATAATGAGGGCTCAACAAAGGCATTAATTTCGCCAGCCTCTAGGGCGTTAAATGTCTCAGTTAACGATAAATAATGTTTAAATTTCGCTTCTGGTAACCGCTTGATGAGTTCATCAGTACTGACAAAGCCGCTAACAACACCAATTGTTTCGTTTTTTAAGCTCGAAATATGATTATTTAAGATGTAATCATCACGCGTAATCAGGCTCAAGCTTGTATTAATAAGGGTATTTGAAAACTTAAGTTCCGGATATCGTACAGAATCGTTTAAGTGCATATGATAAAAATCAAGCTCACCAGATTTTATCGCCTGCCGACCTATTTCAAGTGAGCCGACGTAAACAGGCTCAAACGTTACGCCAAGTTTTTCCGTCAATATCCTCAATAAATCGATAGTAAAGCCAGTCGCACCTATATGATTAAAACTATCGGTGATCAGATAAGGTGGAAACCCTTCAGGAGCAGACGGGAACGCTAAGTGCGGGTGATAAAGGACAAAGCGTTTTTCTTGCTCAGATAACGTTAAGTCGTAATCTCCTAATGTAAGTAAAAAACGGTTTTCCCCTTTTACGATATATTTGTCAGTCCATAACTTTGCTTGAAGCTTATTCACCTTTCTTAAGTCGTCGTTGACAGAAAGTGCTAAAGCCTCATCACTTTGCCTAAACGCTGCTCGGAAATAAATGTCTGGTGTATCGTTCTCACTCATGTAAAACACATCATCAATACCATGGTCTTGAAGCGCTTTTTCGACTTCCCACGGTTGTACCGAGTAAATTGCATTATAGTTTTGATAATTATCAAGGAGTCGATCAATACTGGTGTAATAAGTACGCCTTACCGCGGGCGTCATTGACGCTAATATACGATTTTCAGGAGAGTGAATTGCCATTACAATCTGCGATGTGTCATCGGCATCCAACCGACGAAAAATGCGTTGATGATATTTCGCATAAGGAATGCTAAATAAAGTATCTGGAAATTCTCTAGCTACTGAGATTGCCACAACATCAACTTCGCCATTTTGTAATGCCTGGAACGACCTATCACTTGGCACGCGAATAAACTCGACAGCTCGTTGATTATCAATGCTCCATACCTGCCAATATTCCTGCATTAAATTGACGAGTTGCTCAAACTTACCTGCCGAATGAATCGCCAATGACGTCTCATCAGGCAAAGCGATACGAAGTGGCGGTTGTTCAGTATCTTTAGCATAACTTAACGGCAGATTAATAATGGCGACAAACAGCACTAAAACTAGCATTTTAGTGTGGTAGAACAACTTATCCAACATCGTGTTAGCCATAGGAAACCGCTACAAAAAAGATAACTTCAGATAACAAAATTTTAGCACAGCAGTCAGTAACTAAATGTTATCCAACTGAGGACTTTTGTAGCAAAACTGCTTCTTTGAAATTAATTTTTGATTCGGCGGGTCTACTGCAACTCATAAGATAATTTATCGTTATTTTTAAGGAAAATTAATGAGAGTATTAACCGCCGCATTGGCGTTATTTGTAAGTTTAAGTGCGTTTGCTAAGCCAATTGCGGAGCGTGCAGATGACGTTAGCCCACTATTGAATGGTCAAAATATTCCACAAGTAAACGTGGTTACTATCGACAATGAAAAGAAATCGTTAAACGAGTTTTTAGGTAATAAAAAAACGATTTTATTCTTTTATCGCGGTGGATGGTGTCCATTCTGTAACACACAAATGGGACAACTAAAGAAGATTGAAGGCAAGTTAGCCAAGATGGGTTACCAGCTTGTTGGTGTATCGACTGACGGACCTGCAGATCTAAAGAAAAGTGTCGAAAAGCTCGACTTACAATATCAACTACTTTCAGATTTCAATTCTGAGATTAGCCAAGCGTTCGGTTTAGCATTTTTCAGCTCAAAGAAAGTCACTGAGCGTTACTTAGCGGCAATGAAATTAGAGAACCCATTACAGAAAAACAAAGCGGGCGAAGAACGCCTTGTTTTACCTGTACCAGCAATTTACCTAATCGACGAAAAAGGACTGGTTCAATTTAACTACGTAAACCCTAACTTCAAAGTTCGTTTAGATGAAAATGTACTTCTAGCAGCAGCTAAAGCGGCAATGTAACACCCTCCGTTACAAGCTTTAGTTTTTGGGGCAGTGTTTTCACTGCCCTTTTTTATGTCTGAATTCCAAATTGTTAGATTTACTGAGAAGCGTCAGCATGATAAATTATGCTCATCTAGGTTGTATATACAATTGAGCTAATTATGCGTGAACAGTCCCCTATCTTTGAATTAATAAAAGGCAATCAGCCACTTATTATCTCTATGCCACACAATGGGCAAGAAATCCCAGATGATATAAAAAATACAATGACGGAAGCAGGGCTCGCGGTTCCTGATACCGATTGGTACTTGGATAAGTTATATGATTTTGCTGCTAGCATGGGCATTAGTCTTATCAACCCAAGATATAATCGTTACGTTATAGATTTAAACAGAAATACCAATGGTGAAAACTTATACCCAGGAGCAAATAGCACAGAGCTTTGCCCAACAACGGCATTTGACTTATCACCGCTTTACAAGACAGGACGCGTACCAAACGACGCTGAAATCAGCCGTAGAGTAAACACCTATTGGCAGCCCTATCACCAAGCCTTAACCAATGAAATAGCAAGATTAAAAGCCGAACATGGCTATGTTGTGTTACTTGAAGCCCATTCGATCTTATCAGTGGTTCCTCGATTTTTTGAAGGTCAACTGCCAGACTTTAATTTTGGTAGTAATCAAGGAGAAAGCTGCAAAGCACCTCTGGTAAACGCTGTTGAGGCCATTGACTTTTCACCTTATAGCCAAGTGACCAATGGTCGATTCAAAGGTGGATTTATCACGCGCCACTTTGGTCAACCAAAACAGCAAGTTGAAGCACTTCAGCTAGAATTATCGCAAGCAACTTATTTAGATGAAGATACGCTCGCTTACAACGAAGAAAAAGCAGCGCAAGTCAAACCGAAACTTAAAGCGTTGGTGACAACCTTACTTAACTACGCAAACGAACAAGCTCGAGGAGCAAATTAAGCGATGAAGTTATTTGCTAAAAACATTTTATTGAGCTCTGGGTGGGCAAAAAACCAAGTGTTAACGATCGACAAAGGCGTTATCTCTAAGATTGACTCAGGTTCAGCTGAGCAAGCAGAGTACGTTCTAGAAACGGTGATTCCAGGTATGGTTAACTGCCATTCACACGCTTTCCAACGAGCATTCGCAGGTTTCAGTGAACAAGGAAGTGAAGGAAAAGATAGTTTTTGGACATGGCGATCCATCATGTACCAATTTTTAGAGCAATTAACCGTTGAAGACGCAGAACTAATCGCGACTCAACTTTACATTGAAATGCTCAAATCTGGGTATACCCGTGTGGCGGAATTTCATTACTTGCATCACAACACCAAGGGGAACTGTTACGAGAAACTCGGCGAAATGGCTAAGGCTCTATTTAACGCGAGTCACCATTCGGGTTTAGGGTTGACCATGTTGCCAGTACTCTATCAATACAGCGGTTTTGGTGAGCAAACACCAAACCATGGCCAACGTCGCTTTATCAACTCAACAGAACAATTTAATCAGCTAGTCAGCGAATGTGCTGAGCTTTCAAAATCAACACCCAATACCAATGTCGGTATCGCACCACATTCATTGCGTGCAACTGGTAAAGACGCCATGGTAAGTGCGATCGCTCATGTTCGCTCAATCGACGATAAAGCACCAATTCACATTCATATTGCGGAGCAACAAAAAGAAGTCGATGACTGCTTAGCTCACTATGGAAAACGCCCTGTACAATGGTTATTAGATAACCTCGATGTTGATGAGCATTGGTGTTTAATTCACGCAACACACATCGATGACAACGAATTAGCTGGCATGGTTGAAACAGGAGCAATCGCCGGGATTTGCCCAACAACTGAGGCTAACCTTGGTGACGGGATCTTTCCAACAACAGAGTTTATGGCACAAAACGGCACGATTGCGATCGGCTCAGATTCACACATTTCTGTTAACCCAGTAGAAGAACTTAGATTGCTTGAGTACGCCCAACGACTAATCAAGCAACAACGCGCAATTTTAGCAACGAATGAAACGCCTTCCGTAGGCCTCAACCTATGGCAGAAAGCGTCAATGGGCGGCGCTCAGTCAACCAGCTCAAATACCGGTGAATTAGCCGTTGGCAAACAAGCTGACTTGCTCGTATTGGATCAAAGTAAACTCAATTGTTTTGCGACGGGCGAACAATATAATTTGGACAGCCTTATTTTCGCGAGCCAAACAAACTGCATTAAAGATGTTATGGTTAATGGTGAATGGGTTATTCAAGATCATACTCATGCGCTTGAAGCAGACATACAAAAGCGCTTTAGTCAGCTACTAACCAAACTTTCAAACAACCAATAGCAACATGAAACACCAAGGTCAACAGCAAGAAAATAGCACGCGTCGAGTTACCAAGCGCCATTATTCGTTGGATGCTCGAATGCCCGCTGACGATATTGTTGCTGTTGAAGCACCTTTGCTAATCGTCATTGCTACCAAAGAGCAACTATTGGAATTAGCAACGATTATGCGTACACCTGGTGATGACGTCCCGCTTAGCCTTGGCTTTTTGTTTAGTGAGCATATCATCACGTCTAAGGATGATGTCCTTGACGTTAAGCACAGTGATCCAAATGAAATTACTATTTCATTAGCTGAGCATGTTGTCGTTGATGACAAATACCAAAGTCGACAATTTACCAGCTATTCTGGATGCGGTATTTGCGGTAAATCGAGTATAAAGCAACTTGCATTGAAAGCGACAAGAGAGATTAGTCGAGACCAGCACTGGTTACCATTCGATAGGTTGATTGAAGCGGCACAAGAATTAAGAGCCCACCAACATTTGTTTCAACAAACAGGTAGCGTTCATGGTGCCGCACTACTGACTTTATCTAATTCCATGTTTTCATTCATTGATTGTAAAGAAGATGTGGGTCGACATAACGCTGTTGACAAGCTAATTGGTAAACACTTACTTACAGCACAAAATCGAAATTGCATACTATTACTGAGTGGCAGAATTAGTTTTGAGCTTGTTCAAAAGGCGGTAATGGCGGGGGTATGCACAATAGCAGCAATTGGTGCACCTTCTAGTTTGGCACTAGAGACTGCCAAGCAGTTTGATTTAACACTGATTGGTTTTATCACGGCAAAACAAGCAAATATTTACTGTGGTGACTGGCGCTTATCACCAATGACGGTGGAGAATTCTGATGGCAAAACATAACTATCAAGGTGCAGCAGGTGGTTGGGGTGCCTTAAAAAGTACGACCAAACATTTACTCAAAAGTGAAAATGTTGCGAAAAATATCAAAACATTATTGAAAACCAACCAAGATCACGGCTTCGATTGCCCAGGCTGTGCTTGGGGTGAAAAGGATGAACCTGGTAGATTTCGATTTTGCGAAAACGGCGCTAAAGCCGTTAACTGGGAAGCAACGAGCAAAACTGTAGATGCTCAATTTTTTGGACAACACTCCGTTAGCTACCTGCAACGTCAATCAGATTATTTTCTTGAATATCAAGGTCGCCTTGTTGAACCTGTTGTCTACAACAGCCAAACCGATCATTATGAGCCAATAAGTTGGCAAGATGCATTTTCGCTAATAGCAACACAACTTAATCAATTGACAAGTCCTGACCAAGCCGAGTTTTATACATCAGGTCGCGCAAGCAATGAAGCCGCTTTTCTATATCAATTATTTGTTAGAGCATATGGCACGAACAATTTACCTGATTGTTCAAATATGTGTCATGAAGCCAGTGGTGTTGCATTAAAACGCTCGATTGGTATTGGCAAAGGTACCGTCACAATAGACGATTTTGAGCATGCAGACGCTATTTTTGTGCTTGGCCAAAACCCAGGGACAAACCATCCACGTATGCTCGATGCACTCAGTCATGCATCGCGTCGAGGCGCTCGAATCGTCTCTATCAATCCATTGAAAGAACGTGGTTTAGAACGTTTTACCAACCCACAATCACCTAAAGAGATGCTCACGTTAAGCGCTACACACATTTCTTCTGATTATTTCAGACCGAAATTAGGTGGCGATATGGCCATTGTTCGAGGCATGGTTAAAGTCCTCCTCAACCGTCATCGAGAGGCTGTCTCAAACGGTCAATCATTATTCGATTTAGCATTTATTGAACAACAAACAAATGGCATAGACGACTATCTGGAAATTGTCGATGCAACCAGCTGGCAAGAAATAATTGAGCAATCAGGCTTAACACAAGCGGAAATAGAACAGTTAGCTTCAATTTATCAACAAGCAGACCGTGTCATCATTACTTGGGCGATGGGGATCACGCAACATCAACACTCTGTTGTGATGATTCAAGAAATTGCTAATTTACAGCTGTTATTTGGCCAAATTGGTAAAAAAGGGGCGGGTCTGTGCCCCGTAAGAGGTCACTCTAATGTCCAAGGTGACAGAACGATGGGCATTAATGAAAAGCCTGATGCTACGTTTTTATCAGCAATTGAAAAGCAATTCAATTTTTCGCCTCCTGAGCACCACGGCCACAATACCGTGCAAGCTATTGATGCCATGCTCGATAACAGCAGTAAGGTCTTTATTGGCTTGGGTGGAAATTTTGTTTCAGCGACACCAGAAACTCAGCAAACAATAAAGGCACTGTCTAATTGTAATTTAACCGTTTCCATCGCAACTAAGCTCAACCGCACGCATGTCACACCTGGCAAGCAAAGTTTGATTTTACCGTGCTTAGGCCGCACCGATATTGATATTCAAAAAGGCCAAGCTCAGTCAATTACTGTTGAAGATTCATTTTCGATGGTACACGCATCGGCCGGTGTAGTTGACAATGAACACAAAACGTTAAAGTCTGAGCCAGCTATTATTGCCGGGATCGCACAAGCCACGTTAGGAGATTTCCCTATACGTTGGCAAGACGTCATCAACGACTACAGCAATATTAGAACGTTAATTGCAAAAACTATTCCTGGATTTGCCGACTTCAATCGTCGACTTGAAACGCCAGGTGGCTTTTATCTTGGTAATAGTGCTGCCGACTATAACTGGCAAACGACCACAGGAAAAGCCACGTTTAGTTCAGCAACATTACCAAGCACGTTGATTCCAGCTTTCAACGATAAAAACCAAATCGTGTTTACAATGCAAACCCTTCGTTCGCACGACCAATACAATACAACCATTTATGGTTTTGAAGATAGATATCGCGGTATTTCTGGCGAGCGAAATATCATTTTAATCAACGAAAAAGATATCAAACGCTTAGGGAAAAGTGATGGTGACATTGTCGATATCGTGAGTATATGGACAGATAATGTGGAACGGAAAGTTAGTGGCTTTAAATTATGTGCTTACGACATTCCGCGAGGTCAAGTGGCATGCTACTTCCCAGAAGCCAACCCGTTAATTCCAAGGGCAAGCGTTGGTGTTGATAGCTTCACACCAACGTCTAAATCAATTGCAGTAAAAATTACCGATTCACAACGCCTTATCTAGGTGAGGATAAAAAGTGGCTAATTTGGCTACACACCTTTTGATGGTTTTGAGAATGGAATTCAGGATCCGATTGGCCGGCTTTACAGTGCTTGTTAAAGTAACTGCGCACGCTGCTACGCGTTAATGTAATTTCTTTAAGTTTCTGCATTTCAGCGGGTGAAAAGCTAGCGAGTTGATCGTCCATCTTCTCAATAATCGTACTAGACTTCATTCGAACCTTAGTTCCTGAGAACTCAGCCATAGTGTCTAAAAAGCTCGTTTTTTGCTCTTCAAGAAACTCATTCACTTCAGGCTGTGGATTAAAATGTAAAAATAACGCTATAACAACGATTAAGATCAATATTTTTTTCATGGCTTAGCTTATAATCAAAATGTATTTTCTCAATAAAACAAAATTACTAACATTACATTAACGCTTTCGTCATGATGTACTGATAGTGACTTAACAAAACATTATCGTTAAGGAAAGCTCGTGAGCTCTGACCGTAAAGATACCAAACCTGTAGTTCATATCCCAGTAAAAAACGTCAATATCCATCCTGCGAAGCATGGTTCGGCGGAGAAGTACCAACCACGTGATCAAATTTACGTGCGCAAAGTGGAAGGTTTTTTCCAACGACTCAGGCAGCGTATGAACTTTTTTTTCATGGCAGCCTTTGCTCTTTTGCCTTGGATTCAATTTAACGGCCATCAAGCCGTGTTATTCGACATTGGTGAACAACGTTTCAATATTTTCGGCCTAACCCTATGGCCTCAAGATTTAACCTTATTCGCTTGGTTGTTGATGTTCAGTGCTTTTTTATTGTTCTTCGTTACCACCTTTTTAGGGCGTGTTTGGTGCGGTTACCTGTGCCCTCAAACGGTATGGACCTTCATCTTCATCTGGTTTGAAGAAAAGATAGAAGGCACGGCAAATCAACGTAAAAAGCTCGATCAACAGAAGATGAATAAAGATAAATTCATCAAAAAATCACTCAAACATATATGTTGGCTATTCGTTGCACTACTAACATCGTTGACTTTCGCCGGCTACTTTACGCCAGTTGATGAGCTATTTATCGACTTTTTCACCTTCAATGCCTCTATTACCGTAGTGGCCGTTGTATTATTTTTCACTTTCTGTACCTACGGTAACGCAGGATGGATGCGTGAAATCATGTGTCTACACATGTGTCCATACGCACGGTTTCAGTCAGCGATGTTCGATAAAGATACGTTAACAGTAACGTATGACTTTAATCGAGGCGAAAACCGTGGTGCTCGCGGCCGTAAACAAGATCCTAAAGAACTCGGATTAGGCGATTGTATTGACTGTAACTTATGTGTCCAAGTATGCCCGACGGGTATCGATATCCGAAATGGTTTGCAGTATGAGTGTATCAACTGTGGCTCTTGTATCGATGCGTGTGATGGCGTGATGGATAGAATGAAATACCCTCGTGGTCTAATTCGTTACACCACAGAGCATGACTTAGAAGGCAAAAAAGTCCATTTAATTCGTCCTAAGTTGATTGGCTACGCAATAATTCTGACCGTGTTTGCTGCGATGATGAGTTACGGTATCGCAACACGTGTTCCCGTCGCATTAGATATCATTCGTGATCGCACGGAATTAGCACGAGAAAATTTTGATGGTGAAATAGAAAACGTCTACACCTTAAAAATCCTAAACAAGTCGCAAACCGACAATACATACAAGCTCTCAGTTAAAGGAATAGACAATGCTCGTTGGATTGGTGAGCAAGAAGTTGTCATAAAAGCGGCGAGTGTTTATACCTTGCCAATCAGTATTGCTGCAGATCCGTATGATTTAGATGGTTATATGACGGATATAACATTTGTCATTGAGCTCGTTAACAGCGAAGATAGCGTTTATGTAGAACACGACAGTCGATTCTTTAATAAACGTTAATGGCAGTATTTAATTTCAGTTCGCTCTCTCCTGATGTCATGCTCGATGCCATCGAGCAGTTAGGCATTTATGTTGAGAGCGGCCTATTACCTCTAAACAGTTATGAAAACCGTGTCTATCAGTTTCATGACGACAACAAAGTAAAGTATGTAACCAAGTTTTATCGTCCTCAACGATGGTCACTTGAACAGATCCAAGAAGAGCACGATTTTGCGTTAGAGCTTGCTCAAGAAGAGTTACCTATTGTTGCTCCGCTGGTGTTTGACGGAAAAAGTCTATTCGAACATCAAGGTTACCACTTCGCACTTTATCCTTGCCGTGGCGGGCGAATCTTTGAGGTAGATAACCTTGATCAGCTCGAATGGATGGGACGTTTTATTGGACGCATACACGCCATATCTCAGAAGTCCACTTTTCAGCACAGGCCTGATTTCAATACTCAAGAATTCTTGAACGATGCTAAACAAACGATTTTGACTTCAGAATTTGTTCCTCCTAGCCTAGAAACAGCTTTTGAGACCATATTATCGCAAGTCATTTCGGAAGCATCAGGTCAATTTACAAATCATGATATGATTCGTTTACATGGTGATTGTCATGCCGGAAACATCCTTTGGACAGACGATGGACCCCATTTTGTAGATCTCGACGATTGTCGTATGGGGCCTGCTATTCAAGACCTCTGGATGATGCTTTCAGGCGATAGACAACAACAATTGTTACAATTAGACACCTTACTTTGTGGCTATGAAGAGTTTAATTCGTTTGATAACGCACAACTTGCCTTGATAGAATCATTGCGTACAATGCGAGTTGTAAATTATATGGCTTGGTTGTGTAAACGATGGCAAGACCCAGCATTCCCTCGTAACTTTCCGTGGTTTAATACGGAAAAATATTGGGAACAACAAATATTAATGCTCAAGGAGCAAATGTCTGCCTTACAACAACCGCCGCTCAGTTTATTGCCGTAAGGGCAACTAGAAGGAAAGCAGTATTATGAAAAAAATTATTGGTTTATTTTTATTGATTGCGATGCCATTTCTGGCAAACGCAGCGCAGTATGAAGAAGGTAAACACTACACAGTAGTCAGCGACAAAGCGTCTAAAAAACCAGAATTACGTGAGTTCTTCTCTTTCTACTGTCCTCATTGTTTTAGCTTCGAACCATTTATGGCTGACATTAAGAAACAATTACCTGAAGATGTGTCGTTTGAACGTAATCACGTAGACTTTTTACGCATGGCATCAACTGATACACAGTTTATGTTAACGAAAGGTTTAGTTATTGCTAAGCAATTAAAAATGGAAGAAAAGCTAGTTGGCGCAATGTTTAACTACGTTCAGGTGCAACGAGCAACGTTCTCATCTGAAAAAGACTTACGTAACCTATTCGTTTTAAATGGCGTAGACGGTGCCAAGTTTGACAAGTTAATGAAAAGCTTCAGTGTTAATTCACAAGCCAAAGCGATGAAGAAAACACAAGAATACTTCGGTCGTCGTGGCGCTATTAAAGGTGTTCCTGCCGTTATTGTTAATGGTAAGTACCTAATCAACATGCAAGAGTTAGATCGTAACAACTTGAAAGGCGATTACAGCAATTTAGTTAAGCACTTATTATCGCTTGGCTAAATGAAACAGATAATAAAGGGGGTCTTAGTCGAATGACTTAGACCCCTTTTTTTTTGCTTGCGATTCTTGTTTGTATAGCCAAAAGCCAAGTATAAGTGCTACAACGAACAACGCTCCAGCTGATAAAATATGGGTCGAGCTGCTCAGTTTTACGCCTGCTCCAACTAAGCTAAATATCAGCATTTGAGGTATAAAGCCTAATGCACTCCCTGCAATAAAAGGAGCAAGCTTTATGTTGCATGAGCCGGCAACAACATTTGTCAAAAAGTTACTGCCTACCGGCAACAAACGGATAATTAGTGCTTTGGTAAATTCGTTAATCGACAAGAATTGATAGATTGCGTTCTGCTGTTTGTGAAATCTACGACCGACAAAATCAGCGAACATAAATCGCGCCATTATTGACGTTAAGAAACAAGCACTGACCGCTGCAAACAAGCCGACGAGCATACCTGCCCATTGACCTAGAATATAACCACATGCAATAGCAGCAAATTGTCTTGGCACCCCAAGCGTTAATGCTAGGGCAAACACGCCATACAAACTAATGACCTGAAGTAATAAACCCTCTGGAAGCCAGGTATCTATCCAAGCAGATATATTATCTTGAGTTAACCAAAGTTGACTGGGAATTATCGCCAACGCAAAAAGTGCGATTGCAACAATCGTTGTCAGGATTATTGACTTATTCACACCAACCACTTCGCTTTCCGCCTTGATACGGCCTTGCAAGATTATTCGCGATCAATAAACTTGCTAGGCTCTGATTATCGATATAAACATCAGCCAAAATTCTAAAATACTTGCCACGCTCTATGTTGCGTAACTCAACTTGAGCACTATTTCTCAGTAAAGCTTGAGTGAAAATTTTTGCTTGTTTCGCTAATGCCTTTTCACTTGGACACTTTCCTCTTAGCTCAGGTGTATCAACCTGCTTCACGCGAATCGGGGCATTCTGACCAACTAATGCTGGCCAATGGTCAATGTCGACTCGAAATGTATCGCCATCATACACAGAGACAACACGAGATACGACAACATCACCAAACGTTGTTTTGGCGAAGCTCATGACAGGGAAAAAACAAAAAATTAATAATAAGTACTGGACTGCACGCACCATAAAACACTCATCAACGACTAACTTGCGCGCCTATTGTCGAGATTTGTCGCTTATTGATCAACTAAGCTTTGTAACGGTTTAGCTTTTGCGTTAGCAAATTCATCATCATCTAAGAAACCTTCCTGGTGCAATTTTACCAGCTTCTCTATGGCATCGACGATCTTAGTGTCTTGCACTTCTTTACTCACTGGTTTGCTTTTTTCACTGTCGCTAACACCGTCAAGTGGTTTACTTTGTTCTTGAGATTGCGCCTTCGCAACAGGAGTTTCAGCCTTACTCTCACGTGGCACTTTTGATACAGGTGCTGGCCTTTGGATTTGTACCTTAGCTGGTTTAAGCGCTGCTTCATCAGGAATAATTTCTTTTTTTCTTTCAGGCGTACTATTGGGGTTAATGATCCCTGAAATTTGCCATTGGAAATCAATTAGTAGGGCAAGGCTTGGTTTAAAATGTAATTTAGTATAGCGCTGGTCACCTATTCTAAAATAGGGACAAATTAAATACTTCTTACCTTTGCTGTCGAGTAACTGAAGTTGTACCTGACGTACACGCTTACCATACATTTTGGAATGGTATTCTCGATTAAATACCCCTTTAATATCGGCCTCTACATCATTAGTAAATGGCAGCTCCTCAGCATTGACCTGGTTTACTATTTGTTGATTAAGTAGTAATTCACTGACCACAATATTACGTGGATTTAATCTTTTCGCGATAGTCTCTTCATGTCGATTATACAGGCACACTTCACCGTCAATGATCTCAACACGAGCATATTGTTGACGAATCTTACGCTTTGCATTTTCTTCAGCAATTTTTTCTCGATTCAGCCACAGAATGAGTGTCACCAAAATGATGAATGTTAAATACAGGAAAGGACCATTTTTACTCTCAGACACTTTGTTCTGCTCAACAGTTGCCTTTTCAGCTGAAACCGTTGGCAGATAGCTCATCAACATCAAGACCTGATCTGACACCGAATACAAAGCGATAAACGATTCTGCCACCTTGACCAACACAGTGTTAGCCGGCAAGCCACCGTCACCCAACAAATCGCTCGGTTCGATATGTTGCTTATTATCAACAAACGACACTCTATCTAAAGCAGCGCGGTCATGATCTAAAGTAAGATAGGTCGGCGACGAGTCGAGCTTATTAGGTGCTAAATAATGTAACTTTGAAAACGTAGCTTTGTCATTGAGCGAGAATTGATATTCAGGCTTAACGGCTTTGAGGTTGTCACCAAATGACAGAGATGAAACAACAGGACTTGCATTTTTATAATGATGAACAAGCAAATCATGATGACTGTTCTTTTGCCAAACAAGTACAGTGGGTTGTTCAATGTTGTATAACGCAATTTCATTGGCGATATCACTGTGCTGGTTATACGGATTATTGATTGGCACCGTATACTGTTTTAAGCCAAATGGCGTCGGATTAATACGTAAAACACTACCACTAAATATCGCGCTATTATTGTTTCCTGATGAACCGAGCAACACATGTAAGATGCCATAGTTTTCTTGCCATGGTTTTAGGTGTGGATTAAAGCTCAATTGTTTAACATCAAATTCACTATCATTTGACGCTATACGGAACAGTTCACGTTTACTGTTTTCAGCAACTTGCTTGCTATGCGATAAATAAATCCATTCGCTGACAACAATATCATAGGCATTGCGTGGTGCCTGATGTGCAAGACGCACCGTCGAGCTTTTTTCATCAAACGGCACTCGATGTGCAGTATAGAAGGTGCCACTACCCGCTTTTCCAGCTATCGAAAAGCTCGGGTGTAAAGCGACAGCAAACAACGTCGCATTATCGACAGAAAGTGATTGTTTTAGCGATATTATTGGCGTCGGATAAACAATAAGCTCACGTTCCTGTTCAACATCTAACAAATATATATCGCCAGAAGCATTAAAGGCGAAGAAGCTTGATTGGTTGGGTATTTGAACAAAGCGTTTGCTTGAAAGCGACGATAATTGCTTGGGAAGCTTTGCCTGAATTGACTGAGCAAATGACTGACTTGAGAAACACAACAGCAACAACATGCATATCATAAAGTGATATGCACCTCGACAGTATCTACTGCTTTTACCAGAGTAAAGCATGTTAGCCACTCATTCCTTCTTACGGCATCATTTATCCAAGTATGCAGAAATTCTATTTGTAGCTCAACAAATTGTAAGCAAATTTTGCTTAACTTTTTAAAACAACCGTCTGTTTTGCTTCAATAAACTGAGATTTTTGCTGATCATTTTGATAACTCAACTTACCTTCAACAACCAACTGACTGCCTTCTTGCGCGTTATTAGCAATAAATTGTGCTTGTTTTCCCCAAACATGCACCAAACGCGAGAGTTTAAATTCTTGCTTTTTACCTGATACGGGAGAAACGATTTGATGTTTGACGGTTAATGACAACTCAGCCATTTGTTTATCGTTTGCGGTTGTTACCAGCTTGATCGGTGCATTTACTTCACCGCTCAATTGCACGAGATTAATTGATTGAGCATAACCTTTTGCAAAATGTTGAGCGAAATTTGCATGAACAATTTGCCTGCTAGACTTTGCGCTATCCAGCAAGTAGCCATGAATTAGCATTACATCGCCTTTTTCGGCATATAGCAGGGCTTCTTCGACGATATCGCCAATGACCTTAATCGTGTGAAAGTCTGTCCATTCTTTAAACTGATTGCTCGCTTTATCAAACCAACGACTATGCGTTGCCAACGTGATTTCAGCAACGGCCAATACAGGTTTAGTAAAGTATCTCACTTCTGGCTTAGCCACTAAATTCCCGAGTAGGGTTACTTTACATAAATGGTGATTGCCAAGTGATGCTGTCATTTTAAAATATCTTTATTGGATCATTAACTTGGCTACTTTACGAAATCAGTTAAATAGATGCAATCGACCTACTCACTTATCGAGAAATACCAGCACTTAAACAACAAGCGATTGATTGGTTGAGTACATTATTCTATAAATTGGGTAGCAACCAAGGATCACCCATGAAAAAAATAACCACTTTACTTGGCCTTTCAGGCTTACTTTTATGTCAGTTAGCATCTGCCTCAACCGTACTTACCGCTAAACATTTATTGGACGTCGAAACAGGTAATATTCTCAAAAATCAGTATCTGGTAATTGATAATGGCAAAATCATCGACATTACCGCTAATAAAAGCGACTTGCCAAGTGACGCTAAAATCATTGACCTTGGTGACAAGTACCTTTTACCTGGCCTCATGGACATGCATACGCATGTTGTTCAAAACCTTACCAAGAGCTTCTATGCTCGATTTTTCCAATCACCACATCGTGCGCTCATTGGTGGTGTGGTCAATGCAGAAAAAACGTTAATGGCGGGTTTCACAACGATTCGAAATGTTGGCGCTGCTGACTATCAAGACGTTGCATTGCGTAATGCCATCAATGCAGGTGAAATCAAAGGACCTCGTATGGCGGTATCTGGGCCATCTATCGGCATAACGGGTGGTCATTGTGATAACAATGCCTTAAATCATAGTTTTAAACAAAAATCAGATGGTGTTGCTGATGGTCCTTGGTCGGTGCGTGAAAAAGTCCGTCTAAATGTAAAATACGGTGTTGATTTGATTAAGTTTTGTGCCACAGGCGGGGTGTTTTCGAAAGGAACCAAAGTTGGTCAGCGTCAATATACATTCGAAGAAATGAAAGCCATTGTGGATGAAGCCCATACGCACGGACGGACCGTCGCTGCGCATGCTCACGGTACAGAAGGGATCAAGTACGCCATCAAAGCTGGTGTCGACTCTATCGAGCACGCTAGCTTTTTAGATAAAGAGACTATTGCACTTGCTAAAAAGCACGGCACTTATTTATCAATGGATATTTACAATACGGAATATACCTTGGCAGAAGGTGAAAAAAACGGTGTACCACAAGAAAACATCGACAAAGAACGCCAGGTGGGCACCGTTCAACGCGAGAGCTTTTCAAACGCAGTGAAAGCGAAAACCAAAATGGTGTTAGGCTCTGACGCAGGTATATATCCTCACGGAGATAATGCAAAACAATTCTCGCGCATGGTTAGGTTTGGTATGACACCGCTACAAGCTATTCAAGCGGCAACCATCAATTCTGCAAGACTGCTAAAATGGCAAGATAATCTCGGCAGCCTCGAAGAAGGAAAGTTTGCTGATGTCATTGCTGTTGATAGCAACCCATTAAAGAACATCGCGACGTTAGAAAATGTTAGCTTCGTCATGAAAAATGGTGAAATTTACAAACAGTTGTAAAGATTGTGCGGTAATTGAACAGTTAAACAATTACCGCTAGTAAAGCGTTAAGCTTTTGACTAGAATCTCGCCTGTAGCTGTGCTCCCGTGGTGAAATGGATATCACGTGGACCTCCGGAGTCTAAATTACAGGTTCGATTCCTGTCGGGAGCGCCAGCCTTGATCATCAAATTGCTAATCCATATTTGAACACCTCACGTATTTCTCGTTATAGTTCCCTCACAATGAAATACCAAGCGTTTCTGTTAATACATTATGTTCAACCGACAAAAACGAAACAACCGTCGACCTTATCAAATTAAAAAAACCACGATACGTGATGACTTTATTGATAAACAAATTTTAGCGATTCATAAAGCTATGGCTAAAAAAGTACTTGCGAAGCCAGAGCTAATTGAGCAGGTAAAAGAAACACTGGAGCAAAAACGTGAAGAGGGTCGAATGGGATATGGCGCCTATTTAACCTGGT
This sequence comes from Thalassotalea loyana, assembly GCF_030161435.1. GTDB lineage: Bacteria > Pseudomonadota > Gammaproteobacteria > Enterobacterales > Alteromonadaceae > Thalassotalea_G > Thalassotalea_G loyana. The sequence continues at coordinate 302,034 of NZ_BSSV01000005.1, read as the reverse complement.
TTAGTTTGTTGGATATTGCACCAAGTGACCCAAAAGCCTTTTACGACGGTGTGATCGAATATGACAAGCGGATGCGAAAGCTCCGCAGAAACACTCCCTTCACCAATGTGTTAACAGAAGAAGAACGACAACAAGCGATTGAGTTAGACGCAATCGGCTCCCTCGACGACTTCAACTTTATGCTGTAACGGGCCAATCTTATATGAGTAAATCGTTAATTCACAAAGCATAATCAACATTTAAGCTTGCGTTTGCCAATTAGCGCTATATACTGACAATAAATACACCACTGTACGAAACAACAGGTTAATATGCGCGAGTTAACAAAACGACAAAGTGAAATCTTTGATTTGATCAAAGACACAATAAACGCCACAGGTATGCCACCAACGCGCGCCGAAATTGCGGAGCATTTTGGTTTTCGTTCAGCTAATGCAGCAGAAGAACACTTGAAAGCATTAGCGAAGAAAGGCTACATCGAAATGTTACCAGGTACGTCTCGCGGTATCCGACTTGCGGATGAGTTCATTGAAGAAGAAGGATTACCATTAATTGGCCAAGTAGCTGCTGGCGAGCCAATTTTGGCACAAGAGCATGTTGAAGATACCTATAAGATTGATGGTAGCTTATTTCACCCCAATGCAGACTACTTACTTCGTGTAAATGGCGAAAGTATGAAGGACATTGGCATTCTCGATGGTGATTTACTTGCTGTACACACTACGCAAGACGTAAAAAATGGCCAGGTTGTTGTTGCTCGTGTAGAAGACGATGTCACCGTTAAGCGCTTTAAGCGCGAAGGCAATATTGTATACCTTCACGCAGAAAATGAAGAGTTTGCACCAATCAAAGTCGACTTAGCTCAGCAAGCGTTTAACATTGAAGGTCTTGCAGTAGGCGTTGTCCGAAATGCTGATTGGATGTAAATAAGCACTCAGCTGATTTATCTACAAAGCCAACCACTGAGTTGGCTTTTTTGTACGTTTAATTTAATGCCAACCACAATCAAGTTCTTGCTCACTCAACGAAAATTAAAGAGCTTGATATTCTCTAGCCCCCGTCAAATAGCGGTTAATTTTCATACAGCACCAAAACATGCTATTAGAGTAGTTACTCAGCTGATATTGTTAGATTTTTTTTAAAGATTTCGAAAGAAAACGCTAGACCTTGGTTAAAATTTGAGTAATTCTAGACTAGAAAACACCCAAAAAATAATCATTATTACAACAATAAAACCGACGCAATTGCGCTAACAATTCTCTTGCGTCACCCATAAAAAATAATAAATAAGCAGAACTTAGCAACAGTGATCTGTGTTTTACGCTACTAACTGAGGGCTGTTTTTTGCTTTAAAAAAGAGGGAGGGATGTCGAGTGGAAAGACGTAACCTGGGTTGGCTGTTGTTGGGAAGTCTACTTTCCAGTTCAGCTTGGGCGGACAGTGATTACAACCTACCAAAAGGTGTAACAGCTGTCAGTCAAGAAGTGTATGACCTACATATGTATGCTTTATACATATGTACGGTGATAGGTATCATAGTATTTGGTGCTATGTTTTGGTCGATGTTTTTTCATCGCAAATCAAAAGGCGTAAAGCCAGCAACATTTCACGAAAGTACCAAAATTGAAATTCTTTGGACGGCAATTCCAATCGTCATCCTTGTTGCCATGGCTATTCCTGCCACCTCAACCTTGATAAAAATGGAAGATAATTCCAATTCAGATATCACCATTCAAGTGACAGGTTCACAGTGGAAATGGCACTATAAATACTTCGATCAAGACATCGAATTTTTCTCCGTGTTAACCACTCCACGAGAACAATTTGACAATCGTGTGGGTAGTGCACCAAAAAGTGAAAACTACTTACTTGAAGTTGATAATCATCTCGTTATACCCGTAAACAAAAAAGTCAGATTTCTAATAACGTCTGACGATGTAATTCATTCTTGGTGGGTTCCTGCTTTTGCCGTCAAACAAGATGCAAACCCGGGCTTTATCAATGAGGCTTGGACCAAAGTTGATGAACCTGGCATCTACAGAGGCCAATGTGCTGAATTATGTGGTAAAGATCATGGCTACATGCCAGTCGTTGTTGAAGTAAAAACTGAAGCAGACTACGCACAATGGCTTGAAGATCAAAAAGCCCTCATTGCAGAGCGTAAAGCTGCAGAGCAGGCCTCATTAAGTGCTTCGCTTTCAATGGATGAATTAATGAGTCTAGGTGAAACAACCTATACAGCCCATTGTGCAGCATGTCACCAACCAAATGGTGAAGGTTTACCACCGGCATTCCCAGCGCTAAAAGGCAGCGCAGTAGCAACCACCGGCGCGGCTGATATCCACATTGATATTGTCGTTAATGGTATTGCTGGCACAGGTATGCAAGGCTACGGCAAACAGTTAAGTGCTAAAGAAATTGCAGCAGTTGTAACTTATGAACGTAATGCTTGGGGCAACAACACAGGTGATGCCGTTCAAGCAGCCGATGTTGCAGCGCTTAAAGGACTTGGAGGCGCCAGCGCAGCAGGCGATGCATCAGAAGCCGTTAGCGATGCAGTAGCAAAAGTTGAAGAGCAAGCTGCACCAGCTGAAGATTTATCCAAGCAATATACCATGGATGAAATGATGGCTATGGGCGAAGAAGTGTACAACAAGTCTTGTATCGCTTGTCACCAAGCCGGTGGAGCAGGTATGCCGCCAGCATTCCCATCATTAATTAAAAGTCCATATATCACCGGTGACGTTAACGCACATATTGAGATGGTTGTAAAAGGCAGTGCGAAAAACCCTGCGATGCAAGGTTTCTTAGGCGTGTTAACGAAAACACAAATTGCAGCAGTTGTTACCTATGAGCGCAATGCATGGGGCAATGACAGTGGCGATCTTGTACAACCAGCAGATGTTGATGCTGTTAGTGGCAAATAAGGAGTACGAATAATGACAACAGAAGCAATTCATGATTCGCACGACAATCACGACGGCGAACATCACGATCACAAAATGACGGGACTTAAGCGTTGGTTATTTACCACCAACCACAAAGACATTGGTTCAATGTATCTTTGGTTCTCATTCATTATGTTTTTAACCGGTGGCGCAATGGCGATGGTTATTCGCGCCGAGTTATTCCAACCAGGTCTACAAATTGTTGACCCTGACTTTTTCAACCAAATGACCACAGTTCATGGTTTGATCATGGTATTTGGTGCCATTATGCCGGCCTTCACTGGCCTTGCAAACTGGATGATACCAATGATGGTCGGTGCGCCAGATATGGCATTACCGCGACTAAATAACTGGAGTTTTTGGATTCTACCATTTGCCTTTAGCATCTTATTGGCATCTTTCTTTATGGAAGGTGGAGCCCCCAACTTTGGTTGGACGTTCTATGCACCTCTATCGACAACGTACAGTAACGGTAGTACTGCATTCTTTGTATTTGCCGTTCATATTATGGGTATTTCATCAATCATGGGTGCGATCAACATCGTCGTCACCATTATGAATATGCGTGCGCCTGGTATGACATACATGAAAATGCCATTATTTGTTTGGACATTCTTCATCACGGCTTACCTACTCATTGCAGTAATGCCAGTACTTGCCGGTACGGTGACGATGGTATTAACGGATACCTATTTTGGTACGAGCTTTTTTGATGCCGCTGGTGGTGGTGACCCTGTATTGTTCCAGCATATTTTCTGGTTCTTCGGTCACCCTGAAGTTTACATCATGATTTTACCGGCATTTGGTATTGTCTCAACAACCATCCCAGCATTCTCTCGTAAGCCGTTGTTTGGTTACAGCTCTATGGTATATGCAACCGCGTCTATCGCGTTCTTGTCTTTTATCGTATGGGCTCACCACATGTTTACTACCGGTATGCCATTATTCGGTGAGTTGTTCTTTATGTACTGTACCATGTTAATTGCGGTACCTACCGGGGTGAAAGTCTTCAACTGGGTAGCAACAATGTGGCGTGGTGCAATTACATTTGAAGTCCCTATGCTATTTTCAATCGCCTTTGTTATTTTGTTTACCATTGGTGGTTTCTCTGGCTTGATGTTGGCCTTAACACCGGTTGATTTCCAATACCATGACACCTACTTCGTTGTAGCTCACTTCCATTACGTACTTGTAACAGGTGCCCTATTCTCAATCTATGCGGGCGCATATTACTGGCTACCTAAATGGACCGGCTTCATGTTTGATGAAACGCTGGCCAAAGCACACTTTTGGTGTTCGTTAATCTCAGTGAACGTGTTGTTCTTCCCAATGCACTTCTTAGGACTAGCAGGTATGCCTCGTCGTATTCCTGATTACGCCCTACAGTTCGCCGACTTTAATAAGTGGGTGAGTATTGGTGGCTTTGCCTTTGGTTTATCACAATTGATATTCCTGTGGGTGGTCATCAAGTGTATTAAAGGCGGTGAAAAAGCACCGGCTAAGCCTTGGGATGGCGCTGAAGGGTTGGAGTGGACTGTACCAAGTCCTGCGCCATATCACACCTTCGAAAAGCCGCCAAAGATTGACTAGTTGAGGTTGCGATATTGGCTCACGTTATAGCCAATATCGCACCAATTAAACGTCAAACGTTAAAAGGTATTGAGGAGCATGTTATGACAACAACTAAAGAGCAAAACATTCAGAAAACCGTGAAGAAACTCGTGCTAGTGGTCTTTGCGATGTTTGGATTTGGTTTTGCGTTAGTGCCCTTGTATGACGTGTTTTGTGAAATCACCGGATTGAACGGGAAAACTAGCAACGAAGCTGCTTCAGTACTTGTAGATGGTGTCGATACATCCCGCACCGTCAAAGTACAATTCATTAGTCGAACCGCAAAAGGTATTCCATGGCAGTTCGAGCCAATGACCAATGAAATTTCCGTTCATCCAGGCGAAATGAAATTAGTAAAGTTTTACGCAAAAAATGAATCTGTTCGTGACATTATTGGCCAAGCCGTGCCATCGGTGTCACCTGGTGTAGCAGCAGTCTATTTCCAAAAAATAGAATGCTTTTGCTTCAATCATCAGCCATTAAAAGCACAAGAAGAAGTCGAAATGGCCTTGCAGTTCTATGTTGATCCTGAACTGCCTGATGATGTGAGCGAGCTCACGTTGTCTTACACCTTGTACGACATAACCGCCAGCGTAGATTCATAACGGATGCGTTAAAGGAGAATAGCAATGAGTTCAAAAGAATATGAAAGCTATTACGTGCCGGCCCAAAGCCACTGGCCAATTATTGGCGCCGTTGCACTATTTTTAATTGCCATCGGTGCAGGAAAATATGTATCGGTGCTCAAAACGGGCGAAGCTAGCTGGGGTGGCTATGTGCTACTGGCTGGTATTGCCATGGTTATCTACATGGTTTGGGGTTGGTTTAGTAACGTAATTAACGAATCAATGTCAGGCAAATACTCACATCAAATGGACAACTCGTTTCAACAAGGTATGAGTTGGTTTATTTTTTCAGAAGTCATGTTCTTTGCCGCGTTTTTCGGCGCCTTATTCTACGCACGTATGTTCTCTGTGCCTTGGTTAGGTGGCGAATCAAACAATGCAATGACGTGGGAAGTGCTCTGGCCTGAATTCCAAGCAACGTGGCCGCTATTGAAAACACCAGATGGCACCACGACCACGCAAATGGGCTGGTATGGCCTTCCGTTAATTAACACCATTTTACTATTAACGTCATCTGTTACGGCTCACTTTGCGCATGTAGCGCTTGAGCAAAATAAACGTAGTCAGTTAAAAATGTGGATGTGGGCAACCGTGATTTTAGGTGTGGTATTCCTATACCTTCAAGTGATGGAATATCAACATGCTTATTCTGATGATATGAAGTTGTATTTAGATAGCGGTATCTACGGTAATACTTTCTTCATGCTGACCGGCTTTCACGGCATGCACGTAACGCTCGGTACCATCATGCTTATTGTTATGATGGTGAGAATATACAAAGGACACTTTACGCCAGAAAACCACTTTGCGTTTAAAGCCGCAAGTTGGTACTGGCATTTTGTTGACGTAGTTTGGGTATTTTTATTCGTATTCGTTTACGTTATTTAGTAACACTATCTTAAGGTGGCGATTTCTATCGCCACCTTTTTTATTGGTAAATCATTAGAAAGGACGTTGATTTGGCGTAATTACGCCGGTTGCAATTAAGACGAGTAAAACAATCACAATAACGGCGGAAGTGGCCACCCGTCGGCCAATAAACTTGGACATAGGAGGCTGATTTGGATCGTTTCGATTCATAATCAACAGCGCTTTAAACAGGTTGTACACCATAAAAAATAGAGCGCCTACAAGTAGTATTTTAAAGAGTATCAGCATGCGTTTTTTTCCACCTTTTTTGTTTTTTCACGCGCAAGTTGCGGTTAATTAATATGGGAAAAATTTCCTATCAATTTATCTTGTTGTCGCTATTTACCTTGCTCGTTTTTTCAGCATTAATCAAGTTAGGTATGTGGCAACTCAATCGTGCCCAAGAAAAAGAAGTACGAATCGAGCAAATGGCGATTTGGCAACAGCAAGGTGGCGTATCATTGAGCGAAGCCAATAAGATATTTGAGCAAACACCGCAGATAGCAAATGACTTATTAGTTTTCGACAAGGGAAGGTTTACCAAACACCCTGTGTTCTTGTTAGACAATCAAGTCAGTGATGGTCAATTTGGCTTTAGAGCATTGCAAGTATTTAACGTCAATAACCAACATGTACTGGTAAATCTGGGCTGGATTCCCGGTGACCGAAGTCGGCAAACCATGCCAAACGTATTAGCTATTGCTGGCGAATATTCAATCAAAGGAACGTTACGAATTGTAGAACCTGGTATAACACTTAAGTCGATGGAACTTAAGGAAAATAATGGTCACGTTCTAATCCAACAAATCGAATTAGAAAAAATTTCTCGTTTAATTAATGAACAGCTATTGCCCTTTGTCTTTTACTTAGATAAAAATGAAGACATAGGATATAAAAAAAATTGGCAACCTATCGTCATGCCACCCGAAAAGCATCGCGGTTACGCGTTTCAATGGTTTTCGTTAGCAGTTGCTTGGTTAACCCTTATGGGTTTTGCCGCCAGAAAATATAAAAACAACAAGGCGTAGCAGTATGAAAAGTCCTGAAACTAAAAAGAATCGACGCAGTTTTCTGCTTTTGTTAGTAGCATTCATCTTACCAGTTGTGCTCGCCAAACTCGCGTTAGAGCAACAATGGTTTAACTATGGTGTCACTAACCAAGGAGAGCTTGTCGCGGGTGAATTAACGCTCGAGAATACCGGTATCACACTTCCCGAAAAGCAAGGTAAGCAGTGGCTCATGTTATTTGTCATGCCGCAAAACTGTTATAGCAACTGTGACGAGCTACTAAGTGGTGTAAATAACACATACATAGCACTGGGCAAAGAAATGCCTCGTGTCACGCCAGTTGGCTTATTTCAACAAGCTATCGCCCCGAAATCGCTAGAGCTAGTCCGCCAACAAGACTGGCAATTTACCGAGTTAAAAGAACGAACGAAGCAACAATTAGAACAAAACCGAATTTATATCGTGGACCCTCTAGGCAATATCGTCGTTAGCCACGTTATTCCTGAAAAAACAGAAGCAATTCCGGCGTTTGGTAAAGCTGTCGTTGCCGACTTTAAGAAATTATTGAAGTATTCAAGGATTGGTTAAGATGAAAAATTTACGTAATTTAGTACTCGTTTCTATTATCTTAGCTATCGTTGTCGTAACTCTTGGTGCCTACACGCGATTAACACATGCAGGTTTGGGCTGTCCTGATTGGCCTGGCTGTTATGGTTTGATTGATGTGCCACAAACAGCTGAGCAAATTGCCAAAGCAGAGCAAGCATTTCCTGAGCGTCCAGTTGAAGTACAAAAAGCATGGAATGAAATGATTCATCGCTATTTTGCTGGTGCCTTAGGCTTATTTATTTTAGCTATCGCCGTGATTTCATATCGTAACCGACATATAGGGACACCGCTGTTTCTCCCCATGTTTTTACTCGCCTTGGTGATATTTCAAGCCGCCCTCGGTATGTGGACGGTCACCATGAAGCTGATGCCTATTGTTGTCATGGGGCATTTACTCGGTGGTTTTACTACCTTGTGTTTATTGTTTTTACTCTATCTACGGCTCTCTGATTATCGAGTACCAGAAGGTGATTTTGCCGTCAAAAAATATGCGAAGTTTGCTGGTATTGGCGTCATAATCTTAACGTTGCAAATAGCACTTGGCGGTTGGACATCATCAAACTATGCCGCCTTAGTTTGTACTGAGTTACCTATATGTCAGCAACCTTGGGTTGAGAATCTCACCTTTGAAAACTCATTTGATCCTATTCCTCCTGAGCGTGATACCTACGAATATGGGCATTTAGATCATTATGAGCGCGTCACTATTCATGCAATGCACCGCATTGGCGCGATTGTTACAGCGGTTTACTTACTGTGGCTTGCATTAAAAATATTTACGCGTTCACAAAGTCAGCTCGTTAAGCAAACCACTGTCATCTTAACCTTAGTGCTGGTACTTCAAGTCGCCCTTGGGGTGAGTAATATTGTCATGTCTTTACCGTTAGCCATTGCCGTTAGCCATAACATCATCGCTGCCTGTTTGATGATGGTGTTGATCAAACTTACCTACACTCTCAAACGGAAAATTTAAGGAGTCATTATGTCTAAATCATCTAGTTTAAGCATGCCAATCAGTACTCCAAGCAAAGCCACTTGGCGAGATTATTACGAGCTAACAAAACCACGCGTGGTTGCGTTACTTGTGCTGACGGCGTTAGTCGGTATGTGCTTATCAACACCCGGCGTTATTCCATGGCAGGTGTTGGTTCCTTCCATGCTAGGTATTGGCTTGTTGTCATCAGCCGCAGCAGCCATTAACCATATTGTTGACGAACGCATCGATACGATCATGGCGCGAACACACAAACGTCCGTTACCGGAAGGAAAAATTACGCAAACTAATGCAATTGCTTTTGCAACAAGTATTGCAGTTTTAGGCTTTGTAATGCTCTACGCGCTTGTTAACCCATTAACCGCTTGGTTAACACTTTCTGGGTTAGTGGGATACAGCTTTATTTATACCATGTATTTAAAACGCGCAACGCCACAAAATATTACGATTGGTGGATTGGCAGGCGCTATTCCACCACTGTTAGGTTGGACCGCGATGACGAATGAAATTCATCCAAATGCCTTGTTACTCGTGCTATTGATATTTACGTGGACACCGCCGCACTTTTGGGCTTTAGCTATTCATCGTAAAGACGACTACGCCAAGGTCAATATTCCAATGCTACCAGTAACCCATGGCGTAACGTTTACCAAAACTCAAATTTTGCTCTACACCGTCTTATTATTCGTTGTAAGCTTAATTCCCTATTTAGTTGGCATGAGTAATTGGTTGTATTTAGTTGGCTCAGTTATTTTAAATTTAATTTTCTTTGCCTACGCTTGGAAGTTAAAATTTAATGCCGATGAAAATACAGCAATGGATACCTTTAAGTTCTCGATTATCCACTTGATGCTGTTATTTATCGTGTTACTTGTCGATCATTATTTATTACCTGTTACCTAACTCTGGAATGAAGTTGTATGAATAAAGTTGTTTTGCCGCTCATTATTGCTGTTGTTGCGGCATGTGCTGGCGTATTGCTCTATCAAAAGCTAATGTTAGCTAAACCTGAGCATAGTCTGTATTACGAAGCACCGCGGGATGTTAAACCATTTGTATTTTCCGACCATCAAGGAAAAAACTTTGCTAACGACCAACTTAAAAACCAATGGTCCTGGGTGTTCTTTGGCTACACCTCATGCCCAGATATCTGTCCAACTACGTTGCAAGAATTAAACTTTGTTTACGATGAATTGAAAGCCGTCGCAAATAACACGCAAGTATTAATGGTTAGTGTCGATCCTAACCGAGATACCCAAGAGCGCTTGTCTCAATATATTCCTTATTTTAATGACGAGTTCTTTGGCTTAACGGCTGGACACGATGTCTTATTCCCGTTTTCGAGAAACTTAGGTTTAATGTATTCGGTACACGACGACACCACGGTAGAAAATTACCTCGTAGACCACAGTGCGTCAGTTGTATTAATAAATCCTGATGGTCAAATTGCGGCGATATTTAAGCCGGACCATGAACTAGGTAAGTTACCAATCGTTAAAGGCGATGACTTACTAGCTGATTTTGAAAAAATTGTCCGACTCTATTAACGGTATTACCCAATAAAAAAGGCTACATGATGTAGCCTTTTTTTGAACTTATAATGGGAACCATTGCCCATCTTTCTTCATCACAAACCAAGGTTTTGAATACCAGTAGTAGCGACTCGGCATACTGATACTTGGCGCCGTACAATTACAACGTTGGCGGCCAGGGTTAAGGTCTTTAGATAGTGTTACTTTAAACGTAGATTCATCTAACCAAGTGACCTCTTGTTTACCTAATCCCGAAACATAACAAGCTAAAAGTTTGGGGTGAAAGTCGAGGTTATTAACTTTCATAACTAACTCTTTCGCCGAGCCATAATTAACAACCGTTGTCCCACTTTGCTCTACAGGCGTTAAATCAAATGCTAGCGTATTTAACTTATCAGATAAGCTCGAAATCTTATCGTAAGGCTGTGATACCGGGAATCTTGGGACAATCGATAGGTCGGTGAAATTACCCACGGCACCTGATTGTTGTGAAAAGGCAACAAAGTCATTGTCTCGCATCCACTTTTGCCACTGTGGTGTATATTCGCCATACGGGTATGCATACAGGCGATAATCTTGACCGGTTTCAGCCACGATACGAGCTTGAGCAGCTAAGATTGCGGCACCTTTACTTTCTATCCACTCATTAAGCGAAATACCAGTTGGAATACGAGCGAGTGAATCATGAGTCATGCCATGATTGGCAATCGTCGCGCCCTTTTTCGTTAGCGCCTTTAGCTGAGCCCATGTTAGTGAGCTTGCATTTTTCTCATCAATCGTTTGTGGATTAACAAAAATGGTATAAGCAAAGCCGTATCTTTCTAATTCTGGAATCGCGTGCTCCAGAAGGTTTTTGTAACCATCGTCAAAGGTTATCGCAACATGGTTAACAACATTTTGGCCCGATGCAACCTTATCCATTAACGCGGGTAGTGAAACCACTTGATATTGTTTTTCTTTGAGTAAGGCCAGGTGTTTAGAAAACTGCTCTGGTTCAATACTGGTAATCTTTGGTGTTTCACTACTCACATGATGATACTGTAAAATCACCGCAGCATTCGCGACAGATAAACTCGAGAGAAAAATCCCAAAAAACATTACTAAAAAAGCACAAAACGATTTATGTAGTGCCCTTAACCGTTGCATAATAATTACCTTAACTTCTTAAAAAACGAGTACCTAATTGACCCCTATCTCACAAATGCTGCATAAGCCATTGTTTGCGCTTGCCTTCCCAATGATCATTTCCAATATCACCGTGCCTTTACTTGGACTGGTAGATACGGCCGTCGTTGGCCACTTAGATCATGCCTATTATTTGGGTGCAAGTGCTGTGGGTGCCATGATTATAACCTTTATAACATGGTTGTGTGGATTTTTACGTATGTCATCGACAGGCTTATCAGCACAAACTTTAGGTAAACAAGATCTAGAACAAAGTTTTCAAGTACTTGTCCGTGGTTTAGTCGTTGCTTTTGCCATTGCTATCGTCATGCTTGTTCTCCAGCAACCGTATTTTGATATTGCTTTTTACCTTGCCGGTGGCTCAGCTGAAATTCAACAATATGGCCGTGAGTATGCAGATATTCGGATCTGGGGTCTACCTGCTTCGCTGGGCAGTTTAGTGATCCTTGGCTGGTTGCTTGGTCAACAACAAGCTAAAGCCGTTATGTGGCTTCTCATCATCACCAATCTCACTAACTTGTTTCTCGACTTGCTGTTTGTGCTCGGTTTCAATTGGGGCTTGATGGGCGTTGCATGGGCAACGTTAATCGCAGAATACCTAGGCTTTCTTTGTGGGCTAGTATTTATTTATCAGTATTTTACCAAGCGCGTTGCAACAACAATAAACTACTCTGCGGCGCTAGCGGCAATTTTTGAATCAACCAAACTCAAACAATATTTTGCGCTTAACCGAGATATATTAATTAGAACACTCTGCCTTGAAGTGTGCTTTGTTTTTATTACCTTCCAAGGGGCCAGATTAGGAGATGATGTTGTTGCCAGCAATGCCATCTTGATGAATTTTGTCTTGTTAATCTCGTTCGGATTAGACGGTATTGCCAATGGCGCTGAAGCTATGGTTGGTAAAGCAAAAGGTGCTAACGATACCTCGCAACTTCATCGTGTTGTGGATACGTCATTACTTTGGACTCTACTCTTTGCCCTAACCTATTGTTTATTTTTTGCGATATTGGGTGAGCAATTTATTGGTTTAATTAGCGATATTGAAAGTGTCAACAAGTTAGCAAGCACATACTTACCATGGATAATCGTATTGCCGATTCTCGCGTGTTGGTGTTATCTTTATGACGGTATTTATGTCGGTCTGATGCAAGCGAGCGTGATGCGCAATAGCATGATTTTTGCCACTTTCGGCTGCTTTTTCCCGGCGTGGTTTATCATGCAATCATTTGGCAACCATGCGATTTGGGCAGCGTTTTCACTCTTCATGGTGGCCCGTGGTATTTCACTGGCTTGGCACTTCCACCGTAAAGTACTATGTTAAAGAATTCTATGTTGTTACTACTCTGTGATGCAGCGATGGGCAGTATAAAACTTAGTGGAATTGGTATTAATCAAACAGACAAAAAAATAGGGGCTAAGTAGCCCCTATTTAATATCTATTGTCATTTAGTAATATGAATGTTCACCACGTTGGTGCTCAGTCATATCGCGAACGCCTTTGATTTCGTCGCCCATTAACTCTAACAGTTGTGTTTCAATGCCGTCTTTTACCGTCACGTCAATTTGGCTACAACCATTACATCCACCACCAAATTGTAATACAGCGTAACCGTCTTCAGTAATTTCCATTAACTTACATTCACCACCGTGACCAGCTAATTGCGGGTTAACTTCAGATTGTAAGAAGTAATTAACACGATCAAATAGTGGCGCATCATCAGCAACTTTGCGTAATTTAGCATTTGGCGCTTTTAGCGTAAGCTGAGATCCCATCTGATCTGTTGTGAAGTCAATTTCTGCTTCTTCTAAAAATGGTTTGCTATCGGCATCAATGAAGGCAGAAAAAGCATCGAATTTAATTTCTAAATCCTCTGGCTCCACCGCATCAACTGGGCAGTAAGAGACACCACACTCAGCGCTTGCAGTACCAGGATTGACAACAAATACGCGAATATTAGTGCCTTCAGCTTGTGAAGATAACAGCTTGGTAAAGTGTGCTTGTGCTGTTTCAGAAATAGTGATCATAAAAAACTCATCTCTCGTTTAACTACCCGAAAATATTACCCGAGTAAACTACTCAGGTATGTTATTTTACTCTGCATTTCAAACAATAACTAGTGGCTGAAAATAACAATTGTAAATAAATTAGCCCGTACTGGTTTAAGGCCTGATTGTTTGCTATGTTGTGCAAGGCTAATTTAGGAGAAATATCATGTTGTTATCACGTATGCTAATGCTGTTTTCAATCATCAGTGCTAGCGCTTTCGCATTACCTGTTGAGCGGTACTTACCGGACAATAGCAAACATAATATTTCTATTTCCAAGCCAGAGCAGGTCTTGGGATTTGAAGTAGGCCAACGTCAAGTCAGACACTTTCAAGTGGCCAACTATATGCAAACACTCGCTCAGCAAAGTGACCGAGTTAACATCGAAGAATTTGGCCGCACATTCCAAAATCGTCCGCAGCTATTGCTCACAATTTCTAGTCCAGAGAACTTAGCCCGCGTTGATGAACTGCTCGACAACCGTAAATTACCAAACAAGCAATCGGCAAATGATGAGCCCTTAGTCATCTGGCTTGGTTACAGTGTGCATGGCGATGAAATTTCAGGCACCAATGCTGCGCTTGTTGTTGCTTATCACTTAGCAGCTAGTGAAGATGAATCGGTAAAGAAATTACTTGATGAGTCAATTATCGTTATTGAGCCGTCTGTTAACCCAGATGGCATGGACCGATTCGTAAACTGGGTTGAAACATTCCGTGGCGCGAGTTTTAACGCCGACCCCAATCATATTGAACACCATCAAAACTGGCCAACGGGTAGAACCAACCATTTTTGGTTCGATTTAAACCGTGACTGGTTATTACTCTCTCAAATCGAATCGAAAAACCGAATCAAACAGTTCCACAAATATGCCCCACATGTTTTGGGTGACTTTCATGAAATGGGGGCAAACAGCACGTATTTCTTCCAACCAGGTATTCCTTCGCGTACTCACCCGTTAACACCACAGAACAATGTTACCTTGACTAACGAACTGGCAAATTATCACGCCACTGCACTTGATCAAACCAAACAACTTTACTTTAGCCAAGAGTCCTTTGACGACTTCTATTACGGTAAAGGCTCAACATACCCGGATATCAATGCAAGTATTGGTATTTTATTTGAACAAGCGAGCTCGCGTGGTTACGCACAAGAAACGATTAACGGCATACTGACATTCGATAAAACCATTGCGAATCAAGTTGTCACGTCTTTTTCAACCATTGAAGGAGCTTGGCAAAATAAAGACAAGCTTAAAGCGCATCGCAAGCAATTCTATTTAGACGGTTTCAAGCTAGCGAGTAATCAAGATTTTAAAGGTTATTTGTTTACAGCAAACAACGATGACTATCGTCTACATGGCTTCATTGAAAAGCTACAGGCACACCAAGTTAAGGTTTATCAAACCAACCGTGATTATAAAACAAATGGGAAATCGTTCAGTGCGAAGAAAAGCTTCTATGTCCCCTTAGCACAAGAGCAATACCGCATAATCGAGGCGATATTCAACCAACAAACCAACTTCAGAGACAACACGTTTTACGATGTTTCTGGCTGGACAATTCCGTTAGCTATGAACATTACGTTTGAACCTATTTCTAAAACGTCGGGGTTAGGTTTAGCCAAGCAAAATTGGCAAAAAACTGATGAAAAGCTACCTGAATTTACCTCAGGCGCATACGCATATGCATTTAACTGGGCACATTCATTAGCGCCAAAATTGTTAAATCAGCTGCTTGAAAAAGATGTTAAAGCCCGCGTTTCAACGCAGGCATTTAGCGTCACCGCATCAGGTAACATCACAGATTTTGAAGCAGGCACGATTATTATTCCGGCCGGCATTCAAACAACTGATAACTGGGAGCAAACATTAGCATCTTTAGGCCAAGAAAACGGTATAGAGATCATTGCATTAGATACAGGACTAACCGCAAAAGGCATTGATTTAGGTAGCCGAAACATGCAGGTTGTCGATCCAGTAAACGTGTTAATGGTCGGCGGTAAAGGCGTTTCTCAATATGAAGCAGGTGAAGTCCTTTACTATCTTGATAACTTAATGGGAATCCCTGTAAGTGTGATTGAAAAGCAACGCTTATCCCGTATCGACTTATCACGCTACAGTCATATCATTTTGGTTAACGGTAATTATAACGATTTACCTGAATCGGCGATTAATAACATGGCTGTTTGGTTGGACAATGGTGGCGTTTTCATCGGACAGAAATCAGGTGCGAAATGGTTAGCACAACAAGCTTGGTTAAGTGCTGAATTTGTCAGCCAAGCGGCACTAGATGATTTATTTGATACATCAAACTTAGGCTATGGTGATCGCGAGAAGCTTGCAGGTCGAAAACGTATTGCAGGTGCTATCTATCAGGGGGAGTTAGATCTAAACCATCCGCTAGCATTTGGCTATGAACAAAAAGCATTGCCGCTGTTTAAGAACTCAACCATGATCATGAAAGCGCCACAAACACCGTTTATTAGTGTCGCAAAATACAGTGATAAACCCCTTATGAGTGGATACAGTGATCGTAACCTGGTTAACCAAATTGCCAATAATTCAGCCATTATTGCACATAATTATGGCCGTGGCCGAGTGATCGGTTTTACAGATAACCTAACATTTAGAGGTTACTGGTTAGGTAGCGCAAAACTCCTTTCCAACAGCTTATTCTTCAGTAAAGCGTTTTCAGCAAGAGCGCCTCGTCAGTCAGAAGAATAACCTTGTCATGTATTAATTAGCGCTGAAGACTCAGCGCTAATGTACAAACAATAACGTTGTTTGCGCCAGCTTTTTTCAGCAATCTTGCCAAGGTATTGACCGTACTGCCCGTCGTTAACACGTCATCAAAAATAAAAATTGTTCTCCCTTTAATCCGTGCGGCATCTGTTATTACAAATGACCTCGATCGTCGCCGTCTCACAGCGCCCGATAGTTGCCGTTGTTGTGTTTCCTGCCTTGCCTGAAAAAACAACGCTGGCTGGTAATCAAACGCTTGTACAACACCTGTTCTCTTGAGAATTTCATGACATTGATTAAAGCCGCGCTTAGACCATTTCAAAGGATGAATAGGCACGGTAGTCAGCATGATATCTTCAGTTTCATCAAACTGTGCTACCACGTTTATCAACAGTTGATCAGCGAATTGGCCAAGCGCGCGGGTAAGGTACAACTGTTGCTGGTATTTGAGCTGTCCAAGCCATTTACTCAATGGCTTTTCATAATGAGAAAAGCAATAAAAGCCATCGACAAATTGGTGTTTTATGTGCCGAGCTACTTGAGGCAAATTAAGTAAATCTATACAAGGAAACGTCTTAAAGTCTTCAATACATTGAGTACAGATCAATTGATTTATTGCGCAAGGCTGATGGCACTGATAACAGTTTGTCACCTGCAACAACTTAAAACGCGCGTTAAATTGCTGAGCTAAACGAGAGAAAATAGTCATAGAATTCCTTTCCATAACAAGTAGCGCTCACGTAAAATAGCGCCACTTTGACGTAATTATCCTTTACAGATTAAATCATGGCTGAAATCTCCAACAATGCAATCAAGACATCAAAACAGTCGCTCGTTTTATTACACGGCTGGGGCGTTAACTCGGCTATTTTCGAGCCACTAGTCACTCAACTTTGTGACGAATTTCATGTAACTTGCCTTGATTTGCCGGGATTTGGTGATAAAGCTGATGATTATCCTGTCTCATATACACTCGATAATATTGCAGCGATCGTCGCCAACTTAATTCCTGAAAATTCAATTGTAGCCGGTTGGTCTTTGGGTGGCTTGGTCGCAACTAAAGTTGCCCTAAAACACCCTGAAAAAGTCGATAAATTAATTCACATCGCCTCTTCGCCGTGCTTTGTTGCTAAAGATCAGTGGCCGGGTATTAAGCCTGACGTATTATCCATGTTTCATCAGCAACTCGAGGCCAATATCAGCAAAACATTGTCAGGCTTTTTGAAGTTACAAGCCATGGGAAGTCCTCATGTACGCGAAGATATTCGCCTCATTCAACAGCTTGTAGAGCAAAAGCCTCAACCGTCGAAATTTGTCCTCGATAAAGGCTTAGATATTCTAGAGTCTATCGACTTACGCGAACACCTTAGCCAACTCAAACAACCACTGCTGAGAGTTTATGGCAAATTGGACTCTCTCGTACCCCACAAAGCAATCGACATTATCGATCAGCTCGTACCAAATAGTGACAGCATTGTGTTGGCTAAAGCATCTCATGCGCCATTTATTAGCCATCAATCTGAATTTATTGAAGTTTTAGTAAACTGGATTCACCAGAAAAGTTAATTTAACCCAATAAGCTGACGCCCTTTTAAATACTGGACTTTCAGCACTTTTTGGTTAATAATTAAACGGATATTTCTGTGTATTAGTGTGGAGGCTATTATGGAAATTAAATCAGCGTTTAACTCTGGGGTAGAGGGTTTTAACAACGCGACCCAAGCTGCAAGCGAAGCAGCTGCCAACATTGCCAGAGAAACAACCCAACCGAATGAAACGGCTGAGTTAGCATCACCTGCGCCTCAAGCAGAGCCTGTTAACTTAACTGAAGAAGTTGTCAATTTACGCGTCGCTGAAGTGCAAGCGCAGGCATCTGCCAATGCAATTCAAACTGCCGACGAGACACTTGGCACGTTGCTAGACGTTACTGTTTAATCACTTATGAACATTACACCGCAAGTTAATCAGCTTCCACTTGCCACTGTGGTTAATCCGCAGACGGATAGCTTGCGCCGTGAAAATGTTCAACGTGAAGTGATTACACAACCTAGTGCGATCAACCCATCACTTGCTGAGCAAAAAGTTGCGGGCGATAAAGATAAGGCGAGAACACCAGGTCAACTTAACGAGCAAGTAAACTTTGCCCAACTGGAAAAAAACGCGGCACAGGCCAAGGCGACAATCAATAGCCAAGAAGAACAAGCTGACCAAAATCCCGAGCAAAGCGCACAGCAAAGGAACAATGAAAGCCAAGCTGAAGAGCAAGTAGAGCCAACCAAAGAGCAGCTTGCCGAGCAGAAAATCATTGAACAAATGAAAATGCGCGACAGAGAAGTACGCATTCATGAGCAAGCGCATGACGCGGTCGGTGGATCTTATACCGGCGCACCGAGCTACACGTATCAAACAGGCCCAGACGGCAAACGTTATGTTGTGGACGGTGAAGTATCGGTAGATCTGTCCAAAATTGCCAACGATCCACAAGCGACAATCGTGAAGATGCGCAAAGTATACAGCGCGGCGCTAGCGCCGGCAGAGCCATCAGCACAAGACCGTCGCGTTGCTTCAAAAGCAAGTCGTGCAATTATTGAGGCGCAAGCCGAATTACGTGCTGAAAAAACGGGAATGAGTGAAGCAAAGTCTTCTTCAGTTGGCCCAACAACAGCGAGCTTAGATGAGCTACCAACCAATGATCAAGACGAGCTGTTTACTGAGTCATCAAATAACCAAAGTAAAGACTTTGACCAGCTAATTAATGAAACATTGGCATCTCAAGAAAGTATTGCACCTTCTCAAGACACCTTATTTAGCCAACGCGCGAACGTTATTGGTAGCTTTTACGCAAACGTTGGTATTGCTACTGAGCAGCCACCACGTTCTCAGTTCGAGCTGACAGCATAAGCTGCAACGTTATACGTTCAATGCGCTTAACAATTTATGCGCGACATCTTCCGAACTTGCTGGGTTTTGACCAGTAATCAATAAACCATCTTGTACCGCTAATGGATGCCAATCTTCAACCTTTTGATAATCTGCACCAAGTTTAATCAGCTCATCTTCTAATAAAAATGGAACCACGTCAGTAAGTTCAACTGCAGCTTCTTCAGAGTTTGTAAAACCGGTTACTGCCTTACCTTTAACTAATGCGTCACCAGCTTCATTCTGTGCTTTTAACAACACTGCACTTGCATGACATACCGCCGCAACGGGTTTGTTTGCATAGGTAAATGCTTCAATCAAGGCAATCGATGCGTGATCATCGGCTAAATCCCATAATGGACCATGGCCACCAGGGTAAAATACTGCGTCAAAGTCATTAGCGTTTAACGTAGATAATACCTGTGTATTAGCCACAGCGGCTTGTGCGGTTGTGTCGGTATCGTAACGACGTGTTGCAGGCGTTTGAAAATCTTCTAATTCGCTTTTCGGATCGATTGGCGCCTGACCACCTTTTGGCGAAGCGATAGTCACCTCAATGCCTGCATCAACTAATACGTAATAAGGGGCAGCGAATTCTTCCACCCAAAATCCTGTTTTCTCACCCGTATCACCAAGTTGGTCATGCGATGTTAACACCATAAGTACTTTTGTCATTGTCTTTCTCTGCTGTGAACAAAATGAATAAACCCATTCTACGTTGACCAAATAATCCTAACAATGCAGACAAAATAAACCTTTATGTTTCAATTATTGATACAATGATTCGGTAGGAAATGAGGAGCTAACAGTGGATATTTCATTTGAGCATTTAAAAAGTATGGTGGTATTTGCCAAAGTGGTGGAGCAGGGCACATTAAGTGGTGCAGCGAAACATCTTGGTTTGTCACGCGCTGTTGTTAGTTATCACATTAAGAAGCTTGAAGAGCATTTATCGGTAAAACTCATTAATCGGTCAACTCGCGCGTTATCACTAACTGAAGCTGGTGAGCGTTATTTTGAACACTGCCGAATTATTGCTGAGCAAGCCAGCGAAGCAAACCAACAAATTGAAAACGTAAAGTCAGAACCTGAAGGCCTTATCAAGATCACCTGCCCGGTGAATGCAGGTCTGCAATTAATTGTTCCGGCTTTAAATGAATTTAGTCGACGCTATCCGAAAATAGAGCTCGACGTCATGCTCTCAGACGAAGTTGAAAACATAATGAAATCCGGTATCGACATTGCTATTCGTGGAGCTGCGTTGAAAGACTCAAGCTTACAAGCCACTAAATTAACAACGCTTGCCACCTGTTTATGTGCATCACCTGCTTATCTAACGCAGCACGGTATTCCAACACAGCCAACCGATTTAGCTCGCCACAAATGGGTATTGTATAAACTCGCTGCGCAGTCGCTCGAACTTTCACAAGGAACACGCAGTTTTTCAATTAAGCCACAAGGGGCTATTACCACAAACAATGCTGCCGCACGCACCGCATTTGTTGAAGGTGGTCATGGCATTGCGAGAATTCCGCTATACGACGCTATGCCCAAAATCCAAGCAGGTAGTTTGATTCGGCTGTTAGACGACTACCAACTACCCAGTATTGATATCTATGGTGTATTCCCGCCAGGTAGCGCCAAAGCCAAGAAAATAAGATTGTTATTAGACTTTCTAAAACAGTACTTTGTTAAATTGCAGGCATAAAAAAACAGCGACTTAAAAGTCGCTGTTTTTATCAAACGCGTATTACTTAAATACCGTAGTCTTGGCGGTATTGTTTAATATTCGCTAAGTGCTCGGCCATTTCTGGCTTATCTTCTAAATAGCTAATTAAGTCGCCTAACGTAACGATTGATACAACTTGAGTACCAAAATCACGCTCAACTTCTTGAATCGCCGATAACTCACCCTTGCCTTTTTCTTGGCGATCAAGCGCAATTAGTACACCAGAAAGCTCAGCACCATTCTCTTTAATGATTTCCATTGATTCACGAATTGCCGTACCAGCAGTAATAACATCGTCAACCAACATCACTTTGCCTTCAAGTGCACTACCCACTAGGTTGCCACCTTCACCATGTGTTTTAGCTTCTTTACGGTTAAAGCAGTATGGCATGTCCATATTATGATGATCGGCTAACGCAACAGCTGTTGTAGTAGCAATTGGAATACCTTTATATGCAGGACCAAATAACAAATCAAAATCGATTTTCGCATCCGCTAATGCAGACGCATAAAAACGGCCCAAACGAGCTAAGTCACCACCGGTATTAAATAAACCAGCATTGAAAAAGTACGGGCTTGTGCGACCAGATTTCAAAGTAAATTGGCCAAAACGTAAAACCTGCTTAGAAAGAGCAAATTCAATAAATTCTTTTTGATACGCTTTCATAATGACCCCTAACTTAGTTTAACGCTGATTTTTGTGCGTCGAATAGTTCGTTAATACCGTGTTTTGCTAACTGCATCATTTCATTCATTTCATCGAAGCTGAACGGCTCTTCTTCTGCCGTACCTTGTACTTCAATTAACTTGCCAGTGTCAGTCATCACAACGTTCATGTCTGTTTCAGCTGCTGAGTCTTCAACATATTCTAAATCAGCAATTGGTACACCTTGATAAATCCCTACAGAAACCGCAGCGATCATGTGCTTTAACGGGTTAGTTTTGATGATTTCTTTTGCACGCATGTAGTTAAGCGCTTCAACTAATGCAACACATGCACCTGTGATAGACGCGGTACGTGTACCACCGTCAGCTTGAATCACGTCACAATCAATTGTTATTGTGTTTTCACCTAATGCCGTTAAATCAACCGCAGCACGTAATGAACGAGCAATTAAACGTTGAATTTCCATTGTGCGACCGCCTTGTTTACCAGAAGCAGCTTCACGACGCATACGAGTATGAGTAGAACGCGGTAACATACCGTATTCAGCCGTCACCCAACCTTTACCTTGGCCTTTTAAAAAGCGTGGCACACCTTCTTCAACCGTAGCAGTACAGATGACTTTTGTGTCACCAAATTCGATTAAAATTGAACCTTCAGCGTGTGCTGTGAACTTACGAGTAATGGTTACTGGACGAATCTGTCCCGGAGTTCTACCACTTGGACGCATGATATGACATTCCTATAAAACTAAAATTGGCGTAATTATAATGCCATGTGAGCAAATATGACACAGCCAGTGCGATAAAATCTTATTTGCACCAAGACTCCCACCATTCGACATTTTTTAGACATACAGCATGCTAACTTCATGCATCCGAAACGTGATATGAAGGTGTTATCATGCAAAAACTTATCGCATTAGCTGTTTTCTGTGGCTTACTTGCTGGCTGTCAAGAAGACGAAGGTGATACAACTGTACGAGATGATTATACAAATCATTTTAGCGCACTCCCTCAACAAGCCATTTTCCCTCAAGACAATCAGTACACAGAGGCAAAAGCCAAGCTTGGTGAATTTCTCTTTTGGGACCCAATATTATCCGGTGACGAAAACGTTGCCTGTGCCAGCTGTCACCATCCTGATTTTGGCTGGGCGGATGGGCGAAAATTCTCTATTGGTGTCGATGGTGTCGGCCTTGGCCCTGACCGCATTGGTTTTGCTGAAACCCCCATTCATGCACCGACGGTTGCAAATACAGCATTCACAGGGTTTCAATTAAACACGGATCCAGATAACTTCATTGCCGGCCCTTATTTTTGGGATTTACGCGCTGACTCACTTGAAACACAAAGCCTGGGCCCAATTGCTAATGCCATTGAAATGCGTGGTGAAGCAATAAGTGAAGCGGACATTTTCCCCACCATTGAAGCACGATTAGCCAATATTCAAGAGTACCAAGCACTCTTTAGTGAAGCGTTTCCCAATGAAGAACAAATCACCATGTCGCTGGTGGCAAAAGCGCTGGCAACGTACCAACGAACATTATTCGCAGGTAATAGTCGCTTTGACCAATTCATTGCAGGTGATACTTCGGTTTTCAACGCTGAAGAAGTTGCTGGCTTAAATAAATTTATCGACGCTGGCTGTGCCCGCTGCCACAGTGGTCCTATGCTTTCCGATAACCTGATTCACGAAACACAACCGGTATTAGAACATTCGCCCGCAGTGCGAACACCCAGCCTTCGTAATATTTCAGCAACCGCTCCATACATGCACACAGGTGAGCGAGAAACACTTGGTAGCGCCATTAGTCTCTATGAAGGTCGGGACGACTTAGATGTTAGTCTTGGCGACGATGACTTCGGTAAGCTCGAAGCTTTTTTACGTACATTAAATACGCCGTCCTTATCACGCCAGATCCCAGAGCGGGTACCGAGTGGCTTGCCAATCGGAGGCGACATAAACTAATTGATACCTTATACTGATTTTAACGTATTGAAAGAATGTATTAACTCACAAGGTCTGTTAGTACGTTACTTAAGAAAATGGGAAATCAGTATAATGAAATTCGCTTTTAGTGCGCTATTAACGCTGGCACTTGCTTTTACCAGCCAAGTGTCGGCTTCTCCGTTAGAACATACCTTACCTCAATACAGTAAAGCGTTTGACGATACTCGCGATCCGTTCAAAGACGCGCTTCATGCCATTAACCTTGCTAAAGAAACTGACCGTAACATTCTGATCAAAATTGGTGGTGAGTGGTGTGGTTGGTGTCACAAAATGGACAAGTTTTTAAAAGACAATCCTGATATTTATCAAAAACTTCATAGTAATTTTGTGCTATTAAAAGTAAATGTTAGCGATTCAAACGAAAACGCCGACTTTATGAAAGGCTTACCGCCAGTTGAAGGTTATCCACACATGTACGTTACGACAGCAACGGGCAAAATGTTATTGTCGAAAGATACCGCTGAGTTTTTAGATGACGAAAGCTACTCACGTACGCAATGGTTAACGTTTATCGAAAACTGGCAACCTGAAGGTGAAAAAGCATTAGCTATTCAAGCAGGTAACTAGGAGGAACTTGTGTCGTTTTTCGATAAGCACTACCAAACACCCAGTTGGTACAAAAATAAAGTATCACGTCGAAGTGTGCTGAAATCAGCCGCTGGCGCTACCGCGATTGTCGCCATGCCAAGCATTGCACTTTCAGGTAACACATCAACGGTTAATTTAAGTCAAGAGCCTTGGTTAACACTTGATGCTGTGGTTAATCATTTATTACCGAGTTCTGAATCAGGCCCTGGTGCTAAAGAGCTACAAATTACCCAATACCTTTATGTGTTAATCAAAACACAACCAGTAGACGAAGCTGAAAAAGACTTCATCAAAAAAGGGGTAGGTTGGTTAAATGGCTATAGTCAAAGCCAAACCCAACAAGACTTCGCTGCGCTTGATACCGCAACGAAAGAAAAAATGCTGCGCGCGATCAGCAATTCTGACGCCGGCTATAACTGGATTAACACGCTAATTAATTATATTTATGAAGCGTCGCTTTCCGCGCCAAGTTATGGCGGCAACCCAGACGGTATTGGCTGGCAGTGGCTTGAACATCAAGCGGGTTTCCCATTACCGCCTAAAGGCAAACGTTATTTCGAACTACCAGGTAGTCACCGCATTTCCGTCAGCCAAGTGACCAAAGAGGAATCGACTAAGTCATGAGTTATGATATTTGTATTATCGGCAGTGGTGCTGGTGCATCGCCTATTGCCTATGAATTGTCGAAAGCCGGCGCAAAAGTAGTTGTATTAGAAAAAGGCCCATGGCTAACCGAAGACGACTTCTACAAAGACGAGATTGCAATTAGTTTACGTGACGCATACAACCCGAAATTAACGGAAGAGCAGCACGTTATTGAAGAAGAGTACGAAGACGCGAATGGCGAGTCGTTCTGGCAAAAAGAAGCGACTAGCGATTCAGGCTGGACCTTTTGGAACGGCACTGTTGTAGGTGGATCTTCAAACTTTATGAGTGGTTACTTTCATCGTTTAAAACCCATCGACTTTCGTTTGAAATCAGAATTTGGCGCAATCGAAGGCGCTAACGTGGCCGACTGGCCAATTAGTTATGACGAGCTAGAGCCGTTTTATACCAAGGTAGATCACTTAGTGGGAGTATCTGGTAAGGTTGTAGATCACCCTTACAAAGAGCCTCGCAGTGAAGCTGACTACCCATTTCCACCTATTGCAGAGCACCCGGTTGCTAGCTGGATAGATAAAACCGCCAGCGAGATGAACTACCACAGCTTACCTGTAGCACGCGCCGTATTGTCGCAACCAGCCATGGGAAGAAGAAGTTGTGAATACTCAGGGTATTGTAGTAGCTATGGCTGCTCTTCAGGTGCCAAAGGTAGTGGCCGTGCAGCACTATTAAACCATGCGGTGGCAACAGGTAACTGTACCATTACGCCACATGCCAAAGTGTACAAGATCGCTACCGACGATAACGGTGAAATTTCAGGGGTTTGGTACTACGACAAAAAACGTCGTAGCGTTGAAGTAAAAGCAAAGATCTATGTGGTTGCTTGCCAAGCAGTTGAAACCTCACGACTATTACTGGCTTCTAAGGGCAAAAAGTTCCCAAATGGCTTGGCAAATAATCACGGCCAAGTCGGCAAAAACTTAGTATTTAGCGCTGGTGGTACTGGTCGAGGTGACTTCTTTTTTGACGACTTAACAGATAATCAAGAAGCACAACTGCGCGTTGTAGGACCATTTCTTAACCGCGCACTACAAGATTGGTATGAGATAGACGATAAAGCATTTGGCAAACGCGCAAAAGGCGGCACCATTGATTTTCTGTTCTATCAAAATCCAATTGCCCGTGCACGTGGTTCGCAATACGACAACAACGACAACCTTGTTTGGGGTGAGCAATTAAAAACAAACCTAAAACAAGAGTTCACCACCTATAAAACATTACGTTTTGAAGTGTTTAACGACTGGTTACCAACCGACAATTGTTTTGTTGAGCTTGATCCTGATGTTACTGACAAATGGGGCGATGCTGTCGCTAAAGTGCGTATTGGTTTTCATGAGCACGACTTAAAAGTAGGTGAATACATTGCTGAGAAAGCCGAAACGGTATTAAAAGCCATGGGCGCGAAGAACGTTTCTTCATCGGTCAGCTCGTATCCGCCAACTAACTTAATGGCCGGAGGCTGTCGCTTTGGCGATGATCCAAATACCTCGGTGCTAAATAAAAACTGCCGAGCACACGAGGTGAACAACCTATACGTGACAGACGGTTCATTTATGCCAACGGGTGGTAGTGTGCCATACACCTATACCATTTACGCTAACTCATTCCGTGTTGCTGAGCATATTAAGCAACAATGGAAAACCGCTTAAAAAAGGAGCCATAAGGCTCCTTTTTACTTCTGGTGTTACTCGCCTTGTTAATATAAAGTTAACAGCCAGTAGAGCATCACAATAATAACAACACTATGCAGCACTTCATCGTTGAATTTAAACACGCCCTTTCATCAGATTATTGCCAACAGTTAGTAGAAAAATTCGAACAAGAGCCCAATAAGCAACAGGGGCGTATTGGTTCAGGTGTCGATACCAGCAAGAAAAACAGCACGGATATTCACCTTTCTACCTTGGCAAACTGGCAACAAGAGCACCAACAAATCAACGCCCTCGTGTTACAAGGCTTAGTTCAATATGTTAAAGCCTACCCGCATATTATTACCGGTGCGATTAGCCCTAGCATCCAAGACGAGAAAACGGGCAAACTCACAACCCTAACCCCTGAGATGATCCCGCAATTGCCCGAGAGTAAGCTCACATCAATCATTCAAAGTATTTTTGTTTTAGACGATATCAACATGCAAAAGTACGATGCAGGAAAAGGCAACTTTGGTCATTGGCATTCTGAGCATTACCCACACCCAACCGATGCCAATCAAAAGAGTTTGCATCGTACCCTGCTATGGCTCATATACTTAAATGATGTCCCAGAAGGTGGTGAAACCGACTTCTTGTATCAGCAAGCTAGCATAAAACCGACGACTGGCAGTTTAGTACTCTCGCCTTGTGGCTTCACCCATACTCATCGCGGTAGAACACCGATATCAAACGACAAATACGTATTAGCGTCTTGGGTAATGTATAAACCCGCTAACGAGCTTTATCGCGGATAAGCATTTTACCTTATTGTTAAAAAGTCGATAAACACATCAATTATCTGTAAACAGATTATTTAGTGCGGTGGTTTTACTAGCGACAACGTAACAGCTCAGGCATAATTCACTGGTTCATTCTTATAAAACTAATTAATAGGAAAGATTTTATGATCCATAGTATGACTGCCTTTGCTCGTGTTGAGGTAAAAGGTGACTGGGGTAACGCCGTGTGGGAAATCCGCAGTGTTAACCAACGATTTTTAGAAACTTACTTCCGCTTACCAGAGCAATTTCGTAGCTTAGAGCCGGTATTACGCGAACGTTTTCGCAAGCAATTAAATCGCGGCAAAGTTGAATGTGCATTGCGCTTCAACGCAAACCCTGCCGCAAAAAGCAATTTAACACTCAACCAGAATTTAGCGAACGAGTTAATCAAACACGCAAACTGGGTGAACGAGCAAACGTTAAATAGCCAAATTAACCCATTAGAAATTATGCGCTGGCCTGGTGTAATGGAAGCTGAAGAGTCAGACATGGACGCAATTCAAGCTGAAATTTTAGCGGGCTTTGATCAAGCGCTTAAAGACTTCATCGCCGCACGTGCAAGTGAAGGTAGCAACATGAAAGCGTTAATTGAACAACGCTTAGACGCGATTACAGAGCAAGCAAACAATGTAAAAGCCCACATGCCAGAAATTATTCAATGGCAACGTGACCGCATTATCGAAAAGTTCAACGACGCTGGCATTGAACCAGAGTCACAACGTTTAGAACAAGAGCTTGTATTACTTGCTCAAAAAATGGATGTAGATGAAGAAATCGACCGTTTATACAGCCACGTAAAAGAAACACAAAAGATCTTGAAAAAAGGTGGCCCACAAGGCCGTCGCTTAGACTTCATGATGCAAGAATTCAATCGTGAAGCTAACACCCTTGGCTCAAAATCAATTAATGCTGACATCACAGCCGCTGCGGTTGAATTGAAAGTATTAATCGAGCAAATGCGCGAGCAGATCCAGAATATTGAGTAGCACTCTTTCAATAAAGTTTATCTAATTCAATATGCCGGTGTGTATTCTCTTTGGCAGAAATCACAGAATAAAAAGGGGAGCTAATACTCCCTTTTTTAATTTAGAACGTTTACTTATTTTTTTGATAGCTCGTAAAAGTACGCTAATTCACCTGCGTAGTTAGATTTAACATACACTTCAAGGTTCGAATTTCCTTTTAATAGCTTGTTTGCCTGAGCGAGTTTTTCAACCACTCGTTTATCGTTATTATCATCAGCGTTAAAAGCAAATTGCTGATATCTTGCCTGCGCCAGTAATTCGAAAGCTGAAGCATCCTTAACAACAGAGTAAGATAACACGATGTTTTTAAATTGATCGGTTACTTGCTCAGGTCTCTCGCCCTCAGGCCAGTCATTATCTCTAGGAAATTTATCTCCTTGCTGATACTCAGGAATGTAGTACCGCACGGTTTTTTCCAAATCCGCAAGCGATTGAAGTAGGTTCAATGTACTTAACGCATGGTAACTCACCCCATCCCCTTCAGAAAACTCAGGATAATGGTTAATACTATTATACAGTTGATTAGAAAGTTCCCGCGTGTCGCGAATGTCGACATATTCAAAGTCATCAATAGACGGAAATCCATGGCGCCGCAACACGTCATATTCCGCTTTCGTTTTGAATGCCAAGATCCCAAACAGTCGGTCATTAAGCTGTTCATAGCGAGTCCTGTCGATATCATTTATGTCTTCTAAATACTCTTGAAATGTAAATTGAGAAACATTATCGACAACGGCCTTTAGATTGTCTTCATGATTTTGATGACTCACTATTTCGTGTTTAGTTTCTTCGACAGTGCTTCCCACCATGCTAGGCGCATTTAGCTTTACTGAGTCATTCATTTCAACAAAGAAAATCACACTTATGATCATGGCAAGTGTTAGCCATTTAGCTATCGTTTTCATTAGATAATCCCTTAATTCTAATTAGAATCCATTCCTTAACTTAAAACGGGCCCACAACGTTAACATAACTAATACAAATATAAAGACATCAGATATATCTCTATATATTTTTGTATGTTAATCATTGGATTATCTTCAGTTTTCGATTAGCCTATATTTGCTTCATGGAGAAAATTTAGATGGAATTAAACCTCAAGAAAACACTGGCCTTAATCTTTGCGATCCTTTTCGCCTTTACCTTATTCTGGTTTATCAAGTTTGGCACTTTCCTTTGGTTTGCTAGCTGGTTGGGTGGTGAGCTTTCAAAATCCAATCAGCAGATAATTACACAACAACAAAACGTTATTGCCGATCGTAAAAGAGAACAGCATGCCCTTGAGCGACAACGCGCTATCGCCAAACAACAAGATTATGCCCGCCGAACACAAATTTCGTTCGGCGATAACGCTAAAAAACTGTCGGCACAAGATAAAGCCTGTAATAACGCGATTTTGGCAGCGATGGCAGATAAATCAGTAAAAGCGAAGCAAGCGCAAAAAGACGCTTGTGCCCATAATATTCAACAGTAACACCTTCATTTATCTATGAATAACCAAGCATTACATAACGTTAATAACACGCTGATTTGCTACGCCGATATCACCAGTGATTGGTTTGCCAACCATTTGTGCTATTGGCAATCATTGTTGAATTCAGAGGAAAAAGTGCGGTTTGATGCGTTTAAAACTAAACAGCGCCAACAACAGTTTCTGCTTGGCCGCGTATTGCTTGCATATAGTCTGAATCAGTTAAATGAGCTGATAAATTTTACTCACTATGAAATGCCGAATTTCAATCAAATTCGTTTGGGGGATAATCTCTTTTATAAGTCTATTTCCCACGCGAAAAATTTGGTCGTTGTGGCATTAAGCTCAGTTGAACACAACCTAGGCGTTGATATTGAAGCGATTAAAAATCGCGACTTCAGGGGGCTTTCAGACGAGTATTTTTGTTCACAAGAAGTCAATACGTTGGATAACGTCGGCTGGACAGCCGAGAATTTTTATCGACTATGGACAGCAAAAGAAGCTTATACCAAGGTGACTCAATCAGGTATTAGTCATTCGTTATCACTTAATTTTTCAAAACTGCTAGCCGCACCTGATGAGCCAAAAACGTCAGAAGGCGTTGAATGCCAACGTTTGTACTTTTATCAGCACAACATGGAAAACCATATGCTAAGCATTGCTACAGAGCGAGCATCATCTATTTTTAGTGTGACACCGATCATGGTTCATTTGCGACCAGATACTTTACAGCAGTCTCGCCAAGGTATTTAACCCTTTAACTAGTCGAAGCTATAGCGTAACAATCGGTTTGCGGAAGGCTCACCGACACTAAATAAACACTTATTTTCAGCAACAATGTTTAGGCGAATACAATCCATTTTCATCACTTCTAATGTCTGGTTTGCGTCATCACTAATCGCGACTTTATTGATGGTGTCTTTTTGCTCTCGCATGTAGATGTGGTTGCCAAATACATCCCACTCTTCACCTACATGAGAGGAATTAGGCGTGTAAATCAAGGTATCTTGCGCGGCTTCATTGTACTGCCAAATGCCACTTGCATGATATTTTGAATAATAGAGCTTGCCTGCATCAATAACCGTTTTATACGCACCGTTTTCAAGCAGTACTTTGCTGGTTTGGCTTTCTTTTACGTACTGATATACCGTACTTTTGCCATCATCTTTTAAGCTATACAGTAAATCACCTTGCCAAAAGGCGGGTAGGCTACCACGGATCAATTGTGGGTTTACAATTTTACCCACAACATCAAATTCACCGAAAATAATACCTCGGTTTGTTTCAACGGCTATTTCGGTTTCGGCCTCATTAACCACGATACCTTCGATATGATACGAGGTATCAAAGCTCGAGATTTGCTCGTGCTTACCTGTGACTAAATTCTTCTGCCAAATCTGGTTGATACCCGTTTGGTTAGAGGCGTATAGCAACACCTGTCCATCATCAAGTAATAATGGCGAACGGGTTGATACACTGTCTATTTCGTTTAAGACCTGATGCTCGCCATTGCTAAAGTTCTCTAGCACAATTCTGTGGTTAAACTTATCGCCTTCAGTAAAGAAAAAGCCATTTTTAGCAAACGTTGGTGAGTATACAGGCCGTGTGATCACAAGTGGAATCACGTTTTTACGGCTATTCTCACTTAAAAAATCAATGCTTTTGAAGCGCCCTGTTTCATCTTTATAAACCACCTCGTCATCACCTAACGAGACAGAAAATAGCGGATAATCAACTTGCTTGTGCCAAATAGGCGAGTTGAGTTCAGTCGCTTTAAAAATTTGAATATCAGTATCAAACCAGTTATCGCTTGAAAGTGTTGCAACAAAATCTTTATTTGGGCTAACAAACAGACGATACGCTCCAGTGCCCGTGTTGCTATCTTTATGCAGCACTGTTTTTTCACCCGTATCAATGTCGATTTTTATTAATTGCTTCGGAATATTTATCGCTTCACTATCTGATACCAACAAGGTATTGCTGTCTAACACCACCAGTGCTCGACTTGGATCTTTTACGTTACAGCTACTTATTGGGCTGCCAATGTTATTTTCAGGCGATTTATAGATGTCGATTTTTCGAATAGAGCAATGGTCGCTGCTCGACATCACATATACGAGGGTTTCTTCATCTATCCAGGCAGGCGAAATTAAGTCGTAACCTTCCACTTTATGATGGCGGGTAAACTGGCTATTTAGCGATACTATTTTTAACGACCAACGCTCACCAGGAATTTGAGACGAATACACTAAGGTTTCACCATCAGGGTTCATGGTAGCGTCTTCTTTCAACGAGCCGTTATCCATCACCTCGTATACATAGGGTTGTGCAACCGAATCTTCTCGTGTGTCTTTGGACCACATCACACCAATCACAAGTAACGCAATAATTAACGTAGCAATCAGAAAATAAAGCGCTTTTAGGTTTGGCGCGGCTTGAATCACTGGGCTTGGTTCAGTGTTTTCTGGCAACTCTACAACGGGAGTTTGCTGTTCAACAATGGCACTACCAATATATTGGTAGCCTTCTCGAGGAATGGTTTTTATTAATGAGGCTAAATTATTTAAGTTATCGAGTTTTTTTCTCAGCGTAGAAATAACACGCGTTAGTGAATGTTCCATCACATATTGCGTATTCCACAGTTCCATCAACTCATTTTTTGAGATGGTTTTGCCCTGATGGCGAATGAAGTGTGAGAGCAGTTTTGACTCAAGATTATCGAGTGTGATCTCTCTCGTTTCATTGCCAACTTGATGCCTTAAGACATTAGAATTGACACAAAAAAAGCAGTCTTCGTGTATTAGATATTCCATCATCACACTCAAAAATAAGAATTTCGAACCCAATATTGAAGTATTAATTGAATTTTTCAAAGAATACCACATCTGACCAGCAGTCAAATAATTAAAATAATATCAGTAGCTTAAGTAACTTTATAAACTTTTATAAAGTAATTCAAGTGCAAATATTACCTTTCATTTCATCAACTATAAAGTTTTGTCAGACAAATAATCGCATTGTCAGTTCACACCGCAAACAAGTGTTGGCAACCGAAATCAAATTGACGCTCAGTTGCCTTTACTTAACCAAGCAAGTTTTACCAATAACAAATTTGGTTGAGTGGTTAACCAGCGGAAATGGCTAAAGCCAAAACTTAATACTAATAAATAAGGAACTGATGTCATGAAAAACAAAAATACTATTGCACAACATATCGTTTCATTAAAAAAAGGCGCTTTATCATTATTTGTTTGTAGCTTGTTTATTCCTACTGCAACAACAGCTGCTTCTGCTGAAGAGTTTACTTCACCGACACCACTAGGTGAGTTTGTAACTTCGTTATCAAAAGACCCAAATCGTTGTGTGAATTACCCACACTGCAAATTCAAAGGCGGCAAGATTTAACCCTAGGTTAATCATCCGTTATTACGTGCGCAATTTTGTCTAAGTTATAGGTCAAGGAATCACATGGAACAGTATCAAGTTTCTCCCGATATTTATATTGTCGAGAATGAAAACTCAACACCAGGAAAAGAGTTTTTCGTTAGCAAAGGCGCACGTAACTTTTATGTCAGCAAAGTCATTGCCGAATTACTAATGCTGTTAAAAGCTGGTAATAGCATTAGCGAGATCGTCGGCACACTGACACAAAACCATAAAGTCAAAGAAGAGCACGTTGTTTTTCTATTAGACAAAAAATTACCTGAACTTGGTTTAATTTCTCACGCAAATACCAAAGAGAAAACATCAGATTATTTCGAGCAGTACATTAAATTTGCCGTACCAGTATTAACTGAAAAGTTCGTGGTCGCCTCATCTTCTGCATTAAAGATTTTTTATAGCCCGGTGGTTGCAACCTTATCAATCATTTTATCACTCGTGGCATTTGCCATGTTATTTACTAGTGAACACTTTAGCGCATTGAGCTGGAATGCGGTTGTCGCATTTCCCATGTTATTCACACCAGAAGATTATGTCTGGCTCTACCTCATGGTTATTTGTAGCTACCTGATACATGAGCTAGGCCATACATCTGCCGGAGCACGCTACGGCGCAGGTATCGACAAAGTTGGTGTCGGTGTTTACCTCATCTTCCCTGTTTTTTACTCAGACATGTCAAAAGCATGGAGCTTATCAGTTGCTAAACGCACCGTTGTTAACGTGGGCGGCTCTTACTTTCAGTTTTTGTTTGCCGGTTGCATCGCTTTTTATGGCGCAATGACAGGTAGCCTAATTGCGGTATTCGCCATCTACATTATTTTAAACAGTACGATTTTAAATCTATCGCCATTCTTGCGCTTCGATGGCTACTGGATCTACAGCGACTTATTTAAATTGCCAAACTTGCGTCAAAAGTCGACTGAGTTAGTAACGGGGTTATTTACTGACAACGGTCAAAGCTTCCTAACTCGCGTTAAACAGGCACAAGCTGAACAACCGGCACTATTTTACTACGCAGTTGGCTCACTCTTTTTCTTAACCTTTATTTGCTACGTGCTGGCATCGCTAGGTATTGAAATCGTTAGCTCAGCCGCTGAAATTAAAGAAACACTGACAACACAAATGCTCGCTGCTCATTCTTTTGCAACTTACAGCATGGTTATTGGACGAATGGGTTACTTCTTTATCCTTGGCGTTGCCTACTGCGTCCTAGTCGTAAGAATGTGTAAAGCGTTACTTGGTATTTCTACATTAGTAAGAGGAGCTAAGTAATGACGCTGTCGACCTCAATCAAAAACGTGCTTGAACAATTCAAATTAAGCGATGCTATTTCAGTACTCGCACGAGATGAAGGCAAGTGCTTGGTGCGCCACAATATCACGCAAAAAGAGTTTGTTTTAGGTGCAAAAGAAGCACAAGTTGTGAAGTACTTCAGTGAGCACCAAGCACTACCAGAAGACGCAAATTCACACTTTGTTCAGCAGGTAATTAGCTACTTAAACGATAAAGCGATTTTAATTGGCAAAGACCAATCTTACCAAGACAGCTTAAACGTCTATAACCAGCCGTATAGCATCCTGGGACTTGGCGCAAATTTATATCAACTGAAAAACAACGATAGTTGTTTTGTTGGTGTGCCCTATAGCCGAGGCAATCAAATCAGTGGTGGTTGCGACAAGGCGACAAATGCTGCGAGAAGCTGGTTAAAAAGCCGAGGTGTTACCCATCAAAGTATGTCGAAAGAGCCAGATATTACTAAATATATCCGCATCGACAACACGGTAGATTTTAGTGGACTAAAAAGCAAAATCACCAACAAAACAATCTCTGATATCGGTGATTTCTATTTCTACCCATATGAAGACAACAGCAAAATCTTCAAACAACTCACGTTGCTGAGCAAGCACTTTAGCGAGCGTAATATCTCACCCATTTATTTTGGTGGTGATCACTCAATTACCTATCCAATTTTGAAAGGCATTGCAGCGCAACATGATGAGTTTTACTTAATTCACATTGATGCACATACCGACTTATACCAAACCCCGGTAGATGACATTTATGGCGAGCATTGCGTTAACCATCATGGCAATTTTCTGACGAAAAGCTTGAACGAACTGCCTGCTCTTAGCCATGTATTCCAATTTGGTATTCGTGGCATGAATAATTTAGGCACGCAAACGAACGACAGAATGACCACCTTTGGTATTAGAGACACGCTTAACGTACTTAGACAACAAAATATCAAGCAAGTATTAGGGCTGCCAGAGCACGCAAAAATTTACTTGTCGCTAGACATGGATGTACTAGACCCAACAGTATTTCCAGCCACAAACAGCCCGGTTGTTAGTGGCCTACAGTACCACGAGCTATTGACGTTATTGAGCCTGTTATTAGAAGACAGAACACTGATTGGGGCAGACATTGTCGAATTTAATCCAACCATCGATAACCAAGAAATTTGCCACCAGATTTTTTCTGAAACGCTGCTATTTCTCGCTAATTATGTAGGTGAACACCATGAGTCAAAGTAACCGAGCACAGGCGTTTATTAATAGCCGACGTGAATACATCCAAGAAAAAGCGCCAATGTATTACACCACAACACCTGGTGACATTCATCATCGTGAGCGTGTCGTCAACATGTCATCGGCAATGTTTAAATTCTTCGACTTCGCTCAAACCACGTTATCTGCCAATGCCATGGTCGATCGTGTGATTGAAAACCAAGTAAGCGCTGAATTTGATGTAAGTCATCTATATGCGCCAAAAAACAAAGCACTCCGCCCAGACATTTTGCGTGTCGAAAAAGCCTGGGATGAACAAATCACGCCACAAGCTAACCGCATTTATTGCAGCTATCACTTGGGTTCATACCGACTTATTGTGGGCTATTTACTGTCAAAAGGTGTCGATGTCGCGTTATTAGTTACTGATGACGTTATGCAACAACAAATTGAACGTATTTATGACTTTCATCAAGAGATCTGCACGAAAGAGCCGTTTGGCAAGCTAACGTTTTTCAATGCAGAGTCCTTCAACGGTATTAGCGATGCAGTCGACTTCTATCAAGCGGGTGGCTCGTTACTCATCTACATCGATGGTAACTCGGGTATTGGCGGCATGGGCAGAAATGATAACCGCTTACTTACGGTTGACTTTCTTAACCGTCAAATCAAAGCAAGAAAAGGTGTCGCGTTTTTATCTCGCGTACTAATGGCTGACATTTTCCCAGTATTCGTTCGCAACAACGACGACGGCACGCGTTCGCTCATTACATCAACGCCGATTAAGCCAAATCGTGCTATTGCCAAGTCCGAGTACATTGAGCAAACCACCAAGCACTTATTCGACATTTTGGCTCGTGAGATTAATCGTGAGCCAGAAAGCTGGGAAGGCTGGCTGTATATTCACAAGGTCACTTGTACGCCTCAACATCCAGAGCAC
This sequence comes from Thalassotalea loyana, assembly GCF_030161435.1. Classification (GTDB taxonomy): domain Bacteria; phylum Pseudomonadota; class Gammaproteobacteria; order Enterobacterales; family Alteromonadaceae; genus Thalassotalea_G; species Thalassotalea_G loyana. The sequence goes on along the minus strand of NZ_BSSV01000005.1, from coordinate 265,384 downwards.
CAGCAATTACAGGCACCAACACAACAAGATATCGACCCGTTTGCGCTCTATTTTAACGACAACGCATTTGCGTTGCTGCAGTACCCAGGCGCAACCGTGTTACTCAATATTCGCCAATTTAAATTTCATGTGTTGTCGGCCACAGCCGTTCGCGCAATTCGCTTTGTTCGTGAAAAACAAAATGTATTGCACGTCGTGAAACAAAATCTAGTTGAAGAGCTAATCCGTAGCCGCATTATTTTGCAAGGAGCTTCAAATGAACAGTAAACCATTAATTTACGGTGCTTTTCTTACCGTTTTAGCGATAGGTACCGCGTTTTCAATCTACAAGTTCAGTCAAAAGACTGAGGTGAAAAATGGCGTGGTGGAAATCGATAACCGTCAAGCCTTTAGCACTCAAGCTGAAGTCACTGCGATTTTGTACGGTAAAACTACCTGCCCATACTGCAAGCAAGCAGTGGCAGAGCTCGATCGCCAAGGCATCAAATATATCTACAAAAACATTAAAGACTCGAAAGAGGCGCTTAATGAGTTTGCCGCGCTAGACGGTAACGCTATTCCACTGCTTATTACCCGCAAATTGCGCATCACAGGTTTCGACCCTCAGTGGTATTCAAAAGCCGTGCTAGTAGACAGTGATTTATCAGAATTTGCCCCAACGGGCACCCAGAATTTGTAGCAAATCCTTGCTGCGAATAACGCTCAATAATGAGCACTATAACTTAAAAAGGAAATAACTATGTCAGAAAACAACATGGACATCCAAATCGTTAACGAATCTGAATTAATGATTGAAGAAATCGAAGTTGAAGAGCTAGAGCAACGCTTAGAAATGAGCTGCACACGCTGCTGTATTTCAGCTAACTAATCAGAACTTTTAACCAATACAAATTAACAATAAACAAGGAAAAACAAAATGTTAGATAACAACCAAGAATTAAAAGACGTAAATGAAAATGAATTAATTGTTGCTGAAATTGAAGTTGAAGAACTTGAGCAACGTTTAGAGATGAGCTGTACACGTTGTTGTATCGAGCTTAACTAATAGGGCTGAATCCTATTAGGGCACATTGCAATGTAGAGAACGCCGAAGTAGTGGAGGCTGCTAAAGCCTATCGCTACAGGCAGTAACGGTAAGTTTATCGGCACAAACATGGACACATTCCATGAGCCGTTATCAACACTGTACATCTGCAATGTGCGCTCACTGATGAGCTGCCTCTCGGGGCAGCATCCATCAAAAAGTACTAATTATCAAAGAAGAGAATACCAAAGTGGACGTATATAAAAAGAAAGCGAATAACAAGAAACCGCGATTTATCAAAATCGCAGGCGTACTTGCAGCTATTGGCGCTTGCTTTACCTTAGTATCGTTTACTCATAATTTGTCTCCCCAAATTGACCTGAATAAGGTTCAAGTAGCCAATGTTGAGTATGGATCTTTAGAGGTCAAAGTATCAGCATTCGGCAGCATAAAATCAGATCGTATTAATGTTATCTCAAACTATGTCGACGGCATCGTAACCGAAGTTTTTGTTCAAAACGGCGACTATGTTGAGCAAGGCCAAACTATCCTGAAATTAACCAACCTAGAGCTTCAAAACATTGTTGATGAACTCTCTTGGGGATTAGAAGAGCTTGAATCACAACATCAAGAACTTGTATTAAAAAACAAAGCATTACTGATCAAAGAAGAATTCGCATTATTCGAGATTAAAAAGCAACTCGATATCAGTAAGCTCAATTTAGACGCACAAGAGAAGCTGCTTAAGCTTGATAACGTTGTCTCTAAGATTGACTACGAAGAAACCAAATTAAATAACACCATGCTCAATAGCCAATATGAGTTGGCACAAGCAAAGTATGAGCATTTAAAAGAGCAAATTGCCTCTACTCGCTTAGCGCATTTAGCCAAGATCAAAAAGAACCAAAAAATTCTTGCTCGCTCGCAAAAGCAAGTTGAAGACCTTACCGTCACTGCCGCATTTAGCGGTCACCTGGACCAATTTGATTTAGAAGTAGGTCAGCAACTTATGAAAGGCGTGAAGGTTGCTCGCATCATAGGTAAAGAGGGCTTTTACGCAGAACTTAACGTGCCGGAATACAACGTCAATACCATCGAAGTAGGCCAAGAGGCCGTGGTAGAAACACGAGGTCATGTATTTGAAGGCAAAGTTACGCGAATTTCACCGTCGGTTACTGACGGTAATGTAAAAGTGAATGTCAGCATTCATCAATCAGGCAACGCCGCACCAAAACTAGAGCAAACAGTAGAAGGCCAAATTATCACGAAAAGCATCGACGCGACTTACTTCGTGAAAAAGCCAATCTACGCACGTGAAAACATCACCACTATGGCTTTTGTTAGCCGCGATTCAGACGCTCACTACAGTCGATTCCCCGTCAGTTTTGGCGAACTATCAAACGAATATATTGAGATTCGCTCGGGTGTAGAAGTTAACGACAAGATATTGATTTCAGATATCAGCGAGTACGCCAACCATCAGCAGCTAGAGATCAACTAATAGGATAAGACCATGAGTAATTTTATAACATTGAGCAAAGTATCTAAGGTATTTTCAACCGAAGAAGTTGATACCCATGCACTTTACGACATTGACCTTAAAGTAAATGAAGGTGAGTTCGTGTCTATTGTTGGTCCATCTGGCTGTGGTAAATCAACGCTAATGTCGTTGATTGGCTTACTTGACTACGCAACCTCTGGTAGCTGCTACTTTAAAGAGCAAGACATTACCAAGTTATCGAGACAAGACCGAGCAACCTTTCGAAACAGCCAGCTAGGTTTCGTCTTCCAATCATTTAACTTGATCGCTGATCTTACAATCTTTGAAAACATTGAACTGCCGCTCATTTATCAAGGCAAGCTCAATAAACAACAACGCAAAGAAAAAGTAGAACAAGCGTTAGAAAAAGTAGAGATGAGCCATCGCGCACAGCATTTTCCAAGCCAATTATCGGGTGGTCAGCAACAGCGTATTGCCGTAGCCCGAGCGATTGTTGGCAAGCCAATGGTGATTTTAGCCGACGAACCGACAGGTAACCTAGATTCTAAAAATTCCAAAATCGTTATGGACTTACTCCTGACACTTAATGAGGAAGGTACCACCGTCATTATGGTCACTCACGATCCCGTACTGCCTTATGAAATTGGTCGAGTTGTTGAGCTAAAAGACGGTGCAATTATCAAAGATTCTCTTGAGTCTTCAGCAAAAACAAACCTTGAATTGGTGAACGCATGAACGCTTGGCTAGAACTTATTCAACAATCAAAATTTCTATTAAGAAATTTAAAATTTACACTGTCTACCTCAGCGGTATTGTCTACGGGTTTTACGCTTGCCTTATTCTTATTTGGTTTCGTGTACTCAACCATGTATTCAGAGCTGCCATTTCAAAATGGTCAGCAAATTCGTGTGTTAGATAGCGTTGAAAAAGGCATCACGTACTCAGGTAATAGTGTTCCACAATATATTTACAACGACTTTAAAGACCAAACGACATCACTTAACCAGGTCAGTGCATTTAAATCGTCACGTGTAACTATTTCTATGCCAAACCAAGTTAGGAAGTACATTGGTTCTTACGTTGAGCCAACAATGTTTTCTACATTAGGTGTGTCGCCGATCTACGGTGAAGTTATTCGCCAACAACATATCGATAATAAAGCCCATGTCGTTGTGTTAAGTGAAACCAGCGCATTAGAAATGTTTGGCAATACCGTCACGGCTGTTGGCAATCACGTCAATATTCACGGTAATGCGTATCGTGTGATTGGGGTCATGCCCGATTCATTTAAATTCCCTCGCGCTGCTAAGTTGTGGTTACCACTGGAAGATAACACCTCACAGTTTAACCGTGGCCAAGAAGGCAAAGTATCGATTTTTGGCGCGCTTACACCAGGGGTAACAGATCAACAATTGAATAATGAGTTGTCGATTTTTATGGATAACCTGCGTTCAATTCACCCTGACGTATACAAAGACAGTGGTTTAGTAGCACGCCGTTTTCAAGAAGCATTCTTAGGTAGTGCTGGTGAAATCATGGCAATTTCGATTGAAGTGGCAGCAATTTTCATTTTACTTCTCGCTTGTGTTAACGCCAGCAACTTACTTTACTTACGTGCTATTGAGCGTAAACGTGAATCATCGATTCGCTTAGCGATTGGCGCTACGCCATCACGTTTGTTTTTACAAATGATGCTGGAAAGCTTGGTGATTTGCCTAATTAGCGCAGTCATTTCAATCATTGCAACCCACTTCTTACTACAATACTTAAATAACAATATTGCCAGTGCCGTTGCTTTTGCTATTCCGTTTTGGTGGAACTTCCAACTCACCTCTACATTAATCTTATTAGCCTTTGGAGCAGCACTAACGATTGCAACCATCGCTGGTGTGTTCCCCGCTTGGAAAATGTCGAACGCCAAGTTTGTAAACACTAATTTGAGTGAACACAAAAATGCGGTCACTAAATCAAGCAAGCTCATCATTGTTGTTGAGGTATTCCTCGCATCGGCGTTATTGCTAGTATCCGCTACGTTCGTCTTTACCGTAGATAGACAGAATCAAAACACCTTAGGCTTTAATCCTGACAAGATTTTGAGTGCTCGCATTGCCTTGGAGAAAACTGATTTTGATACAACCAATAAGATCACGAATTACTACCAAGAATTTGAGCATAGACTGAAACAAGGTGCGTCTGATAGTGAACTGGCGTTTAGCACTGCACTACCAGCACACAACACCAGTAAATCGCCATTAGTGATTGAAGATGCGAGTAACGGCGCTGAATTCCCAGATATAAAAACCGTAAAAGTATCAAATAACTTCTTTAATACGCTACAAGTACCCTTAGTTGAAGGCCGTCACTTTAATCACCTAGATCAGCCTGAATCTGCTGCAGTTGCCGTTATCTCTCAAGGCTTTGCCAATGAGTACTTCGCCGATCAAAACCCAGTTGGAAAGCGCATTCAGCTAAGTAATGAGCAAGGTAATTGGCATGAAATTATCGGTGTCGTTGAAAACATTCCATTTGGTGAAACCTTTGATAGCCGTACGCAAGACCAAGTGGTGTTCACGTCATTGATTCAATCGCCGGAACATGTCTTTCATGCTTTGGTAAAAACACGCACAGCGCCTTACGCTTTTGCGAGCAACTTCAGAGCGATTGCTGCCCAGGTTAATAATGCTGTCGCCCCTTATCGTGTAAAAAGTCTGACAGATGCAATAGACCAGAATCGAGCAAGTATTTTGTACATCACCAAAATGTTCATCTTCCTATCTGTTGTCGCACTTATTCTAACGTTAAGTGGTGTCTACAGCGTGGTATCAAACATCATCATTGGTAAATCAAAAGAAATCAGTATTCGTATCGCCCTTGGTGCAACCAACCCGGCCATCTTCCGCTTTATTTCTTCTGGTATTTTGATTCAAACCACCATTGGTTTAGCACTAGGTGTAGGGCTATCAACCTACCTGCTTGCGGTGTTAGCTAGATTGCAAATTGTGAGCTTCTCGCCCGTGCTATCTATCATTTTACCGATAACATTTTTTATCGTCATTATTGCTGCAGTCGCGAGTCCGTTAGCACGAGTCTTACAGGCTCCGCCATGCGAAGCTCTGCGTCAGGAATAACTCACTTACTTCAAGGATAAGATCATCATGAATAATAAAAAAAGAGTCGTAGTAACTGGTTATGGTGCAGTTTCGTCAATGGGTAACAATGCTGACGAAATTTGGAAGAACGTAATGAACTATGAAGTGGGTTACAACTATTTCGATTTTTCTGAGCATGACATTCATTCAAAGTTTTATGGCTTCTTTGATCTCGACAAGTCTTTGTTAAAAGGCATTTCAAAAAAGCTACTAAAGCAATCACCCATGTTTGCCAAGTACAGCTTAATCGCAGCACGTGAAGCTATCGAAATGTCACTAAACGGCATGACATTAGATGAAATAGCTGATGACTTCGAGCGTGGCACGATTATCGGTACAGGCTACGGTGGCATCGACTCAATTGTTGAGAATTCAAATCACTGGTTTGCCGAAGGATATGCATCATCGTTTAGTAATGTGATGACAATGAAAAGCATCGCTACTGCCGTTGTATCAATGAATTGGAATTTACGTGGTATGCAAAGCTCTCCCGTTGCTGCATGTGCTACGGGAAGTATTGCTATTGGCGAGGCTTATGAAGCCATTAAAGCGGGCCGTGCAAAATACATGGTTGCTGGTGGTACCGAGTCCATTAAACACAATTACTCGTTATGGACCATAGATTCAATTCAGGCATTAAATAAATCACAAGAAGCACAAAACCTCGCCTCTTGCCCATTTGACTCGAATCGTTCTGGCTTTGTTTTATCTGAAGGTGCCGCGGTTTTATGTCTAGAAGACTACGACAATGCGAAAGCGCGTGGTGCGACAATTCTAGCTGAAATAGTCGGCTACGCTAATTATTCAGATTGTCATGATATGACAGCACCAGCGGAAGATTTACTCGCTCGAGTTAACGTTATCAAAGACTTGTGTAAGCAAGGTGGGACATTACCTGACTATGTGAATTTACATGGCACATCAACGCCACTCAACGATAGAAATGAAACGGCGGCGTTCAAAGCAGCTTTAGGCAATGTCGCGTACGAGATTCCTATGTCGAGCACTAAGTCATACACGGGTCACCTGATTGCGGCTGCAGGCTCAATTGAAACAATTTTCTGTATCAAAGGTATGCACGATAACGTGATACCGGCGACTCGCAACCTTCATAACCCAGATCCAGAATGTGATCTTAACTATGTACCTAATGAGCATATGACATCACATAACTATGACTTAGCAATGAACATCAGTTTTGGCTTTGGTGGCACCAATGCAGGCTTAATGGTGAAAAAATATGTCGACTAATCAAATCATAATGGGTCATCAAGACCTTGCGAATTGGGCGCAGTTTTCAAATGACCACAACCCTATTCATTTTGATTTAGCGGCGGCAAAAAAGGCGAACCTAGACACTATTGTTGCCCATGGAAAGCTAGCCTTGCTCTCGGTAAAAGCTGGCGTAAATCATCAACTTTCATCGGAGAATGACCAGTGGTATCACTTTAGAGCAACATTTCGCTCGCCTGTTAAGTGCGATATCCCGGTCACCTTAAACCTCCAACAAAAACGTGGTGGAACACGATTTAATTTGCTTGAAGTTGCCAGCCAAAGTAGCTGTATCAAAGGCAGTATCAATACCGCAGATGTTCATACCATTGATCAGGTGATTACGACGGGGCACTTAACCAGCAACGAGGTTCAGCAACGCAGTACATTGTTTTTAAAGCTATTCCCATACTGCACAGCGGACTGGATTACATTAGAAAGCATGTTATTTAGCCGCTTAGTCGAACGGCATTTAGATGACGTGCTCGAAAGTAGCTCATCAACAAAAATCATTAAGCTAAACCCTGGCAGTGAGGCAGACGATGGCATTAATTACGTCATGCAAACCAGCCAAGAAACATTTTTTGACCCAACACTGGTCTCACATTCACTTGCCAGGTCTTGGCCAGACAATGCTGAGTTAACGTACCAGCTGGGCAACCCTATTTGCTATACGTCCGACGGTAGTGACCTGTGCTCTGTTGACATTGGTTTATCAATCAATGGCGAACTGCGCATGTTAACCCGTTACGGATTCATCATTATTTAATACAACAAGAAAAGGAAACACCACTATGTCATTTAATACTGTATACCAAGCAATTGCCGACGTTATCTTAGAAGTAAGCGATATCGAGGAAGAAGAATTAGCACCATCATCAACGTTTGAAGAAGTCGACATTGATAGCATCGACTATATCGAACTCGGTTTGATGGTTAAAAAGTCTTTCCACGTTAACGTTGATAGCAAGCAGTTTGAATCAGGCGAAATATCGAATATCCAACAGTTATGCGATTACATCGTTAGCAATATGCCTGCACAAGTTGCGTAATCAAAAGGATTTCCCATGACAGAACAAACGGTTAATACAAAACTTGCGGACTATTATCTTACGCGCAGTGAGATTACCGCCACCACGATATTGGATCAGTTAGCAGTCAATGGCTTGGTCATCATTCCTAAATATGCTGTCGAGCAAGAGAGTTTTTCGACGCTTTTAGATAGTTTAGCGACCTGCTATTTGGACTCTCCATTGGGTGACAGAGCACGTATTACCGGAGAGCAAAACGTACAGAGTGTGAGTATAGGTAAACATCCGATTGATTTTCACTTTGAATGGGGCAATTTGCCGTTTCGCCCCGAGCTCTTAACTTTCTGTTGCGTGGAACCGCCAGTTCAGGGTGGCGAAACTATCTTGTGTGATAGCAACCAAGTCCTACATTCGCTGTCTTCACGAAGCATGAAAGTACTTGAGAATAACTCACTCAAATACACCGACACCTTACCTAGCTGGATCATTGATTACTACGCCAACAAAGAGAACCTGCAACGATACTTCCACGGTGACTTTTTGAAATATTTGAAGTCGATGGATAACTATCATATTGATGATTCAAACGAAGATTTCATAAAAACGGAATACGTTACATCAGCAATTAATACGTCACACTTTTCAAGCTTGCCAGTGATCGGCGGTAATGTTCTATCATCGATTTACAGTGATAAAGGTGGTCAAGACAGTTATGCATCAAGGATCCAATTTGCAGACAATTCAATTATTCCACAGTTTGTGTTGGATGAAATTAAGGTAGCAATGGACAAGCACAAACTTGAAGTTAGCTGGCAAAAAGGCGATGTCGTTTTCATTGATAACACCCGATTTTTGCACGGTCGTAACAAAATAGAAGACGCCAAACGCAGTATTTTACTAGCATCAGTCTACACAAAAGCATCAGCCTAATACCGATAAGGGAACATCATGAACGACGTTAATCTACACACAAAAAAATGGGTGTTAATCACAGGTGGCAGCAAAGGTATTGGTAAAAACTTAGTCCAATATCTCAGTGCGCAGTACGATATCGTTTTTACCTACTTGTCATCAGCAGATGCCGCCTCGACACTCGCCTATGTATTAGGTGAGCAAGGACGAGATGTTCAAGGTATTCAATGTGATGGTAGAGACCCTCAACAGGTAGAAACGCTTTGTGCTCAATTACTTGAAGATAGAGGTGCGCCTCATGCTGTTATCAATAACATGGGCCTTGCCGCTGATGAATCGATGTTCTCGTTGAGCATTGAAAATTATCGCAATACTGTTGCAACCAACTTAGACTCAGCTATTTATTTTAGTCGGTATTTAAGTGCTTCTATGGTGGAAGAAGGCGGCACGATACTCTTTATGTCATCCGTTTCTGGTATCAAGGGAAATACGGGGCAAGTCAGTTACTCTGCGACCAAAGCAGCGATGATTGGCGCAGCTAAGTCGTTATCACTTGAGCTTGCTCGTTTTGGTGTCACGGTAAATTGTATTGCACCAGGCATGATTGATACGGAAATGATGGAAGATATTCCAAGCAACGTACTTGCTAAAGTCAAAAAATCTATCCCGTTAAGACGACTTGGCGAAGCACGGGAAGTGTCAGCGATGGCGGAATTTTTAGTCTCAGATAATGCCCGTTACATCACAGGTCAAACCTTCGTGGTTGATGGCGGCTTATCAGCTTAGGTAAAAACAACGAAACATGATGACAATAAATGAAAAAGACCAAGTGTTCGTATCCTCAAACACTTGGTCCTTGTTATGTCATCATTAGTCAGTGTTTACTTTTTTAACTTAGCAAACGCATCGGCAAAAGCGTTACCCATTGCTGCATTTCCAACAGGTTTAGGCTTTTGCTTCGATCTATTTTGCTGTTTAGGCTTATTTTGGTGACCGTTTGGTTTGTTCGCTTTTTGCTGACCTTTGGCTGGTGCTTTATCAGTAAGTCGCATGGTTAAGTTAATACGCTTTCTGTCGGCATCCACTTCCAACACTTTAACCTTCACGATATCGCCCGCTTTGACAATTTCGCGAGGATCGGAAATGAATTTATCGGTAATGGCCGAAATATGCACTAATCCATCTTGGTGAACACCAATATCAACAAAAGCACCGAAGTTCGCTACGTTAGAAATAACACCTTCAAGTATCATCCCCTCTTCAAGGTCCGTGATTTTTTCTACGCCTTCTTGGAAAGTCGCAGTTTTAAATTCTGGGCGAGGGTCTCGACCTGGTTTTTCTAACTCGGTGACAACGTCATTCACGGTAATTTCACCAAAACTATCCGATATCAAGCTAGCCATGCTCAGTTGGCTACCAAGATTAGTCTGGCCAATAACGTCTTCTATCGGTTGCTTTAGTTGAGCGATGATTTGCTCAACAATAGGGTAGGTTTCAGGGTGAACACCCGACATATCGAGCGGATTTTCTCCTTCTCTGACACGCAAGAAACCAGCCGATTGCTCATACGCTTTCGGCCCAAGTCGAGCAACTTTTAATAGCTGTTTGCGGGCATTGAATCGGCCATGCTCTTCACGATAGGTCACAATATTTTGTGCAATCGTTTTATTTAAACCAGATACACGAGATAACAGTGGCATTGATGCTTGGTTTAAGTCAACGCCAACCTTGTTTACACAGTCTTCAATTACGTCATCTAAGCTCTGACTTAACAAGCTTTGGCTAACGTCATGCTGATATTGACCAACACCAATAGCTTTTGGATCAATTTTTACTAGCTCGGCAAGTGGATCTTGTAAACGGCGAGCAATAGAGACGGCGCCACGTAATGAAACATCTAATTCACTGAATTCTTCAGCGGCAAATTCAGATGCAGAGTAAACTGATGCGCCTGCTTCAGATACCATCACTTTTGTTGGCTTATTCTTCTCAAGCATTTGAATGGCCTCAGCAACTAGTTTGTCACTTTCACGCGAGCCAGTACCATTACCGATTGCGATCAATTCAACCTTATGCTGACGACATAAATTGACGATAGTACGCATCGACTTGTCCCAGTTATTTTGAGGCGCATGTGGGAAAATCGTATTTGTCGCCAGTAATTTACCGGTACCGTCAACTACCGCTAATTTGCAGCCTGTGCGTAATCCAGGATCTAACCCTAACGTAACTTTTTCGCCAGCAGGTGCCGCCATTAACAAGTCCGTCAGGTTTTTAGCAAACACTTTAATCGCCTCTAACTCAGATTGCTCACGCAAATTCCCCAACGCCTCATTTTCAAGCGAAACGCTCAGCTTGGTTTTCCATGCTAAACGAATCACACGTTGAATAAAGCTAGCGCCTGATTGTTGGGTTAGTCGAAAATTGAAGTGCTCAGCAATGAGTTGCTCAGCGCTTGAGACAACACTACCCTCCGGATCAAGTGCAATTGAAAGCTGTAGAAAGCCCTCATTACGACCACGCAACATGGCTAGTGCTCGATGCGAAGGCACTTTAATAAGCTTTTCACTGTGATCAAAATAGTCACGATATTTAGCCGCTTCGTTATTTTTACCTTTAACAACTGTCGAGGTTAACTGGCCTTGTTTGCTCATTAATCGACGAAGCTTTTGAATCAAACTGGCTTGTTCTGCAATATGCTCGATTAAAATGAAACTCGCACCTTCCAAAACGGCTTTTGTGTCGTCTAAACCTTTGTCAGTGTTAACGTAATCTTTAGCTTGAGTTTCTGGGTCAAGATGAACGTCGTTAAACAATGCTTTTGCTAAGGGCTCTAAACCTGCTTCGATTGCGATTTGACCTTTGGTTCTGCGTTTAGGTTTAAACGGCAGATAAATGTCTTCAACTTGCGTTTTGTTTTCCGCAAGATCTATAGCCTTGCGAAGTTGGTCAGTTAATTTACCTTGCTGTTCAATATTTAACGTGACGACCTGTTTACGTTCATTCAACTCACGAAGATAAACCAGTCGTTGTGCGAGAAATCGCAGATGGTTGTCATCTAAACCTTGTGTCGCCTCTTTTCTATAACGAGCGATAAATGGAACCGTTGCCCCTTCATCGAGTAGAGAAATAGCAGCTTGAACTTGTACCGATTTAACTTTCAGTTCATCAGCAATTTGTTGAGAAATAGATGACATTCAATAGCCTTTAGTAGATAAATATTTAGTAATCCAAAATTATCGCTTTATATAACGTGCGACAGGTAATTTTGCCAGTACTTTGTATGTATTTGTTTGTTCAATTGATGTTTTTTTATCATGTTCCATACTGAAAGTATGAAAAAATACTCATTGCATCAAATCCAATCGCTAATTATGTGCACCGGCATATTCATGTTCTTCGGTGCTGTTGCATTTTATCATTTTTATATTGAGCGACCGAAACACATCGAAACACGGATTGAAATCCAGCAACATGAACTTGCTATCGTCAGTAATTATCTTGATAACGTCAAAACGGAGTTGAAGAGCTTTAACCGTGATTATGCGGTATGGAGTAGTACCTATAATTATATTCAAAACCCTGAAGAAACTTTAGAATACGTTGAAGAAAATATCCTAGTAAACACCTATACCCATTTAAGAATAGATGGCATTGTTTACCTAGATAAATCGTTGAATGAAACCCTTAATCAAGGGGTTAATTACATCACATCGACGCCGCTTGATTTTTACTTTACCAACTTTGAAGACCATCCTGAAAATGTCAGCTTGTTACCCGAGGTAATACATACAACAGGAGAGTCTCAATCTTTCAATATTATTCGTACCGTTAATGGCCCTGCGATGGTCGCTATTTCTCAAATTCGCAAATCAGATGCCACAGGTGAGTTTGTTGGTTACCTTGTCTTCATTCGATTAATACGTGAAGAACTGTTTAAAAAAATCACGCTAGAAACTTTCGTTAACGTCACCATGGAGCGCCAATTATCACTGACCCATGAAGGACATTACGCTGGGTGGCATAAAGCACTCGAAGACAAAACATTACGAGCGTTTAGTTTAATTGACCTTGTCGATGTTGATAACAAGCCTGTAATGTTAGTTAAGATTCAGCATAAAAATTCAATGCTACCGCACCTGTTTGGTAGAAAAGCGATTGGCTTCTTCAGCGTCTTAATTTTGTTAGCCATATTATCGAGCGCTTACTCATATTTTAGAACAATCAAACCGATAAAATCATTAGTGCGTGCCATTATCTCAATGAATGAGTCGGGTAAATTGAAACCGATAAGGCAAAATTTTAATGTTAGAGAGCTCGACAGAATTTCAAAGCACTTCAACGAGCTTGTTGCTACCATTCAAGATAAGAATAAACAGCTTGAGAAGCAGGTCTATATTGATTCACTTACAAATATTGCGAATCGACGTCACTTTGAGGAGCATTTAGACCAGCAAATAGACTTATGTGCCAGAAATCAAATCGCCTTTACCGTAATCATGGCAGATCTAGATTACTTTAAACCATACAATGACTCACTCGGTCATCAAGCAGGAGATCTCGCGTTAAGAAAAGCTGCACAAACCTTAAGTCAGCCATTTCAGCGCAAAAACGACTTATGTGCGAGATACGGAGGCGAAGAGTTTATTATGTTGCTCAGCGATATTTCCCGAGAAAATTTAACCCACAAATTACAGGAGATAATCAAAAGCTTCGCCGAGTTAAATTTACATCACCCGAGCTCTAGTGTCGCGGAATATTTAACCGTCAGCTTGGGGGCCTGCATGGTCGAGTTTAACGATTTTGAAAACTACAAAATATCTGCCAAAGCAATTGTTCGCAAAGCGGACGATGCGTTATATGAAGCCAAGGAAGGGGGCCGAAACTCCTTCCGCGTTACAACATTTTCTCCAGACGAATAACCTTATTCGTAGCGAATAGCGTTGACCAGCCAAACTTTTTCACCATGCGGCGTGTTTACGACAGCTTCATCATCTACTTCTTTTTTCAATAGCGCTCTAGCCATTGGTGCATCAATTGAAATGTAATCTTTTCGGCCATAGATTTCATCTGGGCCCACAATGCGGAAGGTTAATGTTTCACCCTCTTCGTCTTCGATTTCTACCCAAGCGCCAAAAAATACTTTGCCATCTTGCTGAGGATTGTAATCGACAATTTTTAGGCTTTCCAAACGCTTGCGCAAGTATCGCACTCGACGATCTATTTCTCTCAAACGCTTCTTATTATATTGATAATCGGCGTTTTCTGATCGGTCACCCAAACTTGCTGCCCATGACACTTTTTTAGTGGTTTCGGGACGCTCTTCTCGCCATAAGTGGTCAAGTTCAGCTTGGAGCTTAGTAAAGCCTTCGCGGGTAATTAAATCTGTTTTTTTCATAGCTTACCACGTCATCAAACGTGCTCTGAATGTTTTACCTTTCATCTTGTCACGCTCAATTTTTTTCAAAGCAGTTTTTGCAACATTAGATTGAACAGCGACATAAGCTTTTAAATCAGTGACTTGAATCTTACCTATTTGATCGCCTTTGATACCTTGCTTACCGGTTAAGCCACCAACAATGTCACCAGGTCGCAACTTCTGTTTTTTACCGCCATCAATTTGGATTGTTACCATTTTTGCTCGTGGTGGTTCCTGAGATAACACATTTATGTCAGGCAGTGATTCAGGCTCTACAACCATATCGAAGTACTCTTCAAGATTCGCTATTTTTCGACTGTCTTTGTCTGTATAAAGCGAACAAGCGATGCCTTTTGCACCCGCACGACCCGTTCGGCCAATACGGTGAACATGTACTTCGGTATCACGCGTTAGGTGGTAATTGATCACCATCTCCAAATCATCGATATCTAGACCACGTGCCGCGACATCTGTAGCCACTAAAATCAGTGAACTTTGGTTAGCAAACCTCAACAAGGTTTCATTTCTATCTCGTTGCTCCATATCACCATGAAGTGCTAAAACACTGAATTTTTGTTGTTGAAGCGCTTGATAAATATCGTGTACTTCAGCCTTGGTGTTAGCGAAAATAACGGCGGATGTCGGTTGTTTTTCAAGTAGCAAACGCATCGTTGCTTCAATGCGATCACTACCATTTTCAAGATGATAAAACGCTTGGCTAATCGCGGTTTCTTGGTGAACTGATGCAACTTTGATAAGCTCAGGACTCTTCATAAACTTTGCTGACACTTGCTGAATCTTTTCGGGGAATGTTGCGCTAAATAGCAAGGTTTGACGTTGGCTTGGGCATTGTTCAACGATATTATCTAACGCAGCCTGAAAGCCCATTTCTAACATACGATCCGCTTCATCAAGCACGAGTGTATTCACATGCTCTAAATTCAAGCGACCTCGAAATAAGTGGTCTTCAATACGCCCTGGAGTACCAACAATTATATGTGCGCCATGCTCTAGTGAACCAATTTGTGGGCCCATTGGCGTGCCGCCACATAAGGTTAATACTTTAATATTATGAATACCACGCGCTAATGTTCGGATCTCTTTTGCAACTTGGTCAGCTAATTCACGTGTTGGACAAAGCACTAATGACTGCACACGAAACTTCTTAACATTTAGCGACTGTAAAAGTCCTAGCGCAAAAGCTGCCGTTTTACCTGAGCCAGTTTTTCCTTGGCCAATGACATCTTTCCCCTGAACAATCAACGGCAGTGTTTGCGCCTGAATTGGCGTCATTTGGTGATAGCCCAAACTCGAAAGATTATCGAATAACGCAGGTTTTAAGTTTAAAGTGGAAAAGTCAGTTGAATGCACGAAAGGCTCACAAATTAGCATGTTAAACCACTATTGTATCATTCCTTAGTGAAATAATGCTAAATTGCTCAGCAATGATTTCAAAGAGCATTGGCATGAAACCCGAAACGGCAATTTTTGTAGACGTCCAGAACATTTACTACACCACGCGACAAGCCTATGGCAGGCCATTTAATTATCGTCAATTTTGGCAAACTATTTCACAATCTCATGAGATTGTTTTAGCAAACGCCTATGCAATTGCGCATCAAGACGATCAGCAGCACAAATTCCAAAAGGCCTTATCTCACATTGGTTTTGAGGTTAAAACCAAGCCATTCATTCAACGCAGTGATGGTTCAGCAAAAGGTGACTGGGATGTAGGTATAACGCTCGACGTGTTTGAAGAAGCAGCAAATGTTGAAGAAGTTATTTTACTCTCTGGTGATGGTGATTTTGACTTGTTGTTAGCGCGTATAAAACAACGATTCGGTGTAAAAGCAAGCGTTTACGGTGTCCCGTCGTTAACTGCGACATCGTTAATTAACGTCGCAGATAACTACGTGGCGATTGAAGAAAGTCTCCTTATGTAAGACGCGCTTTTCTATTTTGGACGATAAATAAGCTTCGTTGACACCGGCACTTGGCACACGTCTAACACTGGTGGTGGCTTTTTGTAGAAAAAGGCATTTTCACGTTTTCGACGATCATCTATTTTCTTCACAAATGCTTCACTACTCGTGTCTTCCACCGCAATTTGCCATTGTTTATCTTCAGGCAAGTCGCTCATTAATTGCATGTCCAAAATAGGGGTATATAACTCACTAGGTACGTCATCATCGCCTTCAATTACCGAAGTGCGTTGAATTGCTTGAACATGATTCATACCGTAGATTACACGACCAAACACCGACATTATGCGATCTAAATATCTTGGTGCCTGACCATTGGTAATATAGAAATGACTTGTTGCGGTATCCGGCTCATTTCCGCGACCTAAAGCCAATATCCCCGGGCAATGTGTTAACCAAGCTTTGCCAGCCGCTTCATCAACGCCAATACCAAAGCCATTTTTAAATCCGGTGATCGGTGCAAACAAATCATTATCCTGAACCTTGGTATATTGCCAATTCTTATCAATCGCTAAATCTTCTTCAATTTTCAACGTCTTGATATCAAATTTCTTTTCCGTTGCTTCATCAGGACCACCTTGAGCAACGAAACCGTCGATCACGCGATAAAACTTGTTGTCTTTGTAAACACCGTCTTTTGCCAGCTTTTTGAACTGTTTGACATGCTCAGGCGAAAAATCAGTCGATAGCTCAAACACTACATCACCATGGGGTAGCGTCATAATCACCATATTTTCTGGTGCTACATTTCGCCACTGTGTTTCTGTTGCGTTTATTGAATGTGCCGTGACAGTCGACGTTAATGCTAATGCCGCTAAAAGCGCTTTTTTGCTTGTTAGAAACTTTTTCACCTAATTATCCTTTTTCTTTTAATTTGGGTGTTTATAGCACTTAATTTAACGAGTTTTAATCGACTTGTATATTAGCGCGACAGTATTAGATAATAGCTTCATATTTAACATAAACTTTTGAGAACAGCCGTGAATAAAAGCATTATCACCAATGTTATTGCCTTGATTACAACCTTAGCTGGCTACTTTTTGCAATTACCCATACTGTACGCGATTGGCCTATTTGCATTATCTGGTAGCGTGACCAATTGGCTTGCTATTCACATGTTATTTGAAAAAATACCCGGGCTTTATGGCTCTGGCGTTATTCCAGCTCGTTTTGAAGACTTTAAAGTTGGTATTCGCCAGTTGATGATGAGCCAATTTTTTACCAAAGAAAATATCGACCGTTTTTTATCAAGTAGCTCAAGTACTACACAAATTGACTTAACACCCGTGATCGATAAAGTCGACTTAACCCCGGCTTTTGATAATTTAGTCGATGTCATAGAAGCTTCTTCATTTGGTTCAATGTTGGCGATGGTTGGTGGTCGAGAAGCCGTTGAACCAATGCGTGAACCATTTATTGAAAAAATGCGCACAAGTGTTGTCGATATTACACAAAGCGAGAGTTTTCACGAAAACTTGAAGGACGTATTAGAAGGCGATTCCAACATCGCAAACATTCAAGACAAAGTCAGTGACATTATTGAACAACGCTTGAATGAGTTAACGCCTCAATTAGTGAAAGAAATTATTCAAGATATGATCAAAAAACACTTGGGCTGGCTGGTCGTTTGGGGCGGTGTTTTTGGTGGTATTATCGGTTTTATTGCCGCCATTACTGGTAACTTTTAATTAAAAAAACACTACTGTCACAATCTGTTGCCAGTAGTGGAAACTTTCAGCTCATAAGTTATCGCAAAAATAGCTAAATTTTTTGATCTATTTCCCTTTAACTTAGCCATCTAAATAGCTATGCTAAGCGTGTTATTAGCTGATGGGCTCTGCGCTGTGCCCTTCAATTTTTTTCCTCCCGTTAACAATAAGGTAAATGGAGTCATGTTTGGTAACTTAAAGGCGTTGCCTGCCGATCCTATTTTGGGTCTTTTGGCAAAATATCGTGAAGATGCAAATCCTCAGAAAATCGATTTAGGTGTAGGTGTATATAAAGATGAAGCGGGCCATACCGCTATTCTAGATTGTGTTAAAGCTGCGGAAAAGTTTCGTCACGATAACGAAGATACCAAGGTATACATTGGCCCAACAGGTTCTCCACTGTTTAACGAGGAAATGTCTAAGTTAATCTTCGGTGATCACCAAGTATTATCAACCTATCGTGCTCGCACTGTGTCTACTCCAGGCGGTACAGGTGCATTACGTGTTGCTGCTGAGTTCATCAAATCATGCAAAGCAGGTGCGACAATTTGGGTGAGTAATCCAACGTGGGCAAACCACACAGGTTTATTTGAAGCCGCTGGTTTAACAGTAAAAACATACCCATACTACGACTACGAAACTAAAGCCTTAGATTTCGACGGCATGTTAAATGCACTTAAAGAAGTAAGCGCAGATGATGCAGTATTACTTCATGCATGTTGTCACAATCCAAGCGGTATGGATTTAAGCCAAGAGCAATGGCAACAAGTTGCTGAAGTTGCAAAAGACAAAAGCTTCTTACCTGTTATCGATATGGCTTACCAAGGCTTTGGCGACGGTTTAGACGAAGATGCTTACGGTCTTCGCTTAATGGCTGATACCGTTGAAGAAATGATTGTATGTAGCTCATGTTCGAAGAACTTTGGTTTATATCGTGAGCGTATTGGTGCGACGACGATTATTGGCAAATCATCATCTGCAGTAGATGTTGCTTACTCAGTATTACTTGCGGTTGTTCGTGTAATTTACTCGATGCCACCAGCCCATGGTGCTGCACTTGTTGAAACCATCTTAAGCTCAGACGAATTACGTCATCAATGGTTTAACGAACTTGCTGGCATGCGTGACCGCATTAACGGCAACCGTCGTTTAATCGTTGAAAAACTTATTGAGAATGGTGTAACACGTGATTTTAGTCACATTACGCGTCAAAAAGGCATGTTCTCGTTCTTAGGTATTACGCCTGAACAAGTACAGCAATTACAAGACGATTACTCAATTTACATGGTTGGCTCTAGCCGTATGAGTATTGCAGGTATTGCCAATAGCAATGTTGATTACTTAGCTAAGTCAATTGCAGCAGTAATTAAATAGCACTTGTAAGCAGTCAAATAGAGGCATAAAAGGCGACTCGTTTTTATCGAGTCGCCTTTTTTATTTTGCTATTGTTTGAAAAAGTGCGAAAATACGGCGCTTTAATCGTTCAAAGCAAAGGGTATATCGTGACTGTTCCAGGTAACCTATTCATCTTATCGGCACCAAGTGGTGCTGGAAAATCAAGTTTAATCAGCGCTTTATTAAAGTCTGAGTCACCTCGACCATTAGAAGTTTCGGTATCAACCACAACACGCGATCCTCGTCCAGGTGAAGTCGATGGTCAGCACTATCACTTTGTCGCGAAAAAAGAATTTGAACAACAAATCAGCCAGAACCACTTTTACGAATACGCAGAAGTGTTTGGTAACTATTACGGAACATCTGAAAAAGCGATTGATGAGCAGTTAGCGAAAGGTATTGATGTCTTCCTTGATATCGATTGGCAAGGCGCACAACAAGTGCGTTTAAAAAAACCAGAAGTTACCACGATTTTCATTGCTCCACCTTCAAAAGCTGAACTTGAAAAACGCCTAAAAGGCCGTGGCCAAGATAGCGACGAAGTGATTGCAGGTCGCATGGCACAAGCACAATCTGAGTGTTCTCACTATCAAGAATTCGACTACATCATTGTAAATGACGACTTTGATCAAGCAGTAGAAGACTTAAAAACGATCGTAAATAACCAGCGCTTAAAGCGTGATCAGCAGGTTACTAAATACCAAGCAATGTTCGACGAACTTATTGCTGATTAATAACCTAAGATATGGACAACTAATGCGCTTCTAGCGGTTATTTTAACTGACTACTACGTTAAATTCATTTGCAATAGGCAAGCTATTGACGCATGAATTTGCCTTGAATTCCGTAAAAATTCCCAACTAGAAGTGAATCATTAGTTATATCTATGAATTATTTGGATTTCGCTATTCCTTATCCAAACCTTAGGTTAAAAAAGATCCTAAATCAGCAACTTATTGATTGCAGTTATCTAGCCCCTCTTGTAAAATAATGGGCTGTTTTTTAAAGTTTTAAATGTTGGAGTAGCTAAATGGCTCGCGTTACAGTTGAAGATGCCGTAGATCAAGTAGGTAATCGTTTTGACTTAATTTTAATGGCTTCTCGTCGTGCACGTCAGATTGCAACCGGCGGTAAAGAACCTCTTGTTGAGTTAGAAAATGACAAGCCGACAGTACTCGCATTACGTGAAATTGAAGAAGGTTTGATCAACAACGAATTGATGGATGAACAAGAACGCCATCAACAAGTTGAAGAAGAATCAGCTGAATTAGCTGCTGTTGCAGCAATCGTTGGTGGTAATAGCTAAGCCTAGCATTACAATCAGCAGAGAAAAACGCGTAAACATTTACGCGTTTTTTTATACCTAAAAACTAACGCAAATCTAAGCAACAAAGAGCGACTTGCTCTTATCAATCAAATAATAATAACAATTACTTATTTAACATTGGCATTAGTATCAATACAACGTATGCTTATCCATAAGGAATAAGGGATTGCTGACGATTTCGACTTAAAAAAATCTACAAATTATTCTCGGGAGAGCTTTTAGTGTATTTGTTTGAACCATTAAAAGAATTGGTTTCTACTTATCTTTCCAAAGTACAAGTTGACCTGTTAAAACAAGCCTTTATCGTGGCGCGCGACGCTCACGATGGTCAAATGCGTTCAAGTGGCGACCCGTACATTACGCATCCAGTAGCCGTAGCCATTAATTTAGCCAAAATGCATCTAGACCATGAAACCCTCATGGCCGCGTTATTACATGATGTGATTGAAGACACTGAAACAACAAAAGATGAGCTAGCTGAGTTATTTGGTTCAACTGTTGCAGAGCTTGTTGAAGGTGTTTCAAAGTTAGACAAGCTTAAGTTTGATAACAAAGAAGAAATGCAAGCGGAAAACTTCCGTAAAATGATCATGGCGATGACGCAAGACATTCGTGTGATTTTGATCAAGCTGGCTGACCGTACGCATAATATGCGCACACTCGAATCCTTGCGACCAGATAAACGCCGCCGTATTGCTAGAGAAACGTTAGAGATTTACGCACCAATTGCCAATCGTTTAGGTATTCACGACATTAAAAACGAGCTCGAAGTATTGGGTTTCGAAGCGATGTATCCAATGCGTGCAAGAGCACTTAGAAGTGCGATAAAGCAAGCGCGTGGTAACCGTAAAGAAATTATTAACAATATTCATGACGAGATCGTATCTCGCCTTGAAGAAAGTGGTATTCAAGCCGAAGTTATTGGACGTGAGAAACACTTGTATTCCATTTATCGAAAGATGAAAAACAAGGAATTGATGTTCAATGAAGTAATGGATATCTATGCGTTTCGCGTTATTGTGCCAGAGAAACTTGACGACTGTTACCGTACACTAGGTGCTGTACACAACCTATTCAAACCGATTGAAACCCGCTTTAAAGACTACATTGCTATTCCAAAAACTAATGGTTATCAATCGCTTCATACCTCGCTCATTGGGCCCCATGGTATCCCTGTAGAGATCCAAATTCGTACCCAAAATATGGATCAGATGGCAGATAAAGGTGTTGCCGCTCACTGGTTATACAAACAAGATAATAGTGAAAGTGGTGGTACAACAGCTCAAATGAAAGCCCATCGTTGGATGCAGAGCTTACTTGAACTGCAACAAAGCGCCGGTAGCTCATTTGAATTTATCGAAAACGTAAAATCAGATCTATTTCCAGAAGAGATATACGTATTCACCCCTGACGGGCGCATTGTGGAATTGCCTATGGGGGCAACCGCGGTAGATTTTGCTTATGCTGTACATACAGACGTAGGTAATTCTTGTGTTGGCGTAAAGGTCGACAGAAAAACCTACCCGCTTTCACGACCACTAGATTCAGGTCAAACGGTTGAAATCATTACGTCAAGCGCAGCTCGTCCAAACGCAACATGGTTGAACTTTGTTGTTACGGCAAAAGCGCGACTGCAAATTCGTACTTACCTGCGCTCACAAGAGAAAAATGAATCTCATGCGCTAGGCTTGCGACTATTAAGTCATGCATTAGGCGAGACGAAAATAGAAGAAATTCCAACCGAGAAAGTCCAACAAGTTATCTCAGATACAGGTCATGAATCTTTCAATGATTTGTTAATCAACATTGGCTTAGGTAACGCGCTCAGTATTGGTATTGCCCGTCGTTTAACCGATGAATTTACCGAAGAGCAAGAAAATACCAACACCGACCCTAAAACCAAGATGCCAATTAAAGGCACCGAAGGTATGTTGGTGAGCTACGGTAAGTGTTGTCGTCCAATTCCTGGCGATTCAATTATGGCGTACCTTAGTCCAGGTAAAGGTTTAATTGTTCACCAAACGGGTTGTGGTAACATCAAAAGCCAAGAACAAGGTAAGTTGTTCCCGGTTAAATGGGATAGCGATATTGATCGTGACTTTATCGCCAAGCTTCGAATTGAAATTATCAATCACCAAGGTGCATTAGCCGCGTTGACAAACGTAATTGCTCGCTGTGGCTCTAACGTTCACTCATTAAATTCAGGTGAAAAGGACTCTAACTTATATGTTATTGACCTAGAATTAACCTGTCGCGACCGCATCCATTTGGCAGACATTATGCGTAAAGTAAAAGTCATGGTTGATGTACAAAAAGTAATAAGAAACAAGTAGGAAAAAATGAAAACAATTATCTCAACAGAAAACGCGCCTGGTGCAATCGGCACATACAGCCAAGCAGTAAAAGTAAATAACACGGTTTATTTATCAGGCCAAATTCCATTGGATCCGCAATCAATGGAAATAGTAGGTGATACATTTGAAGCACAAACTCACCAAGTTTTTAAAAATTTATGTGCCGTGTGTGAAGCAGCAGGTGGTGAAATCAACGACATGGTAAAAGTTAATATTTTCATGACTGATTTATCTAACTTTGCAACAGTAAATGAAATTATGAGCCAATACTTCACCGAGCCATACCCTGCTCGTGCAGCAATCGGCGTTTCTCAATTGCCAAAAGGTGTAGATATTGAGATTGACGGCGTCATGGAATTACCAAACGTTTCCTAAGCCATTATCATGAATCACGTACACAATGTACGTGATTCAGTTTAAAATACCCCACATTAAGTTCTAACATAGGTTTTTTCAAAATAATTTGGATACAGGCAAGGCAATGGAGCAACGTGTAGTACCGCTACACTAGCGAAATTTAACGCCGCATAAATTCAAAGTATGAAGAAAAAAAGAAAAATGACTCCAGAAAGACATCAAAGAATTCTCAACATGCTCAATAAACGCCAGCCAGACTTAACCGTTTGTATGGAAGGAGTTCACAAAGCACATAACTTAGCAGCCGTCGTTAGAACGTGTGACGCAATTGGCGTTAGCGAAGTACATGCTGTGTGGAAGAACGAGCAAATGCGTGTCTCTGGCGGTATTGCAACGGGTAGTCAAAATTGGGTTGATGTCCACAACTACACATCAACAAAAGATGCTATCAGCGTGTTAAAAGAAAAGAACATGCAGGTATTGGTTACGAATCTTTCGGATAAAGCTGTCGATTTTCGTGAAATTGATTACACCAAGCCCACAGCAATTATCCTTGGCCAAGAAAAGTTTGGCGCCTCTCCAGAAGCACTAGAGCTTGCCGACCAAGATATCATTATTCCAATGGTTGGCATGGTACAATCGTTAAATGTCTCTGTAGCTAACGCCGTTGTGCTTTACGAAGCACAGCGTCAACGTGAAGCCGCTGGCATGTATGACAGCGCACCAACGATTGATGAAAGCGTTCGTCAACGCATGTTATTTGAAGGTGGTCATCCAATTTTCGCTAAAGTATGCCAGGCGAAAGGGTTACCGTATCCACATATTGATGACGAGGGTGAAATTATCGCATCAAAAGACTGGTGGAATAAAATGCAAATGAGCCAAGAAGCTTGGCAGGATATCGACGATTAACCGTAGGATGCTATCGTAAAACATGACTGAGCAAGTCAAGGAAGGGCTAACTAACTTATCAGCAATACAACTCTCTTCATTCAAGGGTGTTGGACCTAGTATGGCTGAAAAGTTAGCGAAGATTGGCCTAAACTCCGTACAAGACTTGCTTTTTCACCTACCAAACCGATATGAAGATCGGACACGAATAACCGCTATTCGCGACCTTCTGCCCGGCGTATTTACCAATATCATTGGCGAAGTCACCAACAACCAAATTGTTCAAGGTCGTCGACGTATGATGGTCGTTACCATTAACGATGGCACGGGTAACGTCACCTTGCGCTTTTTTCATTTCAGCGCAGCACAAAAGAATAATTTGGGGATTGGCACTGAAATTCGTTGTTATGGTGAGATTCAACGAGGCCCGCAAGGTTTTCAAATTGTTCACCCTGAATATAAAACCTTAGATAAAGATCAAGCACTTACTCCTGTTGAGGAAACACTTACCCCGGTTTATCCAACAACCGATGGATTGCGACAAATAACACTGCGTAACTTAACTGACCAAGCTCTGATTCGGTTGAAACGAGGCCGCGTTGAAGAATTACTACCCGAGGAATTTTTAAACGAGCCTTACACGCTCGCCGAAGCATTGGCGATTATCCATCGACCACCACCAGACGCCTCAACCTCGGCATTTGATGAAGGTAAACATCCAGCCCAACTTCGTCTTATAAAAGAAGAATTATTAGCGCACAATCTGAGCATGTTGAAGCTGCGTGAATCAAGCGATAAACATTACGCAGTGACATTGAGTGTTGATGACAAGCTCAATAAAAAATTCTTAAAAAGTCTGCCATTTTCACCAACTAATGCACAGGCAAGAGTCGTAGAAGAAATACGTTCAGATTTAGCTAAAGACACACCAATGATGCGATTGGTACAAGGTGATGTTGGTTCAGGTAAAACGCTTGTTGCGGCACTTGCTGCAATTACAGCAATTAGTCAGGGTTACCAAGTTGCCTTAATGGCACCAACGGAGATATTAGCTGAACAACATGCAATTAACTTTAAAGAGTGGTTTGAGCCTTTAGGCATTAATGTTGGCTGGCTTGCCGGTAAAACGAAAGCCAAAGCTCGCAGAGAAGCGTTAGAGCAAATTGAATCTGGCGAAATGCAATTGGCAGTTGGTACTCATGCACTTTTCCAGGATCAAGTAACATTTAACAAGCTTGCACTCATTATTATCGATGAACAACACAGATTTGGTGTGCATCAACGGCTTTCCTTGCGAGAAAAAGGCGCATTTGACAATAAGTATCCTCATCAACTCATTATGACGGCAACACCTATTCCTCGAACACTGGCGATGACAGCATACGCTGATTTAGATACATCAGTGATCGACGAACTGCCACCTGGTCGTACTCCTATTCAAACGGTAGCCTTGCCTGATGAGCGACGCGACCAAGTCATCGAGCGAATTCGTGAAGGTTGCACGCAGGATGATCGTCAGGCGTATTGGGTTTGCACGTTAATTGAAGAATCAGAAGTTCTGCAGTGTCAAGCCGCCGAAGATACTGCCAATTATCTTGCTAGCCAATTACCTGAATTGCATATTGGCCTCGTTCACGGTCGAATGAAACCTGCCGAAAAACAACAGGTCATGGATGCATTTAAAACCGGAGATCTGCATTTACTGGTTGCAACAACCGTAATTGAAGTTGGCGTAAACGTACCAAATGCAAGCATCATGGTGATTGAGAATCCAGAGCGCTTAGGGCTTGCTCAACTTCACCAACTACGTGGACGCGTTGGCCGAGGTGCAGTCGCTTCGCACTGTGTACTCATGTATAAGTCACCGTTATCAAAAACAGCGATAAAACGTTTAGGTGTATTGCGCGAAAGTAATGACGGATTTGTTATCGCACAGAAAGACTTAGAAATACGTGGGCCGGGCGAATTGCTTGGGACTAAGCAAACAGGCTTAGCCGATTTAAAGATTGCCGATCTGGTGCGAGATGCGCAGTTAATTCCCGAAGTGCAACAACATGCCCTGTTACTCTGGAAAAAATATCCAGAAAAAGCGACCGCCTTAATCGATCGTTGGTTAGGTAATCGAGAAAAATATTCAAACGCTTGATACAGAACAATTGTTGTCGTGCCAAGCATAAAGTAAACTAGAGCGAAATTTTAAAGTAGAGCAAGTTCATGGCATCTCAAGAACAATCAAATCAAAACGACAATACCACGCATTTTGGCTATAAAACGGTAGACACTGAGAACAAAGCATCAATGGTTGCTGATGTTTTTCACTCTGTTGCAGCACAATATGATGTGATGAACGATTTGATGTCATTCGGTATTCACCGTTTGTGGAAGCGTTTTACAATTGACGCATCAGGCGTACGTCCTGGTAATAAAGTTCTTGATTTAGCTGGTGGTACAGGTGATTTAACGGCAAAGTTTTCGCAAATTGTTGGTAAAGATGGCCAAGTCATTTTAGCCGATATCAACAGCTCAATGTTGAATGTTGGTCGTGATAAGTTGCGTGACAGAGGGCTAGTTCAAAACATCGAGTACGTTCAAGCAAATGCTGAATGTCTACCTTTTGAAGACAACAGCTTCGACATTATCACCATCGCTTTTGGTTTACGTAACGTAACAGACAAAGACAAGGCGCTTCGCTCAATGTACCGAGTGCTGAAGCCGGGTGGACGTTTATTAGTATTAGAATTCTCGAAGCCTGAACATGAGCTATTAAACAAAGCCTACGATTTCTATTCATTCAACATCTTGCCGAAAATGGGTGAGTTAGTCGCTAAAGATGGTGATAGCTACCAGTATCTTGCTGAATCAATTCGCATGCACCCAGATCAAGAAACCCTTGAAAGTATGATGAAAAACGCGGGTTTCGAGCAAACTACCTACAAAAACTTAACAGGTGGTATTGTTGCACTTCACAAAGGGTACAAATTCTAATGGTCAGTTGGCTACTGCCTACTCAAATGATGACCGGAGCGCTTGAAGCCATAATCAATCAAGCGCTTGCAAAGAACATTAATCAACGTGTTAGCACTAGCGAGCTACAAGGCAAATACTTAACGCTTGATATTAGCGAGCTTGGTACGCCATTTACGATCGGCTTCAACGATGATAAAGCGTATGTTTTAACGCAAGCATCTGATGCTGATTGTGTGATTTCAACCAGTTTAAGAACATTAATCGAGCTCAAGCAATCTCAACAGCTTACCGAGCTTATCAAACAAGATAAGCTGGATATTCAAGGCGAGCTGAAAACTGCGCAACAATTTGCTCAATTATTCGAAGCATTAACCATTGATTGGCAATCTGAATTAGCCAAGCATATCGGCGATTTAGCAACATATCGTTTGAGCCAAGCAGCTGGTTTTGTAAAGAATAAAGCGAGCTTTGCTAAACAACAAATCACTGAAGACTTCAGCCAGTGGTTAATTTACGAAAAAAAATTAGCGGTCACTGACGTCGAATTAACATTATTTAGGCAAGATGTTGAACAAAGCGCAGAACACGTCACATCATTGACTAAAAGACTTGATAAACTTGCTGCCAAACTTAACCACAAACCATAGAGTAATTTAACTAGTGAAAAGTAAACGTTTACACCAAATCGTCAAAACCTTCATGCAATATGGCCTAGACGAGCTCGTGCCAAAACATTTACTACCTTGGTATGTCAAAGTGGGCAAAGGCTCGCTATTTTGGCTTAAGAACAAGCATAAGGACAAACCAAAAGCAGAGCGCTTTCGCTTAGCGATCGAATCTCTAGGCCCGGTATTTATAAAATTCGGCCAAATGCTGTCAACTCGTCGTGATTTACTACCTGATGATTTCGCTAATGAATTAGCCTTATTGCAAGACCAGGTATCACCATTTGACGGTGAAAAAGCAAAACAAATCGTTATTAAAGCGATTGGTGAAGACACCTTTAATGAATGTATTCTCAATTTTGATCTTACACCACTCGCTTCAGCTTCAATTGCCCAAGTTCATGCAGCCACATTACTACACGAAGGTGAGCAAAAAGAAGTCGTTATCAAAGTACTTCGCCCTGATATTGCCGATGTTATTCATGCCGATTTAGAGGTTATGGAGTTCTTTGCTGGATTTGTTGCTAAGTGGTTGTCCGACGGCAAACGTTTACGACCAAAAGAAGTCGTCAATGAATACCGAAAAACGATTCTTGATGAGCTTGATCTAATGCGAGAGGCAGCCAACGGCATTCAACTTAAGCGTAACTTCAGTCAAGGTCGAGAATACGACGATGTTCTATACGTCCCAGAAGTTTACAGTGAATACAGCCACAAAAATGTCCTTGTAATGGAACGCATCTATGGCATTGGTGTGGGTGAAGTTGAGCAATTAAAAGCTAATAATGTAAATATGAAATTATTAGCAGAACGCGGTGTACAAGTATTTTTCACTCAAGTTTTTCGTGACAGTTTCTTTCACGCGGACATGCATCCAGGTAACGTATTTGTTAACGCCACCAACCCTGAAAATCCGACCTGGATTGCTATCGATTGCGGTATCGTTGGTACGTTAAACAAAGAAGACAAACGTTACTTAGCAGAAAACTTTGTTGCCTTCTTTAATCGTGATTACCACAAAGTTGCGCAACTTCACGTGGATTCGGGTTGGGTACCACGAAATACCAGTGTTGATGAATTTGAATTTGCTATTCGCACAGTGTGCGAGCCTATCTTTAATAAACCATTATCCGAGATTTCATTTGGTCAGGTATTAGTAAGCCTGTTTAATACTGCCCGTCGCTTTAATATGGAAGTACAACCCCAGCTTGTTCTTTTACAAAAAACCTTGCTTTACATTGAAGGCTTAGGCCGACAGTTGTATCCAGATCTTGATTTGTGGGATACCGCAAAACCATTTCTTGAAGATTGGGTAAAAGAACAAATGGGTATCAAAGCGGTTTATACCAAGGTAAAAGACAACCTACCATTTTGGAATGAAAAGCTACCTGAAATTCCTGACTTGGTTTACGACTACTTGCAAGCAGGTAAAGAAAATCATCAAGCACAGCAACGTCTGATGGTCGAGCTAAATCAACAGCAACAGCGTAGTCAAAAACGTATTATTTTTAGCGTAATCGGTGGCAGTTTCTTAATTTCTAGCGGAATCATGTTCCCGGCGAATGAAATTATCAGTGGTGTATTATTTATCAGCGCAGCTATTTTCCTGCGCCAATCGTTAAAGAAATAACAACACTTTACATACCCTCAATTCACACTCACACATTAGGTGTTTAAAACTGTAACCCTAATGTGTGTTTCATTGTTATAAATCAAATTCTTGCTTGAGGATTTTCTTTACACTAAACGCATATGTTTACTCGTAGGGAATATCTTTGACTGCTACATTCAAAAAATTAGGAAAGTTTTTGATAGATAGCGTGCGCGATCTTGCGCCAATAGTGCTTGTCATCTTGTTTTTCCAGTTATTCATTATCCAACAACCCTTGCCTAATGTGGGCCAGGTTCTGATCGGCGTATTATTCGTATTATTTGGTTTAACCTTCTTTATTCACGGCCTAGAACAAGGACTATTCCCCATAGGGGAAACAATGGCTCACGCCTTTGCCAAGAAAGGTAGTGTTATTTGGTTAATGATATTCGCTTTTTCACTTGGTTTTGGTACGACGATCGCTGAGCCAGCATTAATTGCTATTGCCGCCGAAGCTGCCAAAGTCGCCGCAAATGGCAATATGATAGAAGCCTCAGATGAAGCAATGGCTGCTTATGCGTCTGGACTTCGCTTTACCGTCGCGTTTTCTGTTGGCCTTGCAATTTTAATTGGTGTACTACGTATTCTTAAAGGTTGGCCAATTCAATGGCTCATCATTGGTGGCTATATCATGGTCGTTGTTATGACGATGTTTGCGCCAATTGAAATTATTGGCATTGCCTATGACTCTGGTGGGGTAACGACCTCTACAATCACCGTGCCGCTCGTAACCGCCCTAGGCGTTGGTCTAGCTTCGTCTATTTCTGGCCGTAACCCAATGACCGATGGCTTTGGCTTAATCGCGCTTGCATCGTTAACCCCGATGATTTTTGTCATGGCTTACGGGATGATCATGCTATGAGTCTAGTTGAAATGTTTAGCCAGTTCATCACCATATTGCTTACAACCATTACAGATGTTTTGCCAATTGCTGCAATTTTATTTGGTTTCCAATTTGCTGTTATCCGCAAACCCATACCAAACTTAACAAGAGTATTAGCGGGATTTATATGGGTCATCATCGGCTTATCGTTATTTCTTATCGGGCTTGAGTGGGCGTTATTCCCGCTTGGTAAGCTAATGGCACAACAACTAACCGACCCTGCATTTATTGCTGGTGTTGATGCTAGTGAAACAGCAGCCAACATAGTTTTGCATTGGCAAGATTATGCCTGGGTATATGTTTTCGCCTTTTTAATTGGTTTTAGTACAACCATTGCTGAACCATCACTGATTGCCGTTGCAATTAAAGCAAACGATGTGTCTGGTGGAGCGATTGGCGTATGGGGCTTACGTATCGCTGTCGCAATTGGTGTGGCTGTAGGTATTTCGTTAGGGTGCTATCGCATTGTCGTTGGTGACCCTATCCATTGGTACATTATTGTGGGCTACATCGTTGTCGTCATACAAACCATGTTTGCGCCAAAAATGATTATTCCATTGGCCTATGATTCAGGCGGCGTGACGACTTCTACCGTAACGGTACCATTAGTGGCAGCGTTGGGGCTAGGGTTAGCAGAAACTGTACCCGGCAGAAGTCCATTAATTGATGGCTTTGGCCTAATCGCTTTTGCCAGTTTATTTCCGATTATTTCAGTTATGGCTTACGCACAGCTCTCAGAGTGGCGAGCCAAAAAGCAGAAGTAATCAACGACAAGCCTGCCAACGCAGGATATTTGGAGAAAATGCATGCATTTTAAAATGATCATCGTGTTTACCGACGACAATGTAACCGACGCTGTAATGGATGCTGCGCGTAAAGCAGGAGCAACAGGGGCAACAGTAATTAATAACGCCCGCGGTGAAGGATTAGAAAAACCAAAAACCTTTTTTGGCTTGTCATTGGACACCCAACGAGATGTATTAATCTTTTTAGTAGAAGAGCATTTGAGTCGTCATATTTTAGAAACCATCGCAAAGGTTGGCGAGTTTGACGAGAAACCTGGTACCGGCATTGCTTTTCAAATCGACGTAGAAGACGCCGTAGGCGTTAACCACCAAATCAGTCAACTAACCTCAACAGTGGAGAATGAGCTGTGAGCAATAAAGTTTCTATCAAGGCAAAAGACGTTATGACGCAAAGTTTCATCAAACTTGATGGCTTAGCGACAGTGCAAGACGCGATCAATGCTATGCGAGAGAACAACTGTGATGTTGTTATTGTCAATAAACGTGATCAACATGATGCCTACGGCATCTTATTGCTTTCTGATATTGCAAAAAAAGTCCTAGCAAAAGACAAAGCACCTGAGCGTGTCAATATCTATGAAGTCATGACTAAGCCCGTTATTCCTGTAGCACCGGAATTAGACATTCGTTACTGTGCGCGATTATTCGATCAGGTAGGTTTGTCATGTGCACCCGTTATTGAGTCAGAAGAGTTACTTGGCTTAGTGGGTTATAAAGAATTGCTGATGGCAATGTTTGACGCGAATAGCTAAACAACAGCAATAAAAATATTCAGCCGAGCTCTGCTCGGCTTTTTTGTCCCCAAATCGCGTGAATTAGTTTATATTGATACCAATTCAAATAATAAGGATATGTAATGATTGATTTCAACAGCTCGGATTTATTCAAATTAAAATCGGTTGATCATGATAAAGCACGTGATGACTTCCATCGCTTTTTAATCGATGGTGAAGAAATTTTCGCGGTTTTCAAGACATTTCGCGACCAAGTCGTGTTTACGAATAAGCGCGTGATTGCCGCAAATGTTCAGGGTATAACAGGCTCTAAAGTTGACTACACCTCAATTCCATATAGCAAGATTCAAACGTTTTCTATCGAAACATCAGGTTCACTTGATCTGGACTGCGAAATTCAACTCTACATCAGCAGCGTAGGTAAAGTAGGTTTTGAAATTAGTGGAAGTTTCGACATTGTCGGCTTCAATAAGATGCTGAGTGAGTTTGTCTTAGCTTAATTGCGAAGACAGCAAGAAATATCAAAAAAGCATTAAGCGTCCTCGTTAAACTCGCTCCATAACATACCTAATCACATTATGGAGCGAAGATGAAAATTACTAAAACGATTACAATTAACCGCAGTGCCGATGAACTATGGCACTTAATTGCCCACCAATTTGATCAGGCACATTTATGGATGGGCCCTATTCCAAACTCTAAAGCACTAGGCCCAGGTACGAGCGATTTTGGCGCACCGATGCAAGGTCGTATTTGCGACTTATCAGAAAATCCTCAAGGCGCCCAAGTAAAAGAGATCATTACGCAATACAACGAAGAGAACAAAACGATTGCCTTTGACGTATTGCCGATTAACAATCCAGCAATTGTACCCATCAAACAAAATCATGTTGCAATGTCAGTCCGCGCAGTTTCGGCAAATACAGCCGAAGTATCATGGACCGCATCGCCTCAACTAAAAACGTTCGCTTTACTATTTTATCCACTATTGCGAATGATATTTCCTGTCGCTTTTGGCAAACTACTGCAAGGTTTAAAAGACTATGCTGAAAGCCAACCTACATTAATCAGCAAAGCATAATACCTTTGTGACATTGACACCTAAGGACGAAGACATGCAGCGATTTTTTAAAAGTATTGAATTTATTGAGGCACACTTACAAGACAAAATAAGTGTTCATGAAATTGCTGCTGCCTCACACTATTCAACGTATCACTACAGCAGGATTTTTAAAGCATTGGTTGGCGACACCCCTAAAGAATATTTGCGCAAGCGACGCATGACTCTCGCGGCAAAACGTTTATTAACAGAAGACGTTAGCGTTATTGATATCGCCTTTGAGTGTCAATTTGATTCTCAAGAGGCGTTTACCCGAGCGTTTAAGGCGCAATTCGATATGACGCCAGCGCAATATCGCAAAATAAATGAGCCTTTTAGACTTTTATACAAGCAACCGTTCAATGAAAACGACTTGTCTCATCTGCAAAATAATCTGTCGATGACGCCGGAAATAGTTGAACAAGAAGCAATGAAAATTGTTGGCGTGGCAAGTAAGTATCAAGATGGCGATCTAAGTTTACCTAAATTATGGTCAGCCTTTTCTCCATACAAAGACAGTATAAATAATCGAGTAGGTTCAGATTTTTTTGGTATTTATGAGTCATACGAAGAACATGATGATGGCACCACCTTTGTCTATATTTGTGCGGCGCAAGTTGCAAACTTTGATAGTGTTCCTGAAGGGATGATCACGAGAGAGTTACCCGCTCAAACCTACGCCAAATTTACCCACATCGGGCCATTATCAACACTTGAAGAGACGCTGCGTTATATTTGGGGGAGTTGGCTTCCAAAAAGCCGATATGAATATGCTAATAAACCGGATTTTGAGCTACTTCCAGCCGGATTTAATAATGCTGATCCAAACAACAAAATTTATCTCCATATACCAATCACACCCAAAGCCTGATAATTCAGGCTTTTTTTATGCACGACAAACAATACCGCAAGAAATATCAAAAACCGTATGACTCGATCAAATATGCTTTGTCTCAACAAACGATATAAGACAATTGACGAGGAATAACATGATTGAAAAGGTATTAATCACTGGCGCGAATGCGGGATTAGGCAAAGAAGCGGCAAAGCAGCTCGCGGAGCAAAGTGACATAACGAAAATCTATCTAGGTTGCCGCAACAGAGATAAAGCCATAGCAGCAAAGCGCGAGTTAGAAGCCATGACTCAACGAAAAATATTCGAGATTTTACTTATCGATGTCAGTAACTTAGATTCTGTTAAGCAAGCAGTTTCTGAAATAAGCGAGCCAATCGACGCGTTAATCATGAATGCAGGTGGCACTGGAGGTGCGAACTTCAACCGTGTTAACCAGTATGGTGCAACAGAGATTTTTAGCGCTAATATGCTTGGCCATGCGCAATTAGCTCAACAACTTATCAATGAGGGTAAACTAACGCAAATTGCACTTTACGCTGGCTCTGAAGCTGCAAGAGGTGTCGAAGAAATGGGAATGAAGAGGCCTAATCTAAACGATTCTTCTATTGACGAATTCGCTGCCATCATCAATGGTACAAAATATCCAGAAGCCAAAGATCCCACGATTTCTTACGGTCCAATTAAATACATGGGTGCACTTTGGATGTCAGCGATGGCAAGAAAGCATTCAACTATTCGGTTCATCACTATGAGCCCAGGAGCAACAACAGGCACTGAGGGATTCAATACACTCCCGCTTGTTAAACAATGGGTGATGAAGGGTATGATGCAGGTCATGCAATGGGCTGGTAAAGTCCATGGCGTTGAACAAGGTGCTGCTCGATACATTGACGGCCTATACAATCTTGAGCTTAAAAGTGGCGGGTTCTACGCCAGTCAGAAAGGGCTATCGGGGCCAATTGACGATCAAAGTAAGTTATTTCCTGATATAGGTAACACAAATTATCAAGACAACGCTTATCAAGCGATTCAGAGGTTCTTGTAAGCAGTGTATAGACACTGCTTACAATTCAACTATAGCGATCGTATTCGAGCGATATCAGCCATTGGGAGCTTCAAAGACACTAGAAATTTTTGATGCTCAGCAGGCTCCATACGTTCAAACGCTTGATGCCACTTAAGCATCTGTGCTTCAGAAATACCTGCAGCTTTCATAATTTCAACCCAACGTTGTTTATTCATCTTTATTCTCCTGTAGTAAAACCAGTTGTTATCAACTGACTCAGCAGTATGAAGCGTGAAGTCATGATCAGGTCAACATGCTTTATTTTTTAAATAACGCGCGTAGATTAGCAACCCCTTGTTTTGCTTTTTCTTGTGTTTGTTCACGTGTTTGTGGTTTGCGCGTATTTTCCCAAATTAGATCATCTTGAGGTAATTCATACAGAAAACGACTAGGTTCCGTTCGCGCGACTTCGCCAAACTGTCTGCGCTCTTTGGCATACGTAAATATTAACTCGCGTTGTGCGCGGGTGATACCCACATAGGCTAGTCGACGTTCTTCTTCAACGTTACCTTCATCCATCGATGTTTGGTGGGGTAGTAATCCTTCTTCCATGCCAATCAGAAAAACATAAGGAAACTCAAGGCCTTTTGATGCATGAAGTGTCATCAATTGTACTTGATCGGCGTTATCTTCTTCTTCACCACGCTCCATCATGTCGCGCAATGTTAGACGAGTAACCACCTGTGCAAGCGTCATCGGCTCATCCATTTCAGAACCTTCGAGCATATCCGTCACCCAGCTAAAGAGTTGAGTAACGTTTTTCATTCGCATCTCAGCTGCTTTTGCACTGGTCGATGAATCGTAAAGATAATCTTCATAATTCATTTCTCGTACCATGGCACGTAAAACGGCAGCAGTATCACCACGTTGCGCGTTATCTGCTGTTTCGACAATCCATCGGGTAAACTTTTGAACATTTACCAAACCACGCCCCGTTAGGTGCTGCTCAAGACCCAACTCAAAACTGGCCGCAAACATACTGATTTGACGCATATTGGCGTAAGTGCCAAGCTTCTCTAAAGTTGCGGGGCCAATTTCTCGCTTAGGGACATTAACAATGCGTAAGAAAGCATTGTCGTCATCCGGATTCACCACCAATCGTAAGTACGCCATCATATCTTTGATTTCCGCACGAGAGAAAAACGAGGTACCACCACTAATCTTGTAGGGAATACGGTTTGTCATTAGTGCTTTTTCAAGCAACCGCGATTGGTGATTGCCACGATAAAGTACCGCATAATCTCGATACTGGGTTTTGTTCATGAATCGATGACCAATCAGCTCACCGACTAGACGTTCAACTTCATGCTCTTCGTTTTTTGTTTCAACGACTTTAAGCTCAACACCATAAGCAAGTTCACTAAATAGCGCTTTGTCATAATCGTGTGGATTATTAGCGATAAGAATATTGGCACATTTTAGAATGCGACCACTTGAACGGTAATTTTGCTCTAGCTTGATTAGCTTCAGGCTAGGGTAATCTTTACCAAGTAGCACAAGGTTTTGAGGTTTTGCGCCACGCCATGAATAGATTGACTGATCATCATCACCTACAACCGTTAATAAGCCTTTATCACCAGTAATTAGTTTTACTAATTCATATTGGCTGGCATTTGTATCTTGATATTCATCAACCAGCATATACTGGATTTTTTGCTGCCAACGCTCACGAACCTGCGGAAAGTTTCGAAACATTAAGGTGGGAATCAAGATTAGATCATCGAAATCAAGTGCATTATAGGCTTTCATATGCTGCTGGTATCGTTGATAGAACTCAGCATACATTCGCGTATCCGCGTCACCAGCATATTCAATCGCCTGATCAGGCAATAACAAATCATTCTTCCAATTAGAAATCATCATTTGTAACTTACTTAATAAGTCTTTATCGCCATCTAGCTCTTCAAGCGTTAACTCTTTTAACAATGCGATGGTGTCTTGATCATCAAATAAGGTAAAGCCTGGCTTATAACCTAATGTACGTATTTCTTTGCGAATAATATCAAGACCTAACGAGTGAAACGTTGATACTGTTAAGCCACGCGTTAGGTCACGGCCAAGCATGTTGCTAACACGCTCTTTCATTTCGCGTGCGGCTTTATTGGTAAAGGTTACCGCAGCAATGTTTCTCGCTTTATAGCCACACTTTTGAATGAGGTACGCAATTTTTTGACAGATTACACCCGTTTTGCCACTACCAGCGCCTGCTAAAACAAGACAAGGTCCCGATACATATTTCACTGCCTCTTCTTGTCTTGGGTTTAATCTCATTGCCAACGTTTTGCCCTCAAAATAAAAAAGGCGATTTTACCTGTTTTTGTGATCAAGAACACGTGTTGTAACGATATTACAAATAAAAAATATCGCCTCAATCAAAAAATTGATTACAATGACACCATTAGATTAAGGCCAATCGGCATAATAGGATACGAACATGATTAACGCGAAGAAGCTCGAAGAGATCGCACAGCAAGTAACAGAATCAATTCCACCAGGATTAAAAAACCTTGCGAATGACTTTGAAGATAAAACGAAAACAGTGATTCAACGTAAATTAGCTGAGCTAGATGTTGTGTCACGCGAAGAGTTTGACGTGCAAACACAAGTGCTTTTAAAAACACGCGCGCAAATAGCCGAACTTGAGAAAAAAATCGGCGAACTTGAAGCTAAATTAGCTGAAAAAGAAGATTAATAGCGATTAAAATGTATTGCCGGCATAGTCTTCACCGGCAATACCACAAACAGCAAAGCTATTTACTTAGGAATGCTTTGAATGCTGGGTTTTGGCTCTCTTCTTGCCATTTATAACCTAAGTCTTTTAAGTGTCTAAAGAAGGCTAACTGTTCATCGTTATCTACTTCAAACCCCGCTAGCACTTGACCATAAGCCGCACCGTGATTGCGGTAATGAAACAGCGTGATGTTCCATAGTTCCCCTAACGTCTGTAAGAAATTCTCCAACGCACCAGGTGCCTCTGGAAACTCAAAGCTAAATAGACGTTCTTGTGCCGAATTTGGATTGGGTCCCCCCACCATGTAGCGCACATGTAACTTAGCAAGTTCATTGTCAGTTAAGTCAATGGCTGTAAAACCTTGTTCATTCAAACTCTGACACAATGCTTCGCGCTCTTCATTACCGCTAATTTTGATGCCGACAAACACATCCGCTTGTTCTTTGCCAACATAGCGATAATTAAACTCTGTGATAATGCGAGAATTCAGTGACTGACAAAAACGCTTAAAACTGCCTTTTTCTTCAGGAATAGTAACAGCAAATACCGCTTCTTTTTGCTCACCAAGTTCACAACGTTCAGAGACATAACGTAGACTGTGAAAATTCATGTTGGCGCCTGATAAGATCGCCGCAAGATTCTCATCGCCTTCACTGGTTTGACAATATTTGTTGATGCCCGCTAATGACAACGCTCCGGCTGGTTCCGCGATAACACGCGT
The DNA here is from genome assembly GCF_030161435.1 of Thalassotalea loyana. GTDB lineage: Bacteria > Pseudomonadota > Gammaproteobacteria > Enterobacterales > Alteromonadaceae > Thalassotalea_G > Thalassotalea_G loyana. The sequence continues at coordinate 226,882 of NZ_BSSV01000005.1, read as the reverse complement.
TTGCTCAAAGACTTCTTTGATAGCAGCGCAAATTTCATCTGTCGTTACGGTAATCACCTCATCACAATACTGTTTGATCACGTCAAAGGTATGTTGACCGATGCGCTTGACCGCAACACCATCGGCAAATAAGCCAACTTGCGCTAGATCGGTTGGTTCACCGCTCTCCATCGCAGCTTTGAGACATGCTGAATCTTCAGCTTCAACACCAATGACTTTAATGTCAGGACGAAGCTGTTTAATGTATACCGCCATACCCGCTAATAGGCCACCACCACCTACCGGAATGAAAACCGCATTAAGCTGATGGTTCTGCTGTAATAACTCTTTGGCAACTGTGCCTTGACCTGCGATGACATCAGGATCATCGAATGGATGAACAATGGTTTTTGACTCTTCATCAGCTATCGCTAATGAGGCTGATTGCGCATCATTAAAACTTTTACCAATTAAGCGGACATCTGCACCTAAGCGCCTAACATTTTCCACCTTGATATCCGGCGTTGTAATCGGCATAACTATGGTGGCTGTAATACCAAGTTTACTTGCTGCTAATGCCAGCCCCTGAGCATGATTACCAGCCGAAGCCGCCACCACGCCTTGACTTCTTTGTGCATGGGTAAGACTCGCAAGTTTAGTGTAGGCGCCACGCAACTTAAATGAGTGTACGGGTTGCTGGTCTTCACGCTTAAGAAAAACCTGATTTCCATTACCTAATCGCGCCGATATCTTATGACACGGCGTTAAATCAGATTCCACGGCAACATCGTAAACAGGCGCAAGTAATATCTTTTTCAAATAATCGATTGCCATTGCTGCCTCGCTTTCTTGTTCAGTTTTAACCGCAGCTGTCCCAGAGCTTGCCATGACTTACCCTTTACTGCGTTGATTTAAATGAGGCGATGCGCCGTCTAATACGGCACGATCTCGTACGGCACCTTTATCTGCGCTTGTCGCTAACATTGCGTAATTCTTTAAGGCATACGTCAGAGGGCGATCACGATCGACAGGTTGCCACGCATATTGACGTGTTGCCATCTCGTCTTTGCGCTTTGCTAGCTCTTCGTCTGAAATCTGCAGTGAAATGCTTCGACTAGGGATATCAATATCAATAATATCGCCATTCTCAACAAGACCTATAGCGCCACCATTCGCCGCTTCTGGCGAAATATGACCAATAGAGAGTCCCGATGTACCACCAGAGAAACGACCATCAGTAATCAATGCGCATTTTTTCCCTAAGCCCATCGACTTTAAGTAAGTTGTTGGGTATAGCATCTCCTGCATACCCGGACCACCTTTTGGTCCCTCATAACGAATAACAACGACTTCACCCGCTACAACCTTACCTGACAAGATGCCGTCTACCGCATCTTCTTGGCTCTCAAATACATGAGCTGGGCCCGTGAATGTTAAGTTTTCTTCAGCTACGCCAGCAGTTTTAACAACACAGCCATCAAGAGCAATATTGCCGGTAAGCACCGCTAAACCGCCTTCGGTTGAGAACGCATTGTCGAGTGAGCGAATACAACCGTTTTCACGATCATCATCTAAGGTGTCCCAACGACAATCTTGACTAAATGCTTTTGTTGTACGAATACCGGCAGGACCTGCTCGATAAAACGCTTTTATGCTCTCATCTTCAGTCACCTTAATGTCATACTGATTCAGGTGTTCTGTGAGGCTTGTCCCCAAGACATTAGTCACGTCCATTTTTAATAGGTTAGCGCGGGCTAATTCACCCAAAATTGCGATGACACCACCTGCGCGATGGACGTCTTCCATATGGTAATCAGGAGTTGATGGTGCAACTTTACACAATTGCGGAACAATACGTGACAGCTTATCCATGTCTGCCATGGTGTAATCGATTTCACCTTCTTGCGCGATGGCAAGTAAATGTAAAATAGTGTTCGTTGAACCACCCATAGCAATATCTAAACACATAGCATTGTGCAAGGCGTCTTTGTTGGCTATGTTACGTGGTAAGGCCGTTTCATCGTCTTGTTCATAATAGCGCTTTGTTAATTCAACAATTTGCTTACCCGCTTTTAAAAACAATTGTTCACGATCGGCGTGAGTCGCTAGCATAGAGCCATTTCCTGGCAAAGCTAAGCCCAATGCTTCTGCTAAACAGTTCATTGAATTTGCAGTAAACATACCCGAACAAGAGCCACATGTAGGGCAGGCTGAACGTTCTACCTGTTTACTTTGCTCGTCTGAAACAGTTGGGTCTGCGCCTTGGATCATGGCATCGACTAAATCCAGTTTAATGATTTGGTCTGAAAGCTTGGTTTTGCCTGCTTCCATTGGACCACCGGATACAAAAATAACCGGAATGTTTAAACGCATTGCAGCCATTAACATGCCTGGTGTAATTTTGTCACAGTTAGAAATGCACACCATGGCATCAGCACAATGCGCATTGACCATATACTCGACTGAATCAGCAATTAAGTCACGCGACGGTAGGCTATAAAGCATACCCGAGTGGCCCATTGCGATGCCATCATCAACCGCTATCGTGTTAAATTCTTTAGCAACGCCACCTGCTTCTTCAATAGCGCCGGCAACAAGTTGTCCCATATCTTTCAAATGAACATGACCAGGTACAAATTGCGTAAAGGAATTAACAACAGCAACAATAGGCTTACCAAAGTCATCATCTGTCATACCCGTTGCACGCCAGAGCGCACGAGCACCGGCCATATTGCGGCCTTGAGTTGAAGTTGCAGATCTTAATTTTGGCATTTTCGTTGTTTCCTACTGTTACTGATTGTTTTTATTTTTTAACGTTAAATAACAGACATTGAGTGTCTGATTTTATTCAACAGGTAATAACCAAGAATCTGGAATGTCAGTTGTTCCATCGAACATACCGAAAAACGCTTCTTGGATAGCTTTGGTAATTGGACCTCGAGATCCTGTACCTACTGGCATTCCGTCAACAGTTTTCACTGGAACCACTTCAGTTGCAGTGCCTGTCATAAAGAATTCGTCCGCAAGGTATAGAGATTCACGTGAAATTGGCTCTTCACGTACTTCATAACCTAACTGTTGCGCTAATTGAATAACGGTATCGCGAGTTAATCCTGGTAAAATTGATGCTGTGCTAAATGGCGTGTAGATAACCCCGTTTCGAACTAAGAATAGGTTTTGGCCTGCACCTTCACTCACCATGTTATTGATATCTAAAGCAATACCTTCAGTGTAACCATGACGACCAGCTTCCATTGAAATCAATTGAGAAGATAAGTAGTTTCCACCTGCTTTCGCTGCAGTTGGCATCGTGTTCGGCGCTAATCGGTTCCAACTTGATACACCAACATCAACACCTTGTTCAATCGCTTCCGCACCTAAGTATGCTTCCCAGCTAAACGCTGCAACCATTAAATCCGCTTTTGCGTCTGCAGGTGGACGAAGCCCCATACCTACATCACCTAAAAAGGCTAATGGACGCAAATACGCTGCAGCTAAACCATTTTTTGCAACCGCATCTTTACAAGCTTGCTCAACTTCAGCCTGCGTGTATGGGATATTCATACGGTATACTTTTGCTGAATCGAATAAGCGTTTGATGTGTTCCTCTAAACGGAAAATACAAGTGCCTTTATGCGTTTTGTATGCACGGATACCCTCAAAAACTGATGAACCGTAGTGTAATGCATGGCTCATTACGTGAACTGTCGCATTCTGCCAAGGCATGAGTTCACCGTTAAACCATATTAATTCTGCATTTACTTTTGCCATTTTGTTGTCCTAACTATCTATTTGTTTTTGCTTAAAGAAAGAATGCTAAGCAAAAAAATTTATGTCTATTATTGGAGCACAATCCTTGATTATGCTCGTGTTATGCGCTTGCTAATTGCATGACGTTATTGTCTACCGTGACACTCTTGATGTCGATTAGTTTATTGATTTGATCTATCAATAATTCGATTGGTCGCTCACTACTGACAAGTAGCTCAATAATGCCAATATTGTTTTGAGTGTTAACTTGCGCATTAATGCCGTTGATCAGAAATCCACGGTAACGAGCAACTTGCAAAATTCGCTCTAGAACAACTTGTTTATCATCAGCGGTGATATTTAATTGGTAGCGATTCATTAGGTGCTCTCCATCATTTTGTCATTTGCGGTTTCTGGCGGTACAAGTGGCCAAACATTATCTTTTGCATCAATTTTAACTTGTAATAAATATGGGCCATCGTGATCAAGCATCTCTTCAACGGCATCGGCAACCTCATGTTTTTTCTCAATTTTTCTAGCTTTAATATCAAACGCTTCAGCAAGTTTTAAAAAGTCAGGGTTATCTGATAAGTCGGTTTCACTTAGTCGACCATTAAAAAATAAATCCTGCCACTGTCTCACCATACCCAGCTTTGAGTTATCGATGAGTACAATTTTTACAGGCAATTGAAAGCGCTTAATCGTTGCTAATTCCTGCACGTTCATCATGATTGAACCGTCTCCCGAAACAGCAATAATGCAGTCGTATGGACGGCTCACTTGTGCACCAATGGCAGCGGGAAGACCAAAGCCCATTGTGCCCATACCACCACTGGTTAAAAAGTTTGTTGGGTCGGCAAATCTCATATGCTGAGCCGCCCACATTTGATGTTGCCCAACATCCGTTGTTACGCACGAATTTGCTGGCATACGTTCGCTGACTTCTTTCAAAACCGCAGGTGCAAAGATATTTTCGCCTGGGTGATCGTAACGCCAGCCGAAGTCTCGCTGCATTTGCTGACATTGTTCTTGCCACTCAGTGATATTTAACGGAACTTCAAGCGCTGGTAAATTCACTTTCAAATCACCTAACACGGGAACATCCGCCTTACGTCTTTTATCGATTTCAGCGGTATCAATATCAAAATGAATAACCTTGGCATTGGGAGCGAACTCTGCAAGCTTGCCCGTAACACGGTCATCAAAACGTGCGCCAACAGCAACCAGTAAATCACATTCTTGCACTGCCAAGTTTGATGCTTTTGTACCGTGCATCCCCAACATGCCCATGTAATTAGGGTCCTTAGGATCTACCGCACCCAAACCTTTCAGCGTAGAAACACTTGGCATGCCGGTACATTTTGCAAAGCTTCGTAATTCATCAATTGCTTGCGCCATACCTACACCACCACCTACGTATAGGATCGGTTTCTTAGCCTTACTCATAAGCGCCAATGCACCACCAACATTTGCTGGTGGTAACTTCACTTTATTGCGCAATTGAGAGTAATTACCATGTTTCTCTTCTACGGCAGCAATCTGAACATCTTTAGGAATATCAACAAGTACAGGACCTTGGCGCCCTTCTAGCGCAATCGCAAAGGCGCGATGAAGGACTTTTTCTAAGTCATTAACGTCTGTCACTTGAAATGAATGCTTTGTACAAGCAAGCGACAAGCCGAAAACATCAATCTCTTGAAAGGCATCTGATCCCATTGCCGCCGTGGCGACTTGTCCAGTTATCGCAACAATTGGGATAGAATCAGCCAACGCATCAGCAAGGCCTGTGATTAAGTTCGTCGCCCCAGGACCTGAGGTTGCAAAACAAACCCCAACCTGCTCAGATGCACGCGCATAGCCTATTGCAGAAAATGCGGCACCTTGTTCGTGGCGGCATAAAAAGTGCTCTACGTCACTATCATAAAGCGCGTCGTAAATTGGCATGATGGCACCACCTGGGTAGCCAAAAACATGTTTCACTTTATGTTGTTCAAGCACTTTAAAAAGTAACGCTGCGCCTGTCGTTGTTTGCTCACTTGCCATGTGTTGTTAAAAGAATATGCAAAGCCTTTTCATGCTCAGGGTATTTGCACTTCAATCCTCAAAGTTAAGTTAATAAAAAATGGTTAATGTTCGTTTTCAGTTTTCTTTGGCCTAAAAAAACAAAACCCCCGGTCCTTTCGGAGCGGGGGTTTGTTGTAAAAATAAATTTCTTTTAACGCAACAAACGATCCCGCGGCGAAATAATAATCACCACGACGAGAATAATGTTAATAATAATTGCGTTTAAGTTATGCATATTTATTTAAAAATAATGAAAATTTATTTTGATGTTTGTCTTTTTTAAATTAGTACCATAGCTCTAATTCATCAGGCAAGTTATTTTTTAAAAAATTTATAATTATTTTTTCTTCGTTATTCCTGATTATTAATTAGGCAAACTTTCTCAACGTTAACTACACTCAATTAGCAACATATTAAATGGAATTATTATGTCTTTAGCCCGTGTATATAGTCGAGCACGCTTAGGATTAGAAGCGCCACTTGTCACCGTTGAGGTACACATCGCCAACGGTCTTCCCGCATTTCATATTGTTGGCCTCCCCGAAACATCGGTCAAAGAATCAAAAGATCGTGTTCGTAGTGCGCTTCTAAATTGCGGTTTCGAATTTCCTGCAAAGCGTGTCACGATAAATTTAGCACCTGCCGATTTACCCAAGGAAGGTGGCCGTTATGATTTACCCATTGCCGTTGGCATCTTGGTGGCGTCTAAACAATTACCTGACAACGACATTGAACATTATGAATTTGCCGGAGAACTCGCGTTATCTGGCGAATTACGTCCGATAGTTGGTGATATTCCGATGGCCATAGCGTGTGCTAACCAAAATCATACGCTGATTATGCCTTTTGAAAGTGCAAAGAAAGCCTGTCATGTGAAGTCTGCTCAAGTTCTTGGGTTAAACCATTTAACTCAATTGTTTGCCCATTTCGCGAGACAACAAACATTACCAATAATGAACCTTAATGAGCATCAGGTTCCACAAACCTCAGCTGATGACCTAGTCGATATGGCAGATGTTGTTGGCCAGCCACATGCCAAAAGGGCCTTAGAAATTGCGGCAAGCGGTGGCCACAACTTGTTGTTCATTGGCCCCCCAGGGACAGGAAAAACTATGTTGGCTAGTCGATTACCTGGGATCTTACCGACAATGACGGAACAAGAAGCGCTCGAAGTATCCGCCGTCACATCGATATCTCAGCAACACTTAGACGAAAGTCGCTGGTACGTGAGACCGTTCAGATCCCCACACCATACTGCCTCGTCTGCCGCCTTAATTGGCGGTGGCAGTCAGCCAAAGCCCGGAGAAGTATCTTTAGCACACAATGGTGTCTTATTTTTGGACGAGCTACCTGAGTTTGACCGAAAGGTACTCGATGTATTACGTGAACCAATGGAGTCAAATGAGGTCACTATTTCTCGAGCTAGCCAAAAGCTCACTTTTCCTGCGAATTTTCAGTTAGTCGCAGCAATGAACCCAAGTCCTACAGGTTTTTACAATGATAATCGGTCAACGCCAGAGCAAATCCTAAAGTACCTTAGTCGCTTGTCTGGACCATTTTTAGACAGGATTGATATTCAAATTGAAGTCGCCCGTTTACCCAAAGGAATTTGGGCATCACAGCAACATCAGGAAGAAACGAGTGAAACTATCAAACAACGTGTTGCACGGTGTAGAGCGATTCAACTTACGCGACAAGAGTGCGCTAACGCGCAAATGACAAGCGCACAAATCAAGCACTATTGCTATCTAAGCCATGATGATAATGAATTTCTCGAACTCGCCGTTGAAAAACTCGGGCTATCGACACGTGCACATCACAAAATCCTAAAAATATCGAGAACCCTTGCAGACATGGAAGGATCTGAAGATATTGAGAATAAACACCTTGTCGAAGCGTTGTCTTACCGTGCCATGGACAGAATTTTACGACATTTAACCGAGTCTATTGCCTGTTAATCGCATCAAAGAACGCTCTTAAAAGGGGTTGTTGTTTTTTAATATTCAAACAACATACGCCTAAATCAAATGGCTTGATATTTGTCTCAATATCAAGAACTTGAACACGATCTTTAAGTGGACTCAGTTCAGTAACGACTTTAGGGGCTATACCGACACCACAACCTAATGCAACCATCGACACAATCGCTTCATGGCCCGAAACGTTAGCGTAAATATTGGGCTTGCCAAAATGTAGTTGGCGATACCATTTTTCAAAACGAGTACGTGCCAAACCCTGTTCAGGCAAAATAATTGGCACTTTTGCCCAATCAATTTGTTGCTGATTGATCAGCTGTTCAACCGGACAAACCATCGACGGTGCAATCAATTGTAAATCAATATTCGTTAGATGATGAAAGTAAAAACTACTTGATAAGTCATCGGGTTTAGCCGCGATCGCAATATCAACACTTTGTTGCTGAATTTGGCTAACAGCGTCAGCGGCGTCCCCTGTAGTCAACATAATCTCTACGAGTGGATATTGCTGACGAAAACGATCGAGTAGATCTGGCAAATGACTGTATGCAGCAGTCACGGAACAGTAAATATGAAGTTTACCCGTCAATTGTGTTTGCTGTTGAGCAAGTGCTAGCTTTAGTCCTTCAAGTTGAGATTGTTGCTGAACGGCAAATTCTTGTAGCTTTTCACCCGCCTGAGTAAGCACTACATTGCGATTATCTCGATGTAGAAGTTGACAACCAAGCTCATCTTCTAGCCGTTGAACGGCGCGACTGAGTGTTGACGGACTCACGTAAAACGTTTCAGCCGTTTTGCCAAAATGCAGGCTTTTCGCGAGGTGTGCGAACATAGACAATGACTTTGCATCCATAGCACCAAATCCAATGTTGCGTATTTTGCAACATAGTAATGCAAATATATCAATTTAAGCAACATTAAACTTGTATTACTCTACTTTCATCAAATTTTTTCTGGAGTAAACCATGGCGAACTATTTCAATACCTTAAGCCTTAGAGAGCAATTATCGCAGCTAGGCAAATGTCGTTTTATGAAAAGAGACGAGTTTCAAGACGGCTGTAATTACATTAAAGATTGGAATATCGTCATCGTTGGTTGTGGTGCACAAGGCCCCAACCAAGGCTTGAATATGCGTGATTCAGGGCTAAATATCTCATATGCCCTACGTGAAGCTGCAATTGCAGAAAAACGTCAATCGTATCAATGGGCTACTGAGCATGGTTTTACCGTAGGCACGTACGAAGAGCTTATTCCAAAAGCAGATTTAGTATTAAACCTTACACCTGACAAGCAACATACATCAGCGGTTAGTGCAGTAATGCCATTAATGAAACATGGCGCGACGCTATCATACTCTCATGGTTTCAATATCGTTGAAGAGGGCATGCAAGTGCGTCCTGATATTACCGTTGTAATGGTTGCACCTAAGTGTCCAGGTACAGAAGTACGTGAAGAATATAAACGTGGATTTGGTGTACCAACCCTAATTGCAGTTCACCCAGAAAATGATCCTAATGGTGATGGTTTAGCGATTGCAAAAGCCTACGCAAGTGCCACTGGTGGCGACCGTGCAGGGGTATTGGAGTCATCGTTTATTGCTGAAGTGAAGTCTGACTTAATGGGTGAGCAAACCATCTTATGTGGCATGTTGCAAACAGGTGCAATTTTAGGTCATCAGCAGCTTGTAGCAAACGGTGTAGACGCTGGTTATGCACGTAAATTAATTCAGTATGGTTGGGAGACAGTTACAGAAGGTTTAAAGCATGGTGGTATCACCAACATGATGGATCGTCTTTCCAATCCAGCAAAAATCAAAGCTTATGACATGGCTGATGAGTTAAAAGAGATACTGCGTCCACTATTTGAAAAGCACATGGATGACATTATTGACGGTACTTTCTCGACAACCATGATGGAAGACTGGGCAAATGACGATGTAAATTTACTTACATGGCGTGCTCAAACTGCTGAAACATCATTTGAACTTGCGCCTGATTGCGCAACGGAAATAACTGAGCAAGAATTCTATGACAAAGGAATTTTCCTTGTCGCAATGATTAAAGCAGGTGTTGAACTGGCATTTGAAGCTATGGTTGCTGCAGGCATTATCGAAGAGTCTGCATATTACGAATCACTGCACGAAACACCACTTATCGCAAACTGTATTGCGCGTAACAAGCTTTACGAAATGAATGTTGTAATCTCTGACACAGCTGAATACGGTAACTACTTATTTAGCCATGCAGCTGTGCCATTACTGTCTGATTTTGTTAGTAAGCTGACGTTAGAAGAATTAGGTGAAGGTTTAGCAAGTTCATCGAACCAAGTAGATAACCAACGATTGATCGAAGTTAATGACGCGATTCGTAATCATAGTGTAGAAATCATTGGTAAAGAGCTACGCGGTTACATGACTGACATGAAGCGTATTGTAAGCGATAGTTTATAACAGAGAAAACGACAAACAGTTACTCGCTGACTGACATTACATTAAGTAATTTCAGTTAAAAAGCGGTACGAGTTGCACCTCGTACCGCTTTTTTATATTCAACGAAAGGTCAAGTTATCTCACTTGACCGTCACCAATTACGACAAACTTTTGTGTTGTTAGGGCTGCTAATCCCATTGGGCCGTATGCATGCAATTTACTCGTCGATATACCGATTTCCGACCCTAAACCTAACTCGCCGCCGTCTGAGAATCGAGAAGATGCATTCACCATCACGACAGAAGAGTTAATTTGTCTGACAAACTGCTGTGTGCGAGAAGTATCTTGACTCACAATCACCTCTGTATGATCTGAAGTATATTGGTTGATATGCTCAATCGCACTATCAAAGCTATCAACTACTCGAATCGCAATTTCTTGAGCAAGATATTCAGCAGAAAAGTCTGTTTCATCCGCCAATTCGGCACCATTAAAATATGGCAGAGCATGATTGCAGGCATGTATTTTTACTTTAAAGGGTGCTAAAGCCTGTTGTGCCTCAGGTAAAAATTTAGTCGCAATATCTTTGTGCACTAAGAGCGTTTCAATAGCGTTACAAGCACTTGGCCTCTGAGTTTTACCGTTCACTAAAATTGCGAGTGCTTTTTCAAGATCAGCAAACTTATCGATATATAAATGGCAAACCCCTTTAAAATGTTGAATCACGGGAATCTGACTTTGCTCAGTTACCATGGTGATCAGGCCCTCACCACCGCGTGGAATAACTAAATCAATGTATTCTCGCATCGTCAACAATTGCTCTATCATTTGACGAGAAGTATCGGGAATAACCGTTACAATCGCACTTGGTAATTGATGAGCAACCAACGCAACATGTAAGCAACTAGCGAGCGCCAAATTACTATGAATGGCCTCACTGCCGCCACGCAAGATGACACCATTACCTGACTTAATGCACAATGCAGCAGCTTCTGCCGTCACATTAGGACGTGCTTCATAAATCATCGCAATGACACCAAGCGGAATCCGCATTTTGCCAACTTGTAATCCGTTAGGACGGACAATCGTTTGCTCAATCGTGCCAACAGGATCCGGCAACGCAATAATTTCTCTAATAGCTTCTGCGATATCAACGACACGTTGATGTGTCAGCAACAAGCGATCGAGCATTGCATCGGAGAGCCCTTTTGCTCTTCCTGCTTCAATATCTTTGGTATTTGCCAATAATATCTCTTCAACCCGTTGTTCAATGGTATCGGCAATCGTTCTTAATAAATCATTTTTTTGCGTTGTCGTGCATTGGGCAATAGCAAAGCTTGCCTTCTTTGACGCCTGTGCGGCTGATTCCATATCAAAATGTGTAGAATTACTCATGACTTTGCTCCTTGCTCTTGTCCGATTAACAGTACTAAATCATCTCTGTGAACGATAACTTTGCTCGGACAAAAACCTAAAATATCTTCAAAAGCATCACTGTGCTTTCCTTTAAGTTTCTCTAAATCTCGGCTGTTGTATTGACTAATGCCCTTTGCAATAACTTGTTGCTTAGCATGACATACCATCTCAATTGACTCACCAACGTCAAAATGACCGATAACATCTGTAATACCAGAAGCAAGTAGTGATGCTCCTTTTGAAGTAAGCGCTTGGCTTGCTCCTTGGTCTAAAACTAACTGACCCGCACTTTTTAATGTATGTTTGAGCCAGTGTTTCTTGGCTTTCGTCACACTCGCTTGTGGCGTAAACAGTGTACCTGGATTTTTACCTTGTAATAGTTGTTCAAACGCTTCTGGCTTCGCACCATCAAGAATGTAAGTGGCTATTCCATTTTCAATTGCTTTTTCTGCTGCCTGAATTTTGGTTTTCATGCCACCAGTTGCAATATGGTTTTGACTGCCACCTGCCATCGCGTAAATCTCAGGCGTTATTTTCTCAATCACCTTGAACTTATTTGCGTTAGGGTTATTGCGAGGGTCTTGATCGTAAACGCCATCAACATCACTCAATATCAATAGGCAGTCAGCTTCAGAAACCATGGCAACCAGTGCTGCAAGATTATCATTATCGCCAACCTTCAACTCTTCAGTCGCTACAGTATCGTTTTCATTAACTACAGGTATGATCTTGTTCTCAAGTAGAATACGCAATGTATTTCGTATGTTGATGTAACGGTTTCGATCTTTTAAATCACCATGCGTGATCAGCAATTGAGAACACGGCTCATCAAAAAAGCGTTGCCAATTGGCCATCATCTTCATTTGACCAACAGCAGCCATCGCTTGCTTTGCGGGGATTGAGGGATTGGGAGAACCATGTTGTATGAGTTGACGTCCGGCAGCAACACTACCCGACGATACTAAGATAACTTCTTTTCCAGCTTGATGACACTGGGTGATAAAGCTAGCAATACTCAAGATATGTTGGCCGCTACAGCCATTACCTTGTGGCGCTACCAATGCACTACCAACTTTAATAACAACACGATTAAAGTTCATTTTTTCTCCTTTATTTCAATCCACACCTAGCATGAACTTAATTAACTGGATAAGCAATGAACTTTTCGCTTTGTTTTTAGACAAAAACGCAATTTTTAATACGTTAAATCAATAATCATTCCATAAAGAATGTTTTAACTAGTTATTCCAACCATTTATTAAAGATTATTTGAGGTATATCAAAAAAATGACGTTTTTTTCACCTTTTGACTACGAGCGAGCAAACGCCTTTTTAACAAAGTTTGGCAATGCTTTTGCCGCTTGATGAATCTCAGCATTGTAGTAAAGAGTTTCAAAAGTAGCTTGTTTAACATCATCTTCTCTAAAACCATCAATACTTTGCGATTTTCTTGCTAGTGTACAGCTCCACCATCCACTTGGGTAAATTGGTTGAGGAAAGTTTAAAGTTTGTAAGTCGGCAAACCCGACATCCTCCATGGCATGGCGCATAGCCGTCAATAAACTTAAATGATAAAGCGGCGATTCACTCTGCTGAACGAGAATTCCACCCGGTTTGAGCGCAGTTAAACAAGATTCATAAAATGCATGATTGAACAATCCTTCACCAGGACCAATCGGGTCGGTTGAATCTACGATCACAATATCAATCGAATTCGGTGCTGCGTCTTTCATAAATTTAATGCCGTCATCGAACATAATCGTTGCACGAGGGTCATTATTTGATTCGCATAATTCAGGAAAGTATTGCTCAGCCATTTGTGTAACAACTTCATCAATATCGATCTGATAGGCCTGTTTCACGCCCTGATGCTTAAGCACTTCTTTTAACGTGCCACAATCACCACCACCGATGATAACAACTGTTTCAGGGTTATCATGAGTAAATAACGCAGGGTGCGTCATCATTTCATGGTATAGAAAGTTCTCTCGACTTGAGACCATAGTGCAGCCATCGATAGTCATGAGTTTACCAAACTGAGTTGTTTGGAAAATTTCCACTTTTTGAAATGGCGACTGTTGCTCAGCAAGTTTTTCTGTAATTTTTAAAGAATAAGCACTTTCTACGTCTGCATGGACTTCAGTGAACCAATTTTTTTGCTCGAATGTCGACATGTTTGCCTCAAACCAAAACTAAAGTTTATTTTAGTGTAATCAAAATTTTGCGATTTATACTGCAACTCAGCGGTTTTGTCATTAAAATTAATTCACTTATTGTGTGTAGAAAATACAAGATGGCAGAACAACAAACACAACCTGATTTATACAATGTTAATGCATGGAGCTCGGGCTACTTTAGTATTAGTCGTGCGGGTAATGTGATCGCCCACCCTAAAGGCTTAGATAACTCAAGCACGATAGACCTGGCTAACCTAGTACCCAAACTTCAGAATGAAGGCGTTACCCTGCCCGTATTAGTGCGTTTTACAGACATTTTACAACATCGTGTTTCACGCCTTGTGACTGCATTTAAACAGGCAAAAGCGCTCAGAGACTATTCCGGTCGTTACACTGCTGTTTACCCAATAAAAGTGAATCAACAATTTAGCGTTGTTGAACACCTTCTCAAAGATAGTGACGGCAAAGTTGGGTTAGAAGCGGGCAGTAAGCCCGAACTACTGGCTATTTTAGGTGTAACCACCGAACCAATTAAAATCATCTGCAATGGTTACAAAGATTCAGAGTTCTTGCGCATTGCAACGATTGGCGCACAAATGGGCCATGATGTATGTGTTGTGATAGAGAAGCTAACGGAATTAAGAACCTTTTTAGCGAATTACGATCCGAATCAACCTCACCCTTGGCTAGGCATTAGAATAAAATTACATTCTGCGGCTAAAGGTAAATGGCAAAATACAGGCGGAGAAAAAGGTAAATTCGGTTTAAACGCCAGCCAGCTGCTTGAGGCCGTTAAATTACTTCAAGAAAACGATGCACTGCACCTGCTTAATCTCGTTCACTTTCATATCGGTTCACAGGTTGCCAATATCCGTGATATTCACGATGCCATGCACGAATGTGCTCAACATTATGCACAACTAAGACAATTAGGCATCAATATTACTTGTGTTGATGTAGGCGGTGGCTTAGGTGTCGACTATGACGGTAGTCGCTCTCGCAGCGCCTGTTCTATGAATTATTCAATCGAAGAGTATGCCAAAAATATTGTCAACGGCTTAGCTGACGCATGTGAAGCACTTGATTTACCGCACCCCGATATAATTTCTGAATCGGGTCGTGCAATGACAGCCCATCACGCGGTGTTAATTACCAATGTAATAGAGCGAGAGGCCGCTCTTGGAAAAAATCAACCGAGCGAGCCTGATGCTCAAGCCCCACGTCAATTGCAAGTACTTGCGTCATTAACGACAGAGTTAACTGTTCGCAGTGCTTTAGAAAGTTACCATGACGCCAAGCATGCTTTTAGCGATGCACATAGCCAGTATACCAGTGGCCAAATTACCCTGACTCAATGGGCCCAAGTAGAGCAATGGTATTTTTATTGTCTTCGACAGATTCACAAAACTTTAAAACCGTCTCATCGTGCACATTTAGATTTAATCGATAGGCTTAATGAAAAATTAGCCGATAAGCTGTTTTGTAATTTCTCATTATTTCAATCGATGCCTGATGCTTGGGGGATTGAGCAACTTTTCCCTATTATGCCGATATCACAGTTAAACGAACCACTGAATAACCGTGTCATCATACAAGACATTACCTGTGATTCAGATGGCCAGATAAAACAATATGTCGACGAAAATGGCATTGAATCGAGCCTTGCCACGCCTGACTTTAATGAAAAGTCTCCCTATTACTTAGCCATGTTTATGGTCGGCGCCTATCAAGAAATTCTTGGTGATTTACATAACCTTTTTGGTGACACCGATTCTGTTCACATCGAAACCACAGAACAAGGATATGAAATAAAAGAGTTCATTAAAGGAGAATCCGCCGCAGATGTCCTAGAAACCGTTCATTTTAATAAGAAAGGTATGCTAGAAAACTATCAAAAAAGACTAAAAAACAGTAAAGTATCAGAACAATACAGGGATGCATTGTTAGCCGAATTAAGTGAAAGCATCGACGGCTACACCTACTTTGAAGAATAAAAAGAGATAGTTATGTTGCGTTTTTTACCAGCCATCATTATCGGCTGTTTGTCATTTTTAATTTATGTTATCAACACCTTATTTTGGTTTGTACCCATTTTCATTGGCTCGATATTTAAGCTACTTATCCCAGTTGCACCTTGGCAAAAGTTAATGAGTTACCTGCTTGATGCAATGGCCAATAGTTGGGTGGCAGTTAACACGCTCAATCAAAAACTATTTATCGGTACCAAGATTGATGTTGACGGCCTCGGTAATTTGAAACTTAATGACTGGTACTTAGTCATCAGCAATCACCAAAGCTGGGTTGATATTCTTGTCCTGCAGCGCATCATGCTTGGTCAAATCCCTTTCTTAAAGTTTTTCCTTAAAAAAGAGTTAATTTATGTCCCTGTTATTGGGCTTGCATGGTGGGCATTAGACTTCCCGTTTATGAAGCGTTACAGCCAAGCTTTTCTGAAAAAGAACCCTCATTTAATTGGAACAGATATTCAAACAACTCGAAAGGCATGCGAAAAATTTAAGCATAAACCTGTGAGCATCATGAATTTCATCGAAGGTACACGTTTTACGCAAGCTAAACACACTAAACAAAAATCGCCGTTTAGCCACTTATTACGCCCTAAAGCAGGCGGTATCGCCTATGTGTTAGATGCAATGGGCAAACATCTCACAAAGGTAGTCAATGTGACCATCCATTACCCACAAGAAATTCCAACTTTTTGGCAATTTATTTCAGGGCAAGTGCAAACAATTAAAGTAAAAGTTGATACCTTTGATATTAATGAACAAATGTCAGGCGATTACTTCAATGATAAGGTATTTAAACAATCATTCCAGCAATGGCTCAACAAGCTATGGCTCGAAAAAGATGAGCAATTAAAATTGATGGCAGAGCAAACTAAGCAATAGAAATAATAGAGGGTAACTACTATGGATAGCGTGTTAGACTTTTTAGCAACCTATGGAGCAAGTCAACAAACCCTGAATCTTGTCGAGAAATCGTCGGGAATCATGCTCATCATTATTATTGCCCTGATTGCTCATTATGTTGCCAAATACCCTATCACCTCACTTATCGAAAAGGCGGTGATGAAATCCCGTAATAAATACGATGATTTACTGCAACAAGAACATGTATTTACCAAAGCAACGGCGATTTTACCTAGCATCGCCATTATCTTTTCTGCACCTTTTATTCTAGACCAGGACCATGCAGCAACTCACCTCCTGATTATCGCCGCCAAGTGTACGATTAGTTTCCAGGTAGCTAAAACGATCAGTGCCTTATTGAATGTCATCAACAAACAATATGATGCAATTGCGCAAGAACGCTATATTCCGCTCAACCCAATTATCCAAATTATGAAATTGACGGTGTATTTGGTTGCCGTAATTCTGTCTATTTCATACATCATAGATCGCTCACCGATGTATTTACTCAGTGGTTTAGGGGCGATTGCGGCTGCCTTAATGTTAGTTTTTCAAGACACGATTAAAGGATTTGCTGCAAGTATGCAAATCTCGGCAAACAAAATGGTGACGGTAGGTGATTGGGTGGAATTACCTAAATATGGTGCCGATGGTGATGTATTGGAAATTGGCTTAACGACGGTAAAAATTCAAAATTTTGATAAAACTATTGTGACGGTACCAACTTACGCGCTGACCTCAGGCTCATTCAAGAACTGGCACGGAATGAAAGTTTCTGGTGGAAGAAGAATTAAGCGCACAATTAATGTCGATACTAATAGCATTTATTTCTATCAGCTGGATGATTTAGAAAAGCTCAAACACTTAACCATCCTAGCGCCTTACATTGAAGAAAAGTTGAATGAATTAACGGCTGACGCAACAAAGAAGAATATTGCCACCAATGATATCAATGCGAGACAGCTCACGAATATAGGAACGTTTAGAGCCTATATTTCACTCTATTTAAAGCAACATGCGCAGGTCAACCACGCAATGACTTGCATGGTACGACAACTGCCAGTAGACGCGAAAGGCTTGCCACTAGAACTTTACTTTTTCAGTAAAGATAAACGCTGGATAAGCTATGAAGGCATTCAGGCTGATATTTTTGATCATCTTTATGCCATTGCGCCAATCTTTAACTTACGTATCTTTCAACTACCCAGTGGTTACGACTGGCATAAAAACAATCATTAAATATAAAGGGTGCATTCATCGTGCCTAAACAGGACGAATCACACCCTCTTGTACTGTTGAAGCAACAAGTTCACCTTGTTGATTAAATATTTTCCCTCGAACCAACCCGCGGCCATTGCTTGCTGATGGACTTTCCATCGAATATAGCAACCAGTCATCAAACCTAAATGGACGATGAAACCACATCGCGTGATCAATCGTAGCGATTTGAATGTTACCGTGCCAATGTGAGGCACTATGAGGGTATAAGGATGTAGGTAAAAAATGATAGTCAGAGGTATAGGCCAGCATATACATGTGGGTTCGTAAATCATCCGGTAGTGCACCGGTGGTCTTTATCCACATATCACATGCTGGTGCCATTTTTTGTGGCTTCACCCAATCATAAACTTGCACTGGACGAATTTCGATCGGCTTTTCTGCCAAGAACTTCGCTTTAATCGGGTCAGGGAAAAACGCTTGGTTTTCGGCAATAAAATCCTGAAATGACGCGATGCCATTAGGCCCATCAACTTCCGGCATTTTATCTTGATGATCAAAACCTTCAGAAAACGGTTGAAACGACGCTGTCATGTAAAAAATCGCCTTACCATTTTGAATCGCTTTCACCCGTCGTGTTGAAACAGTGCGGCCATCCCTAATGGTTTCCACGTCATATATCACCGGTTTTTGTGCATCACCCGGTAATAAAAAGTACGAATGTAATGAATGAACCATTCGGTCGGCTTCCACCGTATTTTGCGCCGCAGACAATGCCTGTCCCATGACCTGGCCACCAAATAACGCTTTAAAACCAAGATCTTGACTTTGGCCACGATAAATTCCGTGTTCGATCTTTTCTAATGATAATAGTTCGAGTAAATCCGTTAATACTTGACTCATAGGGGCTCTAGATGAAATTTATTTCGATTGTTGTGGTCTATTATAACAAGAGCAAACGTAATAATCACAAATGGAATTACAACATACTGGTACTATCAGTGTGGGAATTTTGGTTTTTTTTCGTTCTGATTGTTGAATAAGCAATCAAACTAGTTTATGTTGGACTCACTTATGGTTAAAGAAGTAACTTACTCATAAGATTACTAATATTTGAGGTAAGCAATGCAAGCGTTACGTGAAAGAGAAGTGTTGTTAGAGAGGCGTCAATATTGCCCGGAACAATCTGCTCTATGGGACAAGTTAACATTAGCTCAAAAGTTTGCTGCAAGCAGTTTAACGCAATTTGGCTATGACTTAACATTTATCAGGAACAGCAGTCGAGGAAGCCTCGCTGTATTGCTATGCAACGGAAATGCCGCAACTATTTCTGATGACGGTGAAATAAACACATCACCTGATATTGAAATCAGACATTAAAAAAGCGCTACAGAGCGCTTCTTTTTTATCTAAAATTTGATCTTCCTACCTTAAGCGATTTCTTTCTTATTTTTACTCAGCATTTGTTTTTGCTGAATTTCCAACAATATATCAATAAACGTTATGAACACGCAGTGATCTTTGCTTACCCACATTTTGCGGATACTAGCATCACATTCGCGAATATATTCGTCAATATCGTTAAAATATCGATTACCCGTTTCACCAAGGCATTTGCTATATAGTTGATTTATGGGTTCATCACCTTTCAATAGTTCGCGGTACACATTCGAATACTGACTGAGTAAATAAGACATCACTAATAATTCATGCTTCATTTCTTCTTCAGCACTAACTTTGTCTTGGAGCTTACTTAAACGACGTTTTAGAATGTCTTGATGTCGAGTTGCTGCTAAAACTACGGCATTAGCAATAGACAAATTTTCTTGCTTCGATATTTTTGCTTCGCGTTTATAAGCACTAATTTCTTTTTTGAAGTGCTCTGCGCGGTAAAATAAGTAAATACTAATCAGCACCAAGATAGCAATAACACCAATAACTAAAAACATAGCTTTCCTTGTACATTAAGTTTTATATTGTTCTTCTTCTTTAATCGAATCAGTTAAACGCGATAAAAAGATATACGGTTCAATATCTTGCACCGTTGGAGAGTCAACAGCATAATTAAAATAGACAACAAAATCACCTAAGTTTGCAAAAAATCTTACACGAAGGGCTTCCGTTAACGCTTTAATCTTGAGATTGACATCATCCAGTGTTTGGTGCGGGAAGATCAGCAAATATTCACTACTATTGAGTTCACCTGCTAAATCAAATTCTTCAATGTACTCATTAACCACGGTTGCAATTGAGCGTTTTGCCTCATCCAGACCTTTTCGATTCGTTCTGAATAACAAATCGTTCCAATTAGTCACTTTGATATAGGCAACACAGATAGGATATTCATAACGTCGAGCTTTTTTAAATGCCGATTGGTACATTTGCTTGGTTTTAGCGCTACTAGCAAGCATATCCACTGGAGTCTCTTGCTCTTTGTATGCTAAAGAGTGCTTATCTCGGCGTCGAATTAATAACAAAATGACAAGAGAAGCGCTTAACAGCACAATAATAATACCTAAGCTTATGATAACCTGATTCTTTTCTTGGTACCGCTGATTATATTCAGCTTCCAATTTGGTCTTATCGGCTAAGTCGAGTGCAATCTGCCTTGCTTGCGCTTGGGGTGCTTGTGGAGTTTGCATGGCCACTTTGGTATATCGATATTGATTGACCGAGGCTAAGTGTTTTTCAGACGCATCTAAGTATTGTTGCTGATACTGCCAGGCCAATTCATATTGCTGTTCATTCGCGTATAGTTGGCTTAGCAGACGATACAGCTCTACCTGATCAGACGTTAACTCCATATTTTGCGCAAGATGCTCTGCTTTAAGTAGTAATGTTTTAACATAATCGTCTTCCGATAATTCAAAAGAGACTTTAGCTAAGTTAATGAGCGCGGTGAGATAAGGCTTGGTAAGGTTTTGCCCTTGAAAATTACTTTCAGCATGCTCTAAGCGCTGCTGTGATTCAATCATACTGCCTTGATCAAGTAGCACCAGACCCAAACCAAGCTCAGCATACGCCAAACGAATTGGCGCATTTGCATTTTCTGCTTCAACTTTAGCTTCCCAGTAAGCATTGTATGCATCGTCCAGTCGGCCCATTTTCCAATAAGCTGAGGCGAGCGCGTAATAAGTATCACCTAACCGTTTAAGCTGGCTCAGTTCAAAACGTAATTTTAATACCTTTAATTGTAAATTAACCGCTGTCTCATAATCTTCTAGGTAGTGATATGCCGTAGCCAAGATTTCAAGTAGCTCAACATGTTCTGCGTAATTTTGAAAACGTTGCGTAATGCGATTAATTAACTCTAGCTCAGCCACTGCCTCTTCGTATTGAGAAGTCAAAGCAAAGTAAACGGCTCGATAACCTAGTGCTTTAAGCCGACAAGTAATATCCTCTTCAGAGGCCAGGTTTAAGACCTCATCAGCTCGTTCTTTTACTTGCTCAAATTGGCCTTGGCTGTAATTGGCCATGGCAACTTTTAACAGCAGCTCTAAGCGCGTTTTTCGATCGAGGGAAATAACCTTTAAGCCATCAAGAGAGAATTGGCGCGCTTGTTCCATATCACCTTTATTAATCGCAACATCGGCAAGTAGAACGTAGGTTTTTGCTATGGTATCGCCATGGTAATTACGACGCGAACGAATGACTTTTTGAGCTAGGGTTACCACCTTATCAGCGGGTAACTTTTCACTGCCTTCTTCGTAATAGAAGTCAATTTGCTGAGTATTTTGCTCGACGCTTTTTTCGATGCTAGATTGAGCGAACGTAAGGTGGCTAACCCCACAAGACAAAATCAAGACAAAAAGATTGATCCATCTTAGATTCAATGCCCACCCCTTTCTACACAGCAACTTTCAAATTTCAATTCATTAACTCAACTGTAACACAGTCACTAAAATTAAAGCTAGCGCACTATTTACTTTAGGAAGCGATAAACTATAATGGGCGCAGAGTACTATTACTCGAAAAGGCAAATTTGGTGAAAGCCAAAGACGCAAAGTTACCGGTCTAAGAGCAATGCTTAAGACAGCGGGACTACCGAAATTGATATAGTGGGGGCTTATCCTTTTTGATAGGACTAACGTTTCCGGTACTTTGCTGCTTTCCTTTTTCGCATATCAACAGCTTTAATAGCGAAACCTTCCTCATATACATGTAACAGGCACTTTGCATAGCAAAGCACCCGCTATGATATTGATTAACCCTGTTTTACTTCTCGCTCAGCAATATAGTTTTCAATAATTAACTCGAGCATAGACAATGGCATCGAGCCATTTTTCAACAGTTCATCATGAAACTCACGTAGATCAAAGTTCTTACCTAAACGCTGCTCAGCATCTTTACGCAATCGTTTAATTGTTAATTCTCCAATTTTGTACGACAGCGCTTGACCAGGCCAAGAAATATAACGGTCAATCTCAGTCGTTACATTGTGCAATGACAACGCCGTATTACCGGCTAAGAAGTCGATTGCTTGCTTTCGCGACCAACCCATTTGGTGCATCCCCGTATCAACCACCAACCGAGCAGCACGCCACATTTCGTAAGTTAAGCGGCCAAAGTCACTATATGGGTCTTGATAAAACCCGGCTTCAAGACCAAGGTATTCTGAATATAACCCCCAACCTTCGCCAAACGCCGAAATATAAGTTTGATTACGAAACTGTGGAACATTTTCCATTTCGCGGGCAATAGAGCCTTGCAGGTGATGACCGGGCACTGCCTCGTGTAAAGTTAAAGCTTCAAGCACGTAAAGTGGTCTTCTATCTAGACGGTAAGTGTTCACCCAGTAGTGACCAGCTTGATCATCGCGTGATGGGCCTGAGTATCGTCCCGTCGTATATTTGGGTGCGATATTCGCCGGAACAGGAATTACACCATACGGCGTTCTTGGTAGTGTTTTAAATAAGCTTGGTAATTTCGCATCCATTTTTTTCGCAATGTAGGACGCTTCTTTAATGAGTTCTAACGGTGTTTTTGCATAAAATTGTTCATCCGTTCGCAAAAACTCAACAAAATCAGCAAAACTGCCTTCGAAACCGACCTTCTTAATTATCGCTTCCATTTCAGCACGAATACGCTTGACTTCACTAACGCCAATCTCATGCACTTGTTCAGCACTCATATCCAACGTTGTGTAATGCTTGACGCGATTGTCGTAAAACGCCAAGCCATTCGGAATCGAACTCACTGCAATATCATCACGAGTATTAGGAATATAGTTGTTAACCATAAAGTCGTAGTACTTTTGGTAACTTGGGTATACTTGCGTTTCAATCACTCGTTTTGCTTGCTCACGCAAACGTTCTTGTTCGTCAGACGCGATATGTTTAGATATGTTCAAAAATGGACGGTAATACGTACTCTTTGTCACATCTTTCTTGATAAAAGCTGCAATAGATTTCTCATAACCTTTTAAGACGGCCTTGGGCTGAGTAATCCCTTCATCTAAACCTTTCTGCATCCATGTCATTTGTTGATCAAAATATTTCGGGAGCGCATTCAAACGAGCAAGGTAATCATTATAGTCCTGAACCGTGCTCATGCGATTCGCTGAACTTATCCAACTAATCCACACATGAAAACCTGATTCTGCAGTAAAAGGCGTGTAATGCGATTTAAATTGATATAAATCCAAGTCATTCTTAATTCGGTATCCTAATACCGCGTGGTTAATTTGTTCCTGCGTAGTTAACTGACTACGATCAACCGAATTTAATGCGGTATAAATAGCTAATAATTCTTGATTGTTTTTCTGCAAATTTTCCGCAGACAAATCTGGGAGTAATGCATTATTCCCACCAGGTTCATTGCTGTTCAATGGACTACTGGACTTATTGAATTCATGATAGCTTTCAATAATTTGAGAAAGCTTTTGAGTTTCATTTTGACTTTTTTCAACCGTGTTTTGACAGCCAGTAATAATGACCGTTGAAACAATCAACAAACAACTTAGAAATCGCATATTTTATACCTTCTATAACCTATTGTTAGTCTAACGATTATGTTTCATTGCACCAAGTGATTAGTCTGAATAAATTGACCACTGATCTAGTCTTTGTAAATTTTTCGTTAATTAAATGGGATTAAAACCGAATTTTTGTTGAAAAATACTAGCAGTTTCCCAAACTTTCCTAGAGAATAGCTCTATAAGAATAATAATTTGTACATAATACTTTGAAGTATATAGATTCCATTCAGCAAGCTAATAAAAAAATGGCGCTGGCTGCTCAACAGCTAGATGAATGGGTACTCCCTGCAAATCCTATCAACTACACCATCAGCTATGAATTTGTTGAAGGCAAAAACGCCTCTTTAATAAACGCCGTTAAACAGCGTTTAGCCGAAGGTAAAACACTTGATAACTTTTCAATGGAAGAGTTTTATAAACATTTCATTTTAGGTCAGAGCAAATTTCGTGACGAGTTGGTTGATGATATGGCTGACGTTGTTACACAAGTCGATAGAACCTGTAAGTTATCGACACAACAAGTTGAGCGATTCATCGATAAATTAGACACTAATTTAGTACATATCAACGCTAACGACGACCCACAAGTAAAGAATGCAGTAAGTAATATCCGCCGAGCATCAGACGACTTCAAAACACAACAACAAACACTTATCGAGCGTTTGATTACTTCCCAACAAAAAGCACGTGCACTCAAAGCAGAGCTTGATAAAGTTAAACAGGAAATCTATCTCGACCCAATTACCGGCATGTATAACCGCAAGGCACTACATAAACACTTAGAGACCTGGCATCAACAAGATCCAAATCGCCAACTCGCAGCGATTGTCGTTAATATTGATCAGTTCAAAGAGTTTCACGATAAATTTGGGCCACTAATCGGCAATGTTTTGCTGTCTAAAATCGCACAAAAAGTCAGTAGCTACGTAGATGACAGTGGCTTACCTGTGCGAACAATGAATGACGAGTTTTTGATCTTTTTGCCTGATATCGATAAAACGATAGCGGGTGAGATTGCTGAGAAGATTAGACAGGGTGTTGAAAAGCTTACGTTTATTAGCAGTAAATCTGGTGTTAGATTCCCGAAGATGACAATCTCGCTAGGCGTAGACAGTTTTTCAGTTACCGAAAAACCTACCGCTCTCATTCTAAAAGCCCGTCACGTCTTATCCCGTCATAAAAGTGCAACCGCTAATCAGGTTGTTGTTGCTTAACTTCATTTCCCGTTATCTATCAACGCAATAAGCTGATCAATATTTTGCTCAGAAAACACGCTTACTCCGTGCTGTTCTAATAATGCCGCAGTAACTCCCATTCCATTAATTTTGTTTTGTGAAAAAGTACCGTCATAAATCAAATTGCTGCCACATGAAGGGCTCGATTCTTTTAACAATGCAAATTTGATTTGATGTCGTTGACACAATTCGAGAGCCAAATTAGCGCCTTTTTTGAAAGCGCCAGTGACATCTTCACCATGGCAGGTCATTACACGATTTGTTTTCCGATCCATTTCAGCAGGTGGTCGCGGTACTGGCAGGCCTCCTGCCATTTCAGGGCAGATATTAATTAGTCGTCCTTCACTTTTCCATTGTTCAATGGTGCTAAGAGCTAATGGTTTTGATTGACCATCATAACGCACTGGCTGGCCGAGAAAGCAGCTACTTATTAGAATTTTTTCCATGGGATTAAAGAGAGTTATGCTTCGTTTTTATGTTGCTCTTCAACATCACTGACATAGACCATATTGCGGCCCTGCTTTTTCGCTTGATAGAGAGCTTGGTCTGCAAGGTGGAGCAAGCGTGTCGAGGTAATACCATTTCTCGGGTACATCGCAATACCAATTGATGTTGTTAACGTATCTATTTTATTAGCTTGATGGTTTACAACCAAATTTTCAATTAAGACTCTGATTTTTTCAGCAAGCAAATACGCCTCTCGCAGATTAGTATCAGGGCAGATTATACAAAACTCTTCACCACCATATCGACAAGCTACATCTGACATTCGTAGATTATGCTTAAACACATCAGCAACCAACTTCAAAACTTGATCGCCTGCATCATGACCGTAGGTATCGTTAAGCTGCTTGAAGTAATCGAGATCGATCATTAACAACGCCAGTGTTGATTTATATCGAATAGCGCCACTTAGGCTTTTCTCAAGTGCCTCAGATAAAAAGCGACGGTTATACAAGTTCGTCAACGGATCTCGAATCACCTTTTCTTTTAAGTCATTCTTCAATTGAAGGTTAATCAATGCAATGTTTAATTGAGAAACAAATTTTAAAATATGCTCAACATTGGCTTTGCTAATTCTATGTTTATCATGCTTTAGATGAATCGCACCATATTGATGGTCATCGTTGATCAGTGCAATGATCAATGAGCGATTGCGCAAGCTATAGGATAAATTCAAGTATTGCTTACGTTTACGTGATTTTAACCAACTATCCGTCATTAATACACGACTCGTATAAGCACTATTTCGCCCCCAGCTTCCAAAAGGCTTCAACGTGCCATTTGGCGACTCAATAAACAAAACAGAGCCTGAATAGTAAGGAAAAATATGCGCAAATTCGCGTTTAATCTCTGTCGCTGCTTGCGCTAAATTGTCGAGTTGATTGATGGACGCGGTTAGTTGGTGCATCAAGGTGATTTCACGCGTTTTAACGGACACTTCGTGCTGCTGCAACTCTTTTGCTTGCTCAACCGAAATCCGGATATATTTTCTAAAAGCCATGAGCATGAGCAAAATAACGGCGAACGTTAACACAATCACACGAATAATGAGATTCGTATCGTTATACCAAGCAAACTGTGCATCGGCTTTGTCTAACGATAACAATAATGCGTTAGTATTATTTAGTGGCGTAATGTAATGCCAGTAACCCGAAGTACTTTGAAAAATTGGCTGACTTAATGAAGACAAATTTAAGACATTTTTTGATAATGCAATGCGCTCTTTTTCAGTTAATGGAAAGTTTGTCTCTGATTCAGTGAAATTGAAAACATTGACGTTGAGCGCTTTGGGAAGGTGTTTTTCGTTTTGTAAGTAACGATATTTGTCTTTTAGCTGTTGGTTTGATTGAGAGTTTTCTGTTCCAACAATGAGTTGGCGATGGTCTTGGGTTGCGATGAGCACATTTACGATTTCGATCATCCTGTATCGAACGCGTTCGTCGGTATTTTGGTTATGCTGCCACACAAAACCCACCAAGATGACGACGTACACCATCAGTGGAGCTAAGATAGGCAAAATGTAATCAGTTAACCGATACTTCATTGAAAAACTACGCAAAAAATCGCATTAAATTTTATTATTGTAAAAGGCAATCAATAAAGTATAGACGCTATTTTATTTTTCGCTAATTTTCGATTTGATTTTTTCGGATATTTTTACTAAGGAAGTAATGTCTTGATTATTAACAACTTCTACCCAGCAAGACTCACTGTAAACTTCAAAGTTTAGCAACAATTCTGTATCAAAAGCTCGAATATGGTAGGTTTCAATATCGGCACCTTGAGCGTGATCTATAGTCGCAGCATCGTCGAATAAGCTGATAACGTGCGCTGATAATTCGTCAATATCTTCTTGTTGCCATGATAAACAAAATACGACGTGAATATACGGATTGTCTACATCACCTAATAACTCAATTGATGATATCGATTGCGACATAAGCTTGAGTTTCTCCTGCTTTTACTAATTTATACTTGACGTCTATTATAACGATTTTACCGTCAGGTTAGAGACCTATTTATCTGACCATATAAAAAGTTAAACGCAGTGACTATTTAATACTAATCAACTACCAGTTAGCATGGTCTATTATTTTAATGTAGCGATTGGATCCTTTGCGGCATTTTTAACGTATGATCCTTTGTAAAAATTTGGCGAGTACACCTTGTTGATAAGGTAAAAAAATTACGTTATAAATTTGCATATACAGTGAAAAGTAGCGCTGTTATTTGATGCGAAGCAGGACCAAATTGGACATTAATGTGTGATACTTTGTTTTAGAACAATAAGTTCAACAAAGATCATATAAAAAAATCAACGACAGGCATGTTGTTTTTCCCTATAATTGATCCCAGAAAAATTATATTTATTTGAAAAGAGAGATATTAGCTATGAAAAAAATGATCTTAGCTGCAGCAGCAACAATTGTTATGGCTTCTCCAGCATTCGCGGGCGACCCTGCAATCGGTAAAACGAAATCTGCAACTTGTGCAGCATGTCACGGTGCAAATGGTATTTCTGCTATCCCTATGTATCCAAACTTAGCAGGCCAAAAAGAAGCTTACATTGCTAAGCAATTACGTGACTTCAAATCTGGCGCACGTAAAGATCCTGTAATGGCTCCAATGGCAATGGCTATTGCTGATGAAGATATCGAGCACGTAGCAGCATACTTCGCAAGTCTTAAGCCATAAGCCTTCGCTATTAGCTAGAAAAAAAGCGCTATTGATAGCGCTTTTTTTGTGTCTAAATTAAGCTAAATGTTCTTTTATGACAGTAATGAAATCATCACCGTAACGTGCAAGTTTAGTATCACCTACACCTGAAACGGTCAACATTGCCTGAGATGTGGTGGGTTTAATTTTTGCCATATCAGATAAGGTTGCATCATTAAATACAATATAAGGTGCAATATCTTCAGCATCAGCGATGGTTTTACGTAACGACCTTAATTTACTGAATAACTGACGATCATACGTTGCGTTGACTTTTTGATCATGACGCCAGTAACTGGCGTTTTGCAGTCTTGGGGATGCAAGCATCAGAGGCTCTTGACCTTTGAGCACAGAATGTGAAGCCTGAGTTAAACATAACGCAGATTGTTGTGTAATATCCTGCTGAAGATAACCAAGATGGATTAATTGTCGAATAATCGAGAACCAGTATCCTGGCGTTTTATCTTTGCCAATACCAAAGGTTGAAACTTGGTCATGTCCATGTTTGCTCGTCGCGTTATTTTTAACGCCTCTAAGCACATCAATGACATATTTAATATCGCCTGTTTGCTCTATCCGGTAGACACAAGACAATACCATCTGAGCAACGCGTGTTGCATCAAATTGACTTGGCGGGTCTAAACAAATATCACAGTTACCACATGCATCTTTGGTAAATTGAGCAAAGTAATTTAGTACCACTTTACGTCGACAAGTTTGCGCTTCAACAAACCCACTGATCGCATGGAAGCGTTGCATTTCAACATTCACACGATGTTCATTTTCACCTTCACTAATGCGTTTTTTAATTCTCTCTACATCTTTATCATCATGCAAAATGAGCGCTTCAGCAGGCAAACCGTCGCGACCGGCTCGCCCAATTTCTTGATAATAAGACTCTAAAGTCCTTGGTGGTTCAAAATGAATGACAAATCGAATATTGGGTTTGTTTATCCCTAAGCCAAAAGCCACAGTCGCAACCACAACTTGAAGCTTATCTTTGATAAACCGATCTTGGACACTCGTTCTAAGCTCCATCGGCAAACCTGCATGATAAGCATCGGCATCAATTCCTTGGCCTTTTAAATATTCTGTTAAGCGTTCAACTTGCCAACGACTATTACAGTAAATTACACCACTTTCATTACTCTGCTTCTTGATGTAGCGAGTGATTTGCTGATCACCATTATATTTTTCAGCTAAGGTTAGACGAATATTCGGACGGTCAAAACAACCCAAGTGAATATATGGGTTGTTAAGCTGCAGTTGCTCCAAAATATCTTTACGTGTCGCAACATCTGCAGTCGCGGTTAATGCCATAATCGGTACAAACGGGAATCGCTGTTTTACAATACTTAAATTAGTATAAGCTGGGCGAAAATCATGGCCCCACTGAGAAATACAATGAGCTTCGTCAATTGCAAATAAGCTAATATGTAATTCAGCTAGCCCCATCATGAAATAATGATTATTCAATCGCTCTGGCGCTAAATACAAGAGTTTGATTTGACCTTGAGCTATACCAGAAAATATCTGGCGCGTTGTCTCTTGATCAACGGTGGAGTTAATATAAGCAGCACCAATTCCTTGCCTCACCAAACTATCAACTTGGTCTTTCATTAACGCAATCAAAGGGGATATGACAATAGTTAAACCGGGTAACAAACTCGCAGGCAATTGATAACACAAGGATTTACCCGCACCCGTAGGCATTAATACGAGTGAGTCTCTGCCTTGATAGACACTCTCAATGACTTCAGCTTGACCATCACGCAATGACGAATAGCCAAATTGATGTTTTAGCGCATGATTGATTTCATCTATGGAAAAAGTAGGGGTTGGTAACACTGTGGTCATATGGAGCAGAAATAATTGCGCTATTCTACCTAAGTTATTCGATAAAGGTAATGATAAATAGACAATGCAGATTCATTAATCATTAACACAATGATATTATGCGCCTCTTTTCGTTACCCATTGCTGAACTAACCGAATGTCGACTACTCAAGATTCCCGAAAAGGTATAATTAACGCGGTTGCTGCCTATTCGATGTGGGGCATTGCACCACTTTACTTCAAGCTGATTGCTGATATATCTTCAGGTGAAATCTTGGTTCATCGAATTGTTTGGTCATCACTACTATTGTTTGGTTTGCTCATCGTCATGCGCAAAATTCCAGCAACAATCGCAGCAATTAAACAATCAAAAACGCTAGTAACGCTCTCTTTAAGCGCAACACTATTGGCGGTAAACTGGTTCTTATTTATATGGGCTGTTAATAACGACTACTTGCTTGATGCAAGCCTTGGGTATTACATCAATCCGCTTCTCAACGTTGCGTTGGGCATGATATTTTTAGGTGAGAAGCTAAGAAAACTGCAAGTTGTTGCTGTTGTATTAGCAATATTAGGTGTTGCTATCCAGCTTGTAACATTAGGCTCAATTCCTGTCATATCTCTAGCACTTGCTGGCACTTTTGCTTGCTATGGGCTAATCAGGAAAAAGCTCGCTGTAGACACCTTCATAGGTTTATTTATCGAATCACTACTGATGTTACCCGTTGCACTTCTCGCGTGGCTTTGGGTCATTGATAGCACCACAACAAATATGTTTAACAACAGCGCTTACTTGAATATCTTGTTGGTATTTGCAGGAATCGTCACAACCGCACCGCTCTTGTGCTTTACTGCTGCCGCTAAACGCTTGCCACTGTCGACCTTAGGCTTCTTTCAATACATAGGCCCAAGTATTATGTTCTTGCTTGCGATGTTCCATTTCAACGAGCCATTAGCACTACCAAAACTCGTCACATTTGCTTTCATTTGGAGTGCCTTAGCAATTTATAGTTTTGATTCATTAAAACAACAGCAACGCAAACGTAAAGCGCTAAAAAGTTAAGTGAAAACTTGTCCCGTGGTCATTTTCGCTAGATAACGAAACAAAACCACCATGTGCTAACATAATTTGTCGAGTCAACGCTAAGCCAACACCCGAGCCTTCACGTTTAGTCGTAAAAAACGGGACAAATATTTTCTCCACGATATCCGGCGCTATGCCAGCGCCATTATCCCTTACTTCGATGACTACACGCCCACGGTTATTTAATTTTGCAGATACTATCACTTCAGGGTGAGCTGATGCGGCAACGGCATGCTCTGCGTTTTTTAGTAAATTGATCATGACTTGTGTCAGCATATCGCGGTCAGCATTAATCGTTAGCGTCTGTGGCGTTACATCAAATTGATAATTTACCCCTAGCTCTGGCCATGTCTGACAAGCTAACCGTTCAATTTCTTGAAAAATACTATGGATATTTACAGGTTGTTTATTGGGTGGTGGAAGCCGAGTCAGCTGTCTGTAACTGGTAACAAATTGCATTAGGCCATCACTTCGTCGAGCCACCGTATTGACGGCATCTTTAACGTCACTTAACTCATCAACAATATTAGGCTGCTTAGCTAACTGGATGACCACGTCATCCACCAAATCAACCGCTGTTTTCGCAAGTGAGGCTACTGGCGTAATACTATTCATGATTTCATGGGTAAGTACTCTCACTAAGTCTTGCCATGCCTCTAATTGGGCAGCATCCAATTCCGATTGAATATCCTGTAAGCTAATCAATTGTTCTTTGCGTTGACCAAGAATAATTTCCGTCGCAGCAATGCTCAATTGGTGTTGTACACCATCAATCGAGATTGTAATCAGTGATCGCTCTCCAGGAGCAAGAGTCAGAAGTTGCTGAGAAAAGTCCACCGAGAAAACATCCAAATCTGATAATTTAGTGACAGGGTGAGTGCCAAATAGTCGACGAGCACTATTGTTCCAAAGGGTTAATTGGTTAGATGTTGTAATACTGATAAGCGGTACTGGAACATGCTCGACAACGGCCTTGAGATGTCTAAAAGCTTCTTCTTGTTGTGTTCGAGCTTCTTGTAATCTTTTAAGAATATCGCCAAAAGCATGACCCAATTCATCAAAACCTGATCCTAGTTTTGTTAAGTCGAATCTCTGAGAGTAGTCTGCATGTCTTGCGGCTGAGAAAAAGCGTACTAGTTCATTATTGGTTTTGTTAACAAAGTTCGTCAGCTCTGCTAACTGTGCAACCAGCAACAGCGTCAGCATGATAGTCGCTGCATGATAACCTTCGCTACTGATAAAAAAGCCCAATAACAATAGCGATAGCATTGCTAGCATGGTACGAGCAATAATGAGCATTGAAAATTTCTTAAAGCCCATGCTTTTCCATCCTTCGATACAGTGCAGCTCGCGTTAGTCCTAATTCTTTTGCTGAGTGGCTGATATTATATTTGTGCTTTCGCAACGCTTGAGAAATTGCCATTTTTTCAAGTGCTTCAAGATTTAAATCGGTAGGGAGTGATTCATTGTTTTGCTCTTGTGGAGTAGCATTCGAAACGGTTTGTTGTTCAGCTGGTAACTGCAAATCAAATGGCGTTAACATATCATTTTCCGAGAGGATCACAGCGCGTTCAATCGCATGACGTAGTGCTCGAACATTACCCGGCCATGCATAATCCAACATCGCTTGCTTGGTTTCCTCTGGTAACACAAGTGATGGCTTTTGGTATTTTTTCGCATAAACATCGAGGAAATGAAGCGCTATTTCAATAATGTCAGCGCCACGCTCTCTTAGTGGCGGAAGTGTAACTTCAACGGTATTCAAGCGGAATAACAAATCTTGACGAAAGTATGCTTCGTTAGTCAATTGGCTTTTATCGATATTGGTCGCCGCAACTATCCGAACATTGAATGGTGTTTCAACATTACTGCCAACAGGCGTAACTTTTCTTTGTGCTAATACCGTGAGTAATTTTGCTTGCAAATGCAAAGGTAAATTGCCAATCTCATCGAGAAATAATGTGCCTCCCTCGGCTGCTTGAATTTTCCCAACACGATCTTGTTGTGCGCCAGTAAACGCACCTTTCTTGTGGCCAAACAACTCACTTTCAAATAATGACTCTGAAATCGCGCCCAAATCTACTGAAATAAATACTTGGCCTCGGCGTTGGCTTTGCTGGTGAAGTTCTCGAGCAATGAGCTCTTTACCCGTACCGTTTTCCCCTAAGATCAATACATTAGCATCTGTAGGTGCGGCTCGGCTAATAATGGAAAGCACATCGTTAATCGTCTGCGATTGACCAATAATATGTTCATTCGTGTTCACCGTTGCTTGTACAAGTGCTTGATTGACCACTTTAAGTGAAGCTGATTCCATCCGCGTTCTTTTCAATTCGAGCGCCGTTGAAACTGTCGCAATCACCTTTTCGTTATGCCATGGTTTAGCAATAAAATCAGTGGCTCCCTGTTTAATTGCTTCTACGGCAATGTCTACTCCACCGTGCGCTGTGATCATAATAACAACGATATTTGGATTTAATCGTTTTACTTCCTTGAGCCAATGAAAACCTTGCTCACCAGAGCTTTCTCCTGGGCCAAAATTCATATCTAATAGTACGACATCGATATCAGCTTCCTTGAGCAAAACAGGCAGCTGCTCAGGCCGATTACAGATATCTACTTGTGTAAACTTTCGCTTTAATAAGAGTTTTCCGGCAACGAGAATGTCCTCGTCATCATCGACAATCAAAATATGTGCTGGTTCTTTCAACAGGGCGACCTTGGTCTATTTTCTATAGATTAACTGTTCATTAACGTACACCTAGTGTTCATAAACGTACAGTTATTTCACTTAAATTTCGGACGAAAAATCAAAAAACTAATAAAATCAACAAATTAAAAGTTGGCGCAATTATTGTAGCTATCTATGCAATATCGAGTGCAATGCATTATGGATGCACTTGTAAATCACATAACGGACATAGTAGTTACTTATGAACAACTCATTAAAAGCAGTAAAACAATCAAGTGCAGTAACAGGTGCAGGAATGGATCGCAAAGTCGAAAAGCCAAAAGCACCATGGAAAAAGTTTGCTCTTTTGACGTTGGTCGTGCTTATCCTTGGCTGGTTTATTTTCAATATTTTTAGCCAAGGTACTGGAAAAACACTCTCCGTAAACAGCGAGCGCATTGTTATCTCGTCAGTGACCGAAGGTACTTTTGAAGACTTCATTCCGATAAGAGGCCGAATTGCACCAGCTAAAACAGTGTACTTAGATGCGATTGAAGGCGGGCGTGTTGAACGTATTCTTGTTGAAGACGGCGTAGAACTGAAAGCAGGCGATTTAATCGTCGAGTTGTCGAATGCGTCACTGCAACTTAACGTATTGAGCAATGAAGCTCGTGTTGCCGAGCAACTTAACAATATGCGTTCGATTGAGCTCAGCCTTGAGCAGAATCGCTTACGCCACAAAAGCAACCTCATTGACATTGAATATCAAATTAAGCTGCTAACGCGTCAATTAGCACGCGAAGAAGAATTAATCGCTAGTGGTGCAGTTTCTCAATCCCAATTTGCCGATACTCGCGATACTCTTGCTTGGTACAAAAATCGTCTGGCCATTACCCTTGAAAGCCAAGCATCAGACACCCGTATGCAGGAATCACAATTATCCTTCTTGAAAGAGACCAGCCAGCGCCTTGAAAGCAACTTGGCAATTTCACGTCAAAACTTGGACAACATGAATGTTAAAGCGCCGGTGGCAGGTAAGCTTTCAGGTTTTAATATTGAAGTAGGTCAGAGTATTGGCCGCGGCGAGAGAATTGGTCAAATAGACACACCAAACGACTTCAAAGTCACTGCTTTTATCGATGAGTTCTACTTAAGCCGCGTTGATATTGGTCAATCAGCGCAATTTAAGCAGTATCCATTAACCATCAGCAAAATTTATCCACAAGTCCAAAATGGTCAGTTTGAAGTTGATTTCACCTTCAAAGGTAAGCAACCAGCTGATATTCGTCGAGGCCAGACAGTACAAACCAAACTTACCTTAGGTGACGCAAGTAAAGCCGTACTTATTCCAAGTGGCGCATTTTATCAAGACACAGGCGGAAACTGGATTTTCGTCGTTACCCGTGACGGCAGTGAAGCGGTTAAACGAAATATTCGCTTGGGCAGACGAAACAACCAATTTATTGAAGTGTTAGACGGGTTAGAAGTAGGTGAACGAGTGATCACAAGCCCTTACACCAGCTATCAAGATATGCAACGCCTCGCGTTAAACAAAGAATAAAACGAATATATATAAGAATTAAAGGAAGAAAATCATGCTTAAACTACATAACTTAACTCGCGTATATCAAACGGAAGATGTCGAAACGTTAGCGCTAAATAATGTCAATATTGAAATTGAACAAGGTGAATTTGTTGCCATTATGGGCCCATCAGGTTGTGGTAAATCAACCTTACTTAATACGATTGGCATGTTAGATACACCAACATCTGGACAGTACTATTTCCAAGATGAAGAAATCGCAACATACAGTGAAGCTCAACTTGCAGAAATTCGAAAAAAGAATATCGGTTTTATTTTCCAGAACTTCAATCTCATTGATGAATTAACCGTAGAAGAAAATATAGAGCTCGCATTGCTTTATCACAATATCTCTCCTACCGAGCGCAAAACACGTGTAGAAAAGGTCATGGACCAAGTGGGAATCGCACATCGCGCTAAGCATATGCCAAGCCAGCTCTCTGGTGGTCAGCAACAACGTGTTGCGGTAGCCCGCGCGGTCGTGGGCGACCAAAAAATGATTTTAGCGGATGAGCCTACAGGTAACCTAGATAGTGCCCATGGCCAAGAGGTAATGGAAATGCTTCAAGCGCTAAACGAAGCCGGTACGACCATCATCATGGTAACTCATAGTCCAGCACATGCAGACTATGCCAAACGGACAATTAATCTGTTTGATGGCAATGTTGTGACTGAAAATGTACGTGCAGCCTAAGGTAGGGGAAACTTATGTTTAAAAACTACTTAATTACGGCTTGGAGAAATATCCTTAAAAATGGGATTTTCTCAGCGATAAATATATTTGGCCTCGCATTGGGTTTGATGTCTTGTATTTTGATCATGTTATTTGTCAAAGATGAATCGGGCTATGATCAATGGCTGACGGATAGTGATCGACTTGTTCGTATCCATACCGCTTATACTATGCCTAACCAGCCACCGTTTTTAACGGTGCGTTCAGCTGGACGTATGATGGAGGCGATTAGGGACTATGCGACAGCAGAAGTCGAGACCGGTGTTAGGCTGATTCAATTTGGTATGACGGTTCAGCAAAACAACGAAGGATTTAGTGAGCAAGTCACGATGGTTGATTCAAGCTTTTTAGATGTATTTGATCTGCCATTTGTCCACGGAGACCGCGCAAGTTCATTCGCTAAACCAATGGATATGCTCGTTACAGAAGAAATGGCCTACAAATACTTTGGTCGCACGGATGTAATTGGAGAAACCATGACATTCTGCTGTTTGGCAGGTGGCCCGGCAAATGCAGTAATCACAGGCGTGATAAAAGACTTACCAAGTGCGACGCATTTAGATGTAAATTTCCTATTTTATTTTAATCCTGCGCTTTTTGCTGATGATACCAACGTTGTGCACACCTGGAATAGTGTCAATGTTTACACTTATTTCAAGCTCAAAGAATCCGCAACTATTGAACAATTGCAAGAAAGAATAACTTACTGGTTAAACAACGAAAGTCCGTTTCTAGATATGGTGACCAACTTCTTAGGAGAGCAAGCTGAAGGGGCAAAAGTAACGGATTTTGTTAGCTTGAAAGTAATGTCAGTTCCAGATCTTCATCTCCACGCAAAGCGTGACGCAGGTAGCATGGGTGACCTAACACCAATGGGTGACGCTAACATGATCAAAACGTTTACGGTCGTCGCTATTCTTGTTCTTGTGATTGCTTGTATTAATTTCATGAACCTTTCGACCGCAAAAGCCAGCAAACGCGCAAAAGAAGTCGCCATGCGCAAGGTATTAGGTGCAAGCAGATTTCAAGTCGCTGTCCAATTTCTCAGTGAAGCGCTGACCCTAGTTTTTATCGCGCTATTATTTGCATTGGCCGCTGCAGAATTAGTCTTACCACTTTATAACAAAGTGATTATTAAAGACTTACAGCTTCAACTGTTTAACGACCCTATGTTAATGCTCGACTTATTACTTGTTGCGACTGCCGTTGGCCTAGCCGCAGGTATTTACCCGGCAATTTATTTATCAAAATTCTTACCAGGTCATATTTTAAAGGCAAGTAAAAGTTCTGAATCGCAAAGTTCTACGAAATTAAGAAGTGCACTGGTAGTTGCTCAGTTTTCAACATCTATCATGTTGGTTATTGCAACCTTGGTTGTTTATGGCCAAACGCTCTATTCGGTCGATGCGGATGTCGGCTACCGTTACGATAATAAATTAGTCCTAAATATCAGAACGGCAAGAGACAGTGCTGAAAGCTTAGAGCAGGCTCTATTGAAGGTTCCTGGCGTAACGGACGTGTCATTTTCATCGGAGTCGCCAACGCAAGATTATGAAAACAACACGCAATACACCTTAGTTGAACCAAATCAAAACGGCGATAAAGTAGAGCCTATCGTTTTGAATTACCACAATATGGGCTATGGCTTTTTTGAAAGTTATGGCGTGACTCCAATCGCAGGAAGACTGTTTGATGAGAATTACGGCACAGATCAGGTGCAATCTAGAACTGACGGTGCTGAAGGGATGTCGCAAGCAAGTATTATTGTCAACAGAACGGCAGCAACCAAGCTTGGCTTTACCGACGTTTCTCAGCTTGTAGGTAAAACATTAACGTCGGGTCACTACGAATATACCATCATTGGTGTTATTCCAGACCTACATTTTCGTTCGATAAAATTCGGCATTAGAGCATCAGTTTATACATTAGATCCAACACGTTTTAACGTTGCAAACATTGCCTTTAAAACCAACGACATGCCACAACTGATCAACCAAGTTGAAGCGGTTTGGAAAGAACAAGTCCCACTCCAGCCAATTGATTTACAGTTTTTGTCGGAGATGATGGCTGCCCAATATCAAGATGAAGCAACCACAGCCAAGTTGTTACTCGCATTCTCTGCTTTAGCAATCATTGTTGCTTGTTTAGGTCTATACGGCTTATCTGCGTTTACCGTTGAGCGTCGTACAAAAGAAATCGGTATTCGAAAAGTCATGGGAGCGAAGGTTACTGATATTGTTAAATTGCTCATTTGGCAATTTTCAAAACCGGTACTACTTGCAAATATTATCGCTTGGCCAATCGTTTGTTATTTCATGCTCGCTTGGTTGCAAAACTTCCCTTACCGGATAGAGGCATGGTACTTGATTCCAATTTGTCTATTTGTTGGCGTCATGTCGTTAATTATTGCTTGGCTAACCGTTGGTGGAAACGCAGCAAAGGTCGCTAACAAAAACCCTGTAAACTCATTAAGGTATGAGTGATGAAACAAAAAAGCCCGCTAAAATAGCGGGCTTTTTACTGTTAAGCAAAACGAGAGAAGTTTAATCCTCGTGTTCGTCACCGTGAATCACAACCTGATTACGACCATTTTCTTTGGCGTTATAAAGCGCCGAATCCGCCATATTTAGTTGTTGAGCGACAGCGGCTTTAACGTTCATCGCAACACCGATACTGACAGATACTGAAATAGCATTGTCTTCAAATGGCACTTGCTGAATAGATAACTCGCGACGAAAATCATCTAATTTTGAATACATTTGATCTTCATTAACGCCAGCTAAAATAACCGCAAACTCTTCACCACCCATGCGCCCTAGAACACTATTACCAAGATACTTACGCATATATAACGAGACAACCTTCAACACATGGTCGCCAGCTTCATGTCCGTAATTATCGTTGATTTGTTTAAAGTGGTCTAAATCAATCATTGCGGCACAATAAGGTACGTTTGATTTTAAACACTTAGCAATAAACTGCTGTGATTGCTGAAAAAATGCTCGACGGTTTGGTAAATCTGTTAAGTAATCGGTATTGGCAGCGTGCTTAATTTGCTCAATATGACTCAAACTTTCGATATTTTGCGTGATTCGGCAATAAAACTCTTCTGGGCAAAACGGTTTTCTCAAGAAATCGTCTGCACCATTTTTGATGAATCGTGCCGAATGAATACCTGAGGTTGCCCCAGAAATACCAATAATCGACAACTGATCGCGATTGTAATTCTTACGAATCTCATTGGTTAACACAATGCCATCCATTTCCGGCATCTCTAAATCAGTGATAACCATTTTTATGTTTGGGTTAGCGTGCAGAACTTCTAATGCTTCAACACCATTTTTCGCACCAAAGGTTTTAAAGTTCCTGCGCTTTAAAAGCTCAGTCACATGTTTTCGCGCAGATAATGAATCGTCAACGACAAGCACGCCAATGCTGCTGTTGGTGGTTTGCCAATGTAATATACGTTTTAAATAAAGGAACGCTTGACTGTTCTCTTTGGGAATATAATCAATAACAGGAAGTGACAAAATTCGCTCACGAGTTTTGTCATCCATTTTACCCGTTAACACTAGGCTTGGAATTTGATTTGCTAAAACCAATTCAATTGCCTGGCCATCTGGTGCATCAGGTAATGCATAATCGATTGTGGCGGCAAAAAACTCCTGATCGGTATTTAGGATAGCTTCTACCTCTGACAGTGTTTTAGCTAGCACAACGTTAAAGTCTAACGCTTCGCCAATTTGTCGAATAACCGATGCAATCGGTTTACTGTCTTCAACGACTAATAAGTTTCTTGCCATAGTTTTATTACTCTCAATTTACTGCTTGAAGGTTAGCGTAAGCGACAACCAGCCATTTACTGCCAAACTGGTCAAAGTTCACTTGTATGCGACTTTGCGCTCCACTGCCTTCATAATTTAGTACTACACCTTCGCCAAACTTGGCATGAACAACCTGCTGCCCCAAGGCAAATCCGGTATTATCAAAACTTTCCGTAGTAAAGGTCGATGAGAATCTCCCACTTGTTACCGGGCGACTCACTTGTTGTTGTAATCGTATCTCTTCAATACATTCACTTGGTAGCTCACGTATAAAGCGGCTTTGCTTGTGATATTTCTCTTGCCCATACAAACGACGTGACTCCGCATGACATAAGTATAGCTTCTCCATCGCACGTGTCATGCCGACGTAACATAATCGTCGCTCTTCTTCTAATCGACCAATCTCTTCAGCCGACTGAAGCGAAGGAAACATTCCTTCCTCAAGCCCAGCAATAAAGACCAACTTGAACTCCAAACCTTTAGCACTATGCATCGTCATAAGTTGCACCGCTGGTTCATAATCATCGGCTTGAGATTCACCCGCCTCCAGCGACGCATGCGTTAGGAACGCATTGAGGTCGGTCATTTCTTCTTCAAGCTCAGGATCTTTCTCAAACGTCTGACACGCCGTCACTAATTCGTTCAAGTTTTCAATTCGTGCTTGTGCTCGTTCACCTTTTTCAGCTTCATACATTGCTTTTAAGCCACTGTTTTTAATAACATAATCGGCTTGCTGATCAAGATTAAGATGAATGGCATCATCTTCTAACTGATCAATTAAATCAATGAAATTCTTAATTGTTTTTGCGCTACGCCCTTTGAGTTCTTCATTGCTAAGCATATGCTGACACGCTTGCCACATGGTCATCTCTAAGCTACGCGCAGCATCTCTCACTAAACTCAATGTCGTATTACCAATACCACGTGTTGGTGTATTTACAATACGCTCAAATGAGGCGTCGTCATCGCGGTTAGCAATTAAACGAAGGTAAGCAAGCGCATCTTTGATTTCTTGACGATCAAAAAAGCGCTGACCGCCATAAATGCGATAAGGTAAGTGCTCTTTTAGTAACGCTTCCTCAAGAATGCGTGACTGCGCATTGTTACGATATAAGATTGCAACATCGTCAAGCGAGCCATTTTGCGAGCGCCACGTGGTAATTCGATCAGAGATAAAGCGTGCTTCATCCAAATCATTAAACGCCGTGTAGATGGAAATCTTTTCTCCGTCGCCATCTTGCGTCCACAAATCCTTACCTAAACGATTGTTGTTATTGGAAATCAAGCTATTTGCAGCTTGTAGAATGTTGGCCGTCGAACGATAGTTTTGCTCTAGTCGTATCGTCTGTGCGCCATCAAAATCATCCAAAAAGCGTTGAATATTTTCAATTTTTGCGCCACGCCAACCATAAATTGACTGATCGTCATCGCCAACGATCATGACACGGCCTTGTTCACCACCAAGTATGCTTAGCCACGCATACTGAATGGCATTGGTATCTTGAAATTCGTCTACCAAAATATGACGAAAGCGTTGTTGATAATGATGCAGTAAAACAGGGTTATTCAGCCATAATTCGTGGGCACGCAATAGTAGTTCAGCAAAATCAACTAATCCTGCACGATCACATGCTTCTTGATAGGCTTGATAAACTTTGACGAACATTTGTTCGGTTGGATCATAACTATCTTCAATATGCTGCGGACGAATACCTTCATCTTTTTTGCCATTGATGTACCACTGTATTTGTTTTGCCGGCCAGCGTTTTTCATCAATATTCAACGCTTTGAGAATGCGTTTAATTAATCGAGTTTGGTCGTCCGAATCTAAAACTTGGAAATTTTGTGGCAACTTAGCTTCTTGAAAGTGCATGCGAAGTAAACGATGGGCTAACCCGTGAAAGGTACCTATCCACATACCGTGAACACCGCCACCCGTAGTTTGCTCAACACGAGCCCGCATCTCAGCAGCCGCTTTATTGGTAAACGTTACCGCTAAAATACTATGGGGAGAGGCTTTCTCAACTTTCATTAGCCACGCTATGCGATGGACTAACACACGAGTTTTACCACTACCTGCGCCTGCAAGCACCAACATGTTTTGTAATGGTGCAGCAACGGCTTCTCTTTGCTTGTCATTCAAGCCATCAATTAAATCAGAAACATCCATTATGGGATCTCAATGTACCTATGAAGGTAACTGTAAAAGTTGTTCGACACTCGAAATTTCTAGATTTGGCAAAACTTTCAATGGTTTGCCAACATCATATTTATTAAGCCATGCACTTTGACAACCAGCGCGCATTGCGCCAAAAATATCGGCATGGCCACAGTCTCCAACGTGAAGTAACGCGTGTGGAGATATGTCGAGTAGTTGGCAAGCTTGGTTAAACATATCGCTATCGGGCTTTTGCAAGTTGCCGTCACCTGCCAAGAAAATGTGCGTAAAGTAAGGTGAAAGACCAACTCGCTGGACATCGACATTACCATTAGTAATAGCAACTAACGGAAATTTTTCAGCAAGTTGCGCCAAAAAGTTGAGTGTATCTTGCCCAACCGTAAAGTTACTTCGCTGCTCTAAAAAGTACGCTAAGCCCTGCTTTGCAAGACGAGCGGCAATTTCATCAGCTAATCCCAGCTTTTTCAAACCATAGTCATAAACAACTTCACGTACTTTAGTCACGTCGTGTTTTAACGCTGGGGTTTGTTTTACAACTGCTTGGCGATATGGCCACCAAAATTTTGCGCTGTAGTCTTGCGCAGGCAAGCCATGTTGAGTGAGCACCTCATTGAAGTGTTTATTCATCGCAACATCCGCAGCAATCATTTGCTCACGATTACTATATAGGGTGTCATCTAGGTCAAAACTAATGGCTTTGACCGCTTTCAAACGGCGGTAAAACTTCATTTGTGCCCTCGGCTATTCACTAGCAAGGTGCTGTGCAAGTAACTTACCCACTAGCTTTCTAAACTGTTCTAACAAAAGGGTATCCATTGTTGGGTCAAAGTGCTCAGCATCTTGTGAGCTGATCGCGATAAACCCTATCGCTTGCTCTCGGTTTTCCAACTTGATCAGAACGACGGAACCATCAGTAGGCTCCGAAAAAATCATTTCTTGTTCACTTTGTTGGATTCGACCAAAATAATAGTCCGTTTTTGCAAATCGATTTTGCATGACACCATAACAATCATTTTTACTGACATTTTGATGATCGAGTTGGCTATCAACTAACCATAATTTGCAATCGGCAAGCGAAAGTAATTGTGTACAAGCCTGATGAATACAATCAATGATTTCACCCGCACTTTGACAATCAATCATTCTCATATACATGTCACTGTACAAGAAAAATAAACGTTCATTTTGTTGCGCAGTCGACATAAGGTGAGTAATTTCTTCTTCTAAACCTTGTACTTTCTGGCGCAAGACTTGTTGTTGTCGTTCAACCAAAGAAACAACACCACGTTGTTCATCCTGTAATCTAAGAGCACCAACTAAATCATTGTGACGTTGAAAAAACTCAGGGTGTTGAATCAAGTAATCAGCAACAAGTTGTTCTGTTGCTTGAGCGCCTACTTTGGCGATCATTTCATCTGCAACACCTTCAATGTCTGCATCTAATTTTTCTTGGGTGTTCTGAAGGTTGTTGTCGTTGTTCATATATGTAATTGTCCGTCGAATACGTGCACTGCGGGTCCTGACATTTTGACTGAATGTCCAGGCCCTTTCCAAAAGATACGTAATTTACCACCAGGAAGTTCTACCGTCACTTGATTGGCAAGCTTTTTCTGAATTTGACCAACAACGACCGCAGCACATGCTCCACTACCACACGCTAGTGTTTCGCCAGCGCCACGCTCGTATACACGTAGTTTAATAAATTTCTCTGAAACGATTTCCATAAAGCCGACATTAGCCTGCTTAGGAAAACGTTCATGATGTGATATCTCGGCTCCCAACGTCTCAACTGGTGCAGCATCAATATCCTCAACAGTAACCACGCAATGAGGATTACCCATGGATACGGCACCACAAAAAACCGTCTCATCTTCTGTGCGAATAATGTAAGTGCCTTCTTTTTTTTGTGCTTGAAATGGAATTTGACCCGGTTCTAATTGAGGGACAGGCATATGCACGGAAATATTGCCGTCACGCTCTACAAACAACGTCATTTTGCCAGATGAAGTCGACACCTTAATTTTAGTTTTGTTAGTCAGTCCTTTTAATCGGACAAACTTAGCAAAGCATCTAGCGCCATTACCACATTGACTTACCTCACTGCCATCGGCATTGAAGATACGATAATGAAAATCTAAATCAGGATCGTAAGGTGGCTCCACAACTAACAATTGGTCAAAACCAACACCAAAATTTCGGTCAGCTAACTGCTTAATTTGGTCGTTAGACAAAAACACATTTTGGGTGACATTATCTAACACCAAAAAATCGTTACCTAAACCATGCATTTTTGAAAAATTAACTAACATTCAGCTCTTCTTAATCCTCTTTATCGCCCGGCAAAATTGATTCGCCTTGCCATAGACTCTCGATAGTTTCGCGTTGACGAATTAAATGAGATTGCTCATCATCAACCATGACTTCAGCCACTCGAGGGCGTGAATTGTAAT
Source organism: Thalassotalea loyana (assembly GCF_030161435.1). Lineage (GTDB taxonomy): Bacteria > Pseudomonadota > Gammaproteobacteria > Enterobacterales > Alteromonadaceae > Thalassotalea_G > Thalassotalea_G loyana. Next base: position 182,156 of record NZ_BSSV01000005.1, on the reverse strand, counting down.
TTGAGCTCATTGTAAAACCATAAGCACCCGCAGAGCGCACCGCTAAAAGATCGCCCGCTTTTATCGCAAGAACGCGCTCTTTACCCAAAAAGTCGCCGGTCTCACAAATAGGACCAACAATATCATAGGCTTTCGCTTCAACATCATCACGTTGAGTATCCTCAACTGAAATAATTTGTTGGTAGGCTTGGTAAAGTGATGGACGAATTAAATCATTCATTGCTGCGTCAACAATGGCAAAATTTCGACCTTCATTCGTTTTTAAAAACTCAACCTCGGTAACCAAAATACCAGCATTTGCCATTATTGCTCGGCCTGGCTCGTAAATTAACGTGAGATCATAGCCAGCGAGCTTTTCCGCTAACGCTTTTGCGTAATCATTTGGATGTGGGGGCTCTTCATCATCATAACGAACGCCAAGACCACCGCCGACATCTAAGTGAGAGAGCGTGATCCCCATTTCGGCTAATCGGTCAATCAAAGCTAAGACGCGATCTAATGCATCTAAAAAAGGCGCCATTTCTGTCAATTGCGAACCAATGTGACAATCAATACCTTTGACAGCTATGCCCTTCATTTGTGCAGCTTTTTGATAAATAGAAATAGCTTCATCGATACTGACGCCAAATTTATTTTCTTTTAGGCCAGTGGAAATATATGGGTGGGTACCAGCATCTACGTCAGGATTAACACGTAATGAGACATTAGCCACTTTACCTTCATTGAGCGCCACTTGGTTGATACGTTCTAGCTCTGCTGCTGACTCAACATTGAAGCAATAAATGTTTTTATCTAGTGCATAAGCGATTTCTTTTGATGTTTTTCCGACACCTGAAAAGACCACCTTAGTAGGGTCACCGCCGGCTTGAATAACACGCGCTAACTCACCTTGCGAGACAATATCAAAACCACTACCTAAGCGCGCCATTGTATTTAATACCGCTAAGTTACTATTCGCTTTTACGGCGTAACAAACCATATGAGGTTGTTCGCCTGCTGCGTTGTCGAAAGCATGCCAGTGACGTTCAATTGTCGCTCTCGAATAAACATACAATGGCGTGCCATATTCTTTTGCTAACGCAGTAACAGAGCAGTTCTCAGCATATAATGACTCACCATGGCGATTAAAGTAATCCACGAATTATTGTTCCTGTGAAGATGATGTTGGCGTGTTTTTCTCAGGTGGTTCTTGATAAAGGTCGCCACTTAAACCGCAGCCAGATAAACACAAAACCAATAAACCACAAACGGATAAAATAACTTTTTGTTTGTTCATATGCACTATTTACCAATAGATAATTGGTGTTTCGAGTTTTTTTACCATGATAGACGTTTTATAATCGGTTTTATACAACGAATTTTATTACCTTGACGTATATCAGTGTTTTGGGGAATAAAATTGCTACATTAGACGAGTTAAAGGATAATTATGAACGATAGCCAATACAATTTAATTGCTGACGACTTATTACTGGCAATTGAAGAGGCCATTGAAGATTGTGGCGTTGATATTGATTACGAAAGCGTAGGTTCAATGCTCACATTAGCGTTCAAGAATGGCTCTAAAATCATTATTAACAAACAAGCACCATTACATGAAATATGGGTTGCGACTAAGTTTAATGGTCATCATTTCGTTTTTGACAACGATTCATGGCAAGACAAACGCGGTGGCGGAGAGCTTTGGCAGTTTTTATCTAACGCAGTAAGCGTGCAAGCCGAAGCAACTATAGAATTAAGTGCTGAATAAATTAAGGTAGTTTCATGACTCCAACTGTACGCATTGCAACACGCAAAAGCGCTCTTGCATTATGGCAAGCTGAATATGTAAAAGCTCAACTTGAGCACTTCCATGATGACATTAAGGTAGAGCTAGTACCTATGGTCACCAAAGGCGATATTATTTTAGATACACCATTGGCCAAAGTAGGTGGTAAAGGTCTTTTTGTAAAAGAACTTGAAGTAGCAATGTTAGAAAATCGTGCTGATATCGCTGTTCATTCGATGAAAGATGTTCCTGTCGAATTTCCAGAGGGGTTAGGCTTAGAGATTATTTGTCCACGAGAAGATCCGCGCGATGCATTTGTTTCAAATACTATCGCAAGCTTAGCAGAGTTACCTGAAGGAGCGATTGTCGGTACATCGAGTTTACGCCGGCAATGCCAAATCAAAGCAATGCGACCAGATCTGGATATTCGCGATTTACGCGGCAATGTAAATACCCGTCTAAAAAAATTAGACGAGGGTCAATACGATGCGATCATTCTGGCAGCAGCAGGATTAATCCGCTTGGAAATGCCTGAACGTATCAAAGAGTTCATTGAACCAGACGTCATGTTACCTGCTAATGGCCAAGGTGCTGTAGGTATCGAGTGTCGAACGGATGATGAACAAATAAAGGCATTATTGGCACCATTAGCCTGTGAACAAACGCGTATTAGGGTGCTAGCAGAGCGCGCAATGAACCGTGCACTTGAAGGTGGCTGCCAAGTGCCAATTGGCGCATTTGCAACGTTAGATGGTGACCAAGTTCATTTGAAAGGCTTAGTTGGCGCTGTTGACGGTTCAGAAGTCATCGAAAAGTCAGCCATGGGCCACAAGAATGATGCTGAGCAGTTAGGTCGAAACCTTGCACAAGATTTATTAAGCATGGGCGCTGATAAAATTCTTAAGCAGGTTTATGATCAAGCCTAATCCGCACGTATTAGTAACTCGGCCTGAACCCAAAGGCCGAGCACTTGTTTCACTCCTTCAACAACAAGGCATCAAAGCGCGCTTTGAGCCACTGTTTACCTATCAGCCCACGCCATTAACAACCTCGTTACCGCAAGCAGACATCGCCATTTTTGTCTCTCAAGCCGCGGTCGAGTTAGCCAATGCACAAGTGCCTATCAGTCGATGGCAAGTCACCCTCTTTATCGCAGTGGGAAAAGCTACTCAAGAAACGCTAAAACAACTCGGTGTTAGTGCCGTCACACCATTACAGCAAAACAGTGAAGGTGTATTAGCCCTCGATGAATTAGCGCATGTCGATACCAAAGATATCATCATCGTGCGAGGTGAAAACGGCAGAGAGCTAATGTTTGATGAGTTAACAAAGCGTGGTGCGCAGGTAAAATATTTACAAAGTTACCTGCGTTTATGGCGAACATTTAAACCACAAATAGCACAGCAGTGGCATGATGAGGGGATAAACTTTATTATTTGCTCTAGTGTCGCTATTTTAGAAAAAATGGCAAAATTACTAGTAACGACTGATAATTATTGGCAAAGATCATGTACTTGGGTTGTTGCCAGTTCACGGATTTACGCAAAAGCAAAGCAGTTAGAATTAACCCATATTATTCTAGCCAAAGGTGCGAGTAACCAAGATCTATTGGAAGCTTGCCAAAATGGAAGTAACTATGACCGATAAAAAATCAACGCCTGCAGATTCAAACACTTCTGATAACGTAGTGGACGAGAAACTCGAGGCAACTGCACCAGAGAAACCTGCTAAGGATAATGTTAGCGAGCCAACAAAAGGCGCAGTAGAAGATAAAAAAGCGTCGACAAATAACACGGCTAACTACGAAAAAACCGAAAAGACTGCATCGAGTAAAAGAACGGCGACTTCAGAGAATAAAACGGCGAGACAAGAAACTAAAGGTAGCAATAAATTAGCTGGCTTTGCGCTATTTCTTGCGCTAATCGCTATTGCTGGTTGTGCTGGTATATTTTATTGGTACCAGCAGCAATTGATCGTTATTAATCAACAAGCATCCGACGCCAATGCCAAGCTTGAACAAGATAACCAGCGTCAAATCACTGCATTGGTAACTAAGCAAGCGAATCAACTTGAAGAGAGAATAGCAACTGCTCAGCAAGGTGGAGAGTCCGAGTTAGCTCGAGTTTCTCAAGAGCTCACTCGACTATCAAATGATGTTAGTGCGCTTAAAGATATGCGTTCAAGTGATTGGTTGTTGCATGAAGCTCAGTACTTAGTACGTTTAGCATCACGAGCTATTTGGTTAGAAGACGATACTCAAGGCGCTATTACATTACTAAGAGATGCCGACAACCGGTTAACGGAATTAAACGATCCTAATTTATTGCCTCTTCGTGAGGTAATACACCAAGATATCGAGCAACTCTCGCTATTACCTGCATTAGAGAGCGAGTCGGTTATTTTAACATTGATCGGTCTTGAAAATCAGATCGAAACCCTTCCGCTAGCACTTGCTTATACACCTGATAGTGCAGAGCAAGAACCAGACTTCACGTTGAGCGATAACACTGATGACTGGCGTGAAAACCTATCGAAATCATGGCAACGCCTAATGGAAGACTTCATCACGGTGCGCCGAAGAACAGCAAATGTTGAAGCATTATTGTCACCGAGCCAACAAGAAAACTTGCAACAGAATTTGAGCTTAAAATTACAAGTGGCTCAATGGGCGGTAACGCGTAAAAACTCAGAATTATTTGGCCAAAGCATTGCTGATGTACAAGCATGGTTAATGAGTTATTACGATATGGACAGTCAACAAGTTATCCGATTTAATGAGCGTTTAGCAGAGCTAAATAAAGCGGTAATTGACCTTCCGTTGCCAACGCAACTACGTTCATTAAAAGCCATTTCGCAAACACTCGAGTATCAACCTAATCAAACACCTAAACAGGTTCCATTATTAGAAAAGTTACCAATGCCTAAGCCCGTATCAACCGACAAGGAAGATGAGGGCAGCGCATGAAAAATCTAATTCTGTTTATTTTATTATTTTTGCTCGCTGTTGCGATAAGCCCAATACTAATTGGTGAGAAGGGTTATATCTTGATCGCTATGGGCAATATTACCATTGAATCAACCGTCGTAACGGCTTCGGTACTGCTATTTTTCACGTTTATTGCGCTATTTATCATGCTGCGAGTTGTAAAAGGTGGCGTTAATTTCAGTTTTGGCGCATGGCGAAAGTTCTCACTTGCCAGTCAACGAAAAGCAAAAAGAGATTTCCGAAAAGGTATTGCGTCTTATATTCTCGGTGATTACAAATCCGCTGAGACGTTGTCAGTAAAAAGTGCCGAGCCTATCAGTAACGAAGATGTTGCATACCTGATTGCAGCCGACAGCGCCCAAAAACAAGGTGATAAAGCGAGCACCTTGCATTACTTGCAATATTTAGAAAGCAGCGAAAACACAAAACACAACATCGAAAGTGCGTTGGTGCGTCTTAATACGTTACTAGCACTTGAAGAATACGATAAAGCACGCAAACTGCTTAATGAATACCATCGTCACCTCGGACATGAACCACGTTTACTTGCTTTAGAAATTTCGCTTTCTCTTGCTGAGTTGCGCTTTGATAGCGCGATAGAATACTTAGTGCGTGCACGCAAAGATAAGAACATCAGTGAAAGTGAAGTTTGTCAGTGGGAACAAAAAGCATTTAGCGGTCAGTTCAATTTGATTATTCGCGAGCAGAGCAATGAAGCGCTACAAAAATATTGGCAGGACTTACCACGCAAGGTAAAGCAACGTGAAACAGTGATTGCTTGTTATGCTCACGTGTTAGCGAAAAATAGTATTCAACAAGGTCTAAGCAAAGTGTTATTGCCGCTAATTAAACCAGGTACTAATGTTGAATTGCTTAAATCTCTGCGTGATTTGCCACTTACTAGAGCTGATGATGTAATCGCAAGTGTGCAAAAAATTGTGCAAAAGCAACCAGAAAATGGAGTATGGCTAAGTTATTTAGGGCACGTTGCTGGACAGACTAAAGACTGGGATATGGCGGGTAAGGCGTTTCACTCATTAGCGCAGCTTGAGCACTACCATATGGATAAACAGGACTACTTGATGTTTAGTAACGCATTGGTGGCGCAAAACAAAGTTCAAGAAGCTAACGCAACCTTGTACAAAGCCGTTGAATTAGACAAATAAATGAGTTTCCATAAAAAAAGCCCGGTATGTACCGGGCTTTTTTATTTGTGAACAAGCGTTAATTACTTCTTCTTATTTTTCACGTATTTTTCGAGCCATTCATCTTGCTCCCACAATAAGTGCATGATGCTTTCTTTTGCGCGATAGCCATGAGACTCTTTCGGTAACATAACCAGCCTTGCCGTTGCCCCTAAGCCTTTTAGCGCATTAAAGTAACGCTCACTTTGCAATGGATATGTACCACTATTGTTGTCAGCTTCACCATGGATTAACAACAATGGTGTTTTCATTTTATCAGCATGCATAAATGGCGACATAGTGTAGTAGACCTCTGGTGCTTCCCAGTAAGAGCGTTCTTCTGATTGGAAGCCAAATGGCGTCAATGTTCTATTGTATGCACCACTACGAGCAATACCCGCAGCAAAAAGATCAGAATGTGATAACAGGTTCGCTACCATGAATGCACCATAACTATGACCGCCAACAGCAACACGCTCAGGATCAATAAGACCACGCTCGTCCAATGTATCTATTGCCGCTTTTGCATTGGCAACTAACTGCGTTCTAAACGTGTCATTAGGCTCTTCATCACCTTCACCGACGATAGGGAACGCTGCATCATCAAGTACTACGTAACCTTTCTTAACCCAGTAAATTGGTGAGCCCCAGAATGGGTACGTAAACTCATTCGGGTTCTGCGTGTTTTGACCAGCACTACTCTTATCTTTGTATTCACGCGGATAAGCCCAAAGAATCATTGGGTAACGCTTACCTTCTTCGTAGTTTGTCGGTAAATATAATGTACCTGTTAAGTCTAAACCGTCATCTCGTTTGTAGTTAATGACTTCTTTCTTAACGTTTTGCAGGCTTTGGAAAGGGTTTGCAAAGTCTGTCAATTGCTGAAGATCATCACTTCCTAAGTTACGGAAGAAGTAGTTCGGGTATTGGTCGCTTGATTCAATGCGCACTAGTAGTTGTTGATTCTTTACGTCAAAATCACGTAGATCTTCAATTCTGTCAGTGTATGGAGACTGGTATAAACGTTCCGTTTCTTTGCTTGCTAGCGTTAAGCGATCAAGAAATGGAAATTGACCTTTATCACTAAAACCATCACCAAGCATATAAACTTGACCTTCATCCATCGCCATTACTGAACGGCCGAACTCATTTCGGCGAGTCACGATGTTGCCAGGATCACTATATGCATCTTGGTAGTTGCGGTCATAAAGTACAACCGGTGCCTGCTCAGCGTTTGACGGGTTGAATAAATACGTTTTGGTATTTCGAGTATTCCACCAGTAATCAACCGCTAACGCGTTGTCATCATCACCCCACATAACTGTATATAGGCGGTTGATGCTTTTCATTAATGGTTTTGCGTCACCACTAAACGGCGCGTCCAGCTCACTAAGTTGATCACGATGTGCTACTTCATTAGCAGCGTCACCACCGTCTAATGCTTCAACAAAGTAAAGTGTCGCTGGCTTATCATTTCGCCATGCGATATTACGGCGGCCTTCTCGCACCGACATGAAACCTTTTGGTAAGTCTTCAATTAACGGTACAGAAACAATTTCTTCGACGGCTTTACCTTTTTTAGAATAGACCGTCGATGTCATTGGAAAGCGACGGTATGGTACTAAATATGAAAATGGGCGTTGGTACTGAGTCACAAGAACATACTTGCCATTTGGTGACACTGAAATACCACCGAACATACCTGCATCTGCCCAGTCTTTAACTTTACCCTTGAGAGAAACGACTTTAATTTCAGAACGCGCTAATTGTTCGAAGTTAAACTCGTCGTTTTTATTTTTTAATAAGTCTTGGTATGTGCGGTTTTGAGCTTTTTTACCATCACTTACACTAATTGTTGGACCTACAGGAATAGCCGCTTCAGCGTTAATCAAAGGTTTGCGATCTTCTGGTAACATTTTAACTAACAACGACTTATTGTCTTGCATCCAGTCAATTGGATTGCCCATGTTAGCGTTAAGCGTCGCTTTGGTTAGTTTGCGCACTTTGGCTTTAGCAACGTCAAGTACCCACAACTCAACACCCGTTGCCGTCGTATGCGTCATCGCAATGTATTTTTGATTAGGCGACCAAACAAAATTGGCGAAACGTGGTTTTTCAGGTAAACCTTTCACAGATTTACGCTTTGTATCACCTACGTTTTGAATTTTAATATCGTTGAAGTACGTAATTCGGCTACCAATATTAGTTTTTGGATCAATACGTAAACCCGCAAGCCTCATTTCTTTAATAGATAGTTCTTCAATCGATTTATATGTATCGCGAGATAGCAATACCATATGCTTACGCGCGTCATCGATTAATGTGTAGGGGGCGAGCTTAACGTCGACCAGCTCGAGTATCTCTTTAGATGGCTTCTGGTATTCAGGCGCATCTGCATTAGCACTAACGTGGACCGATGCAGATAACAAAAAGACACCAGAGAGCAACTTAATAAATTTGCGCAAATCTCTTTCTCCTTAATGATTATTACGCGAAATAATCTAGCAAAAACACAGCACTATGTCCTCGACCATGTGTAATAACAGATTCTTGAAAAGGTAAGATAAAGAAGGTCAGGTGGCGCTACAACACGACTATAGCGCCACTATGATTAACAAGTATTTAACAAATTAAATTGTTACAGAGTATGTATTTAAAGTGCGACAGAATGATCAATCTTAATCCATTGACCGTTTTCATATCTCAACTCGTAAAATGGCCAATAATGGTTATTGACTTTCAAGGTTGTTACTTTTGGATTGTTATTAAAATCTATGGTTTTAATTAGCACCGACTCCTGATGCTTTTTCCCTTTTACAGCTTGAATAAAGTCTTGTGTGGTACTAATTTTCTCACCATCAATTTCTACAATGCGTTGCATTGCAAACACTCCATATCGAGTTGCAGGTGAACCATATTGATAGCTCGCAACATAAACCCCTTCAGAGCTAACGTTACCTTGAAGTTGGGCAGCTCGATGCGGTGCATGCAAGTACAATCCAGACCAAAACAGAACTTGGTCTATATCGGTTCCATATAATGCTTGGGTCGCTATTGATGATGTTTTGATTTGTCCTTGACTGAAGTATGTCACGTCAACACTTGGCGCCTGTGATAGCTTTTCCACTTGCTTAAAGGTCGAAACCGGCGTGTCGTTAATAGCGAGTAGAATATCACCACGCTTCAAGAATTCAGCACTATTAGAACTTGTCGACACATTATAAATAGCCAACACTTTGTTTTTCGGATTTGTTTCTTGTAATCGTGTTAGCCATTGATCAGGTAAGCCCATTTGAAGTGCATCAACCGGGGGAATCATCGTCATAGAGATATCAAGCGAGTATATTGGCGTTTGTAAGTTCATGTGCTCAATCATCTCTTTGACATAATGAACCGATAACCCCGCAATTGAGCTACTTTGATTTTTACCAGAAGCATCAGCTGCATCGAAAACAAACCACAAACCTGCAACTTGATAGTCACTGTTAACGATAATGCCGTCAATTTCAGGGTTAGGGTTAACAAAATGGGTTGCTTGAATGTTTTTATCTATAAACTGAGGAACATTGTAATCACGCAACCAAAACTCTTCTGTTGTATCAACTTGGGTTTCACGATATTCAACGACGCCATCATAATTCAGGCCCATTTGGACAATCGTTTCACCTTTTTCCATTGGTTTATCGCTAAGTACAGCCTGTGAAACTTGTACATTGGGTAAATCACTTGGCTGATATGAAAGTAACGTTAAGTTATGAAGTGGATGGATATACTCAACCTTGGCATCAATCTCAAAACGATTGTTGAAGGTCAGTTTAACGTCTCCTAATTTGCTAAATGCGACACTTTGCGCGACAACTACCCATCCTTTTTCGATATCAACAATAACACCTGTGCCGTAATGGTTTTTATCACCACTACGACCTTGGATAGAGTATGGGCTACTAAAAGAAACTCTAACGAGTGTGTCCTCTAGACGCTTAGAATCAACAATCGCCAGCTGACCATTATTTGTATCAGTGGCTACTGCATCCCTGTTTTCATCTTGATACTTCTGACACGGCCAATAAGGGAGAGTGGCGGTTTTTTCACATCGACTATGTTCGAACCATTTTCGATTAATCTCTACCAGGCTGTAGTTGGTCGACCTTGGCGTTGAAAAATCAAAGTAACGCAAATGCACTTTTGTGCCATTATCAATTTCTTGGAAGGCCGCATTTAACTGGTCAACATGCGTAATCTTTTGTCCGTTAAATTCAGTGATGACACTTTTATCAGGCACCCCTGCTTTTTTAAATGAGCCACCGGAATTCGCGACATAAACACCTTCAATAGGTTTGTTAAAGTGGCGCGCTTGTTGATATGACAACGTGTGAAAAATACTACCATCAAATTTGACGATCGTTTGCGGGCTCAAGTCGTGCAAATCATCAACTTGTACATTTAGGCTCATGGCCTGTCCGCGTCGAATAACATTTATCTTGATAACTTGGCCTACATGCTGATTAAGCGCTGAAGCCAGCTGGGTAAAGTTAACCGCATCTTGATCATTAATCTCAAGCAATATATCGCCAACTTGTAACTGACTGTCGGCAGAGCTTTGCGGGATAATATTTCTGGCAACCAATAATCCTTTCAAACTAGGATATTTGTCACGATATTTTTTCTCCAAATCATCGCTTAATCCAAGCCTTTGTAGCTCTGCATATGGCGTCGAGTTAAACGTTGTTTTTAAGGTACCTCGGTTAATTTCTTTGCCTTGTTGCAGCTTCAACAGCGCCTCTTTAATTGGAGACAATGGCAAATAAAAGGCATTAGCAGACTTAGTTTGGCTACCGGCATTCAATGCAACGGCTTCGCCCTTGATGTTAACAACAGGGGCCCCAGATGAACCGCCAGAAGAGGATGTTGCGGCTTGGATATAATAGATGTTGAAGTCGTTATAATTGCCTTTCCCGTATTGCGGAGCATCTCGATCTAAACGAGAAATAGTACCGTCGAGTATCGATATCTTTTGACCCGCATCATTACCAATAATACGAATTGATTCACCAATTTCAGGCGTTTTGTCGCTCAAGATAAACTCATGGGGCTGCAAGTGCTTTATCTGTGCAGGGTCGTACTTGAAAAAGCCGAAGTCATGGATAGGGTCAAAATACAGCGGTGTTAAATCTATTTCTTCATTGTTTACTAAAATGGCTTTAGCGGTAACTGGACCAGGCGTAATCACGTGACGATTGGTTAAAATAATACCTTGAGTCGCATCAACAACAAAGCCCGTTGCATAGCTACTCCTGTTCCACCGTCCATCAAAACTCAGAGGCACGTCAGTTTGAATACTAACAACACCACTGGAAACATTGTTTACCGTTTTATTCCAGCGCTCTTCTGAATTTTTTGGCGAGCAAGCTGTTAGGCTCATTAACGCAACGGTAGCGACAAGCGTCATCACACCGAATTTTTGCCAACTATTCATGAATATCCTTTTCTTTCTATTCTTACTAAATTTTCACCTACTTTAGCGATAAACCGACCAAAGACCAAGGAGTTATCTGCATGATTGGACTAAAAAATCTTAGCATTTAGTAGGTGGCAAATAAAAAAGCCAGTATGGTAATACATACTGGCTTTAAGCATTGGAAACGTGTTTGTTAGATAAAGGCGAATGCGTCTGCAAACATGTGCTCTTTAATTCCACCTTGTTCTATGAAATCTTGACGTACTTTACCCACCATATCGAATCGACCTGCAAGATAGATATCGTAAGGTTCAAAGCTCACAATATCTTTCATTGCTACTTCATGCACTAAGCCTACTTTCCCTTGCCAATCTGCATCTGGATTTTCAACCACAGGAATAAAGCTCGCATGCGCTAATTTAGCGATTGTTTGTGCCGTCTTTTCTAACTCATAACATGCACTTGGTTCACGCAGCCCCCAATAAACAATGACAGGACGTTGGCAATTAACATTCACTAAATGTTCAAAGATTGATTTGATGTAAGAAAACCCAGTGCCACCAGCAAGTAATAAAATCGGACGCTCACTGTCCGCTCTAAATTGCGCTTTTCCTGCAGGTACTTCAATCTGAACAGTGTCCGACGATTTAATTCGATCAATGACCTGCATCGGGTAACTATCCGCACCAAAGGCACCGATTTGTAGCTCTATCAAATCACTTTCAGGTGCACTAGCAATTGAAAAAGGACGTTTATCATCTTCACTCATGACAAAATTTAAATATTGTCCCGCTTCAAATGAAACAGCTTGCTCAGGCTTCAATAATACCTTGTATACATGCTCTGTTAGCGGACTAAGTTGTTCTACCTGACAGGTAATTGTTTTCATACTAAACCTTACATCTTGGTTGGCGATCAAAGCCACTCAGCTAATCTAAAATACCGAGTGACTGCCAAATTTCATCTACTTCTTGTTTAACGGCATCATCCATCACGATGGGGACACCCCACTCTCGATCGGTTTCACCAGGCCATTTATTCGTCGCATCTAGACCCATTTTTGAACCTAAACCAGACACAGGAGATGCAAAATCTAGATAATCAATCGGTGTATTATCTATTAACGTAGTATCTCTGGTTGGGTCCATACGTGTTGTCATCGCCCAAATAACATCATTCCAATCACGCGCATTAACATCATCATCGCAAACGATAACAAATTTGGTGTACATAAACTGTCTCAAGAAAGACCATACACCCATCATTACGCGTTTCGCATGTCCTGGATATTGTTTCTTAATCGTTACCACTGCCATACGATACGAGCAACCTTCTGGCGGCAAATAGAAATCAACAATTTCAGGAAATTGCTTTTGAATAATAGGTACAAACACTTCGTTTAATGCAACACCTAATATTGCAGGTTCATCAGGCGGACGACCTGTATAAGTACTGTGATATATCGGTTTTTGCCTCTGCGTGATATGCGTCACAGTAAACACCGGGAAGTCATCTACTTCATTGTAGTAACCTGTGTGATCACCATATGGACCTTCTGGTGCCATTTCGTCTGGATCAATATAACCCTCTAGCACGATTTCAGCTGATGCCGGCACCTGCAAATCATTGCTCACTGATTTAACAACTTCAGTTTTACTACCACGTAATAAGCCAGCAAAAGCATATTCAGATAACGTATCAGGAACAGGAGTAACAGCGCCTAAAATCGTTGCCGGATCAGCGCCTAATGCAACCGAAACTGGGAATTTTTCACCTGGATGTTCTTTTTTCCATTCAAAAAAGTCCAATGCTCCGCCTCGATGCGACAACCATCGCATAATAACCTTGTTCTTACCCAATAGCTGTTGACGATAAATACCAAGGTTCTGACGTTTTTTGTGAGGGCCTTTCGTAATCGTCAACCCCCATGTAATCAATGGCGCAACATCACCAGGCCAGCATAGTTGAATAGGTAATTTTGTTAAATCAACATCATCACCTGTTAATACAACTTCCTGACATGCTGCTTTCTTAACATGCTTCGCCGGCATATTAAGCACTTTTTTATATACAGGAATTTTATTGAGCGCATCGCGAAAACCTTTTGGTGGCTCGGGCTCTTTAAGCATTGCAAGCAACTTACCCAGTTCTCTTAAGGCTGTTAGATCAGGTTGCCCCATTGCAAGAGCAACACGCTCTGGCGTACCAAATAAGTTGGTAAGCACTGGCATATCAAACCCTATTGGGTTTTCAAAAAGCAAAGCAGGACCTTTAGCACGTAAAGTACGATCACTAATTTCCGTCATTGTTAGCTCAGTAGAAATCGGTTGAGATATTCTTTTGAGCTGACCCATGGCTTCGAGCTGTTCGATAAAATCGCGTAAGTCGTTGTATTTCATTGAGCGTTGCGTTCTAAAATTTGCTGAGCATTATAGCTTGAGATATCGTCGAAAGCATTAACCAAAGTAAGAAGATTAATTAGTTGAGCTTTTCAATCTCATTTGACTCGTCATAAGCCTGCAATAAGCGACTAATCAATTGAGGGTCTGTCCCTTTGCTAAATGCAAAATATAGTTGAGTTGACGGTACAGGTAACGGATGAAACTCTACTAACAGATCACAATCTAGGCTCATTTTCTGACAAAATGCGGCAACACTCGTCCTGTTTGCCGGGATCGCATCGATACGCTTTTGATTAAGCATAGTGACCATTTGAACGGGGTTATTTACACGCTGTATGTTCTCAAACTGTTTTGTCGTTAAATATTGCTCTGTAGCTGAATTACGAATAGCGGCTATGCTTAACTTTTTTAATTGCTCTACAGGCATTTGAGAGAAGGCTAATTGGTTTTCTTTTAATGTGTACAATGAATAACTGAGGTCCGTAATTGGTCTGCCCCAAATAAAACTATGCTCACGTGCAGGCGTTCTAGCTATTGAAAAAATGAGTACATTCGGTGTTTCCAGCGCAATATTGTAGGCACGTGCCCATGGCAATACTTCAATATCAGGCGTTAAGTTAGCGGCGGCTAACATTTTCTTTACTGTTTCAGCATTTTCACCTTTAATTTCATCGTTCTCTAAATACTGAACTGGATATGAATTCTCAGTAACAACCCGTAAATTTGATGCTTCAACCGATAAGGTATAAAAAAACATCAAAAAAAGTACGTTTAGCGCCTTTTTCTCAATTTTCATACAAGCTATTAATTTATTTAAAGTTTTATAAACGTTTATGCCGTGCATGTAGCAACTACCAAAAATGAAAAAGCCAGCGATAACGCTGGCTCCAAAGTAACTATATGATTTACTTACGTTTCATGGAATCAAAGAATTCATCATTGGTTTTGGTCATCGCCAATTTATCAATCAAGAATTCCATGGCATCGATTTCACCCATCTCGTGAACAATCTTGCGCAGAATCCACATTTTTTGTAACTCATCAGGTTTAGTTAATAACTCTTCGCGACGAGTACCACTGCGGTTAATGTGAATAGCTGGGAAAACGCGTTTTTCAGCAACTTTACGAGAAAGGTGTAATTCCATATTACCTGTACCTTTAAATTCCTCGTAAATAACTTCATCCATTTTTGAGCCAGTTTCGATTAGTGCTGTTGCAATAATCGTTAAACTACCACCTTCCTCGATGTTACGTGCTGCACCAAAGAAGCGTTTTGGACGGTGTAATGCATTAGCATCTACACCACCAGTTAAAATCTTACCAGACGAAGGGATCACGGTGTTGTATGCACGAGCTAAACGCGTAATAGAGTCGAGTAAGATAACAACATCTTTTTTGTGTTCAGTTAAACGTTTAGCTTTTTCGATAACCATTTCCGCAACTTGCACGTGACGGCTAGCTGGCTCATCAAATGTTGACGCTACGACTTCACCTTTTACGAGGCGTTGCATCTCTGTTACTTCTTCAGGGCGCTCATCGATAAGCAATACCATTAGCTCACACTCAGGGTGATTATGAGCAATACTTTGAGCAATATTTTGTAGTAAAAGCGTTTTACCTGCTTTAGGAGGTGCAACGATTAAACCACGTTGACCTTTACCAATTGGCGATGCTAAATCTAGAACACGTGCAGTAATGTCTTCCGTTGAGCCATTACCACGTTCCATACCTAAACGTTCATTAGCATGAATCGGTGTTAAGTTTTCGAATAAAATTTTATTACGAGAGTTTTCAGGGCGGTCAAAGTTAACTTCATTCACTTTTAATAGTGCAAAGTAGCGCTCACCGTCTTTAGGTGGGCGAATTTTACCCTGAATAGTATCACCCGTTCGCAAGCTGAAACGGCGAATTTGACTTGGTGATACATAAATATCATCTGGACCCGCTAAGTATGATGAGTCGGCAGAACGCAGAAAACCAAAACCGTCTTGAAGAATCTCAAGTACACCACCACCAAAAATATCTTCACCACTTTTTGCGTGTGCTTTTAAGATAGCGAAAATAATATCTTGTTTACGATGCCTTGCGAGATGCTCAAGTTTCATAGACTCAGCAAGTTGCACCAATTCGTTAATCGATTTTTCTTTTAGTTCGGTAAGATTCATAGTGAGAGTACTTAACAATATTTAATATGTTTGATTGCCTGATGGCTAATGCAAATTATTATAGAAAGTGTTTTGGTTGATATGTAATGTCGGTTGAATGCTAAACTTAGCATTAATTTCCAAATAGGTAAAGAAAGTGGCCTTTCTTTCTAGGTTTTCTAGGTGCCAAATAGCAAAAAAGCCCTAAAAAGGGCTTTTTTCATTATAAGTTGTTATCTAAAAACTCTTTTAATTGAGTTTTTGATAAAGCACCAACTTTAGTGTCTGCAACGTTACCGTCTTTGAATAAAAGTAGCGTTGGGATACCACGAATGCCGTACTTAGGTGGTGTACCAGCATTTTGGTCGATGTTTAATTTAGCTACTGTTACTTTGCCGTCGTATTCTTCAGCAATGTCATTTAATAGCGGGGCGATCATTTTACAAGGACCACACCATTCAGCCCAAAAATCAACAAGTACAGGACCAGATGCATTGATTACATCTGCTTCAAAACTATCATCTGTTAGCTGAACAATCTTATCGCTCATTATTTTCTCCGTTGTATGTGGCCTAAATGCCTAATGGTTGAAGAGTATAACGTCATCTTCACCAGATACCAAACCAAGATATATCACCCTTTTATATAATTAATTCCGACCCGCTCAAATAATAAGGAAGGAATAACCACAACAAGGATAAAAATCATCATTAACTTCTATATTGGGGCATAGATTAAATAATCAATAGTTTTTTATTAACTGCTTACCTGTTAAGCTAGCAGCCATGAAAAAAACACACTTATCAGATAAAAAGTTTGCCGACTTAAACCTTGACCCAAAGGTAGTGACCGGTTTACATGCCATGGGCTTTCAACAATGTACTTCTATCCAGGCAAAATCGTTGCCAGTACTGATTGAAGGTAAAGATATCGCAGGTCAAGCGCAAACAGGTGAAGGTAAAACCATTGCCTTTCTAGCCGCCACATTCCACCGACTGATGCAGTCAGAAAGACCAAACAATAATAATCCGCGTGCGATTATTATGGCGCCAACCCGAGAGCTTGCCGTTCAAATCCAAAAAGATGCTGTTGAAATGGCAAAAAGCACTGGCTTGCGCGTTGGTGTTGTTTATGGTGGTGAAGGTTATGATTCACAGCGCGAAACACTAGAGAAGGGCGTTGATATCCTTATCGGCACTTGTGGTCGATTAATCGACTATCTGAAACAAGGTGTTTATCAATTAAATAATATTGAAGCCGTGGTTCTTGACGAAGCCGACCGTATGTTCGATTTAGGCTTTATTAAAGACATTCGCTATTTATTTAGACGTATGCCTGAAGCAAAAGAACGTCTAAACATGCTGTTCTCTGCAACTTTGTCATTCCGTGTGAAAGAGCTTGCTTTTGAACATATGAATGACCCTGTAAGTGTTGAGATAGAACCAGAACAAAAAACGAATTTACGTATCTCAGAAGAGTTATTTTATCCGTCAAACGAAGACAAAATGACGTTGCTTCAAACCTTAATTGAAGAAGAATGGCCAGAAAAAGCGATTATTTTCGCGAACACGAAGCATTCATGTGAAAACGTCTATAACTACCTAGTGGCAGATAAGCACCGCGTTGGTTTATTAACGGGTGATATCCCACAAAAGAAACGCTTAAATATCTTAGAAAGTTTCAAAAAAGGTAATTTAGACATTTTAGTTGCAACAGACGTGGCGGCACGAGGACTTCATATTCCTTCTGTTAGTCATGTATTTAACTATGATTTACCAGATGACTGCGAAGATTACGTGCATCGCATTGGTCGAACCGGTCGTGCAGGTGCAACAGGCCATGCGATTAGCCTTGCTTGTGAAGAATACGTATTTAATCTACCGGCTATTGAAACTTACATTGAGCACACGTTACCAGTAAGTAAGTACGATCCTGACGCGCTACTCACAGACTTACCAAAGCCTAAACCAAGACAACGCCGTCATAAGCCACACAACGGTGGCCAAAACCGAGCAAAAACATCGTATAACAAGCAACGCAGAAATTAACTTATGTCTTACCCTTTGTATGCTGTCATTGATTTAGGCTCAAACAGCTTTCATATGCTAATTACTCGGCAATTAGCTGACAGCGTACAAATTGTTGATAAAGTTAAACGCAAAGTTCGTTTAGCTAGCGGATTAGACGAAAACAATATCCTCAGTAACGAAAGCATTGAACGTGGCCTTGAATGTATGCGTTTTTTTGCTGAACGTTTGCAAGACTTTCCAAAACAAAATATCCGTATAGTTGCGACAGCGACCTTAAGACTTGCCAAAAATCGAGACGATTTTATTTCGCAAGCTAATCAAATTCTTGGCCACAACATCCAGCTGTTATCTGGTGTCGACGAAGCAAAAACCATCTACAAAGGTGTCGCTTATACCTCGAATATTAAAGGGAACAAGCTTGTATTTGATATTGGTGGTGCGAGTACGGAAATCATTATTGGTGAGAATGTAGAACCGTTAAAAGCAGTTAGTTTAGACATCGGCTGCGTCACCTTTAACAACGCATTCTTCAAGCAAGGTGAATTAGCTGAGCAAGCGTTTGAGCAAGCAATTATCAGAGCAAAAACGAAGATAGCGACCATTATTGAAGACTATCAAACGATTCCATTTGATGTTGTATTAGGTGGTTCAGGTACCATGCAAGCACTTGCTGAAATACTCATGCATCAGCAAAAACCAACGATTATCGATTACCAATTTTTGCGCGATATGCAGCAACAGCTAATCAATAGCAAAACAATTGATGCTATTGATATTGGCGGCTTAGTTGGTGAACGTATTCCAGTATTTGCTAGTGGTTTAACCATACTCATTGCGTTGTTCGAATCTTTTAAAGTTGAATCGTTGCGTTTATCTGCTGGTGCTCTGCGCGAAGGCTTGTTGTACGACATGTTACCGAGCACTAAAACAATCGATATTGCAACGTTAACGATTAACTCAATGATGACAAAATATCACGTTGATCAACCACATAGTCAACGTGTCCTAAATCTTGCCAACGAAATTTTTAGTGCTTGTGTTAATTCATGGTCAGCGCTAGAGCAACAAGATGAGTTTATTCTTAATGCTGCCTGTCAATTACATGAAATAGGCTTATTAATTGAATATAAAAAGCACCAAAAACACGGCGCATATCTAGTGAATAACAGCCAAATGCTTGGCTTTAATCAAACGGAAAAGCAAACGCTCGCTATGCTTATTGAGCAACAAAAAGAAGCGATTGATCTTGATAAACTGGCAAATCAATTATTGCCAATTAAAACTTGTGCGGCGTTGCTGGTTATCTTCAGGTTAGCGATTATGTTGGCAAGTCGTCGTCAAGATAAACACTTACCAAAATTACGTATTAGCGCCGAAGCCAATACCTTAACTATGGGCTTTGAATCGGCTTGGCTTGATAGCCACCCGTTAATCCACGATGAGCTTACTCAAGAGATCAACCGGGTGGCTAAACTAGGTATCAATCTGACGATTAATACCTAATCTTAAGCAAATACTAATTATCTTCTTTCAACCACTGTGCTACCTGTTTAGCAAAGTAAGTTAAAATGCCGTCTGCACCTGCTCGTTTAAACGCTAATAGACCTTCCATGACACATGGTTTTTCTGCTAACCAACCATTTTGAATGGCTGCCATATGCATGGCATATTCACCACTTACTTGATAAGCATATGTAGGTACTTGGAAGTTATCTTTTACGCGACGCACGATATCTAAGTAAGGCATGCCCGGCTTTACCATTACCATATCAGCACCTTCATGAATATCTTGGGCGATTTCATGTAACGCTTCATCACTGTTTGCAGGGTCCATTTGGTAAGAGTATTTGTTGCCGCCTTTAATGTTACCTGCAGAACCAACAGCATCTCTAAATGGGCCGTAGTAGTTTGACGCATACTTTGCTGAGTAAGCTAAAATACGTGTGTTAACAAAACCGTTTTCTTCAAGTATTTCGCGGATTGCGCCAACTCGACCATCCATCATATCTGACGGTGCCACGACATCAGCGCCAGCTTCGGCATGAGACAATGCCTGTTTAACTAAGATGTCTTTTGTGACTTCATTTAGCACATAGCCGTCGTCATCAATGATGCCATCTTGGCCATGCGTCGTGAATGGATCTAATGCAACGTCAGTAATAACACCTAATTCAGGAAATTTAGCTTTAAGCGCACGCACCGCTCTTTGAGCTAATCCTTCGGAGTTATATGCCTCTTCCGCCATTAATGACTTCTTATCACTTGGGGTAACCGGGAAAAGAGCAACCGCAGGAATACCTAAGTCAACGAGCTCTTGCGCTTCTTCAAGTAGCAAGTCTATGCTCTTACGCTCAACACCCGGCATAGAGGGTACAGCTTCTCGTTGATTCTCACCATCTAAAACGAACACAGGGTAAATTAAATCATTTACGGTTAATTGATTTTCCGACATTAATCGGCGAGAGAAATCATCTGCTCTCATGCGTCGCATACGACGAGCAGGGTATTGTCCAAAATTCTTTGTCATTGTCTTTTATTTATCCAAATTTAATGGCAGAAACTGTATTTGATTTCGGCCTTCATTTTTTGCTCGATACAATGCTTTGTCAGCACAGCTAAATAAGGTTTCTACTGTAGCAAAGGACTCTTGTCGATAAGTTGAAATACCACAACTTATCGTTAAAGAAATTTCATGTTCATCTAAACTAATCGAATGCTCTTCTACTTGCTGACGTAGTTTCTCTGCTATAGCCATAGCACCTTCTTCATCCGTTTCCGGCAAAATAATACAAAATTCTTCACCGCCATATCGACATGCGATATCAGTACTACGCTGCGTTGTTAACTTAATTAGGGCTGCAACAGCAATCAGACTTTTATCGCCACCTAAATGGCCATATTCATCATTTACTTGCTTAAAGTAATCAATATCGATTAACACTAAACTTAGTGGCGTGAGATTTCGTTTGCTACGCCTAAACTCCGCCATAATCTTTTGATCGTAGAATCTACGATTATACAAACTCGTTAGCTCATCAGACGTATTCTTTTCTTCCAACTCTTGATTCACTTGTTCAAGCTCTTGCAATGCAATATTGAGCTCAAACGTGCGCTCTTGAACTCGCATTTCCAACTCTTCTTGAGTCGTATTCTGTAACGCTAATAGCTCTTCTTGTGCTTTCTTGGTTGCGTTAACCTGTGCCAGCGCTTCTTTTTGCGCTAATTGCTTATCTTGAATTTGATGTCGATATTGTTTACTTAACAGGAACACAACGAGAATATTATGCAACCAAAAGCCAACAAACATTAAGGTATGGGCTTGCTCAAACCAATAATAGGTATAACTAAAGTAATACAATATGCCTAAAATTAGTTGGATAGCTGAGATAATCGTAATCGCCAATGACAGGCGAACTTGTCGTTTATATAACTGCCAACCGATCACCACAATTGAACTGGTTACCGCGAAGTGCATAATACCTGAAATAGCATAATTTAAAGGCGTATCCAGCAATAGACTTAGCGGGATATATACCACTAATATCAAACTAAAGGTTTTTAAATAACGATAAGCATTAGGTAGGTTTTTCTTTAAATTAAACAGTCTCTCGATAAATAACATATAGAAGACTGCTGATATCGATCCAAGCACCGGATATTCGACGGCTCGAAGCTCAGGATAATCTGGAAACAAATAAAATAGATTATTTCCCATGGTTGTTGTCAACAATACGGTTCGAGTAATGAAGAATGCAAACAGCCACATCAAAGGAGCATTGCCGGTACCGAAATACAACAACAAGGCGGCGACAGATAAACAGAGCATACCACCAATGGCAAAACCCTGAGTAAACTGTGCGTCAAACGTGGCCTCAACAAACGCTGCTTCTTTTTTTAGTTTGATTTGTATATTTGCTGGCCAGTCAGTATCAACCACGATGAAGACCGTCGATTGACCAAAAGCTGGCAATGGAATCGAAGTGGACCATGTATCGTTATTACGAAGAGAGACCTCAAGGATTTTAGGATCTTGACGCTGATCGATATAAAAAATTTTGACTTCCGAAATCGCATTTCGGTTGGCGACATTGATGAATGCGGTCGTTGCTTCCGTATGATGGTTAGCTATCGGAACTTTTAACCAGTTTTTGCCTTCTTCTAGCGCAATAAAACGTTCAACCTTGTTGTCCTGCCACGCACTAGCGGGTGCAGCAAGCACTGCGGAAACAGAAGATACAGGTAGCGACTTAACACGTAATGATTGGTATTCGGTCACCAAAAATGCGGTAGATTTCTCTTTGAAACCATAAACAGTCTCAGCCGCGCTCACCCAAGACATCATTACCAAACAACACAGCATCACTAGCCTAGTCATGAGCACCGCCCAACTGGAAAACTTGGCGAGCATTCTCACTACTGTGCTCCATAATAAGATGCTTTTCTACACCATAAAGCTCAGCTAATGTTGATGCGACATAATCGAGATAGCTTGGTTCATTACGGCTTGATTTGGGCCTTGGACGAATTGTTCTGGGGGTGAGATAGGGTGCATCAGTCTCAATCATCAGACGGTCAAGCGGAATTAGATTGACGATACTCTGCAACTCTTTGCCTCGTCTTTCGTCGCACACCCAGCCGGTAATGCCTATATACATGTCATGAGCCAAGCATATCTCTAATTCACGTTGATTTCCGGTAAAACAATGAGACACCATTGCAGGCACCTGACCGATAAACGGTTTTAAGCACGTAAACCACTCTTCAAATGCATCGCGTTGATGCAAAAACAAAGGCTTTTGAAGGTGACACGCTAACTCAATTTGCGCGGTGAACACTCTTTTTTGATTTTCAGGGGTCGAGAAGTTGCGATTAAAATCCAAGCCACATTCGCCAATCGCTTTAACACAATCATTGTTAGACGCCAGCTCGCGCAATGTTTCAACAAAGTCGTCGCTGGCCTGATCAGCATCATGAGGGTGCACACCACAAGTGCTAGCAAGGTAATCAGGGTATTGCTGACACAAGGAGATCGCCTTTTGGCTTTCCTCTACGCTAGTTCCAGTCACCAAACAGTGGTTAACACCGGCTGACTTAGCGCGTGTAATCACGTCAGCTAAGTCTTTTGTAAACCGACTATTGGTTAGATTTACCCCAATATCAATCAAGCCTTTTATTTCACTCTCTTCACACGAACTTTACGGTTAAACCCAACCTTCTTTAAATACACGGCACTCCATGCGCCTTTAAACAACTCAACTTTATCACCTACTTTCAAGCGCAAGGTTTCGCTATCAGTTTGGTTCCAACGTTGACCATTTTCAAACGTGAGCTTCAATTTCTTTTTAGCAGAGTATGAAACTTTAGCAACTGTAAACTGAACACGCTCTAATTCATCTGGTTTTTTACCTTTCTTAAGGTGATGATCACCAAACTCAGCTTCTTTCTTTTGTTGCGTTTTTGGCACAGCCACTGCCGCAGGTGCAGCAGCTACTTTCTCTTCAACCTTTGCAGCTGACGTAGACAGCGATTGCGTCAGTTTGTCATAACAGGCCAATCGCTCTGTTGACGACGAAACAGTAGCACATTGCTTTAATGATGATGCTAAATCGTTCGCATACGCTGAGCTTGCCAATAAACCAGTCGCAACGACTACACCAGTAAAAAACACTTTAATCATGAATACTTTCCTGCTTAGAATTATCTTTCTTTTTCTTATTTTGCATCGATGCAATAACTACACCGAGTTCGAAGAGTAATAACATCGGCAACGCTAACAGCGTTTGCGAGATTACGTCTGGCGGTGTAAGCAACATACCAATCACAAATGCACCGACAATAATATAAGGTCTTTTCGCTTTTAAACTTTCAGGTGTTGTTACGCCCGTCCAACACAACAATATAATTGCAATTGGAATCTCAAAGGCTAAACCAAAGGCAAAGAATATCTTCAAAATGAAGTCTAGATAACTTGAGATATCGGTCGCAATGGTTACGCCTTCAGGTGCGACTGAGGTAAAAAATGCAAAAGCTAACGGAAATACCACAAAGTACGCGAAGGCTACGCCGGCATAAAATAACAATGAACTACCAAACATGAGAGGCGCAATTAAGCGCTTTTCATTTTGATAAAGCCCTGGCGCAATAAATGCCCAAATTTGGAATAAAATACATGGAATTGCCAAGAACAGCGACAAGATCATGGTTAGCTTAAAAGGTGCAAAGAAAGGAGATGCAACCTCTGTTGCAATCATTTGTGTACCTTCAGGCAAAACATCTAACAATGGTTTAGCGATAAATTGATATATATCTTGGGCAAAATAAACTAAACCACAAAATATAATCAGGACGGCTAAAATCGACTTGAGTAGACGTGATCTTAGTTCAATTAAGTGGTCAAAAAGCGTTAATGGTTGCGACATCTAATCTTGTTTTTCAGTTGATTGCGACGATTTATTTGAATCTGACTTGTCAGCATACGGACGATTAACCATATCTGCAGCCTCTTTCAGTTCAGCAACAGACTTAGCGACATCGGGCGCTAGGTTTTCCATATTAGCCTGTTCGGCTTTCTTCAAATTTTCATGTAGTTCGTGAACACGTAACTCTTCTTTCAACTCAGATTGCACGTTTTGACTAAAAGACTTTACGTTTCGAACCCAGTTGCGAACGGTACGAATGGCTGTTGGTAAGCGTTCGGGACCTAGGACGACAAGGCCAATTACCATAATCAGTAATAGCTCCCAAAAACCAATATCAAACATGAGCTTATGCCTGTTCTTTTTCTTTCTCAGTTGTTTGCGTAGACTTCTGAGTGTCGTCAGTTAAAGATTCAGGTTTGTCTTCTTCATTCATTGCTTTTTTAAAGCCTTTAACAGCACTACCTAAATCACCACCCATGTTACGAAGTTTCTTGGTACCAAATAACAAGATAACAATTACAGCGATAACAACTAGTTGCCAAATACTAATACCACCCATAGCATTCTCCTAAAATTGAGTTATGATGATTATAAAGTGTTGGAAATAAAAAGCACGTATTTCGCAAGGTTATCGCATTAAACTTGATCTCGCAAAACATCCATGGAGTGTAGATGGACAGGAAAAATAAAATCACTCAGATCTTATCGCTGTTTTTGAGTATTTTATCTTTTGACGTCTTGTCGCAGGAAGCAAAACATCAAGACAAGCCAAAGCATAAAAAAGTTACCACAACGGCAGAAGAGCAAACAGCAATCGATAAAATCGACGCCATAGAAGATATGGTGCTAAAGCCTGTGCCTAGCGTAAAACCACTAACCGAATTAGAGGTTTCTCCCGAAGTAGACGACTGGATGACACAAGTTCATCGCAACATTACCGATTCGGTTCATCAGTCCGTTATATGGTTTGATGGTTTTTTTAGTGACGATGAAGTCAATGAGCTTACGCCACAATCACTGGCGAGAATATCGACAACTTGGTTACCTAGAGCTAGAGATTGGAGTGAAGTAAAATTAAGATTTAAATTAAAAGCCAAACTGCCATATTTCGAAAACAAAGTTGATTTGATTTTTTCCGATAACGATGACGAAGATCAACTGCCACTAGAATCTGAGCAAACTAAGCGCTCTTTCGATGACAACGACTTTACAGCAGCCGTTCGTTATATTCACAAGCAAAATCAAAAAGTCTTTACCGATTCTCGAGTCGGTATCTCAGGCAGTGCTTTATATGTAAGAACCCGTCATAAAAGGACTTATGTGTTTGGTGAAAAGCATAGTTTCATGTTTGAACCTTCAGCATTCTACTATACCGATGATGGTTTAGGTGCGAGGCTGTTACTGGAGTATGATTACCAACTCAATCCCGATCATTTATTCAGGGCCAACTACTCTATTCGTGGTTCAGAATCATTTTCAGGTATACGTTGGAAACATGGTGCCTATTATTTACGCCATATCTCAGACAAAGAAGCAAGTGTTTTTGGGGTCGTGGTTGAAGGAGAACGTAATGGTGATAATGGCTTTTTAATTGAAAACACCACACTCAGTTATCGTTACCGGTTTAACGCAATTAAAAAGTGGTTATTTTTTGAGATAGAACCTTTTGTGGAGTGGCCTGAGGACGTTGATTATAAAACTACACCTGGCGTCGCACTCAAAATAGAAGGCTACTTTGCCAGTGGTTAAGCTTTCAATTTTTCGTTGGTAATTAACTCCGCAACCGATGAGTCGATCTTAGTCGGTCGGCTAATATGATAGCCCTGACCAAACTCACAGCCTACGCCTTGTAGCTTCTTAAGCATGGTTTCAGATTCAATACCCTCAGCAACAATGCGATAACCAAACTGCTCGCCAAGCTCATTTAATGCTTTAACCAAAGTTAAGTTCTTATCGCTATTGTTCAGCGTACGAATAAAGCTACGATCAAGCTTAATGAACTCAAATGGATAGCTATGTAAGAAACTAAATGAAGAAACACCTGCACCATAGTCATCTAGCGCTAACTTAACCCCAAACTCTTTAAGTTTACGCAGGCCTTTGTGCGCTAGCTCGGTATGTTGAGTAAAAGCAGATTCATTAAACTCTAAGATAAGGCGCTCAGGCTCAACAGTGTTGCTCTTAATCAATGAAATTAACTTATTAAGTTGATTAGCTTGAGTTAATTGACGACCCGATAGATTTACCCCAATGAAGGCATTGCTGTACTTTTTATGATCTTGCCACTGAGATAACTGCTGACAAACTTCTTCAATCACCCAGGTTTCAATTTCTAAGATAATACCAGTCTCTTCAGCCATGAAGAGGAATTGGCTCGGTGTTAATAGGCCTTTCGTTGGATGATTCCAACGCAATAACGCTTCAAAACCTATTGCACTTGTACTATCTAGGTTAGAGATCTGCTGATAATGCAGCTCAAACTGCTGCTGTTTAATCGCGGCACGTAACTCTTGCTCAAGTGACATATTCTCAAGCAATTTCTCACGCATGCTTTCATCGAAGAACACAAAACGGCCACGGCCTAAACTTTTAGCCTGATACATAGCGGCATCTGCATCACGCAAGATTTCATTTGCATCATTATACTGGTGACTACATAACGCGATGCCGATACTGGCATTAGAATAGAGCTCATTACCATCATAAACAAAAGGCTCAGCGATTTTATCTATGATTCGAGCACAAACATCTTCTACGTCTTCTTGACTTTGCATTGAATCAAGTAAGACCACAAATTCATCACCACCTAAACGCGCTAACAAGTCATTGTCACGAACACAAACCTTCAATCGATTTGCGATCTCAATCAAAAACTCATCACCAGCGTGGTGCCCTAAGGTATCGTTAATCATCTTAAAGCGATCTAAATCGATAAATAAGACGGCAAAACGATTTTGAGGGTGACGTTTAATATGTCGTAACGCAAAACTCAAACGATCAGAAAACATTGCTCTGTTTGGCAGTGTTGTTAGTGAGTCATGATGGGCTTCATGATAAAGTTTGGCTTCAGCTTTGCGACGTTCCTCTACTTGCATACGCAAGTTTAAGTTACTAATTTGCAGTTCTTTAGTACGCTCATTAACTAAGCGCTCTAATTCATCTTTGTTCTTCTGCTCTTGCAGTTCATGGTTCTTACGATTAATCGCACTTGCGATATGATCGGCGATAAAACGAATAATTTCTAAGTCGTCTTGCTGATAAGCATTTTCATCATAGAAGTCTTGCAACGCAAGGACGCCAATCACTCGATCTTGATGCATAAGCGGCGCCGACAGCCATGCTTTTGGCAACGTACTATTAAATTGCGCAAAAGATAAGTCCTGCGGTGTAATACCACCTTTAGGCGTCAAACTTAACAATTCTTGGTTGGCTAATAGCAACGGTGCTGATAGCACGATAGTGCGCTCAGTCAGCCCAGATTTACGTCGACTTGAGTTTATCTCAATGATTTGTTCATTAACGATGTACGGGTATTCAAGCTTGTAACCGTCGTTTGAAAGTAAACTAATGAAAAAGTTTTTCGCGGGTAATAGCTTTTTTACTTGATGATGCAATGCTTGATAAAACTGCTGAATATCATCACTCGATGCCGTAATTTCAGAGATCGATAATAAGACTTTATGAATATTTTCCGCTTTTTGACGCTCAACAATCTCTTTTTGCAACTGAGCATTCGCTTGGGTAAGTTTGCGAGTACGTTCAGCAATACTATTTTCTAATGATTGTCGAGAACGAACTCGATCAATAGCAGTAACAATGTGCTCACTAATAAACGTGAGTAAATCAGCGTCTGCTTTATCAAATTTCAAGTCTTCTTGATAACTTTGAATAGCAATAACACCAATCACTTTATTTTCGCGTTTTAGCGGAGCACCAAGCCACTCAAGACAACCACAGTCGCTTTCAATAGACTGTTTCGGGCAAAAATGTTGAGTTCGAGCTTCGCGGTAAACTTCAGCAGTTAAACCGTTTTGCCACTGGTCTGGCGTTGTATTTACGATCATTTCCGCATCAACATTGTTTTGCATGTAAGCAAGCTCAAGAAGTCCTTGCTTATTAACAATGGCGATATGGAAGTTTTTGGTGCGGAAAATGGGTTCTACGACAGAAGCAAGCGCAGTATAGAAAGCCCCCATGTCAGTCACTGTAGCCGCTAACTCTGAGAGGGTTAGCAAATTCGACTGCATGTTTTTTAGGTGTCGGTACTTTTTCAATAGCGACTTGAATTTTGGCAGCTGTCGAGCAGCAATAAAACTATCGCTCGCCTTGCATTCCATTAAGGCTTTCCATTTTATTAGTATTATTTTTAAGCAGTTAGTCTATCAAAAAAATCAGACATAACCACCCTTTTTGTGAATCCATATTATAAAAAACGTTAATTTGGATCAAGTAGTGGTCTAACTTCCTGTAAAAGCCAATGGCGCCATTGGACTATGCTTACTTAAGTGTACTGTTGATCACAATTGATGTAATCAACGTAAAGTTGTGTAAATAGTGTTTTTTCCTAGAAAAATATGAATAAACTGATGCAATCAAAATTCTCACTAAAAGGTAGTAAATAATGTTTTGGAGTCGAAGGGCTGCCTCCATATCCCTTGCAATACTAGTGGCATCTGGGTGCGCGTCTCAATCACGAATAGACGACCAAGTCATATCACCTGAGCTACCCAGCCAGTGGTATCAAAAAACCCAAATAGCGGAAGTCAATCAAGATTGGCTAAAGCAAATAAGCAATGATCAATTATCACACCTCATCGATCAATCTCTAAAGCACAATCGCCAGCTAAAACAAAAAGCCCTAGACCTAGCAATACTAGCTGAGCAAGTCGAAATTACCAACGCAACACTTTGGCCAGAGATCGACTTTTCGTTAACTAGCTCTCGTCAGGCATCAGGTGAGCCAACACAATATAGCAACAGTAATAGTGCAAACATCAACGTCAGCTACGAAATCGATCTCTGGGGAAAACTTTCTGATGCAGCCCAGCAAGATCATCTCACATATTTAGCAGCGAAAGCCGAATACCAGCAAGCGAGAACTGAGCTCATTGCTGAGGTCATGATCAACTATTTTGAACTAGCTGCAGCACAACAGCTTAGCAAGCTTTTCGAGCAACGTGTCACCTTATCAAAAGAAAATTTAGACATTATTTTATCAGGCTACAAACAAGGCCTAAATGAAGCCTTAGACGTTTATCTCGCACGAAACGACCTGAACGCAGAACTATCTTCACTTGCAGCTCAACAATCAAACGTCCAACAAACTAGCGCCAACATAGAACTACTTGTTGGAAAATACCCAGGTGGTCGTTTAAATACAGAATCAAACATTCCAGTGCTCTTGGACAATGTTAGCGTTGGGTTGCCTTCAGAATTAATTAAGAAAAAGCCCGAATTACAGGCAAGTTGGTATCAATTACTTGCCCAAGATGCGGCATTAGCATTTGCGCATAAACAGCGCTTTCCAAGTATCCGGTTAAGCGGTAGTTATGGCAGTCAGGCGAATGAGTTAGATGATTTACTATCAAGCTCATCAGTTGCTTGGTCATTGCTTGGCGGTGTCACTATGCCACTATTTAATGCCGGTGAATTGAAGTCAATTGAGCAACAACAAGCATTAAGATTACAGCAACAAGAACAACAGTATCTAGACAGCTTATATCAGGCCTTTGCTAGCGTTGAGCGTGGTATCACTCAAGAACGCAGTATCAAAGACCAATACCAAAGTACATTGGCAGCGCAAGAAAATGCATTAATCGCGCAGACCTTAGCGTTTGAGCAATATCAAAATGGCTTGGTCAGTTACACCACAGTACTTGACGCTCAAGAACGAGCATTCAATGCTCAAAGCAACGTAATTTCATTGAAAAACCAATTAATCACCAATCGTTTGAACCTTTATGTCGCATTAGGCGGAAACTTTGCAGAAGGTTTGAATATTCAAGAGTTAGCTAACTATGATCAATAAGAAATATTTACTTCCTGTTGCAATAATTTCACTGACTATTTTGGTGATATATTTCATTACAAGTAATCCTCCACAAACTAAACGTGGTCGTGGCGCACCAACGACTCAACTCGTTGTTGAGACCCAAACACTTGAACCACAACGCTATCAAGTTGCCGTTGAGAGCTTTGGTACAGTGACACCGAGAACCCAAAGTTCGCTGGTAACACAAGTATCGGGACAAATCTTAGACATCAGTCCCAACTTTCGTGCAGGTGGCACCTTCAAACAAGGTGAAGTGTTGGTGAAACTCGATGATCGAGACTATCAAGCCGATGTTAAAATTGCCCGAGCTGCGGTATTTTCTGCACAACAAGCGCTTGAAGAAGAAAAGGCAAGAAGTAAGCAAGCACTTACCGACTGGAATAGACTTTCAAATGGTGAAACACCAACCGACTTAGTATTGCGTAAACCACAACTCGAAGCCGCCAAAGCAAGTTTAATGTCTGCCCAGGCTCAGTTAGAAGTTAGAGAAATTGCGTTAGAAAGAAGTCAAATAATTGCGCCATTTGACGGTCGTGTATTAGAAAAAAATGTTGATTTAGGCCAAGTGGTTTCATCAAACACACAGCTAGCGACAGTATACGCAACAGACTATGTCGAAGTAAGATTGCCGATTAATAATAATGACCTTGCGCTAATGACACTACCAGAGTCATATCAAGCCACTAAATCGATTGATGTGAGTTTTAATTCAACGCTAGTTGGCAGCCAACGTTGGCAAGGCAAAGTCATACGATCTGAAGCGGCTATTGATAATGCATCGCAGCAACTTTACGTTGTTGCACAAATCAACCAACCTTTTGACGTGAGTAATGAGCAACCGGTTCCGATCAAGATTGGTCAATATCTAACAGCAAATATTGCCGGTAATACGATTAATGACGCGCTAGTCATCCCGAATAACACTATCTACCAAGGCAGTTATGTCTATATCGTCCAAGACAACAAAGTATATAGAAGAGAAATCAATATTTTATGGCAAAACAATCAAGAAGCTATTGTTGATTCTGGTCTTACGGCCGGTGAGGAGTTGGTGCTGACATCATTAGGACAGGTGAGTTCCGGCACAAAAGTCGCGATTATGGGGGACGCACTACCTGCCAATGGCCAACAACCATTAAAAATATCGAAGGGTAAACGAGGCGATAAGCCGAAGAAAAATGGACAAAGTGGCGAGCGCACCAAAGGGCAAAAACGAAAGTTGCAGGAGGCTAACTTATGATCGCTTGGTTCGCCAAAAACTCAGTCGCCGCCAATTTACTCATGTTGTTTATTTTGGTGATCGGGTTAGGCTCTTTGTCGACAAAAATCCCATTAGAGATCTTCCCTTCTATTGAGTCTGAAGTCGTATCTGTCAATATCTCCTTGCGAGGAGCAACCCCTGAAGATGTAGAAAAAGGTGTGACGATACGTATTGAGGAGGCTGTTCAAGACCTCGAAGGTATCGAGCGTATTGTCAGTAGCTCTTCAGAAAATCGTTCATCGGTAAGAATTGAAGTTGAAAGTGGTTACGACCCTCGAGAGATGCTTGCCGATGTAAAAAGTCGGATTGATGCGATTAACACGTTTCCTGTCGATGCAGAAAAACCAATTATTGCACTTGCTCAACGTAAAAGAGAAGTTATTGCGGTAACGGTAACAAGCCCATACAGTGAAAAAGAAACGTTAGAATTTGCTGAAGTTGTTCGAGATGAGTTATTAAGAATTCCAGGCGTCACTCAACTCGATCTCAGTGGTGTGCGTAACTATGAAATCAGTTTAACCTTGTCTCAAGATCAACTTCGACAATATGGTTTAAGCATCACAGAAGTATCTCGAAAAGTTAATGCGTTTAGTACCGATGTTTCTGCCGGTAACTTGCGTACTTCAGGTGGTGATATTTTGCTCCGCTCCTCAGGTCAAGCGTATTACAAAGACGAATTTGGCGAGATCCCAATCAAGACCCAAGAAGATGGAACGATTATTCGCTTAAAAGACGTTGCGACCATTAACGATGGCTTTGAAGAGACCCCAATTAGAACAAGATTTAACGGCCAACAAGCTGCATTCATCGATGTTTATCGTATTGGACAACAAAGTGCGATTGAAGTGGCTGATAAGGTTAAAAATTACATCGACAGCCGCCAAGCAACCCTCCCTGAAGGCTTCGGCTTAAGTTATTGGGATGATGACTCGGAAATTGTTAAAAAGCGCATTGCAACACTCACATCGAGTGCACTTCAAGGTGGTTTCCTCGTATTATTGTTACTAACGTTATTCCTACGCCCGTCAATAGCATTCTGGGTTTTCATTGGTATTCCAGTTTCCTTTATGGGTGCCTTTATTTTTATGCCGTTCTTCGGTGTCACGCTCAACATAATGAGTTTATTTGGCTTCATCTTAGTACTCGGTATCGTGGTCGATGACGCAATTGTCACGGGTGAAAATATTTATACCCATTTGAGAAACGCAGAATCTGGAGAAGAAGCAGCAATTAAAGGGACGCAAGAAGTTGCAACACCAGTAACGTTTGGCATTTTGACCACGGTTACAGCCTTTCTTCCAATGTTATTTATTGAAGGAAATCGCGGCGCCTTGTTCTCACAAATCGCAATAGTGGTGATACCTGTACTACTTTTCTCGCTCATAGAATCGAAGCTCGTGCTCCCAGCTCACTTAAAGAAAATAAAGCTACGAGCGGAAAGTAACCCTAGTAAATTAGAAGCATTTCAACAACGCTTTGCTGATGGCTTTGAACGTGGCATCTTAAAATTCTATCAGCCACTATTGTCAGTTGCTTTACGCAATAAGCTAACAACGATTTCGTTGTTCGTGGGTACTTTCGTCATCATCATCGCCTTATTAATGTCTGGGTGGAGTAAATTCGTATTTTTCCCACGTATTCCTAGTGAGACCGTACGTTTGAACTTAACAATGCCGAATGGCACACCATTTGAGATCACTAACAAGCATATTATTAATATCGCTTCACAAGCAGAGAAGTTACAGCAAAAATATGTCGATGAAGAGACTGGTGAAAGTGTCATCATGAACGTTTTAGCCACCACAGGTGGTCGTGGTGGCACATCACATGTTGGCGGTGTTCGTTTTGAACTTGTTTCACCTGAAGATCGCACCATTAATGTAACATCCAGACAGATGGTGGCAGAGTGGCGCAAAATGGTTGGCCAAATACCGGGCGCTGAGTCAATGACATACCGAGCAGAAATAGGGCGTTCTTCCGATCCCATCGACGTTCAATTGACAGGCAACTCACTTGAAACTTTGCAAGAGGTTGCTGACCAGGTCAAAGTGCAATTAGCGACTTATCCAACCGTTTTTGACATTGCTGATAGCTTGTCTGATGGCAAGGAAGAACTTCAAATAGAGCTCACCCAACAAGGTAAAGCGTTAGGGTTATCGCGCCAAGAGGTTGCTAGCCAAGTGCGTAATGCCTACTTTGGCGCTCAAGCTCAGCGTATTCAGCGGGGTCGAGATGACGTCCGGGTCATGGTACTCTTGCCATTAGATGAGCGTAGATCCTTAGCTGATCTAAAACACATTTTGATTGATACACCATCTGGTGCCCAAGTACCGCTATCACATATTGCTGAATTAATTCCAGGTAAAAGCCCATCAACAATCCGTCGAATCGATAGGTACCGAACCGTAAATGTGACAGCAGATATTGATAAGCAGTCGACCAATATGACGACGCTCAATGCTGACTTAAAGGTTTTTCTCGACAATTTAGTCGCTCAATACCCAGGCATAAACCATTCGCTTGAAGGTGAAGCAAAAGAGCAACGTGAATCCTTTGGCTCATTAGGGTGGGGGTTATTGTTTGTCTTTTTCGTGATTTACGCCTTATTAGCAATACCGTTTAAGTCCTACATTCAACCGCTCATAGTGATGAGTGTTATTCCATTTGGCTTAATTGGTGCCTTTATTGGTCACGTTATTATGGGCATGGATCTCACTATCTTTAGTTTATTAGGCATGCTTGCATTAATCGGTGTTGTTGTTAATGACTCGCTAGTGCTCGTAGACTTTATCAATAAGAAACGGGCGGAAGGGTACCCTATTGCTAATGCAGTTCTAACTGCAGGAGCAGCACGTTTTAGGCCAGTCATGCTAACAAGCTTAACGACCTTTATCGGCCTAATGCCATTGCTTTTTGAAGAATCAACGCAAGCACAGTTTTTGATCCCAATGGGGATTTCACTTGGCTTTGGTATTTTATTTGCGACATTTATTACCTTGATTTTGGTGCCCGTTAACTACTTGGTCGTCGAACGCTTAAAAGGCAATAAAGTCGAAAAGTCAGCGCTCATCATTCCATCTAGAGCTGCAACAACTTAATTGCAGCTCAACCAAAAAACTATAGATATAAAAAAGCCCGGTTAATACCGGGCTTTTTCTTAGCTATTCGATCGAACTAAACTAACGCACTTTTAAGTTTAGTTAGCGCATTTTTCTCTAACTGACGCACACGTTCTGCAGAGATGCTGTATTTAGCAGCAAGTTCTTGTAACGTTGCTTTATCATCATCTAACCAACGTGTTTTGACGATATCTTGGCTACGCTCATCTAACGCAACAAGCGCATTAGCTAAACGCTTGTTAGCGTGTGCTTCATAGTCTTGTTCTTCAACCATGACCGCAAGATCTGAGCTTTTATCTTCTAAGTACTGTGCAGGAGAAAAATTACCTGAAGCACTTGCCGAGTCATCTTCGTCTGAACTTAGTTCAAATGCTTGATCTTGATTGCTCATACGTGATTCCATTTCAACCACGTCTTTGGCTGAAACACCAAGTGTTTCCGCTACTGTATCAATCTCGTCTTGGCTAAACCAACCTAAACGTTTTTTATTCTTACGTAAGTTGAAGAATAATTTGCGCTGTGCTTTGGTCGTAGCAACTTTAACAATTCGCCAGTTCTTCAAAACGAACTCATGGATTTCAGCTTTAATCCAATGTACTGCGAATGAAACCAAACGCACACCCACTTCAGGGTTAAAACGCTTTACTGCCTTCATTAAGCCAACGTTACCTTCTTGGATAAGATCCGCTTGAGGTAAACCGTATCCTGCATAGCCTTTGGCAATGTGAATAACAAAACGCAAGTGAGACATAATTAACTCTTGCGCCGCTTGTAAATCATTTTCGTGATGTAAACGAGTTGCCAATTCTTGCTCACGCTCAGCGCTAAGCACAGGAATGCTGTATGCAGATTGTACATAGGCTTCGATGCTTCCGCTTTGTGGAACCGTTAACGCCATTGATTGCATCGTATTACTCATTTTGATCCTCGTTTAAAGTAGCCTCGCGATGATATCACGCGAATAAGCCTTTTGCCACGTCCATTTTTCACTTATGGCAATAGACCTTGGGGCAATAAAAATAATTTCAAGTAAAATCAAAAGAAAGCGGTTACTTGTAACAAATATCGATTAAATTGTTAGATTTTTTGTCTTCTTTCGTTGTAAGCTAACTTCAGATAAAGTCATATTTATTAGATAAAAGCCGTTATTTAGAGGTAGCTTTTGTATTCATATGTAGCCCGACAACCTATTTTAGATAGCAACCAAGAATTAGTTGCCTACGAATTATTGTTCAGGGACGGTGAAAGCAATCATTTCCCAAATATTTGCCCTGACCAAGCAACCTCGAACATCATAACTAACAATCACCTAAATATGGGTGTTGAAAAAGTTACTGGTGACCTTCCTGCATTTATCAATTTCCATGCTGATACGTTAATTAGAAACTTCCCAAGCTTTCTTGATCCTGAAAAAGTTGTGATTGAGATCTTAGAAGACGTTCCAATTAGTGATGAATTACTCGAAGCCTGCAGAGACTTGCGTGCGAAAGGATATAAATTTGCATTAGATGATCATGACTTCGATCCCAAATGGGATGTGTTCTTCCCACTTGTGGATATCATTAAAGTGGATGTATTAAACACCAACATGCTGTCTATTAGCCGTTATATTCGCCGACTAGAAGATCATAATGTTACCTTGCTTGCCGAGAAAGTTGAAACTGCGGAACAATTCGCGCAATTAAAACTTCTTGGGTTTACCCAGTTTCAAGGCTATTTTTTCGCAAAGCCGGAGATGATCAAGCAAAAGAAAATCTCAACGTCTAAACAAAACATTTTAGCGCTAATCGAACAAGCCAATTTAGAAAAGCTTAACTTTGACAAAATTAGTGATATTTTTAGTTGCGATCCAGGCTTAACCTACAAACTCTTGCGTTTCATCAATAGCCCAACTTATGGCAGAAGTCAGGAAATTACCTCACTAAAACATGCTTTAATTTACATCGGTGAAGTAGAACTTAAAAAGTTTATCGCTTTACTTGCGTTATCAGATCTTAACGATGGTCAACCCAGTGAAACTATGCGCATGTCATTAACGCGTGCCAAGTTTTGCGAGCAAATATCGAATTTACGACGCGATGAAGAAAACCCTCCAAAAGCATTTTTAACGGGTATGCTGTCGATGATTGACGGTATTTTAAACTACGAGCTGACCACGGTACTCGACATTTTGCCAATCCATACAGAAATCAAATCTGCGTTGAAAGGTGAAAAGAATGTGCTGTTTGGCTACTTAATGCTTGCAAGAAAATCAGAGAAGGGGATGTGGTTAGAAGCTGAAAAGATTGCAGCTGCATTAAACATATCACACGATGCATATTACCAAGCCCACTCGCTTGCGCTTGAATGGGCTGACGACATGATGCTTACTCAGCAGATGGCTCAATAGCCTTGATATGACGTCTTACCGAGATATAGCTACCCAATAGACCCAGTGCTACGGCGAAAACTAACAACATCATTACCTCACTGCCTGATAGTGCTTGGAAGTCAAAATGTTGCTGATAGACTTCGGTTAATTTAGTAATTGCAGTCGATAAATACCCGACCAGTAACCAGATTAAAATCGTCGCTAAAAGTCCACCAAAAATTCCATACCACATGCCTGCATACAAAAATGGGCGCTGTATAAAGCTATCTGTCGCACCAACCAACTTCATCACAGCAATCGTCTGACGTTGATTTAATATTTGAAGACGAATCGTGTTGCCAATGATCAAAACAACTGAAGTACAAAGCAGCAAGGCGACTGACATCACAATATCTTCAATCAAGCTAGCAATGGCTTCAAGCCTGGTAAGCCACTCTAAATCAAGCTGACCTATGTCTACTTCTCTTTCGTTTTGTAATTTAGCGAGTAGCTCTTGTGCGGCTATTGATTGACTATGTCGTTGAGTCGGCGTTACCAGCAACGTCGCAGGTAATGGGTTCTTATCCAAGTAACCCAGTGCGCCACCAAAACCTGACGACTGGCTAAACTCTGCTAACGCTTGCTTTGGCGAGATATAAACAACATCGTCTACTTCTGGATATAAAGAAACCCGTTGTACTAATGCCTGCGCAGCCTTATCCGAGGTCGACAACTTGAGGTACAAGGTTATTTGCGATGCGCTATGCCATTGGTGTGAAACGGCTTGAGCATTTTTCACAAAAACATGTAACGTTGCCGGCAAAGTCAAACTAATCCCTAACACAACAATCGTCATAATCGTTGTAAACGGTGTACGCCATAGGTCACCCAAACTCCCAACAGCTTGCTGTAAATGCCTGACGGGTAAGGAAATCAATTT
Source organism: Thalassotalea loyana (assembly GCF_030161435.1). Lineage (GTDB taxonomy): Bacteria > Pseudomonadota > Gammaproteobacteria > Enterobacterales > Alteromonadaceae > Thalassotalea_G > Thalassotalea_G loyana. The sequence goes on along the minus strand of NZ_BSSV01000005.1, from coordinate 144,043 downwards.
TTGAAGAAATGATGGTCGATGTGACAGTGCATTAGTCGATTTAGCCATTTTCGCCCCCTGAATAAAGGCCTTCAACAACACCATCATTAATCATGTTGCCCTGTTTCAACGTCAACGTCCGATACTTCATGCGCGCGATAAGCCCGAGATCATGTGTTGCAATTAACACAGACACGCCTACCGCATTAAAATCTTCGAATAACTTAATAATTTCAAGAGATAATTTAGGGTCTAAGTTACCGGTAGGCTCATCCGCTAGAATAATCGGAGGCTTGTTTACAATTGCACGAGCAATACCTACACGTTGTTGCTCACCACCAGATAACATATAAGGATAGCAGCGTATTTTTTCAGACAAATGTACTTTTTCGAGCGCTGTTTCTACCCGCTTTTTTATTTCCTTAGCGCTAAACCCTTCAATAACCAATGGCAATGCGACGTTATCAAACACCGTACGATCCATAAGCAAGTTATGATTTTGAAAAATCATTCCTATACCGCGACGTACGTAGGGAATGTCTTGATATTTAATATTGGCAAGTTCAGTACCATTTATATTGATACTACCGCTGCTTGGTTTTTCCATCAGAGAAATAAGTTTTAATAACGTACTTTTACCTGCACCCGAGTGCCCTGTTAAAAACGCCATCTCACCTGAGCCGACTTTAAAGCTGACTTGTTTAAGCGCTAAAAATCCACCGGGATAGGTTTTACTTACATTATTAAACTCAATCATCTGACTACTTTTTATATATTTTTTATTATCTTAGTGTCTTTTGTTAAGCGATGACAACCGCATTTTATTGCCAATTGCAGATTATTCATGCTCAAACAATGCATCAATAAAGTCTTCCGCAACAAAAGGTCGTAGATCATCGATACCTTCACCAACACCTAAGTAACGAATTGGAATTTGATACTTATCCGCGATGGCGAAGATTACACCACCTTTTGCAGTACCATCCAATTTCGATAAAGTGATACCTGATAAATCAACAGCTTCCTTGAACAGCTGTGCTTGGCTCAATGCATTTTGTCCAGTACCAGCATCTAATGCCAGCATGACTTCATGAGGTGCGTTTTCGTCAATCTTCTTCATAACACGCACAACTTTTTTCAGCTCTTCCATTAAGTGACCTTTATTCTGTAAACGGCCTGCTGTGTCAGCAATTAGCACGTCCACATTGCGTGCCTTAGCCGCACTCAAAGCATCAAAGATAACAGAGGCACTATCTGCTCCAGTATGTTGAGCGATAACAGGAATATCATTGCGCTCACCCCACACTTGTAACTGCTCAACAGCCGCAGCCCTAAAGGTATCACCCGCAGCTAACATAACAGACTTACCTTGGGCTTGATATTGCTTGGCTAGCTTGCCAATAGTTGTTGTTTTACCTACACCATTCACACCGACCATTAATATGACAAATGGACCATCTGTCGTTTCGATATTAAGCGGTTGATCAACAGGCGCAATGGTATTTTTCAATTCTTGCTTCAGAAGATCATAAAGCGCCTCGGCATCTTTAAGTTGCTTTCGACTTGCTGATTCAGTTAACGAATCAATAATACGGGTTGTTGTATCAACACCGACATCGGCAAGTAACAAGTGCTCTTCTAACTCTTCAAAGAGCTCATCATCAATTTTTTTACCTCGGAATAAGTCAAATAGACCACCACCAAGGCTTTGGCGGGTTTTCGTTAAACCTGATTTCAAACGAGCAAAAAATCCCATTTTTGGCTCTGGCTCTGGCTCTGGCTCTGGCTCTGGCTCTGGCTCTGGCTCTGGCTCTGGCTCTGGCTCTGGCTCTGGCTCTGGCTCTGGCTCTGGCTCTGGCTCTGGCTCTGGCTCTGGCTCTGGCTCTGCAGGAGTTTGCTCTGGTTCGCTTATTGTAGCAACTACTTGATCAGCACTTTCCATAGGTGAATCAGCAGAGGTCTCTAGGCTTTCCTCTACCTGCTCATTTTCCTGTTTTTCAACTGCTTCCGCTTCGTCTTTACTGCCTAATCCTAACCAGGAAAATAAACCTTTCTTCTTGCTCATAATGCTTTATTTCAATAACTTTGAGTAATTTGGGAAGTTTGTTAATAGTTTTTCATAACAAACAGCGATAAAATTGCCGATATATTACCACTTTTAATGCACTAGACAAAACCGCAACTATCGATATGGCAAAACAACGCGCAAGTAAAAAACAGTCATCTGGCTCAATCAGAATTATTGCTGGTATTCATCGTGGCAGAAAATTACCCGTGCTTGATGCACAGGGCTTGAGACCGACAACAGATCGCGTGAAAGAAACGGTCTTTAATTGGTTAATGCCCTACACTCGCGATAGTAAATGCTTAGATTGTTTTGCTGGTGCAGGCTCGCTTGGATTTGAGGCGTTATCTCGAGGAGCAGCTCAGGTCACCATGTTCGAGTTAGAAAAAACGGCTGCGACACAATTGAAAAATAACGCCAAGTTATTGTCTGCAACGAATGTATCAGTGCAACAGGGAGATGCACTTACTTTATTAGGAAAAACGCCAGAAGCAATGGATCTTATTTTTATTGATCCACCTTTTAGGAAAGGTCTAGCTGAACAGGCGATAAACCTAGTCAATAACGGCTGGCTGCAACCCGAAGGATTAGTTTACGTCGAAGTAGAATCAGAACTAACACTCGATAATTTGCCCCATGACTGGCGTTTACTAAAAGAGAAAGTTGCAGGTCAAGTGGCTTACCGACTTTACCAAAAGTCAGCTTAACGCTATGTATCACCTTACCTTTGGGCCCTCAATAGGAGGCATTGAAATATCATTAACTGATTTCAATGCCGAGGTTTGACATACCTTCTTCTAACACCAAATCTTTCGCCTCTTGGCACGTTGCTTTCGTTTCTGCCGCGCTAGCAATATAGTCAAATAACTGTTGCTGTGTTGCAAGCTCCCATTGCATCAGTGGGTGTTCATCGATTGCTGACGCTAACTGTCCTTCGCTGATATCTTCTTGTTCAGAAAGTTCTAGTTCACAGTAAAAATTCACTGAGTTGAGGGATAGTTGCGCTACATTTTCGAAGTTTTCTAGTTCTTTGTCTTGCATCCCCTGAAGTAACGAAATCATGGCCATCGTGACATCTATCGCAGGGAAAACACCAAAACTATCAAATGCTTCTGGATCAGGGATTAACGGCTCTAGCTTAGCTAATTGTGCATTGTAATTAATTTTGCATGACTGCTTTTTATCTAACCATTGCCAAATCAGGTTGAGTTGATTGCGCAGAAGCTTAGGATCACCAAAATCGGTAACTTCATGAAACATATATAAATTAGGTAGCATGCGTTCCATCAATGCTGCGCCATAGGTAACTTGCTGCCAATGGCTCAAGCGGGATAAATTAACCGTCACTAGTTTTGCTCTTTACTTGATAATTTAGGCGTCATTATACCTAGCTTGATGTTTGTTTGGCCAACTGCTTTTGTGCATATTCAAACCGAAGGCGATATTCTTGTAGCTTGTCTTCAAGCTCAGTCGTTGATGTTGATAATTTCTCTGACAGCTCAAAATTTTCATCGCGCAAGTATTTTATAGTTTCGCGGGCTTTTTCATAATCAGCCTCTTCTTTTTCACGACGCTGTTGAGCTAACTGTTGTTTTTCTTTAACTTCTTCAACAAGCTGCTGATAAGCTTTAATGGCTTTTTCTTCATCTTGCTTGAGCAACTGAGCCTTTTCGTCTAACTGTTTGTTTTCCTCTTCACTGTTAGCAAGGTCTTTTGTTAACTGAGCAATCTGTTGCTTAAGTTTATCGCTATATTCAGTGCTTTCAGACAACGCATTTTGCTTTGCTTTTAACTCATTAGCTTGTTGTGCAAGCTCTTGTTCAACCTTCTTACGTTCTTGGTCTTTTTGTTCACTATGTTGAGTTAACTCTTCAATTGTTTGCTGTAATTTTTCTTGTTGCTCGTTATTCGCTTCTATTGTCGCTTGATATTCATCAATCATTGCCTGCATAGCAGTAGCTTGCTCATTCTGCTCTTCAATTTGCTTTTCACTGCTCAGCGCTCGCTGATGTGTTTGCTGCAAGCTTTGTTCTAACTCCGCACACTTATTTTGCAAACCAATAATATCTTGCTTCTGCTGACGACAATCTTCCTGTTCAGCGTCTAACGCTTTACTTTGCTCAGCAATATCTTTTTGTAATAGGGTAATTTGATTTTCGAGCTGAGCAATAAGCGTAGATTTTTCATCGGCATCAAGCGTAGCTTGCTCTTGCGAACTGGCTAACTGTTCTTCTAATGTTTCCTGCTGAGACATAAAAGTCGCCAAACTTTGGCTTAACTGAGCGCTGTTAGCTTTTTCTTCTGCTAACTCATTTTTCAACTGCTGGATTGTTTGTTCATTGTCATCAAGACTAGATTGTTTTTGATCGAGCATTGAGCGTAGCTCTTCTATGCAATCGTCTGCAGACTGCTGGCTCGTTTGATTTGATTCAAGCTGTTGGTTAAATTCGATTTGCTGTTGGGTCAAAGCTTGTTCAGCTAGGCTTAACTCATTCTGCAAATTAGCTTCGGTTTGTTGAAGCTTAGCGACCTGCTTTTCTAATTGAGCTTGCACTGCTTGCTGATCATTTAAATGCTGTTTTTCCGACAGTTTTAGCTGTTCATTCAGATTGGCAAGTTCGGCCTGTAAACTAACTTCAGCTTGCTCTCTTTGCGACAGATCTTCAGATGCTGATTTTTGAAAATCTTCAAACTCTTTATTTATTTGCTCGTAGGCTTGTTGGCTTTGTTGAAGTTGGTCAGTCAGTTCAGAGGTTTGTTGATTGAGATTACTAATTTGATCTTGAAACGATTGGCTTTGCTCATCCAGTTGCTCTGAAGATTGAGCTTGATCTGTAAGCTGTGACTTCAGCTCAATATTATCGCTATTGAGCGCGTTTACTTGTTGTTCTTTTAACTCTATTTTTTCATTGAGTTTTTCTATTTGTTGGTAGGCATTTGTGAGGCTTTTCTCGATTTTTAAATATTCTGGCAGAGTTTTAACATCTGTTGGCTGTACAACAGTCTCAGACTGAGCCTGTGCAAGTAACTGGTTAAAACGCTCTTCCATTTTGAGATAAATCTCACCAGTCAGGTTCTGTAACTCTTCTTCAACGGCTTGCATTAGTTTTTTATTATCAGCCATATCGTCCTCTAACAGCTCACTACCAAGTATGCTCTACTACCCTAGCATATGATTTACGGTGTGTTAATTTTTAATCAATTTTCCTTTTTGCTGAAAAGAAATTTACAAACCCGTAATAAAAAAGCCCAGCGATTGCTGGGCTTTCTGTACATCAATATTCAACGAATCATATGATTATGCGTTAGCTGCTTGTTGCTCTTCTTGATCTGCTGGAGCAATGCGTAAACCAACAACTTTCTGGCCGTCAGACTCATTGCGTAATTTCGCAAGGCGGTTAATTTGACCTAAAGAAAGTAACATTGCGTGCATTGGTACGAAAATACCACGCTTTGTGAAGTCGATGATTTTTTCATCCGAAAGTGCTTGTAGTTTTTGCTCATCAATACCGAATAAGCCAACTAATTTTTTCTTCTCGCCAGAGGCAAAATCAATGTTAAGTTGTAACTCTGCAAGTAATTCGTTATCAACCAATTCTTTAACGAACTTCTCTGTTAATACTTCGCTGTTGTATAGATCGCCAAGTGCTTCTTGAATGTTCTTGAATAACGTCGTTTCTTCACCATTTTCATCAAATAATGGTAAATCTTTGTCGTCACCTACATATTCGCTATCTAGATCAACACATGTTGTAAGCGTTCTTTCTTTTTCTGGATCTAAACCAAGGCTAAATGGCGCTAAAGCTAGTGCTTGTGGCATAAATAATGAGTCTAATACACCATCTTTGTAGAATAAGTTTTCGCCAGCTTCAAGACCTGTCATTAATACAGGGCGGTAACGCTCACCATCTTTGATTAGGAAGATAGGAAAGCTAGTCGCTAACTGAGGAAACTCACGTGCATGCGTAGCAATAATGTGTTGGTTAGAAATATCTGGTAAGCCACGTTGTGTAGTTACTTTTAAGTTTTGATGTGATTCTTTTTTAACTGGGGCAAAGTTAGCCATAATTCTTCTCTTCTTTGAATGTTTGCCTGAACGTGAGGCTTATAATAATTTTGTTAATTTAGTTATGGAGACGAGGTAATGCGGTTTCAATAGCAAGACTGCATTTTTTTATTCCGCGACTGCATTGCTTGCCTTCATTCTTCAAAAAAAGGCTAGCAAGTCAAGCATAGTCCGCGTAAATTTCACATATATTTAAATTAACAGGATAAATTTTGTTCGCTTTAGTTTTTGTTTCACTGTTATGGGCGTTTTCTTTCGGTATTATCAAAGGTGAACTTACCAACCTTCCGCCAACTTTAGTGGCACATTTGCGTCTGTTTATCAGCTTTTTAGTCTTTTTACCTGTTGCATTATTTTTCAAAAGAATAACTCCTTCGATCAAATTAATGGTCTTAGGTAGTGTTCAATTTGGCTTGATGTATATCGCTTATATACTCTCTTATCAGTATTTGCCCGGCTATCTTGTCGCCGTACTAACAATTTTCACTCCACTTTATGTCATGATTTTTGACGCTGTATTGAAAAAACGATTCCATGCAACCTGGTTCTTTCCGATTATTTTATCCATCATTGGTGCTGCGATATTAGTCTATCGCGAAAATAATGCAGACCATTGGTTTGTTGGCTTTTTGATTTTACAAGTCGCGAACTTAGCCTTTGCCTTTGGCCAGATCTATTACAAACATTACACGAGCCATCAAACCCAGATAGCCGACCATGCGAGTAATATGGCGAACATGTATTTGGGTGCGGCACTATTTTCTGGTCTAGTAATGCTAGCAAGTGTAGAGGGGAGCGTAACTGATATTGAGATCACACAACGACAATTATATTTTATCTTATATTTAGGAGCAGTAGCCTCAGGTTTAGGCTTCTTTTTATGGAACTTGGGAGCTAAACAGGTATCCTCGTCAACATTGGCCATCATGAACAATGGCTATGTTCCATTAGCAATTATTCTCGCGTTCACCGTGTTTGATGAAAGCATCGATATGATTAAGCTTTTATGCGGTACCGGTATAATCGTGATAAGCTTAATATGGGCACATAAACAACAGGCCAGAGGTTAATGTCCAAACTCGTTACACTCGTATTCTTGCTGATATTTTGTCTGCCAGCGTGGCCAATGCCTGATATTCGTGTTGAGCATGGTAAAAGCCTAGAAGGCTTTGCCCGCATCCGTATCATCAATAATACACCGCAACCGCTAGCTTGCTTTGTCGCCATAGATGGATACAAAAAACGTTTTGTGCTTGGCGCGTTGAAACCATCTTTGTGGTACAAAGCGACTGACATGAGGTTTAACTACAAAAACTTTAGCACTTGGTGTGATTATTTAGAGTTCCACCCTCAGTTTGAACGCTATCGCACCAATTAGCACTTGTCTGAAACAAAGTAGCAACAATTCTTCGCGGTTTGACTGCCGACATGCACCACGCTATCCGATAAACTAGATTTTTCAGTACAAACAAATAAGTGCGTTTAGCGAGTCGATGAGGTAGCAGTATGAAACTTTCGACACTTCTGTGGCTAGCGGTCATGAGTTGTGCCATCGTGTTAACGACATTAATCTTTGCTTTTGAGCAGTACTCATCACATGTCAGCACATTAGAAGCGCTTAATTACAAAAAACAGACAGTAAACTCGTTAGTTAATCAGTTAAAAGCTAGCCGGAGAAAATTAACTGCCCATGCGAGGCGGTATGTTATTACCAGCGATGAATATGCACTTGAGGTATACGTTCATACACTTGATATAATCCAAGGAAGAAAAGCACGAACGCTTGAATCTTTAAGGCCGTACTTACCCGGTTCTCTTGATAATACAGTGAGAGACTATGTGGGTTCATACCTCTCAGACTATGACTTAATTAAAAAGCAGAATTTCACAGCGAAAGAATTAGCATTATTGAGCGAAATTTTTGACCTTTCTAACGCACTACTCTCTATTGAACAACAGGCGATAAGTAATCAAAAGAACAACCAACGCACCAATCAAATACCCCCAGCCACACTCTTTTCGACCCCATATCAAGATTCAATAATTGCCTTTAATACGTTCCTAGATAGCTACCAAAGGCACAATGCGCATAAAATTAGCAAACAGGTCAATTTAGCTAACAAAGACGTCAATCACTTGTTTATGTTGGTTTCGATAATTTTACTACTTTGTGTCTCTGTTTTATTTGCCATCATCTTCGTGTATCACAAAAAACTTTGGCCGCTTATTACCCAAGAACATGCACCGTTACTTAACTATTGATGAACAAAAAAAGCGACTTAATGGCCGCTTTATTTACATCGATTCTGAAGGTGTTTAGCACCATAAATTTACTTGCGTAATTCTCTACGTAAAATTTTACCTACCGTCGATTTGGGCAGCTCGTCTAACACCACAACCTTTTTTGGCACCTTATATGCGGTTAAATGCGCCCGACAATGTTCAATTACCTCTTCCGCGGTGACACTCGCTTCAATAGTGATATAGGCTGCAACTTTTTCTCCAGTTTTATCATCAGGTTCACCAATTACCGCGGCCTCCAAAATAGAATTATGCTTAGTTAACACATCCTCTACTTCATTTGGGTAAACATTAAAACCAGACACAATAATCATGTCTTTTAAGCGATCAACAATCTTAATTTCGCCTGAATCCAAACGAATACCGACATCACCTGTCTTGAAAAAGCCGTCTTTCATAACTTTGGCTGTCTCATCAGGCATATTCCAATAACCACTCATTACTTGAGGGCCACGGGCAACGATTTGACCTTCTTCCGCGACTTCATCTTTGTCATTCCATAACTCAATTTCTGTCCCAACGAGCGGCTTACCAACACTACCAAGTACTTCATGATCTGGCGTGTTAAAACAAAGTACAGGTGACGTCTCAGATAATCCATAGCCTTCTGTTATCGAGCAAGACGTTACTTGTTTCCATATGTCGACAGCAGATGAAGTTAACGCGGTACCACCAGAAATTGTTAACTTTAATTTTGAGAAATCTAACGTTTTGAACGCTGGGTGGTGGCATAAACCAACAAACAACGTATTAATGCCTGAAAATCCGGTGAATTGAAACGGCTTTATTTGGTTAACAAATGCATCTAAGTCCCGAGGATTTGGAATCAATACATTTAAACTTCCTCGCGAGAAAAACATCACCATGTTCACGGTAAACGCGTAGATATGATAGAGCGGTAATGGACAAACAAATGTTTCCTCACCTTCTATACATTTGTCATCTAAGCGCTCAAATACCTGTACAGCATTAGCAATGACATTATGATGACTTAAACACGCCCCCTTTGATACTCCCGTTGTTCCACCGGTATATTGCAGGACACAATTATCATCACCAGACACTGTAGGTCGTTTAAGTAATGTTTGACTGTGGTAGTCGGTTAAAATGGCATTAAGACTGGTACATCCCTGAGGTGCATCTTTGGCGTCGGGCATCAATAGATCAGGGGCTTTTGTTGTAATAACGAGCTCGACCTCTGTCTCCGACTTGATGGCGTCAAACTTAGGCAGTAAATCTTCTAAAATCACCAAAACCTTGGCACCAGAATCCTTAAACTGGTGCTGCATTTCACGAGGCGTGTATAAAGGGTTAGTGTTCACAAGTACTAATCCAGCACGCAATGCACCATATGCCGCAATAGGATATTGAATCAAATTCGGTAGTTGAATAGCAATTCGATCCCCTGCATTAATCGCCGGATGTTCCTGTAAAAAACATGCTAATGCACGTGATTTTTGTTCTATTTCGGCAAAAGAGAGCGTTTGACCTAAACAAGAAAACGCCGGTTTTTCTGCGAACTTAGCCAAAGTCGCTTCAATAAAATCCGCTAAACTGTGATGTTGTAATTCCAATGCAGATGTAGTTGTCATGATTATTATCCTGTCTGCTTATTTGATAAAGAGTTTATAAACCATTTTATGTAGTGACGTTCCGTATGGAGGAAATAACAAGCTTGTTAAGCTAATTTTTCCACGCGACAAAATAGCTTTAGCATGAGAAAAGGTTTTGAAACCCTCAACACCATGATAATTCCCCATACCTGAATGACCAACGCCGCCAAATGGCAGATCCTCAACGGCCACATGAAATGCTGCCTCATTAATACACACACCACCTGAATGCGTGTTTGCTAAAATATGACGTTGTACAGACTTATCAAAACTATAAATATAAAGTGCTAGGGGTCGCTCATTGCGTTGAATGTATGCTATTGCGTCATCAACTTCATCGTACTCAATTATTGGTAATAGTGGCCCAAAGATCTCCTGTTGCATCACCGTCATGTCATCATTTACATTTTCAAGAGCCGTTAATGGCATTTGACGCGTTTTATTGCAATTGGAGTTTTTCCCTAATTCAGTGATCACGGCACCTTTTTGCTTCGCGTCATCAACTAGCCCCTGTAAGCGATTAAACTGACCGTCGTTAACAATACTCGTATAATCATCATTGTTATCGACGTTTGGGAACATTTTGTTAAACAGGCGTTGCAACTCATTCACCACCTCTTTGCTTTTACCTCGAGGTACGAAAATATAATCGGGTGCAACACAGGTTTGGCCTGAATTAAGCGTTTTTCCAAGCATTAACCTCGAAACAGCTGTTTTTATTGAGATATCAGGGCCAAAAATAGCTGGAGACTTTCCACCTAACTCTAATGTCACAGGCACTAAATTGTCTGCGGCAGCTCTCATGACTAATTTGCCTACATTTGTGGACCCGGTGAAAAACAAATGATCAAAGTTCATGGAAGAAAATTTGGCTGCAACACTTGCATCACCATCGATGATAGCCACTTTATCTTCGCTAAAATATTTACCGACTAATTGCGCCAATACTTGGGTAGTTTTAGGCGTAAATTCAGACATTTTAACCATTGCACGATTGCCTGCGGCCAGTGCCGTAGTCAGCGGACCTAAAGCAAGAAAAATAGGGTAGTTCCATGGCACCATGATGCCAATAACACCAAGGGGCTGATATTCTACACGCGCACTAGCTGGCTGAAACAAAATACCAACGTGACGTCTTTGTGGCTTCATCCACTTTTTTAATTGTTTTTTAGCGTAATGAATACCTGCAACCGTCGTCAAAATATCACCAATTCTAGAATCATCTACTGAGCGGTGACCAAAGTCTTCTTTCATCGCTTCAATCAACGCAGTTTGATTATCCAGTACAAGTGCTTTTAACGTATCTAGATCAGAAATACGCTCCTGATAAGACAAGTAAGGCTTAGCATTAAAGGCGACCTTTTGTTGATCCAATATATGATCTAACCTTTGTAAGTCTTGGTTGTTTTCCATCAATTTCCCCTCTATCGGCTCTATGCAAACACATTGAGATATACCCAATCAGCCTCTGAGCTCATAATTTCATTATCTCTACGATTATTCATCAATTGCAGTGCAAAATAATTGGTTAACTGCGCCAAACACTAATCATCTAACAACCGACAAGTACGTTTCATTTGGTACTTTCCATCACAAAACTTTGCTGCTGCTTTCGATAGGCCCCAGGCGTGACTCCTGTCCAACGTTTAAATGCACGATTAAAGTTGCCAATGTTAGAAAAACCAACAAGGTAGCCTATTTCACTGTAGGAGAGGTGGCTTTGAAGAATGTACTCTAGCGCGAGCTTTTTCCGGGTATTTTCGAGGATATCTCGAAAGTTTGTCTTCCGCTCTTGAAGCCTTCGTTGCAAGTTTCGCAAGCTCATGCCCAGTTGAGACGCTATTTCTGTTTGGGATGGCGTTCCCAGTGGTAACATTTCATGAATGCAATTTTTTACTAACTGCTCAACATCACTCTTATCCAAACGCGACAAATAATCATCCAATAGTTTCTCATGACTTTGGGTCAATAAAGGGTTACCACCAGCAAGATGTTTATTAAGGGTTTCTTCATCAAAAACTAGGCTAATTTCATCGCTATCGAAAATAATCTCACAGTTAAAGTACTCGTTTAAAAAACTTGTATCATAATGTGGCTTTGGCCAATTTAAATGTACCTTTATTGGACTATAATCGGTTTTCAATGATTCTCTTGTGAATTGGGTTATTGTGCCTAAAAAACTCAATATACAGTCTCTTGTCAATACCGGACGCATTGAATCTTCATAGCACTTTACGTCCATAACAAAGTGTACATGACTGCCAATAGTTTCAACGTTCAACGTGCAAGTATTTGACACAACTCGTTTATATCTCGCTATTCGAGAAAACGCATCTTTTAGTGTATCTGATGACATCATTGCGTAGCCTAACGCATGAAACATCCCCGGATGAAATGCTTTCGCAATTGCAATAGAAAAGTCTTTGCGGCCTTTGCGACGATTACAATAATCAATAAGCAATGCGGTTTTTTCAGCCGATAATCTAGATTCTTGATCTTTGAAGTCATCTGGCTTTACATCACATTCTTTGAGTACGTCATTGAGCTCAATTTCCCAAGCATCAAGTGCTCTTGTTACAGGTATCATCCAACCACTCAATACCGAAAAATAACTGCTCATAACCGTGTTAAAATTATTAAAAAAGATGTTTACAAATTAGCGCGTTTTACGTGAGATGACAATCATTTGGCTCGTATCGCGACCAATTTTACAGACGATATCTCAACCGAAATTATTATCACTAATAAAAAAGTAGCGCTTGTAAGGTTTTGTCATATAATCAAAAAATAAGTTTGCCGAACAATGTCTCTAGTTTGCATGGAAGAACTGCTTCGCACAGTTAACCGGTAAGCAACTACACGCGGCACGCTTAGCTATCACAAAGAATAAATATCCAAACGAAACAGTGAGGGATAATAATGATAGAATCTGCTTCCAACCATACGCTCCAATTACTCGCTAAGTCTTTGTTGTTAACAAAGGACGGCGTTGGGATCTTCGACAAAAATGATAAATTAATCTTTTGTAATGACGCTATGGGCGAATTATTTGGTGTTTCTGCATCTAAAGCACTGGGCGAGTCTTTCCGTCAATTATGTTTGCGATGTTTTAACGGCAATACTGGCTTGAATATAGAATCTTCCTCATTTGATAACTGGATGTCCTATGCACAGGCAAAGCGACGAAGCAGTGACTTCAGATCTTTCGAAACTGATACACAAGGCGGGAAATGGTACTTGGTGACAGAGCAAGTCGTTGACCAAGATTATTTGTACGTTCATTTTACCGATATCACAGAGAAAAAGGCCAACGAAACCGCATTACAGACAATGTCAGATAAGCTCACAAAGATTGTTGACAGAGATCACCTAACTGAGGTTTACAATCGACGATACTTTTATAAAAAAGGTCATGCTGAATTCAACCGTAGTCGGCGCTTAAATCAAGCGCTTTCGGTATTGATTCTTGATTTAGATCACTTTAAAGATATCAATGATAATTATGGACACGCTGCAGGCGACATGGTTTTGAAAGCTTTTTCAAATGCGATAGTGCCACTACTTAGAGAATACGATACATTTGCACGAATAGGGGGAGAAGAATTCGCTTTACTTCTGCCTGCTACTAACAGCAATGAAGCACAGTTAATATCTGAACGAATCAGAACAACAATAGTAAAATTAACAATACTGTTTGAGTCTCAGCAATTAAAAGTTACGACCTCAATAGGTGTGACAGGCTGCAGCTCAGAATTCAAAACATTTGATGAAATGATGCATCTAGCTGACACCAGCCTATACAGAGCAAAATCTCAAGGCCGTAACCAAACGATAGTTGCTTAAAAACAGCTTTTTAATCTATGTAAGCGATAACTTCGCGATTACTGATAATCCCGTTTGATCATATCTGCGGCTTTTTCACCAATCATAATGGTTGGCGCATTGGTATTACCGCTAACAAGTGTTGGCATAATCGACGCGTCAACAACGCGCAGTTTTTCAACACCGTAGACCTTAAGACTAGCATCAACAACCGAAAGCTTATCGTCTGATGTCCCCATTTTACATGTACCAACAGGGTGGTATTGGGTATCAGCTCGGTTACGAATGTCTTGCTCCATTGCCACTCGATCACCTTGAGCGACGGGGTAAAGCATCGCTTTGTTAATTGATGCTAATGGCTCAGATTCCAGAATTTTCTGCATCCTTTGAGCACCTTCAATCAGTACGTCCATATCTTCTGATTTATTAAAAAACTTAGGATCGATATCCAAAGATTCTGCTGGATTAGCAGAACGTAACTTAACTTCTCCCTTCGACTCAGGGCGAAGCAGTGTGATATGGCAGCTAATACCATGTCCTAAGTTAATACTTCTTGCATGATCATCTACAATCCCCGCGACTAAAATTAGCTGAACATCCGCACTTGGTACATCGGGTTTGGTTTTATAGAAGGCGCCTGATTCGGCAATGGTGCTGGTCACTTTACCCGTTCGCGTTTTTTTCCATTTAAAGATCTCTTTCGTCATTTTGAGACCACAAGAAAGGCTGAATCCAAAGGTATCTTCAGATGAACTTACTTTGTAGGTTTGAATATAATCAATGTGATCCTGCAGATTTTGCCCTACTCCGGGTAAGTCTTTGATGACGGGAATATTATGCTCTTCTAGATGAGCCCGCGGTCCGATTCCAGACAGCATCATGATCTGAGGTGAACCAAAAGCACCAGCACTTAATAAGACCTCTTTATGCGCGTAAATCTCTTGTACTTTGCCCTTTACGTTGAAGCGAACGCCAGTCGCTACGTTTCCTTCAGTAAGCACTTTCTCAGTCAAAGCATGGGTGATAACCGTTAGGTTAGGGCGATTCAAATGCGGTGTTAAATAGGCTTTTGCGGCACTCCAACGCTCTCCACCTTTGACGGTGCGTTGGTACATGAAACACCCATCTTGCGTTGCTCCGTTATAGTCATCATTGCGAGGTAATCCTTGCGCTTCACATGCTTGTAGGAATAATTCGTTTACATCACTTGCGTCAGTTGCATCCGTGACCTGCAAAGGGCCATCATTTCCGTGATAATAATCACTGATACGCTCGTTACACTCCGCTTTTTTGAAGTACGGTAATACGTCATCGTAACTCCAACCCGGATTACCTAGCTCTTCCCACTGGTTGTAATCAAATTGAGCACCTCGAACATAGAGCATGGCATTTGTTGAAGAACTGCCACCTAAGGTTTTGCCTCTTGGTTGGTACCCTTTACGGCCATTCAGCCCCGGCTGCGGAACAGTTTCAAACGCCCAATTATTGATTTTTGTTGGTAGCATTGCCGCCACGCCCAACGGTGCGTGAATGAGCGGGCTTTTATCTGGTCCACCGGCTTCAAGAAGACAAACGCTAACATCTGGATTCTCAGATAATCGACCAGCAAGTACGCAACCTGCAGAACCGCCCCCAACAATAATAAAGTCATAGGTATTTGACATTTTATTTCCTCAACCTGCTACTGCCTTTTATCGTTTATTTTTATTATTTAATGCGGCAGAAAATTGTTTTACTTCACTCTTTATACCTTAATTTTTAACCTATTTGCTTTAAAAATTCCTATTTGGCATGTGAAGATTATAAGTTGGCGGATTATTTTCCGATGACAGATTTAAGCTTGTGAAAAAACAATAAGACAATGCGTAGTTGGTAATTATCACAAGATAATATGATGTAAAAACATATTATCTTGTGATTTCGCGAGCAACGCTCTCATTACAATCAATTCAGTCGAAAAAAGCGCTGTCGAATGATTATATCTTTACAAAACAAGAGTAGCAGCGCAATCAGCATCATGACCAGACTTGCTGGTTCAGGTACTGTATTAATGGCTTTTCTTTCACCCGTTAACATCAGTTGATCAAAAGCAAAGTCTTCATCGCCGGCATCAAAATTAGCAAACGTTACTTGAATATCTAAAACACTACCTAGCAGCAGTTCGCGTGTATATTGGGTAAACGCATTAGAAATGGTTGCTCCGTCCCCAATACCATCGAAATTGGTATCAACACGGGCTTGGTTATTTGTACCGCCAGCCGAGCGGACAGAAAATAACGGGTTATAGCCAGACTTGTTTATTTGCGTGTCGATTAAGAACTCAGTATTCGCGTCCAAGTCTTCGTTGCCATCACCGGCATCAGCTTCTGCGATAAACCAAGACAATGATAAATTTTGCCACTGACTAATATCGATGTTCTGCCAAGTTAACACTACGTCATCAACGGCAAGCGGTTGAGCACTATCGGTGTCTTGGACACCATAGAATCCGGTTCCTTGATAGTTTTGATAATAAACCGTCGGTGGTAACTGACCAGTCGATAAACGGCCAAAATAGTCTTTGTTACTCACATCAGACAACGCGTCAGTTGAATCGCTCAGATAGGTAATATCGCTATCTTCAAAGTCTTCAACAAAAATAATGTCAGCATTAACATAGGGGTGAAATAAAAGGCAAGCGGCAACCGTGCCACTAAGCATTCTTGCTAGTTTCATATCGTTATTCCTTAACGAGGGTTAAAAATTCCTTTTTTCAAAAAGTAGTCGAGTATTTTGACTCTGTAAAGAAAAGGGTTGAGACTTTGTGTCGTAGGAAGCGTTTCGAACAAATACCAATATTTCACATTCTCGTAATTGACATCATATTACTGCAATATCGATAAGATAATATCAACCGAGCAAAAGGAGTGAGGAGCCATTGATGAAACGATTTGTGTTAATTTTCTTGTGTTCGATAGTGAGCATTTCTGCCATTGGTAAGCCTATCGTGATTGCTCACCGTGGCGCATCAGCTTATTTACCTGAACATACCCTGCCGGCGGTAGTACTTGCAGCGGCGCAAGGAGCTGACTACATAGAACAAGACTTGGTATTGACTAAAGACCATATACCTGTGGTTTTGCATGACATTCATATTGACACTACGACCAATGTCGCCGAACTCTTTCCCAACAGAAAGCGCGACGATGGTCGATATTATGCAATTGACTTTACACTCAAAGAATTAAAACGGTTGCGCGTTCACGAACGCAAAAACCTTGATGGTAAACAAGTATACCCAAATAGGTATCGAGGAAACGCCAACTATAAAATCGCCACGTTTGAAGAACAAATAGAGCTCATTGAGCAATTAAATAGGCAATTAAAACGAAACATTGGACTTTATCCCGAGATAAAAGCCCCCGCTTGGCACAAACAACAAGGTGCAGATATTTCAAACGTAGTATTAACGATTCTTCGTAAGTATCAACTGGACGATTATGATAAGCCAATTTTCCTACAGTGCTTTGATTTTAATGAAACCAAACGATTAAGAAATGCGCTTGGTGCACAGGTAAAATTAATACAACTCATAGGGGAGAATAGCTGGCAAGAGTCGACGACCAATTATGACGTGTTGAAAACAACGAGCGGATTAAATGAAATATCAAAGGTAGCTCAAGGCATTGGCCCTTGGATTCCTCAATTAATTGATATAAATACTGGCAAGCCTACGCTTTTTGCTCATCAAGCAAAAGACGCTGGATTAATGGTGCACCCATATACCTTTCGTTTTGATTCACTTCCCGATGATATGCCTGCTCAAATATTGCTCAAAAAGCTCTTTATTGATTTAGAGATAGATGGCATATTCACAGACTTCCCTGATCAAATACGCGCTTATGTGGATGAAAAAACAGCGACGCCTGTGAAAGATAACTCAAGAGAGGAAGGTCTATCACAGGAGGAATAAAAAAACGCTTAAATAAAAAGAGGAATTATGAGTAGCACGACAATGACCCCAAAACATATAGCACAAAGCGTTATGGCGCAGTTTCGTTACTCGACAAAATTCATCATTATCAGCATTATTTTTATTGTCCCGTTATGTCTGAGCCTGTTCACTTTGTTACTGGAGCTCAACAAAACGACAGATTTTATCGAAGTTGAAACGCAAGGTGCGAGAGCCTTAGCAATTGTTGAGCAAGAGAAACAAACAGCAAGCCAAGCAGTGGTAATGGCTACCTCTCATACATCACAATTAGCTAAGGAGCCAATAAAAGCGGCAATTACCTCGGTGCGTAGTCAAGATATTTTATCAACGTACAACAACCTTGGCGCGACACAAAACTCACTAACACCTTTTGAATTACTCTCTGAACTCTCACAAAGTATTGCTAATGACAAAAACCTAGAGCTTGATCAGCACCTTGACTCAAGTTACCTGATCACTACACTCGTTCATAGCTTACCGCAGGTACACCAGCAGTTTTTAATGACCTTACTTACTGCCCAGCAAGTTGTTAACAGCGGTAGCTTTACACCAGATACCTACATTGGTTTATCAAATGCAAATCAAAAAATGGTATTACTGATCGACAATGTCGACGCGAGTATCCAGGTAAGTTTTGGTGCAAACGACCAATTCTCGGAGCAGTTGCTCAACCAATGGCAAGCGTTACAATCTTCATTAACGCGCTTTAAAACGACCATTGATGACAAGATTTTAAACCCGGATAGTATTGAAATATCGAGTAATACGCTTAAACAACAAAGCGAAGCACTTAACGATCAGATTCATGCATTTTTCTATTTAGCTCAACCAGTATTATTGGAGACACTGGAAGCGCGAATTAGTGAACAGAAAAATAAAAAAGCATTGGTTCTAGGTATTTCTAGCCTGGCTATTATTGTTGCTATTTTTCTCCTCTGGGGAATGTACTTATCTGTTATTAACAACCTAACTCAATTACAAAAAACACTGCACGCTGTTGCGGAGGGAGATTTATCTTCTCGTGTGAAAGTTCAGGGTCGCGATGAAATGCAAGAGATTGCCAAAGACGCTAATCAGATGGCAAGCAGTCTTGAGTTATTGGTAAATAACATGAGCGAAACCATTAACTCATTAAACACCTCTGTTAGCCAGCTAAAACAGGTTAGTGTTGAAACATTGAGTGGTGTAGAGCAACAGAAAAGCCAAACAGAGCAGATAGCACAGTCGATGGAAGCAATGACATCCGTTGCTAAGCATATTGACGAAAACGCAGAGCACGCCTCGCAATCAGCAATAAAAGCAGATGAACAAGCAGCACAAAGCCAGCAATTGATCCAACAATTAGAAGGTGTGATGAACGACATGCAACAAGAGTCGGATCAATCACAAAAAGCACTGAATAAACTCATTGAAGATAGCCGAAATATCGGTCAAGTTTCTACAGCTATCGACGAAATCGCCGAGCAAACGAATTTACTTGCATTAAATGCGGCGATTGAAGCTGCACGAGCAGGAGAGCATGGCAGAGGCTTTTCCGTTGTAGCTGACGAAGTTCGTAGCCTTGCTCAACGCACGCAAGTTCAAACAAACCAAATTCACTCCATTATTACGACACTTCAGCAAGCAACTCAGGATACACAAAAGAGTATGGAGCTTAGCCAATCTCGTATGTATACAAGTATCAAGGAGGTAAATGTTGTTGGTCAGGCGTTAACGACCATCAGTGGCGTGATCACCGAGATTAATGAATTAAACGCGCAAATATCACAGTCTGCTACGCAACAGACTCAATTTACAGAGCAAGTTTCTAACCAAGTTGAAGATATCGCCAATATCGGTGAAACCACAAGAAAAGGGGCTCAAGAAACAGAGCTATCAACCGCTCAATTAGATAATGTGGTTACTCACCTTCAAGACAGTATTTCCAAATTACAGCAAACCAGTTAACTGTTTTCTAAAACGTTTAAACAGTGCTCCGTTTGTACTTGCATATAATGGCTGATTTTTGCACTTTGAGGGTTCCAACCCACTAAAAATCGGTAAAAATCAGCCCAACCGAAACAATATAACGCTCTTATTTCTTCCGCTACCACCTCAAAATCAAGCGTGACGTTATTTAGCACAAACGCCTCGGCTAAATACGCCAAATAACGTTCAATGATCTGTTTATCCTGGTTAAACAGCTGCTCATCCGTTAAACAGCCTGCGACTAAATACGCAATATCTTTAACGGGGCTACCATAGCCGACATATTGAAAGTCAACCGCCGCTAAATCATTACCATTGCTGTGAAAGCAAAAGTTAGCAAATTTTGCATCACCATGAATCAATGGCTGAAAGCGCGCGTTTCTCAGATATTGATCAATGTTTTTCGCCTGCAGTTTAAGTCGGCTTTCAGGCATGTTTAGCCATTCATCTTGACGCGTCGACAAATGCCAATAGCTTCCTGTGGGCCAAACGCCTGAATTGCTAACTTGCCAAGTTTGTGCGTGAAAGTTTGCTAACCAATTAAGCGCTAGATTCAATGCAGGTCCTTGCTGCTTTTCGATTCTCACGTCAAAGTCCAACGTATCAAGATCTTCAAGCACAAGAAAAACTTGCTGTTGAACCTGACAAAAAGCAATTAACTTAGGAACTCTTGCTCGTTCAGACAACGTCGATGCAATTTGTTGGTAAAAAACTCGCTCAACTTGATAAGATTTTAATTTACGCTGGTGACCAACATCGCTTGCCCAGCCTCTCGGGTGGTTTACTTCAGTAGGAGGAGCAACAACCTTAATCACATATGATGTATTTTTGTCTCGACTTAATACCCGAAGAATTTGACCATATCCACTCCATAAAGATTGAATAGACTCTTGAAAACTCAATGAATCGTCGTCGAGTAGTTCGCAAAGCTGATGAAGTATTTGTGCGTGATCCATAAAGCCACTATGAATGGGTAAACAAGAAACCTACATCATAACAGAGTCGGCAGCGCTAAGAAGTATCTTCAATATATCCCTCAACCCAAAATAGACGTATAGACGGCTATATTGATTTATTCGTTTAACCTGTTGTATGCTGTGCTAATCCATAAAAATATACGACTAACTGCCCCGAAACAGGTTAAACATGATAGAGCGACACCATCTACAACTGGTAAAAGCAATTGAGCAATATGGCACGGTGACTAAAGCGGCTAAGCATCTTTTTGTCAGTCAATCCGCGCTCAGCCATTCGATGAAAAAATTAGAGCAAAGTATTGGGGCAAAAATATGGCATAAACGTGGGCGAACATTAGTATTAACGCTTGAAGGTCAAAGGCTCTTAAAAAGCGCTCAAAAAATTCTGCCACAGTTTGAAAATCTCGAACAACAATTGCAAGCTATGGTAAAAGGTGTCGGTGGAAATATAAAAATAGGGATTGAATGTTACCCGTGTTTCTCATGGCTATTGCAAGTTGCCGCTCCTTTCTTAAAAGAAAACCCAGACGTTGATGTCGATCTTAAAAATGAGTTTCAATTCGGTGGTATTGGCGCCTTGCTAAATTACGAGATTGATTTATTAATCACACCTGATCCTTTGTACCAAAGCAACCTCATATTGAACAAGGTATTTGATTATGAGCAAGTGTTGGTTGTCAACAAAACAGACATACTGGCAAGTAAGCCATTTATAGAGCCCCTTGATCTGACTGATAAAACACTGTTTACCTATCCGATAGAGCGGAGTCGACTTGATATTTTTAATCAATTCTTAACCCCAGCAAGTATCGGTGTAAAACAGCACAAAACCCTAGAAAATACCGAAATGATTCTGCAAATGGTTAAGCATCATAGAGGTGTGGCTGTGCTGCCTGATTGGCTTGTTGCACAGGAAAACTGTCAGGACTTAGTTGCCGTTAAAATTGGTAAAGAAGGCATCCATAAATCTACTTTTATCGCGATACGTGCAACAGATGAAGATAATTCATTGATCAAACGATTTATTGAGCAAAGTACGCTGATTGACGTGAACAAAAAATATGGCGAAATTAACTAATTTATATGTGTAAAAATAACCAATTCTTAACATAAACACCTAAACCTTCATAACACCGAAAATTAAATCATTGAATTAAAAGGAATTTATATTTTGGTTTGTAAATTGCTTTAACAAGTTCTAACTTAATCATTGTTAATCACATTAAAACAATGAATGGAAAACACAAAGACAACAGGAATGATGAACATGACGGACGTTAAATTAGAAGATAGACCATTAGAGCAAGTTCGCGAAGAAGTAATTGATAAGCTTATATATAATTATAGCCGTGGCGTAATATCAGCCGAAGCCTTCGAGCGCAGACTCGATCAGGCAATGGCAAGTGAAGTTCACCAAGATATTGTCGATTTAGCCAAAGATTTACCGATGCAAGCCGATTCGTCATTCAAGCAACAAAAAGATGCTAGTTTCAGCGTAAATTATGCTCATAACTCAAGTGCAGAAAAGCTAAAACTGAAAACCATCCTCAGCCATAACGAGCGTAGTGGTAGATGGCAAGTTCCAAGTGAAATCAACAGTATGAATATTCTAGGCTCTTCGGTTTTAGATTTCTCTGATGCTGAATTTACGCATCAAAACGTTATCGTCAACCTCGATTGTGTGCTTGGTTCGAGTATCATCTATATACCTGAAGGTGTGAATGTCGTTTGTGAAGCATTTTGTTTCATGGGAAGTATTGAAAACAAAGCGCCATCGATTTCAAATCGTCAATCGCCAACGATCGTGCTAAAAGGCAATATGTGGTTAGGCTCCGTTGAAATTAAAATTCGTCGTACGATTAAAGAGAAGTTTGTAAGCTTCGCTAATGAACTAAAGGCAATGTTTGATCCAAAAATGTAGCAAAGGGGCTATCAGTTCAATGTCTCGATGTGTGTCATAATGTGGCGGTTCGGAAGATAGGGCTTACCTATTTTCCGAATCTATGCATAGAGGGTTCACAGGGTGAATCAAATTATTGAGCGATAATCTGAGTCAATTTGTTCAAGGTATTTACATTTCGACCCGTACCCTGCTGGCCTAGACAGGCTTCAATATTAGCGACGAGCTTAGATCGGCCAACGCCATCTGGCGCATATAAAAACAAAACGTTGTCCTTAACGGTTATTTCTTCAGTATCACTCTGATACTTCTCAACTTTCACCTGGTTAAGTTCAATGGCATCATCACAAAAATAGCAATGGGCATGATTACCTGGCTTATCTTTATAAGGATTAAGTAATGTTATTTGTGAAAATTCTTTCTCAGTTAAACAAAACACATCAATATCCAGTGAAAATACTTCATGAACTAAATGTTTAACCGTTTGTTTTGGGTTTTCATCCGCAGATAAAACAATATTGCCGCTTTGAATGTAGGTATCAACATCTTGAAAGCCATTCGCTATTAACGTTTGCTTGAGATCCTTCATGGCAAGCCGATTTTTTCCACCAACATTGATGCCTCGAAATAACAAGATATATTTAGTCATTGTGCTTCCCTGCCTTTCAATAGGCTATTGGCTTTTGTCAATTGCGATACATTCTATTTCAACCAATGAACCAAGCGCCAATTGAGATGTTGCGAATGCACTTCTGGCAGGGTATGGAGGTTTAAAAAACTCAGTATATATCTCATTGAATGCAGCAAAGTCATTAATATCAGTCAGCATGACTAAGCATTTCACGACGTCTTTTGTCTGATAACCATACTTATTTAATGTCGCTCGAATATTTTCCAGTGTTTGGCGGGTTTCTGCTTTAAAGCCGCCAACAGCAAGCTTTCCCGTTTTCGGATCAATGCCTATTTGCCCGGATAAATAGACAGTATCACCCACTCTAACGGCTTCTGAAAAAGGAAGCTTTTTATTTGCCGGCTTCGAATTTAAAAACTCAACATGCGATTTTATTTCGCTCTCTGCTCCACTAGCAAAAGATATACAGACAACCAACGTCGTAATAATTGAATAAAGCACATGTTTCATTTTTATTTCCTTAACTATTATTCTACCTGCAAGTAAGCAAGTAACATTTTAGGCAATTCTTTCGCGTAATCGTTTGCATTTAGCTCACTTGCGATTGCAGGCGTCAGGGTAGGATATAAAACTTTCTCCAACAGTGTATTAATCATTACAAACACCACTGTACCCGCAGCATTGCTCTTATTTTCTACTGTAATTTCCTCATCGAAATCCAGCAATAAACTCGCTATTCTTTGATAGATCTGACTGCGATCGACAACTTTATCTGACTCAAGAATTTGCGAGTGCAGGCGAGAGTTTAAATGCAAGGTTCTAAAAACACTTTTATTAGTTTGCAAAAATACCAACGTTTGTTGAGAGATCTTAGTAACGGCTTGTTCTAATGAACGGTACTTTTGCTTTTCTAGTTTGGTCACCCAGCTATCTAAATGATTACCAAAATCTTGGTATAAAAGAGGTAAAAGTGATTCTTTATCTTTAAATCGACGATAAAAAGTACCCACAGATACGCCAGCTTGCTCGGCAAGTTCTTTTATTGATATGTGCTCAAAAAACTTATCTTCTAGACACGTATGAAGTGCATCAAGCAACTTGCGCTGTGTTTGTTGACTTCTAAGTTGCTTTGGCTCTATTACACTTTGTTCAGGCATTTTTATTACAAAATATTAACATTTAACAAGAAAGCTAAATAATGCTCGTTTTAGCAAAAAACAGCAATATAAAAATCACAGTATTACGTGCGGTTTTTATATTGCTTTAAGAGAAAGTCATGTTCAAAGAATCACTACATTAAGTGTACTTGTGTAGCCAAACCAATATTACATCAACGACCAAAAAATGTAAATACAGATTCGCATTAAGTGATTTTAGTAATAAACTGATTAAGCCATCCACTTGCCACACTCGGCTGGTAAACTAAGCTAATTTTCTCTTTTGTTTCATGTCGGTGAACCGATTCATCTAGGTTCAAACGCACAAGCTGCGCACCTTCTCCAACAACATCTGGTAAGTATGACATATAATCTGAGGTTTTCATGAGCTGAAGCTGGCTTTGCAAATCATCAGTAAACACACCTATCTTCCTAGGTAACAGATGATCTGGCCATCCATCAGACCCTAACCCTCTCTCTATGCCACAAAAAGGTGATCGGGTCGGACAAATAAATGGGTATTGGGCAATATCAACTAACGATACTGCCTGGTTTTTGTTTGCTAAAGGGTGATTGTTTGCAACATATAAGTGAGATATTAATGTGTCTAATGTAAAACATTGCATATTCAACATTTGCCAATCAGATTGAGCTTCATGTGTGACAATCGCCATATCCACTTGACCACTAGCTAACATTTTTATTGCATCTCCCTCAAATGCGGTAAGGAATTTCAAAGACTGTGTCGTAATATCTAGTTCACTTGCCACTCGATCACTAAAAGCACTTATCAATAATGCAGGCGCTGCGATCCGAATGAGATGTTGGGTTGTTCCAGAAAATTCACTACACATTTGCTCATACTCATGAACTAAACTCCGCGCGTAAACACTGAATTTTTTCCCTTGTTCATTAACGATGATATTACGCCCAACTCTATCAAATAGTGGTGTACCTAATTTGTTTTCAATCTTTTTGACTTGTTTGGATAAGGCACTTACTGAGATATTGAGCGCCTCAGCGCTAGTATGTAAATTTTGCGTATAAATTAAATGCTGTATTTTTTTTAAATCATCGAATCCCATAACTATTTCCAAATAGTTAACAATCTTTTCTAATTATTCGATAAAAAGTAAATATTTAACAGGGTAAAATATAGAAAAAATTCACCGAGAATACTCATGCATAAAGTACTTATACTCATTATTACAATGCTATTTTACCTTCCAGCATCCGCTCAACAACACCAAGGTCATTCGCTCTATGGTTCACATGGTATGGTATTGTTAAATGTTCCAACGTTAGGTCATGTTGCAAGCCACCTGCCGTTATATTCAACACCCCACGATTATCAAATCCTTTATCAGGTTCATCTATCAGAGCAGGAAAAGTTAGCGCAGCTCAATTCACCAATAGTTACGATCTTGCCAGATAATTTTGACTTAACACGGCTCGTTACGAAACAGCAGTTTACGATAAACGCAAAAGTATTTTCTGGACATTTTGAACGAGGTGGTCAGTATGTGTTTGATTCAAAGATAACTTTCGAACAACCACTCATTGTAGAGCAATTAAAAAATGAATCACTGATTGAAAACGCACACTTCTTTCAATATCCAATTAATCAAGATCAAGAGCTGATTGTCCACAAAATCCAACCAGCACCATCATTTGATGTAATTGGTTTGCGAACAACAACCAAGAACCCAGTTGAGTGTAGTAAGCCAGCCAAGCTTGAGCAATCATTTTTAGCGGCGCATCTTGCTGAGTGCGGAATTAGCCAAATCCTTTACATAGAAACTCAGGATTTTAAGTAAAAGTGTAGCTAATAACGAATCCCCATCATGCAGAGCTGCTTGGTTTGATAATCATCCAATGCAGCTTTCACTTTTTTTGATGCCAAGACGTAAAAACACTTTTGAGTTTCCTCTTCTACTGTTACCCTGACACGCTCACATTCAACATAAAAATAACGATTAACATACGTCATTTACAATCAGTTGACCAAATAATCACAGTTCACATACAAAGCCTTGTATGATCTTGTTTCCCATGATATCTACGGTGCTAAATACCGACAATTCAAAGACGATATTCTGGTAATTGTCTATTCTTAATAAACTAAAGCTTAATCAACAAGATACTATTTAATGAAGCCTTACGTATTCACTATCTTCTTATTTATATTGTCAGGCGCCTGCTCCGCCAACGATGTTATGTCTCAGCAACAAGTCGCGGAGCGCATCAATCAATTAACAGAAGATACCGTTGGTTTACCAAAAGATATTATTGCAGAGCTCGATCAACTCACCGCGCTATCGAGGAAAAATCAGTGGCATGAAAATGCTGTGCATGCACAAACACTCAAAGCAGAGTTTTTAGTGATGTTAGAGCAACTCCCCAAAGCAACAAATGTTGTCAATGACATACTACCATTAGCAATCGAGAATAACTTCACTCGATTAATATCACGCTTAAAGCTGGTCAAGCTTGGCGTATTAGATTCATCGGCATATACCCCAGAAGTGGAAGCTTTGATTCAAGAGCTACTGACCGAAGCAAAGCATTGGAATAATGATTTAGAGGCTGCATCGATTTACACATCAATTGGCCAAAGTTATTACATGCACAAAATGCTCGACCAATCGATTATCTATTTGAAGAAAGCCTACGACATCTACCAACCATTGGATGATAAAGCGAACCTGAGTTACGTCTTAAACTCGTTAGCTAATTTATATTCTGAACTGGGTGATTTCCAAAAGTCTATCGACTATTTCGAGCAATCCATAGCAATAAACAAGTCGTTAGATGACATGTTGAGCGTCTCAATAATTTATTACAACCAAGGTAAGACATATACATTAGCAAAACAATTCGATGATGCGATTAAATCGCTTGAAGCCTCACTCAAGATCGCCATTGAGATTGAAGATGAAATAGGTATTATTTGGGCAAGACAAGCGATTGCTGACGTTTACATTGAACGCGGCACCCCTCAAGAAGCGCTTGTGCTCTATAAAAAGACAGCGCCTGTTTTTCAAGAAAATGGCAATCCTCGTGAATATTTCCACGCAATACAGGGCATGTTTGATGCTCATTTCATGCTTGGCGAATATGACCAATGTAATGCGCTTAAGCCAACGATTGAAGCACTGCTAGACGAACTAAACAGTGATGCTTATTTTGTGAAATTTACCAAACGATTCGCTGATTTAGCGGCCATGCAAGGCGATCATGTAACGGCCTACACGTTATTAGTGAAATATACAGAACAAAAAGCAGCCCTTGATAGCGCAGAAAAACAAAAAAACATCCAGCAGCTAAAAATTGGGTTCGATACTGAGTACCAAGAACATCAAAACCAATTGCTGCAAAAAGAAAATCAATTACAGCAACTCAAAATCACCCAGCAACAACAAGAGCGTTATCTGTGGTTAGTGATTATTTTATTAGCAATAATGTTACTCATTATTGTCATGTTCATGCTTCATCGTCAGATCAAAAGTCGAAACCAATATAAAACGCTAGCGCTCAAAGATACGTTAACGGACTCGCCAAATCGCAGAGCCATCTTAAAAACCGCGCAAATACATTTACGCCACAGCCTTGATACAAACCGTCCATTTAGCCTAGCTATCGTCGATCTAGATAAGTTTAAACGCGTCAATGACGTCTATGGTCACGATACCGGTGACGAAGTGCTTAAGGCTTTTTCCGAGGCCTGTAAATCAACAGTAAGAAAACTCGATCAGTTTGGTCGTTACGGCGGGGAAGAGTGGTTGTTTATTTTCGAAGAGCAGGACGAAGAGGCAATAACGGCTATTTTTCAACGAATACGAAGCACACTCAATGCCAAGGTGATACCAGGTTATCCACCGGAAAAAGACATTACCTTTAGTGTTGGTGTAGCGCGAAAGTCGTCGAGCCACAATAAAAAGCTTCAAGAGTTAATAAACTTAGCAGACAACCAGTTATACAAAGCAAAAGATTTGGGACGAGATACGATTGTTTTTGAGGAGAGTCATAAATCACTCAAATCAGGTTATTAGCCGTATAGTAACAGTTGAGTAGCTCACGATAAATTGAGCTACTCATACGAAAATCTAACGGCCTTTCAAGTACGAAAGCATAGTGTCAGCATCAGTCACTTCAAATGGATCTGTTGGGCAATTGTCTTCATAGCCGGGTTCACTAAATAGTTTTTTGATTTCACCATTTTCAACGTACATAGAATAACGCCAGCTACGCATACCAAATCCCAAATTTGATTTATCAACTAACATGCCCATTTTACGGGTGAATTCACCGTTACCGTCCGGTAGCAAAAACACATTTTTGGCGTGTTGACTTAATCCCCACTGGTACATTACAAATGCATCGTTTACCGACAGGCATACAACGGCATCAACACCTTGGTCCTGAAATTCTTGGTAGAGTTCTTCAAAACGCGGTAAATGAGACGTCGAACAAGTTGGCGTGAATGCTCCAGGTAATGAAAATAGCACGACGTTTTTGTTAGCAAACACCTCATCGGTAGTCAGGTCTTTCCACTCAAATGGATTCGGTCCACCGAGCGCCTCATTTCGAACTCGAGTTTTAAATACAACCTTTGGAACTGATGTAATCATAATTTTTCCTATTAGTATGATGGTTTTTGATTTTTCACTTATTCAAAGCCTAAGAGATAAAACGAAATATTTCTAACATAGCGATCAATTTTTTCGCATTAATTTAATTCTAAGCAGATAAATTAATAGGGGTGGGATACATCCTCCTTCCCCTCTCAAAAAAGTTGTACTGTGAAAGTAATTTTCCAATTGCAGCGCGAGAAAAACACAACATGAAAGATACAAGTACTTTCCATTCAGGCTTCTGTAATTCTCTCCAATAAAAAAGGGCCTTGAAGGCCCTTTTTGTAAAACTAAAGATTACGCAAAGCTTGTTTTAGTCAACGCTTCTTCTGATTCCATTTCCCCGCGATGATCTTTCGCAATCATTTCATAGAGTAGCGGTAATACAACGAGCGTAAAGAAGGTACCAATCAACATCCCCGCAACAAGAATAATACCGATACTATTGCGCGCCTCAGCACCCGCACCTGTTACGAGTACTAGTGGGAAATGACCTAATACAGTAGCACCGGTAGTCATCAAGATTGGACGTAATCGAGTCGAAGCTGCGCCCTTAACTGCGTCAATCTTTGACTTGCCTTCAAGTTGCAACTGGTTAGCAAACTCAACGATCAAAATACCATTTTTTGCAATTAAGCCGATCAACGTAATCAAACCTATCTGGCTATAAATGTTAATCGTTGTTAATGATAAAAATGGCAGTATTAACGCGCCAGCTAATGCTAATGGTGCACAGCCAAGTAATACAACCAGCGGATCTCTAAAGCTATTAAATTGAATTGTCAGTAAGAAATAAACCACAATCATCGAAACAAGCAATACCGTCACCATCGTATTACCTTCTTTTCTCAATTGACGAGACTCACCTGCATAATCAATTGAATACGTCGCTGGCAGTTCAGCCGACGCAATCGACTCAATCGTTGCCAAGCCTTGTTCTTTGGTTATATGCGGTAAAATACCCGCTAAGATTCTAAACGAGCTTTGTTGATTAAATGACCCCAACACTCTTGGCTTAGTCAATGTTTTCAGCTCAGCAAATGCCGACACTGGAATGAGTTCACCTGAATCGGTGCGAACCTTCATGTCCATCACATTCTCTGGATTGAATCGTTCGTCATTGCCGACTGTAGGAATCACGCGATACGCTTTTCCATCTTTATTGAAGTAATTAACAAAGTTATTCGACACGAGAATACTAAGCTGTTCGTTCACCGAGGCTAAACTTAGCCCTAAATCCGCCACTAACTCGCGGTTAATCAATAATTCTGCTTGAGGTAAGTCTATTTTCAAATCGGTATTGACGAATAAGAAGTTACCACTTGCCGTCGCTTGCTCAATAATTTTATCAGCATACTGCTTCATTGTTTCAGGGTCATCAGACGCTCGAATCACAACTTCAACATCAAACTGACCAGCGGTTGGCAAAGATGCAGGTAAAATAGGGAACAAGCTTAAGCCCGTCACAGAACCAAGACGACCATATAAGTCGAATAATAAATCATGAACTGAGTTTTCACGCTCTTCATATGGCGCCAATTCCACACCACCAAAACCTGCGGCTGCCGTGATAATTTGCCACGTAAACTTACCACCTTCAGTAGCATTCAGGACACGAGCCGTATCATTCATTTTACTTGAGGTATAGCTTTGCGACGACTCTGGCGGAGCTTCGACAACGACCTGAATACTGCTTTGGTCTTCAATCGGGGCAAGCTCTTTTTGCGACATTAAATAAAATGGCACCGATAACAAAGATAAGACAATCGCGACGAATAATATCTGAGGACGCCAGTTAAAATACGTATCTAATAACTTGAAATAAATTTGCTGAATTTTATCAAAGTACTGGTTAACCCTGCGAGTAAGCTTACCTTCTTTACCACCTTCAGGATTCACATAAGCACTCATGATTGGTGACAAAGTTACCGCTACAACACCTGAAATAAGTACGGCAATCGCCAACGTAAACGCGAATTCTCTAAATAGAAACCCCGTCAGGCCAGTTAAAAAGCCAATCGGTGCATATACGGCCGCCAATGTCAGTGTCATAGCGATTACCGGCACCAATAATTGACGTGAACTGATCAATGCCGCTTGCAATCTTGGTTTGCCTTCACGCATATGCCGAGCTACGTTTTCAACGACAACAATGGCATCATCGACAACTAAGCCAACGGATAGAACAATCGCTAAAATTGTTAATAAATTCAGCGAAAAGCCCATCAACGAAATAACCGCAATCGCACCTAATATTGAGATTGGAATAGTCACTAATGGCACTAAAGCCGTTCTAAAAGAACCCATCATCGCCAACACCACGATACCAACAAGAATCACGGTTTCAGCGAGCGTCGAGAAGATTTCTTTAATTGAGTCACGCATGTACAACGTACCATCGTAACCGATGGTAATTTGCATACCATTAGGTAGTACTTGGTTGAGCTGATCTAGTTTTTCATACAGCGCATCACCAATGTTAATTTCGTTAGCACCAGGTAACGCCCATACCGCTAAAAATACTGTGTCCTGATAATCTAATCGCGCTGTAACCATCCCTTCAGCTTCACCAATTTCAATATCGGCTACGGCTTCCAAATAAAGCTGGCTTCCGTCGACTTCTTTAATCACTAATTTATTGAAGTCTTCGACACTTTTTAAGCTTGTGTTTGCAAGTAAATCAATTCGCTGGCGAGCATTTTCACTGTAACCTAATGTCGCGATGGTATTATTCGCTTGTAACGCGCTAAAAACATCACTTGCGCTAACATCGTATACCGCTAATTTGTCTGAATCTAACCAGATACGCATTGCTGGGTTACGACCGCCTTCTAGTGTTACCTTTTGAACACCTTCAATATCTGACATTTGAGGAACAACATCGCGAATCAAATAATCACTCACTTCACTGCGTGGCAACTCACCAGATTCAACATTCAGATAAAACACTGCGTAGGGGCTATCAGCTCTAACAATCTCAATCGAAGGATCTTCTGCTCCGGTCGGTAGTTCAAACTTAATTTGGTCAAGCTTCGTCGTTAGTTCGGCTAAAGCATCCGACGTGTTGTGATTTAGATCTAACCAAGCAGTCACTTTACTCGATCCTGCTGTCGTTGCAGAATCGACATAATCAACACCTGGAACCGTTGAAGCCACACGCTCAATAGGTTCAGTCACGTAGCCTTTAACGACATCTGCTGAAGCCCCAGTATAAACCGTATTAATAACAAGAGAGGCACTTTCTATTTTGGGGTATTGCTGAACAGAGATACTTTTCG
This sequence comes from Thalassotalea loyana, assembly GCF_030161435.1. Lineage (GTDB taxonomy): Bacteria > Pseudomonadota > Gammaproteobacteria > Enterobacterales > Alteromonadaceae > Thalassotalea_G > Thalassotalea_G loyana. Next base: position 111,679 of record NZ_BSSV01000005.1, on the reverse strand, counting down.
ACGCACTAACACCGGCAAGTATTATTAAAATTGACAACACAATTGCCAATACTGGTCTATTAACGAATATATCCATAACCGACGGTTTATTTTCATGTAGAGAGCTCATTACTTACCTCCAATTGCCGCCGTTAACTCAGGCTCTTGGGTGTAAACAAGAATGTTCTCTCTTAATTTAAATGCACCTTCACTCGCAATCAGTTCACTACCTGTTAACCCCGACAATACCACCTGCATATCCTGAACTTTATCGCCAAGTTCTACTTTAACTGGCTTTGCGCGCCAGTTACCTGCTTCGTCTTTAACTAACTGATATACAAATTCGCCAAAATGACTACGGGTAACAGCATTTGTTGGCACCATCACAACACGGCGTTGCTCGGTAGGGACAACAACATTAACAATTTGGTTATGAATAAAACGCTGTTCACTGTTATCCAGTAGCGCTCGATAGGTTTGTTGGCGAGAATTAGCATCTAGTGATGCATGCTTAGCGATAACACGCGCAGTACGAATAACTTCAGCTGTGTTTGAAGAAGATAATGTTACTTGAACTTCATCGCCCACAGAAAGTTGAGTCAATGTTTGAGGTATAGAGAAATCAACCCAAATCTCATCACCAATACCAATCAGCTGAGCTATCTGGCTATTTGCATCAAGCAGCTGACCAACTTGGTATTGCGACAAATCAATACGACCTGCAAATGGTGCTTTAATCACTTTTTTTGCGATGATCACCTGTAAGTTATCAATTTCGGCTTGAGCTACCGCAACTTCAGCTTCAGCGCGATCGACTTCGTCTTGACTAATGCGGTTTTGATCGACGAGTTTTTTGAATCGCTGTAGCGTTTTACTCGCTAACGTTAAACGCGCTTTGGCAGCAGCAAGATTTGCTTGCTCAACGCTTGAATCAATCTTTAATAGTACTTGATCTTGATCGACAACATCACCGGGTTTAAAGCCCACAAGGGTAATTGCCCCCGGATACTCGTTACTAATCGTCAATGTTTTTGTTGCCTTTACCTGACCAATGACTTTCGTCGTTTTAGTATATTCTGATGTTTGGGCATACGTACTGACTACAGACGCCGAAGGCTCTGGGAAAGACTCCGCAAATGCGATCGCAGCTTGAATTTGACCAAATTTAATAAAACCTAGTCCTAAGATCACAACGAGCAAGATAAATACGGCACTAAGCCATCTCGTAATATTCATTTGATACTCCCGACGCTACTATCGTAGGTCTAATTTTGTTAGTTCCGCTTGAATACGAACTAATGATTCGTCGTCAATCGGTTGTTGCCAGGGATAACTGTTTAATAAGCGAATTAGGCTGCGGATGATCGGGTGATCGACCTCTAAGGCTTCATTCACTGTAGCTGTCCCTTCAACAATTTCTTTTGTTTGTTTGACGCGGCGAACCATTTCGTAACCAACAGCCATCGACCAGCTGCTGATCAAAATATCTTCAATAACTTGGCTTAAATTAGGCACTTCTTTAAGTTCACCAGCAGCAATACCTTCCGTCATACTGATTTTGAACGTCTGCTCACAACTTTCACTCGCCTTTAAAATTTTGTCTGTCCACATTGGCGAGGCTCTGCGAATCACTGCTTCATTGGTTGAATATGACTGCAGTTCATAATCAAATTCAAAACGTTGCATTTTTTTCGGTGCGATTAAACTAATTGCGACAATTTTTTCGGGTGCCGACAAAGGTAAGTTCAATACGGTCGTAAAAATAGACGACGCATACTCAAAAGATTGGCAGGCTAATGCCAACACCATGTCTTCTTTGCTTTGCACAAACTTGTAAACAGATCCCATTGATAAACCCGCTAAACGCGCTACTTTCGCCATCGTGAAATCAGTAATAGATGATTCACTGATAGATTCCGCAGCGGCATTCAATATCAATTCTTGCTGTTTTTCTGCGCTATGCTTAGGTGCAGGAGCCATAAACCCTCCAAATATTGCTATGAAATAATGCTTTTGATTATCATTCGAATACCATTCGAATGCGGTTATTCTATCCTTTTAAAACATCATGTCAATGATTGATTAACAAAAGTAACTATAGCGAAACGGCTTAAGAACTCAGTTTCAGTACTACTAAATTCCCTGAAATTTGCTGGAGAGTAGAGTTAAGAAGTTGAATAACTGATAAAAGAATTTATTTTGTGAAGGGATTAGAAATACTGACTTCGTCTAAAATGAACATAGGTTGATTAAGTAAAATGTAAAGAAAATAAAAAAGGTGGATACCTAGAGCACTAGGTAACCACCTTTTGAGTCTGAAAATCATTTATTGGCGTCTTGTGTACTTCATCACACCAAATAATGCGATAAGCGATATCAGCACGGCGTTGAACGATCCACCACTTTCGTAGCTAATGCTTTCATAGTGTTCTTCGTAATACTGATCATAATCAACACTTTCAAGTGGTAAAGCATAAAGCTCGTTGTCATCATTACCACTTAATGTAGCAACAACATCTGGATAACCCACCTCATATAAATCAATTAATACGTCATAATGATCTGTTACGTAACCATCTAGCAATGTTGTCACAACCTCATACTCATCGTCAGTGCTTTCACCGTAAATCAAGAAACTATCTGTCGTGAAATAATGGATCCAAGGGCCACCATTTCGGCTGAGATACATTTCGGCGTATACTTCGCCCACATCATGGTTGCCATCACTTAAAACATCGGCATCAAACATCACTGAAAATGTCCGGTGGAAGCCATCAAAATCGATATCTTCTTCAAGAAAGCTCTGTGCGTCAAAAATACTAAAACTATGGTGATAACTTGCAGGCTCATAACCTTGAGTTGCAGCTTTACGCTTGAATAACAATGATTTGTCGGCACTAAGCTGCTCTCTTGTTTTGCCTTGCACTACATTAATGTTTTGTTGTTTCGCTTGTGTCAATCGCGCTTGCTTCACGTCGTCTGTTAAATCACGTTTTAAACCACCTATTGCAATGGCAAAAGTTTTTTCATCTTGTTTTTGTTCCGCTGCAGTAGCAAAGGGTGTCAATACAACACAAGCAAGTAATGCTGTGTGGAATAAAGAACTTAACATTGCTTCCATAAAAAGAGATTTTGATGTTTGTGAATCTTTCATAGTGGTCTTCCTATTGCCGTTTTGTTGGCTTCATTAAAAACCACGCAAACTGAACGCAAGCTGAACGAATAAAATAATTTTTAAATAATTTTTTGTTCAGCTTGCGTTCAGCTTTTAGCGTTTACATTGACCACGAATAATCATTTATTTACCCAACTCAATAATTTAAACTGATTAGCGTTACCTTGTTGGAGTTTACTATTCATCATGAAATATTTAATACCGTTAGCATTTATTTTGAGCTTATTTGTCAGCACGGAGATCCATGCTGCAAGTAAACCTGCAGTTAAGAATGCTAATCAAGCGGCACAAATTGTTAAGTCTCGCTACGGTGGTAAAGTTCTGAAAGTGAATAGCAGCAAAGGAAAAGGTAGTAAGGTCTATAAGGTTAAGTTAATCAAGAAAAATGGAAAAGTCGTAAACGTCTCCGTTTTTGCTGATACGGGTCGGGTAAAAGAGCATTAAGGATAGCAAGCGATGCGCTTATTACTGATAGAAGATGACCCTCAATTACAAAACAACCTAACCGCCAAACTTATTCAAGAAAAGTATTCTGTCGATGTAGCAAGTGATGGTGAAGACGGCTTGTTTCAGGCATCTGAGCATGCTTATGACGCAGCAATTGTTGATGTAGGTCTCCCAAAACTTGACGGCATTAGTGTCATAAAAGCCATTAGATCGCAGGGGATTACTTTTCCTATTCTCGTACTCACCGCACGAGATCATTGGCAGGATAAAGTGAATGGCTTAGAAGCAGGTGCCGATGACTATGTAACTAAACCATTTCACCCTGAAGAATTAGTAGCAAGACTCAATGCGTTAATCAGACGCTCAGCTGGCAAAGCAAGTCCAGTAATCGAAAACGGGCCGCTTGTCCTAAATACGTCGACACAGCAAGTTCACATGAATGGCAAGCTGATTAATTTGAGTGGATCCGAATATAAGCTTATCGAGTATTTCATGCATCATATCGATGAGGTGATGTCCAAGACGACGCTAACTGAACATATTTATGATCAAGACTTTGATTTAGACTCAAATGTTATCGAAGTGTTTATTCGACGACTGCGCAAAAAGCTCGATCCTGACAATGCTCATAAGATTATTGAAACGCTTCGCGGCCAGGGGTATCGACTCAGAAGCCATGAAACCTAATTCAATTCGTACGCGCCTGATTGCTAGCGCTTTATTAATTATTATCGTGACATTACCGATTATCGGTTTTGCATTAAATCAGGCGTTCGAAAGCAAGTTGAAAAATGCCCTTCAACAAGAACTAAGCGCTTATGTTTACAGTATTTTGGCAGTGGCAGATGTTGAAAACCAACAACTTTTTATGCCAGATCAACTTCTTGAAAATCAGTTTAACGTAAGCCAGTCAGGCCTCTATGCATTAATTTCCCAAAGTAATGCCTCTGGTGAAGATAAAACCTTATGGCAAAGTGAGTCGTTATTGACAATGCAACCACCTAAAACATTAATGCATCCAGAATTAGGTGGGTTCGCTTTTTACAATACCAGCATAGATAACCAAGCCCATGCTATATATAGTTTTAGCGTTAGCTTTGTTGATCAATATTCAGAGTTTCCTTTTACTGTCCACATTGTTAAAGACTTATCAAACTTTGCTGCTGTAAATGACGAATTTCAGCAAGAGCTTTGGTTATGGCTAGCGGCATTAATGGCGTTCTTCATGTTAGTCCAAGGCGTATGGTTATATTGGTCCCTTAAACCATTAAATACATTGAAAAATGAATTAAACGCTATCGAAAACGGTACAGCCATCAGTATTGAATCTACTTACCCACAAGAACTCGAACAAGCTACCCAACAGCTCAATACACTGCTGGAGACAGAGCAATCTCAGCGAACACGTTACCGAAACTCATTATCTGACTTGGCCCACAGCCTAAAGGCGCCGTTAGCGGTAATTCAAAGCCAGCCAGATCTGAGCAACAGTTCAAGAGAACAGCTTCAAACGTTGCATCAGATGATCGAACATCAATTAAAAAGAGCACAAGTTGCAGGTGAGTCGTCCTGGCATTTAGGGGTCACCATTAAGCCAATTGCAGAGAAGCTCACTAATACAATGGGTAAATTGCACCCTGACACTTCAATAGCACTCAAGTTAAATGTGAGTGCACAAGCAACGTTTAAAGGAGATGAGGTAGACCTAATGGAAATCTTAGGCAACCTTCTCGACAATGCTTGTAAAGCAGCCAAGTCAACGGTCGTATTTTCGATAACGGCGACGCAATCAGAAACGGTATTTTGCGTAGAAGATGATGGGCTTGGGGTGTCTGAGGAATTAAAGCACACGATTTTATCTCGCGGAACACGTGCCGATACCTATGAAAAAGGTCACGGTATAGGGTTGGCGATAGTTCGAGACCTAGTCTCAAGCTACCAAGGCAATATACACATTACTAACTCAAGCTCATTAAGTGGCGCGAGTTTTTCCGTTTCCTTCTCACATTAAACAATTAATTTACAAAATAACATTTTCGTTCAGCTTACGTTCAGCTTGACTGCTTTAAGCTGAACCTATCTTTTTGGAAAAAGGATAGAACAATGAAAAAGTTAGTTTTTGGTTTCTTTATCCCAGCACTACTTATCGTAGTGTTTATGGGTCTGCCAGCCTTAGCAGAAAATGTGAGTCATTCGGAATTAAGTCATGCCGAAACCAAAGCATTTGAGCAAGGTGAAATTGCACAAGTGTTAGCACCAATAGCACTTTATCCCGACAGTTTACTGACTCATATTCTGATCGCATCAACTTACCCAATTGAGGTGATTGAAGCACACCGATGGGCGACTAAAAACCCTGAAATAACAGGTGAAGACGCTGAAAAACAGGTAGAAGCTTTTGAGTGGGACCCGAGTGTCGTTGCATTAATTTCCTTTCCAAGTGTACTTGAGAAGATGAGTACAGAGCTTGGGTGGACCCAACAACTCGGCGATGCGTTTTTACAAGATGAAGAGCGTGTTTTAGCGACTATTCAAACACTCAGGGAGCAAGCTCAACATGCGGGTAACCTTGAGAAAATGGAAAACGTAAAGGTCATCAAAGAAAAAGAAACAATCATCATTGAGCCGGCGAAAAAAGAAGTGGTATACGTACCATACTACGACACTCGCGTAGTTTACGGGGGATGGCATTGGGCGCACCACCCGCCTGTGTACTGGCATTACCCGCACCATCATGTTGTACACCACCATCATAGCCCATTTCACTGGCATACCGGTGTGCACATTAGTTTCAACTTCTTTTTCAGTAGTTTTCATTGGAGCAATCGTCATGTTGTAGTGCACCACCATCACCGTAAGCCGTATTACCACAAGCGTCATTATGGCTATAAAAGAAGTGTTTCGCACAGCGGTTATGCAAATAGTAAACGTTGGCACCATAACCCCGTTCATCGTCGTGGTGCAGCTTATAAAAGCTCAACTATTTCACGAAAGTATCATAGCAATAGACCAAGCAAGAGCTACACAAAGACGGTACGCGTAAGTGAAAAACAATTTGGTAAACACCCAAATAAGGTGAAAACAACAACGATAACGCGTCATCAAAAGCTCAATAAAAAGATGACAACGACAAAAGTAACGAAAACAAAAAGCACGCATTACAAAAACAGTAAACCGTATAGCACCAAGTCAACAAAGCAAAAGGTAACGACGCATGCAAATAAAACCAAGACATATAGGTCAGAAAAATACCAACACAAACCGGTGAAAAACGTGCATCAAAAGCAAGTTAAATCAGTAAAACAAAGTACAAAGACATCAAAGCACTACCAAAGTAAACCAAGTAGTAGTGTCAAAAAAAGTAAGCAGTACAGTAGTAAACAAACCAAACAACGTGCGTCTAAAAATTCGCATAGAAGTAAAGTGAACGTAAAACATCGCAGCTCAAAAGGGGGGAGCAGCCGTCACCATTAATCAAACCATCAATAAAAAAGCGGCATTGGTGACGGCCGCTTTCATTGTGTCGAATAACGAAAAGATTAACCAAATAAAAAAGGCTCCATTAGGAGCCTTTTTTAAATAAGTGTTGGCACACAATAAAGCCGTTAACAAAAACAAACATAAGCTATTGATTTTATTACAAGGTTATTATTCATAAAATTAAAAAAGTTGTTAACTTCTCAGCACATCAAGCATTCTCACAACTAAAGCTTTAACAATAAAGTTGTTAACAACAATCAGACTACAAAAAGCTACTTCCTTTTTAAGTAAGAAAGAACTTTTCGTAAACCTGCTTCACTACAACAAAGATTAACAGGAGAATCTCCAAGAGCTTTGTTTTTTGAGTTCATCCAGTGTTGCATAAACTCAACATCGCCACCGCCAACTGCAAACAGTTTTTGATACACCATTATAAATAACTTCATTCTAATTTCAGAGGATAGATCAACATCAACTTTATTAGTGATGGAGTAACTCCATTCCTCTGTGACATCCAAAATGTCTCTTGCTTTTTTAAAGGCTATTTTTAATGTTTCTAATTCTCTGTTTTCAGCCATTACATCACCTTTATGAAAGCTCTTGTGTCGGTAACTAATAACGTTATACCTATACAAACCTTAACTATCATATAGCAAATACTATTTAATTATGCTCTAAATCTACACTAATACTCATAGACTTAGCCCTGCTTACTACATCTTGTAGATTCCACCCAAAAACCGCCACCTTTCCAAAGCAAACCAGCCATGTTTCCGACCATAATTTGCCACTTATCCAATACCAGTTTGCCACTACAGGGCATCATTCAGAGAGAGAAAACCAATTTTCGCTAACTTAACCTAAAAGGGGGCGAAAACACTTAGTGTATCTTTTTTCGCAAAGCTGCACCGACAGCCTGCTTCTGAGTACGTACCCAACCTTTCTCCCAGTAGGTTTGGTTTTTTTTCATCATGTCGATTAGCCCATCAAATATTCGGTCTTTGGCTTCCTTTGATGCAGATGAACCTATTGGAGAGTTGTTATTTAGGTTATGAGTTGAGGAAAATGCCCATATATGTTGGCGCATGTCGAACTTTCTAGTGTCAGCGGACTTTTGCTGGTTTCCACAAAACCTAAGAAAATCACATAGGGAGGTGTTGGTTTCTTCGCAAACATGAACGATCCCTTCCAAATCATGAATACCACAGAAGTGAATATTTTCAGCAGGGAGCATGTTATTAATCGTTTCAACGAGATTTTGGCGGTGCTCAGGGATCAAATATTCTAATAAATCGCGACAATCACCAATATAGTAATCTTGGTGAGTAACAATCAGAGCAAAACGATTGTCATACTTATTTGACATACTATCGTTTATCGATGTTAAATGCTGAATACATTGGGAAACCTGCTCCACACCCTTTAAGTGTATATCACGAATTTGATCTCTTAATATACGTGGGTTATCTGTTACTAGTACTCGACTTTTGGGCTCTGCTCCTTTGGCATCGATTAATAACATATCGTCCTCTTCAGTAACCAAAAAGTCGACTACTTTACCCGTTATTTCACTCTCTTTATAAATAGCTTCGATGTCACTTTCTGACAAAAACTCATGCTCAAATTCAAGTAATAATTGCTCTAAGTACCTTTCAAAGGAAGAAGTGAACTTGTCTTTGAATCTATTTGGGTCTGCTTGTTTTAATACTCTTAAAATAAACTCTGAAATACCAATACTAAGTACCGTCGAGTGTGGTGTTGTTATTCCATCAGGTATGACGATAACCGGTTTACAAATTAAAAAGGGTTCATCAAAATATTCATCTCGCCTTATTGTTCTCGTGACTGGGCGGTGCTTTTTAATTAATGTTTCAATTTCATAAATATTACCTCCAACTAGCTTAAGCAATGCTTTCAATTCGTCAAAGCTAAAATATGGACACATATACTCCACAAGTTCTTGGTACTTGATCACTACAGAGTTATTCCAGGTAAAGATTAAGTGAAGCAACGCGGAAAACAATAAAAACCGCTCAAATTCGACCCCTGTAATTTTTTCAAAGTCATCTTTTGGTGCAGAGCTTGCTGTTGGTTGCATCAACATGGAATAAAAGCGAAATAAAAAAAACAAATGCTGTATAGGGTGAATTTGAAATCTTAATTGCGGAATAACCATTTTTCTCAAAACGATGCGGTAGTTTGAATGATTTGCGATGTCAGAGGCATCAGATTGAATATTCCAAATATCTTCCATTATTTGGTGTGCTTGCTTATCAGAAGCGAACTTGGCATTGGTGTGCGGTACTAACTCTAGTGCCCATTCTAATGCTAAAAGTGCGGTCCAAGGTCTGCGCTCTGCGACATTCTGGCCTTCAGGTTGATGGTGCAAATATCGAAGAAAATAGCTAACTAGTGATTCTTGAGTATAAGATTTGATATTTTCACGAACTTGATTGGCTTTTATTTCAAATGACATAGGCAGCTTTAATTATTGAATTTAAAGGAGATAAATAAACTAACCAATGTGGTAAGTCCCTAATTGTTATTTACTAAGTTAAAAGGCTAAATAATAGTCGACACTGAACAAATTAATATAATACAGCCCTTTCTTAGATTACTGACAAAAACCACATGGAAGCGAGCCGCGCTGATACAATTGTTTTTATTTCAAAATATTCAAGCGATGATATTGCAAGTACTGTTGCTGCTTAGCATTAAAACGGCCGTAATTTCCTACTGAAATTAGCCACTCTTTTTTCACGCTATCAGGTAGTTTGTCACTAACAATTAACTCCCCATTGCCCTTAAAGCTAATGAAACATCTGTCAAATAACCTATCCACATGGGGAGATAAAAGTAATCCATTATTACCATCTAATCTTTCCTTATTTGTTGCAGCTCTCCATGGTTTAATATGGCTGGCAATCAAGAAACCTGTTTCTTTAATCTGAGTTAAACGGCACATACTCTACATATTGAATGCCTCAAAGAAATGGACAATGCCAATTCAGAGCTGGAATCTGACATTGTCACAACTCGCCATTCACTTCGAAGACCGATTGGATGACGCGCTAGATATGTAGCAATTTAGGCTGACACAGAATTCTGAACGCCCTCTTATAAGATAAATTTGACGCTGACCTTACAAAATATTTACTTCCAATATCACTTAATTCGCCACTCTTTTTCATCTCCTTTATTATAGCTTCAGCTTCAGGTATCAAACTCATGTGCTTTTTATGCAAATAAGTATATTGCTCATAAGAGGTGATTGGATCTTCATGGAGCTTAATTAGTGACCGTAATTCAGGGTGTTGATTAATTAAGCTTTTAGCAACAGACTCAAAAATAACAGCATGTTGTATCCTACCTCTTGCTACCAACTCTATAGCTTGTATGTTTGACGAAACGGGGTGCCTGTTTTTCTCTAAAATATTACGTTTAATCCTTTTTGAACCTAGTAAAAATGCCACTTTTTTGTATTAACGTATTTCCAATTGACTTGCTCTATTTCTACATTAGCTTTTGTAATGAGTGAAATGCGAGTCTCAACTACTGCTTCATCTATCTTTCTGTAATTTGATACGTTGTCATCTGAAATGGACAATATATTACCAACACGACATAGATCGCCATCAAGTTTACCACTGTTGACCATTTTAAATACTCTACGCCCAGGTAACTCAAGTACTTCAACTTGAAATCCAAGCTTTTCAAAAACTCGACTCTGAACCTCAAAAAGGTACTGGCTTAAAGGGGGTTTAGTATGAGTTGCAAATGTTATCTTTGATTGGGCATAGCAACTACCAACGAATATGTTACTTACCATATAAAAAATAAAAATTAGTCTGAGTACCTTAAAGCCAAATAACCCATTCTTATTTGAGAAATATGGATAACACATCATTTGGCCTATGCCCCCTGATAAATCAAACTTATCATGTGTAAATGTAATTATTGTTCTTCAATAATTTAGTACAACACCCAATATTGTTCCAATACTAAGTATAGGCGTGGTTCTACCTTCAGTTCTATCTTGTAGTTGTTCCAAAAAATGATTAAGGAAGAGCATCCGTTATCTTGATTTTATTAGTTGTGTGACTCACTAGCCAAACGACTGAAAGTGGCACTTTTGCGAAGTTCGGTTGAGAGCGATCTACGAACATTAGACTTAAGCTGATAATTGTCTAGGTTTTTGTTGTCGATTCATTACTATCTACTCTGTTGACATACCAGCAGCAAATAATATTGACTTTACATTATCCAAACAAAAGTCATATTTTTTCCAACTGCCAACAGCTTTGTTATTAATAGGGCTTCTTACTTGAACCGCGCTGGCTGTCGCTACAGGGGATGTGTTCTTATGAATATCGACTAAACAATCTTGCCAGGTTAACCCACAAAAATGGATCAATTTTTTGGCCTCTTCAGCAGGTGAATTCACCAGCTTTTCATAGTTGACCAGGTAAAAATTGTCCGGATACTTTTCCTGCCAAAAAGCGATGAGCCGTTTAAATAGCAGATAGTATCGGGCGCTTGTTGCCAGGTCATATGAGTAGTTATAGTAAGAGAAATTTACGGCGAATAGCTGTCTGAAATTGCTGACTACAGTATCCAGCGGGTTTCTGTCTAAACAGACTATTTTGGCCTGGGGAAAGGCCGACAGAATAAAACCTGTATATAGAAAATTAAGCGGCATTTTATCTACGAACCTTGGGGTTGCTCCTGTTAGGACCCGGGTGCTTTCGATATATTTTTGTCCCAGCGCCTCGAAGTCGATATTGCAGGCTGCACCTATAGTCTCAGCATCGATGACATAAGGCGATGAAGTCGCTGAAAATTCCTTTAACAACAAGCCGAAGTTCTGCAACTCGCCGGCGCTGGTCACATCAGGATGTTTGGAAATTATCCGTTCCACCAGAGTGGTGCCTGTTCTTGGCATGCCAACGACAAATATCGCTTCCCTTGAATCATTGCTGGCTTGGGTAACCTTAGGTTTATCATTAAAAACAGACATTAAGCGCTGAAAAATCCTTTCATCGTCTTCAATGGTGTAATTTAACTGTTTTCGTTTAGCCGTTTTAGCTTGGCTCAAATACCGGTAAGCCTGCTGATAATCTTCGCGGGCCTCATATATCCTTGCCAGTGCATGCCCAATGTACAGCCGATCATCCGCAGACATTTCCTCGTGCGCCATGCCAAGCATTTTTTCCTGAATGTGAGAAGCAACCTCCTTTCCCCCCAGGCTGGCAAGTGAGGAATAGGCTTTATAATAGTCAGGTGCAAGCGCTATGGTTTTCTCAAAGGCCGCTTTGGCGCCCTCAAAATCACCGGTGAACTTTAAAGATGTTGCCAGGTTAAAATGGAACTGGGCATTGTCCGGAGCCATTGCCACCGAGGGTTTAAAGCTTTTTGTCGCTAAATGGTGCAAACCTGATTTACTATAGGCTACTCCAAGGGTATCTAAATCAAGCGCGCTTAAGTTAGCCAATGATTCTGCTTTTTTACAGCTTTCCTTTGCCTTTAAATGGTCATTGGTCAAAGCATAGTGTTTTGCAAGCTGGGCAATATATTCGGCGCGGTTAGGCTCAATAACAATAGCTTGTTCTATAAGCTGTATCGCTTTTTTATAATTGCCATGCTCACTGGCAATTATCGCTAAGAGAAAGTAACCATCAGCGACATATTTATTCACATGTAATAGGTTAATAAGGCACTGGTGAGCCTGCTTATATTCCTTTTCTTCAATAAGCTTTTGAGCTTTTATTACCTGCTCGTGAATATTCATTTCGGTTACTCTCTTCAATTAAAAAAGGTATTACCCCTTATCCCTCAACATTGGGGTAATACCTGAATAAAATGACTTTATTCCTATAAGTCAAACATATACTCGAATCGCACCCCTATTTTTCTCGGCGTAATCAGATAATGTCCATAATTTCTTTGTAACGCGGGGTCGTTGGAATTCATTTCGGAAAACCTGGCTAGGCCAATATCCCCTCGATCTCGACGTGCTGAGCTAAACGCGTATTTATCGAACAGGTTATCTACATAGAATGTGACAGACCAGTTGTCTTCAGAGAGTTGAGCCGAAAGATTGCTTAAGGCATATCCAGGTAATTTTTCACCATCGGCTTTTAAGCCAAGTTTCGTATAGACATCACTTTGATAAGTCATGCCGTAATTGATGTCTAATGCCTTGTTGAATAATTCGGTACTGTATTTCAAGCCCAGTGATACTTGCTGCTCAGGTGAACCCGGTAAGCGGTCGCCTGAAGCACCGTCATAGAAATTTTGCAATTGAGAACCTTGCTCGTCAAAGACACCAAATAGATACGACGCATCCGCGGTTAATTCCGCTTTGGTGTAGGCGTATGTGGCAAAACCGGTTAAGTTGTCACTTAGCATTGCTCTAGTTGATATTTCGATACCCGAAGCTTCCGCAGTAGCGGCATTGGATGTGATAGGTTGCTGTCCGTTTTCGGTTGCCCCTCCCACTTGCGCGTTATCCCATTCAACAAAAAACAATGCCGAATTAAAATGTAATTTGTTTTTAAACCAAGAGCTCTTAAAACCAAGTTCATAGTTGGTGGTAGTATCCGCTTGATAGGTGGCTTCATGTGGCAAAGCACAAACAATTTGGTTGTTCAGCTCGTCGACATTATCCGGACATTCGGCAACACCATTGGAACCACCAATTCTAAACCCTTCACTAATGGTTAAATAGGTAAGGACATCATCACTAAATTGATAGCTGACATTAAATTTCAATAAGTTACCATCATCTTCTGCACCAATGTCTTTAAAGTCCAAGTTAACTTCGCTGGCTGAATAATCACCAAATAAAGTGTAATAAAGCGGTAAGTCAATAGCAGAGCTGGATGCAACTTCATACTCGTAGTATCTGCCGCCCAAGGTTAAGGATAGCTGGTCCGTTGCCTGATAACTTATTTCACCAAAAATAGCTTGCTCGGTGATTTCTGAGTCAACGATAGAAATGTATTCCAAATCATCCGGGCGAAGTTGATTTCCGCCCCAGTTGTCGACCGCAAACTGGTCAAATCCAGGGGTAAATTCTCGACTGTCTTCGGTTGTTTTAAAGTTATTATAATAGCCACCTACTATCCAGCTTAATTCAGAGTCTGATGTGGAAACCAACCGGATTTCCTGAGTGAAAACTTCTGAATGGTCTTCTTCACGGGTAAACGATGAAAAGGCAGGGAATTCTTCATAACTATAATCTAAGCGAATCAACAAATCGGTTTGGTCACGCTGCCCGGTTGCTTCAAATTCAGAGAACCCAGTCGCAGAGGTTAACTCGGCAAAGCCTAAATCGGCTGTGATTTCCAGACTAATGAGTGAATCTTCTTTTTCTCTAGGCTCGACATAACGATAGCCAGATTCATATCGACCTATATGCTCAGATAAGGGATTGCTGTCACTTAAGCTGTCATAATGCACGATAGAACGGCCGCCGATTTCCTGTTTCTGGTAAAAATAAGAAAGGGTAGCGTCCAGATAATCTGTCGGTGTCCAGCGCAACATTAAGCGAGCCGTTGACGTTTCCTCACTGTTAACATCTTTTTGCTTTTTTAAGTTATTTTGCACGTCTGATGGATTAGTCCAATCGGGATCAGGTAAAGATACGCCTCCTTCACGAACGAGATAACCATAATCAACATAACCAGGTCTATCCAGGTAGTTATAGGCAAAACGTATACCAAATTCGTCGTCGATCAATGGCGTGTTAAAAACAACACCCGCTTCACCACCAGTGTCGTTGCTTTGAGCTAAATTAAAAATGTCGCCATAGAATGAGCCAGAGGTCTCATCAAGGACGGGTTTGTTAGGCAAATAACGAATGGCACCACCTAGTGTGCCAGCACCGTACAAGGTACCTTGCGGCCCAATCAAAACTTCAACGCGTTCAACATCAATAAGTTTCATGTCAACAAATAAAGGTATTTCACCGACATAAGTGGCAACGGTACCGCCATCGGAGTCTGGACCTGAAGAGTTGGTATTTAAGCCTCGAACTATAATGGTTGAACCTGAGCGACCACCTTGATCCGGAACAGAAAGGCCTGGAACCCATCGCGCCACATCGGACAATTGGCTAATGTTTTGATCTTTCATCACATCACCGTCAAGGGCAGTAATATTAACCGGGGTTTCCTGCACGCTTGATGCACGCCGTGACGCGGTAACAGCAATACGTTCAATCCCTTCCGCAGACTCTTCCTGTGCAATCGTATGTGTAGATACGGATAAGGCACCTGATAATGCGACGTAAATGGCTGATTTTTTAAAATATTGCCTGTTGTTAATAATCATATATTCGTTCCCCTCAAGTTCAACTTATAGTGTTTTAATAGGTATAGTTGCCAGTTGTTATATCTTGGCTAGATATTATTTTAGTAAATAACGACGCCGATACTCAGCAGAGCAATAACGAGTACGGTTAACGCCACTAATAAAGGTGCGATGAATTTAAGCCAGGTAATATAAGAAACACGACCCAATGCTAGTCCACCCATCACTATCGCGGAAGTGGGGGTAACTAAATTTGGTAGTCCTGACGCAGCCTGATAAGCGGTGACAACTAACTCTCTCGGTACATTGACAAAATCCGCCAATGGCGCAAGCACCGGCATAGACAGCACAGCTAGGCCAGAAGAAGATGGGATCAGCAAAGATAAAAAGGCTTCAACCGCGTATATGGCATTGATAAAAGCAATTGGTGATAAATCACTTAATGACTGTTCAAAATAAAATAAGAAAGTATGGGTAATATTGCCTTCATCCATGATGACAACGAGGCCCCGTGCCAAAGCAATAATAAAGGCAACCCCTAACAATTCTTTTGCGCCATTGATAAAACTTTGGCAAATGACCTCCTCTTTCATTCTGGCAATTAAGCCAACCAAAATGGTCGCGCCTAGAAACAAGGCTGATATTTCGGCCATCCACCAACCTGAAGTAGAAACCCCCCAGACCATAACGATAAAGGTGACACAAAGGACAACTAAAACAAGCTTTTGATTCAAGGTTAAAGCGCTGTCACTAACAGAATGCTGAGCATGTAAAAAATAGTTTTCATTTTCTTCCTTGTGTGCAAATACCAGCGAAGATTGCGGTGACTTTTTGATCTTGCTGGCATAACGCATGACATAAGCGGCGCAAAGTAACCAGCCAGCAACAAGGAGCAGGATCCTCAGGGTTAAGCCCTCGGTAAAGCTTACCTGGGCAGCATTTGAGGCAATAATGGTTGCAAACGGATTTATGGTAGAGCCTAAAGCGCCTATGCCAGCCCCTATCATTACCACGGCAACACCTGTGATAGTGTCGTAACCTGCGGCGATCATGACAGGAATAATCAGGGTGTAAAATGGCAGTGTTTCTTCAGCCATGCCAAAAGTGGTACCCCCTAGAGCGAATAAGCCCATTAAGGTTGGGATCATCCATATTTCTTTTCCCTTTAATTTAAGGGTTATATGAAAAATACCACTCTCAATGGCTTTGGTTTTGTTCACAACGCCAAAGAAACCACCAATAATAAGTACAAATAAAGCAACGTCAATTGCGCGCGCCTGACTGGTTTTAGGGTCATAGAAACCCTTAACTGGCGCTAATAAAATATCTACGATCCCTTGTGGGTTACTCTGCGTTGGCTGATAAGTCCCCGCAATAGGCACTAGAGAATCTATTGCCTCATGTTTTTCAAGTTGATATTGACCCGCTGGCACGAGCCAAGTCAGGACTGCCATTAAAATGGTGAGTAAAACCAAAATGGTATAAACCGATGGGAACTTCATTTTAAACATACTGTTTCAGGCCTTTCATATGGTCATTCACTATATTAGCTAACCAGGTTAACAATCTCAGCTGGCGTTTTACCTTCTAGCCCCATTTTGCTCAGTGTTCTTCCGCTCTTGAAATAGTTATCATCATTTAAGGCACTGGTTAGGTGAAGCACAGAATTGATGATTGGTACGTCTACTCCTGACAGTTTAGCCAATTGTGCGCATGGCACTAATAAATAAGGCGCATCTTCAGTAATATAACGGCTTTTGGCTGAATCCGGGGCTGAATTCACGTTTCCATGAGTTTCTGATGTTTTATTGAGTTCATAAACACTTGTGGCCGACATGCCATACAGTTCATTCATTGCGTCTAACTCTGTCTTTAAATTTAAATTTAAAGCGCGGCCTACGGCTAATCGTTCTTCGTCTAGCTTTTCGCATGCTTTTGCCGTTGCTGTAGAGCAGCAATCGGTATAATAGTTAAATTCACCGGGAAAGTTTTCAAGTAAGCCGATATTTAGCAAGGTCATTAGTGGATGACCACCAAAGTTGATGTTTTCCATGCCAGCCGCGATAACATTTTCTAATGGAGTCAATTGCAGAGGGAAAATGGGCTGAAGCTTTTCAATTAATTCTGCCGTGCGAGAAGCTGGCAAAGCAGCAACAGGCAAAAAAGACTTCATGCCAAAAATGGCTATTTCAGCATTTCCGGTAATTCGCGTTGCCCAAGGAATTGATATGGCGTCGACAAAGGAAATATCTAATGAAGCATACCCTTCATTATTTTTGATTTGTGTCAGTTCCAGCGAACCATAATTACCCGGCATCAACACGATGGTTTGCCCTGAAGAAAGGAAAGGTAGCATTTCCCTAAACAAAGGGGCTTGGGCAAACGATGGTACTGGTAGAACTAAAACCGAAGAAAATTCAACGGCTTCTTTGATATTGGTGGTGGCAAGATGAATATGTTCAAAGCCACAATAATCAAGTTTGGCGCCACGGTATTCATTTAATGACTGTATCCCACCTTCAGCAGAAATAGCATGTATCTGTTCATCAAACCCTTTGGAGCCGTAGAGTGCCACTTGAGCACCTTGATGAGTAAAATGGTAAGCAGCAGTCAGCCCGGCATTACCGGCACCAAATACAGATACCCTTGTCTTATCTAAGCTGTTAGTACTTTTTTTGTCGGTCACGCTTAAAGCCTATTTATATCAAATCAATTAAGAAAACTTGATGAAGACTTTATTAGGCTGAGTATATCTTGTCTAATGCTAGTATAGAGTGAAGCTATGTTTAAATGTTATAGATGGCTGTGTTCAAGCTGAAATAGCCCCATAAAAACAAATTGTTAGCGCTGTTCTGGAGTTGTAAAAGTATACGCGCTATGCCTATGTGTTATATTTCGGAGTGCGTAAATACCACCCCTAATTGCTCAGCCTGTTTTATAAATAATGCGATAAATTTATCTAAAACTTCAGAGCGAGTACGTAATGATGGCAATAAAATAAAAAAACGAAATGGAATGCTTGGTTTGAATGGCTTAATTACTACTCCTGGATGCACTTCAGAGGCATACTGTGCCGAAAAAGGATCGACAATTGCTGCGCCTACCCCTTCCGCTACCAGAGTTGCAATAGCACTGGCGAGCGAAACTTCTGCAACTTCTTTTTGCTTTAGTTTTTTCTTTCTAAAGGCTTTGTCAACGAGTTGTTGAGTATCGTCTTTTTCACAACTTACCAAGGGATGATCCGCCAGCAACTCAGGAGTTATCACAGGTAAATTGGCCCGTGAGCTGTCGGGAGGAAGTATACATACACAATCACATTCTATAGTAATGCTGGTTACCCCCTCGGTAACTTCAGGTAACAAGGCAAAACCTATATCGCAAGATTGTAACGCCGTACGACGCTGCACTTCCTCGGAACGGTAGGTTTTAAGTGAAGTGGTAACATTTGGGTGCTCTTTTAAGAACTTACCTAAAATCTTGGGCAAAAAACTGGTGGAGAGCATAGGAAAAGCAGCAATATGTAAACTGCCATGGTGACTATTCTTGATATCTTCAGCGCAATCAGACAAAGACTCTATAGCACCGTAAGCTTTAGAGACTTCCAAGTAGAATGCTCGCCCTTTATCTGTGGGAAGTAATCGGCCTTTAACACGTTGAAATAGTTTAAAGCCAATATTTCTTTCCAAACTTGCGATTAAACGACTCACGGCAGGCTGGGTGATATGAATAAAGTCAGCTGCGGCTGTCACAGTTCCTAATTCATATACGGCTTTAAATGCACTTAATTGCTGAAACTGCATTGCTTCTCACTCTTGGTTCGTATTGCTATATAGATAAAGTTTATTGCCTTGCTTTTAAACAAATGACTAAAGCTTGTAATTGATTAATAATCAAATTTTGATTCAATTATAAGTTTTAAACAACTTAAATTATCGCATTTAATTCAATACCGCATAAGCCCTAAGCGGAAGTATGACTAATCTCACCTGTATTTTCGCTTTGAATCGATAAGCAGATACTTAGCATATGAAAATCAAATTGTTAGCAAGAGTGCTGTGGTCCAACCACATGAAAATTTCTAAGGCGCTTTGTGCCCCAAAGCGCCATAGAGAACTAAACTCGCATAATGAATCCTGGTAAACATATTTCTACCGATAGAATGTCTGCTTTTAAGATTTTTCATTAAACCTAAATTCTTTTTTCAATCTTGGAAGTAAAAATATTGGGCTATATGTTCAGTCAGTTCATGTCTGCTTTGGCGGAGCAGCTGCCATCAGCAAAAACATACTTATAGGTCGGCTTATCGAACAGGCTGTGTAAAAACTTGATTATTGTTGGCACTCCTCTAGATTGCCGTATTTTTGCGTAAACTGACTTTTTAGCCATTGAGATATTTGATGTGCTTTAAATTGAATATTTTCGTTTAAATGGCGTTAACGTTGGATATCCACAGCCATTTTTAATGGAGTATATAAGCATGTTGGTACGCTATGCCCTGAGCATTGAGATTAATTTGGTGGTTCCCACTATCTTCATCATGCGTTTAAAGTTGTAGGCTAGAATATGAAGGCTGATTTCTGTGCTGACATTGTGCTTACGCTTCATTAAGAAGTGAGTCGCCCCCATCCACATTTTGATAGTACCAAACGGGTGTTCTACCGTTTGCTTTCTGAGTACAGTCGTTTCAGGGGCTGCGTCTAACTTCGCTTGCATGACTTCAATATCGTGCTCATGTATCCATCGCCTCATGCGGCGAGGATCTCGTTTTGATTGGGTGCATTTGGCGCGAATAGTACAGGCTGTACATGCCGCTCGGTTGAAGTACACATCTTGCTCGACACCTTTATCCATTGACCGCATTCTATTTTGCAGCTCATTGTTAGCGGGGCAAACGTAGACATCTCTTTTGGGGTCATACTTAAATAATGACTTATTAAATATGCCTTTAATTTTAGCGCCAGACGTGTCTATTTGCGGCACTAAGGCTGTCGCACCTAAGTCTTGCACAGCTTTGATATCTACTCGGCTGAAGTAACCTTTATCTGCAATAACCGTGATATCTTTTCTGTGTAACGCCTTTTGTACTTGTTCAGTAACCGGAGGTAATTGGCCCCTGTCTATCGTCATCGTAATGTCATGACTCACAATGAGGTGATGCTTAGTGTCAACGGCACTTTGCAAGTTGTAGCAAACCCGACGATTCATATTATCCGTTTTCATTAACCGAGCATCCGGATCTGTCAAAGATAATTGCTTGTCTGGATGCGTATTCACAGCTTTTTCTATCGCCTTCATTTCCTGAAGGCGACGTTTCAGCCAGGCTAATTTATCTTTCATCAATGCCGTATCTTTTTCGCTTTTATCCTCAACATCGGCACTATCGAGTAGTGATAAGTACTTGCTGATGTGACTTTCAATGCGTTTAACGTGGTCTCTGGCTTTTTCTGGGGTGAAGTTATTCTTTTTAGCGTTCACCGCTTTAAACTTGCTGCCGTCAATTGCGACTATCGCATCGGTAAACATATTCATTTGCCGACAGAGCTCAACGAACTGACGGCAAGCATTCTTTATCCCTTTGCCATTATCCTTCCTGAAATCAGCAATGGTCTTAAAGTCTGGTGTGAGACGCTCAAGAAGCCACATCAATTCGACATTGCGTTGGGTTTCTCGCTCTAGACGGCGAGATGACTGAATACGATTTAAATAACCGTAGATGTAGAGCTTTAACATTGTGGCGGGGTGATAACCCGGACGGCCTGTTGCTTTAGCCTTTACCTTAGTGAACCCAAGAGAGAGTAAATCGAGTTCGTCGACAAATACATCAATGACACGCACTGGATTCTCAGCCGAAACAAAGTCATCTAATGCTTCTGGAAATAATGTGGTTTGGGTTCGACTTTGGCCCTTAATATGATGTGACATATCAGAGACTCTAATTGTTGTTAACCTACTAATAAGTATAGTAGTTTAGTCATTTCACTCGCATGAATATCAAGACTGAATGATCATAAAAACAAGCCTGTTAGACCAAAACGTGATCAATAGTTTTCACACAGCCTGCGAACATACCAGCCATTTACTATTGGGTTATTCCCTTACTGCGGTACGAAGTACTCTAGAAAATTAAGTCTTTAAAAGCAGCTGGTTTTAACATTCGTTAACTAGCTTTCTTATCTTGATTACGAAATTTTCGCTCACACGTACCTTTTTCACAGCGAATAGATTCGATGCAATCGTAATCTTGATTGATGCAATAACAAATCAATACTTTCTTTTGTTTAGTACATAACAGCTTTGAGATATCGGAATGCAAGTCTGTTTTGGTAGAAGATAAGTTACGGCCCATATACCCTCTCCTGATGTCCTTGTGGGAACCTGTTTACCACTAATGCAATATTGGGTACTGCAAATACTTGATTGGTACTAATTGGTAAAGCTCTAAGAAGCTACTCGTAAGACCATCCAGAGGCCATACTAACGGACTCATAGTTTACGTTGTATCAACAATCCGACCGCAATTAGTAATATTCCGACACCCTAAAATAACTTGATATTTATTAGTAAGATGGCGTTGAAGTTTTTTGAACTATTTTCAATAAGGGGCTGGAGAAGAATGGGTTTAAAGGTTGAAGAGCAGTAACACCCAATAATCGGGTGTTACTAAATGAGAGCACACTTCCTTGTGTAACCTTGTTAACTATTGAGCCGGTAATGGCATTGTTGTGATCTGCTCACAGCGGTATGCCGGCATGTTTAACTCAAACGGATCATCACAACTTGCTAATGCGTTTGTATTAGTGCGCTTATAACACATAGTTGTTAACGTACCTTCTGTGAAGTAACCTGTTGGACAGGTATCGATTTCTTTGGGCTGATAGTGAGTTGTGCTGCATTGTTGACCTTCCAAAGTTCCTGTTTCACAAGAGTAAGTCACATTACTAGTCACGTCGGTTAAACACTCTGAGCCAGAAAGCGTACCTGTTATACACTGATATAAAACACCGATTTCATCATCATATAAGCAATCTGTACCGGATAAAGTGCCAATCGTACAAGAGTGAGTTGCCGGTGCTTTACCATCTACTAGACAATCAGAACCTGAAAGTGTGCCTGAACCACATTGATATAAAACCGACGTATACTCTGTTGATAAACAGTCGGTACCAGATAACGTGCCTGTTGCACAAGAAAAACTCGCTGGTGCTGTGCCATAATGCAAACAATTGCTGCCTGATGGTGTACCAGTAGGACATTGGAAGTCAGAGCTTAAGCTAGCAGCTATTGCGAAGGGGCATTTTTAGAACGTTCGATCAGCACGATTCATTTGACCCTCCGCAAAAATTAACATAGACAAGTACCACATGAATCATAACGTGAGTTCAGAAAATTGGTAACAAACATGACGATGATAGTGTTCATCTGCAGTCAATATTGCGGTAGGAAAGCCTTTGGTATTTATCGCGTTTGGGAAGTTTTGCGCTTCTAAGCACATACCTTGGTAGGCTGAAAATTCATCCGCTAAGTACTGGCCGGAGTATAACTGCAACCCAGGCTGGTCGGTAAAAACTTGCATTTTCACCCTATTAGCATTGCCAACTAGAGTCGCAACCGCTTGTTTATTTTTCGTATTTTCCAATACAAAGCAATGATCATATCCGTTGTTTTGCTGTAACTGACTATCGGCAACTGATGTTAACTTTTCGCCCAGCACAGACAGCTGTTTAAATGAAAATGGGCTATTCTTAACTACTCTCACTTCGCCTGTCGGTATTCCTTCCCTATTTATTGGTAGGTAATGCAACGCATTTAACTGTAGCGATAAGCTTTTAATGGAGGGCTCTCCCAGGTGAAAATAGCAGTGGTTGCACATATTCACCACGGTATCTTGATCTGTCCGTGCCTTAAACTCTATCTCCAACGAGTTATTGGCTGTCAACCTATAGACGACGGTTGCCAATACCCGACCAGGAAACCCCTGATCGCCATCTTCAGAAAGTAAACTTAGCTCGGCAAAATTATCAGACAAGCTATCAGGGTTAAAGTGCCAATACCGTGAGGAAAAGCCTTGTGCTCCGCCGTGCAGGCAATTTTCACCACTATTCTTGCTCAATTGATATTCTTTGTGGTTTAAGCTAAAACGCGCCTTAGCAATGCGATTACAGACCCGGCCAACTGTCGCGCCAAGATAAAATGGATCCTGCAGATAACTTTCTTGTTTTGTGTAAGCTAACGTCATTTCCGTCAGCCGGCCTTTTATCGGAAACAAGATGGAGCTTACCCTTGCGCCAAAATCCAGTATCTTAACCTGCATGCCATGATGGTTGCTTAATATGTGGTAGTTCATATCATTGCTAGCCTTCATCAAGCTGTTGTTACCTGAGCTGTCATACCCTGATGCCTGTGTGCTAACTACAGCGAGGCAACCAGATCAGTTTTGGCAACCTCGATGCCACCAAACCTACCACCAAACGGTGTATAAGCCGGTTAATATGACAACAACACCAAATGCGGCAATATTAAAGGCCTTTTCAGTGGTAAAACTAACGTCATTTAGGTTGACGGTAGTATCGTTTAACGAAAAGTTAGTGCGGTTCAAAAGAGAAACAATAACCATCAAGAGCAGACAAAGCATAAAGACAAAACTCATCCGATCCATAAAAGGTAATTCTGGCTGTAAAACTCTTAGGCTAAATGAGAACACCGCAGAGCCAATGGCTGCAGATAACGCCCCCATTGAAGTTGCTTTTTTCCAGAACATACCTAATAAGAAGATCACAACAATGCCTGGAGTGAACACCCCAGTGAACTCCTGTATATACTGAAATGCCTGATCAAACTGACCTAATAGCGGCTCTGCCATAACGAGTGCAATAGTCAAAGAAATAAGTGTTGCTATTCGACCTACCTGAACATAATGATGCTGGCTCTTATTGGGCTTAATAGGACGATAAATATCCATAGTAAATATGGTCGAGATGCTATTAGTCATAGATGCCAGCGAAGAAACGATAGCCGCAACCAGTGCCGCGAAAACAAGCCCTTTGATGCCAACAGGCATTAACTCCATCATTGATGGATAGGCCTGATCAGCCGTCGCCAAATTCGGATAAAGCACCACAGCCGCAATTCCTGGCAAAACAACGATGATCGGCATTAACAGTTTTAAATAAGCCGCTAAAGCAATGCCCTTTTGTGCTTCCTGAATATTCTTCGCGGCCAGTGCTCGCTGAATAATATACTGGTTAAAGCCCCAGTAAGACAGGTTCATCACCCACATACCGCCAACTAACACCGAAATGCCTGGCAAATTCGTATATTGGGCGTTTTCGGGTGACAAAATCATATCGAAATGTCCAGGTAACTCAGCGGTCAACTTACCAAAACCTGCCATAGCTCCCTGCCCCTCGGCTACAGCATCAAGCGCTAGATAACTTAAAAATAAACCGCCAAATATCAAGAGAACCACTTGAATAATGTCGGTATAAGCAACGGCTTTTAAACCACCATACAATGAATAGGCTATCGAGAATGTTGCTAAAAATAACATACCATACCACCAGTCAACTCCGGCAACCGTTTCAATCGCCAAACCTCCTAGCCAAAGTACTGCGGTTAAGTTAACGAAGATATAAACCACCAGCCAAAACAACGCCAGTGTTGTTTTGACACGATGGTCAAAGCGCTGTTGCAGATATTGAGGCATAGTGTATATCTCATTTTTTAGAAATACCGGTAACAGGTATTTTCCCACTAATACCAGCGTGATTGCCGCCATCCACTCGTAAGACGCTATAGCCATACCAACAACAAATCCGGAACCTGACATACCGATAATTTGCTCTGCCGAAATATTAGACGCAATTAATGACGCACCAATCGCCCACCATGGTAACGAGCGGCCAGCGAGAAAATAATCTTTGGTGTCTGCCCCTTGTTCTTTTTCATTGCGTGAGATCCATAGTGCGACTACCAAAAGCCCTAACACATAGACGACAAATATGCCGACATCAAACATTGCTAATTTCATCATTTCACCTTGTTATCATTGTTATTTATCGTGATTAAATTAAGTTGACGAACGCACCATTGACAGCTGTACATCGATAGATATCTGGCGTTAACCCTGTTTTAGCCGGGTACTGTTCTAATACAGCATCAATGACACTAGGGAGCATCAGTTTAGGGGCAAGCGCGACCACGCAACCACCAAACCCACCGCCTGTCATTCTTACGCCACCTTGTTCACCCAGAACAGTAGCAACAATATCAACCAAAGTATCGATTTCAGGTGTGGTTACTTCAAAGTCATTTTTAAGTGACTGGTGAGAGTCGGCCATTAACTGACTAATGCTTGCCATGTCTCGCTTGTTAAGCGCGGACAACATTTGACAAGTTCTGCTATTTTCACTGAGTACATGTTGTGCTCTTCGAAAAAGTATTGGTTCAATGTCTTGCTTAACCACTTCTAGCTGTTCAGGTAAAACATCGCGCAAAGTCTTCTTGCAGCAAAAACTCGCTGCGGCTTCGCATTGCATTCGTCGAATATTATATTCACTGTCAACCAGGCCACGCTTGACGTTTGAATTGATAATTAAAATAGCAATATCGTCTGGCATAACTGCGTATTGAACGCTTAGGTCTTGGCAATCGAGCAGCATCACTTGTGATTTTTTGCCTAATGCCGAAATCATCTGATCCATAATGCCACAGTTACAACCGACAAACTCGTTCTCTGCCTGCTGCCCTTTCAATGCGGCCTCAAGCCCTGTTAGCGATAGTTTATTTAGTTGTGTAAAGGCCAAAAGCAAGGCGATTTCAAACGAAGCCGAGGAACTGAGTCCCGCACCTCGAGGTACATTACCTGAAACAGTAATATTTGCGCCTTTGATATCTGGATAGCTCTGCATTAAGGCGAACAAGGTGCCCCTGACATAGTTACTCCAAGCATATTTTTGATCGAAGGTGATATCATCCAGAGAAAATTCGACTTGTTCATTATCAATATCAATCGCAATGACATTTACCTGGCGATCATCTCGTAAGCTGGCCGCGATATCAGTGCCGAAGTCGATAGCCACAGGTAAAACGAATCCCTTGTTATAATCTGTATGGTCGCCCATCAGGTTTACCCGTCCGGGAGCATGACAAACAATATCAGGCTGCGCGCCAAACGCTTTGGCAAAAGAGCGTGTTAATAGTTCATTCCGATTCATGGTTAAACAACCTCCAGATAATGAACGGGGGCAAGGTCACGCAAGCGCTGCGCCGCTTGCTCTGGGGTAAGATCGCGTTGTGCTTCAGCCATCATTTCGTAACCAACCATAAACTTTCGCACCGTAGCCGAACGTAACAGCGGCGGAAAGAAGTGAGCATGTAATGTCCATTCTTCATGAGTAGCTCCGTCAAAAGGAGCGCCATGCCAGCCCATGGAGTACGGAAAGGAGCATTGAAACAGATTGTCGTAAGCTATGGTGATTTTCCGGATGATGTCAGCCAATGACTGCCGGGTTTGCTCGGTTAATTCTGTCATGCGCTTTATAGAAAATCGTGGCAACAGCAGAGTTTCAAATGGCCAAGCAGCCCAATAAGGTACTACCACCAACCAGTCATCATTTTGACATACAATACGTTCTTTATTAATTAGCTCTCGGGCTACATAATCAGCAAGCAGAGGCCGATGATATGATTCAAAATAAGCCAATAAATTGGTTAATTTCTTTTGCGCCAACGTTGGTAATTGCTGCTGTGCCCAGATCTGACCGTGTGGGTGCGGATTTGAGCAGCCCATAACTGCACCTTTATTTTCAAAGATCTGTACCCACTGATACTTAGTGCCCAGCTCTTTACATTGTTGTTGCCAAGTATCTACCACATATTTGATTTCACTAACTGACAACTGGGGCAGCGTTTTTGCGTGATCTGGAGAAAAGCAGATAACTCGGCTTTCACCCTGCTCTACCGCCATCCTAAATAAGGGGTCGTCATTACTCATTTTGGGCGTACCGGGTTTTAACGCCGCGAAATCATTTTGAAAAACATAGGTTTTTTCGTATTTAGGATTGACGTCGCCGCTAACACGGGGATTACCAGGACATAAATAACAAGCGTCGTCATAAGCCTCTTTGGGTTGCGCATCATTGGCTTCAACCTGCCCTTGCCACGGACGCTTTGCTCTGTGAGGAGATACCAGTACCCATTCAGCTAGCAACGGGTTGTACCTTCGATGAGGGTGCTCTACCGGATCAAACGTTTCTTTTATTCCAATATCAGACACTTCTAGTCACACCTCTACGATAAACAACCAACTTAAGATATTAGTATAATACTATTTATAATACAATATGTTTATTATTTGAAAATCTGCCGGCCATGAAAAAGCAAAAGCCACTCAAATGCCAAATATTTGAGTGGCTTTTTAAAGGCTAGAAGTGACTTAACTATCTGTCGTAATAGTTACCGGTGATACTAGGAGGCTTTGCTTTCTAATGCCGCTATTTGCTCATTAACTATAGCTAAGGTCGCTTTTTGCGTTATCATTGCCGCATCAAACGCCGCTTGTGCCTCTTTATTCTTAATATGTTCAAAAATATCTCTATGGGCTTGGTATTCGTCCATAGTTACGGCTATTAACCGATTGGTAAAACGAATATTTACCTTTAACGCCGTGGTAATAAAGTTTTTTAACTGTATGAAAAACGGGTTATTACTGGCAGACAAGACACTTTGATGGAACTCTATGTCTGCTTCATGGGTATCATCCATGCCGCTGGTTGCATCTTTCATCCGAACTAAGGCGTTTTCAATCGCCTGTAAATCAGCGTCGGTGGCATATTGAGCAGCCAAAAACGCCGCTTCTGGCTCAATCGCTAAACGCAATTGTAAAAAATGTCTAAGCAGGTATAAATCCGGCTTACCCAATAAAATCCAATTAAGGACATCAACATCAAACAAGTTCCAATGCTTCGAATCAACAACCTTTATCCCTTGCCTAGGCCTTGAGCTGATCAGCCCCTTAGCTGTTAGCATTTTCACCGCCTCTCGAGTGGCAGTGCGACTAATATTGAACTGGGTGCACAAATCAGCTTCCGACGGCAAGCTATCACCGACTTTATAACTGCCTTGCATTATTTGTTTACCCAACTCATGCACTAGCTGCTGAGTTAAATTACGATGTGATGGTTCCATACAACTAATTAATGTTAAAAGATTAAGATTTGTATGATAAATGACTCAAATTAAATACTCTAGTGTAATTTAATAAATGCTGTCCATATCCTATTGTCCGAAATAAGTAGTCCCCAACAGTCTCATCGCTCTTATTCTTGAATTTATTAATAGCGACAGAAAGTACTTGCTTCTGCCCTCTTTATTTGTATTATAAATACTATTGTTAGTTTAATTTAGACGTTATGATGAAATCAATGCTACTGACCAATGTTGCCTTAGCAACACTGCTGTTATCTCATTTGTTCTCGAATGCACAAGCGCGTGAACCCTGGGAAAATCATGAGGTGTTTGCCATCAACAAAGAAGCGCCACATGCCACCTTGTTTCCATTCAACTCCAGAGATGCCGCGCTGAATAATGACAAAGAACAGAGTAGTAACTTTATTTCACTCAATGGCTTATGGAAGTTTGACTGGCAGCGTTCGCCTAAGGATAAACCTAACGGTTTTGAACAGTTAAATTTCAATGACGAAAATTGGCAGCAAATTGCGGTGCCTGGCAATTGGGAGACTGAAGGTTACGGTTACCCTATTTATCTAGATGAGCGGTTCCCGTTTGCTACCACTTGGCCAGATGCTCCTAAAGATTATAATCCAATAGGATCATACCGTAAGCAATTTAGTCTACCAGCATCATGGCAAAATAAACAAGTATTCTTACACGTCGGCGCGGCAAAATCTTCACTGGATGTTTGGTTAAATGGCAAAAAAGTGGGGTTTAGCCAAGGTTCAAAAACACCAGCAGAATTCGACTTAACCTCTTATTTGGCTAAAGATAAAAACCTGCTCGCCTTTCAAATTCGCCGCTGGACTGATGCCAGTTATCTGGAAAGTCAGGATATGCTGCGCATCTCAGGAATAGAGCGCGATGTCTATCTATATGCAACTCCTAAGCAACATATCTTTGATTTCCATGCTAAACCGACGCTGAACGAAAACTTTACTCAGGGTAAATTAACGCTTGATATCAACATAAAAAATTATGACAAAGCCGCTACGAACAAGCTGGTTGAACTGCAGCTATTGGATCCCCGTTCAGATTTGAAAGTTTTGCTTAGCAAACAAAGTAAAATCAACATTGCAGGGCAAAGTTCTTTAACTATTTCATTGGCGGGTGAGATAAACACACCGGCGCTTTGGTCGGCAGAATCGCCCAATTTATATACCTTGCTCATTAACTTAAAAGACACCGAAGGTAATACCATAGAGTCAATACGTGATGACATTGGTTTTAGACATTTAGCCGTAGTTAACAGCCAGCTTACCATTAATGGCAAGGCTATCACTATCAGAGGTGTTGACCGCCATGAAACTGATCCGATACACGGTCATGTGGTAACCAAAGCGTCGATGGAAAAAGATATTAAATTAATGAAACAGTTTAATATTAACGCTGTTCGTTCAAGCCATTACCCCAATCACCCCTACTGGTATGAGTTAACCGATAAATATGGCCTATATGTGATCGATGAAGCCAATATTGAATCGCACCCCTTGGCTATCAATGAAAAAACCCAACTGGGTAATGAGATGAGTTGGCTGCCTGCCCATTTAGATCGAACAAAACGGATGTTTGAGCGCGACAAAAACCATCCATCGATCATCATCTGGTCATTAGGAAATGAAGCGGGTCATGGCAAAATTTTTGAAGCCACTTACCAGTGGCTAAAAAGCAATGATGACAGCCGACTAGTACAGTATGAACCAGCCGGAGAAGCGTACTATACCGACGTGTTTGCGCCCATGTACCCGTCAATTGAGCGCTTAATCAAATACGCTGAGTCTAAACCCAGTCGTCCGGCGATCATGATTGAATATGCTCATGCAATGGGTAACTCTGTTGGCAACTTAAAGGATTACTGGCAAGCCATAGAAAAGTATGACGTTTTACAAGGTGGCTTTATCTGGGACTGGGTCGACCAATCGTTGCAATATACCAATGAAAATGGCACAGATTTTTGGGCCTATGGAAAAGATTTTCATCCAGATTTACCCAGCGACGGTAATTTTCTTAACAACGGTTTAATGAACCCAAACCGAGAGCCACATCCACATGCGTTCGAAGTAAAAAAGGTTTATCAGGCCATTCGTTTTGAGCGTTCAAATGCGTCGGTTGACGTATATCGCATTAAAAACCGTTACGATTTCACCGATCTGTCTCAGTTTGATCTCCAGTGGAAAATAGAAGCCGATGGCGAATTGTTTGCTCAGGGGCAGCAAGCATTGCCAGCAATAAAACCGGACAGTGAATCTGATATTCGCTTGCCATTACCTGCGCTACCTAAAAGTGACTCTAAGGAATATTTTATTACCTTAAGCGCAGTGTTAAATAAACCACAAGGGCTCTTGGCTACCGGCCACGAAGTTGCTTTTGAGCAATTCAAGCTTCCGATTAAATATGTCAATCAAGCACCACAACCTGCAATGCTTACCATGGAAATTGCCCAGCAGTCTGATAACAATTTGGTATTAAACAATGGGGATACCAAAGTAACCTTTGATAAGGTTTCCGGCTGGTTAAATCAATATCAGCACAACAACAGTGCATTACTTAAGTCACCACTTAAGGCAAACTTCTGGCGTGCACCGACCGACAACGACCTAGGTAACGGTATGCAAAACTGGGCTGGAGTTTGGCAAACCGCAGGTGAAGAACTTCAGTTACAACAATTAACAACCAGCAAAGTTGCTGACGGCTTCAAGGTGATTGCTCAATATCAGACACCTCTTTTTAGCGGTAACTATCAAGTCGCCTACCTTGTTCATCATAATGGCCAAATACATGTGCAGGTTGACTTAGAGATATCAGATGGCCAACAACTGCCCAACATTCCGCGTCTCGGCATGCAGTTAACTATGCCTGGGGAGTTTCAGCAATTATCCTGGTTTGGTCGTGGACCACATGAGAGCTATGCCGATCGCAAAACATCGGCACCCATCTCTTTGTATAAGAGTTTAGTAAAAGATCAAATCCATCATTACGTTCGTCCGCAAGAAAATGCCAATAAGACCGATGTTCGCTGGATTGCGCTGAAAAACTCAATGGGCTCAGGCATAATGGCTATCGGTGATCAACCGCTAAACGCAAGTGCTTGGCCATATAAGCAAAGTGATATTGACTTTGTCGCCGGCAAAGATGGAACTGCCTCGGCGTCAGGTTTAGTACCGGTAACCACTAAGCGTGGCGCCGAAGTACCAATGCGAGACTTAACCACCTTAAATATCGACCATATGCAAATGGGAGTCGGTGGCGATACCTCTTGGGGACGTTTAGTGCACCCCGAATATACGATTCCGGCTAAAAGTTACCGCTACGGATTCACCTTAGTACCAATTGGTCAATCTCAATCCAGTGAAACGGTGCTGGCTCGCTCTGCGAGGTTAAAATAGGTATTGGTATTAATGAAGTCGGCACAGCAAACAACGATATGGCTTATAAGAGGCAAGAATGACAACAGCTAGAACACCAGAGTTTTCTGATGATGAATTATTGCAGGTATTAGCAGCGCATTACGAGTTATCAGGTACATTAAAAAAGTTGCCCGGTTATTGCGATCAGAATTTATTACTGACCACAACTGATGAGCAAAAGTTTATCGTGAAAGTGGCAAATTTAGCTGAGCCTAAACTTGAGCTCGAAATGCAAAATGCAGCCATGGCACATTTAACAGCAAAGCGATGTGCCGTACCTTGTGCACTCAACAATAAGCAGGGTGAATCAATCACGGCAATGGTTAACAGCGAGCAGCAATCGTTCTGCTTACGGGTATTAACCTTTTTACCTGGGCAGTTTTATGCCGACGCTGACAGCACCCAACACAACCCTGCATTGTGGACTGATTTGGGTCACTTTCTCGCCAATATTGATCTTGCCCTAGCTGACTTTCAACATCCTGGTGTATTTAGGTATTTGGACTGGGACTTGGCACAGGGTTACCGTATTTGCATGAGTAAAAAGCATTTGCTCGATGCAAAACAAACCGAGTTGGTCGATAAGTTTTTAATGCTTTATCAATGCCAAACCATGCCGTTACTCGCTAAGTTACCCCAAGGAGTTATTCATAACGACGCCAATGATTACAATCTGTTGATTGATGATGTTAACGGCCCACAAAAAATAACAGGGGTTATTGATTTCGGCGACGTGGTGCACAGTCACATAGTCAACGAACTGGCTATCGCCTGCGCCTATGCGCTGATGGGCGAAAAAAGAGAGCATCATGACGCCCTAAGCACGTTAAAAACTATCGTTGCTGGCTATCATCAAGTGCGTCCGCTGCAAGATGCCGAATTAGAAGTGTTATATTCTTTAGTTGCACTGCGATTATGTACAACCGTATGTAACTCTGCCTTAGCGATACGGCAACAACCTGACAATGAATACTTGCTGGTATCGGTAAAACCGGCATGGCTACTACTGACCGAGCTCAGCACCCTATCCCCGTTTGCAGTATTATGTCAACTACGCGAGGCTTGCAACCTGCCCATAGATACCGGGCAGACTGCCGACAGCATCATTAGCTATCGTAAACAGCATTTAGGCAAGACGTTAAGTTTAAGCTATCAACAGCCACTAAAAATAGTTCGTGGTCAGGGAGCTTACTTGTTTGATCAACAAGGAACGCCCTATTTGGATATGGTCAATAATGTTTGCCACGTCGGTCATTGTCACCCTAAAGTGGTCGCCGCAGGTCAGGAGCAAATGGCCAAGCTGAATACCAATACCCGCTACCTGCATGACAATATTGTTAATTATGCCAACAAATTACTAGCGACCATGCCAGAAGAGCTGTCGGTATGTATGCTGGTAAATTCTGGCAGTGAAGCCAATGAACTAGCGTTGCGCTTGGCTCGCTGTTATTCCAAATCAAAAGAGCTATTGGTGGTAGACGGCGCCTATCACGGCAACACCAATGCCTGTATTGAAGCTAGCCCATATAAATTTAATGGTCCCGGTGGCGAAGGTGCCCAGCCGCATATTCATACGGTAGCTCTGCCCGACCCTTACCGCGGTGAGTTTCAGGGAAATACGCCTGCAACAGCACAAGCTTATGCCAACAGTGTCAGCAATGCCATAGAACGGCTGACTCAGGAAGGTAAACAACCCGGTGCCTTTATTTGCGAATCATTGCAAGGGGTCGCAGGACAAATCATCATGCCTGACGGCTACCTGTCATCTGTGTATTCAATGGTTCGAGCGGCTGGCGGTGTATGTATTGCCGACGAAGTACAAGTTGGTTTTGGTCGTGTCGGCTCGCATATGTGGGCATTTGAAACCCAAAATGTGGTACCAGATATTGTCACCTTGGGCAAACCCATTGGCAATGGTCATCCCATGGCTGCGGTAATTACCACCCAGGCAATTGCTGATGCTTTTGTAACTGGCATGGAATATTTCAATACCTTTGGCGGCAACCCAGTTTCCTGTGCCATTGGCACGGCAGTGCTCGATGTAATTGAGCAGGAAGGTTTGCGTGAGCATGCCCACACAACAGGGTTGTACTTCAAAAACAAATTAATCGAGCTTCAGCAAAGGTTTGATTTAATTGGTGACGTTCGTGGCCTTGGCTTATTTATTGGCGTCGAATTGGTAGAAAACAGAAAAAGCAAACACCCAGCGACGGAGAAAACCGCATGGTTAGTGGAGTTTTTCAAAAAGCACAATATATTACTCAGCACTGAAGGCCCGTTTTATAATATTTTAAAAATTAAACCGCCGTTGGCCTTTAATTGCGCTGACGCAGATAAATTTATCAAGGTGCTTGATTTAGGTCTAACCGAATTAGCACAACAATAATATTTCTTGATCAAAAGAAATTACAGATATTAACATGCAAATGAATCGATAAGGTTACCATGAACTTTTTACAGACTTTAGGCATAAACAGTCATAACTATGGCGCATCGACTGGCCAGCAATGGTTACACACTGACAATAATGGACAGTTTGATATCGCATCACCAGCCGATGGTAAAGCCATTGCCAGTGTTTATCAGTGCTCTGAAGATGACTACGAGCAAGTTATCGCCACCGCACAAGCGGCATTTAAAACCTGGCGCAAAATGCCAGCGCCCAACCGCGGTGAAATCGTCAGACAAATAGGTAATAAACTAAGAGATTACAAACAGCCTTTAGGTGAGCTCGTTGCCTATGAAATGGGGAAATCACTTCAAGAAGGCTTAGGTGAAGTTCAGGAAATGATCGACATTTGTGATTTTGCCGTTGGTTTATCGCGTCAACTTAACGGTGCCACCCTGCACTCTGAGCGACCGCTGCACCGTATGTATGATCAATATCACCCGCTCGGTATCGTTGGTGTTATCTCGGCCTTTAACTTCCCTGTCGCAGTTTGGTCGTGGAACGCCATGATAGCGGCAATTTGCGGTAATGTTACCGTCTGGAAACCGTCAGAGAAAACCCCGTTAACGGCCATTGCCTGTCAAAATATTTTAAAAGACGTGTTGGCTGAAAATGAATTGCCTGAAGGTATATTCTCTTTGGTCATCGGTGAAGGCCAGGTTGTTGGCGAAGGTATGCTGCATGACAAACGTATTCCGCTGATGTCAGTCACTGGCTCTACCCGCGTAGGACGCCATGCAGGTACCTGTGTCGCCGCTCGATTTGGTAAGTCAATTCTTGAGCTAGGCGGCAATAATGCAATTATTTTAACGCCTCAGGCAGATTTAAAACTAGCCATTCCAGGTATAGTTTTTGGTGCTGTCGGTACCGCGGGCCAGCGCTGTACGTCAACCCGACGAGTCATTATTCACGAAGACATTTACCAGCAAGTAAAAGAAGTCTTAGTTAAAGCTTATCAGGGGCTAAGAATAGGTACGCCTCTTGATGAGAATAATCACGTCGGCCCATTAATCGACAAACAGGCCGTTGCTATGTTTACTGAAGCGCTGGAGAAAGTTCAGGCTGAAGGGGGTAAGTTACTTTGTGGTGGTGAAGTATTAACTGGCGAAGGCTATGAGTCAGGCTGCTATGTTAAACCCGCTATTGTTGAAGCAGAAAACCATTTTGAGATGGTTCAGCACGAAACATTCGCCCCCATCGTCTATTTGATCAAATACTCTGGCGATGTACACGAGGCTATCGCCATTCAAAATGACGTGGTACAAGGGTTATCATCTGCAATTTTCACCGACAACTTGCGTGAAGCAGAGAACTTCCTGTCACACTGGGGCTCAGATTGCGGTATTGCCAACGTTAACATTGGTACCTCTGGCGCTGAAATTGGCGGTGCTTTTGGCGGTGAGAAAGAAACAGGTGGTGGTCGTGAATCGGGCTCTGACGCATGGAAAGCTTATATGCGACGTCAAACCAACACCATTAACTATTCGACCGAATTACCATTGGCTCAAGGGATAAAATTCGATCTTTAATCGGCGATTAATCTCTATCACAAGAGCGAAAGATTAATTCATTGCTATTAGCTCTTGAAAGGCACTTAATACACAAAGGCTCATCTCATGTCGAGTTGGCCTTTTAAGTTTAAGACGCCTGAATACCCTCGTTCAATAAAGCTTACTCTGTAAACTTGGCGTCTCTTTTCTCAACACTTTTGATAAACTTTTTGGCGAGCTTTCAACTAAGGATTTCACTTTAAAACCAATCAGCGCACAGCTAATGCCTATAATGGGTGACAACCAGTTAAAAAAGCAAAACACGGCGTATTCGAGTGGGTTTATCAATAGAACTGACTGCATATATGCGCCACAAGTATTCCATGGAATAAGTGGTGAAGTAACTGTACCGCCATCTTCTAGCGCACGTGATAGGTTTTCAGGTGCCAGCGAACGACGGCGATACTCTTCCTTAAACATTCTGCCCGGCATCACTATCGCGATATATTGATCGGCAGCAATGCAATTAGTGCCAAAGGCGGTAACAATTGTTGTAGAGATTAATGCCCCAACAGAATGGGTGACACTCACTAAACTTGTTACCAAACGCTTTAGTAAGCCTACGGATTCCATAATGGCACCAAAAGTCATCGCTGATATAATCAGCCAAATGGTGTTAAGCATGGACCCCATTCCCCCGCCACTTAATAAACTATCAAGCATCGGATTACCGGTATCAAGGCTAACTCCTGCATACATTACTTGCCAGACCACCATAATATTTGCTTCAAGAATAGATAAGTTGCCGATAGCAAAAGACTGTATCAATTCTTGTTGAAACAATATCGCCCACACAGCGCCAGCAATTGCACCAATGCCTATTGCTGGAAACGCGGGAATTTTTCTCATTGCTAAAAATAACGTGATAATTAAAGGTAATAATAAATACCAGGCAATAAAAAATTCACGCTGCAAACTGGCAGCAAGCTGCGCTAATTGCTTGTTAGCAACCTGTTCAACAGTATTCAACCCCAGAATAAAAAAAATAATCAAAGTGAGCATAAAGCTTGGTACGGTGCTCCACATCATATTTTTAATGTGTATAAACAGCTCGGTACCTGCAATGGCCGGCGCTAAGTTTGTGGTATCTGAAAGTGGTGATAGCTTGTCACCAAAGTAAGCGCCACTAATTATCGCACCCGCAGTAACAGCCCCCGAGGCGCCAAGCCCTGCGGCAACCCCCATCAAAGCAACACCTATAGTGGCAGCAACAGTCCAACTGCTGCCAATGCACAATGCAACTATTGCGCAAATCACACTACAGCTGACATAAAAGTATTGAGGTTCAATAATTTGCAGACCGAAATAAATCATAGTTGGGACTGTGCCCGCGAGTAACCAGGTACCAATTAACGCGCCCACAGCAAGCAGAATCAATATCGCGCCAAGGGTCAAGCTGATGCCCTTAACAATTCCCTGCTCCAGCTCTTTGCCTGTGTAGCCGTTTTTCAGACCGATGATACTGGCTATGCCCGCACATAACATCAGGGCAATTTGATTGGGCCCAACAGAGGAGTCATCACCAAAAAAGTAAACCGCTGAGGACAGTAAAATGAGTAAGATGACGATGGGAAACAATGCATCAATTAATGACGGTTTTTTATGTTTATTTATCATGCCGATCCTTAACCGTTTTAATAACAAAAGAGAATTCTGCTGAGTTAAACGTTTAGCGCTTAACTGCGGGCAATTTACTGAGGGTTAGGCGCCAAGTACCCCTGTGGAATAAGCACTTGGCTATAGTTATCGAGAAAAGACATTAGGAACTGACTGCCCTAACATCTAAAAAATTGAGTAAATCCATTTACTCATAAGGAGCTTATAGTGAACCACGTATACCGATGGCGTAACGAGGGCCAGTCTCAGTGATCGATAAAATATGGTTTGAAAACAGTCCACGCTTATGGGTGATTTCATTGGTCACATTGATACCTTCAAAAAATACCGTCAAGCTGTCATTAATGTCGTAACTGCCACTGATGTCTACCTGAGCATAATCATCAACATACACTGGGTGTCCATAACCTCCATCAGTGACTTGCATAAACTCATTACGATTGTTGTAGGCAATTCGGAACTGAATGGCATCCTTCTCGTAATACAAGACGGCATTTTGAGAGTCCCCCAGACCTGGCAACGGCAGTGGGTTCTCTTCACTATCAGCACTCGATTCACTGTCAACAAACGTCATATTGGCCTGAAAACCAAAACCATCAAATGGTGCCGGTAAATAGGTCATACGATGCTGCACTGCTAGTTCAAAGCCATCGATTTCAGCTGAATTTAAGTTCATTGGGCGACTCATTTTATAGTCGTAGGTGCCGCTTGGAACAGTAACTGACTCATCAAAGACGCCGCCTTCAATAAAGTTGTCTATATCCTTGCTGAAATAGGCGACAGCAGCATAACTTGATTCATCAAAGTACCATTCCAAACTCAAGTCGATATTGTCTGACTCATAAGGTTTCAGTTTTGGATTGCCGCCCCAACCGGTTAAGGCACTGGGTTTACCACCACCATAACCAGTTTCCGGAGACATTTCGGTTAATGTTGGACGAGTAATACTTTGCGAATAAGCAAAACGAGCGATAAGGTCGTCTACAATTTCAATATTGGCATTAACACTTGGCAACAAATGCTTATAACTATGGGGGACGGTAACCGGCTCATAGTCTTCGGACTCTATCGCGGTTAATTCACCTGAGTTATTGATATCAACCAAATCTTCTAATTTGATTGAAGCGCCAATGGACTTCGTTTTGGTTTCAACGTAACGCAAGCCGGCAACCAAACTCCACGGCATATCACTAAACTCACCGTCAAAATGAAAATCTGTATAGAGTGATGTTGTTCTTTCATTTACTTTAAATGAATAGGGTTTACGCAGTGCGTTATAACCATAGCTTTCCATGGCCTCGGCAACAAATGCGGGATCATCAGAATTACTTATTGCGGCGTCGCTGGATAAGAAATCAAACAACTCATAGGAGTTAAATCGCAACCAGGAGCTGGTAGTATTTGCATTAGCACCTGATAAGAAGCCATCGGCATCATAAAGCTCAAACAAATTGTCCGGTATATCTACTGCATCAGGATAACCACAATAAGCACAGTTAATAGACCAATGCGTATAATAGCGCGTTCTTGCCAGTGTGCGGTCAGAGCTCATCACCCCAAAATCAATTCGGGATAACACCCCTTGATCGAGTACATAGCTGGCATCGGCTTTGAGTTCGGTGATCTCGTCAGTAATGTCCCAGCCAAAGGCACTGGCCCAATGCGCTCTAACCCTAGATGGCGACAAGTCTTCAGAAAAAGACAAGCTAGGCACGGTTGAGCCCGTTGTGGTATCCCAAGCATAGGAGTTATAAAAACCGGCAACCGTATCTGTTGTTTTACCGCCATTTAACGACTCGGCTTTCGAGGTAGAAATATCGATATTAACCGTTAAATTATCTCTAAGCACCCAATCAGCGTTAATACCAAAAGCCTTCGTTGATGTGGGTGTTTCTGACATACGATTCAAATAATCTGTTGCACTGGCACGACCCATTTCTAATGCTACTACAGTGCGGCGTTCATCAATTTCAGCGGCAACGATATTGCTGCCTTCAAACCAGTGAGCCAATATATCTTCACGGTAATTTACATCGTATTCAGACACCAGCGCATCGGCGGTGAGTGTCAGGTTATCTGATGGCGCATATTGCAGAATAAGGTTGCCTGACGTTCTATCACGACTTTCGGTTTTTACGATTTGATCCCAGTTTTGCGGAACATACACCCCTGACAAGCTGGAACCATCTGCCAGAAAAAGCGTTTGATCTTCATAATAGCCAAAGTTCATGCCCTGATCATAACGACTATCTCGTTTAGCAATAGACAGTGACGCAAGCACACCAAACTTGCCGTCATCAAAGGTGTTACTGATCAAGCCTGAAAAGGTCGGGTTATTAGATTCAGACATGTCATCATAAGTGCTCTTAACACTACCAACCGCTTTAAACTCTTTTATGTCTAACGGTTTGTGTGTAGTAATATTAACCGTTGCCCCGATGCTGCCTTCTTGTAGCTTACCGGTTTGTGTTTTATGTACTTCGGCGCCATTAATTAACTCAGCGGCCAGGGTATCAAAACTAAAGGCACGGCCACCACTAATTGTCGCCATCGTTCGGCCATTAACCAATACTGAATTAAACTCAGGCCCCAAACCACGAACACTGATCAACTGCCCTTCTCCACCTTCTCGGTCAATGGCAACACCAGAAATCCGTTGCAAGGATTCAGCGACATTCTGATCGGGAAATTTACCAATATCTTCTGCGGCAATTGCGTCAACAACGCCATCCGACGCTCTTTTGATGTCCTTTGATTTGATCATACTGGCATGAATACCAGTAACAGTAATAACTTCTATATCTTGTTCGTTTAATTCATTACTTTTACGCTCTTCAGCTGCACTGGTCAACGTCACCACACCAAGGTTAAGCATAACCAACATGGACAAATAATTCAGTTTTGGTTTTTTAGTATTCATTTTATATCCCCTGACAGACTCGCCATTCATGTTCCGTTTTTTCTATCAAATTATTTTTAGCCGATTTTTTAATCGACTCATTTCATACTATAACGTCAAAAAACCAATTACAATATTTATCATACAAATAGTATGGTATTAATAATCACACATTAGGTTTTATCTATGATATAAATAAGCGAGGATATGTTTGTTTATCGAATAAAATTACACAGTGGCCGCGAAAGCAGTCAGAATTTGAGGGTTACTATGTTGAAATTGTTAACAATAAGTTTTTGCTTATCGCTGTTTATATCGTTACCTGTCTTAGCACAGGCTGCTCTAATAACTAGCATAAACACCAATAATCCTTTGTTTCGCAACCTGATCGATCGTACTGGCACACCGCAGCAGCATAAAGATTACGACCTCTACAAAAATCAAAAGTACAACCCATTTATTGATATGGGCGCTTGGCATGGCTTTTTGTTACCGGCTAAAAGCAAAGACTATGGCGCTTTTACTGGCCCAATGGTGATAGCTCAGGAATATAGTTTATTTATTGCGGATAAATTAGAGCAGTTAACAATTATCGACAACGACACCAGCCAGAAATTGGACTTTGCAACAGCCGAGTCTGAAATATACTCACAACCCGGTGCTCTTATTCAGCATTTTAACTGGCCCCACTTGAGTATTAAGCTTGAGCTTCACTTTATCAGTAACAGAACCGCTCTAGTCACCACCGACTTAATAAACAAAACCAGCAAACCACTATCCCTAAAGATAGACTGGCACGGCCAGCTACTATCAAAGTGGGATGATGAGAAAACCGTCACGCAAGCCCTGCCAACTTGGTAGAGAACATTAACTAATAATGCTCAGGGGCTAACAATACACTTTGGCAAAGTCCGCTCCACTTGGCATGTTTTAACGGGAGAAAGCGCTCAGTACCAGATCAAGCGCTCTATTGCCGCCGATACTCAAATATTTGCTGAAAGGCACCAATATGTCAGCCAATCATCCATTAATATTACAGGCAACAGCCGAGTAAAATTAGCGACAAGCCATAGTTATTTTCACGACCAAATTGAGGCCGTTCAAGAGCAGGCATTTATTGACAAGGCATTAGCAGTACCGGAAAAATATATCCAGCAATCTAAAGCGAGATGGCAGCAGTATCTAAACAAGCAAGTTGCCCAGATACAGAAAAGCGATGCGCAAAAACAACTGGCCATCAAATCAATTGAAACTCTCATTGGCAACTGGCGTAGTGCTGCCGGTAACCTGTTACACGACAGTGTTACCCCTTCCGTAACCGCAAGATGGTTTAACGGTACCTGGGCCTGGGATAGTTGGAAGCATGCTTATGCCATGGCCAGCTTTGAACCCGATGTTGCCAAAAATAATATTCGTGCAATGTTCGATTATCAAATAAAGGCAAACGACAAAGTCAGGCCACAGGATCACGGTATGGTGATTGATGCCATTTTTTATAATAAAGATAAAGCTCGTGCTGGTGATGGTGGCAACTGGAATGAACGTAACAGCAAACCGCCACTAGCAAGTTGGGCGGTGTGGCAAGTTTACCTTGAAAATAACGATATTGACTTTATCAGGGAGATGTTTCCGAAGCTGCAGCAATACCATCAATGGTGGTACAGAAACCGAGACCACAATCAAAACGGTTTAGTGGAGTATGGTGCAACTAAGCACAGGTTGCACAATGATAGTGAAGAAAATATCCGCTTTAGCGTAAAGTATTCATCACCCGCAAACTCTATTGTTCTAAGCCAGTGCAAAGCGTCAAATCAACATTGGTACCAGTGTGCCGGCATCGACCTCTATCAAGATATTATAAACCGTGCGGATTATGAGGCTATTGATATCGGTGCTCAGCATGGTGCTGCTTGGGAGTCAGGTATGGATAATGCGGCGCGATTTGGTTTTATCAACAATGCACAGTTGAAACACTACGCCCAAGAAGATTATCAGGGAGATATCGAGCAGGCCCGTAAAGATTGGCAGGTAATGTTTTACGAAAACCGAAATGCGTCTGGCGAACTCCTGGGTTACTCGATCAATCAAGAGTCTGTTGAATTAAACAGCTATCTAGCACATGAAAAAATGCTACTAGCCAATATGGCTGAGCTACTACAGCAAACTGAACTGGCGACAATGTACCGAAATTCCGCGGAGAAATTGAAGAAGAAAATAAACCAGTGCTTTTTCGATGAAAATACAGGGTTTTATTATGACCGAAAAATACCGAGCAAGACTACAACAACGAAAACCTGTAGCGGTGACCTGTTAACCATGCGCGGCAAAGGCCCGGAAGGCTGGAGCCCGTTATGGGCAAATATCGCCGATAAAAGCAAAGCGGCACGAGTAAAAGAAGTCATGCTCAGAGAAGATGAATTTAATACCAAAGTTCCTTTGGGTACTGCCTCACTTTCAAACCCTGCTTATGACGCCAATATCTACTGGCGTGGCCGGGTTTGGTTAGACCAAGTCTACTTTGGCTTAATCGCCCTAAATAACTACGGTTATCAGAAAGAAGCAAATATCTTAGCCGAAAAGTTGTTTGAAAATGCCCAAGGCCTAAGTGAAGATGGTGCGATTAGAGAAAATTACAACCCTGAAACTGGCGCAGTACAAGGCGCAACTAACTTTAGCTGGAGCGCAGCACACTTGTTAATGCTCTATTTTGAAATGTAACAGAGTCCATTTGTCGCGTGAACCATAACTTGTCGTCATATAAAAATTTAATACCTTATTTTCCAACAAGTTAAAAAATCGTACTTTTCCACTTTTGAACCATAAGTTGTCATAAAACCACTAAATTGAACCATAAGCTGTCATTTACAAAAAAGAAACCGTAGCACCTTA
Organism: Thalassotalea loyana; assembly: GCF_030161435.1. Lineage (GTDB taxonomy): Bacteria > Pseudomonadota > Gammaproteobacteria > Enterobacterales > Alteromonadaceae > Thalassotalea_G > Thalassotalea_G loyana. Next base: position 68,244 of record NZ_BSSV01000005.1, on the reverse strand, counting down.
AGAAAAGGTAAAACTACGGTCATTTATAATAAGCTTTTAAAATATATCTGCCTATTCGGCAGGGTGTTGTCTGTTACTGATGCTCACTTCCAGAGCTTTTCTCAACTGCCTATGCGGCAGGTAACAATCTATCTCCATGAGCAGTCTGATGATTACTGGCGATTTGCAGTGGCTCGACTTTATGCAATTGGCTGGGTAGCCGATGTGCAATTTTCCAACATCTGTCATTGCAAATAATTTGTAAGTCAGTTCTGAGAATACTCGCTGACTTTTTGGTGGAGAGGTTGAGGTGTTAGCCAGCCCTTTGATGCTGATTTCACATATTCTTGAGCAAAGTTGATTGGGGTTTCAACTTCTTCAATATCGCTTTTAGGCGATGATTGTAAAAAACGAGTATTGTTTTTTCCTTTCCTATAAGAACAGATAGTGTTGTCATTGTAGAGGCGCCGGAAATTAGATTAATAAAGAGTATGTTAATTTTTTATTACAAATTTATTCAAGTTTGTCCGGATATAATATAAGTATATTTGATTAACATTTAATCCAATTAACAAAGCGCTGCGCCCAGGGCGCAATCTCTTCCGGAGGCAATAATCCAGAGTGTTTTGATTTTGGGTGTGGGATACCTGAAAATCCACTCTTCGTTAACCACTGTTCGAATAAGGCGGTTGGCCAACCTAATGACTTTTTCATAACTCCAAGCTTTATGTTCTCGATATTATCCATCGCCCAACCTTCCTTGGCGGTTTTGAGCATCATTGTGGACAGTTTAGCTGCACCATCTGAAGTGTCGACTTCAAGCAATGTGATTTGTTGACCACTGTAAATTAGTTCAACAATCGCGAGACAGCGCGGATTCTGAGAGTCAGCTAGCCAATGTTTCTTTCCATCACCAAGTTTGGGGAGTTTTACTGTTGTCTTGTTTCTTATTGAAAAACCATGAGCAGATTGAAGGACTTCAACCATGTTTAGAAATGATTGAAACTTACTGAGGTAAAGGTGTGCATCGTCGGTTTGATCGTCCAGGTTATTCCATACCCCGCCGGCCAAGTTGCCGGTTACCTCTTTTTCATTAGCACTTAACTCTTTATCCAGTATTTCTTTTTCGCCCTCGCCAGTAATGTTTTTTACTGGCTTTGTTTTTTGATTAACCCTGTTGGTAATAAATGGGTCTTTAAACTTAATGGCAACCCTGTCGGACAGCAGATTCACAGTTGCTTTATCTGTGTCTGATAATTCATCATCATCCAGCTCGTATTCATCAGGAGCCTGACCTCGGCCAACATCGCCTTTGATCGATTTACCGCCCACGCTACGCTCATACTTTGGGTGAACTATGTCAACTTCACCAGTAACGCTTGAAGCCAAACCACTTACACTTCTAATTTCCCAAACCAAGAAGCTTTTAGACTCAAAATCTTGCCAGCCTGTCACTTCAAGCTCTACCACGTTTAATGGAGGCGGAGAGAACTGAAAATTCCAGAAATCATAATTTCCACGGCGATAATGCTGGGTTAGCAAATTAATGCTTATGCTTTCAAAGGACTGGCGAGCATGCTTATCCATCAAAACCCAGCTAAGAAAACGTCTATTGTCGTCTCGGTTGAAGTAATGCAAAGGGTATTCAGTACCGTCTCGGACATATATTGTCGGGTTGCGCGTCTTTAACTCAACATAGAAATCTTCAGCCAATGCATTATGTTGAAGACTTAATCGTGCCATATATGGATCGTGATAAAAGAGTACGCGCGCCATTTCCAACTGTGGGATATAAATCTTTTGTTTTGATTCTTCTGATACGAAGCAATATTGGTTGCCATCTTGTCCTTTCGGTGCTTTTTTGAAAGCAAGGCAGTCATTCAACTTTGCAACCTGCCAGTTCTGCGCATCTGAAATTGTGAATTTGAACACTTTTCCACTGTTATTGTGTTGTTGAGTGGGGTTCAATATTCTTCGCCTGGCCAATATAGGTACAGCACTGAAGTTGAGACTATTTGCTTGTTTTCCTGAAAGGTATAGGTTTATGGACCACAATTTTCGATCAATGCCGCGAAATAATGAATCAATGCCGGTAATTTTGGAGTCATCTTCAATATGCTTATATATCGCGCCACGTATCATTTTCTAAAATCTCATCTAATAATTTTTTAACTATATTTGTTATTCGTTCATCACTTAAGCCCGCTTCTCGAAGAAGTGACCATGCTTTAACTGGCTGCTTGCTTTTGATTGTTGAAATCAATACTCGCACCAAACGTCTGGCCTGATACTCATCAACACTTTCTGAGTAGTTTTCCAATAAAGTTCGGGTTCGTGGCAAGCGGTATAAGTTCTTCTCGATGGTTGCTTTATTGGATAACTGTTGAAGTAAATAACTCTTGCTCATTCTTGGTATGGATAAATCTTCATCGAGCTTTTGAAATACCTTCATCAATTCTTTTGCCGCTTTACGATCTCTGCTTGCCCTATCTACCCTTTTATTTGTGTTTGTAGTGATAGCGTGGTTTTGAGCGTTTACTTGCATTAGCCAGAGATAATGATTTCTATATAACCTGGCATACAGTGCAGGCCGGAGTGCCCTTGCTGCCTTTGGTGTATTGTCATTTAATAAAATGAGCCATGTTTTCTGATCCTGGTGAATTGCTTCAGGCTGTTCATGAGGTATTTCTTTGTGGGAGCATCGTTTAACGGGGTAACTCAACGCCAGTTCAATAGCCCTTTCAATATTTAGTTCGGTAAAGGAGATTGCATCAATAACTGTGAGGTGCTCGGCAAAACTAAATGATTTTCTGTGTTTTTGGAAAATGCTTCTTAGCCAGGAAGTTTCCTTATTGGAAGGGGCAAGCCCATTAAGCGTAAGCCAATCCTTATTCCAGTAATGTTGGAAATGACTAGTTATTTTTTGATGTTCAACCCTCTTTCCGGTCTGAAAACCGTAATCAACAGCTAGCTGTTTGTAAAATAACGACCATTGTTCATAGCTGGGGTAATCATTCCTTTCGATATCAAAGAGCTGATAAGCAAGCCTTGAAAACCGCAGATCCGCATCTATTTCACAGAATTGATTAACTTGGCTGGCTTCAGATATTGGCATAAAAGCGTGGCGATGGCTTCCATTCAGCTTGATGTCGGTTTCTATTAACGGTCCATGTTTGGGGCAGTACTTAACCAAAGGCACATGCCATCGCCTGTCCCAAAACCCTTCTCCATGAGCCAGCTCTTGTTCATGGACACACCCTGGGCACATCAGTAATATTTTTTTGGCTTGAACTCTAGAGGCTGCAATACCTGTAGCTAAATGAGCAGCACCTTGTGAATCTTCTCGCATCCAACCAGCTATGGCAATTCTGCGGTCGCGAGGAATAAAAGGCGCATAAATGGGCCATAGTGTGTGCATTTCAATAAGTTTATTAGCGTCTAAACCTAACGCTTTTGGATATTGGTTGGCTATGTCTTGAATATGGCTGGGCAGATCAATAGTGGCAATTACTTTTCTGTTTGCAAATATAGAATCGAGAAGCTGCTTTGGGGAGGTTTCTCCATCATGTACTCCGGCTCGCGCAATAGTGCTGTAGAGTAACTCATTTGAGTACGGAGTAGGAAAACCAAGCACTAAAACCCCGCAACCCAATATTCTAAGTTAAACAATAAACTGCGTTGCTCTAAGCTATCGTGCAAATCGGTATTCTCAGCCTCACAGTAATCAAATACAAAACGTAAGTCTTCACAGTCTAAGCTGTGCCAGTCTTTACGCTTCATCGTTTTCGGGGAAGAGTACTTTTTACTTTTAGTCTCCCGCTGTTGCTCGTTATACCAAGTGATCAATATGGGTAGCATCTCAGCAAAGTTCTGCTGGGGGCTTTCCTTAAAAATGCGCTTAATGAGAGCTGTTAATATATCTTTGTCATATTTTTCATCAAGCTGAAGCATCAAGTTGAAAAGCCTCAAAGCTTCGTTATTGCCACCAAAGAGGTTTTCTTCCTCTTTATGTGCTGATGACATAATCTGACTGCCGAGTTCCAGAATTTTCTTATCAATATCTGTTACTCGTAAATCCGAATATTTTTTAATCCTGTCTGCATCACCGGATCGAAGTGCATTAAGCATTGGATGTACCGGCTTTAACTCTTGTTCATAAACCGACTTCATTATCCCAACAGTTATCCTTTCTTTTTTATTTGCTATGGCTCTTAACTGTGCAAGAACAAACAACTTCATAACGATATCAAGCACGCCTTGAGATAAGTCGTACCAACAGTCACGAATGTCATCGGTCAATGGATTATCACCATGTTTCAACCACTGATACTTCCATAAGTCGTTGGTAAAATTTATCCAGTTTGAGTTGTCAGTTTGGCCTTTACCTTTTTTATAAATCAGCTGCGGAATAGTTTCCCAATATATTGAACCAAAACCTGCGCTTCGCCGCCCTGATTGGAGTTCAAGCTCAAAGATAGGTCGAGCTTTTGGTGTACCCACCAAAACAACAGGAATGCCCACTTGGTTTACCAGTTCAACGAAAAACTCCAGCATTTGCTCCTTACCGCCAGAACGTACCTGGCTGAGCCGTTGTATCTCATCGATAACTAGCACCCCTATTGCCCGGTTATTTGCCGTTTGGCGCATCAACGCCAGCATTTTGGGAACCGAAAGGCGTTGCTTTGCATACCGTCTTTCGTAATCAGTATCTAAAATACCATCAACAGCACTGAAAAAATTTAGACATAAACTCTCTAAATCACCATTGTTTGGGCATTCAATTTTTAAGTATGTGATTTGAATAAAGTTACTCGACTCGTGGTAAATAACCTGAGGGTAAGTATTCAGTATTCTGTCTAATGAAGTGCTTTTTCCGCTACCAGATATTCCAATTAACGACATACTTCTCGCCGTTGTTTTCTCCGTCGCAAAGTTTACCGGGTGATAGCCATCTGCTTTTATCAGTTCATAGCCTTCCTGCAGCTTTTTATTAAGTGAGCCATCGCATAAATTGCGACCAACATACCCCCTACGTATCATCATACCGATCCGCTCTTCCAGGAGAACATGCTGTGACAGCGGCTGAAAATAATCATCCAGTAATGAAACGACCATGTGCATTCTTGCCTTAGCATCAGCCAGTCGGTCAGAAGGCTTATATATGATCTCGCCTTTCAGGCTTGAGCCGGCCTGCTTGACAGACAAAATGGGGGGCAGAGCCTCAATGAATGGGTTGCTGTCGTATTGTCTGATGCCTGTTTCTTGGTATACAGCTTTTACATAGTGTTTTGGTAATTGCATCAATCATCCCCACCATTAAACAACTCATCCTCAAAATCCGGATATTCATTATCGTCATCTTGACTATTAAGGGGTATCACCTGAGATGGTGACTTGTTAGACTCTTTTGTCGTTGGTCGTCTCTTTTGTCGCTCCTTCTCAAGTTGTTCGGAACGTGCTTTGCCAACATTTGCCATACGCTCTGTATTGGTCGCAGAAGGTGATGGTGTAGATTTAATCGCTGAAGATATAATTTCCTCGACCCGTTTTTCGTGCAATGCACGGGTTCTATCTGAATTAAGCTGGAGCTGACTTTCAGATTTTTTCTGTATGTCTTGTTTGCGCCAAACTTCCCAGAATGAGCTATTTCGATATTCACGAGACAAGTCAGTTAACCTACAGAGCCAATGTTCACGAGAGTCTGACTTGTGAAATAGGTAAATTTCGTTGGCAAAGTTTGGATCGTAAGCGACGGTTACTTTTTTAGGCCGGTTAGACTTGTCTGCTCTATGCATCCACCCTGCGGCAAGGACTTCTGGTGAAGAGTAGTAAAGTCCAAATAAGCAAACACCATTTTCAGAAACAGTTGCTTTTTCAGTTGGTAGCAAAGCGATATGTAAACTTTCTGAGTCTGCTTTTCTGAGGCGTCCGGTTCGATGCTGTAACCCCCAATTCCACAAGTGGGCAGGGATTAATGGTAAATCAGCAGGCATATCCTGGCTTTTGTCGTACTTAGTAAGTGGATCTACAAAATTACGTATAATTATTGAAGACGTAATGATCTCGGTAAATTCTGAAATGGTTAGTTTTCCATCCAACCAATAGTTTTTCCCACCTCTTTTTTTAACTGTAGGGCCTGTAACCACTCCTGGGGCAAATGGCTTAAATTCTGCCTGAAGTGTCCTAAAGTTTCTCTCTACAACCCCTTTAGCGTCACCGCGAAACGGTGGGGTGTTTTCTATTCGCACAAAAAAACTCTTCTCAAGACCCTCAATTTGGTGCCCAAGAAGCTCACCTCTGTCTGCTAGTAATGCTTCTGGTAAACCGGGTTGAGGCCAAGCAATAAAGTCCGTTCCACTATCCAAATGGTTCAAGTATTCATTTTTATCGGTCATGGCCAGGTGAAGAGCTTGAATAGCGGCGACATAGGAAGGATTTTCAAAACCGATGTACCAGCCGACTATAAAGCGAGAGAATACGTCAACGACCACATATAAGATTGGCCTACCGACAGGCTGATTGCGGTCGTGATCAGACACTAAAATAATATCAGCTATGGTCGCATCAATTTCATAACGAGAACCGGGACCCAGTGCCTGCATTGTTGCCGTACTCTCAAGAGGCCTGATGTCCTTGCGATAATCTGCAGTAGAGTTTGTCGCAATTAACTTTTCTGCGTGACTGTACTCTCGCTCAAAAAAATACCCTAGTTGTCGTTTTGTCGGCTTTTCTGACTCTGGAGTTCCAGGAAAATATTCGTCGTAAAGAAGCTTTAGGCGCCTATGTGCAAAGGCGACGGAAAACTCCGCTTCTTTTAAAAGGTATTTATCAATAACTATCCTAAATAGCTTTTCAGTTAACTCATCAACGATAGCCCCTATACCTGGTTTATGGACTCTCGGCCGCCCTAGTTTTTTCCCCTTAGCAACGCGCTTTTTACCTTTACCACCTGAGTTTCGATAATCTGGTAATAAGGCATTTGGCGTTTGACCTCTCTGCCAGTATTGGCGTACTTTTTTATACAGATAGGGCTTTGATATGTTTCCTTCAAGCAGAATTTCTTTTATATGCTTTGCTCGAACCTTGGGCAAGTAAAACAGGGGATCGGTAACCAAAGGTTTTATAATTTTAAAGTACTTGTCTCTGGTTAAAGCTTCACTGGAGTCCGCTGTTGGCGATAAATTTAGCAAATAATAATAAGGATCCTCTGAGCGAATTAATTTCTCATCTAGCACTAATTTTTCAAGTTCAATTAACCCTATTACTCCAGGGAATGCTTTCTTATCTTCAACCGCTATCCAGACTATTTGCTCTCCACTGACTAACAGAATTCGATAAAGTGTCCTATCAAGGCTGATGACTTCATTAACCTGAAACATTAAGCACCTCAACAACTGAGTCCACAGATTCCGAGTATAAATCACAGCACCTCAAGTCCGTATAAGGAATTGTAATATCGAAGTGGAAGTAACGTTTTGCCAGCATCCTTCTGAGTTGGTATAAGCTTTCACCTAGAGGAAGTGAATAAGCCGTATCTAGCTGCTTACATAGGTCAATAATTTTTAAGTTACCATGTTCCTGCAGCCATTTTGAATGCTGTTCAAAATTTCGGCATTCATCCTCAATGTAAGTTACGTCTTGTTGCAAAGTATAAAGCCAGTCAATGTTATTAAAGACGACGCGAGGAATTTGTTTTTCTGTTACGAGAAACCAGGGGATATCCTTTTCTAACCAGTAGCGCCTCTCTACTTCGAGCTTCTCTATCACTCTCTTGCTAGCAAGTTTTGAAACCGGTTTTACCTGAATAGCAAAAACCGGATTTTCTTTTTCTTTGGCACTGACTACAAAGTCACTACTCAAGTATTGGACTGCGCCAGAGTGTGAAGGATGAGAGATTCCGGATGAACGGCATATTTGTTTGGTGACTTCTGGATCTAAAGGAAATTGCTCACGTATATCTTCAGTTGATTGACGCCATTGAAGAAGTAAAAAAGTTGCTAGTTCGAGATCAGATAAAAGGTGGTGGGTGCGTTTCGTCAAGTGTCCAAATATACGATGAGACCGGCCTTCAGATGCAACATCTCGAACGGTGAGCCAGGGCTTATAATTTTTACCACTTCCTTGACCTCGTCCTTCCTTTATCCAACGAGCGTTCTTAGCTTCAGAGTTCCAATATTGCTTTTTACCCATACAGAAAAGCCATCTTTGCTAACTTAATTACAAGATAGCTCAGATGGCTTCAGTTAACAACATTATTGTATTGTTAACTACTTTATTGTTGGATTAGCAACTTTATTGTAAACCCACAATAAGAGTTATTGATTATCAGATACTTACTCTACGGTAACCGACTTAGCTAAGTTACGTGGTTGGTCAACATCAGTACCTTTGATAATAGCTACATAATATGACAATAACTGTAATGGTAATGTGTAAACAATTGGCGCGATTAAGTCATCACAGTGTGGAACATTGATAACCTTCATTGTTTCATCACTTTCAAATTTCGCATCGTTATCAGCAAATACATACATTAAACCGCCACGAGCACGCACTTCTTCAACATTCGATTTAAGCTTCTCAATCAAGTCATTTTTTGGTGCTACAACGATAACTGGCATTTCAGCATCAATTAACGCTAATGGGCCGTGCTTAAGTTCACCAGCAGCATAAGCTTCTGCGTGAATGTATGAAATTTCTTTAAGTTTTAATGCACCTTCCATTGCGATCGGGTATTGATCACCGCGACCCAAGAACAATGAATGGTTTTTATCAGCAAAGTCTTCTGCTAAGTCTTCGATAGAATCCGCTAACGCTAATACTTCTTCAACTTTATTTGGCAGCGTCACAAGTGCACTCGACATTGCTTTTTGATCTTCAACACTCATGCCGTGATGTTTACCAAGTGCCAATGTCATCATCATTAAGCCAACTAACTGCGTAGTAAATGCTTTTGTCGAAGCAACACCAATTTCTGCGCCAGCTTTCGTCATAAACGCTAAATCTGACTCACGTACTAAGCTTGAACCCGGTACGTTACAAATCGTAAGACTTGAGCGGTAACCTAGCTCTTTTGCTAAGCGAAGTGCTGCCAATGTATCTGCCGTCTCACCCGATTGAGAAATTGTCACAATCATCGCATTCTTTGGCACGTGAGATTTACGGTATCTGAACTCACTCGCAATTTCGATGTTACAAGATACGCCAGCATGTGCTTCTAACCAGTAACGCGCCACCATGCCTGAGTGGTATGACGTACCACAAGCAATAATTTGAACATGTTCGATTTCTTTGAAAATTTCATCAGCGCCAGCGCCGAATGTTTGCGTATCAAGCAAACCAGCATCAAAACGGTTTTCTAACGTATTTCGGATAGCTGTTGGTTGCTCGTAAATTTCTTTCAACATGTAATGGCGGTATTCACCCTTGTCGCCAGCATCATGACTAACTTCAGATTCTTTCGCTTCGCGAACAACTGGCTGACCTTCACTATCAAAAATATTCACCTCAAAACGCGTTACTTCTGCAACATCACCTTCTTCAAGGAAGCAGAATTTACGAGTTACCGGTAATAACGCCATCATGTCAGAGGCAATAAAGTTTTCACCAACACCGAAACCAATAACCAATGGGCTACCTGAACGAGCTACGACAACTCGGTCTTTATCATTGGTATCCATGATTGTTGTACCGTAAGCACCTTCTAGTTGCTTAACAGTGCTCTGTACAGCTGATAATAATGTGTCATGGCTTTTTAATTCATGGTGAACTAAATGTGCAATAACTTCTGTATCAGTTTCAGAAGTGAAAACGTAACCTAAGCCTTGAAGTTGAGCACGAAGCTCTTCATGGTTTTCGATAATACCGTTATGAACAACCGCGATGTTGTCTGAAGAAATATGTGGGTGAGCATTCGCTTCACTTGGTACACCATGTGTTGCCCAACGCGTGTGAGCAATACCAGTACCGCCAGCCAATGGCGTTTCAGCTAAAGCGTCTGCTAATTCTTGTACTTTACCAAGACGACGTGCACGATTTAATTGATTGTCATTATCAATAATTGCAACACCTGCACTATCATAACCACGGTATTCTAAACGTTTTAAACCTTCTACTAAGATATCCGCTACATCACGCTGTGCTACTGCACCAACAATGCCACACATACTATTATCCTTTTTAATATTTTATTTGTTGAGTGGGGCGATAACTACATTCACACCACACTCGATTAACTGTTTCTTTACCGACTCATTTAATAACTCATCAGTAATTAACGTATCTACCTGTTGCCAAGTTAACTCTAAATTAGGTATTTTTCGACCAATTTTTTCCGACTCAACAACAACAATAACTTCTCTGGCCACTTCCGCCATTACTCGACTCAAGCCAATCAACTCATTAAAGGTCGTTGTACCTCGTTCAACATCAATGCCATCGGCACCAATAAATAGCTGATCAAAGTCATATGAACGCAACACCTGTTCTGCTATTTGCCCCTGGAACGACTCTGATGTTGGGTCCCAAGTGCCACCGGTCATCAAAATAGTTGGCTCACTCTCCAATTCATGAAGTCTACCAGCAATTTTCATTGAGTTAGTCATAACAACCAAGCCACGCTTTTCAGCAAGGTATTCAATGATGGTTGAGGTTGTTCTGCCACTATCAATCACAACACGGTAATGATCTTTTATTAAGCTTGCGGCCGCTTTTGCAATAGCCTGCTTTTGAACCGAAACTTTTGACTCTTTCGCTTCAGTTATTTCATTAGGCAAGGGCACAGCACCACCATAACGACGTAATAGCAGACCACTTTTTTCTAATGCCGCGAGATCTTTTCTGATTGTAACTTCCGAAATATCAAAACGCTTAGCTAACGCTTCAACACTTACTTCACCGACAGAGTTCACTTCAGTGATAATAATATGACGACGTTGTTGAGTGTTTCGTTTTGACATTATTTCTTTCGTTAAGTTTCAGTTCGAAACTTATTATAGTGATAAAATTAATTTGGTCAACATTTACACCATTTTTGTGGCTATTGCGATACACTGAGTAAAAAGCATTATTAAAAAAGTTTATGAAGTTTCGCTTATTAATTCTTGTTATTTTTACACTTACTGCATGCAAATCAACGCCTAATCTATCATCGATAAAGAGTGCGCAAGAACTTGTTAAACAAATAGAGTCTGATGATAAAGATGTCATTGCGATAGCTGATCGTGTGGTAAAAACGAAAAATTTAGCCCAACAAGATATCCAAAATATTTCACTGCTTATTGAAGAGTTAAAAAGGCATATAGAAAAGGTCTGGGGGAAAAAGAACACGCAGCTTCCAGGAAATAAACGTTACGTAAAGTACACTAACGATTATAAAGCCAGAGCTATTATCGATTTTATAACCGGAACCGTGACGGTTGAAACACTGTTAGAAAATAATAAATCTCGTGCATTAGATAACCTGAATCAAGCCATCATCATCACATTATTAACGCCCGATGATCCGCGGAAAAATGATATTTTCAGTAGTAAAGCACCTGAACTAAAAGGGACGCCGTTCCTGTATGGTCAAGTATTAGACCAAGATAAGAAGCCAATACAATACCAATGGCGTGCAGGAAGGTTCGCTGATTACTTAACAAATAATGAACTAGCGCAAGTACGCATTGATAAACACGACTTGCTTCAGGTACGTTTTAACTTAGTTGAAACTCATCAGCATTTGCGTAAAGAAAAATACAGTGAGTTTGTACTCGCCTCAGCTAAGCGCTATCAAATAAAGCCAGATTTAATTTATGGCATTATCGAAACAGAAAGTAATTTTAACCCTTATGCGGTAAGCCACGCAAATGCTTATGGTTTAATGCAAGTCGTTCCAAGTACTGCAGGCGCAGATGTTTACCAAAAAATTAAAAACAAACCAGGTAAACCAAGTAAGCAGCAGCTATTTGATCCTGCGTTTAATATTGATATGGGTACAGCCTACTTACACATACTGCAAAATAATTACCTTAAAGCAGTCAATAACAATACCAGCCAACATTACGCGATGATTTCAGCCTACAATGGTGGAACAGGTAACGTACTTAAAAGCTTTCATCGCGATAGAAAAACAGCCGTTAAAATCATCAATGAACATCAACCTCAAAACGTCTATTACGTACTGACAAGAAAACATCCAAAAGCAGAATCACGCCGTTATTTAGAAAAAGTCACAAAGGCAGAAAAGAAGTATCAGTAAAAAAGGCCTGATTACTTCAGGCCAACACTAGCGGAGTTTTAGTTAAATTGAAGCATTGATAGTGAAAGTTGATGTTGATGGGTGATATCACCCACTTCATTTTTCAATCCAATAGCAATACTGGGATCAGCGAGCTGCCAATCAATCTCGATAAATCCATAGTTTACTTGGTTAGTGTACTGTCCTACACGATGCTGATTAGGACTAACGTCCTTCCATTTTTCACTCAATCCTGAGCTAGTCACTTCCCATAAATGATAACCTTTGGCTGTTTCTACTTTAGACACTTCACCCCAATGAGTATCACCACTGATGAAGATCACTCCAGGGATTTTATGTTTGGCGATAAAGTCGAGTAAACGTTGCCTGTCAGCGGGAAAATTTGCCCAAGATTCCCAGCCAGTAAACTCAGGTAATAGTTGTAAACTTGAACCAATAACTTTAATCGCAGATGGCTTAAGGAGTTCTTGCTCGAGCCATTGCCATTGTTTTTCACCTAGCATCGATGCTTGTTTGTCGGGAGAAACCATGTAAGGCCCCATGTTATTGGGAATACGCTTCAATAAATAGTTTACCTTCGATACTTCATGGAGCTTATCTCGGTTCCAACGTAGATCGGGCAAAATTACCTGTACTTGCTGGTTTTTTTCACCATAGAAATAACTGGTATAAATTCCGTCTCTTGTATAGCGAGGTGAATCTTTCGGCTCTTGCCAAAAGTCGAGCATGACTTTTCTCGAAGCCTGTTTTTGCGGGTATTCTTTCCCTGCGTCATTTTCACCATAATCATGATCATCCCAAATGGCGATTAATTCTGCGGTACTTTTTAACTTATTAAATCCTTTGTGATCACCAAGCATCTTGTACTTGTCGGCTAAGACCTTCATGTCTTCAGTATCACCATAAATATTATCACCAAGGAAAATAAAAACATCAGGATCATCAGCAACAATCGCGTCAAAAATAGGCATCGCTTTGTATTCTTTTGCACACGAACCAAAATAAATTTTGTCGACAGCAAGTAATTGAAAAGACGGCATTAATGCGATCATTACCAACAATATATTTTTCATCGTTTATCTACTCCAATAAAGGAGGTAAAGGTTGATACAATCAACCTTTACCCATCACGCGATTAGAAGTTCGCATTAACGGTTAAGCTTGTTGTGCGCGGTGCACCAATAAAGAAGGTCGAACCGTTACCTGTACCCGTCGATAAATAATCTTCATCAAAGATGTTATTTACCACAAGCGCAATATCAACAGAGTTAACACCTGAGCCAGAAAACTCAACGGTATATCCAATATTCATATCCAATACAATATAATCTTCAGCTTCACCGCGTTCTCCTGTGTACTTAGTTGAAGCGCCAAAACGTAAATTACCGTCGTAATAGTTAGCTGATAGTACCCACATATCATCGACAGAATCTATTACTTTTTGGCCGGCCTCAAAGCCTGGTGCATCACCAATATACGTTGAATCATTTTTGGTGAAAGAGCCATATAACTCCCAATTATCCGTTAGCTTATAGGTTGCACTCAGTTCGATACCGTCAGACTCAATGCCACCAACGTTGATGTATGTGCCGTTTGTACCAATCGTGTAATCAATGCCATCGGTATCACTGCCAGGTGCAATAAAAGTAATACGGTCATTAAACTCAATCATATAAGCGGTTGCTTGCAGATTTAAACGTTCACCGAAGTAACGAATACCAAAATCGATATTCTCCGCCGTTTCTGGTTCAATCTCATTCAATGTTGAAGAATCTCGTTCAAGTACACCGTCTTTGATAGCCGAAAAGTTCTCACTATAGCCGGCAAACACCTCTGTGGTTGGACTCAATTCGTATAAAGCACCTGCGCTAAAGAGTACATCTGAATCACTGTTAACATCGGCGTTATTTGCAGATTGATAATGATCGGTTTTCTCTAGGTCAACTAAGTACTGTTGTACACCGAGATTAACGACAAAATCACCTGCTGTGATTGTATCTTGGACATACCACTTAAGCGTGTCTTGATCGAACGTATTATCATACTGTATCCAGTATGGCGTTGAATCAAAATGATGATAAACACTCGCATTAATCACTTTATGCCAATCACGATGTTCATCACGCTCAGAAGTTTCATACCAGACCCCTGCAAGTAAATCATGATTACCGATTGTAGTGTATGCTTTTGCAGTGAAACCCGTACGCTCTTTAGCATAATGGGTATGACGGTATGACATGACAGGAATAGCATCATCAGCATAACACGCTGGGTGCAAACCAGGGCCAGAATTCCATGGCCAAGTATAGTTTGCCGTACAACCATCAGCAGGTGCTAGAGGATTACCATTTTGATCGGTAAAACCGTAGCTTCCAGCAATCGTGCCGCCTTGGTTTGTTGGGTTACCATCAGCATCTACTGCCATCACTAAATATGGTGGAATCCAATCACCTCGGCCCTTGTTTTTATGAAAATACGGTGTGATTTCAATCGTTGTCACATCTGACACAGCGTACTCTGCTTTTAAATACGCTAATGTGTTTTCTCGAAGCGTAGACCAACCCTCTGCGAACATTTGATCAAAATGAGGGATACCTGTCCAATTCCATGTTAACTGGTCCCAGTCAGGTGTTTGATTAAATTGTTCAATGCTAACACTGTTATAATTATCTTCAGTGACATCGTCATAAGATAAGCGACCGGTCAATGTAAGTTGGTCTATTGTCGATACAAACTTCACCTCAGCATGCTGGTTTTTGCTGCCACCATTTGAGCCTTCACCAACCCATCGACTTGTTGTTGTATCTGAGTAACTAACATAAGCAAAGGTGTTATCTAGTATCTCACCTGTTTCATATCTAACAAAGAATCGCTCAGCGTCATGAGAACCTGTGGTATAGGCAAACGTTGTGCTTTGCTCCATATCAGGGGCTTTACTCACAAAATTGAATGTACCACCTAGCGCATCGAGAGACGCTGATGAAATGTCAGAAGTACCCTGAGCCACCTCAACAGTTTCTAAGTTTTCAGTTGCTAGGTAACGATTAGCCTTCGCGCCACCACCATAGTTAGAACCACCATTTGGAATACCATCAACCGTCATACCCAATTGTTGCTGATTTCCGTCGATAGAAAAGCCGCGCATGGTAATTGAAGTTGACCAGTCGTCACCACCAAAAGCATCGCCTTCGTTAATACTGATGCCCGGAAGGTTATCCATAACACCTAAGACACTTGTTACCGGCGCCTGCTGATCAATCATCGTGGTATCGACCGTGTTGTTTGCATAGGACAACTTTTTGGCAATAACCGTAACTTCTTCAATATTCTTATCGTTGTTTGCATTCTCATCAGCAAGTGCTGGCATCGCAAGAGCACTTGTTATTGCAAGACATAGCAAACTCTTATTTTGCTTGTAAAGGCTCATAATTTTCTCACTTTGATGTAGTTATTTTTGAAAACGTTGAGCAGATTAATCAGCAAATGTTACATCTATGTTATTTTTTATTGAACGTTCAATTAATAAAAATTTAACTTGTGTTTACAGACCTATTCCATAACTATTTATTAAAAATATTTAACAAAGGTCACTGGCTGTGGCCAAAAAGCGTTGAGGGTTTAGAAAGTATTATGCCTAAAGTAGGTATGGAAAAAATTAGAAAGCAACAATTGATTGAAGCGACGTTAGAGTCTGTTGAAAAGCATGGCTTACAAGGCACAACTATCTCCAGTATTAGCAAACTTGCTGGCGTATCTACGGGTATTATTAGCCACTATTTTGGTGGTAAAGGTGGTTTGATAAAAGGCACGACTATTTATCTTTTGGAGCAATTAAGACAAGATTTTTTAGCACAATTCAGCACCCAAAAGCCAACAGCGATAGAGCGGATAAATTATATCATCAATGCTAATTTCAGCACTGCACAGAGTTCAAATCGAGCAGCCATTTCTTGGTTAAGTTTTTGGGTATTATCCATGCACAGCGATGAATTAAGTCAATTGCAAAAAGTTAATCACGCAAGATTAGCGAGTAATTTACGTTTCGCTTTCAAAACACTCGTCAAAAGAGAATATGTTGATCACTGCACAAGTATTTTAGCGGCTCAAATTGACGGCCAATGGCTGCGTTGTGCATTATCACACAGCGATGAAGTGATGTTTGCCACTGCTGCAAATGAATGCAAGGCGCTTGCGCAACAGTTAATTGTGCAATATAAAAAAACTGACATCTAACGCAGGTAAACTCATCAAAAACATAAACTTTTGACAAGATGAGTACAATTATTGGCGTAGGGGTGATCATTATATTGATACTAGGTTTAGTATTAATGTATGCCTTTCGAAATCAAAGATTAACAGGTGAAGAGCCTTCAGCGTTAAGTGCGTTAGTCGCGATCTTATTTACATCTGGGCTTGATGGCGGTTTTATCCTACTACCACTCATTGAATATCAACAATACACCCAAGATCAGAGCTATCATTTTACTAATCCACTATCGATAGAAATGGGCTTTTGGGGAATTACCGCTTGGGCAATGTATTTTGTTTCTACCCTTTACTTCCTGACGTTAGAGCCAAAGCTAAAGCTCTTTGAAATTACGTGGGTCAAGCGATTAAGTGCTTGTGTCGTCATTGCGACCTGTGCATTTACGCTATCGCTTTTTATCGATTTAATGCCATTCTATTTACCAGAGAGCGTTAAAAACGGTACATGGGAACTCACGATATTAATTTCTCTCGTCATTGTCTGTTCATTAATGATGAGTATAAGAACCAAATTAATGACCATGCTCAGTAAAGTGAGTGTGATCGCCTTTAGTTTACTGTGTCTCTATCTTGCTTGGTTGAGTAATTTTGGTTTTGCTGAATTGGTTGCAAGTAGTGTGCTATCAACAGACTACGTACTTAATGCGCATCGCTTCATTCTGCCATTTAATAATTATCATGAATTCTATTTGGCATGGTGGATGACATGGTCAATTATGCTTGGTCAGTTCGTTGCCAAATTTGTGAGAAACATTAAGCCCTTAGCACTATTTTTTATCATGACAATATTACCCTTGGTACCAAGTTTTCTTTGGTTTTCTGTGCTTTATCACATATATGAATCAGGCTTTGGCTTAGATAGAGGAACTCAGTTGGTAATGTTGGTGCTTGGCTGTGCTTTTGTCGTCAATTCAATTGATTTTATGGTCGCAAACTACAGTCAAACCTTTAGCCTAACCATTGAAAAGCAGGGTAAATTCAAATTCGTTGCTATAAATACGGGGTTACTTCTAGGATTAACTTACTTGTTTCAAACTGAGTGGATGTATGTTCAAACAGCAGCTTGTCTTGTCGTACTTATTTTAATTCTACTGATGGTGAAAGTATTCGCTTTTGAAAGTGGTACCTATCAAATAAAAAAGGCTAGGGGATAACCTAGCCTTATTTCTGAAATGTAATGTTTACTTTTTCGTTGGTCGAGACCAAGACGTGATATTTCGCTGCTTACCACGCGCTACTGCTAACGCTTTATCTTCAACTTCTTTTACGATGACTGAACCAGCACCAGTCGTTGCGTAATCACCAATAGTAACTGGTGCAACAAGCGATGCATTAGAGCCAATGAATGCATGCTCACCAATGATGGTTTTAGACTTATTGACGCCATCATAGTTACAGGTAATTGTGCCAGCACCGATATTAGCTTTTGCACCAACTTCAGCATCACCAAGATAGGTTAGATGGCCTGCTTTAGCACCTTCTCCTAATACTGACTTCTTCATTTCAACAAAGTTACCGATATGTGCATCACGCTTTAATTCAGAGCCTGGGCGAATACGAGCGAAAGGACCAGCAGACGCTAATTCACCGATAATCGCATCTTCAACAATCGTATTTGGCTTAATTTCAGCACCAGCACCGATAGTACAGTTCTTTAAGATACAGTTAGCACCAATTTTGACGTTATCGGCAATTTCAACACGCCCTTCAAAGATACAATTAATATCAATCACAACTTCTTGGCCGACGGTCACTTCACCACGAATATCAATGCGGTTTGGATCACGTAAGCTAGCACCTGCAATCATCAGCTCTTCAGCCTGACGCAATTGGTATGCGCGCTCTAATTGAGCAAGTTGAACACGATTATTGGCACCTTCCACTTCAATTTCACTGTCAGGGTGTGCGGTTTCAATCACTTTACCCTCATGATGACAAGCAGCAATAATGTCTGTTAAGTAGTATTCACCTTGTGCATTATCATTTGATAAGTTACTTAACCAACGTTTTAAATCACCACCGTTAGCAAGCAAAATACCAGTATTACACTCGTTAATTGCCAGTTGCTCAGGTGACGCATCTTTTTGTTCAACAATACCGATCACCGTATTATTGTCTCTAATAATACGACCATAGCCCGTCGGGTTTGCTAATTTAACAGTCAATAGTGCCATCCCGTTATCAGGTTTAGCTGCGATTAACTTTTCTAACGTAGACACTTTCGTTAATGGAACATCACCATAGAGTACTAAAACATCTTCATCGTCTTTTAAGTGAGGAGAGGCCATATCGACGGCATGCCCCGTACCAAGTTGCTCAGCTTGTTCGACAAAGGTTAAGTCATCACCCTGAATTTGTGCCTTTAGCACGTCACCACCGAAGCCGTACACAAGATATATATTTTCAGCATTAACTTGGCGTGCTGCATCAATAACATGACCAACCATTGGCTTATGCGCAACAGGGTGCAGAACTTTAGGTAAACTTGAACGCATTCGCGTGCCTTTGCCGGCCGCTAAAATAACAACTGATAAACTCATTACTATTCCATTAATTATATTTATTAACGATATTGTATCGAGTTTTGGCGTGGATTGCCTATGAATTTTGAGTTAAATTTTACGCAAAAAAAAACGAGCCTACACATCGTGAAGACTCGTTTATTATTCACTAAAACTAGTGTTTGATATAGCTTTTAGACTTTTTTCTTAGCCGCTTGGATTACACGTAATTGTGCAACCGCGCGCGCTAATTCAGAAGCAGCCTCTGCGTAATCTACATCGCCACCTTGATTATTCAAGTGCTCTTCAGCACGGCGTTTAGCTTCTTCAGCTTCTTGTTCATCTAAGTCTGCAACACGTGTTGCTACGTCAGCTAACACAGTTACATTGTTTGGTTGAACTTCTAACATGCCGCCAGATAAGTAAAGAACTTCCTCTTCACCACCTTTCTTGACAATGCGAGCCATACCAGGTTTTAGTGAGGTCAGCAAAGGTGCGTGACCAGGCATTACACCTAACTCACCTTCGCTACCAGTGATCTGTAATGACTCAATGCTACCAGAGAATAACTCTTCTTCAGCACTTACTACATTCAGATTTACAGTCATTGCTGCCATTGTGACCTCCTAATTGCTCCGAAAAGCTAAATTACATTGATTTAGCTTTTTCAACAGCTTCTTCGATTGAACCAACCATGTAGAACGCTTGCTCTGGTAAGTCATCGTATTCGCCAGCAAGGATACCTTTAAAGCCACTGATAGTGTCTTTAAGAGATACGTACTTACCTGGAGAACCAGTGAATACTTCAGCAACGAAGAATGGTTGTGATAAGAAACGTTGAATCTTACGAGCACGGTCTACTGTACGCTTATCTTCTTCAGATAATTCGTCCATACCTAAGATAGCAATGATATCTTTAAGCTCTTTGTAACGTTGTAACGTTGTTTGAACGCCACGTGCTACGTCATAGTGCTCGTTACCAACTACTAATGGATCTAATTGACGTGATGAAGAGTCAAGTGGATCGATAGCAGGGTAGATACCTTGTGCTGCGATATCACGGCTAAGTACAACTGTCGCATCTAAGTGAGCGAAGGTAGTTGCAGGGCTAGGGTCAGTTAAGTCATCCGCAGGTACGTATACCGCTTGGATTGAAGTAATTGAACCAGTCTTAGTTGATGTAATACGCTCTTGAAGGATACCCATCTCTTCTGCAAGAGTTGGTTGGTAACCTACCGCTGAAGGCATACGGCCTAATAGTGCAGATACCTCAGTACCAGCAAGTGTGTAACGGTAAATGTTATCAACGAAGAAAAGTACGTCACGACCTTCGTCACGGAACTTCTCAGCCATTGTTAAGCCAGTCATCGCAACACGTAAACGGTTACCCGGTGGCTCATTCATTTGACCGTATACAAGCGATACTTTATCAAGTACGTTTGAATCGTTCATTTCATGGTAGAAATCGTTACCCTCACGAGTACGCTCACCAACACCTGCGAATACTGAGTAACCGCTGTGCTCGATTGCGATGTTACGGATAAGTTCCATCATGTTTACGGTTTTACCAACACCAGCACCACCGAATAAACCAACTTTACCACCCTTAGCGAATGGACATACTAAGTCGATTACCTTGATACCAGTTTCTAACAATTCGTTAGCCGCTGATTGATCTTCATATGAAGGAGCTTCACGGTGGATAGACCATTTTTCTTCTTCACCGATTGGGCCAGCTTCATCAATTGGCTCACCCAATACGTTCATAATACGACCCAAAGTTGCAGTACCAACTGGAACTTGGATGTTATTACCTGTATTTACTACGTTCAGACCACGACGCAAACCGTCAGATGAACCCATAGCGATTGAGCGTACTACGCCACCGCCTAATTGCTGTTGTACTTCTAGTACTAAGCCTGAAAGGTCACCTTCAGTTACATTTAATGCGTCATATACCTGAGGTACAGCATCTTGTGGGAATTCTACATCCACAACTGCGCCAATGATTTGGACGACTTTACCTGTACTCATGTTTAATCCTCTAATCTTTTGCTCTTTAAAAGAACCTGTTGCCTTAAACCGCTGCCGCGCCCGCACAAATCTCACTTAATTCTTGCGTGATACTTGCTTGACGTGCTTTGTTGTATACCAATTGTAATTCGTCGATTAAATCACCTGCATTGTCGGTTGCTGCTTTCATTGCAACCATACGAGCTGCTTGCTCACATGCTAGGTTTTCAACCACGCCTTGGTACACTTGAGATTCGATATAACGAACTAATAACTGATCAAGTAATACTTGAGCATCTGGTTCGTATACATAATCCCAGCGATGTTTAATTGCGTCATCATCTGACTTCGGCAAAGGTAAAAGTTGATCGATTCTCGGCTCTTGCGTCATCGTATTTACAAACTTGTTGTAAACGACAAACAGCCTATCAATTTCGCCATTATCATAGGCATCCAGCATCACCTTAACACTACCGATAAGGTCTGTTACTGAAGGACTATCTCCTAAACCAGAAACTTGTGAAACGACGTTTGAACCCATGTTGTTAAAAAATGCTGTAGCTTTTGCACCAACAACACCAAAATCAACTTGAGCTCCTTGCGCTTGCCATTTAGCAGCATCCGCAAGTACTTGTTTAAACATATTAATGTTTAAACCGCCACACAAACCACGGTCTGTAGAGATGACGATATAGCCTACGCGCTTAGCTTCACGTTCTTCCAAGTAAGGATGACGATATTCTAAGTTACCAAGCGCGATGTGACCGATCACATTTCGCATATTTTCAGCGTATGGACGAGAGGCAGCCATTCCTTCTTGCGCTTTGCGCATTTTAGAGGCTGCAACCATTTCCATCGCGCTGGTGATCTTCTGTGTATTTTGTACACTTCCAATCTTCGATTTTATCTCTTTAGCGCCGGACATGACTATTCTCTCCGAAAAGGTTAACTAATTACCAAGTTTGCGTAGCTTTGAAAGTTTCAATAGCTTTTGCTAAACCTGCTTCGATATCAGCGTTGTAATCACCCTTTTCGTTGATTTTAGCCATCAACTCAGCTTGTTCATTATTAACGTATGATAATAATGCAGCTTCGAAGTCTACAACTTTATCGATTGCGATATCGTTTAAGTAGCCTTTTTCAGCAGCGAATAATGAAACAGCTGTTTCAGCAACAGATAACGGGCTGAATTGCTTTTGCTTCATCAATTCAGTTACACGTTGACCGTGCTCTAACTGTGCACGTGTTGCGTCATCAAGGTCAGATGCGAATTGAGCGAATGCCGCTAATTCAGCGTACTGAGCCAATGCTAAACGGATACCACCACCAAGTTTCTTGATGATTTTCGTTTGTGCAGCACCACCAACACGAGATACCGAGATACCTGCGTTAACCGCTGGACGAATACCTGAGTTGAATAAATCAGACTCTAGGAAGATTTGACCATCGGTAATTGAAATTACGTTAGTTGGTACGAATGCAGAAACGTCACCCGCTTGTGTTTCGATAATCGGTAACGCAGTTAATGAACCAGTTTGGCCTTTAACTTCACCGTTAGTGAAACGCTCTACGTAGTCTTCGTTTACACGAGCAGCACGCTCTAGTAGACGTGAGTGAAGGTAGAAAACGTCACCTGGGTATGCTTCACGACCTGGTGGACGACGTAAAAGTAATGAGATTTGACGGTAAGCAACAGCTTGCTTAGATAAATCATCATATACGATTAACGCATCTTCACCGCGATCACGGAAGTATTCACCCATTGTACAACCAGAGTATGGTGCTAAGTATTGAAGTGCAGCAGCTTCTGATGCAGACGCAACAACAACGATAGTGTTTTCTAATGCGCCGTGCTCTTCTAAGCTACGTACTACGTTAGCAACAGTTGATGCTTTTTGACCAACAGCTACGTAGATTGACTTAATACCAGTGTTTTTCTGGTTAATGATTGCATCTAATGCGATCGCAGATTTACCAACCTGACGGTCACCGATGATAAGCTCACGCTGACCACGACCGATTGGAATCATTGAGTCGATTGATTTGATACCAGTTTGTACTGGCTCATCAACAGACTTACGATCGATAACACCTGGTGCTACAACTTCAACAGGAGCAAAGCCATCGTTGTCGATTGGACCTTTACCGTCGATTGGCTCACCAAGAGTGTTTACTACGCGGCCTAATAAGCCACGACCTACTGGTACTTCTAAAATACGGCCAGTACCTTTAACTTTTACGCCTTCGGCAAGGTCAGCGTAAGGACCCATAACTACCGCACCTACCGAATCACGGTCAAGGTTTAACGCGATAGCGTAACGATTGCCTGGAAGTTCGATCATCTCACCTTGCATTACATCAGCAAGACCGTGGATGCGAATGATACCGTCAGTTACTGAAACGATAGTACCTTCATTACGAGCTTCACTAACTACGTCAAACTGTTCAATACGTTTTTTGATCAGTTCAGCGATTTCAGTGGAATTCAGTTGCATGCTCTGTTCCCCAGTTAAGATTGTATCGTTGATGCTAAACGGTTCAATTTACCTCTAACTGAACCATCAATTACCATGTCACCAGCCTTGATAACAAGACCTGACACAACGTTAGTATCAACCACACAATTGAGCTTTACTTTACGAGCCAAACGCTTTTCAAGCGCGGCGCTTAATGTAGTTTGTTGTTCTGCTGATAATTCAACAGCAGAGGTTACATCCACAGTGACTTCTTTCTCAAATTCAGCTTTTAATTCGCTAAATTGAGTAACCACCTGTGGTAGCACCAACAGACGTTCGTTTTCGGCTAAAACTTTAATAAAGTTTTGACCATTGCTGTCTAGCTGTTCGCCACAAACGTTGATGAACAAGTCTGTTGCTTGTTCTACCGATACACCACCTGAAAGGTAAGTTTGCATCGTTTCGTTTTGCGATACTTCAGCAGCAAACACTAGCATTTCTAGCCAGCTATCTACTGCCTTTGCTTCTACAGCATAATCGAACGCTGCTTTAGCAT
Source organism: Thalassotalea loyana (assembly GCF_030161435.1). Lineage (GTDB taxonomy): Bacteria > Pseudomonadota > Gammaproteobacteria > Enterobacterales > Alteromonadaceae > Thalassotalea_G > Thalassotalea_G loyana. Next base: position 44,232 of record NZ_BSSV01000005.1, on the reverse strand, counting down.
AAGGACGAGCAACTGTTGTCAATTCAGACATAGTGCTTTACCCCTTAAAGCTCAGCGACAAGTTTATCTAAGATGTCGCTGTGCTCAGCGGCATCAATTGAACGCTCAAGAATTTTCTCGGCACCAGCTACAGCAAGAACAGCTACTTGTTGACGTAACTCTTCTTTCGCGCGGTTGCGTTCAGACTCAATTTCTGCATGACCAGAAGCGATGATTTTCTCACGCTCTGCTTGTGCTTTTTCAGAAGCTTCGTCAATTAATTGAGCTTCACGCTTTTTAGCTGCTTCGATAATCTCAGCTGCTTGCGCTTTTGCTTCTTTTAATTGAGCAGTCGCTTTACCTTGAGCTAATTCAAGCTCTTTGGCTGCACGGTCAGAAGCCGCAAGACCATCAGCAATAGTTTTCTGACGTTCTTCAATAGCTGCCATTAATGGCGGCCATACGTACTTCATACAGAATAATACAAATACGACAAATGCGATTAATTCACCGATTAAGGTAACGTTAATGTTCATTTGTGTACCTCCTATAATTTATTCGCGAAATGAAAAATAGCTAGTTGATTAAGCTAATGCGAATAACATGTATAAGCCGATACCTACACCGATCATAGCGATCGCATCGATAAGACCAGCTACGATGAACATTTTTACTTGTAATTGTGGTGCAAGTTCAGGTTGACGAGCAGCTGATTCTAAGAATTTGCCACCTAATAAACCAAAACCAATCGCAGTACCTAAAGCACCAAGACCGATTAGTAATGCAACAGCGATATATAACATATTTATCTCCGATTATTTTAAAGTAAGTTATAAAGTTAAAAATTAATAAATTCTTGTTGGACATCCTGTCCTAAACCCTTCGGGTTCTTTGACCATATTTGTTCTATAAAAAACAAATATGGCCGCCTAACTCTATCCCGAAGAGTTAGTGATCTTCGTGCGCCAAGCTTAAGTACACGATAGTTAACATCATGAAAATGAAAGCTTGAAGCGGAATAACTAATAAATGGAACGCAGCCCATAAAAAGTGCACTGGTAATTGGAATAAACCAATTGTTGCAATCAAGATGAAGATTAGCTCACCAGCGTAAAGGTTACCGAATAAACGTAATGCTAATGAAACTGGACGTGCAATTAACGTTACAGATTCTAAGATAAAGTTTACTGGGATAAATGCCCAATGGCCGAATGGTTGCATCGTTAACTCTTTAGCGAAGCCACCGAAACCTTTAACCTTGATTGAGTAGTAAATAATTAAGAAGAATACACCGATAGAAAGTGCGAACGTCATGTTCATATCAGTAGTAGGTACTGACTTGATGTAAACATCGTGTGGATCCATACCCATAAAGGTAGAACCAATCCAACCAGCAATTGTTGGAATTAAATCAACTGGAACCCAGTCCATCGCGTTCATTAATAAAACCCACATGAAAATCGTTAATGATAACGGGGCAATTAATGGGTTTTTGCCGTGGAATGTTTCTTTAACACTCGTATCGACAAATTCGACAATCATTTCAACTGCACATTGAAGTTTGCCTGGAACACCAGTCGTTGCTTTTTTAGCGACTGAACGGAAAGTTAGTAAGAATATCAAACCTAACGCAAGAGACCATAATAATGTGTCGATGTGTAGAGTCCAGAAGCCGGCATCAGCACAAGCTTTGTTAAAAGCTACGCTACCGTCAACGGTACACATTTTCGCATTGGTCAAATGGTGTTTGATATAAGAGCCAGTATCTGCTGCCATCTTTTATCCCAATTATTGTTGATTAATAGTAAAACCGTTTGCGACCGCCTGCACAAAAGGAGCAAACATCGCTAAAAAATACGTTATGAAAAAAGCAGGCAGTTGTAAGTTCTCGATAAACTTAAAACACAATGCAAACAACACTGCCGATAATACTAATTTCAATTTCACGCCGCTGTTGAAGGCATCAACTACCTTTCTAGCAGCATTTGCCCCTGCGTACTGAAACGCTTTGTAGGCAAATAACATGTTTGGGATAAGCGCTACAATTCCGCCTAACGCGGCTGATTGAGCATGAGAAAAGCCAAACATAAAAAAAGTCACTATTGTTGATAACACTATAATAATCAGTGTTATTTTTAACTGCCTTATGGCAATTTTTCGGCCCTTTTGAGCTAGCTTGTTCATAACTGATTATCAACTAGTAAAAACTTCGTAGTGACTACCTATTTTTTAAGAAAAAATTAATCTTAAAAAAAGTCAGCGCAAGTATACTGGTTTACGCTTTTTTTGCAACAAAATAGGGCATTTCATTTTCGCAAAAAGGGGCGTTAAACGCCCCTTTTTAAAACAAATATTCACTATAAATATGAATAGCTATAAAACCTGCATATTTATTCGCTAAAATGACCCGAAACGAGAAACAATTGAATCGAGCTCGGCAAGATCAGCATACGAAATAACAAGTTTTCCTTTACCTTTTTTATTGTGATTTATAGTCACTTGAGAACCGAGTTTTTCCGTCAGGTTTTGCTCCAATGACTGTGTATCTGGGTCTTTTACCTTTTCAACCTTAGGTTGCTCAGGCGTTAACACCTTTTTAATTAGCGCTTCTGTTTCACGTACTGTTAGCTCTTTTGCGACAACAGTTCTAGCAGTGTTTGTTTGAATATCATCTTCTAATGCTAATAAGGCGCGAGCATGGCCCATTTCTAAATCGCCGTGCTCCAACAAGGTTTTTACTTCTTCATTTAAGTTGTTCAAACGTAGGAGGTTTGAAACCGTTGTACGAGATTTACCAACTGCATCTGCTACTTCTTGGTGCGTTAATTCAAACTCAGTCAATAAACGTTCCAAAGCTATCGCTTCTTCCATAGCATTTAGATCTTCACGTTGAATATTCTCAATTAACGCGATTGCTACTGCAGCTTCATCTTGCACGTTTTTAATTAAACACGGGATTTCATCGAGTTGTGCAAGTTGTGCAGCACGCCAGCGGCGTTCACCCGCAATAATTTCAAACTTATCATTATCAACAGCCCTTACGACGACAGGCTGAATGACACCTTGTGCTTTAATTGAATCAGATAATTCTTCTAAAGCATCAGGCGACATATCTTTACGCGGTTGATATTTACCCGGTTGAAGCTGTTCTATAGGTAATGTTCTTAACTGACCATCTGCGATGACATCAGCTTCTGGGTTTGAGTCCGAAGATTTTGCTTGTGGAGTAGGAGCATTGGTAAGTAAGGCATCAAGACCTCGGCCTAAGCCTCTTCTTTTTGACGGACTCATAGTTTTCCTTGATAAATTAACTAGCTTTAGATTTTGCGGACGCTGATTTTACATCATTTCTTTTCAAAATTTCACCTGCTAATGCTAAATAAGCTTTAGCACCGGTTGATGACTTATCGTAGTACATCGCTGGTGCACCAAAACTAGGTGCTTCAGCTAGACGAACATTACGTGGAATCACCGTACGATAAACTTTATCACCAAAATGACGCTTTAATTGCTCTGAAACATCGTTTGCTAATCGATTACGAGGATCGTACATGGTACGTAAGATCCCTTCGATATGAAGATCATTATTTACCACTGATTGTAGTTTTGAAATGGTATCCATTAGGGCAGTTAAACCTTCAAGGGCATAATATTCACACTGCATTGGTACCAAAACAGAATCAGCCGCAGCCATCGCATTAACGGTTAACATGTTGAGTGAAGGAGGGCAGTCAATGATGATAAAATCATACTGGTTTCGCGCTTCAGCTAACGCATTTTTGAGACGCAATTCACGGGCGTAAAATTCCATGAGTTTAATTTCAGCCGCCGTAACATCGGTATTTGCTGCAATTAAGTCATACACACCTGCAGTATTTTTAACTACGACTTCTTCGATTGGGTTTTCTTCAATGAGCAATTCGTAACAAGTCGCATGAACTTCATATTTATCAACACCACTCCCCATTGTCGCATTGCCTTGAGGATCTAAATCGATCAACAACACTTTACGTTTTGTTGCGGCAAGTGATGCAGCTAAATTAACCGATGTAGTGGTTTTTCCAACGCCACCTTTTTGGTTGGCAACTGCGATAATTTTTCCCACAAAGTCCTCGAACGTATTTTTATTTTGCTATTGTGTTTTTTTTAGTTCAATTAAATGTCGCTCACCATCCAATGTTGGTACGGTAAGCGGGTAACTATTGGTTACTTTAATGTTTTCTGGCAATAATTCAATTTCTTCTGTTGGATATTGCCCTTTAAGTGCGTAAAAGCATCCTTTCTCATCAATCAGGTGTGAGCACCAGTTAATCATATCTTGCAAAGAAGCAAAAGCTCTAGACAAAACACCATCAAATGGTTGTTCTATTGGATATTTTTCTACACGCATTTGTACAGGGGTGACGTTTTTCAGTTTTAATTGGAAAACAACCTGACGTAAAAATGTAATTCGTTTACCCAGAGAATCCAGCAAAACAAACTCGCGTTCAGGGAACAAAATAGCCAATGGAATGCCGGGTAAACCAGGGCCTGTACCAACATCAATAAAGCGATCACCTTGCAAATGCTCACCAACCACTAAAGAGTCCAAAATATGTTTTACAAGCATATCTTTTGGATCTCTAACAGATGTTAAGTTATACGCTTTGTTCCATTTGTTCAATAATTCAACATATTTGCTAAGTTGTGAAACTTGTTCGTCGCTTACTTCGATTGAAGTTTTTTCAATCAGCGAACGTAATTCTACTTCGTATGTCATCTATTTAGGCACTCTTGCGCAACAAACCGTGTTTTTTCAAATAAACAATCAGCAACGAGATTGCAGCTGGTGTAATACCTGAAATTCGAGACGCTTTACCTAAAGTTTCAGGTTTAGCATCCGTAAGTTTAGCAACAACTTCATTTGATAAACCAGAGATCTGACTGTAATCGAAGTCTACAGGGATCAACGTATCTTCATGACGTTTTTTCTTTTCAATCTCATCCATTTGGCGATCAATATATCCTTGATATTTAATCTGAATTTCTACTTGCTCAGCTGCTTGAGTGTCATTAAGTGCTGGGCCAAACGCTTCGATTGCCATAACATCTTCATAACGAGTTTCTGGACGACGTAAAATATCTTCTAAATTTGCTTCTCTAGAGATTGGGTTTTTCAATAATGGATTTAACTGCTCTTTTGCAGGATGATCTTTATGAACCCACGTTGTTTTTAAACGTTGACGTTCAAGCTCAATATTTTCCATTTTTTCGTTAAATCGTGCCCAACGTTTGTCACAAACAAGGCCTAATTCTCGGCCTTTTTCCGTTAAACGAATGTCAGCATTGTCTTCACGCAGCAACAAACGATATTCAGCACGAGAAGTAAACATACGGTAAGGTTCTTTTGTCCCTAGCGTTGCTAAGTCATCAATCAATACGCCCATATATGCTTGATCACGACCCAAGATCCACTGATCTTTTTCTTGAACTCTTAAAGCAGCATTCGTAGCAGCAATAAGACCTTGCGCACCAGCTTCTTCATAGCCGGTCGTACCATTAATTTGGCCGGCAAAATATAAGTTCTGAATAAATTTAGATTCCAACGTTTGCTTTAAATCGCGTGGATCAAAGTAATCATATTCAATAGCATAACCAGGGCGGGTAATATGTGCGTTTTCAAACCCTTTTATTGAACGAACAAGATTCATTTGTACGTCAAAAGGCAAACTAGTTGAAATACCATTAGGATAGATTTCATGCGTCGTTAAACCTTCAGGCTCAACGAAGATTTGATGCGTATCTTTGTCAGCAAAACGCATAATTTTATCTTCAATCGATGGACAGTAGCGTGGACCAACCCCTTCAATCACACCTGTATACATTGGTGAACGATCTAGGCCTTCACGAATAATATCATGGGTTTTTTCGTTGGTATGCGTGATATAGCATGAAATCTGCTCTGGATGATCCTCTTGAGATCCCATGAAAGAAAATACCGGACGAGGTGTATCACCAGGTTGCTCTTGCATCACTGAGAAATCAAGCGTTCTCGCATCTAAGCGAGGCGGTGTGCCCGTTTTCAAACGATCGATTCTAAATGGCATATCACGTAAACGGCTGGCTAGATTTACACTTGCAGGATCACCTGCGCGTCCACCTTGGTAGTTATTTAAACCGATATGAATTTGGCCAGCTAAGAAAGTACCAACAGTTAATACAACAGTTTTGCCTTTGAACTGCAGTCCCATTTGGGTAGAAACGCCAACCATTTGATCATTTTCAATGATCAAATCATCACATGGCTGCTGGAAAATCGTTAAGTTTTCTTGGTTTTCTAGAAAACTCCTTACAAACGATCGATATAACGCTCTATCAGCTTGTGCACGTGTAGCCCGTACTGCTGGGCCTTTACTTGCATTTAATGTTCTAAACTGGATCGCACTATGATCAATGGCTGTTGCCATTAATCCACCAAGTGCGTCTATTTCTTTTACAAGATGTCCTTTACCGATCCCGCCAATTGCTGGATTACATGACATCTGTCCTAAGGTATCAATATTGTGTGTTAAAAGAAGTGTTTTACAGCCCATGCGAGCAGCTGCAAGTGCTGCTTCAGTACCAGCATGGCCACCGCCAACAACAATAACGTCAAATGAGTCTTGATACCACATTGATCATTTACCTTAGGTTAATTTAAAAGGGCACGTATTCTACCGTTTTTTTTAGATCGTTGGAATGAAAATTATCGTTTAATTTAAGCAGCACGATCACTAATTAAATATAAAGATCTTATATAAAGATCTTATTATTACTTATTATTAAGATCGTCTTGATCTGTTGATAACTCTTTTTAGCCCTTATAAACCAATGAGATCCGTGAGATCAGATCCTGTGATCAAACGTTGATCTATGGGCGTATATCCTTTGATCAAAAGCCTTTGTTATCCACATGGAAAATTAGATTAAATTTAATAAACTGAATAATAAGATCTATTTCAGTACTTATTACCAAAGATATCCACATTGCTTTGCATAATGGCGTTTTTATGTGGGTATCTTATTAGTAAGATCAAGATAACTGATCTTTTAGATCGCTTATCCATAGAGAAGATAGTTCTTCTGGATCGATATCTTGCTGCATATCATGTAATAAAGGTTCTTTTATTTGATTACAACCCTTTGATATTAGTAGTTTATTTATGTTTTTCGCTGCATAACAAAAAGTGTCGTAGCTCGAGTCACCTAGACCGATCGTTATACATTTCGTTGTTGATAGATCAATTTCTTGATCTGTGAGCTGATCGACAAAGTGCTGTATGTTGTCAGGATACTCTCCTGCACCATGAGTAGAGGTACAAACTAGCCAAATTTGATCTTTGTAGGGAATATCTGACAATTCAGGAGATAAATGGAGCGTGGTTTGATGGTTTAATTCGTCTAAAGTTTGTTGGCATGCTTCGGCAACGTACTCTGAGCCACCTAGCATACTCCCGACGATTATTTGAATTGAAGCCATAGTTACACCTATTGATTAAAATAAGCGTAACTATAACATTTTATACCTATTGAAATACTGCTTTAGTCATCTCTAAGGTTGTTCTTAATAGAGCGTATAAAAAGCTTCTAACTTGTTGTGTTGGTAGCTTAAGGTGCCATAACACTGAATGTTACTATGGCACTATGCTCTGATAAATTTACGTGATCGAGTTGTGTTTAAGAGTAATACCTATGTCTTTCGGTCTGTCCATATACTTAGAAAGAGCAAATCATTATTACAACTGAATTTAGACCAAATAACTTACAGGGGACTATTTACCAATACAGAAAGACGAGAATATCTTACCTAATAGGTCATCACTGGTGAATTCCCCGGTAATCTCATTGAGTTCTTGTTGGCAAAGCCTCAACTCTTCAGCTAGGATCTCTCCAGCAACGTAAGCTTCTAACTGATCCTTTCCGCTTGTTAAATGTTTATATGCGTTTTCTAACGCGACCAAATGACGTCGACGCGCCATAAAACCACCTTCCGTACTTCCTTGATAACCTATGATCTCTTTTAGGTGCTCTGTTAGTAAATCTACACCTTGATTGGTTTTTGCTGATAACGTGATGACAGGTTCATCGTTCTCAACGGTTTTACCTATTGTTGCGCCAGATATATCCGCTTTATTTTTAATTAATGTGACGCCAATATTTTCCGGTAATGCTTGATAGAATTCAGGCCAAAAGGTTTTTAGATCAATGGCTTGATCGTTTGACGAATCAACCATTAACAATACGCGATCAGCTTGCTTAATTTCTTTCCACGCTCGCTCAATACCTATTTGCTCTACTTTATCTGGACTCTCGCGAAGACCCGCAGTATCAATAATGTGTAAAGGCATACCATCAATGTGTATTTGTTCAGTTAACACATCGCGTGTTGTTCCCTCAATATCTGTTACTATAGCGGTCTCTTTACCACTCAACGCATTAAGTAGGCTAGATTTACCTGCGTTAGGTCGCCCTGCAATAACAACGCGCATTCCTTCTCTCAATATGCTGCCTTGTTTAGCTTGTTTTTGAACATCTTCAACACTATCTATAATCGCCGTAAGATCATTCATTACCTTTTCATCAGCGAGAAAGTCTATTTCTTCTTCCGGGAAGTCGATGGCTGCTTCAACGTACATGCGCAGATGGATTACGTCTTCTACAAGCTGGTGAACGAGTTTAGAAAAACTACCTTGCAAAGATTGAAGGGCACTTTTGGCAGCTTGTTCTGAACTTGAATTGATCAAATCTGCAATAGCTTCTGCTTGCGTTAAATCGAGTTTGTCGTTCAAAAATGCTTGTTCGGAAAACTCGCCTGGTTTTGCCATTCTGATATTTTCGATAGCGAGTATTTCTTTGAGTAGCATATCAAGAATGACGGGTCCACCGTGACCTTGTAGTTCTAGAACATCTTCACCAGTAAAAGAGTTAGGACCTTCAAAATACAATGCGATGCCTTGGTCTAAGGTTTGCCCTGATTGGTCTTTAAATGGCAGATATTCTGCATATCGTGTTTTGGGTTGCTTACCTAAGATGGTTACGGCGACTTTTGACGCTAAAGGGCCTGATACACGAATAATACCTACACCACCTCTACCCGGTGCTGTTGCTTGTGCAGCAATTGTTTCTGTGTTGCTGCTTAATGACATCTCAGTCATATTAAATCTCGATAATGGTCTAATGGTGGTATTTTACGCTAAGTTTTGCTCAAGCTGAAATTTAATACCAGTCCGTATAGTAATATGATCTACTCAGAGCTGCGCCAGCAGTTCGAGTACAATCATAATTTGTGAAGGTAGAGTCGTTCTCAGCTTTGTCTCCCTAGTCGCTCTAAGTCCCCCATCCACGGAGTCGTACATCAATCAAATTTTAGGCAGTAATCGGCTGCAGGAGAGCTCGCGGAGGGATTGGATAAAAGTCGCTACTACTATGTTACAAGCAACTTTTATCACAAGCTGAGCGAACATTTATTTATTCAGATTGGTATAACAATAAAAAAAGCGACCAGAGGCCGCTTTTTTTATTATTCAATTTAAATCAATTAATACTATTTTTGTTTAGCTTTTTCCATGCCGTTAAAAATAATTTTCATTTGAATAATTGAAACAATATTACTTACTAACCAGTATAAAACTAGGCCAGATGGGAACCAGAAGAAGAATACAGTAAACATTACAGGCATGTACTGCATGATCTTTTGTTGCATTGGATCTTGTGTCGTCATCGGTTGCATTTTTTGCATCACGAACATACTGATACCCATTAAAATAGGTAAAATGTAGTAAGGGTCTTTCGACGAAAGGTCTGTTAACCACAAGCCAAACGATGCATGGCGCAACTCTACACTCTCTAAAAATACCCAGTACAATGCCAAGAAAATTGGCATTTGGATTAACATAGGTAAACAACCACCTGCTGGATTTACCTTTTCTTTGCGGTAAAGCTCCATTGTCGCTTGACCCATCTTTTGACGATCATCACCAAAGCGCTCTTTAAGTTGTTGCATCTTAGGCTGTAAATCACGCATTTTGGCCATCGATGTGTATTGTGCTTTGGTTAATGGGTACATGATACCTTTCACGATTAACGTGATGATAATAATCGCAATACCCCAGTTAACAACAACTGATTGAATTGCCAATAATAACCAGTGTAATGGCTGACTGATCATAAATAAGAAGCCAAAATCAACAGTCAGATCTAAGCCATCTGCAATGGCTGCTAAGTCATCTTGTAACTTAGGACCAACATATAGTGTTGCCGTCGCTGTCGCTGTTTGATTGGCATCGATTGTTACTGCTGGCGCTTTAAAACCAATAACTGCATCGCCATTAGAGGTATAGTTCGTGTAAAGTTGATTATTGTCACCAACTTGCGGAACCCAAGCTGACACAAAATAGTGTTCAAGCATTGCAACCCAACCACCACGAGTTGTTTGATTTAAGTTTGCATCAGCAATATCTTCAAAGTCGTATTTCTCGTAACGTTCTTCCGTTGTTGAGAATGCGGCACCACGATAGGTTGGAATAAAAGCTGAAGATCCTTCAACGTAACTTGATTGCTTTAATTGACCATACAACTGAACACTTGCACTTTGTGCTGTTGTATTAGTTAATTTGTAAGAAAGGCCTATATCGTATTTACCTTGTGTAAAGGTATACGTTTTCACTAGGTTAAGACCGTTATCTTGGTTTAATACTAAATTAACTTCAAGCTGACCGTCACTGTTTAATTGGTAATCGGTTTTTTCTACTTGGTAAATAGGGCGACCAGGGATCAGGCGATCTGGACCGTTAGCGCCAGTTAAACCACTTTGTGCAATGTATTTGCGAGCACCATTTTGAAGCATGGTGTATGGAATGCCGCTGCCTTGCTCTGTATCGTAATTTAATAATGATACTTCCGTAATATCACCACCTTGTGTGTTGATTTTTACTTTCACAACATCGGTTGTGACCGTGATCATTTTCGCTGAAGGTTTCACTACATCAACACTTGGTTGAGTTTGTGAAGATGCAGGAACAAAGTCATCATTGCCATTTTGCTCTGCTTGTACATCTTGAGTTACTTGTGGCTGTTCTTGCACTTGAATAGGTGCATTTTCAAGCTGCCATTGTTGAAATAACAAAAAGCTCACTACAAGTAATGCTATAAAAAGCAAACTGCGTTGGGATTCCATAAGTTATTTTTTCTCTTTTGGTTTTTGTGGTACTGGATCTTCACCACCTTCATTTAAAGGATGGCATTTTAGTATACGTTTGCTCGCTAACCAACCACCTTTTAACAATCCGAAACGATTTATTGCTTCAATTGCATAAAAAGAGCAGGTTGGATGGAAACGACATTTATTTGGGCCAAGCATTGGACTAATAAAGTTCTGATAACCCTTTATTAGATATATTGCTATTTTTTGCCCAATCGACGGTCTATTTTGCGCCATATACCATATATTTGCTTGCTGATGTCTTCATTTTCAAGGCTATCTATGCCTGACTTTACCATTACTACCATATCAACATGTGGGAGTTGGTCTTGATTTAATCGAAAACTTTCGCGAACCAAACGTTTAATTCTGTTTCTTTGTACTGCTAGTTTGACACGTTTTTTGGCAATAGCTAGCCCCAAACGATTTTGTTGATCATTGTTTGGTGTTGTTAAAACAGTAAAGTGTTGAGTAGAAAATCGAGTAGGATTTGAGAAGATGTTTTGAAATTGACTGGGAGTCAAGATTCTTGACTCCCGAGTAAACTTTTTAGTAACCGTCATAATCTGGCTACAAATCTCGTGAGAGATTAAGCGCTTAAACGAGCACGACCTTTAGCACGACGACGCGCTAAAACAGCACGACCGTTCTTAGTAGCCATACGAGCACGGAAACCGTGGTTACGCTTACGCTTTAATACGCTAGGTTGAAATGTTCTTTTCATGAGACTTAGTCCGTCGGTTGTTGTTGCCCTGGCAAAACAGCCCTTTGGCACACTGGTTCAAAAAATGAGGGCGAATTTTAAAGCGCCTACAGTTTTTTGTCAATATTATTCTTTGGATAAAATTTGCAAAGATCGTTTAAGGATCCTGCAAAAATTATTTGCTATCCACAGTTTTATCACATTTTAACGGGTATTTTATTGTTATTGTACAAAAATGTAGCAGATGTTATTAAAACATAACTGCTAATTTTAAACTATTATATGGATGTATATTATTGTTTTTATTTGATTAATTGTTGCTTTAGTGAAAAAGTTTTATAAATACGAAAAGTCAATATTGATGTTGTGGATAACTCGTTAGATAATAGCTGAATAATTAATAATATTTATTTTCTGATCCGCGCTTTTTGCCTCGTTCTTGGCATCTCTCGAATAGATTAGAATGTTAGGAGTCATAGAGTGTCACAATCACTCTGGCATCGTTGCCTGTCTGTTTTACAAGAAGAATTACCTGCACAACAATTCAGTATGTGGATCCGCCCACTCCAGTGTGTAGAAGAAAACAATATCATGACGATCTATGCTCCCAATCGATTCGTTCTAGATTGGGTTCGCGAGAAATATGTTGATCGCATCAATGAGTTGGTCTCTATGGAGGAGTCTAACCCTCCATTGTTAAGATTTGACGTTGGAAGTTTACCAACATCAACTCACGATCAAGTTTCTCAAGTCACTGAAGTGCCTAAACCTAGTGTTAGCAACTCGAGTAATGCTCAGCCTGAGGCAAATTTACCAAAATCTACTAATGTTTTTGTCAAATACACGTTTGATAATTTCGTTGAAGGTAAGTCAAACCAACTAGCAAGAGCCGCAGCGTCTCAAGTTGCTGACAACCCTGGTACTGCGTACAACCCTCTTTTTATCTACGGAGATACCGGTTTAGGTAAAACTCACTTATTGCATGCCGTCGGAAATGGTATTTTGCACAGTAACCCGAAAGCAAAGATTGCTTACATGCACTCAGAACGCTTTGTGCAAGATATGGTTAAAGCTTTACAAAACAACGCAATAGAGCAGTTTAAGCAATACTACCGCAGTGTCGATGCTCTACTGATCGATGATATTCAGTTTTTTGCTAATAAAGAACGTACACAAGAAGAGTTCTTCCATACTTTTAACGCGTTGCTTGAGGGGAATCAGCAGATCATCCTTACCAGTGATCGTTATCCAAAAGAGATCGATGGCGTAGAGGATCGTTTAAAATCACGTTTTGGTTGGGGGCTAACCTTAGCAATAGAACCACCGGAGCTTGAAACGCGAGTTGCAATTTTGAAGCGTAAAGCGCAAGAGCGTAATATTAACTTAGCGGATGAAGTCGCGTTTTTTATTGCAAAACGGATCCGAGCGAATGTGCGTGATCTAGAAGGCGCATTAAACCGTGTTATCGCCAATGCAAACTTTACCGGCCGAGCGATAACAATCGATTTTGTTCGAGAAGCATTGCGAGATTTACTTGCACTGCAAGACAAGCTTGTTACTATCGATAACATACAACGAACGGTCGCTGAATATTACAAAATAAAAGTAGCTGATCTGCTGTCTAAAAGGCGCAGCCGTTCGGTCGCTAGGCCGCGCCAAATAGCAATGGCGTTGTCTAAAGAATTGACTAACCATAGCTTACCTGAAATTGGTGATGCGTTTGGTGGTCGAGATCACACAACAGTTCTTCATGCTTGTCGCAAGGTGAAAGAGCTTCGTGAAGATTCTCATGATATAAAAGAAGATTATTCAAATTTAATAAGAACATTATCGTCTTAAGGGTTAAAGCAAATGAAGTTTTCGGTAAATAGGGAAGTCTTACTTAAGCCATTACTTTTAGTTTCTGGTGCAGTTGAACGCAAAAGTACATTACCTATTTTAGGCAATATACTTTTTGACGTAAGTGGGCAATCACTTACCTTAACAGCTACGGATTTAGAGCTTGAGATGGTTTCTTATGCTGAAGTTGAGAATCATGGCGAAGATGGCAAGGTAACCATCCCGGCGCGCAAGTTATTAGATATCTGTAAGAGTTTACCTGATAATTCTCAGCTTACTTTTGACGCGCATGATGAGACGGTTACGATCAGTACAGGGCGTAGTAAATATTCGTTATCTACATTGTCTGCTAACGACTTTCCTAATATCGAGCAATGGCAAGGTGACGTTGAGTTCAAGTTGTTAAAATCTGAATTACTGCGTTTGATCGAAAGCACTCACTTTTCGATGGCCAACCAAGATGTTCGCTACTACTTAAATGGTATGTCGATTGAGACCGAAGGAAATGAAATTCGCTCGGTTGCGACAGATGGTCACCGTTTGGCAATTTGTAAAATTGGTAATGATGCATTATCGCTTCCTTCACGACAGGTTATTGTACCTCGCAAAGGTATCCTAGAAATTATTCGTTTATTGGAGCCTGTGGATGAAGAAATTCAAATTTTCATGGGCTCTAACCATATCCGTATTTTAGATACGGCTTTTTCATTCACAAGTAAGTTAGTTGACGGTCGGTTCCCTGATTACCGTCGAGTCTTGCCACGTAATGGTGACAAAGTCTTAACAACAGACAAAGACTCACTTCGCCAGGTATTATCTAGAGCGTCTATTTTATCGAATGAAAAATTCAAAGGTGTTCGTTTAAATTTTGAACCAACTGAACTTAAGATCACAGCGAATAACCCTGAACAAGAACAAGCAGAAGAATTAATTGAAATTGATTTTCCGTATGAGTCACTAGAGATTGGTTTTAACGTTAGTTATGTGCTTGATGTTTTAAACGCAATCAAAGATGAAGAAGTTCAATTTACGCTCTCTGATGCTAACAGTAGTGTCGTGATTGAAGGGAAAGATTCTGGCGAAGCAATTTACGTTGTTATGCCAATGCGCTTGTAGTGAATGAGTGTTACTAAGCTTACAACGCACAACTTTAGAAATTTAAAGCCTGCGAATATAACGTTTGATAATGATTTAAATTTTATTATCGGTGATAACGGTAGCGGTAAGAGTAGTATATTAGAAGCGATTTTTTATCTAGGTCATGGAAAATCGTTTCGCAATGCAAAACTAGATAACCTTGTGACATTTGAGCAAGGTTACTTTGTAGTTAGCATTGAGAATAATCAGGAATCTCGTTTTGGTATTAAAAGAGATATCAATACAGGTTCGAGTGAAATAAAGATTAATGGTGAGAAGGTAAGTAAGCTTTCTGACCTCGCCGTTAACATTGCGGTGCAAGTGATTACGCCAGAAAGCTTTAAGTTGTTTTTTGGTGGTCCTAAAGAACGACGTAAGTTTTTCGATTTAGGGATGTTTCACGTGAAACAATCATTTGGTAGTTTGTGGAAAAGCTTTTCAAAACTACAAAAGCAGCGAAATGCCTTATTGAAATCATTTCGCAATAAGGCTGATTTCGATTATTGGGATCAGCAATTTGTAATACAAAGTGAAGCAATTGCTGAGCTGAGAAAAAATTACTTTACCCAACTGTCAGAAGAACTTTCAGGCTGGATTAGTATCTTATTACCGGAGCTTGTTGAAGATATTCGTGTTCAATATTACCAAGGCTGGCCAAATAAGAAATCACTCGCTGATGTATTAGAAAGTAATTTTGAAAAAGATTGCCAAACAGGGTTCACCCAATATGGCGCACATAAATTTGATGTAAGGTTTTTGATTGGCGGCAAGGCACTTGATTTAAAACTTTCTCGTGGACAACAAAAGTTGTTTTTACTGGCTTTAACTTTTGCTCAGACAAAATTGATTGAAAAAGTAGAGCGCGTAAAACCAATTCTGTTAATAGACGATTTTGGTGCAGAGTTAGATATTAATTCTCGAACAGCATTGATGAATGCTTTAAATAACATTGATTGCCAAAGTATTATTACAGCAATCGACGAGTTTTCGTTGGAACCCATGTTACAACAAGAACAACAATATAAGATGTTTCACGTGAAACATGGTGAAATCTTAGAAATAAGTAAATAGGCTATATATGACAGTAGAAAACGAATACGGCTCAGATAGTATTAAGGTACTTAAAGGGCTTGATGCGGTAAGAAAAAGACCAGGGATGTACATTGGTGATACCGATGATGGTACGGGCCTACACCACATGGTATTTGAGGTACTAGATAACTCAATCGATGAAGCGTTAGCTGGTCACTGTAACGACATACACGTAACAATCCACTTAGATGGTTCGGTATCTGTAAAAGATGACGGCCGAGGTATTCCAACTGATATTCACCCTGAAGAGGGTGTTTCAGCAGCTGAAGTAATTATGACTGTACTTCATGCCGGTGGTAAATTTGGTGGTGAAGATTCAGGTTATAAAGTATCTGGTGGTCTTCATGGCGTAGGTATTTCAGTAGTAAACGCGTTAAGTGACAAGTTAAAGCTAACCATTCGTCGTGGTGGAAAAATTCACGAGCAGGAATATCATTTAGGTGAACCGCAAGCGCCGCTAGCAGAAGTTGGTGATTCGGAAACAACTGGTACAGAAGTACGCTTTTGGCCAAGTGCTGAAATTTTCTCTGATATTGAGTTTCACTATGACATCTTATTAAAGCGTATTCGTGAGTTATCATTCCTTAACTCGGGTATTTCAATTACATTAATTGATGAACGTGACGCAGATAAGAAAGAACACTTCCACTATGAAGGCGGTATTCAAGCATTCGTTGATTACTTAAATACAAATAAAACACCAGTAAATGAAGAAATCTTTTACTTCGATTTAGAGCGTGAAGACGGTATTGTTGTTGAAGTGGCTATACAGTGGAACGACGGCTTCCAAGAAAATATTTTCTGTTTCACAAACAATATCCCACAAAAAGATGGTGGTACTCACTTAAGTGGTTTTAGAACAGCATTAACACGTACGCTAAATAGCTACATGGTTAAAGAAGGTCTAAACAAAACCAAGAAAGGTGAAACTAACGCCTCTGGTGATGACGCACGTGAAGGTTTAACCGCCGTAATTTCAGTGAAGGTACCTGATCCGAAATTCTCATCACAAACAAAAGATAAGTTAGTATCAAGTGAAGTTAAATCTGCCGTTGAGCAAGCGATGGGTGAGAAGTTAGGCGAATACCTATTAGAAAACCCAGGTACAGCTAAAACAATTATCATGAAGATAATCGATGCTGCACGTGCTCGTGAAGCTGCACGTAAAGCACGTGAAATGACACGTCGTAAAGGTGCTCTTGATATTGCAGGTTTACCAGGTAAATTAGCTGACTGTCAGGAAAAAGATCCGGCACTCTCTGAACTATACATAGTGGAGGGTGACTCTGCGGGTGGTTCAGCTAAGCAGGGTCGTAATCGTAAAAACCAAGCTATCTTGCCTCTTAAAGGTAAAATTTTAAACGTAGAAAAAGCACGTTTTGATAAGATGATTTCATCTGCAGAGGTAGGTACGTTAATCACAGCCCTTGGTTGTGGTATTGGTCGTGATGAATATGATCCAGAAAAACTACGTTATCACAGCATCATTATAATGACGGATGCCGACGTCGATGGTTCACACATTCGTACACTATTATTAACTTTCTTCTATCGTCAAATGCCTGAAATTATGGAGCGCGGTTATGTTTATATTGCTCAACCGCCACTTTATAAAGTTAAGAAAGGTAAGCAAGAACGTTACATTAAAGATGACGAAGCATTAACTGAATA
The DNA here is from genome assembly GCF_030161435.1 of Thalassotalea loyana. GTDB lineage: Bacteria > Pseudomonadota > Gammaproteobacteria > Enterobacterales > Alteromonadaceae > Thalassotalea_G > Thalassotalea_G loyana. Next base: position 26,593 of record NZ_BSSV01000005.1, on the reverse strand, counting down.
CCTAACAACATTAGCTTTAGAAAATGCAGAAATTCATGTAAATGAATCTGCGCCAGCCATTTCTGATGTCGCATTAGAACAGTTGGTAAATCAATTCCGCTCTACTATGGATACGATTAAACGCGTATCTCGTCAGATTCCTGAAGACATTTTAGAGAAAATGGTTTACTCAAATGTTATTGAAACAGCTGAGTTTGCTAATAAAGATTCGGTAGAAGCTTGGTCTAAAAACATCTTAACTCAATTAGAAAACCAAGATGGCAATGGTTCAATTTACTCAGTTGAAGTATTGCACGACGCTGAACGCAACATTTACTTCCCACAATTCAATGTTCGCCAACACGGTATCGATAAGCAGTATAACTGTGGATATGAGTTTATTAACTCAAATGAATTTAATGCTATTCGCGGGCTCAACAAAGCAATCAATGGCTTAATGGAAGAAGGTGCTTACGTTAAACGTGGTGAAAAAGTTAAACCAGTATCAAGCTTCGAAGAAGCATTAAACTGGTTAATGGCTGAATCAAAACGTGGTCAATACATTCAACGTTACAAAGGGTTAGGTGAGATGAACCCTGACCAACTTTGGGAAACGACAATGGACCCAGAAACACGCCGTATGCTTCGTGTTACTATTGAAGATGCAATTGCAGCAGACCAACTGTTTAACACCTTAATGGGTGACCAAGTTGAACCTCGCCGTGAATTCATTGAAGACAATGCCCTTAAAGTGGCAAACTTAGACGTTTAGTTTTAATCGTTTATCCAATAAAACATGCCCGGTCACCATATCGGGCATTTTTTATTTTAAAGGATACAAACCTTACTAGGCTTTAATTGAGCCAGTGAGTATAATTAGCCCAATTTTTAATAAAGTTTATAACGTAAACTAGGAACGACATGAGTACGTTTGATATCAAAACCTTCCAAGGTTTAATTTTACAATTACAGGATTATTGGTCACGCCAAGGTTGTGTGATCATTCAGCCACTCGATTTAGAAGTAGGGGCTGGTACTTTTCACCCTATGACATTCTTACGCGCTATTGGCCCGGAGCCAATGAGCAGTGCTTACGTGCAACCATGTCGTCGTCCTACCGATGGTCGTTACGGTGAAAACCCAAACCGTTTGCAGCATTACTATCAATTCCAAGTCATGTTGAAGCCATCGCCAAAAAATATCCAAGAGCTTTACTTAAATTCTTTAAAAGAGTTAGGCATTGATCCATTGGTTCATGATATTCGTTTCGTTGAAGACAACTGGGAATCACCAACACTAGGTGCCTGGGGTCTTGGTTGGGAAATCTGGTTAAACGGAATGGAAATTACTCAGTTTACTTATTTCCAACAAGTAGGTGGTTTAGAGTGTGCACCAGTAACAGGTGAAATCACATACGGTCTAGAGCGTCTTGCAATGTATATCCAAAATGTTGATAGCATCTATGACTTAGTATGGACAGATGGCCCTATGGGTAAAGTACTATATCGCGATGTATTCCATCAAAACGAAGTAGAGCAATCGACGTACAACTTTGAACATGCTGACGTTCCAGCTTTGTTCGAACAATTTGATCATTGCGAAAAAGAAAGTCAAAAGCTCATTGAGCATGGCTTACCTCTACCTGCATACGAGCAAGTAATGAAGGCATCACACGCTTTTAACTTATTAGATGCACGTCACGCTATTTCAGTTACAGAGCGTCAACGCTACATACTTAGAGTAAGAGCTCTATCTAAAGCCTGTGCTGAAGCATACTACGAAGCGCGTGAAAAATTAGGCTTCCCACTTTGCCAAACTAATGACCAAGCAACTAATAAGGAAGAGAAATAATGACAACACAAACCTTATTAATTGAATTAGGTACTGAAGAGTTACCACCAAAATCTTTAAAAGAGCTCGCTGAGACGTTTTTAGCACAAATCGAAGCTCAGTTAAGCTCAGCTAACTTAGCGTACGATAACGCTACGTGGTTTGCTTCTCCGCGCCGTTTAGCGGTAAAGGTAGCTAACCTTCAAGAAAAGCAATCAGACAAGGTTGTTGAAAAGCGTGGCCCGTCAGTATCTGTGGCGTTTGATGAAAATGGTGTTGCGAGCAAAGCAGCGGAAGGTTGGGCTCGTTCTAACGGTATTACGGTTGAACAAGCGGAACGTTTAGTCACAGACAAAGGTGAATGGTTATTACATAAAGCCACCGTTATGGGTGAGACAGTAGACGCACTTATTCCTGCAATGGTTAAGCAAGCCGTCGCAAAATTACCAATTCCAAAACCAATGCGCTGGGGCAGCAGCCGCACTCAGTTTATTCGTCCAGCACATACGCTAACGATATTATTTGGTGATAAGGTCATCGCAGGTGATGTACTTGATATTGAGTCCGATCGTTTAAGCCAAGGCCACCGTTTCCATAGTGAAGGCTTAGTCTCTATTGATCACGCTGACAACTATGAAGCGGCTTTAAAAGAAGCGTACGTATTAGTTGATTACCAAGCACGCCAAGACATCATTAAAGCGCAAATTAAAAATGCAGCTGATGAACTAGGTGGTGATGCGCTCGTTGACCAAGACTTATTAGATGAAGTAACCGCTCTTGTTGAATGGCCAGTTACTTTAGTTGGTGATTTTGATGAAAGCTTCTTAGAAGTACCGCCAGAACCACTGATTTACTCAATGAAAGATCACCAAAAATACTTCCCTGTCATGGATTCGAAAGGCAATCTATTAAATAAGTTTATTTTTGTATCTAACATTGAAAGTAAAGATCCGAGCCAAGTGATTTCAGGCAACGAAAAGGTTATTCGTCCGCGTTTAGCTGATGCTGAGTTTTTCTTTAAAACAGATAAAAAGCAAACGTTGGAATCTCGCTTAACTAGCTTAGAGACAGTTTTATTCCAGAAACAATTAGGCACGTTAAAAGACAAGTCTGAGCGCATTGCAGCGATGAGCCAATTTATCGCAAGTTTAATCAATGAAAACACTGAACAGGCATATCGTGCAGGTTTATTAAGTAAAGCTGACTTAATGACTGAGATGGTTTTAGAATTCCCACAAGTGCAGGGCACTATGGGTAAATACTATGCGACCCACGACGGCGAAGCTATGCCTATTGCTCAAGCATTAGAAGATCAATATCGTCCGCGCTTTGCAGGTGATAAGCTGCCAGAAGGTAATATTGGTTGCGCAGTTGCCATTGCAGACAAGATTGACACATTGGTTGGTATCTTTGGTATTAACCAAGCACCAAAAGGCGACAAAGACCCATTCGCATTGCGTCGCGCAGCAATTGGTTTAATTCGTATTATCATTGAAAAAGGCTTGAGTATTGATATCACTGCACTGGTTGAACACAGTGTTGCGTTATATGGTGACAAGCTAGTTAACGAAAATACGTTGAACGATGTTAACGACTTTATTTTGGGTCGCTACCGTGCATTCTACCAAGAGCAAAATATCAGCGTTGATATTATCCTCGCTGTATTGGCAAAAGCACCTACAGCACCATTAGATTTTGATCAGCGCGTTAAAGCGGTAACTCACTTCAAAGGTTTGGCTGAAGCAACAACTCTTGCTGCAGCGAATAAGCGAGTAGGGAATATCTTAGCTAAATTTGATGGTCAGTTACTTGAATCAGTTAACGGTGCATTAGCAACGGAAGATGCTGAGAAAGCATTAATCGATGCTGTAGCAAATGTTGAAACAACAATAGCGCCAATGATTGAAGCAAAGGAATATCAAGGTGTATTAACGGCACTTGCTCAGTTAAAGACGCCAATTGACGCATTTTTCGATGATGTAATGGTGATGGCTGACGATGAAGCGGTGAAGGTTAACCGTTTAACACTGCTTGCTCAAATTCGAGCGCAGTTCTTAAACGTGGCTGATATTTCTTTATTACAATAATCAGTAATACCAATTGAAAAAAAAAGGGAGTGCTATGCACTCCCTTTTTTTATTAAGTATTGATAGGGTTTATCATCGGTTTGCTGAGCGACAAGTTCATGCTCCATAAAGCGGCAAAAACTTGGAACATCTCTTGTCGTTGACGGATCGTCTGCTGTTATTAGTAATGTCTCGCCAGCTTCTATCTTCCTGATGTTGAGTCTAATCATCATAACTGGCTCTGGGCACCTTAGCCCTACAGCATCAAGTACGTGATCGGCATTATCGAACGGGCTTTGACTCATAACAGCTACCTTAAATAATAAAAGGGCGCTAGTTTACGAAAATTGACGAGGATATCAATCTTTCTTACTGTCTTGCACGACATAACCATCAATTCCGTTTACTGTTAGCGTGTCAAGTTGCCATTTTTTAGCTGACGCCTTATCTTCAAAATTGTCAATAATGACGCGATATACATTTTTGTCTGGACGAATACTTAGTTTGTGATTGTCTAGCAAGCCTATTTTTTCCTCTATTTCTTTGACAAATAGCTTTGCGTTTTCATCATTTGAAAAGACTCCTAATTGAATATGCCATTGTTGGTAAACAATGCTTTCACCTGAGTTAACTACATCCATGTCATTACTTTCGGACTTAGCGGTGGCTACCACTGGAGCATTTACCACCGAATTATCATTCTTATTGATTGATGCGTTAACAATATTCGATTGCTGTGTTTGCTCTGGTTTGGTTGTTGCCTTTCGCTTAGCCGTTATTTTATTCTCTGTACCAAATTTAAAAGTAATACCAAAATTTATGCTGTGCATATCGCGATATGCATCATTTCCAAACTGACTTTGGTGCTTTAGCGTAACTGCAAAGTTATTCGTTAAGGCAAAATTAAACCCTAAACCTAAATAGGGCAAAGTACTCTCTGAAGCTAAAAATTCTTCATTGGTCGTATCGGTTACATACATGACACCTGCGGAAGCAAACGAAGTAATTTTATCATTAAACGGCTTCTGCATTGTTGCGCCCAAGTATAGTGACTCGAACTCTCCGTACAGTGTTCCTGTATTCGTTTCCTTTTCAAGTTCACCTGATTGATCCACACCTACCTGAAATGCAAAATTAGGCTTAAAAAAGTACTGGTAACCTGCATTAAATCCTACATCACTAGCAGATTGATAATTATAACTAGAAAGCAAATAAACTTGATGTTCGTTCGCTAAAAGGGAACTAGGGATTATAGTAGCAATTAATGGATACAAATATTTTTTCATTTTTACCGTGTCAGATAGCGTAGTTTTTATTGTTTTTTTTCATATTACCAGTAAGGTAGATGACGATAAAGCGCAATACTAGATTGCAAAGGCTTACATTTTTGCCGAGAGTTCCATGCCAAAAACCGATTTTTTTAAAAAATGTTTTCTTCCTATCGCTTTGGTTACTTCATCTTTAATAGGATTATCTGCTCATGCAGCTTCACAAGATAATCAGTATTACAGAGAGTTATTCAAAAAAGCGGAAAAGTTAACAGGTCGCTCACAATCAGCTCAATATAAAGAGTTGTATCAGCAACTTCATTATTATCCGTTACAACCATATTTAGATCAGCAACGGTTGATAAAATCCATTCATGTTAATAATGCAAATAACATCTCTCAATTTCTAGCAACCTATGAGGGAACACCGTTAGATTGGCCACTGAGAAAAAAGTGGTTGGAATATTTAGCAAAAAAGAATTACCGCACATTATTTATTGATGCGTTTAAATCAAATAGCGATCCAAAGCTCATGTGTTATATGAGGTCAGCACAGCTCGCTGCTGGTGAATCACCTGACGTAATACTGCCACAAGTGACTGAGTTATGGGTTGTTGGTAAGTCTCAACCAAAAGTTTGTGACAGCATATTCAAGCAGTGGAAAAACGCAGGGTATCGCACACAGGACGTTGTTTGGCAACGCTTGGAAAAAGCAGCAGATGGAGGCAAGCATACCTTAATACCATATATCACAAGCTTGCTTGACCAAGATCAGCAGTATCTGGGTCAGCTATGGCATAAAGTACGTCGTAACCCTGCTTATATTACAAAACTATCAAGGTTTCCTAAAAAGAGCGCGAGAGAAGCACAAATTCTGTCTTATGGTTTAAAACGTTTGATTTGGCGAAATCAAGACTTAGCGATCAAGGTTTATAAAGAGGCACAAGCGCGTTTTCCATTTTCTACAGAACAAAGGCAATCGATTGACCAGAAGTTCGCTTTGGCTTTAGCAACGAGAGGGCATGAAGCAGCAAAAGAATGGCTAGTAAACGTAGATGACACTCTACAAAACGATCAAGTTATTCAGTGGCGTATTTCACAAATGCTGCGTGATGACAATTGGCAAAGTATTCATCAACAATTGAAGCAATTTCCAGAAAAAACAAAAGAGACACTTCAGTGGAAATATTGGTTTGCTAGAAGCTTAGTTGAGACAAGTCAGGAAAATGCTGGTGAAGTATTACTAGCAGAGCTTGCGACAGAGCGTCACTACTACGGTTTTTTGGCGGCAAGCCGATTATCAAAAAATATCGCACTTAATCATCAGCCACTAGAAATAACGCAGCAAGAAAGAAACCAAATATTGCAAAGCGACAGTGCTAAAAGAGCGTTTGAGTTTTTTCATTTGGGCAGACCAACCATGGCGCGCAAAGAATGGAATCATTGGCGAAAGTCATTAACAACGCGAGATCGGTTAGTTGCTGCCAAAGTAGCTAATGAGCAGGGATGGTATGACAGAGCAATATTTACCCTTGCTTACGAAGGATATTTGAATGATGTCGATTTGCGTTTTCCTTTGGCCTATGAGGAAACAATAACTGCACAAGCAAATAAACACGATATTTCACCTCCTTGGGCGTTTGCAATTGCGCGACGTGAGAGCTCTTTCATGCCAGATGCACATTCTGGTGCTGGCGCACGGGGTGTCATGCAAATTATGCCTGCTACTGCGAGGCATGTGGCTAAGCGTCCCGTTTCTATTAGGAAACTGAATAATCCTGAACAGAATATTGCTTTAGGTACTAAATATTTAAAACAGCTGCTTGATAAGCATAATCAGAATCAAATCTTAGCAACTGCTGCATACAACGCTGGTAGTTCAAGAATTAATAAATGGTTGAAAAACACACCCACGCTATCAGCTGATATTTGGATTGAAACTATCCCATTTAAAGAAACAAGAGAGTACGTAAAAAGTGTAATGGCTTATCAACAAATCTATCGGGAAAAAACAAACCAAAAAGAATCGTTGTTTGCCATGTTAATTGCGATGGAGATCTAGTGCTTTGACTAGCTCAACGATACGCATACTGGTACTATTGCGCTAATTACAACAGACTCAATTGGTAGGGCATATGTCAAAATTACAAACACTTTACCCAAATCATGTAAAAACAATGCAGGAACGCACGGCCAGTGTTTTGGCTCGTGAAAACTTAGAAGGGTTGGTCATCCACTCTGGACAAGAAATAAAAGTATTTTTAGATGATTATGGTTATCCATTTAAGGTTAACCCGCATTTTAAAGTGTGGTTACCATTAGTCGATATCCCAAATTCTTGGTTGATCGTAAATGGTAATGATAAGCCAACCTTAATTTACTACCAACCTGTTGATTTTTGGCACAAAGTTATTCCATTGACGGAAAGTTACTGGAATGAGTTTTTTGATATTAAAGTGCTCACCAAAGCGACAGAAGTTGATAAACTGTTACCATATGATAAAGCTGGCTACGCGTATATTGGCGCGCATATTGAAGTAGCTCAAGCGCTTGGTTTTGACAATATTAACCCTGAGCCTGTACTTAATTACTTGCATTATCATCGTGCATATAAGACTGCTTATGAGCAAGAATGTATGCGTAACTCAAACAAAATAGCGGTTACTGGCCACAAAGCGGCAAAAGCGGCATTTTTAGCTGGTAAGTCAGAATTTGATATTCAACAAGCGTATTTAAAGGCGACAAACCACACAGCGAATGATACACCTTATGGCAATATTGTTGCTTTAAATGAAAATACAGCCATTTTACATTACACAGCGTTAGAGCTTACAGCTCCAGATCCAATGCGTTCATTCTTGATAGACGCTGGTGCTCAATTTAATGGATATGCGTCTGATATTACCCGTACGTATGCATTCGAACAAAATGAGTTCGCTAATATGATCAAGCGCATGGATGAGTTAATGTTGAAATCCGTCGATGGTTTACGTCCAGGTAAAAGTTATGTAGATCTTCATATTGAGACGTATCGTGATATTGGTAATGTGTTAAATGAGTTTGGGATTATTAATGTGGATGCCGACACGGCGGTTGAAACAGGAATCATTTCGACGTTTTTCCCACATGGCTTGGGTCATCACTTAGGTTTACAAACTCATGATGTAGGTGGGTTTATGGCTGATGAGCGTGGCACGCATATTAATTCGCCTGATAATCACCCGTTCTTAAGAACTTCTCGTGTAATAGAAGCTAATCAAGTATTTACTATTGAACCGGGGCTTTACTTTATCGACTCGCTTCTAGGTGATTTAAAAGCTTCAGAGCATAAAGATATGGTTAATTGGCAGGCGGTAGAGTTACTGAAGCCATTTGGTGGTATAAGAATTGAAGACAACATCATTGTTCATCAATCTTCCAATGAAAACATGACGCGAGATTTAGCACTCGATTAATAAGCTAGATCAAGTCAATGACGCCTAAGGCATACCGTATTGCGATTAATGATGTAGTTGAAGAAACTGTCGTTAATCGCAGTCGTTTCATTTGTTATCTTTTTCCATGTACTTCATCCGAAGACTTCAAAATTAGGTTGAATGCTTGTCAGCAAGAACACCCTAATGCTTCTCATCATTGTTACGCATTTTTGTTTGGTGCCCCAGATGATAGCCAAAAATATGGTTTTTCTGATGATGGTGAGCCATCAGGAACTGCCGGGCGGCCAATGTTAGCGAGCTTGCAGGGGGGGGATATTGGAGAAGTTGCAGCGATCGTAGTTCGGTATTTTGGTGGAACTAAGTTAGGGACTGGAGGCTTATCTCGGGCATATAGCTTAAGTGTCAGAAACGCATTAGAAAAATTGCAAAGTCATACTAAAATACCTATGGTACAACGCTCATTGTCGTGTCAATATACACAGATAAATGATGTTTATTACTTACTTGAGCAACATCAGGGGAAGTTAATTGAACAACGCTTTGAAGCATCTGTTGAATTAACTCTTGAGCTACCTATTGCGCAAGTTGAAGCATTTGCAAATCAGATAGAAACAATGTCATCTGGTAAGTTAGTACTAACATCAGACGAATAATAACAATTGGTGGATACCAAAAAAGCCGTGCAATATAGAAACATCATCCGAATTTTAGGATTACTGGTCACTTTATTGAGTGGAACCATGTTACCACCCGCTTTAGTCTCTGCAATCTATCGAGATGGGGGCGGTGTTCCGTTTCTTTTATCTTTTTTGTTTTGCTTAGCTGCGGGTGTATTGACGTGGTACCCAAATAGGAACCAAAAGGGCGATTTAAGAGCACGGGAAGGCTTCCTGATCGTTGTTTTATTCTGGACGGTACTGGCGAGTTTCTCCGCAATTCCATTATTACTGCTAGACGCGCCTAATTTATCTGTTACTGATGCGTTTTTTGAATCCTTTTCTGGTTTGACGACAACTGGCGCCACAGTACTAACTGGCTTAGACAGTATGTCTCATGCGGTTCTGTTTTATCGCCAACAATTACAGTGGCTCGGTGGTATGGGGATCATCGTATTGGCGGTAGCTGTCTTGCCTATGCTTGGCATTGGTGGAATGCAGCTTTATCGAGCTGAGACGCCAGGTCCTGTAAAGGATTCCAAAATGACCCCCCGTATTGCCGATACGGCAAAACATCTGTGGTACATCTATTTATCCTTAACCATTCTTTGTGGTGTCGCGTACTGGCTCGCGGGAATGTCAGCATTTGATGCGATATGTCATGCGTTCTCAACCATTGCTATTGGTGGTTTCTCAACGCATGATGCAAGTATGGGGTACTTTAATAGCCCAGCGATTAATTTGGTTTGTGTCGTGTTTTTGATTATTGCAGGGGTAAACTTTGCACTACATTATGCGGCTGTTCAAAATCGTTCATTTAAAAGTTATATTTTTGATCCTGAATTTAAGGTATTTATTTCAATTCAAATAGTGCTAACGCTCGTTTGTTTCATCGTGCTTATGACCGAAGGCACATATAGCGATGCGGATAGGGCACTTGATCAAGCATTATTTCAGTCTGTTTCAATTAGTACGACTGCTGGTTTTGCTACGACATCATTTGCTGATTGGCCAACCTTGTTACCTATATTATTAATCTTCTCGAGTTTTATTGGTGGCTGTGCCGGCAGTACTGGTGGTGGTATGAAGGTGATTCGTGTATTTCTCTTATATTTACAAGGTGTTCGTGAGTTAAATAAGCTTGTTCATCCTAAAGCCATTTTTTCAATCAAGCTGGGTAAAAAAGCGCTACCACCTAGAGTTATTGAAGCCGTATGGGGATTTTTCTCTGCATATGCAGCAGTATTTGTTATTTGTATGTTGTTGTTAATTGCGAGTGGAATAGATGATATCACTGCATTTACGGCTGTCGCAGCTTGTTTAAACAACCTAGGTCCTGGTCTGGGAGAAGTCGCATCAAACTTTGCCAGTATTAATGACTTCAGTAAGTGGGTGTTGATCGTTGCAATGCTATTTGGTCGGTTAGAGATTTTCACATTGTTAGTGCTATTTACGCCAGCGTTTTGGCGTTCATAATTATTTTACTGAGAAAAAAGCCCAGCATATTGCTGGGCTTTTTTATGTGAACAGTTAGAAGTATATCGCACCGACTTGGAATAACTTTTCAACTTCAGTGATGTACTTTTTATTCACTAAGAAGATGATGACATGATCTTCCTCTTGAATAACCGTATTAGAATGTGCAATAAGTACTTCGTCACCACGAACGATTGCACCAATAGAAGCACCTGGTGGAAGTTTCAATGATTTGATTGTTCTGCCAACAACTTTTGATGCGCTCTCATCGCCTTTCGCTACAATTTCGATTGCTTCAGCCGCACCACCACGTAGCGAGTAAACATTATCAATCGAGCCTTTACGGATACGTGTTAATAAAGCGGAAATCGTCGCATGTTGAGGTGATATGGCGATATCGATATTACTACCGTGAACTAGATCAACGTAAGCATCTCGTTGAATGAGCACCATGGTTTTTCTTACGCCTAAATGCTTAGCTAAGAGAGACGACATAATGTTGGCTTCATCGTCATTAGTCACGGCGATAAAGACATCGAATTGATCAATGTGCTCTTCAACCAGCAATTCTTGATCAGACGAGTCGCCTGAGAAGACAACGGTGTTCTTGAGCTCCTGTGCAAGTTGATCTGCGCGTTCAACGTTGCGTTCAATTAGCTTAACTTGATGATTTTTTTCAAGAATGCTGGCGAGTCCTGCGCCAATGTTACCGCCGCCTGCAATCATAATGCGTTTATAAGCAGGTTCCAGCTTTTGAAGCTCATTCATAACGGCACGGATGTGTTTTGTCGCAGCAATAAAGAATACCTCATCATCAGCTTCAATCACGGTAGTGCCAAGTGGACGAATAGGTTTACCTCGACGGTAGATTGCTGCAACACGGGTATCCACATTTGGAATGTGCTCTCTCAGGGTTGAAAGGGCATGACCAACAAGTAAGCCGCCATAGTATGCCTTAACGGCTACTAAACTGACTTTTCCGCCCGCAAACTCTAGAACCTGTAAAGCGCCAGGATAATCTATTAGACGAGCTATATCTCGAGTAACCAATTGCTCTGGCGCAATGATGTGATCAATTGGAATATGTTGGTTATGAAACAAGTCTTCACGGTATTTGAGGATTTGCTCTGACCGGATACGTGCGATTTTTTTCGTTGTACCAAATAGCGAATAACTAATTTGGCAGGCAATCATATTAGTTGCATCGTCACTGGTTACTGCAATAAGCATATCAGCGTCTTCAGCGCCGGCTTGTTTCAAAACTTCCGGATGGCTACCTGCGCCAGCAATAACTTGTAAATCGAGTTTATCTTGAAGCTCACGCAGCTTGTCTTGGTCAATATCGATAAGCGTAATGTCATTTTGCTCACCAACCAGCTTCTCAGCTAGTGTACCGCCAACTTGTCCTGCACCTATAATTATTATTTTCATTCAGTGTTCCGCTACTGCACCGAGTTAGTTATTCTTTATTAGTTTGGCGTAATAAAAGCCATCCATACCTTCTTCATCTGGCAGTATCTGCCAACCGATATCATTGCTGTTATCCGTTATAGGAACAAGCTTAGCTTCTGGCGTGTTTGCTAAAAACGTTTCTATTTGTGCTTTGTTTTCATCAGGTAACACGCTACAGGTAGCATACAGCAAAGTACCACCTGGTTTTAGCATCTGCCAAATATTTTGCAATATTTCTTGTTGAATTTTAGCTAGCGAATCGATATCGTCCGATTTTCTTAACCATTTGATATCGGGATGTCGTCTGATTACACCGGTTGCTGAACAAGGAGCGTCAAGTAAAATCCGGTCAAACAACTCACCATCCCACCATGAATTAGTTGTTGCATCAGCACTAATTAAGGTGGCGTCTAAACCTAGACGAGTTAAATTTTCTTGAACTCGCGCAAGTCGTTTATCTTCGATATCTATTGCTGTCATTTCGACGCTTGGTGCTAACTCAAGCACATGACAGGTTTTGCCTCCAGGCGCCGCACAACAGTCAAGCACTTTATCGTTGGCCTGGCTTTCGAGTAACCATCCAGCTTGCTGGGCAGCACCGTCTTGAACAGATACATGCCCTTGTTCAAATCCCGGGAGTTTACTCACGTCGACTGGGCTAGATAATAAAATCGTTGATGAAAGCATTTGTTTGATACTGTGATCAATGCCTGCATCTGATAGTAATTTACTATAGTTCTCTACACTATGATGTTGTGTATTTACTCGCAACCACATAGGAGGTTTTTCCTGATTGGCGGATAGAATTGACTGCCACTTTTCAGGATACGCTGCTTTGATTTTGTTAATAAACCAGCCTGGGTGGTTATATTGTATAGGCTCTGGTAATTCAGTCTGGCTAGGTTCACTTTGCCTTAAAAAGTTACGTAATACACCATTGATCATGCCTTTCAAATGAAATTGCTTTAGCGGTTTTGCTGCTGAAACGGTTTCATTAAGTGCAGCATGATCAGGAATACGCATGTATTTCAACTGATAAATACCAACAAGTAAGAGAAAATGAGCGACCCTTTGTTTACCTTTTAATGGTTTGTCAACCAAGTGGCGAACATCAAATTCAAGCTCTGGTAAGTAGCGAATAACACCGTAGCAAATTTCTTGAAGTAGAGCAGAGTCTTTCTCAGCCGCTAGTGCTTGCGCAGCGGGCAACTCTTCAGACAAACTTCTACCTTTATCCACAACGTTAAAAATGCACTTTGCCGCGAGTGCGCGAACATTTTTACTCATTAATTAAACCTGTAATTGGTGTACCTTCAGCAAACCAGTGTCCACGCGCATTTAAAATATCACGAACAGCAAGCGGTTTTTTACCCGGTATTTGTAACGACTCGAGCGATAGGGCACCATTGCCTGTCGCAACCAGAATGCCTTGTTTGTCGGCGGACAATATTGTTCCAGGTGTTTTATTATGCTCGATCACTTTGGGTGAAGCCTTCCAAATACGAATGCGTTGTGGTTGTTCTTTTTCATCAGTGAAGGTGAACTGAGCAACAGGCCAAGGAATGTAAGCTCTAACTTTACGATCGAGCGTGTTTGCGTCCATCGTCCAATCAAGCTCAGCTTCTGCTTTATCTAACTTTGCAGCGTAATTGGCTAGACTATCATCTTGCTTTTCTGCTTTATGTTGTTCATCTGCCATTAAACTTAGCGTATCAATTAATGCTTTTGGTCCAAGTTCAGCAAGCTTTTCATAGAGTGATGCACTGGTATCTTCAGCGGTAATGTCACAAAACGCTTTAAGAATCATGTCACCAGTATCTAACCCTTTATCCATTTGCATTATTGTGACGCCAGTTTGCGCATCCCCGGCTTCTAATGAACGCTGGATAGGTGCCGCGCCACGCCATTTGGGTAGTATCGAGCCATGAACATTAATACATCCCAAGCGAGGTGTATTCAAAATAACTTCTGGTAATAGCAAACCATACGCAACGACCACCATGACGTCCGCTTGATAACTTGCTAATTGTTGCTGATCAACTTCTTCTTTAAAGTTTACTGGTTGTTCAACAACTAAATTGTTATCTAGTGCAAGTTGTTTAGTTGCGCAGGGTGTGAGCTTTTTTCCTCTCCCTGACGGTTTATCAGGTGGACAATAAACGGCAACTACGTTGTGGTGAGAATCGATGAGTGCTTGCAGGTGCTGAGCCGCGAAGTCAGGAGTACCTGCAAAAATAATATTTAACGGTTTAGACAAAAGAAATTCCTACTATCACTCAGTTACGCTTGCGCTTTCGCAAGGCGAGCTTCTTTTTCAAGTTTTGTTTGGATGCGTTTTCGCTTTAATGGAGATAAGTAATCTACAAATAACACACCGGCAAGATGGTCCAACTCGTGTTGAATACAGATACTCATTAACTCGTTGCCGTCTAATGTAAATTCGTTACCTTCACGATCGAGTGCCTTTACTGTTATTTGCTCGTGGCGCGTTACTTTAGCGTAACAGCCAGGAACCGATAAACAGCCTTCTTCATTAATAAATGTTTCGTCACTTTTCGCGATAATTTCAGGATTGATTAAAACGATCGGTTCATCGCCTTCATCAGAAACATCCATAACAACAATGCGTTTGTGAATGTTAACTTGGGTAGCCGCTAAGCCAACACCTTTTTCGTCGTACATGGTTTCAAGCATGTCGTCGACGATCTTTATAATTTCGTCGTTAACCTCAGCAACTTCTTCTGCTTTAGTTCTTAATCTTTCGTCAGGGAATCTAAGTACGTTTAAAATAGCCATAATTGTTCAAAATAATTAGCGATATTCAAGATAGAATGTTATGTTTCAATTTTAGCCATTAAATGCAATTAATCATAGTGGTTATTGAATAACAGGCAGGGTAGCATGTTAAAAAAAATAATATTAACAACAATTAGCTTCCTTTTACCGATGCTCGCATTGGCAGATGAGCTCACTTTAAAAGAGAATGCACCAAAAACATATGTCGTTAAAAAAGGAGATACGCTTTGGGATATTTCAGGCTTATTTCTGAATAAACCTTGGTTGTGGCCTAAACTTTGGCGACTAAATCCTGAAATAAATAATCCTCATTTAATCTACCCTGGTGATGAATTGCGCCTTGTTTTTGATGCACAAGGTCAGCCAATGCTCGTCAAAGGTAAACCTGAGCTAAAATGGTCACCAAAGGTACGTACCCAGTTAAAAGACCTAAATCCGGTTGAGACATTACCACTTAACATTATTGAGCCTTATATTCAGTACGCTAGCGTGTTTGACAAAGCTAGCTTAGATAACATGCCGTATATATTAGGTAGTGATGAAGGGTATAAGTCGAGCGTTGACGGTTTTTATTTATACGTCAAAGGAAACTTAACACTCGGCCAAGCGTATGCGATTTACCAAAAAGGTGATGAAATAGTTGATCCTGAATCTCAAGAAGTATTGGGCTATCACTCCGTGCTAGTTGGTACAGGTAAAACGTTACGTGAAGGCGATATTGATAACAATATTCCGGCAACCTTGTATTTGGACGGTGTTAAAAGAGAAGTAAGGTCTGGCGATGTTGTATTGCCTGTAAACGAAGGTCAACAATTACCTGCATATTATACAATGCAAGGTGCAAATGATGGCTTAGCGGGATCTATTATCTACTCGGCATCTGGTGGACGAGAGTTCGGGAAACTAGAAGTCGTGATGATAAACCTTGGTGAAAGCCAAGGTGTTAAGGCCGGAGATGTGTTTAGTATTGGTCGTGTAAGCCCTGACGTCGTTGAAACAAAGCAGGGACCGATATATACCAAAGATGCATCTCGATGGCATCGCATGGCAAATCGATCGAAGTCTGATTACCAAATGCCGATGGAGAATGTTGGTAAGATGATGATTTTTAAAACTTATGATAAAACAGCGATGGCATTAATTTTAAATTCCACCAAACCTGTTCGATTAAAAGATATGGTGACAGCCCCTTAGATTAAGCTGTACTAAAGGCTATCTCTTAAGGAGGAGAGATGGCTAGAACAAATATTGAATTTTGGCTAGCGCTTAAATTAGTACCTAGACTTAGCCATACCAAAAAGCTTCAACTTGTTGAGCTTTTTGGTATATCGAGATTATTTAGTAACCCCCCTGATCTTTCGAGCTTAAAGCTTACCGAAGCTCAACGTTCGAGTATCCTTCAGCCTGACTGGCAGCGAATCAACAATATAGTCCAGGACACAGAGAAGGCAGGCGCCACTATCGTGGCATTTGACGACCCTGATTATCCTCTCCAGCTCAAGGAGATTTTTGATCCGCCATTTATTTTGTTTGTAAAAGGCAACAGACAATTGTTGCTACGCAAACAGATCGCGATAGTAGGAAGCAGAAGCTGCACTGTTACTGGCAGGGAGACGGCTTTTTCTTTTGCAAAAGATGTTGCAAGCCAAGGTCTTGTCGTCACCAGTGGGTTGGCGCTAGGTATCGATGCTGCTGCCCACCAAGGAACTCTTGATATCACCAGTAGTACGATTGCTGTGATTGCGACAGGAATTGATATCGTTTATCCACGTCGTCATGGAATATTAATGAACAAAATATTGGCTAACGACGGTCTAATTGTTAGTGAGTTTTTACCAAAAACTGTGGCAAAACAAGGCCATTTCCCTAAACGAAATCGTATTATTAGTGGCTTGTCACTTGGTGTCCTTGTCATTGAGGCTAAGGTGAAAAGCGGTTCATTGATTACGGCAAGAATGGCGTTAGAGCAGAATAGGGATGTATTTGCTGTGCCAGGAAGTATTCATAATGAAATGTCATCAGGCTGTCATGCGTTAATTAAACAAGGTGCTAAACTTGTTACTGAGGTGGCCGATATACTTTATGAGTTGGCTATCGATTTTTCAGCACCGCTATTGTTGGAAAATCAAGCTGGTAAAAATGAATGTGAAAAAACCAACGATCAAGGCTTGTTAAAAGACTCATTGTTAGCTAGTGTGGGAGATGAAATAACACCAATTGATGTGGTTGTTTCTCGAACGCAACTTCCCATAGAGGAAGTGTTAAGTCGACTAACAGTTCTTGAGCTTAGAGGTCTGGTAGCAGCTGTACCAGGAGGCTACTTGAAGTTAACTAGGGGGTAGTGATGTTTGACATTCTTATGTACCTTTTTGAAAACTATATTCACTCAGAAGCAGAAGTTATGGTTGATAACGACACATTAACGGATGAGCTTAAGGGTGCTGGTTTTCACCAAGATGAAATCTATAAAGCGTTAAAGTGGCTTGAACAACTTGCTGCCTTGCAAGATGCTGAAGCATTCCCATGCTTAACTAAAATCAATAACCATTCTGTGAGGATATACACAACTGAAGAAATGCAGTTGTTAGATACTCAATGTCGTGGTTTCTTATTATTCCTAGAGCAAGTCAATGTCCTTGATTTTACAACACGTGAGTTGGTGATAGACCGCGTGATGGAGCTTGACACTAAAGAGTTCACATTAGATGACCTGAAATGGGTGATATTAATGGTACTATTTAATGTTCCAGGTCAGGAATCGGCATATTCTCAACTCGAGGATTTGATTTTTGATGAAGTACCTGACGGACCATTGCATTAAGGCATAATCCTTCATCAAGTCATATTCATTTATGGGTGTTTTATGACATAATTAGCTTATCTAGTTATCTGTTTACAAGATTTGGTTAATTATGTCTGAACACGATGATTCATTATTTGAGCGTCATGAACATGCCTTAGAAAAGGCGTATGAAGTGTGTCCAGAATGTGGTTCTGAGCTTGCAATCAAGCATTCTAAAAATGGTGCGTTTTTAGGGTGTGTATCTTACCCAACCTGTCAATATACTCGTCCTATCGTCGAGCATGAAAAAGTTGAAGACAAAATCTTGTCAGGGACGAGCTGTCCTGAGTGTGGTCATGAGCTAGCGGTCAAGCAAGGCCGCTATGGTATGTTTATTGGCTGTAGTAACTTTCCTGCTTGTCATCATATTGAAGACCCTAATGCAGTGGAAGAAGAAGACGAGAGCGAATTAGTCACTTGCCCAAGCTGTAAGAAAGGGCAGTTGCATGAAAAACAAAGCCGGTATGGCAAAACCTTCTACGCATGTGACTGTTACCCAAAGTGTAAGTTTGCGGTAAACCATCAACCCGTTAAGGGCAGTTGTAACGAATGTGGTTTTGAATTATTACTGAAAAGAAATATGGCAAGTGGTGAAAAGCTACAATGCGCTAATAAAAAGTGCGGAAAATTTCAATAATACGCATTAGCTAATATAAAAAAGGCCCTTAACGTTAATGACGTTCAGGGCCTTTATTCATCTAGGTTGTATCTACGTTAGTTGTTCAATATATTGCGCAACTTCAGGGAATTCATCTTCAGGTAAGATGCTTGCGATTTTATTTAAGCGCTCAATTAATTGAGCTTTAGTATCACCACAAACATTGATGTGTCCCATCTTACGGCCCGGACGCTTCGACTTTCCGTACCAATGCATCGCTACCGATGGCACATTAAGTACTTGGTGATCAACGTGATCTGGACCCAAAATATTGATCATTGCCGCAGGACGGACAAGATGAGTTGAGCCTAATGGCAAATCAACAACAGCACGAATATGGTTCTCAAATTGACATGTATCACTGCCTTGCTGTGTCCAATGGCCTGAATTATGGACCCTTGGGGCGATTTCATTGACTAATAATTTGTCACCAACTTGGAAAAACTCAATAGCGAGTACACCAACATAATCCAATGTATTAGCAATGCTATCGAATGCTTCGGCAGCTTGTTTTTGTAGCTCTTGTTTTTCGTTAACGGCTAGTGAAACACTCAAAACACCATTGCAATGATGGTTTTCTGTTAGCGGGTAGGCATAAGTTTCGCCATGCTTGTTGCGAACACCAACAAGTGATACTTCGCGATCAAAAGGAATCATTTGTTCCGCGATTACACCCTGTTGCTCTGAGCCTTTCGCGCCATCGAAAAAGGCTTGGATATCAAGCCAAATTGCTTCACTTTCCGCTTTATCTTTGAGTCGCCATTGACCTTTTCCATCATAGCCGGCGAGGGCACTTTTTAAGATAAGGGGTAAGCTCAATGAGTCAAGTGCGGCATCAAAGTCTTCTTTCGTATGGATGATTTTGTGTGGTGCGTTAGCAACCCCTGCATCATCCAGTAACGCTTTTTCTAGACGGCGATCGCCACCTGTTTTGATTGCTTGGCTTGACGGAAATAATTTTCCAGTCGCTTCACAAATAGCTAAAACGTCATGGCTAATATGTTCGAATTCAGCCGTAATAACATCCGCGAATGCGAGACCATCTTCTAAGTCACCGTAAACGAGGCTATTAACGAGTGGATCTATCACTTTATCAGAACCCACATCGTAGGCTCTTACTTCAATATTAAGAGGCTTACTTGCTAACGCCATCATGCGAGCAAGTTGGCCGGCACCAAGTACAAGAACTTTTTTCATCATTATGGTTGTGTTGGATCAGGGTTGTCTAAAATGGTTTGTGTTTGCTCTGCACGGAACTTTTCGACATTAGCCATAATAGTCTCATCATGAGTTGCTAAAATTTGTGCGGCAAGTAAGCCTGCATTTGCTGCACCGGCAGTACCAATAGCGAGTGTGCCCACTGCGATGCCTTTTGGCATCTGAACTATAGAGAGAAGTGAGTCTTGACCATTAAGCGCTTTAGACTGAACAGGTACACCTAATACAGGTAAGCTGGTAAATGCAGCAGCCATACCAGGTAAATGCGCGGCACCACCAGCGCCTGCAATAATCACTTTGATACCACGATCTTTTGCGTTTTCTGCGTAGTCAGCAAGCAAATGTGGTGTTCTGTGAGCAGAAACAACTTTAGTTTCATATTTCACACCAAGTGAATCTAACATTTGTGCTGCGTGTGTCATTGTCGGCCAATCCGACTTAGACCCCATGATGATACCAACTGTCATGATAAAAATGCCTTTTTATTAACTGTGTAAATAAACTGCAAGAGGGCAGAAATGAATTGGCGGCTATTATACCTGTGTTTCTAGCTGAGCGAAACTTCAACAGTTCATTGGTTTGAACATAATGCGTTAACACCCCAGGTATTAGACTAAAGCACAATATCTATTTCTTATTCTCAACATACAATCATAGTGTGTCGATTTTTTAGTCAAGGTGAATAAGATGAATAATATCTATCAACAAGGCCTAGATCAGGTTTATGCCAATAATACGCCGCTTTCTCCCGTTAACTTTTTACAGCGCACGGCGCAAGTTTTTCCAGACCGTATTGCTATTATTCATGGTGAGCAAAAGATTACATATAAAGAGTACTACCATAATGTAAACCGACTCGCGTCAGCACTCATTGCTAGAGGCGTGCAAGTGGGTGATACCGTTACTGTCATGGCGGCAAATATTCCTGCTTTTCTCGAAGCTCATTTTGCAGTACCAATTACCGGCGCGGTATTGAATTCGTTGAATACTCGCCTGGATGCCCAAGCATTAGCATTTATTCTAGATCACGGTGAATGTGATGTGTTGTTTGTTGATACAGCCTACTCAGAAGTGATGCGTAAAGCGTTGTCGCTTTCAAGCCGTAATCCATTAGTGATTAATATTGATGATATTGGTAATGGTGACTTGATCGGTAGCTTAACTTATGAAGCATTACTAAAAGAGGGCACTGCTGAATATACAGATAATTTCATTACAGATGAATGGCAAGCCTTGGCATTAAACTACACATCAGGGACAACAGGTAACCCGAAAGGTGTCGTTTATAGTCATCGTGGTGCTTATTTAAATGCAGTAGGCAATACGTTAATTTGGCCTCTTGGTGAGCACCCAGTTTATCTATGGACGTTGCCAATGTTTCATTGTAATGGCTGGTGCTTTCCATGGACAATTACAGCTGCCGGCGGTACTCATGTTTGTTTGCGTCAAGTTGAGCCTGAAGCTATTGTGCAAGCGTTTGTTGATCATCAAGTTACACATTTCTGTGGAGCACCCATTGTGTTAAACATGATTTTAAATGCTCCAGCAGAATTAAAATTAAACATTCCTAGAAATATTAAGGCTATGACTGCAGGCGCGCCCCCCCCTGCGGCTGTCATAAAAGGAATGGAGTCACTAGGCTTTGATATAACGCAGTCTTATGGTTTAACTGAAGTTTATGGTCCGTGTGTGGTGAGTCAGTGGAAACCTGAGTGGGAAAACAAGGATGAAGATGAGCGAGCTGCACTAAAAGCACGTCAAGGCGTAAAATATCCAACGCAAGAGCATGTAGATGTGCTCGATCCTGAAACGATGAAGCCTGTTCCAAGTGATGCGACCACCATCGGTGAAATTATGTTTCGCGGCAACACAACAATGAAGGGATATTTGAAGAACCCTACGGCGACAGAGAATGCGTTCAAACATGGTTGGTTTCACTCTGGCGACTTAGCAGTAAAGCACCCTGACGGTTATATTGAAATTCGTGATCGTTCGAAGGATATTATTATTTCTGGCGGTGAAAACATCTCTTCGGTTGAAGTCGAAGGTGTGTTATTTCAACACCCTAAAGTGCTTGAGGCTGCGGTTGTTGCAAAATCATGTGAGACTTGGGGTGAGACACCATGCGCGTTTGTATCACTAAAACCTGGTGAACAGCTATCAACAGAGGAAATCATTGCATTTTGTCGTCAGCATCTAGCGCATTTCAAATGCCCGAAAACAATTGTTTTTGAGGATCTACCAAAAACATCAACCGGCAAGGTGCAAAAGTTTATTCTAAGAGAGAAAGTAAGAAATATGCCTGCGCAAGCGAGCTAAGTCAGCTTATTTTGTTAATTTTCTGGAGATAGACTACCAAAGGGATATAATTAGCACTTTTCAAATGTTCAATAAAACAGTTAACCGATGGAAAGTGCAGTTCAAGCATATCAAGAAGGCGGAATAATCGCCTATCCAACAGAGGCGGTATTTGGTTTGGGATGTGATCCTACAAACCAAGCCGCCGTTGAAAAACTATTGTCTATAAAACAGCGACCAATAGAAAAAGGGTTGATCTTACTCGCCGCAAATTATTCTCAGTTGTTACCATTTGTTGATGATAGTCTCATACCACAAGACAAGCGTTTTAGCGTGCTATCTCGTTGGCCTGACGGGATTACACAAGTGCTTCCTGCAAAAGCAGATGTACCGGCTTTTTTAACAGGAAAGTTTTCTTCAATCGCTGTCCGAGTAACAAGCCAACCGGATGTGGTAGCGCTTTGCAATGAAGTAAATGGCCCTATTGTTTCGACAAGTGCTAATTTGACGGGGCATGAACCAGCAAGAACAGCATCAGACGTAAAACAAAATCTTGGTGAACTTGTCGACTTCATTGTTGAAGGTGACACCTTAGGCTTTACTCAACCATCTAAAATTATTGATGGTTTAACAGGAGAAGTATTTAGAACATGAGCCAAGTAAACATTAATTCGGTTATTGATTATCTAAAGTCATTGCAAGATCAGATATGCCAAGCGCTAGAGCATGCTGATGGCTCAGGAACGTTTGTTGAAGATAACTGGCAACGTGAAGCCGGTGGGGGTGGGCGCACGCGCGTACTGACAAATGGTTTGGTAATTGAGCAAGGTGGCGTCAACTTTTCTTATGTGTCGGGTGATAAGTTACCTCCGTCAGCAACCGCTCATCGCCCTGAGCTGGCAGGCCGAACATGGCAAGCTTGTGGTGTTTCACTCGTTATTCACCCTAAAAACCCATACATTCCAACATCTCACGCAAATGTTCGTTTCTTTATTGCCGAAAAAGAAGGTGAGGAGCCTGTTTGGTGGTTTGGTGGCGGCTTTGATTTAACACCATTTTACCCGTTTGATGAGGATGTAAAACACTGGCACCAGGTAGCACATGATTTAACCGCTCCATTTGGTGACAACGTTTATAGTGAACATAAAAAGTGGTGTGATGATTACTTCTTTTTAAAGCACCGAAACGAGACTCGTGGAGTAGGTGGCCTTTTCTTTGATGATCTCAATGAATGGGGATTTGATAAGAGTTTTGACTATATCAAAGCGGTTGGTGAAGGTTATATCGATGCATATGTACCTATTATGAACAAGCGTAAAGATACTGAATTTGGCGAGCGTCAACGTCAATTTCAGCTTTATCGTCGTGGTCGTTATGTCGAGTTTAATTTGGTGTTCGACAGGGGAACACTATTTGGCCTCCAATCTGGCGGTAGAACTGAGTCAATTTTGATGTCGATGCCACCACTTGCTCGATGGGAGTATAACTACCAGGCTGACGCTGGTAGTGAAGAAGCAAAGTTACTTGATTATTTAACACCACAAGATTGGCTTAAATAGATTACAAATAGAAAACAGTTTGTAACGTTAAAATATGAAAAAGGTGCAGCTTGTGAATGAGAGGCACCTTTTTTTGATTTTAGAATAAACAACTCACCCTATAACTGCATTCATATATCAACTAGTTAGCGTCAAGCAAGCTAACAAATAAAAAGTTCAATTGGATTTTTTGATATAGATCATGCTTTAACACTGTTTACACATTGATAAAGTTTTTACATTTTCTTTTTTGAGGTAAATCAAGTTTTGTTGATTCCTAAGTCGATAAACTACGCCCATTACTTAGTTAGGAATCATTCTTATGAAAAAGAACTTATTAGCAGTTGCAGTTTTATCATCTTTATCAGTATCAGCTTTTGCTGGCGGTTACCAAGCAGGTGACATTGTTGTTCGCGGTGGTTTGGTAAACGTACAACCAGACAGTGCTGAACATGTAATCTACGCGGGTGGCGCTCCAGTTGATATCGGATTAGGCAATTTAAAGGCGTCTGTAGAAGATGATACTCAAGTCAGCTTGAACTTAGTTTACTTCATCGATTCAAATTGGGCGGTTGAATTGTTAGCGGCGACACCTTTTTCACATGATATTACTGTTAACTTAGGCGATGGCACAAAAACAAACCTTGGTGAAACTAAACACTTACCACCTACGTTAAGTGCTTTATACTACTTTGACACTAATTCAAACTTCAAACCATATGTTGGTGCTGGCATTAACTATACGTTTTTCTTTGAAGATGACTTTAATCCAGCGATGGAAGGCTCTGACTCACCATTGAATTTAAGCGACTTAAATTTAGAAAATTCTTGGGGATTAAGCGCACAGATTGGTGCTGACTACTATTTTGACGAAAACTGGTCAATCAATGCATCTGTTCGTTACATCGATATCGATACAACAGCTCACTTTAAAGCACTAGGTGGTGCAGCAGATGGTTACGTTGACGTGAACATTGACCCAATCGTTTACTCACTTCAAGTAGGTTACAAGTTTTAATCGAGTGATTGAAAAACTCCGATGCCCTTAAGCAGCAATTTTATTGCTGCTTTTTTTTGTTTAATAATTGCTGCTTTTTTTTATCCTGTAAATTAATTAAGCTTGTCCACCTGTCCTTTAAATTCGATTACCTATGGATCAATACTTCGTCGTTGGAAACCCGATTAAACAATCAAAGTCACCGACAATTCACCAGTTATTTGCTCAGCAAACAAAACAGCAGCTCAATTATGATAAGCACCTGATTGAACAAGGTGACTTTTATCAAACAATAATGCAATTCAAAAACGATAATATTAAAGGGGTAAATGTTACTGCGCCTTTTAAAGAAGAAGCATTTGAATTGTGTGATGAATTAAGTGAGTTTGCGGCTAAGGCTGGCGCAGTTAATACCTTAATTATTGATGGCGATAAGATTAAAGGTGACAACACTGATGGCGTTGGCTTAGTTAATGATTTACTTAATAACCAAGTACCGTTAAAGGGTAAACGTATTTTAATACTTGGCGCTGGTGGTGCAGCAAAAGGTGTGGTTGCGCCAATCCTTGAACACCAGCCTAGCCAATTAATTATTGCTAATCGAACCCTTAAAAGGGCACAAGACATTGCTAGCCAATATCCCGATAATATTATTAATGTCGTTACCTTTGACCAATTAGAGGATATGTCAGTAGATGTGGTCATCAATGCAACGTCAGCTGGATTAAATGGTCAGTCGCTACCGGTGCCCGCATCGATTATTACGACCTCGGTGATCTGCTACGATATGACGTACGGCAAGGAACTAACCCCATTTTTAAATTTTGCCAAGCAAGCTGGTAGTGAAAATCTGATAGATGGTTTAGGCATGTTAGTAGGGCAGGCTGCTCAAAGTTTCTATTTGTGGCGTGGTGTTATGCCTAATGTCAATCAAGTCGTTGCAACGTTACGAGCGCAGATGTAATTATGAACCAGGCAATACTTCTTAATGATGACTTAACATATACAGGTGATAGCTGGCGGTTAACAGGGTTGGCATCGGGGCAACTAATCACCATTACGGTATATACCAAGCAAACTGATTATACCGATAGTTTAAAGTTTGATATTGAGATGGCGGTAGAAGACTGGCTCGAAGATCACGAGCCAGATGATTTCAGCGCTATTGAATTAACCCTTTAAATAATCATTTTTTAGAATAACGTAGTTTTCCGCAGATTTTGCTAGAAAAGCTTGCTCTTCAGGTTTTAAAGTGCGAGCTTTCTTCATTGGGTTACCAACGTATAAAAAACCACTTTCCAATATTTTGTTTGGTGGGACTAAGGTTCCTGCTCCAATAAAAACATCATCCTGAACAATTGCCCCGTCCATAATAATTGCGCCCATTCCAACTAGAATACGATTCCCCAATGTGCAGCCATGGAGCATACATTTATGACCGATGGTTACATCATTACCAATAATCAGTGGATTACCGTCAGGGTTAGTATCGCTTTTTCTTGTAACATGAAGCACGCTGCCGTCTTGGACGTTCGTTCTATGGCCAATGGTGACTTTATTAACATCACCACGCATAGCAACAAGAGGCCATATACTGCTATCGTTTCCTATAGTTATGTCACCTACAACAATAGAACTTGAATCTATATAAGTATTTACACCTATTGTTGGCAATATCCCCTTAAAAGGGCGAATGTTATTTTCCATATTCATCTCTTTTAATATGAACCTGTATTGCCACATCTTACCGCAAAATAAACGAAAAGATTTTAAATTAACAAAAATCGACGTTTTTCCAGCAAAATATAGTGATTCCGCTTATTTATTTGTCACTTTGTAGACTAATTAGGCAAACAAAAATTAATTTAAAAATAAGTGTTGACGTGTGATAAAAAATCCCTAAAATGCGCATCCACTTCTTCGGGACAACCCAACGAAGTGTTTTGATAAGTTTAGTTAGTCTAAATGAATAGCAAACGGGTCAAACAACGTAGAAAAATAATTTAAAAAGTTTTTCAAAAAGTTGTTGACATCAAAATTGAGAAGCGTAGAATGCGCATCTCGCTTCGAGGCAACGGCCAT
>NZ_BSSV01000004.1 GCF_030161435.1 Thalassotalea loyana | reverse complement strand
TACTGACGATGATGGTGTTGGTGACAACGCCGATGCGTTCCCAAATGATTCGTCGGAAACACTTGATACTGACGATGATGGTGTTGGTGACAACGCCGATGCGTTCCCAAATGATTCGTCGGAAACACTCGATACTGACAATGATGGTGTTGGTAACAACGCTGATGCATTCCCAAATGATTCGTCGGAAACACTTGATACTGATAATGATGGTGTTGGTGACAACGCTGATGCGTTCCCAAATGACTCGTCGGAAACACTTGATACTGATAATGATGGTGTTGGTGACAACGCTGATGCATTCCCAAATGATTCATCGGAAACACTTGATACTGATGGCGACGGCATTGGTAACAACCAAGATGGAGATGATGATGGCGACGGTATCCCTGACGTTGATGATGAAAACCCATTAATCCATGATGAGACGCCAGTGATAGATACGCAAGCGCCAACGATCAGTGGCCTTGAAAATATAACAGTTGAAGCGACAGGCACATTAACCTTTGTTGATGTTGGTACGCCAACTATTTCTGACGATACGGATGAAAATCCAGTCATAAGCGTTGACAGAGACAGTTTTGAATTTTCGTTAGGCGAACATATTGTCACATGGTCAGCCACAGACGAGTCAGGAAATCAAACGCGCCGTGAGCAATTAATTACCGTCATTGATACTACTGCGCCAGTGTTTGAGCAATTATCTAACTTGTCATTTCATGCACAGGGCCGTTTAACTAACATCGCTAACTTAATCGAAGTTATTGCAACTGACTTGGTTGATGGCGAAATTAATGCTTCGATTATTGGTGAAACACGATTGGTTTCTGGGCGTCATACAATTGAGGTACAAGCAAGTGACAAAGAAGGCAATATCGCTATTTCAGCAATAAATGTTGATGTGGTGCCACAGCTAACAATTGCCAATCAATACCCTGTTGAAGCGGGTGGCAGTTATAACGTTAGCGTCCATTTAAGTGGTGTTGCTGCCGATTATCCAGTGCAAATTGCCTATAGTTTGCTAGTTAATGGATTTGTTAATAACCAGCTAGTTGGAAACATAGAACAGGGCCAGTATGGTCAACTAGCTGTCGTTATTCCGGAGGACTTGGATAGTAGCGATGATTTGAAGTTGCAAATAGATAGTAGTGAAAATGCTTTTATTGGTCATACTAGGGAAAGTCAGCTTTTATTAACGCAAGACAATGTTGCTCCTCTACTTGGTTTAAGGGTATTTCAAAATGAACAGCCCGTAAGTGTTATCGACCCTACTAATGGGGTGGTTAAGATTGTTGCAACTGTACATGACATCAACCAGAACGATAGTCATGACATTTTCTGGTCGACAAATCACGCTACTATTACAAATGAAATTAGAGATGCGGATGAGTTAACCTTTGAATTCGATCCTAGCAATATTAATGCAGGGATATATCACCTCGAAGCAAGCGCAATAGAGAGCAACACAAGTGATTCTTTTTCAGTGAGTAGATTTATTCAACTGATTATTGCTGAGCTACCGTTACTTGAAAGAGCGTTTGATTCTGATAATGATGGTATTAATGATGCGGATGAAGGGTATTATGACAGCGATGGTGACGGTATTGCAGATTATCTTGATAACGATGATAACAACACGCGACTGCCTACGAGTGATAATACCCAGCCTTTGCAAACTGAGGAAGGTTTACAGATCTCGTTAGGTTTATTCGTTTCTCGTTTGGGTGTTGAGGTGAATCAATCAGGTATTAGCATTGATGAATTAGCTCAGGTGGTTAGTGATGAAGATGCAGACACTAACGATGAAAGTTTTGAACTCAAAACGCCAGTCTATAACTTTACTGTAAATGGCTTGCTAAAGCACGGTGCAACAGCTGCAATCGTTCTACCGCTAGCAGACGGTGAGTCGATTCCAGCAGAAGCTGTGTATCGAAAATACAGTGTTAGTACCGGTTGGTATAATTTTGTTGAGGATGAAAATAATACCATTAGCTCTGCAGTGTTCGATGACAGTGGCAACTGCCCTGTGGCAAGAAGCACGGCGTATTCTCAAGTATCTGCTCAAGGTCTCGTTGAGGGAAATAACTGTATTCAGTTAATTATTCAAGACGGTGGGCCGAATGATGCTGATGGCATGGCAAATGGTTCTATCGAAGACCCTGGTGCATTAACGACACAAAGAGTAGAAACGGAGCCTAATATTGCACCAGATGTAATAATTGAAGCTCATCAAGTTGAAGTGATAGAAGGTAATAGTATTAGTATTAGTGCCATTGGTAATGATGACAATAATGACCCACTAACTTACTTATGGGAGCAAATTTCGGGACCAGCTGTGTCAATTGATGATGTTTACGGTGCAAATATATCAATTAGCGCACCTGAAGTAAGTAGTGATAGTGTTGTTGAATTGAAAGTGACGGTGTTTGATGGTGAGTTAAGTCAGAGCAAAACAACAAGTTTTACGATTTTGAATAAAGAGGAAGTTATTGTTGTTACTCCTGAGCCGGACGTGGAAACATCAAGTGGCGGCGGTAGTCTATTTTGGTTAACCCTGTTGATGTGGTTCTTGTATATGGGAAAAATATCTATAAAGCTTAAGCGAGGTAAGTAATTGTGTCTTAATCTAATTGTGATACAACATATATTACGCTATGAGTTAAAAAATGCCGCTTGATTAGCAGGTGGCGTTTTTTATATCCAGTATCCAGTCAAAGGTATGTTTTTTGATTATTTTACCTTGTGGACAATAGGTTGTTTCAGATACGTGTATTTTTCCTGATACTGACTGCGTATAAACACAAGACGAGCGTGTTCCGTATTCGGGTCCTTCAATTTTTATTGCACTTAGCTTTCTTTCCCATTCCAGTCCAATACCCGTATCAGGGAGTAATTCATCAGGAGCCCGTTGTGTGTTTTGCAAAATCGATAGTAGAGCATCGTGCTCAATTACTTTATTTTGCGTTACATAGGTTTCTAACGCGATTTCACCTTGCGCCATTTTTGGCCAAATATCGTCGAGAGAGCCATTACATATACTGTGAAAACCACTTTTTATCTCGGTAAACTGCTGTTTTACACTGTCGAAACACATAAGTCCCTGACTATTGCCGTATAGCAAGTTAAAGCCTTGATATTGTCGATGTTCAGTCGTTAGATGTTGATTTATTTCAGCAGAGGAAGATCGTAAAGCCAATAAGGGAAGTTTACCTCGGCTATTGAAGTTCCCTTGAACTAATGGAAGCTTACGGTAATTCGTTAATGCTGATATATCGCCTTGGTTAGTAATGGCTAACCAAGTACCACCTGCCTGCGTATCTTTACCGGCTAACAAATTTTCGCCTTTCCACCAGTGCATTTCCTTAGTAGGCCTTGCGTGAAATTCATCACGGTTTGCGGCGATAATTAATGGATAGTCTGGGTGTTTCTTGACTGCGATAAACAAAATGCACATAGCTGTTTTTTCTTGGCAGAGGGTAGTTGAAAAGTCAACAATACCATCAATTGTCGAAATATGGCGCGATATTGGTGAACTTATTTGATTTAGATTGCGTAGCCGAATAATAAATTGCGTGATAAAGCATACAAATGTTAAAAAAATGTTACAGTAAATATGCTAGAGCTAAAAAGAGCAGTAAGATAAACTGCTTCTGAAGTAAGTATTTAAAATACAAGCCATCATAGTATTTGATGTGTAATTAGTTGAGGAAAAAATCAAATGAAAAAATCATTGGTTGCTGTTGCGTTAGGCACAGCATTATTGGCGGGATGTGGTGAAAAGCCGGCTGACGCGCCAAAAGTTGTAGAACAAAAACAAGAACAAACGACAGCACCCAGTGTTGAACAAGGTAAAGCTGAATTAGGTAGTTTCGGTGTAGATCTAACTGCGCGTAACCTTGATGTTAAACCGGGCGATGACTTCTTTATGTATGCAAGTGGTACTTGGTATGACAACTACGAAATGCCTGCAGATAAAACTCGCTTTGGTGCGTTTACAGCGCTAGCTGAACGTAGCGAGAAGCAAGTGAAGGAAATCATCGATGACATTACAAGTCGTAAAAATTTAAATGCTGAAGAGCAAATGATTTCAGATTTCTATCATTCATTCATGGATGTGGAAACAATTAACAAAAAGGGCATTAGCCCAATTCAAGGTACACTTGACCAAATTGCTGCAGCTAAATCAACCGATGATCTAACAAAGATTTTTGGTAATGCTTGGTTAAATGGCGTCTCTTCACCGTTAGGTGGCGGCATGTGGTTTAACCGTTTAGATCCAAACAAATATGAAATGTCACTGGGTGCTGGCGGTTTAGGCTTGCCTGATCGTTCATACTACCTTGTTGATAGTGAGCGCTTTGCCAAAACGCGTGAAGCTTATGTTGCGCATATTGCAGACATGCTGAAGTTTGCAGGTATTGAAAATGGTACTGAGCGTGCTGAAGCTATCCTAGCATTAGAAACCAAAATTGCTGAAGGACATTGGCCGCGAGAAAAGCGTCGTAATCGTGACTTAACACTTAATCAGATCGAGCGTGCTGACCTTGCAAAAGAATATCTTGGTTTTAACTGGGATTTATACTTTGAACAAACAGGTTACAAGGTTCCACAGTTAAACATGTCGCAACCTGAGCCTATCAAAGCGATGATCGCGCTAATTAATAGCGAAGATATTAATGTATGGAAAGACTACCTGACCTTCCATGCTATTTCGGGCAATTCGAGCATGTTGTCTGAAGACATTTTCAACACTAATTTTGCTTTCTACGGCAAAGAGCTTCGTGGTCAGCAAGAGCCACGCCCTCGTTGGAAGCGTGCTATTTCACAAATGTCTGGTACGCAATCGTTAGGTTTTGCGATTGGTAAAGTCTATGTAGACCGTTATTTCCCAGAGTCATCAAAAGCGCAAATGGCGGAGCTTGTTGAAAACTTACGTACAGCATTAGGTGAACGTATTGATGGTCTTGACTGGATGGGAGATGAAACAAAAGTTAACGCGCGCGCTAAACTTGCAGCGTTCAATCCTAAAATTGGCTACCCAGATGTATGGCAAGAGTTTGATGGTTTAACTATCGATAAGGGTGATCTTGTAGGAAACGTACAAAATATGCGTGAGTTTTTCCGCGCAGACAGTGTTGCTAAAGAGCTTGAAAAAACTGATCGTAACCGTTGGGGCATGACTCCACAACGTGTGAACGCATACTACAACTCGTCATTCAACGAGATCGTTTTCCCTGCTGCGATTTTACAACCACCATTCTTTGATCCAAATGCAGATGCAGCGGTTAACTACGGTGCTATCGGTGCGGTTATTGGCCATGAAATGGGACATGGTTTTGACGATCAAGGTTCGAAATCTGATGCCAATGGTATTCAGCGTAACTGGTGGACAGACGAAGATCGTGCTGCCTTTGATGCTAAAGCAGATGCACTAGCTGAGCAATACAGTAAGTATGAACCAATTCCAGAGAACTTTGTTAATGGTCGTAACAGCTTAGGCGAAAACATTGGTGATGTAGGTGGTTTAGCAATGGCTTATCACGCATACAAACTTAGCTTGAATGGTAAAGAGGCACCTGTTATTGACGGTGTGACTGGTGATCAACGATTCTTCTTAGCTTGGGCACAAGTATGGAAGGAAAAGCGAACTGAGCAAAGTATGTTGAACCAACTAAGAGCGGGTACGCATGCGCCAGGTCAATTCCGTGCATTAGCTCCGCGTAACCACGATGCTTGGTACAAGGCGTTCGACGTAAAACCAGGCGACGCACTATACTTACCTGA
This sequence comes from Thalassotalea loyana, assembly GCF_030161435.1. Classification (GTDB taxonomy): domain Bacteria; phylum Pseudomonadota; class Gammaproteobacteria; order Enterobacterales; family Alteromonadaceae; genus Thalassotalea_G; species Thalassotalea_G loyana. The sequence continues at coordinate 340,743 of NZ_BSSV01000004.1, read as the reverse complement.
AGATCAACGTGTAAGAATTTGGTAATTTTTACGCTAAAAAAAAGCGGCCAATTAGGCCGCTTTTTTATTGTTCAGGGATTTGCTTAAGCATGGGAGTAACTTAAGCAAATGGTTTAAATGTTATGGATTGTAAGTAACATTTAAATCAACACCGCTTGCTGCAGAGTATCCGTAGATGCCAATGTGCCATGTACCTGAAGCTGGGTTGTTGAATGTACAAGTTTCGTTGTTTCCACTCTTATATGGACGACAGTCATACTGTGATGATGTTGGTTGCGAACCTTGACGAATATATAAGTCAGCATCGCCTGTACCGCCACTCATGACAAAGTCTAACGTCGACATACCTGCAGGAATATCAATTGTGTAGTACTGCCATTGACGACGAGATACACTGATGTCAGTAACTGATGCACTACCACCTGTAGCGCCACCGCCACCACCAGTAGTTGGTTCAGTGTAAGAGCCGGTTAATGAAACACCACTAAAAGCAGAGTAAGCAACCACTTTAACGTAGTAGGTACCTGCTTGTACATTTGAGATAGGGCAGCTTTCTGCGTTACCATTTTTGTATGGACGACAGTCGTAGCTATTTGATGTTGGAGCCGAACCAAACTTAACATATAAGTCCGCATCACCTGTACCACCACTCATGTTGAAAGTAAGGTCAGTCGCACCCGCTGGTACTTCCATTGTGAAGTTGATCTCACTGCTTGAACTTAAACCTGTTTTAGCTACACCATTTTCTAATACGTTACCTGTTGGAGGTGGTGGCGTTGTACCGCTACAAGATGAAGCAAGTGAATCAGAAGCAGCTTTAGCTTGCACTAAACCAAAACCAGTTTTGTCATCACGACCCGGTGCATCGATATCTAATGCTGTGCTTTTTAATGCTGAACGAACTTGCTCAGCTGTACAGCTAATATTGTTACTCCATACTAGTGCTGCAACACCCGCGACATGAGGTGTCGCCATTGAAGTACCATTGTAGTATGAGTAATCTTGAGAGCCGACAACATTAACTGTCGCGTTTGAACCTAACTGTCCCATTAATTGTTGACCAAGCGCACGATCTACAGATACTGTTGGTACCGTAACGTCTGAGTTTGCATCAACTAAGAATGGGTTTTGTAAACCAGGGCGATCAGTATTACCGTAAACGATTACCGCAGCTGCACCAGCGTCGGCACAAGCTTTCGCTGGATTAATTTCTGGGTAATTACTACCTTTTTGGTTGTCATTACGCTCAGCTAAACAGATGTTACCATTTACATTACTACAGCTATAGCTACTGCCAGAGATTGTACAGCTTGCTAATGTGCCAGAAGCGCTGCCGTTAATATTAGTTACTGAGAAACTTCCACCACTTTGGATATATCGAGTTTGAGGAACAACAAAGTCATTGCCGTACGTTGTTGAACCAACAGAAATGTAGCCTAATCGACCATCACCAGCCACAGTTGATAATACCGCTTCACCTGGTGCAGAAATTTCTACTTGGCTTGTGTATTGTGAAAATTCAGCGTGTTGGTTATTGCTATCAAGTGCACCTACGGCCATTACTGAGTCGTATGATGCTGGATAAGATAATGTTGTATTACCATCATTACCTGATGCAGCGATTAACAATACGTCTTGATCAGCTGCTGCTTGAAGGGCATTACGCTCAGCATTTGATGAGCCGCTGCCACCTAAACTCATGTTTATCACTTTTGCACCGTTATTTACACAAGTATCAACAGCATCTGTTAAATCGCCAGAATAACCCCAGCCACTTGCATTGAATACTTTAATGATATGCAGGTTAACATTAGTGTTTGGTAAAACACCGACCACACCTTCACTGTTATTTACACCTGCGATAGTACCCGCAACATGAGTACCGTGAGAGCCGCCTGCTTGATACCAATTACCTGTACCTGAGTTATTGGTACCAGAAGCATTGTTAGCCGTTAGATCTGGGTTTGACTGTTGGTAACCTGAGTCAATAATACAGACGGTCATGTTGCCCGCATCGTTATCAGATAGTTGGTCAGATTGCGTTCTTGCAATACCCCAAGGCTGATTTTGTGCCATCAAATAACGTTGGTAGTCAGGTTCAATTGATTCAACAGAAGGGTGTTTGCGCAATTTTTCGATAAACTTTTCAATATCTTTAATTGAGTGCATTTCATCAAGCGCAATAACATGGCTGTTATTTTTCAACACTTTAACGTGTTTCATGTTTAAACCAATTTTCTTGGCTAACCCAGGAGGAACCATTTTTCCTTGGTTCTTATCTTTAAAAGTAATGATTAATCTATCTGTGTAGTCTTGACGATTTAACTTTTCTTGAGCGCGCCATTCAGCAAAGCTTTCTGTAGCATTATCGTTATTACTTACCTTATTAATTTGTGCTTGAGGTGCTGCTTGCGCAGACACACTTGCAATCGCAATTGAGGTCGCTAATGCGCTTAACATTAGCTTTTTATTCTTTCTCATTTTGACAGTAACTCCATCGTTTATTGTATGTTTTCACTGTGCGGTTAAGCTCAGATTTAACACTTTTTATTTTTTGTTTTTTTGACTTTCGTTGATTAGTACAACGTCATTGAGTATTGAATTTTTAAGGCCTCTTTCGATAGCAAAAAAAAGACGTTTTTTACCAAATTTGCGACTTATTACTTTTGTTGGTATTTGTTTAAATTGTTGATTTTAATGAGTTAAGTTGTGTTGTGTCGTATTTGTATGAAAAGCTGTCGGGAAATTGCTAGGGGGGGATTTTGTTGCTGTTACTATCGAGTCAAAGGAAGGCAAAAGCCAACGACGCAGATACTCAAATGGTATCCATTTTATATAACAAAAACATGTCAAAAATATGAAAGTGCGGAATAAGAATAAGCACATTGCATTTTCAATATGAGAGGTAGGTATTTTATGAAAATGAACAAATTCACCACCACGGCTTTAGCGGCTGCATTATCAGTAGCATTTTCAGCTCAAGCAGCTGATGACCGATACATTATCAAAGTTGATGAGAGCAAAAAAGGCGTAGTAAAAGCGTTAGCTAAACAACTTGGTGCAGAATTCAAAGTAGATGGTAATGGCTTTTTTGCTGCTTCATTTGCGGGTAAAAACCTAGAAGATGTAAAAGGGTTAATGAATAACCCTCACATTCAATTAATTGAAGAAGACCACCGTCGTGTGCTGTTTTCAGCTTACAGTGATGACTTAGGTAATCCTATGACTGAGCAGCTGACGCCTTATGCTGTTTATCAGTCTCAAGCAGATCAGGTCAATTTTGTTGCCAATGCAGGCATGAAAGTTTGTGTGATTGACTCAGGCTTAGATCGATCAAATCAAGATTTCGTGTGGAATAACATAACGGGTGATAACGATTCTGGTACTGGTAACTGGGATGAGCACGGTGGTCCACATGGGACACACGTAGCTGGTACTGTAGGTGCTGCAGATAACAACATCGGTGTTGTTGGTATGGCGCCAGGTGTTGATATGCACATCATTAAAGTATTTAACGCAGACGGTTGGGGTTATTCATCTGACCTAGCACATGCAGCAGACAAATGTTCTCAAGCAGGTGCAAATATCATCAGCATGAGCTTGGGCGGCGGCGGTGCAAACAGCACTGAAGAGAACGCTTTCAAATCATTTACTGAAGCAGGTGGTTTAGTATTAGCGGCCGCTGGTAATGATGGCAACTCTGTACGTTCATACCCTGCAGGGTACTCATCAGTGATGATGGTTGGTGCTAATGACAACAACAACGCAATTGCAGACTTCTCTCAACACCCAAGTTGTACAGTAACAACGGGACGCGGAAAGCGCCAAACGACAACAACTGACGAAACGGTTTGTGTTGAGGTTACAGCAGGTGGTGTGGATACATTGTCAACTTACCCTGCTGGTATGGCAACTAGTGCATCAATGAGTGCAGACGGCCAAGCTTTCGCATCTTCTTCAATGGAAAATTCGGGCAATGTTAACGGAAACCTGTATTTCATGGGGACTGCTGAGTCTACAGATGCTGGTGCAAACGGCAATATTTGTTTGATTGACCGAGGCGCAATTTCTTTCCATGACAAAGTGCAGAATTGTGAAAACTCAGGTGGTGTGGGTGCAATTATTGTTAATAACGAAGCGGGTATGTTGTACGGCACATTAGGTGATACGAATGCGACTTCTATCCCAGCAGTTGGTGCTGCATTTGAAGACCGTAGCGCATTGTTAGCGGCTAGTACTGCGACAATTAACATCGGTACAAGTGATTACGGCTTTATGAGCGGGACTTCGATGGCAACACCTGCGGTATCAGGTATCGCTGCGCTTGTTTGGTCAAATCATAACGGTTGTACAGGTACTGAGATTCGTGAAGCATTAAAAGCAACGGCGCAAGATAGCGGCGCTCAAGGCCACGATGTTTACTTTGGTCACGGTATTGTTAAAGCGAAAGCTGCGCACGACTATTTAACACAAAATGGTTGTGGCGGTGACGTAACACCACCTCCATCAGGTGACATTACGTTAGATACATCTACAGGTCGCGCAAAAGGTAAGAACTATGTCGATTTAAGTTGGTCAGGTGCGTCAACATCAAGTGTCGATATTTACCGCAATAGCTCATTACTATCTACAACTGCAAATGATGGCGCTTACCGCGATAGCTTTAGATCATCGGGTACGTTTACATACCAGGTGTGTGATCAAGGAACAAATAATTGTTCGGCTGAAGTCACGGTGACATTCTAACTTTAGAAAGCTAATAAGTACTTGAAGTAGTTCCCAAAGTACTTTTTATCCAGCTCACTTTGTGGGCTGGATGTTTTTGTTTTTAGCGCTCAAAAGATTTCGAGAATTAAAAAACTATTGAGCTGTGTTGGGGATTAGTTTATGTTGCAGTTAAATGTTTTGTTACAATTTGTTAACAATGACTGTGTTAATAAAAGACAAAACAACGGTAATAAAGCTAGTCACCCTAATGTTTATAAAGAATAAGTGATTATTTTTAATGAAGTATTGGGCATAGGGAGTGAATATGAAGAACAACTCTAGATTGAAGCAAACAAGTCTTGTGTCGTTAGTTGCGATTATTGCTTCAGTGTTTTGGTTTACACCAAGCGCTGATGAGCGAGTGAGTGAACGTAAAACGACTTCGTATATTGTTAAGTCAAAAAGCAACCACCAATTAAATGAGGTCATAAAGCAACTTGATTTAACACCAACGCATGACCTTTCAATTATCAATGCGATTGCTGTTCCACTAACGGCTGAACAATTGGCAGTACTTAAGCAAAATAAAGGCTTATCGATTACCGAAAACTATCAAGTAGAGCTAACTAACGGCAATGCATGGGGTAAGCGTAAATGGCAGCCCAAAGCTGTGATCCCTAGTTACATTGATGCTGACTATGCACACATGATTCGTAATTTTGGCGATGGTGTTACGATTGGTTTTTTAGATACAGGTATTGATTCTCTTCCCGGTACCTCATCAGGCTTGGGTTTAGCTACTGACTTGTATGGTAGAGATAAGTTCTGGGGGACGTATGATGCCATTACCAATACATTAAGTAACTACAGTAATGAAGAAAGTGGACATGGTACACACGTAGCCAGTGTAGCAGGCAATGCTGATTACGATGTATATGGAAAAATTTATGGCGTAGCACCTAATGCTGCAATTGTTGGCATTAAAGCGTTTGATTCTGATGGTAAAGCCACCTATGCCGATGTAATCCGTGGAATCGAATGGGCAATTTCCTATAAAGATCAGATTAACTTGCGTGTCTTAAATATGTCATTTGGTGGTCAGCAGCGTTCATACTACTGGGAAGATCCGCTAAACCAAGCTGTAATGAAAGCATGGCAAGAAGGTATTGTGGTTGTTGCATCGGCAGGTAACAACGGACCTGACCCTATGACTATTGGAGTTCCAGGTAACGTTCCGTACATTATCACTGTCGGTGCAATGACTGATAATTTTACTGAAATGAACTTCAATGACGACAAGATTGCAACATTCAGCGCTGCTGGCCCAACACCAGCGGGATTTGTAAAGCCTGATCTTGTTGCTCCAGGCGGTCATGTTGCAGGTTTAATGGCATTTAATACGAAAATAGTTAGCGACCATCCAGAATACCATGATGGTGGTAAATATTTTGAAATGTCTGGAACATCGCAAGCGGCAGCTGTTGTTTCTGGCGTTGCTGCATTAATGATTTCGCAAGATCCAAGCTTGACACCGGACGAAGTGAAATGTCGATTAATTGATAGCGCACACACCGCATTAAATAGTGAAGGTAAAATTGCCTACAGTGTTTTCCAGCAGGGTTCTGGTGTCGTAAATGCGCGTGATGCATTAAAAAGTACTGCATCTAACTGTGCGAACCAATCACTTGATATTGCAAAAGATTTGGCTGGCGAAGAACATTTCTATGGTCCTGCAAACATTAATGAAGATGGTCACTTTTATGTTGAAGGTCTAGGTGATGAGTATGTTTGGAAAATTGATGAAAGCGCTTTGGAAAATGATGCGGTAATCTGGCGTCTTAACTATGATGATAATCCTATGGACTGGAAAAATATGGCATCAACAGATGCAGTAATCTGGCGTTTAGCTTTTGAAACAGATGCTGTAATTTGGCGATTGAATTTTGAAACAGATGCAGTAATCTGGCGACTAAATCTCCATGACCATAACGCAGCACCAATTAGTATTAATAATTGGGTTGAACCTGAATAAAATATCTTAAGCCACTGTTTACAACAGTGGCTTTTCTTTTTATAAGTAATTAACAAGCCTTGTTGTTATAGGACTAGACCTATGTATCGCTTACATTCTTATGTTTTGACACTTGTATTAGCCGTATATTGCCTCGGCATGCCATTGGTTGCACAGGAAATTAAACACTTTAAGAACTTTGGTATCGATAACCCTATGTCCTATAGTTTTGTCCGAGCAATTGCACAAGACAAAGATGGTTTTATTTGGTTTGGTTCATCAGAAGGCTTAGATCGTTTTGATGGTCATCAAACTGTCAGTTTTTATCACGATAAAAGTCGCCCTAATTCACTAAGTTCGAACGTTATTAGCCGATTGATTATTGATAATAAACAGAGACTTTGGGTTGGTACGTTTGGTGGTGGATTGAACCTTTATCAAGAAGCGACACAAGACTTTCTTCACTTTACGACTAAGCAAAAACTCAGAGCACTAAGTAACGATACGGTTAATGCGCTATTTGAAGATACTAATGGCAATATCTGGGTTGGTACTGCCGACGGTTTAAATATTTTAAGCGTAGTCGATGGCCAATGGCAGGTTAAACAGGTTCGTCAGCAGCTTGGTAATCCAAATAGCTTGACCCATAACACGGTACATGCAATTACTCAGACATTTGAAAATCATATTTGGGTTGGCACAAACGGTGGTGGAATTTCGGTATTTGATTTGAATGGTAACTTTATCAAGTCAATAAAATATGGCGATAGTACAAAAAGCCAATATGTGAATAAATTTGTAAGTGCTTTATATGCAGATAATCAGGGACAAGTTTGGATAGGAACCGAAGATAAAGGCTTGCTGCGTTATAGTGCAAACTCAAATGACTTCGTTCATTATCTTTATTCTGAAACAGGTAACACCGACCTGACAAGCAATACGATCAATCATATTTATCAGGACTCAAACAATAATATTTGGGTTGCGACTGATAATGGTTTATCCATTTTTGAACATCGAGAGCAGCGATTTAATCATCATCGCCATTCGCCTCAAAATCCGTTCAGTTTAAGTAATGACTACATACTGACGTTCTTCGAAGATAAAAATCAGATGATGTGGGTAGGTACGTTTACTGGCGTCAATCGTTGGGACCCCAATATTGCGACTTTCAGTCAGTTCACGTCTCACACTAACCCTGTCATGACTAATAATAATGTCACGAGCTTTGCACAACTTAACCAAACCTCGATTTTATTCAGTACCTATGCAGGTGGCATCTACAAAATGTCTACTTATGATCAAGCTATAGAAAAGCTGAGTGACGGTGGGTATTTTGATTCATTGCGTGTGATGAGCCTGTATGTTGATGGCGACAAGCTATGGGTTGGAACTCGTGCTTCCGGTTTGCATGAAATGTCATTATCTTCCGGAGAAGTAAGGAGCTACTTACATGACCCAAAAAACGAGAGCTCTTTGTCTGCTAACAGTGTGACCGACATCATCAAAGATAAACGGGGTAACTTATGGGTATCTACCTTTCATAATGGATTGAATTTGCTCAAATTAGATGGAACGTTCCATCGATTTACCAAAAATGATGCAACACCGGAGCTTGGCCCCTCAAGTAATCATATTTTGCAGCTACTTGAAGATGAACAAGGCTTTATTTGGGCAGCTACTTTTGGTGGTGGTTTAAGCCGATATTCGCACAAATCAAGCTCCTTTTTGCACCTTCGTCATGATGACAATGACCCGCAGAGTTTATCTGATGATTTTACTTGGATTATGCTCCTAGATGATGAGGGTAAACTATGGGTTGGTACGCAAACGACAGGGTTGAACATACTAACCAAAGAGCGCCGATTAAAGAATGAATTCTTATTTGAGCAGATAAATTCTACCGATGGCATGAAAAGCATGACGATTTATGGAATTTTACAGGATTTAAACGGTGATATTTGGTTTACCACGAGTAAAGGTATATCCCGTTATTCTCAGCAGAATATGAGCTTTAAGCACTTTGGTCTTAATCATGGTTTAGTTGATTTGGAATTCACCCATGGCTCTGCATTTAAAAGTCTGGACAACAAATTGTTTTTTGGCTCCGGTAAGGGATTTAACAGTATTGAGCCTGAGAATATTGATTCTTACGTGACACCACCAGAAGTCAGATTAACTAATATTCTCAAGTTAAATGAAGCCATGGAGTTAAATGTTCCATTATCTGAGCTTACCGATTTAACCTTGACGTACACTGATCAAATTGTCTCATTTGAATACGTTGGTCTTCATTATTCGTCACCTGAGTCCACAAGATACAAATATCGATTGAAAGGGTTTGATGAAGAATGGATTGATGCAGGTAAATCTCGACGTGCAACCTATACCAACTTGCCCTCAGGAAGCTATCAATTGGAGATTATTGCAGGGGTAAACGAAAGCTCATGGAGCTCGCCAGGTTTATCATTGAACATTCACGTAATGCCCGCACCATGGCATACATGGTGGGCATATCTACTTTATGCATTGGTTGTAGCGATCGCTTTACTGTCCTATTCACGATTCTTAAACAGAAAGTTAGTGATTGAGCAGGAGCAAAAAGAGTATTTGAAGCAACAGGTTCATAACAAGACACAAGAATTTATGTCGAAGAATATCGAACTTGAACAAGCTAATCACTTACTAGAGGAAGCTGCAACCACCGATAAAGTAACAGGCGTGAAAAGTCGTCGATATCTCGATATATATATTGAGCAAGCGACACAACTAATGACACAAATCCATGAAAATTTGCTTCCTGTACAGCGCCATATTTTACCCAGACTTTATTTATTGATGGTAAAAGTTTCAAGCCAATCATCTATTACTAATAGTCAATTGGTTAACTTGTCAGACTTTTTACTATATAGCCGTAACAATGATGACCTTGTTATTCGGTGGGCAGACGACACGTTTGTGATAATAGGTTTTGAGAAAGAAAATAATGCCCGAGAATTAGCTGAAAGACTGACATCGCGCTGTGAGCAAGCCATAGGAGAGGAGCTCAAAGCCGATGTGGCTTACTCTTTTTATCCATTTAATTTTGAACAACCAATGGCACTTAGTTGGGATCAAGTGAGTGCGATGACAGAACACGCTCTTGGCCTAGCTAAACAGGAAAAATGCCAGTGGATAGGACTATACGGTCCTAAAGTGCAACCATTTAATTATCTCGATGTAATTAAACAAAGGTCGATTAAAGAGCTAAATAACCTCACACAAATAAAGCAAAATTAAGTTTCTTAGTTCAACATTATTCGGATGTTGACTGTTTTATCTCTTGCTGGAATTGCTTGGGTGTCATCCCTGTACTTTCTTTAAAGCATCGACCAAAGTACGTTTGCGAAGAAAAGCCTATGTCAAGCGCTATACGGCCTATTTGAGAGCCATTGGCTAGGAGCTCCTTAGCTTTGCTAATTCTAAACTCTTTTATAAAGTTATTTGGCGTTGTACCCAGTATCACTTTTATTTTTCGCTGTAGTTGGCGTTCACTCATCGCCATATTGTCAGCTAAAAAAGAAATGTCTAATTTTGGTTCGGCGTAATGTTTGGCAATCAAAGATTCAAGTTTATGTAAGAACTTTTCTTCTGCACTAACACTATCGATAGATTGCTCAGTCATTGCATTTGCGTTTTGATAGCTTACTGACATTTTTTGTGCTTTTTGCCCATCAACATAGCTTTCTACATAGCGCTTTTGCAGACGAATGCGATTATCAATTAGGTTCTGAATGCGTGACAAGAGTTCATGATGGTTAAATGGCTTACTTAAGTATTCATCGGCATTTAAATTAAGCCCTTGTAATCGACTTTCTAAGTCTGATCGAGCCGTTAGTAGAATAACGGGAATGTGCGCAGTTATGTCGTTATTTTTAAGCTCCGACAAAACTTCAAAACCGTCAATTCCGGTTAACATTAAATCGCACACTATAAGATCGGGAATGTATTCTTGAGCTAATTCAAGACCAAGCTCTCCACTGCCTGCCAAAATACAGTGATGATGCTGTTCAATTACTTGTTTTATGTGGCTTTGCATGTCTAAGTTATCCTCTATAACTAAGACAACCTGATGAGAGTGATTTACCTGCGTGCTGGAAGCAGAACGCTGTTCGGTTAAGAGAGAGCTAACCTCATTTTCAGATAAGCTCATTTCTACATCGATTTCGGTATCTACTGCACTTGCTAGTGGTATCGACAATGTAAACTTACTACCTTGGCCATATTCACTTGTTAATCCTATTCGCCAATCATGGGCTTTTACTAACTCATGCACTAACGACAGACCAATTCCAACTCCAAAGGTTGCTTTGTTTTTCACATCGTCAGCCCGTTGAAATCGCTCGAAGATTGTTGATTGAGAATTCTTGTTAATGCCTATTCCTGAGTCGATGACGTCGAGGAAAATCGTGTCATTTTCGCTATACGCAAGCACTTGCACTTTTCCACCTTTAGGCGTGTACTTAATCGCATTAGCGAGTAAATTAAAAATGATTTTTTCAAACGCTTGCGCATCACAATCAAGCCAGAGGTCATCTGGTACTTTGCTTTCGAACGTCAGCTCATTTTGACTCGCTAATTGACTAAACGAATCTATTGGCATGGTCATAAGGGTTTTTAAGCGATAAGTATTGAAAGTAAACTCAGGGTTGTCAGTCAAACGAGATAACTCTAGTAGCTGTTCAACCATTCGAACCAGTCTTAAACCGTTTCGTTTGGCAGTCGTTAAGTCTTCATTAGCTTGGTCATGTGTTGCTTGACCTATATAGCGGTCGATTACGCCATTAATGATTGTTAATGGTGTTCTAAACTCGTGAGAGATATTGGCAATAAACTTATCTTTTGATTCTAAGGCGAGTTTTTCAGCATGTTTTCGAGCTGACAAATTGATAAAGGTGATGACAATAAGCGGTTTGTCCGCACGGTCTGCCCACTGTAACTCGGCCTGCGCTGGGAATTCGGTACCATCAGAGCGCAGTGATGTACATTCAACAGAAATACCTATTTCTTTACGTTGTAATGAATAAACATTACTTTGAAAGTCAAAAAAGTAATGCATTTCATCTTTTTCAGCAAAGAGTTGGCTCACAGGTGTGCCACGAAGCTCGTGTTCAAGGCTCTGAAACATCTGCACGGCAGCCGGGTTAGCTGACAAAATATGACCATTGGTAGATGTCGTTAATATCGCATTGTTGGAAGCATTGACAATGGCTTTGAATTCACTATTCGTGAGTGCTTCTTGTAAGCTATCTTTTACCTGCTCTAATTCACTATTGGTTCGATAAAGATGGTTAATCTTTTGCTGACTTTCTTGAGCACCATTTCGCCGGGAAAAGGCATTTAACAAAATAAGCAGGGCACCAGCAATGGCCCAGGATAAGACTATCGTCGTTTGTAAATTGGAGTTAACAATATAAAATAGTTGCTGTTCCTTACCCACTAAATGAAAGCTAATAGGAAGCAACATCAGCAACAGAATATAGGGTTCAGCGATGATATCTTTTTTTGTTGTCGCTTTCTGTTTTTTCGTAATAAGCGTGATAGCACTTGTTAGCGCTAAAAAAGCATATGGCGCCAGATTTAACAACTGACAAAAATATGTTCGCTCTACCTCTGTATTATTAATAATTCGAGTGAAGTTATTGATATTGGCAAAACACAATACAATTGCCCCCACCAACAAAGCCAGGAAAAAATAACGCCAAAATGTAACCTTGCTATCAATAACGCTTAGCAAAATTCTGTAGGTAATGAGCCCGCTAATGACTATGTTAAAAAGTGCTGATGTTCGGCCACTCAAATAAGTATCAGGTGTGAATTGAGCAGAAAGTAAAATGAAGTAACAGAAGCAAACAAGGGTAAAGAATATCGAAGGTATTCGCCCTCCAATATATTTCTCGTCGGCTTTCTTTGATAAGTGTGGTGCACTTTCAATCGCTAAAATAATAAAGAAGTAGGTGAGCAGTGATGTGAAGTCACCAACAAGCACCTTATTAATGTCGTTTGTCATCAATTCATTTGCACTTCCGAGCAATAGCGTTATTAAGGCAAGAAGCATGTATTGCCAAAATAGCTTAAAGGCACGCGAATCTGTTTTTTTAAAACATTTCCAAATTAAAGACACGCAAATGAATTGAATAATAATCAAACCAAAAAACGAAAAATTAGATGAAGGTTGGTTGATAAAGTTAGCCACGGTCGCATGGGGGATTAACACTAATAAGCATATAACTGCAAACATTGAGGTGATGGTGAATGACGGCAAGCGAGTTCCTACTTTTTATTGTGTTATTAGTGAAAGATTGACTGTTAGTCCCTTAGTCTTCTGTTTTACGCATAATTTATAATAACAACATATTAACATCAAGTTTACATTTTTAAGGGGGGGCTTGTAAACTAACGGTTGTTCATGTTGATCAAAATCCAGACTAAGCTCGTATGCCAACCATTGGTAAAAAATAGGAGTGTGGTTTGAGTGGATATAAAAAGGTACCCACTTCAAGGTTGTCGAGATTGGCATCTGTCGGAGGTTTGCTTGCTAAAGTTACCGGCAACGTTATTATCGATGGAACGAAGAAAAAACTCAGTGGTCAATCTCCCACGCTAAATTCGTTAATTTTGCAACCTAAGAACATTGGGAATCTCGCTGACAAACTTGCTGAGTTGCGCGGCGCTGCGATGAAATTAGGGCAATTGTTATCCATGGATGCAGGAGAGCTTTTACCTCCTGAGCTCAGTCAATTACTAGAGAAGTTGCGCTCAAGTGGAAGCGCCATGCCACACAGTCAGTTAGTGAATACGATTGAGGAACAGTGGGGAAAAGACTGGTTAGATAAGCTCGGTTATATGGAGCTTCGACCGTTTGCTGCAGCCTCTATTGGTCAGGTTCACCTGGGATATGGGCTTTCAGGCGAAAAATTAGCAATAAAAATACAATATCCGGGAGTCGCTAAAGCGATAGAGAGTGATGTTGATAATGTTGCAGTTTTGCTTAAGTTATCTGGATTGATACCTCCACAAATTGATATGGAACCTCTGCTACATGAAGCTAAGTTGCAATTAAAGAACGAAGCTGATTATCAATTAGAGGCGAGCTTCTCAAAACGATACCAAACCAAAATTAACGCCAAATACTTCGTTATTCCTGCAGTGATTAATGAACTTTCTACCAACACGGTATTGGCGATGGAGCATGTTGAAGGAATAGAAATACATCACACGATTCATCATGAAGAAGGGGTTAGAAACTTTATTGCCGAACGCCTTATTGAGCTATTCTTTGACGAGCTTTTTGCCTTTCAATTAATGCAAACTGATCCAAATTTTGCGAATTACTTATATCAAGACAGTTCAGGAAAAATCGTCTTACTTGATTTCGGCGCTACTCGGGAAATACCGGAGAAAGTCAGTACAGGTTATCGCCGCTTGATTAGCGCATGTCTGCACAAGGATACTAAGGCAATGATTCAATCAGCGCGTGAGATTGGTTTTTTCAATGACGCAATATCTGAACCTTACCTCAATGACATTCTCGCTATTTTTCAACTTGCGACAGAACCACTGGTCAACGATGAACCTTATGATTTTGCAGAGAGTAACTTAGCTCAACGAATTAAGGATCAAGGACTAAAGATTAATAAGCAGCAGAACCAGTGGCATACTCCGCCGGTAGACGCTATCTTCATTCACCGTAAGCTTGCGGGCTTGTATTTATTAGCGAACAAATTAAAAGCAAGCGTTAATGTCAGAGAATTGTTTGAGGCTTATTTCATTTCAAAAGAGAACTTATGAAAACACCAGAAGAAACTTCAAGAATCATTGAAATGGCGTGGGAAGATAGAACGCCTTTTGAGGCCATTCATGCAACATTTAACCTGTCTGAAGGCGACGTGACCAAGTTAATGCGTCGAGAATTAAATCGCAAAAGTTTTCTAAATTGGCGAGCACGGGTGTCTGGGCGAAAGACAAAACATAAAAAACGTAGCCCCGATACCCACTTACGTGCTTACTGTCCTACTCAATATAAACATCGTTAATTTACATGAAAACGTTTGCATAAAAACATTCATTAGCGTCAACTCGAAAATTCAAAGGGTTTCGCGTAAACTTATTACATTCCTTGGTGTAATGGTGAACTACCATCGCATGTAAATAAGTACGATTGACCTAAGGTATAAGTTGGTTTTCTAGGCGTTATCATGAAAAAACTTTTCTTATCATTGATTCTCATTTTGATGTTTTGCAATACAGTTAGTGCAACAACCGTGCGCTTTGCTGTAGGGCCAGATCATCATGCAATGATGGATAATAATTATGCTATTTATCGGGCTAATTGGGAGTTTTTGGAAAATAGCTTAGATCTATTAGGCGTGAAATTAGTAGCGGTGCCAACGCCATGGGCAAGAGCAAGAGCCTCAGTTGAATCGGGCAAGAATCATGGGCTTTTTTTAGCTGCAAACTTTGCCGAACGAAACCAATGGGCGGAATTATCTAACCCTTTAGGTTACGAAGTATTTGGCTGTTTTTTTCATCGGGATAACCCCGATGGTGACAAGGTTATCGCTGCAGTGCGTCTAGGTGCTAACGACAGGATCTTGTCATATTTGAAGCCTGAAGAGTTATTGAACGTTGCCACTGCGCAACGAGGCTTGCAATTGTTGCAGAACCGCAGGGTTGACCGTTTTATTATGGCAAAAGGATATGGGCAATACCTTTTAAATACAGAGTTGAGTGATATTGAACATGAGCTTTTGTTTGACCCATATCGTGCGGAACTCAGGAGCCTTCATGTCGCGTTTGCTAAAGATAAACCTGAAAGTATTAAGATGTTAAAGCTCGTTGATCAAGCTATCAGTATGGGAATGAAAAGTGGCTTCTATCAGGTCGCTATGGACAAGTATGAAGTGTCAGATGAAATGCGTGTTAAATTAAACTAACATGCCTGGCCTTATCAAAAAGCCCGCTTTACACGGGCTTTTTTACAACATGCCGGTTATCGCTTTGCCGTTGTTGCTTTATTGGTTGGTAATATCACTTGGTCAATCACGTGAATGACACCGTTTGACGCTTTTATGTCCGTCTTAATGACGTTCGCATTATCTACCATAACTTTTCCGTTCATGGCGGTAATATCAATGGCAGCGCCTTGTACCGAGGTCGCGCTATCAATATTGACAACTTGTTTCGCATACACTTTGCCTGGTACAACATGGTAGGTCAAAATAGCAATGAGTTGATCTTTATTTTCTGGTTTCAACAAATTTTCGACCGTACCCGCGGGTAGTTTCGCAAATGCTTCGTTGGTTGGAGCAAACACGGTAAATGGCCCGTCGCTCTTGAGTGTGCTCACCAAGTCAGCCGCTTTTACAGCCGCAACAAGTGTTGAAAATGTGTCATTTGAGGCAGCGATGTCAACGATGTCTTTCTTTTTGTATCCGTAACCGCCTGCAGATACCGTAAGACTGATGAGTAGCAGTAATGGTGTTACTAACTTAACTAAAATTGCTTTTATGCTTTGCATGATATTGTTCCTGTGTAATAAATAATTTGTGTATTTTCATGTTATTTATGGTGAAGCGATCCTGCTTTCTCCCTTCAACCTCGCGCGGTTAATTGTTCTTACGCATGTAGGAAAAAATCAGATTAAAATTTGTTTAAAAAATGTTCATTTTGTTTTTTCTACTAGGCATTAAAGTTAATTTACTTATAGATTAATGACTTATGGTTTGGTTAAAAATTATCGCTTGATCGTTATATAAATAAGAACTATTATCACTTGCGTTTACGTAGAGGTGAGGTGGTTATGTACGTTTGTATCTGCAAAGGTATTACAGATAAGCAGATTAAGAAAATGGTGCTAGAGCAAGGAGTAGGTTCGATCCGCGAACTCAAAGCTAAGCTAGATATCGCATCTCAATGTGGCACTTGTGTTAAGTTAACACAACAGGTGATTGATGACACAATTGTCGACGAATCCCTGTTTGAAAACGTCGGTTAATCGAATAAATTCCGAGTACGTTAGTAAACCTTATTACTAATCATTATCATTTTTATATTATTGAACTTGTTAGCTTTTTTTGCTAAATAGCTAATCCTTTCTATACTGATATTGTCGATCGCTAACTAGGACAATATCATGAAATCAAACACTGAGATTATTGCGACTTTAAACAAAGTCCTAACCTCAGAATTAACCTCGATAAATCAATACTTTTTACATGCACGAATCTACAAGAACTGGGGTTTTTCTCAGTTAAATGATAAATGCTACAAAAAGTCTATTCTCGATATGAAGCAAGCCGATAAAATTATTGAACGTATTTTATTCCTCGAAGGATTGCCAAACTTACAACAACTAGGGCAGCTATCAATCGGTGAAGAGACACCTGAAATGCTTGAGTGTGATTACAAGTTTGAGCTTAACCAGCGCACAACATTGCAAGACGCCATCGCTTTGTGCGAAAGCCAACAAGATTATGTTAGTCGAGATATGTTGACTGAGATTCTCGATGGTGAGGAAGAGTATATTGATTGGATTGAAACCCAGCAATATCAGATAGAGAAAATGGGTATCGAGAAATACCTACAAGCGCAGTTATAAGGAGAGCGTGATGAAAGGTAATAATCAAATTATAGCCGCGTTAAATGAATTACTAGCATTTGAACTTGCAGCAATGGACCAATATTTTATTCACTCTAGAATGTATCATGATTGGGGGTTCAATAAGCTATTTGAGCGCATAGACCATGAATTTGACGATGAAAAAGGGCATGCGTCATTGCTTATCGAACGCATTTTATTTCTTGAGGGAATCCCAGATATGAAATCCCGCGCAGAAATCATTATTGGTCAAGAAGTACCAGAAATGCTGCAGAGTGATTTGAACGTAGAATACGCCGTAGATGCCAAATTGAAAGAGGTTATGGCGCTATGTGAAGATCAGCAGGACTATGTATCACGCGACATGTTGCAAACCTTGATTAATGACACAGAATCCGACCATGCATTTTGGCTTGAACAGCAACTAGGCCTTATTAACAAAATCGGTTTGAGTAACTATTTGCAATCACAAATGTAATTTTTATTAGGTGCTGTGCAATGCAGCACCTAGTGTTTATTATTCACCAAAATTCAACACAATACCTTGTAGCTATCGGTTGTTTTCCAAACAGGAAAACTTCTTTGCTGTGAGCTCCTACTTATATTACTTCCCCCTTGTGTATCTAATTGTTGCTCTATTTTATATCATGTTAAAAATATATGTTTTATCGAAAAACGATAAAAAATGATTGAATATTGGTTTTTGTTATATTATTGTTAATATCGATTTTAGGACTTAATAACAAATAACAGCAACACCAAAGGATGAAAATATGATTGCGTTTCAAAAGTATTGCCAGATTCATCAAACCAAGATGTACTTCTTTACATCGTTTTTAGGCTTCATGACATTTCTGATGTTTATGATGGGGGTAATATCTATTGCAACAGATGGTTTAATCGAAGCAACAAAAGATCCAGTTGTAATGACTGCCTTGGTTGATTTTCCGGTAAGTTTCTTATTGCTATTGCTGTTACACAAGGTCTTCAATTTATATATAAAAGGGCAGTTTTTCACGAGCCATACTCTCAACATCCTGCAAACTATCGCTAAACTTGCCATTTTGTTTGGGATGGTGATTAAGCCGGCAATCGAGATTAGCTTACTTTACTTCACATCTGATCGAGCGCTGTCATTAATGGACTATTTCGCTAGCGTTGATTTAGCCATTTCCATCGTTGGTTATGTTTTACACATAGGTACGGCAACACACAAAATTTCTCGAGAACTTGAGAAAGAACAAGAATTAACGGTGTAGTTATGCCTGTAATAGTTAATTTAGATGTGATGCTTGCAAAACGAAAAATGAAATTAAACGACCTGGCCGAAGCTGTCGGTATCACCGCTCAAAACTTAAGTGTATTGAAAACAGGCCGTGCAAAAGCGATTCGCTTCTCGACATTAGAAGCTATTTGTCACCATTTGAAGTGTCAACCCGGTGATGTTTTGGAATATCAGGAAGAAGAAAAGTAAGAGGGAAAATCATGATTGAGTTCATTTTTAACTATGAAGAACAAGAGATTAAATACACTGTTGACTTACTCGGTCGAGAGAAAGTGTTTGTTGGTGATAAGCTTGTTGCTAAGCCGACAAATATCCTCAGTTCCGTGACTGAAGTTGAGATAACTATCAACAATCAACGGTTGAAGTTAAGTCGAATGGTAAGATCGTACGCAGATGGTGAATATCAAGTTACACTATCGAATGAAGAAAGGATTATTGATAAACAATCTAAATTTGTTATTGATATTTCAATGTCAGGTGAAGAAACAATGTACCGAGGAGATGAGGTAGATTGGTTAAGTGAAGTCAAAGTGCCGCAAGGTGTCATTTATTGTGCTTGGGCACTGTATATGGGCATTATCGTACATTCCTTCGCTGGAGAATTCACTCAAAGTGGCAATATTCTTGATGTGTCGGCATGGGCGATTGTTGGCTTTGCTACAGTATCGGTATGCTTATTCTTTTATTGGGCTGTTAAAGCGATAGCGTCTTCACCAAATGAACAGGAAATAGTTTAACTCAACTCAGTATTATTGAATCATTTGAATTGATGAATGGCTTCAAGACTTTGTTAGCGATTGATAAACTTGAAGAAATTCATCTCGTAACCAGCGGTGGGAAGGGTAGTATTCTACCCCCCAATACCAACTCATATACACACTTGGTTCGTTATAATCAAAAGGTGGGGCAAAGCTTATAAAATCATGAGTTTCACTGAAAGAGTGAGCTAAGGTTGTTGGTAAAGTACAAATCATATCGGTGGCGATAGTTGCATTAAAAATATCGACAAAGCTTTGACTTTTGAATGCTATCTTTCGTTCATATGGAAATTCAGTGAATAAGCTAATGATGTTTTTTGTCGTGTTTCTAGGCAGAATAACGCCATGCTTTTCGTTTAAATATTGTTCTAGTGTTATTTGATAGGTGTTCGCAAGTCGAGGATGTGCTTTGTTTGCAATAATACAAATTTGGTCATTATATATTTTTGTGTAGTGACAGCTTTCATCGTTCAACGGCAACATGTCTACATGTAAATCGTATTCCCTATTTCTAAGTGCTTGTACAGGATCATTAAGGACATTATTCGTCACGATTAAGGTAATGCCAGGAGCCTTTCGATAAAAATACTCGACGATATGTTTCATAAAGTGAGCATTGTAAGGGTTTGTTATATTGATTCTGTACTCGAGTTTTAGTTTATCTGGCGATTGAGCTTCCTTCATTGGTAAAGTACTACCAATATCAAGCAATACCTGATTTAGGAGAGGATAAACTGCCCTAGCTTTACTGGTTGGTTCCATTTTACCCGCTTTTCTCTCGAACAAAGGATCGTTGTAAAGACTTCGTAACCGTTTTAACGCATGTGATACGGCAGATTGGGTCATTCCTAATTCTTCACCGGTACGAGTTAAGTTTTGTTCGTTCATGAGTACCGTGAAAACAACGAGGAGGTTTAAATCTATGCCTCTAAAATTATTCATTGAGTGCTTTGGACTGGTCAAATTTTAGATTTATTATTAATGAAACCGCTAAGTTCTGCTAGTAATTAGTTGTTACTATGAATTAAATTCATGCCTGTGTCTTTTCTTTTCATTTTTTTATCATGCTTCTGCTCCTTATAATCCTTCCATAATTTGCGTTGAACAACACGTTAGAAATAAATCTAATCTTTTGATTTTTATATTTATTTTGAGTTATCTCGAATAGAGGGAGTCAACGCTTAGTTTATAGCAATGGTGAATCAGAGTGGCGAACTCATTTAAATCAAGACAAGCCGCAGGTTTGGCAATGAATTTTCAACAATTTATAGGATAGGTTTATGTCTATTAAGAAAAACTTAAGTCATCTAGCGTTAGGGATCAGTCTGATTGCAGCATCCGGCTTAGCTAATGCTACAACAGATACTTCTCGGCCAAATATATTAGCTATTTGGGGCGATGATATTGGCGTTCACAATATCAGTGCGTATAACCACGGTATTATGGGGTACCATACGCCGAATATCGATCGGCTGGCTAATGAAGGCGCAATGTTCACCGATGCATATGCACAACAAAGTTGTACGGCGGGACGTGCAGCATTCATGATGGGGCAACAGCCATTTCGTACTGGCATGTTAACAATTGGCATGCCTGGCTCATCTCATGGCATTCCTGACTGGACACCGACTATTGCTGATGTTCTAAAGAACAAAGGGTATATGACAGCTCAGCATGGTAAAAATCATTTTGGTGACCAAAATAATCACTTACCAACCGAGCACGGTTTTGACCAATTTTATGGCAATTTATATCACTTAAATGCGGAAGAAGAGCCTGAAACTTATTATTACCCAAAAGATCCAGATTTTCGTAAGTCGTATGGCCCACGAGGTGTGATCAAGTCATTTGCCGATGGCCGTATCGAAGATACCGGGCCAATGACGCGCAAGCGAATGGAAACAGCTGATGAAGAGTTTTTAGCGGAAACCTTGAAGTTTATTGACAAGGCACATCAAGAGAAAAAGCCGTTTTTTATATGGCATAACACGACTCGCATGCACGTCTGGACTCGTTTAAAAGAGGAAGCAAAAGGTAGAACAGGTATTGGGCTATATCCAGATGGTATGGTTGAACACGACGATCACGTTGGTATTTTGTTAGATAAGCTAGATAACTTAGGTATCGCTGATAATACTATTGTAATGTACTCGACCGATAACGGTGCAGAGACTGTTACATGGCCAGACGGTGGTATCACTCCATTCCATGGTGAAAAAGGAACAACTTGGGAAGGCGGGTTCCGTGTGCCACTAATCGTTAAGTGGCCTGGTAAAATTAAACCGGGCAGCACAGTAAATGGTATCGTTTCTCATGAAGATTGGATGCCTACATTTGCTTCAGCTGCTGGGATCAAAGACTTACCGTCGAAAATGAAGCAAGGTTATCATGCAAATGGCAAAGATTTCCGTGTGCACCTTGATGGGTATGACTTATCCGACTATTTATCTGGCGGTACGAAAGAATCCCCTCGTGATGCAATTTTTTACTTCGCAGCGACAGGTCAGCTTAATGCTGTGCGTTGGGAGAATTGGAAGGCTCACTTTGCTGTGCAGGAGGGCGCGATTAACCAAGCGGTACGTACGACACCAGCATGGCCAGTTGTCATTAACTTAAAGTCTGATCCTTACGAAAAAATGTGGGATGAATCACAAATGTATTTACGCTGGTATGCTGATAATATGTGGCTGTTTGTACCACTTCAAAAGAAAGTAAAAGAATTCATGGGAACGATTAAAGGTTATCCGTTCCAGCCGGGCTCTTCGTTATCTGCCTCAGGTATTGATTATGAATTCTTAGTCGATCAGCAAATGAAAAAGACACTTGCTGAGGTTGATGCAGCGGTGAAAAAACTAAGTAAATAGATTTGCACAGGCTATTTCGCCAAGCCTAAAAGCCCAATATGAAACAATATTGGGCTTTTTTTGAGAATAAGAAACGTAATATTACGCTTTCTCTACAACGAACATATGGTAGCCAAACTCATCAGCGTACTGAGTGCAAATGTTAACTTCTTGCTCAATATCGTTAAATGCTGGTGACTTCTCCATTGTTGGTCGAACTTCATCAAGTCGCTTGCTAAGGGGGTGGTAGTAGTTATTCCACGCCTCTTTACTTTGATTGAAATGCTTGAGCACACGATAGCCAGCATTTTCGATCTGTTTGACTCGTGTATCGATTTGCTGCATGTCTGGGTATTCCTGACGCCAAAATGTTTCAGCTACTTCACTTGGTTCGTCTGTGTACCAAACCATATCGCTAAATACAAAATGTCCGCTCGGTTTCAACACCGGTTTCCACAGCGATAGTGCTTTCTCAACGCCGATAATATAAGCACTGCCTTCAGCCCAGGTGAGGTCAAAGCTTTCGCTAGAAAATGGTATATCAGACATGCTCGCGCATACGGTTATTAAACGCTCTGATAGTCCCTCACTTGAAAAACGATTGGTGAGTGCGTCAAGTGCAGACTGTTCATTATCAATTGCCGTTATTTGTGCTTCACTTTCAGTTGCAAGCGTCAGTGTTGCTAAACCCTTACCACAGCCCATCTCCAAAATCTTTTTTGGCGACGGTGAAATGACGTTAAATGCTTTTTTAGTATCTGATTTACTGCCGGGCCCCCAATACTCTAGTGTACTGAAAATGCTCATAAAGTCGTTCATGTAGTTGTCATGTTCATTCATATTTTTTGATAACCATTTAAGTCTAAGTGCTTCTTTTTCGTCAAAGCCTTGCGTTTTTAGCCAGTCAATATGGGCTTCTGGTGCGACGGCATTTAGCTTTTCATGCCAGGGTTTCAATTCCCCTTCGCCAACCAATGCCTGCAAGAAGCTTCTTGCTTGTTGCTTTTGTGCTATTTCCACATTAAGTGCGTCTAAACGCTTATGCAATAACCCTTTATCTAACTTGGCTTCGAGGCATTGCTTGCACTCTTTTAGAGTTAAACCTCCAAGTTGTAGGTGTTGAATGAGCAAAATTCTTTGCAAGTCTTGTTCTGAATAAACACGATAACCGTTATCAAGTCGTTGCCCTTTGATAAGGTTTTGTTTTTCATAGTAAAGCAGTGCTGTTCTAGACAGACCTATTTTTTTGGCAAGCTCTGAAATTTTGTACATCATCGCACCTTGTAGTTTAGACAGTTTTGTACTGTAAACTATAAAGTAATAGACAGGTCAACTGTGACAATTGACAAAAATAAGTTATTCACGCAATAAAAAAACCGAAGCTAGGCTTCGGTTTTTTTTCATGGTTAGTCGCAGAACTTGTTTAGAATTTAACTTCTATCCAGTCTTCATTGTCTTTGAAATACAAAGTTTTTACATCGCCCTTACCTTCAACATTTACCATGTTGATTTGTGTCGGCCAAAGGTCACGTAAAGCACCGTTATAAAGTTTCAGACCTTTTTCTGTCTTAGGCATAGGTGCATCTTGATAAACCCAGAAGAATTTACCATCAACTTCATAACCAACAGTATTTAACGCAACATCTTTGCCCGCTAACGTTTTGGCATAAAACTGTGTCGCAACGTAGTCAGCAAATTGCTGTTGAGTCTTATCTGAATCCAAGATGTCGGCCTGTTTGTCATCAAATAAGTCCTCAACGGCATGCTCTGTGTCATGGAGGTAAAAACGGTGCATTATCTCTAAATGCCCAGAGTTTTTATTGAATAAAACCGTTGTTTCTGCTGCTTTTTGCTGATGTGCATAAGCGCTATTAGTAGTGAGCAGGCTCACGACTAATAGACTTACTGCAGCGAATAAAACGAATAAGCCTTTAGGCATTATTAGTCCTTCTTCTCTTCTTTTTTGTCTTCATCAACTTTAAGTTCAGTTTTGATATCATTCATGATGTCACGACGAACTTTCTGTGTGCTCTTCTTCGCTTTGTATGCTTCAACGCGAGAAGGGATAATGCGACGTGGGTAGTAGTTGTTTTCTACGTCTACGTCAGCTGTTTCCCAACCTGGATCAACCGCAACGCTAACAAGTTCTTTTTCTTTGTCAGTGACAATTAACTTGCGAACGTTTTTCGGAGTACGACGCCAGATTTCAGCTGGAATGTACTGGTCTTCAGTTGAGCCGTCAGCATAAGTTAGCTGTAATAAAATAGGCATAACTAAACCACCTTTATTAGAGAACTCTAATACGTAGTAGTTTTTGTCTTCTTTTACGGCACGATCAAATACTTCACGTTCCCATGGCTTCAAGCCTTTAAGGAATTTGTTGTATGCGTTACGCTCTTTGTTCGTTACAGTGAAACGGTCATTTTCGTCGTAGAAGTCACGAACGTCAGGGTTACGGTCAATCCATAACTCCTTACCTTCAGCTTTGTTACGCTCTACGAATAATGAAGATGGCTTGTCGTTTTCAATGTCACGTAAACGGCCGTAATCGATGTCTGGATTTTTAGTATCCATACGCATCTTGTAAACTTTGTCGATAGAGATATCAACGTGATCTGTTGAGTAGAACCAACCACGCCAGAACCAATCTAAATCAACACCAGATGCTTCTTCCATAGTGCGGAAGAAATCAGAAGGTGTAGGACGCTTGAACATCCAACGCTCTGAGAACTCTTTAAATGCAAAGTCGAATAAATCACGACCTAAGATCACTTCTCGTAAAATGTTAAGTGCAGCAGCAGGCTTAGTGTAAGCGTTAGGACCAAGGCGTAAAACGCTGTCTGATTGCGTCATAATTGGCACTTGGTTTTGCGACTTCATGTAACCAACGATATCACGCGGCTCAACACCCCATGGAATGTTTGGATCCCATTCACGACCTGCAACGCCGTCTAAGAAGCTGTTGAGACCTTCGTCCATCCAAGTCCATTGACGCTCGTCAGAGTTAACGATCATTGGGAAGTAAATGTGACCAATTTCGTGGATAACAACACCAATAAGGAAGCGTTTTTCGGCTTGTGAATAAGTACGCGAGCCATCTTTACGTAATTCAGTACGAGGACCATTAAACGTGATCATTGGGTATTCCATACCACCTACAGGACCATTTACTGATTGTGCAGTAGGGTATGGGTAATCAAATGAATAGCGAGAATAAACTTCCATGGTGTGGATAACTGACTCGGTAGAGTATTTCTTCCATAAGTCGCCACCCTCTACTGGGTAGAAAGACATTGCCATGACAAAGTCTTGTACATCGCCACCTTGTTTGTAACCTTTTGCATCCCACATAAATGTACGTGATGAAGCCCAAGCAAAGTCACGAACGTTATCAGCTTTAAACTTCCAAGTTTTACGCTTGTCAGTGCCTTCTTTCTCGTTCTCTAATGCTTCTTCTTCAGTAACAATAAATACAGGGCGTTTAGCAGTTTTCGCTTCTTCTAAACGGTTGCGCTGTGTTTTAGTTAGTACGTCTTTCGGGTTAGTTAATACACCGGTAGAAGATACGATGTGATCAGCTGGTACAGTGATTTCTACTTCGTAGTCACCGAATTCTAAGGTAAATTCACCACGACCTAAGAATTCTTTGTTGTTCCAACCTTCGTAGTCAGTGTATGCGTGTAGGCGTGGGAACCACTGAGCTAGTAAGAAAATGTCGTTGCCGTCTTCAAATTTTTCGTAACCTGAACGTGCAGATACCGCATTTTCTTCGACAATGTTAAAAGCAAAATCAATTGAGAACTTAACGTTATCGCCTGATTTTAACGGCTTAGGTAAATCGATACGCATTTGTGTACCAACAATAGTAAACGTTAATGGCTTACCTTTGCTGTCTTTTACTGCGCTGATTTCGTAACCAACTTCGTTATCCGCTAAGAATTGCTGACGACGAAGTGTGCCTAAGCTCAATTTTGCTGGCTTGCTACCGTCACCTGCAGAAGCTGCTGGGCCACGATTACCAATACCGCCAAAGTTATTTGACATATTAGCAATCGAGTCTTCTTTGAAAATGTTTTGATCAAGCTGAACCCATAGGTACTTTAATTTGTACGGAGAGTTGTTTTGATAGGTGATTTTTTCGCTACCGGTTAAACGACGCTTTTCTTCGTCTAAAGAGACTTTGATTTTATAGTCAACTTGTTGTTGCCAGTAGTTTTCGCCTGGTTCACCCGCTGCGTTACGGTATACGTTTGGCGTAGGTAAAACTTCTTCTAATTGACGGAACTTGTCTTCAAAGTCACCTTTTGTTTGCTTAATTGCAGAGGCGCTAACCGCACTCGCAAACGTAATTGGTAACAATAAAGCCAATGAAATGTAGTTTTTTACTTTCATGTTTCTTCAGTTTTAATTGTTGGTTTATGAATCCATCTACAGCATGTCAGTTTGGTACTGTGTAAGCTATTAGGCTGACGGCTATACGCGAAGTTATAATCGCAAGTAAGTGCGAGAACACTTATTTTATTTACGATGTGTCGGAAGAGCGATGCTAACCATCGAGAACGTCCACGCACGTCAATTACGTTATCATTTATCGGAATAAATTCACCAATTTATAAGTGTGATAATGTAACAAAACGCTATAACTAGTTAGCCACACATAATGCCTTTACTCCAAAAAATAGTAAAGTGGATATGCTTGCAACTTAGCGTAAAAAACACGCGAACTAACTTAATATACGTGTGTTTATTAAAAATCAGTTGAATTGAGGAAATAAAAAGGAAAATCAAGGTGCTTGCTTGGTAGATTCCTCAATTGCGAGTAATATAAGTATATGGTTTACAAAATATGCTGAGAGAGGGAACTAGCAGCCAGAACAAATGAGTCGTAATAAAAAAATACTTATTGTAGAAGACGATGCTGACATTGCCGATAGCTTGGTCTTATTCTATCAACATCACAATTTTGATACCCACCTCGTCAATGACGGTGCTTATGTCGTTGACACTGTAACAAGCTATCAACCTGACATTGTCATACTTGATATCATGCTACCCAATGTTAATGGGATTGACTGCTGCAAAGCCATTCGAGAATTTAGTAATGTGCCCATAATTTTGCTTACGGCTAAAGTTGAGCAAACAGATAAGTATGTTGGCCTCGAGTCGGGCGCTGATGACTACGTGTGTAAACCTTTTGACATTATGGAACTCATTTTGCGTACTAAAACACTCTTGCAGAGAACGCAGGGGCAGGTGAGCTACAGCAAACTGAGTGTTTTTCCTGAACAAGCTAAAGTAGTATATCAAGACAAGCCTGTCGACTTATCAACGCTTGAATATAATCTCTTTTCGTTGCTTTACAATAACCCTGAACGCATCTATTCGAGAGAGCAAATATTACAACAAGCTTATCCTCAATATCGTCATATTACTGACCGCACAATAGACAGCCATGTGAAGAAAATTCGCAATAAGTTTAAGCAGGCGGGAGTTACTGAAAATCCGATAGAGTCGGTATATGGTGCAGGTTATCGTTTCTCATTATCTTAAACGATTGTTAACAACAATAAAGAATGCAATTAGCTTTAGGCTAATGGTAGCGCTATTTTCTGTTATATCTTTCGGCACGTTTGCTCAAGCTGCTGTTGATATTACAACGGAGCTTGCCCAAATCGATGCAGCGACACCTGAAAATGAGCAAAAGCTTCGCGAGATGTTGAAGTTTGTCGACGGCGATGACGCAGTGCTTGTCAAATTGAGGTTAGCTAGAAGTTACCGAAAAAGTAGTCAAGCTGATAAAGCCAAATTGATTGTTGATGAGTTATTGGTGAATATCGACGACTTGCCTATTGAACTTCAGATCAAAGTGCATGTTAGCAATGCTCAGTATTTTCGGGCAACAAATCAATATGCTAAGGCTGTAGAAGTCATGGAGAAATATGCGTTACCTCTTGCAGAGCCTGACTCTCCCCAACTTGGTATTCTCTACCAACACACCGGTGTTTTCTATCGATTACAAATGAAGTTATTAGACGCTAAAGAGTATTACTTTAAAGCATTAGATAAATATCAGATTTCCCAAGACGAGGAAGGTGAAGCTGAAATTTACGGAAATTTAGGTGTTTTATATGCCTCTGAAGGTGATCTGGTATTAGCAGCAGAATATCAAATTCGGTCGATGCGCTATTTTGAAGAGCGAAATGACGTTGGTGCATTAGCTGGAAATTATTTCAGCTTGGCTGAACTCTATTATAAATCTCAGCAATATGATGAATCTTTGGCGTATTACTTTAAAGCGCTTGAATTCGACTTGAAGCTCAATAGTATGCAAGACGTCGGTTATGACTATCATCGCATTGGGAGTATATATCTCAAACAGGGGTTGCTAGATGAAGCAACTCGCTATACCGAGAAAGCGGCGAATATTTTTGTTAAACACTCTGCGCCACAAGTACTAGCCAGAGCCTATCTACAACTTGCCAAAATTGCTACTCAACAGGAACTGAATACTGAAAGGCTTCTATATATTGATCTTGCAGAACAAGCTGCTCTTGAGTCTGGTGCGGAACACCAGTTAGGGTTGGTTTGGCGTGCCTATGGTCAGTATTTTTTTGATACGGAACAAAATGTTGAAGCTAAAGACTATTTCGAACGAGCATTAGCAATCACTCAAAAGAAAGGGTTGCTTGAAGGACAATTACGAGAGCATGAGCTGTTGAGCCAGGTATATAACAAGCTCGATGAACCTAATGAAGCTTTTGAGCACTTAAGCGCAGCGTACGATTTAAAACAGCAATTAGATTCAGAGCAGAGGATTAATGAATTAGAGCGTCATAAAAGAGATATTAACTTGCTTCAAGAGCAAGTCAAAGTAGCCAAACTCGAAGAACAGAGACACAAAGCTGAGCAACAAATCGTTGAGCAACGCTCGACCATGATTGTGATTGTTTTTATTGCAGCATTGATCCTCGTTTTTCTTGTGTTAGCTATTTATTTACTCGGTCAGCGAAGAAAAATAGCACTATTACGCGCGAAACTTTATGAAGACGCATTAAGTCAGAAAAATCAGTTGCTTGCTGATGTATCACATGAATTACGAACACCATTAACTGCGCTAAAATTGCAAGTAGACTCTCTTCGTTATCACCTTGTCGATGACGTCGATTTAAGTTACCAAAAACTCAGTACGAAAATTACGGATTTGAACCACTTGATTAGTGATATCTATGAGTTGGCGTTGTCTGATGTAGAAGGCTTTTCATTTAATAAGCATCCTGTTGATGTCATACCATTATTATCAGCTTGGTCATCAGAATTTGCCGGTGAAGTAAAAGCACAAAACTTAACATGGACGAGTCAATTTACGGTTGAGCATGCAGTTGTCAATATTGATATTGATAGGATCAAGCAAGTATTTGCTAATGTTGTTTCCAATAGCATTAAATACACAGATAAACCGGGTATGGTTGATTTAAATGTAGCTATAAAAGGCAAAGAAATTGTTTGTGTTGTGCAAGATACAGCGCCAAGTGTCGATGAAGATGAACTCGATAAGATATTCGAACGTCTATATCGAGTAGAAAAGTCGCGCAACCGAAAAACTGGCGGTTCAGGACTCGGCTTAGCCATATGTCGTAATATTATTAACGCTCATCAAGGCAATATTTCTGCGAAAAAAGGACGGTTAGGGGGTATTGCAATTGTCATTAAATTGCCAATCTATGATGGCAAATAACTGGTATGAACAGCCTATTCTGAGTACTTTTAAGCCTTAGCTTCCATATTTACTCCACATTTATTTGTTAACTTTTACTCAGGATGAATTGAAGAAAAGTTAGCTATGTTTTTTATTGTAGTGATGTTCGCGTTAATGTTTTGCTTAGCGTTGTTAATCAAAACCTTATATGAACGCAGGAATGTAAGCGATACATTTAGTGTCGATAGTACGTTAAGACAGGAGGTTTTATCGCAATATAAATCATCTACAAATCATATTTCACGTCAAACGAGTATCGAGAAAAAAAAGCAAATCCACCAGCGTTTGTTAAGTGAAGAAACGGCCACTATTGGACAGGTCAATGAACAGCTTGAGCTTTACAGCATGTTTGATCATAAAAAAATGCCTCCCGCTGTCGTCGATAAGTTGTTGACGATTATTCTGTTGGATCAGTCTTCATGTGGTATTGAAAAATTGATCACGCTTGAGCACCTTAAACAACAAATTCAGCCAACACATTTAGCTAGTTTACGTGCAATTTTTATGCGCTTTCATAGCAAAAACTACTTATTTGATTTAGAAATCTACAAGTTGGTTAAGTACTGTGAAGATTGCGCTCAAAAGCATGATTTACTGATGCTGATTAGTCAAATGTTACCTTCTTGTCCAGACCTTGCAGCTGCAAGAAAACAAGCCTGAGGTGAATAGCATGTCTCAATTGCTTTTAAAAACCTGGGTCAATATCTTAAACAAAACATGTTCTAACTGCGCTTATAAATGGGTCAAATCACATATGTTGAGGCCTGTAGAAACGCACCACAAATGGCCAAAATCGATAAAGCGCACGGTATATAAAACGAAATTTGGTAAGTTACGCACCTATCAAGCAGGACATGGTAAATGTATTTGGCTTGTCCATGGTTGGTCTAATGCACATGAGTATTGGCCGTTAATAGAGAAGTTACTTAAGCAAGGTTATCAATGCATTGCCATTGAAATGTTACCGAGTAAATCTAAAGAAAAAGTACTTTCTTTGCCGAATTGGATTAATGCATTTGATATCGCTACTCGTAGCTTACCTGAGCCGACTCATGTTGTTGCTCATGGCTTAGCTGCATCTATTCTCGGGAATAGTTTATGGTTATCACGCTACCAAGAGAACTTGACGCTGTTGTCACCAGTGTTGAATTTCGACATGAGTGTTGGACGTTATTGCAAACGCAAAGGGTTACCAGACAACATGTTAAATCGTTTAAAGCGGGATATGTATAAACAAGACAAGATCAAGCTCTCGCGCCTTAATGCAACACAGGCGATAAATGACTATGATGGTGAGTTAACTATTTTTTATAGTAAAAAAGATGATATCTCGACGGTTGGTGCAATTGACGATCTCTCACAGAGGTCGAATCAACGCATCGTTCAATTTAAAGGGGCTGACTCAAGTCGCATCATTAATAGCCGTTCTTTAATGAGTGTGATACGACAGCAACCTAAAGCCTTAGATATAACATTGTAACTCATCAATAAAAAAAGCACTTTAGCTTGAATAACTAAAGTGCTTCACGCCTGGGAGAATACCTATTCCTTCAGGTATATATGGGCTTAAACTTAAAACTTCGCACGTACACCAATGGTGTAACGACGGTCAGCTTCGGTATATTTCCATGGGCTACCTAACTCATGCAGGAATACTGATGGTTCACCTGTTAAGTTTGTTGCATTGCCAACCACGGTAAAGTGTTCGTTGATGTCCCAACTTGCCGAGAAGTCCAGTTGACCACGGTCATCTCGGTAATTGTTACCATAAACTAAATCTTCATCTGACACAGAGGCATCTGCATTGATTGCAACTACACGTTTTTCATTTTCTGTATCAAGAAATTTATCACGGTAGTTATATGCCAAACGCACAGCAAAACCTTCATATTCCCAGAATGCTTGCAAGTTGTAAGTATTCTTAGAGATATCTAACAATGGGTTGCCATTAGGTTGTTCACTATCTGAATATGTGTAGTTAGCACTAATACCTAAACCAGACCAAGCACCAGGTAAGTCCTTAAAGTGTTGTTGGTAGCCAATCTCATATCCTTTAACGGTACCGTTTTCACCATTTGTATCTTTGGCTGTATCAATACCCGTTAGGCCAGCATCGCGAAGCGCTTCGACATGAGCAAAACCGTCTGCATCGTTGAATTGCGTGCTATCTGAGTATACAAGGTTTGGATTATCTACCCCTGCAGTCGTTAACTGACATACACTTTGCCATTCAGTTACGTTTTGGCCAGCAGTTGCAGGATCAGCAACACAAGTAGAGGTATTATTTAAGAAAGATTCAACATCTTTGTAAAAGACAGCAAATGAGAACATATTACCGTCACCAAAATAGTGCTCGACAGATAGGTCGTATTGCGTTGCACGGTACGGGTCTAAGTCGATAGCACCTTGGGTCGCTGTAACAATTGAGTTATCAATGTCAAATGCAGGGCTTAATTGACCAAAATCAGCACGGCGCATAACTTTTGCGGCTGCGAAACGGAATAACGTCTCATCAGAATAGTTATAAGTTAAGTTTAAGCTAGGTAAAAAGTCGCTATAGTCGTTTTCACCATTAACTCGCTCGCCATCGCGTAAAATAGCAGACGTAAGATCTGTTTGAATGTAACGGCCACCAACAATCGCTGTAACACTATCAAAGTCTAGGTACGCTGAAATGTAGATTGCTGCTGTATCTTCAGTAATGTCTCTAAATGCACCTTCGTTTCTTTCTAAGTTATCTGCAAGCGAGCCCGTTGTTGCTAAGTTCGTGCCAATCAATAACTGCTGAAGTTGTGCATATGCCTCTGCTGGGTTTGATAAACCATTGTATGTTGCAAAGGTTAGTAGGTCATTTTGGCCTGATAAGCCAATTTGGTCGAAAGCATTGTTGTGGCTAAGCGTTGTAAAACTACCAGGGAACATTGCATTGTAGTCGTCAATCCAAAGTGCTGCAGAAGAGCCATCCGCGTCATTGAATGCCTTTTTATAAATGTCTTTAATTTCTTCTTTATATTGATCGTATTCGTATTCACGTTCCGTGACTCGAATACCAGCTTTCACTTTTGATAACCAATCAATATTGAAAGGTTGGTCCCAATCAACATCTAAACGAAATGCGGTTTCATCATTCTTAGTGATTTTTTCTTCAGATTTAAATGTACGCAGCGAGAGGTTTTCAGCGGCAATATATGCAAGTGGATCTGAATGAATGATACTTGGCAATTGATTACCTGACTGAGAAAATACGCCATCGTAGACATGAGTGACGAGTGAGCCATCAACTAACCATGGTGCTTTTTCAATTGGACGCAATGTGAATTCTGAATCTGGGCGGAAACTTTCTGATGATGCTATCGCAAATTCCCCCGAAATTGTGATTGAGTCAGACACGTACCATTCACCTCCAAAGGCGTGTGAGTATGCATCTGTATCGCGAAAATCACTGTAGGTTTTAGGAATAGCAAAGTCATTTACAAGCGTATAGTTATTCACTTGTCCATTTGCATCTTGCGTTGTACCTGAGTTTGACTCAAAAGCACCGACAACACCTAAAATAGAGTTACCATGTTGCTCACCTGAGCGGTCTGTTGTATTTAGGTCAAGGTAGAACATGCTGTTGCCTGACTGTGGCGCCCACTGCAATGATAAGTTTATCGCTGTGCGCTCACGTTGTTCGACATATTGCTCTACTGTATGTTGGTCTCTAACAGCAAAGTTACCGCTTGCTGTGTTTGATGTTAGACCTGCAATATCAACATCCTGCGGCAATACGCGGCTGAAAAACTCATCTTGACGAATTTCACGGTCTTGGTATGACACCATGAGTAATGCACCGAACGAACCAGCTTCACCTAAATCCCAATTATTTCCAATTGAGCCAGTAAAAATAGGTGCCCAGTTTTCTGTTTTATCGGCAAACTCAGCATCTAAAGATGCGGCACCAGTCAAACCTTCGAGTTCAAGCGGTCGAACGGTACGTAGGCTAACGGTTCCACCTAAAGCGCCTTCAATCATATCGGCTGTTGGTGACTTAACAACTTCTACAGTTTTTAGGAAGCTAGAAGGAAAGTCTTGTAAGCTGATACCGCCACGCGAATCACCAATTGTTGAACGACCATTTAATTCAACACGGTTTTGCGGTAAACCACGAATAGACACACTATCGCCGACACCAAAATCTGTATTTATTGATACGCCCGTAATTCTTTGAAGCGCTTCAGCGATGTTGTTGTCAGGCAGTTTTCCTATATCTTCAGCAACAACGGCATCAACGATACGACCATCGGTACGCTTGAGGCGCGCCGCCTCTTTCATACTGCCAAGCATACCTGTTACTTCAATGACTTCGATATCATCAGTACTGCTTTGATCTTGTGCATCGGCTGCGAGTGCCGTGCCACAAAGTAATGCCGATAACGTAGCGCCAAATAAGGACTTGTTAATTAGCGTAGCGCTGCGATGAGCAAACATAGCGCTTATTTTGTTGATTTTCATACATCTCCCCTCGATGATTAGGCATTTTATTTTTATTGGTCATGCCAATTTGTATATTTTTTAATCTCTATATTTATATCTTACTTACATTGATATGACAAATATTTATTTTATTTAACTCTGTTTTTATGTATTGGTCATGCCAATATTGTTGCCTGCTATGTTGGGTTTATTTGATGTTTGTATTTAAGTTGTTGTTTTTGATGGTTAAATTGTTGTCTTGTTTAATCGAAGGAAACAAGGTTTTCATTTTGAAAATTATTCAGAAACTTTACTGTAAGTACAATTACCAGTTGGTCAGGAGCTAATAGGGAAACCAAGGGTAATTTTGATGGTTGTGCTGTTAATTGGTCAAGTAGATTAGTTGGAGGGGGGACTTGTCATTAACCTTGTTACAAATTAACCATCATTTTCTGCGAATTAGCTTGAATAAGCTTAAATCACGTCAATACTTAGGGTATCACTCTAATTCTGTATACCTGCGGCTGCGTGAAATGGATTTTACTTTTAAACTAGTGCTCTTCATTTTATTGACATTGATGCCCTTCAATTCTGCTGGGGCACAGAAAGCTATCGTTAAAAAAAGACTACATGTCATTGTTAATCAGTCAGTGGCTCTTCAGTCGATAAACAGACAACAACTTAAGTCTATATATTTAGGACAGAAAACGGTGTGGCCTGACGGCTCTATTGTGACGCTCGTCATTTACCGCACGACCGATAAACTGCATAAGGAATTTGTAGAGGACATGTTAGGTATCTACCCCTATCAATTTAACCGAAGGTGGCAAAAATTAGCATTCAGTGGCTTTGGGATTAAACCTATTGTTGTAGAGTCAAAGAGCGCTATGCTTGAAACAGTAGCATCTACACCTGGAGCTATTGGTTACATTGATGTAGAGAACAGTGTTGAAGGAGTGACATATGCACTGCTCCAATAAACAGCTTTTTACGCTCTGGCTTGGTGTTATTGTAAGTTGTTCTGCATCTGCTCAAAAAATAGATGTTGGTGGGTTTGTATCTCAAGGTTTAGTTCATACAACAGCCAATACATTTTTCGATAGTAAAGATGAAACCAGCTATAAGATGACAGAAATTGGTCTTCAAGCAAGCTATGTCACACAAGAGAACTTTAGGCTCTCTGGTCAGGTTATTTATCGAAATTGGGGTGATATAGAGAGCACTTACCTCGATTACTTATTCATTGATTATGGTCTATATAGTCGACCAACCGTTAATTTATCACTGCGTATAGGTAGGATAAAATCGGACTATGGTCTTTATAACGCTACAAGAGACATTCCTAGTGCAAGACCGTCTATTTTCCTGCCACAATCCGTATATCTCGATATATTGAGAAACTCTTCTACTTCATATGATGGGATAAGTTTTTATGGAAACGTTCTTGCGCAATATGGGACGTGGAATTGGGCAGCGTCATATGGGATAAACCCTGTCGACGATGCGTTGACTGAGAGTATTTTTGGCGGCGCTTTACAAGGGGATTTTGATACGCATAAAAGTACCAAATTGAATTTATCGTGGGAATCACCTAATGGTAATTGGCTTTTGGGTTTAGGCTTTGAAGATCAACAGGTTGACTTTAAACCGGTGAACGCACCCAATGCACCGGTAATAGTTTCTCCTGGGTTTATTGAGTATGAGCGATATATATTTTCGAGCCAGTACTTTGCACCTAACTGGGATTTAACACTTGAATATATCTATTTAGACTCAAGCTCTGCAGGGTTCGAATTTTTTGCGCCAAATTTACCTGTAGAATTACAACCTCAGCCCCAAGATCTCGTCCGTTCAACAAATGTA
Source organism: Thalassotalea loyana (assembly GCF_030161435.1). Lineage (GTDB taxonomy): Bacteria > Pseudomonadota > Gammaproteobacteria > Enterobacterales > Alteromonadaceae > Thalassotalea_G > Thalassotalea_G loyana. Next base: position 304,426 of record NZ_BSSV01000004.1, on the reverse strand, counting down.
AGCGATGGCGGCTATGTGCAATATCGTTATTTACTCTCAGAACAACTCACGTTGTTATTACGTTACGATGTGTTTTTCCAAGATACGGATAATCGCGCAGGTGAAATTACAGGCGCTGGAGGCATTATTGGTCAAGATTTTGGAGCCTTTGCAAAAGACTTAACGGGAGGAATTAAATGGCAAATAAATGAACGTTGGATTGTTCAAGCGGAAGCTCACTTTGTCGAAGGTACCGGCTATATTTCTCCTTGGGTTGATGTAATACCAACCGTTGAAGATAAGTACTGGGAAATGTTTGCGTTACAGGCATCATATAGTTTCTAGCTGGTGGTGAAATATGGCAAATAAACAGTATTTCGGTAATTTGGGCTTGATATGGAAAGTTTTAGTCGTCCTGTTTATTTTCCAGAGCTTAGTGATTAGTTTTTATGCCTACATTAGTCAAAAGGAGCTCGACGAACGCTTAATTAAAGAAAATCTAGCGGTAAAAGTAGCGTCTCAATCATATTTTACTCGGGCTATCGAAGGACATATTTATACTGTTCAAGATAATCTATATCGCGTACTCAATCTCAAAGGGATAAATGAGCAACAGTTGTTGAGTTTTTTTGACGAACAATGGGAAAACTTGGCTATAGAGTGGGGCGCAACCAACCTAGGGGTCATTAAAAAAAACCAGGTGTTACTTGATAAACATTACAGTAATAACCCCCCCGTTTTTAATTATGCCGTCTATTTTCAAAAGGCGACTGATAATGGTGTTCCTGAAAATGCACTTAATTGTCAGACTGAGTGTTCCATTCATTTTTTCATTCCCATTGTTATCGATAGTAACGATTATGTGGTTCATTTGATCACTAATTTATTTAATCCCATTTTTCAGTTTCGCGAAATTTTGGATCTAAAAACATTAATCGTTAGTCAATCTCAGAGTATCGATAGTGCCGATATTACCTTCTTGCGTCAGGCAGATAACATTAGTTTGAACGTCATGCGAAAGGAGCACAATTTTACTCAGTTTAGTGCGCTAGAAAAGTATGCCGATTCTAATACCTTTAGTGACCTACAAGCCAGCGGAGGTAGAGTCAATATAGGGCAAAGTCACTATTTTATCGAAGCAATTGAAATGCCATTAGAGGTGGGGTCGAAGAGTTATCTAGTCACGTTCAACGACATTAGTAACACTCATCAACTAGATCAACAGTTTTACCGCACGTTTATTTGGTTATCTTTTGCTTCTTTATTGCTGCTGTTTGTCACCATTGTCTTGGTTTTATGGCGTCCCATTGCTCGTATTAAAAAGCTCAAAGACTATTTACCCACATTAGCGAAAGGGCAAAACATTGCTCAATTTTCTCAATCCAACAAGCCTAACTTATTTCAAGATGAAATCGATGTATTAGAAGAGTCATCAAATGAGCTTGCAAAACGCTTGGGTGAGTTAAATCTTGTGGTAAGCCAGCGAGAAGAAGAGCTAAAAGAAATGGCCTTATTCGACAGCCTAACAGGGATCGCCAATCGCGAAAATTTTACGATGACGCTTCAGAAAAAAATAGCCAAAGTTTCTCAAAGTGGTTCCCATATCGCGCTACTGTTTATCGATTTGGATCAGTTTAAACATATCAATGATTCGTTGGGACATCATTTTGGTGATCAAGTCTTAAAAATCGTTGCCAAGCGATTAAAAGGAAGCGTTCGTTCAACTGATTTAGTTGCTCGACTCGGTGGTGATGAATTCACTGTGTTAATTTCAGATATTTATACCAGAACCAATATTGTGAAAGTTGTTGATGATATTTTGCGAAGTTTCAATGAGCCTGCTCATATTGAAGATCACCAGCTTACTATTAGGTTAAGTATCGGCATTACGGTAATTAATGATAACAAGGCATCAATTAATGATGTGATCAAGCAAGCTGACATTGCTATGTACAGTGCTAAAAGTGACAAGAGCACCCATTATGTTTTCTTTAAACCTCACATGGAAAGTGAAATAGCCGAGCAGTTCTCCTTGATCAATGATTTCTCCGATGCAATTAGCGAACATCAATTCAAACTATATTTCCAGCCGTTTTACCATATCCAGCAGGAAAAACTCTTTGGATTTGAAACATTGATACGCTGGAATCATCCGACGAGAGGCTTGCTATCGCCAGACAAATTTTTACCTATTTTAAAAGATACGGAATTGATGGTCGAATTAGAAAACTGGATCATCGAAGAGGGAATCAAACGCTGTAAACAGCTAAATACGATCAATGATTTGGATGTCATTTGCTCTATTAATTTGACCGCTGAAAAGTACATGGCACCTCAAGTCGTTAATGAGTTGGAAAAGTGCATGTACAAATACAATCTAGACAGTAAGTTTCTCTACATTGAAATAGTTGAAGAAACCGTTGTGCACGATATCAATGAAGCGATTAAAAGAAGCCTTGAACTTAAAGCGTTGGGGCTAAAAGTGTCTATTGATGATTTTGGTGTGGGTTACTCATCATTAAATTACTTACGTCGTTTACCTGCAAACAACGTTAAAATTGATCGAAGCTTTGTGAGCGAAATCCCCCATCAAAAATCAAGCAAAAAAGTATTATCAGCGTTAATTAGTCTATTAATTAGTATGAATAAAACTGTGACGGCGGAAGGTGTTGAAACGCAAGAGCAACTTGCTTGGTTACAAGATCAGGGCTGCCATATTGGTCAGGGGTACTTCTTTAGTAAACCGATACCTTTTGAAGAAGCTGTCCGTTTAACCGTTAACGCTGGTGGGAATACGGCAACCATAGCGAACAGTAGCTAGCGTTGACCAATTTGTTACTGAAATTTATCGCAACTGTATCAGTTGGTAACTTAGGCAATCTATCGTTCGCATTCCATTGATAGACGTTGTATTTTAACTAAAATTAAACTAGTAGCTTAACCTTTACCATTTAGAATCTGATGAGTAATTTAACAACAAAATTAGTTTTTATCATTGCTGCTTTTTTGCTTTGCTTCGGAGCATTGTTACCCGCTTATTCCGAATCGCTACCAGATGAAGAGCGCGCATTGGTTGAGTTAGCAAAGACAGATCCTATCTTTGACTGGGTTAGGTTGAAGTCCGGTGAGTGGATAAAAGGCGAAATTGAGGGTTACTATGAAGATGAATTATCATTCGATAGTGACGTATTAAAAAAACTCACCATCGAATATAAGGACATTCACTCCATTATTTCTGCCCGTGTCCACAGTATCAAACTAAGAGACGGCAGCATCATTAGAGCGCCCATCGAAATTATTGACCGTAATGGCTCGTTACTAGGTAAACAAAACGCTTTTACTTTTTTTGAAGTGTTAACTATTGCTAGTGAAAAAGACAAAGGCATAGATATTTGGGATATTAAAGTTAGTTTTGGTTACAGCTTAAATAAAGGAAACACCGATCAGTCTGAATGGACGGCGAGATTTAATGGCAAACGGCGTACCGTTGATTCTCGTTTAATTCTCGATCTATTCACGACACGAGCCAAAACGGATAATGTTGAAACCGAAGATAACACATCACTATCCGCGACTTACGATATTTTCTATACAGAAAAAGTATTTTTTAGGCCAGTATTATTAAACGCTGTAAGAGATCCATTTAAAAACCTAAAAAACGAGTACACGATAGGTGCAGGTATTGGTTATTACTTTATCGACACGCCGAAAACGGAATGGGATATCTCGATAGGCCCCAGTTACCGTAAAACCTACTATGTTAATGTTCAAGAGGGACTACCTAACAGCGAGAAGTCTTTTGGTGGCTTTTTAGAAACGCACTTCGACCGAGAAATAAACAAAGATCTTGATATAGAAGCCAAGTATTCAGTGAATTACGGTGACAAAGACAGTGGCGGTTTGCGACACGAGTTGTTTGTGACATTTGAATATGACTTATTTGAAGATGTCGATCTTGACCTGTCATTTATCTGGGATAGACAATCAAATCCACAGCCTGATGAATTTAATAATATCCCGAAAAAAGATGATTTTAAGACGTATATTTCGCTAGGGATTGAATTGTAAATGGTAAATTAGTCCAATTGGAAGCGCTAGCAATTACAAGGAAATAAATGTAAATTATTTGTTAAATCTAACGCTCAAAGGACTGATATGGAACTCTCTGTTCAACAAGTCACAAAATCATATGGCGATGTTACCGCCGTCAACCAACTCTCGTTCCACGTAAACCAAGGAGAAATTTTCGCGCTGCTTGGCCCAAATGGTGCCGGTAAGTCATCTCTTGTTCGCATGTTAACGGGATTCACGAAACCTGATGATGGACAAATTTCATTAAAGCTTGATGGGCAATTTTTTAGTCATATTCCTTCGCAAGCGCTGGGTTATTTACCTGAAGACCGTGGTCTTTATACCGAAAAATCTGTGATTAAAAACCTAATCTATTTTGCTCGTTTGCACGGTTTAGATAAAGATAATGCGACCAAAGAAGCAAAAACCTGGCTAGAAAAGTTCGACTTAGCTGATCGAGCTGATGAGCCATTAAAATCCTTATCAAAGGGTAACCAGCAAAAAGTTCAATTGATTAGCGCCGTGATTCATAGTCCTAAGTGGGTTATCTTAGACGAACCCTTCTCTGGATTAGACCCAATCAACCAAGAAAAAGTCGTTGAGTTTTTAATTGATTTAAAAGCTAATGGAATGACCGTTATTTTGAGTGCTCACCAAATGGCGATGGTTGAAAAGCTTGCTGACCGTATGATGTTGATGAATCTTGGTGAGGCGGTCTTCTACGGTACGTTGGAAGATATTCGCGCACAAGCGATTACGAATGTCGTTTTGAAAGTCACTTATCGTCAGGTTGATCAACCCTTACTTCAGAGCGTTCAGAGCGAATGGACGCTTAATCAGGTTCAAGAAAATAAGATTGAAGTGTTGCTTAAGTCGGATCAGACCATCAATCAAGTGCTTGAAAAATTATCAAAACTTGGTGATATCCAGTCGATTCAAAGCCAGTCCCTTGATTTACACCAACTTTATTTAAACGCCATTACACAACATAAAGAAGATAGAGCACAAATAACAACGGAGAAGCAATATGCCTAAGAATACGTTAAAGCAAACTTGGCTTGTTGCAAGTTGGGAGTTCATGCACTTTTTTAAGTGGAAGCAGGAGATTATTTCTAAGCTTATTATGCTTGGTTTTGGTGTGATCGTATTCTTATGGCAAACCATTAAGCACGACTATACTGATGAATATCGTGTGGCGATTAAACCTTTAACCACGTTTGAACTTGAAAGTGATAAGTTTACGTTCACTTCGGTAACAGATGATATTGAAGTGCTTAAAAAAGCGCTGACAAATGAAGAGTGGGATGCTGTTGTTATAGAGCAGAAAGGTGACGGCGTAATGCCTAGTTTGCAAATTTTTGGTCGCGACAAACAAAGTTGGCTCAATGATTTACGCAACTCTCTACGTACTTATTATAAAGATCAATATAGCCAAACGTTAGGATTGTCTGATGCGCAATTAAAAGCTATTCGTCAGGGTGCTAGCATGGATATAGAATACTTGGACGAGAGCGTGAAATCTCAAGAAGATTCAAGTGAAACGGTCGCGCTTGGGATGTTAATTATGATAGCTGTTGGTGTGTTTACTTCGTTTGGGCAGCTATTCGTTAGTGTGACGGGTGAAAAGCAACAACGTGTCACTGAGCAACTTTACTCATGCATTAGTCCACAAACTTGGATTGATGGCAAAATTCTCGGGCAAATGCTTCATGCGATTAAAGCGATGATCAGCATAGTGATCACTTTCCTATTAATTATGGCATTCACTGCTGTGGTACTTGAAGGTGAGAGCATAGATTTTTCATTTATTGATTGGAGTTTATTGCCTTGGCTTGTTGTTTTTGCGGTAACGGGTGTGTATTTCTGTACTTGTATTATGGCCGCCATTGCCGCAGCAATAGATGATCCTAATCATAGCGGTAAATCTGCAATGATGTTACTGCCATTGTTGCCACTCATTTTGACGATGGTTACCCTAGATAGCCCTTCAGGTTGGGCATTGTCATTTTTAAGTATGTTTCCTCTTACAGCATTTGCCGCTATGCCGGTAAAAATGTCACTTATTGATGTGCCTGTATGGCAGCCATTAGTTGCACTTGGTTTGACTGTTCTTACGTGTTTTTATATTAGAACAGCGGCTGCGCGATTATTTAAAATGTGTATGACGATGTACGGTAAAGAGCCCAAGATTATTGATATGTGTAAATGGTTTATTAAAGACCCATCGTAATAGTTGTAATAATAAAAAAGGAGCTTTAATGCTCCTTTTTTGTTTCTAGGTGGTGTCAAAATATCATTAACATTTATGGCGTGAAAAATGCATTGCTACAACAAGAAAGATAGTGAGAAGGTATTGAAATGAAATTTATTGTCTTGGCTATAAGTTTATTTGTATTAGCTGCGTGTTCGTCATGGAGTGATGGTGACGATGAGTACGGCTACTTTAACGATCAAGACCGCATGGTGAATGAAGAGGAAGAACGTTCAATTGATGAAGATGAATTGCCGAGTCATCAATTGAATAATGTGGTAGCGGGCCTTACAACGCAAATGCTTGAAAAAAGTAGCTTTGTTAGTCCTAATACACCGGTTGCGGTTGCGTCATTTGTGAATTTATCAGACTTAGAATCAACAAATTGGTTGGGTAATCAGTTGGCTGAAAGCTTTATGCATCACATGCAAAAGAATGGCTTAATTGTTGTTGATTACAAGTCAACAGGCTTTTTTCGCGTAACACCTGAAGGCGATTTTGTTTTTAGTCGTAACTATGAAGAGCTCTCTCAACGTCAAATAATCGACTATGTCGTGACAGGTACTATGGTTGAACAAGCAGATGGCTACATTGTAAATGCTCGAATGATAGGTATGCTCTCACACGTTGTTGTGGCTTCTGCACAAACTTTTATTCCTCGTTGGGCGATGGGCCAAGAAGTCGATAAGCAACACAAAATTGTTAAAGACGGCATTACTATCTTACCGACAGACCAATATGATGAAAGTCGATGGGTTAAAATTGAGCAATAAAAAAAGCGACTTTATGTCGCTTTTTTATTGTAGTTCATAAGTTTTACTTGGTTTTAGCCGCTAACTCATTGCCGTTAATGATGTAAACTTCTTCGCCCTGTGCATAGCCCGGACACTGTGCTTGTGGTTTATCACACCAAACATCGATAGCTTGTAAACGGTCATTAATCTTGATGATATAACGCCAACCATAAACGGTTTGTTGTTTTTTTGAAGCCGCTCGTCTAGCACCCATTAAACCACCAACCACTTTTGCAGCATCATTACCACTACCGTCACCAAAAGCCGAACCAATTCCTACACCAATCGCAGCACCTAAAAGCGGTTTGCCATCTTTACCTGCTTTAGTACTAATAGCATCTGATTGCTCAATAACACCTTCTTGAACGGTTGAAGCTGCAATAGCTGATGTCGATAATAAAATTGCTGTTAGGGTAATGATAAATCGTTTCATATTGGCTCTCCGCATTCTTCAATTAATTTACAGAATCTTTACCTGTTTTCTATCTTTCTACTATCGTGGTTTTTAATGTAATTATCCACGCGGATCTATGTAGAAAAATGTAACTGAAACGGTGATAATTGGTTTTATAATTCAAAAAACAATGGAATTTCATATGCTTCAATCAAATGCTAGTGAATCAGCTACCGCAAGCAGTTTAGCGCCATCAGAGTTACTCAAGGATGAACTTAATCAAGTTACTTATTTCTACCAGTTAATCGTTGAGTTTTTTGCAAATTATAGTTTTCAGCTTGTCGGTGCCTTTATTATTTTTATTTTGGGCTACTACATTGCTGGCAAAATAGCGAAAGTTGTATTGCGCTTATGTGAGAAGCAAAAGCTCGATGTTACCTTGAGTAAGTTTTTAGCCAACACCTCGAAAATGGTCATTGTCGCCTTAGTGTTAATTGTTGCACTAAGTAAGTTAGGCATCAGTGTTACACCTTTTGTTGCGGCAATAGGTGCAATTTCATTAGGTGCAAGTTTGGCATTTCAAGGGCTGCTTTCTAACTATGCCGCAGGCTTTAACATTATACTTATTCGTCCATTTGTGGTTGGTGATACGATTGAAGTTCAAGGCGTCAAAGGTATTGTTAAAGAGGTTTTATTGGCCTATACCATTTTAATTGATGAAGATGATGTTGAGATTACGATACCTAATAAACATATTGTTGGCGAAGTCCTTCATAATTCTAAAGGTAATTCCTTATTGGAGCTTAGTGTTGGGATTTCATATAGTGATGATCCCGTTGCTGTCACTAAGTTAGTCAACGATACCGTGATTTCAATCGAAGGTCTTGAAGACAAGAATAAGTGCCAAGTTGGTATTAGTGAGTTCGCCGATAGTGCAATCAATATTGAAGTGCGAGTTTGGGTGCCTACGACAGAGCTATTTGCTTTCAAATATAAAGCGAATAAAGCAATCTACTTAGCGTTGGCCGAGCAAAATATCACGATACCTTTCCCACAGCGTGATATTCACTTGATCAAAGAAGCCAGTTAAGTCGGCATAAAGCTATTACCTAGATAAAAAAACTCTTAGTGAGTATCAGGTAGTAGCTTGTTTTATTTTTCGAGCGGTAGATAATATAGCCAAGTAAAAAAACAATGTAGCTTTGCTGAAAAGCAACCTGGGAATGCGATGAAAATTCGCAACTGTACCCGCAACTGTGAACAGAGCGATATAACGACCACGAGGAAACTTGGAAGGGTTATATCTAGAGGCTGTAAGTCAGGATACCAGAAAGCGACTATATCAATGAAAACAGATTGAGCGGGAATACTCTATACTGACATACACAGACGCTGTGGAATGTCTTATGCCCGCTTAAAAATAGGCAATATAACATGGCACAATCTTCAGCTTCTAATGTCTCAAGCACAGCTTTGCTTGTCTGCCATGACGTCTCTTTTTCTTACTACAACAATAGCATTCTTAGCCGTATCACATTTGATATTGAGCCGGGCCAGTTTGTTGGCCTTGTTGGCGCAAACGGTGCAGGAAAATCTACTTTACTACGTTGTTTGTATCGCTATTTAACGCCTCAAAGTGGCTTTGTTACGTTCGAACACAAACAAATACAGGATATTCCAAGTAAGTTGTTTGCCCAAGAAGTGGCTGTTGTTGTGCAAGAACCACCTAACAACTTTAATTTGCGGGTTTTTGATGTGGTCGCTTTAGGTCTCACTCCTTATTTGTCAGCATTTTCGTTACTGTCGAGTCAGCAAAAAGAAAAAGTTAAACGAGCGATAACGCAGGTGGGTCTGCAAAAAAAATGTGAGCAAGGGTTTGAGCAATTATCAGGTGGGGAGAAGCAACGTGTTTTAATCGCTAAGGCTATTGTTCAACAACCCAAATTACTGATTATGGATGAGCCGACTAGTCATTTAGACATCAAATATCAAATAGAAATTATGAGGTTAGCCAAATCATTAAACATTGCCGTTATTGCTTCATTTCATGATTTGAATTTAGCAGCGGCTATGTCTGATAAATTGCTGATGTTACATCGTGGTAACTTAGTGGCTATTGGTACGCCTAACGAGGTGGTTACTCAGGAGAATATCGAAGCGTTCTTCGACACAAAGGTGGAGGTGACTACGCGCAACCATGCTGATATACCTCAAGTATTCTATGATTACGGAGCGAGTTAAATGTTGAATACTCGATCTCATTTCATGGTCAGTGTTTTAGTCGCGTTACTCATCTTTTCGCTATTTGCTGGGCTCGCCGTAGGTGCTATCGCTATTCCAGTTACCGAGGTTTTCACAAGCCTGTTAAACGGTGTTGCCTTGGGCGAGTTCACGGGGATTGAACAGCAAATTATCTGGCAGCTGCGGCTTCCACGCACTCTGATGGCATTTGTTGCCGGTGCAGGTTTGGCTTTATCAGGTATGGTGTTGCAGACGGTGACAAGAAACCCGTTAGCCGATCCTTATTTATTTGGTGTATCGTCAGGCGCATCATTTGCGGTTGTCCTAGCGATGGTGTTGTTCAATATCGACCTCTATAGCCAAATCGATTTACTCGACGTCAGTGTTATGTCAACTGCCGCATTTGTTGGGAGTCTAGGCGTTATTGCGTTACTTGTTTTTATTACGCGTTTCCAATCCAACATGCACACCTTAGTATTAGCCGGTGTTGCATTATCATTTTTATTTAGCGCATTAACGTCTTTCTTGCTCTACTTTAGTGATCCTCAAGCCATTAGCGCTATTTTGTTTTGGACACTAGGTAGTTTCGCGCGCACTAGTATTGAAAGTGCTGCGTTATGCTTTAGCGTGTTGATTGTTAGTTTTGTAATCGTTCAAGGATATTATCGCCAACTAAATACCATGATATTAGGGGACGAAACAGCGGTAACCCTGGGTGTTGAGCCTAAGAAAGTGCGAACAAAGATGTTAGCTGTAAGTGCATTGATGACGGCAGTGCTGGTAGCAAACTGTGGTGGGATAGGGTTTGTCGGGTTAATAATTCCACACATCGTCAGGTACTTTCATTCTCAAGGCACATTCTCACATCCACTGGTTGTTAGTATTGTCGGTGGAATTTTTATGATATGGGTCGATACTTTGTCTCGTGTTGTCATTGAGAATCAAGAACTTCCTATAGGTATCATAACAGCGGCAATTGGCAGTATTTTCTTTTTAATCCTTTTGTTGCGAAATAATCGCCATCATAGTGCATTTTTAAAATAGTTTTTATTAGGTTTTGTTATGACAGAAAAGACACAAAATAATCATCAAAAAAGGCAACAAAAACTCAAAGAAAAAGTTGATGAACGTATTGCTAGCGCACAAGACGAAAAGGGTGTTCTTCAAGTAATTACGGGTAACGGTAAAGGAAAAACGACGTCTGGTTTTGGTATGGTGATTAGATGTCTTGGCCATGGCATGCAAGCCGGCGTTGTGCAGTTTATTAAAGGTCAGTGGGACAATGGAGAAAAAAACTTACTGAGCAATATTGGCGTGCCTTTCGCAGTGATGGAAACAGGCTTTACATGGGAAACACAAAATAAGGAAGCCGACACCATCGCCGCTCAACAAACATGGCAACAGGCGAAGTTGATGTTGCAAAACCCTGAAATCGATCTGGTCTTGTTAGACGAATTGACCTACATGCTAAGTTATGACTACCTTGATATAGATGAGGTCATCAGTACGCTTGAGAATCGCCCCGCGATGCAACATGTTGTGGTAACAGGAAGAGGAGCGCATCGACGATTAACTGAGATTGCTGATACGGTTAGCGAAGTCAGAAATGTTAAACACGCTTTTGATGCTGGTGTTAAAGCACAGTTGGGTTTTGACTACTGATGAAAGTCTACATACTTCTTTTTGTGCTAATCGCGACATTGCTGCAACCTGCGTCAGCAAAAAGCGATCTAAAGCTTGTTGCATTGTCGCCACATACCGTTGAAATGCTGTTCGATTTGGGGCTAGGAAACACTATTGTGGGGACGGTTGATTATGCCGATTATCCTGAGCAAGCGAAACTGTTACCTCGAGTAGGTGGGGCTTATGGTCTATCCATCGAGAAAATCATAGCGCTAAAGCCGGATTATGTCGTCGCTTGGCGCGGTGGAAATAAAGCTAGTGATATAGCGGCTCTTGAAAAGCTTGGTCTAACCGTTATCGATAGTAGTCCACAGAATATTTACGGTGTAGCGCAAGACTATCGACGTATAGGCGCATTATTAGGTCGTGCAGAGCAAGGTCAGTTAATCGGCGGAGAAATTGATAAGTCTGCTGAGCAGTTGGAAGCACTGTATCGAAATAAACAACCTGTTCGCACATTCTACCAAATGTGGCCAGAGCCACTGATGACGATAAATAGTGAAACATGGACGCACCGGTTATTGGAATTATGCGGCGCAAAGAATGTTTTTGCGGAACAAGCGGCGGATTACCCGCAAATTAGTCCTGAGCATGTTATTGCGAAGCAACCTGCTGTAATTGTCATCCCCGTAGATAAAAGTCATAACAAAATATCAAATGAAAAATGGCGGGATTGGGATCAAATACCTGCTGTTAAAAAGAACCAATTTGTTCAAGCCGATGCTGATTTACTGCATCGCTTTACAAAAAGAGTATTGCAAGGTGCAGCAAAATTATGCGCCGATATAGATCAATACCGATAGGCTAAATGCCAGAAACTAGCGCTCAAGGAAACTTGGGAATCCCAAGCATGTAGGGGAAGTTGATGGAATTTCAACACTGCCCCCGCAGCGGTAATTGCTTTGCATAAGTCCGAATGCCTGCATGTTTATTACTTAAAACGAAAATGTATTTCAAGGTACGGGTGGTGCCTGAGGAAGAGGTAACATGAAACATCAAAACAAAAAAAATGTATTAACGACTTTATCCCCTATTTGTCTAGCTGTAGCCGCTAGTATAAGTCTGCCTGTGCTTGCAGATGATGAAGTCATTACTGTAACGGCTAGCCGTAGTGATAATCAATTGATTGAGCAATTGGCGAATCAAGTGGTTATTAGCCAAGCTGATATCGCTAAAATTCAGCCAAAATCAATGAGTGAATTATTAGCGACGGTTGCTGGTATAGATATATCAAGCCAAGGCGGCAGAGGGCAAAATGCCTCTCTATATTTAAGAGGCGCTAATGCTAGCCATACACTTTTTCTTGTTAATGGTATGCGTATAAGCTCTGCAAGCTTAGGCTTAACTGACATTCAAACAATTGCCCCTGAATTGGTCGAACGCATCGAAATTATTAAAGGTCCGCGTGCTGCGTTATGGGGATCGGATGCGATAGGTGGTGTTGTTAATATCTTCACTCGAGAGTTAACCCAAGGTGAAGGGTATTTAGGTGCAAGCCTTGGTGCTGATAGTTACCGTCAAGTTAAAGCTGGCTTCGGGTTTAGTCATGGTGAAGGACACAGCTCATTAAGTTTTAATCACGAAGAAAGCGAAGGCTTTGACGTTCTACAAAATGTTCAAGACGATAACGATGGCTATGACTATGACACTGTGGTTTATCGTGGACAACAGTCGTTAAATCAAGCGTTTAATATAGAATGGTTATTCCAAGCGACAGAAGGTGAGAATGAGTATGATAACCCATGGGGCGCTGACCAAACTGAAATAAAACAACATGTTTGGCATGTGAAAAGTGGATATGATTGGCAAGTTGGTCATGTTCAAAATACGTTGAATGTGACATTGGGACAAAATCGCGACTATGCTAAAACATTTGGTAATGGTGTTGAAAAAGCATCAGGTGGTTTTTTTGAAACCCGTCGAGACCAGCTTTCAATTGTAAATAACTCACAAGTATGGCCTCATTTCCAAGTGAACTTTGGCTTAGATTACTATGATGAATCATTGACTAGTACGACTGATTTTTCTGTTACGCAGCGTGATATTTATGGTTTATTTGCACAAGGCTTGTATCAAAAAGATAAACTGACCTACGAGTTTGCTATTCGATACGATGATATTGAAAATGTCGATTCTGAGACGACTTACAATGCTGGTATTGCTTATCAAGCAACAACCGAATCAAAAATTACTTTGAATCTGGGCACTGGCTTTAAAGCGCCAACATTCAATGATTTATATTGGCCAGCAGATCCATATTCGTCAGGTAATCCTGACTTAGTACCTGAAACATCACAAACTGCAGAATTGATTTTTGATACGCGTATTGAAAATGTCGACTTTTCTGCCAGTGCATTTACATCTACCGTTGAGAATCTAATCGATTGGCAACCTGATGCAAACTTCTTTTATCAACCTGTTAATGTTCATGAAGTCGACATTCAAGGTGTTGAAATCGCAGCAAGTTATCAAGGATTCGGCGGCGCACACCAGTTCAATGCGAGCTATATTGATACTGAAGATAAAGCGACTGGTGAACAACTGACACGACGAGCCAAAGAATTAATCGGTTACCAGTTTACAACTTCAGTTGCCGGAATTGACTTATTTTTAGATTATCAGTTTAACGGAAAAAGAGAAGAAGGCGCACAGACGCTAGATAGTTACCATTTATTCAATGCTACGGCGAGCTATGCGCTGAGCGAAAAGTTATCAGCACAAGTTAAATTACTTAATATGTTCGATGAAGAGTATCAAACAGCGGTTAACTACAATACTCAAGACCGTGCTTTATACCTTGGTCTGACTTACCAACTTTAAAATGGGAAAGCCCCAGTTGTAAATTGGGGCTTTATTCTCCATTAATAGTCGCTATAATGCGACGGCTTCCACCATGATTACGGTGTTCGCCAAGGTAAATGCCTTGCCAAGTTCCTAGTGCTAATCGTCCGTTAGCGATCGGAATCGATAAGCTAGCACCAAGAGTACTGGCTTTGATATGGGCGGGCATATCGTCGCTACCTTCATAGGTATGACGGTAATAAGAGGCATTTTCTGGTGTAAATTGATTAAAATGAGATTCAAGGTCTTGTCTGACCGTAGGGTCGGCATTTTCATTAATTGTTAATGAAGCAGACGTATGTTGAATAAATAAATGTAAAATACCAATATCAACGGAAGATATTTCAGGAAGCTGACGTACGATATCGTCAGTAATTAAATGGAAGCCTCTCGCCTTTATTGGTAAAGATAGTTCAGTCTGATGCCACATAATTAAATATGAATTCTGTAATAAATATTAACAATTATGACACATCTGTGTGTAGATTGGACGCGTATTTCGGATTATAACTACTACAAAATTCGTAGCTTTTACACATTTTGCCTAAAAGGTGTATGAGCTAACAAGCTTTCAAATAGAACAAGGAAATAGGGTGTTACCATGTTAAAGTTTATTAAAAAAGCATCAATCATTGCTGCCTCTGCATCAATGTTATTGATCTCACAAGCTTCATTTGCGGGTAAGAAAACCGATGATGGGCTAACAGAAGTGAAGAGTGGCAACTTTTCTGTTGCATATATTCGTGAAGGTTATGACTTTAGTCAGTTTACAAAAGTAAAATTTGTTGAACCACACGTTAAAATGAAAAAGAACTGGCGTCGCGATTACAACCGCTCGCAAAAGTCATTAGCAAGCAGAGCATCTGAGTCAGATGTAGAAGGCATTGTTGATAATGTTAAGGGTGTTTACCGTGATGTTTTAGAGACTGAATTCTCGAAAATGGGCATGCCAGTAGTTCAAGAAAGCGGTGCAGATGTTCTGATTTTATTACCAGCTTTAATCAATTTAGATATTTTTCAGCCTGACTTAAATAATGCTTCTGGCTCAAAAAACCAAATTAAGCAAAGCGGTAGCGCGACGGTATACTTCGAGTTATACAATAGTGCAACAGGTGAAGTACTTGCTAAAATGGCAGAGACAAAAATGCTAGGAGAGCACAGAAAGTCTTTCCAAAATTCTAGCGCAGTGATTATTGATGGCGATATTAAAAAAGAGTTAGAAACTTGGATTAATCAATTACATGACAATGTTATCAAGACTAACGCTAATAAAACTTAGTCATTAGTTTGAGATATAAAAAAACCTCCTATTGGAGGTTTTTTTATATCTATTTAGTAATGCAAATTAATCGAAACTAAATTCGATGTATGCGCGTCCAAATTCAGATTTCATCGGAATAATAACGACAGGGCCATCTGCTTTGTGGTTGATTGTATGGTCTTTACCAGAAACAACCATAGGAGTCGCCATATCAAACTCAAAGCCTTTTTCACTCAGTAAACGCTTCGCGCCACCTGTAACCATGTTGGTGATTTCACCCACTAAATCAATAACTTCTTCGTCGACTTGATCTGGACCTTCACCGACCATTTTTTTCATGGTAGCAATCGCTAATGGCGCTTCAAAGGTAATCGATAATGATCCTTTTGCTTGGTCACTAACCATACCAATTAAACCGGATACGTCACCCTTTGCAATATCACCATCCTTTAACTTTGGTTTTTCAGGTGTTAATTCCATTTGTGCCATTGTCGACATGACATTTAACATGGAAGATAGAAACGGATTAATAAATTCTACATTCATGAAAACTCGATTACCTTTCAGGTGGTGATGCTAATTAACTTATTATGCGCTATTTTTCGCTAAAAAGTGTAAAAAACTAATATATCAGTAAAAATCATTGTAGCAACTCACTTTCTATCGGTAAATGTGAATTAACTAAAAGTAATGCTTTTCACCTGTTCATGTTTATCCGTCTTAGCGACCGCGTTTAATGCTCTTGTAATTTAATTGTTGTTATTGGCAATTAGAGCAGTAACCATGAGCTTCAACAATTTGGTGCTTTATTTTAAACCCACTTGCATCCGCCATTGATCTGATGGCCAGATCAAGGTTTTCAGATTGAATCTCTTCTACATTGCCACACTCATCACAAATAAGTAGCTGAACTGGGTGATTGCACTCACTGAAGTGATCACACATAACAAATGCATTAATGGATTCAATTTTATGAACGAATCCTTGCTGATTCAGAAAGTCTAATGCACGGTATATTGTTGCAGGCTTTGCAGAAGGATCGATCGCTTGCAGTTCTGATAAAAGATCATATGCGCCAACGGCACTCTTGTGTTTAGCAAGTAGAATGAATACTTGTTCGCGTAATGCGGTAAAACGAGCACCTCGTTTGTCGCAAACTTGTTTTGCTTGTGCAACTTGTTGTTCGATATTCATTTGGACACTTTATTTGTTTAGTTATCGTCAGTTTAACATACCTAAATCAAGGGTCTAGCTTTTGTAGCGACTTGTGTTATGTGCCAATTGCGCTATGAACAATGTAGTAAATAGTCGCTTTTTAGTTATCTTATAAGTGGTATAATCACACTATTATATCTGGCTTGTCTTTTGACGAACAAACAAAAGACCATGCAAAATTAACAAGGTAAAGAATACTTTGAGTGAACAAGCTATCTCTCACAAACTGTCAGTTGCACCTATGCTCGATTGGACTGATTTTGTTTTTAACTAATTGAAATTAAAAGATAAAATATTTTTATTTTTGAAATGGGATCACCAGTGGGATCACGGAAAGGTCAAAATGTGCAGAAAAGAGGGTGCAAACTCCATCAAATTGACGAAGCCGCACCGCAATTAAATATAAAAGCAGCACTAACAATACTGATACGTTTTCCATAACGATCTAGCCTCATTCGTGCGTTGATCTATGTACTTCACTAATTCACTCAGATGAACCACGTAAGGCGATTTCTGAGATAGTCCGACCCTAAAGCAAGGGAAAGGCAATTCATTGCACTTAGCCTTTCTTTTAGCCGTATTCACAGCAACCCCCAAATATGGTTCAGCCAATTCTTCAACTGGGATCAGTGTTCGATTACCGAACTGAGCCAAAAGAAGGTGGTGAGTCATAGTTAAAGTAGTATCGTGCTTATTTTTCATAGTTGGCCTCAGCATTGAAGTGAGGCTAGGTGTGTTAAGTAAAACTCAACACGTGAAAGCCAAGTCCTTATACTTTCAAATAAGACTCTGTTCTTTTTGAGCGTTATTAGCTTTACAGTATCTAATAACGTGTAGGTTTCTTCTTGCTCTAACCTTATGGCAAAACCAAAGAGCTAAAGCGTGACATTTGAAGTTACCCACTTCTCAAAGAACATAGCCGACAACTAAATCCTACCAATACAATCTAAAACAGTCTATTCGTTAGTTCTCAAACGCTGATCTAGCAGTGACTAGAGGTTCTTATTAGATCGGTATAATAAAAAATAATCTAACGACAAGCCTTGTGGAAAAAGGGTTGGGAGGTGAAAAATCCCTAGATGTCAAGAAAAACATAAAATAAAGCTTGCCTTGGTCGTTTTATTTTGATATCCTATGAGAACACTAAATCTTGCGGAGAAAATTTAAAGCTAAGTGTTGCAAATGGAGTGCAGCGATTTTAGCAAGGTCAACGGAAAATGACTTAATTGTAGCGAAACCTTTCGCAATATATGGCTAATCTACGGGCATCGCCGCTTCGTGTTAGCCGCCAAAGATAGTCGAACTGACCAGTGCGTGTCACTCGACAAAAGACAAAAGCAGCCCCGTGAGGGCAGCTCTAAAAAATGATTGTAAGTGCCACTTGAACAGGAGTGACGTTTAACAGAAATAAACAGTAAATAAACGCTGATGACAGGCTTAATAGGCTGTCGGAACGATATCTTGGGATCTGTGTATTCTCGCTTTGTGTGAAGAGAAACATAAACAAGTTTCGTTTATTGCTATCACGTTTGTTGAGTTTCAGTGTGTTTATCACTGAAAGGTGCTGTGGTATTTCGTTAAAACGCCATTTTTGGACTATCGATCTTTTTTGCTTTGGCGACTAATTTACAGGAGAAATGCTATGCCACTATTAACATCTACTCATACTAATCACACCATTCACTCGTCTGTGCCTAGCACTTACGGGCTTTTGTCGTGCCTATCATTTAACCTCTTTTTAGGTCTTTGTTTCTTCTTTCTTATGACGCACTTTCCTTAGTGCTCTCCACCTGAGTTCTGAACAGAACGCTAACGCTTAAATAAATCAAAACATTTGAAATTTAAACACTCTATCGGGTGGGGCTTTTTACACCCTAAAAAACTTAAATCTATAAGGAAAACAATATGAAACATTTAAACAAAGATCATCAAGACATTAAAAACTCAACCATCTATACACCGAAAGAGGTGACGGATTTTCTAGCGAAAGAGATCTACTCAAAGTTGAATGTCAGTAAGGTTTTTGACCCTGCTATTGGGACGGGAAACCTTGTTAAGGGCTTCAAAGAGAATGGGGCTTATGTCGTAGGTAACGATGTTGACGCCGTACCGAACTGTGCCGATGAGTTTTACAACGAAGACTTCGAGCACTTTAACCAACCGATTGATGGTGTGGATTTAGTTGTGATGAATCCTCCGTTCAATGGACACCCAAAACGCAAGCTCTATCCAGAGATATTCATCGACAAAGTGTTTGAGCTATTTGGTTCAGCAATGCCTTTAATCGCCATTGTGCCGACTGGATGGCGCACTAACCAAGCTGTTGGAAGCAAGCGTTGGCGCAAGATCCGTGACACGCAAAAAATCAGTTCGATTGTCACGCTACCGCTGGATGTTTTTGATGGCATTAAGTTTCACACAGAAATTGTGATTTTTAATGTCGATGGATTAAAGCCGCATTACTTTTTAGATATTTAACAAGCAATTAAGAGGAAATTGATATGACAAATTTAAACAAAAAACGCACGCAAACTAACCAGAAGGAAAGCACTATGAAATATGAAATGTATGAAACGAAACTGGACACCAACTTGAAAAAGGCGAGTGGAAGAAGAGCACTGAAACGAGTTTTTGGTAAGGGGTCTATCGCTTACTCTGACTTCGCAGACTTAATCGCTATGGATATGCTGCACTCTTCAACTGATTTTGACAATGTGATTGAAAATCTAACGGTTCTAGGCTTGGAAAAACGCTGGATTGAAAGTAGTTCGCCAGTTGTTTTTTTAGAAAATCGTGAGTTAGCCCAGACCCTCTTTGAGGCAAAAATTGATGTATCAGGGGCAGTAGCCCTAGAGCCTCCTTTCAAACAATTTGCCGTAGCCTTTCCAACAGAAACGCTGGTGAATGGGTATGAAATTAAAAGTTGCTTGGTCTCAATAATGACCTGTAGGGAGATTTTTGAAACTCATCATTATATTGGCGATGTAGAGGATTTATGCGATGAAAATCGAGATCTGGATGACGTTTGTTTTGTCGTCAATTTTAAAGATAGCGCTGGACGTGGGGCAATAGCAATACGAACCTTACCTGATTTAGATGATTCTTCGTTTGTTACTGGTGAAAGTGCCGATGTGATAGACACAGTGCTGAAAATAGCTTTCACGTTGTGTATTTACAATTCAGCGACAGAGGGAGAAAAGCTGGTTCAAGGATACCCTGATTCGGCTGTGAAACTGCCAAAAGGCAAAACCAAAATGAGTTATCAAGGTGCAACGTTGAAAGCGACTACCGCTAAAAAGTCTGCTTCTGGTGCGGCCTCACCTCGAAAAATTAAACATCGTATTCCGTACTTTCGAAATCTAAAAGCTCCACGATTTTACCAAGGCAAACATAAAGATGCGTTGCCAGGTTCTCGCTGGGTATGGGTTCGAGAAGTAGACATTAACAACAGTATGAATACCTTGCTTCACTGATAAGCAAGGTGCTGAAAATAAACAACTTAATTCAAAAGTCTGAAATATGACAAATCAATGCACATAAAATAGGAGAAAACATATGAGTGTATTAAATATAGCAAAAAACCTAACCGCCCTAAGCCCAAACTATGAAAATGATAGAAGGCTACTTCTTACATCTTTGAGGTACTGTTCTGAGGTCGGTATGTTCCCTCAACACGAAGCAGAGATCGAAGCAGTTCAAGGCTTTTTTATGCTTGAGCAAGATCTTGATGTAGAAGAAATCGAGTATTGCGCTGAAGAGCTTAATGATCTTGCTGATTATATTCAGTTGCTGGTTGAAGGAAATAAAATTGATGATTTGACTTGCCTTGGTCAAACTATCACGGCAATAACGAGTTTACGAGCGGCATCTAACTTGTTGATCTTTATACTCGATTATTATGATGGTGATGTCACTATTCACTAATCATTACCTTAACGGAAATACACGCTACTGGGAGGAAAAAACAAAGTAGACTTCAAATGGATGAGAACACGACAAGAAAGCCCGATTTGGGCTTTTTGTGTTTTTAATCTTTCACTAAAGAGACAATCGAGATCCATTTCTCGGTTTTTGCATTGTGAGATTATCTGGCTCAATATCCAATATCGAATCACAGAACAGCTCTTGCTTCACCTCTAGTTCTTGCAGCTTATGCTCTATAGATTTTGCGGCTGGGCCATACACATTGACTTTCTTTTCATCGGTGTAAATTTCTAACCCTTTAGCTAAATGGTTAAAACCAACGATTCGTTGATTTTTAAGCGGAATCAATAAACCAAATGAGCGTGATTGTGTGTCAATGAACTGGCTGAGTTCGTCACTATAGGCACTGTTAAGCGCCACTCGTTGGGCTAGCTGGTTAGGAACAGAATAAGCAGCTTGTTGTTGTAGCTTTAACTTGTGCTCTGCGACTTTATCACTGATGTACTGTTGCGCCTCTTTCGCCTGTTTACATACGCTGAGTAGCACTTTTTTATTATCTGAAAATTGGCTCGACCATCCTTCTAAGTAGCGAGCGTGGGAATGAAACGTTTCTAAGCCCTCATCTAAGCACATAAACATTGTTGCTGTCTCAGCGATTAATTCTTCTTTTGAGTATGATGCACTGCCAAATGTGCCTGAGATATCTCGCCCCAAATGCTTCGAAGTCGAGTGAGAAATTTCGTGCAAAATCACTGCAAAATAGGCTTTATCAGAGCGGAACTTATGCCTAGGAGGGATCACAATCTCGTGTTTGCTAGGCGAATAATAAGCTCTATCCTCGTTCTTCTCTATTACGGGTACTCCCATCGCATCAATGATGAGCTGGGCTTTCTCAACAAACTCCTGATCTCGCATTTCTTCACTCATTTGCTGTGATTCAAGTTCGGCCTGTTTGGCAAAATAACTGCGCTCGTCAATGTATGACTGAGGAAGAAGGTGTTTGATGCGCTCAATAGGAAATACTTTGTAGGGTTTAAGCCCTTTGCGTTTGAGGTAGCCCTTATCGTGCATCTCCTTAAAACTCATTCCTTGAGTTTCATTCTCAAATTTAGCCTTGCTGATCACCTCACCGTCTTTCTTGTAAGTTTCAAGGTATTTTACGACTTGAGCATCCAGTTTTAGCCCTTTCAGTGGTTTATCAGGATCAAATGTTTCTGACTTAGGGGGGAGTTGATCTTTGTGCTGTTCTAATAGTGCAGCGGCTTGCTTGAATGTGGCGTAAATTGGCACTTTGGTAGCGGATTCTTCCTGAGCTTGTAGCAACATTATGATGTTAACCCCGTTGTAGTTATTGTCGTGAAAGTTTCGGGGAAGAGCGTTTAATGCGGATCGATAAAAGCTCACATTGATGTCATTTTCTAAAGATGGTTTTTCGCCTTTCGGTTTTGAAAAGTAATCGAATAGACGGTTTAGTATTTCGTTCTGTTGGTCTGTTTTTGCTGTAGTGCGTCCTGCACTCGATCTTGGCTTTTTCATAAGTAACTCCTTTTCTTCGGCCGTTTACTTATGTCGTATCACTGATTTTGAATTATCCAAGTTATTGAAAATATAGCGTTAATTTTATCCCTAGATTTCGGCTTTTTGAGGAAATAGTAGAAGCGAAATTTCTAGTGCCAATTTAGTTAAAAGTGATGTCTATCAACTTGATATGAGTGTGATTTCAATAGAAAAATCAGGGTGTTTCTGATAGTATTTGGCCCAAAATTTAACCAATAAAATATTCTTAACAGAATCCTATAGGGTGTGCGTAAGTGGCTAAACAGTCTCCAAAAAAAGCAGCAGCAAAAAAGAAAGAAAAATCATTTGAAGAAACACTCTGGGATGCGGCAAATAAGCTGCGTGGTAGTGTTGAATCGTCAGAGTACAAACACATCGTATTGAGTCTGATTTTCCTCAAATTCATCAGCGATACATTTGAGAAACAGCGCCAAAAGCTGATTGATTCAGGGCTGGAAAAGCACGTTGATATGGTTCCAGCCTACACCAAAGACAATGTGTTTTATCTACCAGAAAACAGTCGTTGGAGCTTTGTTCAGCAAAACGCTAAACAAGAAGATATTGCTCTAAAGATCGATACCGCTTTAAGCACCATCGAGAAAACTAACAAAGCACTACAGGGTGCATTGCCTGATAACTACTTCTCTCGTCTTGGTTTGGATGTCAGCAAGCTATCTGCATTGATTGATGTGATTAACAACATCGACACCCTAGCGAATCCGCACGAAGATGTAGTAGGTCGAGTCTACGAATATTTCTTGTCTAAATTTGCGATTGCAGAGGGTAAGGGTAAGGGTGAGTTCTACACACCAAAGAGCATCGTTAACCTAATCGCAGAGCTGATTGAACCATACAAAGGTAAAATCTATGACCCTTGTTGTGGTTCAGGTGGTATGTTTGTTCAGTCAATGAAGTTCATTGAGAACCACAAGGGCAACAAGAAAGACATTTCTGTGTATGGTCAAGAGTACACAGGCGCAACCTACAAACTAGCGAAAATGAACCTCGCTATTCGTGGTATCTCTGCCAACCTTGGTACAGCAGCAAAAGATACCTTTGCCAGTGACCAGCACGAAACTCTAAAAGCTGATTTTATTATGGCAAACCCTCCATTTAACCAAAAAGACTGGCGAGCTTCTGATGAGCTGGTTGATGATCATCGTTGGGATGGTTACGAAACGCCACAAACAGGCAATGCCAACTATGGTTGGATTCTGCATATGGTGTCTAAGCTATCTGAAAACGGTGTGGCTGGATTTATTCTAGCTAACGGTGCGTTATCAGGTGATGGGACAGAAAAGGCTATTCGTCAGAAACTTGTCGAGAATGGTTTAGTAGAAGCGATCATCATTTTGCCGATGAAAATGTTCTATACCACCGATATCAGTGTGACACTTTGGGTTATTAATAAGAACAAGAAAGAGCGAACTGTTCCACACGAAGATCTGACTCGTCATTACCGTAACCGTGAAGACAAAGTTCTGTTTATGGATTTACGTAAACACGGTGAACCATTCGAGAAAAAATACGTTCAATTCTCTCCAGAGAAAATCTCTGAAATTGCTGAAACGCTTCACACTTGGCAAGAAGTACGTGCCGAGACGGAATACAAAGATATTGCTGAGTATTGTTACTCTGCGACTAAAGAAGAGATCGCAGCAAAAGACTACTCATTAGTGCCAAGTAAATATATCGAGTTTAAAAATCACGATGAAGATGTCGATTTTGACCAGAAAATGAGTCAAATGCGAGACGACTTTACAACGCTATTGAAGCAAGAAGAAACGTCTAAATCGGAACTTTTGTCTGTATTTAAAGAGTTGGGTTATGAGATCACACTATAAGCGTATTGGTGATTACGTCACCCTAGTCAAGCTAAAAAATTCTGATGGAGCTATCTCTTCACTTAAAGGCATAAACATAAACAAACACTTTATGCCATCGGTTGCCAACGTGAATGGTACTGACCTTAGTACCTACCGAGTGGTTAAGAAAAATCAATTTGCATTTAACCCAATGCACGTTGGCCGAGATGAAGTGTTGCCCATTTCAATGCTTGAAGATGATGAACCAATCATTGTATCGCCAGCATATGTGGTTTTTGAGGTCAAGGATAAAGAAGAGCTTTTACCTGCATATCTGATGATGTGGTGCAGGCGCTCAGAGTTCGACCGAAACGCTTGGTTTATGACTGACAATAGTGTCCGTGGTGGTTTTAGTTGGACTGACTTCTGCGATATGGAACTACCAATCCCATCTATCGAAAAGCAGCGTGAAATCGTGCGTGAATACAATGTGGTGAATGACCGCATTGCACTTAACGAGCAACTTACTCAAAAGCTAGAAGATACCGCTCAAGCTCTTTACAAACAGTGGTTTGTTGATTTTGAGTTCCCGATCTCGAAAGAATACGCAGAATCCATCGGTAAGCCTGAGTTAGAAGGGAAGCCTTACAAGTCTTCAGGTGGTGAGATGGTATTTTGCGAGGAAAGTTTAAGCGAGATTCCTGTTAGCTGGAGTGTTTATGCGATGGATGATGTAGCTGACGTAATAGATTCAATGCACAAGACACCAACCTACTCATCTTCGGGAAAGTCAATGGTGAGAGTAACTGACGTTGATGGTAGCTACCTTGATTTAACGGGGACACTTAAAGTTGATAATAAAGTATTTAGTGAGTTTACTTCGAAGTATGCCCCAAAAAGAGGAGACGTAGTTCTAACAAGAGTTGGTACTTATGGGGTTTGTTCATATGTTGGTACTGATACGCCTTTTTGCCTAGGACAAAATACTGTCGTTATAAATCCAATAAAGTTAGATGGGTCGCTGCTATTTTTTATGCTTAAAAGTGGTGCCATTAAAGAGCAAATTGAAGAAGGTGTAACTGGTTCTACACAGAAAACGATTAGTTTGAAGTTAATTAGGCAATTGAGGCTAGTTCTCCCTAGTAACTTCGAGAGTTTTTCATATTTACAGAACCCATTTTCAGCTATTACGAGTAAAGGTGAACTCTTAGTTGAAGAAAACTCCAAGTTGCGACAGATGAAGGAAGTTCTTCTTTCTAGTTTAAGTAAGGCATAGAGACAAAACCAATGAAATTCACAGAAGAACGGCTAGAACAAGCCATTATTGAAATGCTAGGGAAAGAAGGCTATCCACATACTCGTGGTGAGGCGATTGAGCGAGCACCTGAAGATGTGCTGATTAAGTCCGATCTTCGTGAATTTCTAGCTAAACGTTATCAAGCGGAAGGTATTACAGCCTATGAGATAGAGCAAATTATCCATAAGCTTGAGTATCTTCCAGCTTCTGATCTCTACGATACCAACAAAGCCATAATGAAGTTTGTCTCTGATGGTTTTCTCCTCAAGCGTGAAGATGCAAGCCAGAAAGATTTATACATTCAGCTTATTAACTTTGAGAGTGTTGTTGCTGCTCTTGAATCAGAGGCTAGTGACCAGCAAAAAGTAGCAGAATCGAGTTTGAGTTACTTACCAAAGCAAGACGGTAATATCTATCGCATTGTTAACCAAATGGAAATACAAGGCTATGAGCTGCGTATCCCTGATGGGATTCTTTACATCAATGGCTTACCTCTTGTGGTGTTTGAATTTAAGAGTGCCATTCGTGAAGAAGCAACTATCTATGATGCGTATAAACAGCTAACCACTCGTTATGATCGAGATATCCCTGAGCTATTCAAATACAACGCTCTATGCGTGATCAGTGATGGTGTGAACAGCAAAATGGGGTCGTACTTTGCCCCATACGAGTTCTTTTACTCTTGGCGTAAAATTACGGGTGAAGAAAAGCTAGACAAAGATGGTATTGATTCACTGTTTACGATGATCAGTGGCTTGTTCAATAAGAAACGACTTACTGATGTGATTCGTCACTTTATCTACCTACCTGATACTTCGAGCAAACAAGAGAAGATTGTTTGTCGTTATCCTCAGTATTACGCAGCAACAAAGCTTTTTGCCAATATCAAACAGCATATGAAGTGCTTTGATGAGCACGGAAAGTTGATGAGCGGTGATGGTAAGGGTGGTACGTATTTCGGTGCGACTGGTTGTGGTAAGAGCTACACAATGTTGTTCTTATCTCGACTACTGATGAAAGATGTCGAGTTGGGCAGCCCAACTCTTATTCTCATCACTGATCGTACCGATCTGGATGATCAGCTTTCAGGTCAATTTACTAATGCAAAAGGTTACGTGGGCGATCAAAACATCATTAGCGTTGAGAGCCGTGCTGAACTTCGTGAACACCTGAAAGGGCGTAAAAGTGGCGGTGTATTCCTGACTACCATCCATAAATTTACTGAAGATTTAGAGCTGCTGACGGAGCGAACCAACGTCATTTGTATTTCGGATGAAGCGCACCGCAGCCAAACCAATTTAGAACAGAAAATTACCGTTACTGAAGACGGAGTGAAAAAGACTTACGGCTTTGCCAAGTATCTTCACGACTCTTTACCAC
This sequence comes from Thalassotalea loyana, assembly GCF_030161435.1. Taxonomy (GTDB): domain Bacteria; phylum Pseudomonadota; class Gammaproteobacteria; order Enterobacterales; family Alteromonadaceae; genus Thalassotalea_G; species Thalassotalea_G loyana. The sequence goes on along the minus strand of NZ_BSSV01000004.1, from coordinate 277,733 downwards.
ACGCTACTTATGTCGGCTTTACTGGCACACCGATTGACGCAACGCTGGATGTATTTGGTGCGGTTGTCGATAGCTACACAATGACAGAATCGGTTTACGATGAAATTACTGTTCGTATTGTGTATGAAGGTCGAGCTGCAAAAGTGTTACTTGATGGTCGCCAGCTTGATGAAGTCGAAAAATACTATAAAGAGTGTGAAGACGCTGGAACAAACGAATATCAAATAGATAAAAGCAAAACGGCTATGGCGAGTATGTCTACCATACTAGGCGACCCAGATCGTATCAAAGCCATAGCGAGAGACTTTGTTGAGCATTATGAGAATCGTATTGAAGAAGGCACGACTCAAAAAGGCAAAGCAATGTTCGTTTGTAGTAGTCGTGAAATCGCTTATCAGTTCTATAAAGAACTGCTTGAGCTTCGCCCTGAGTGGGATGAAGTAAAAGTCTGTGAAGACGGTGCAACTCTATCAGAAAGTGATAAGAAGAAAGTGAAGCCGATGGAACGAGTCAAGATGATTATGACTCGTAACAAAGACGATGATAAAGCTCTCTGGAACAAACTCGGCAATAAAGAGTACCGTAAAGAGCTGGATCGTCAGTTTAAAAATGGTAAATCGAACTTCAAAATCGCTATTGTGGTAGATATGTGGCTAACAGGCTTTGATGTGCCGTTCCTCGATACCATCTACATTGATAAGCCTTTGCAAAAACATAATCTGATCCAAACTATTTCGAGAGTAAACCGTAAATTTGAAGGTAAAGAGAATGGTTTGGTAGTCGATTACATCGGCATAAAAAAACAGATGAACCTTGCACTTTCCCAATACACAGCAGGGCAAGATCAGAACTTAGAAGACATTAAACAGTCGGTCATTATCGTTAAGGATCACCTGAGCCTGTTGGATGGGCTGTTCCATAAGTTCGACTCTAAGCCTTACTTCAGTGGTACGCCATTAGAGCAGTTACATTGCTTGAATGCCTCGGCTGATTTTGCACTTAGAACCAAGAAGTTTGAAAAGACGTTTATGGATCTGACCAAACGCCTTAAATCAGCCTATGACATTTGTGTGGGTAGTAGTGAGCTGACCAAAGAGCATAAGGACAAGATTCACTATTATCTAGCGGTTCGAACCATCGTATTTAAGATCACTACGGGTGGTGCGCCAGATGTTGACCAAATGAACCGCAAGGTGCGTGATTTGGTCAAAGACGCACTAATGAGTGATGGTGTTGAAGAGATCTTTAAACTGGGCGAGAAAGACGGTGGCGAGATTGATATTTTTGATGATGATTATCTTGCTAAGTTGGAGATGGTGAAACAGCCAAACACCAAACTTCAACTGCTTCAGCAAATGCTTGCAAAAGCGATTGGTGAGTTTAAAAAGACCAATAAAGTGAAAGGTGTCGATTTCACTAAGAAAATGAATATGTTGGTTGAAAAGTACAATGAGCGTGATGAAAAGGATGTACTTCGTTCGGAAGTCATTAATGATTTTTCTGATGAAATTATCAACCTTTACAATGAACTACGTGCTGAAATGGCCTCGTTTGGTGAAATGGGGATAGATTTTGAAGAAAAAGCCTTTTACGACATTCTCATTTCACTGGCTCACAAGTATGACTTTACCTATCCCGAAGAGAAGCTGCTTGACCTATCTAAAGAGGTGAAGAAGGTCATTGATGATAAAGCGAAATACACCGATTGGAACAAGCGAGACGATATCAAAGCTGAGTTGCACTTTGACCTGATCATTTTGCTCGATGAGTGGGGCTACCCACCGATTGATCGTGATGAAGTATATAAAGAGATTTTTGAGCAGGCTGAGAACTTTAAGCGCAATGCGGCATAGGTAAAGAATTATGACAATCCCCAAGCACAATGAGATTCGATTTGTAGTTTTAACTCACTTACTTGATGGTGAAGTAAAGAAACTCAAAGAGCTGGTTAAACCGTTGGCGCAACATTTCCAACTCTCTGATGAAGAGATTGAGCAAATGTATGATTCTGGTAATGGTCCCGTTTTTTTAGATCGGATCTCGTGGGCAATGAGCTTTTTAAATTTAGCAGGGTATATCGATAAGCCTAAGCGTGGTATGTATCAAATCAATGATGCTGGTCGATTGGTATTGCAACGAGAAGACGCTCAAATATACCTCTATAAAGCACATACAAAGAGAAAATCAAAGCCTTTGGCGGTAGATGAATCGGCTGATATTGAAGCGGAAGATAAAACGCCACTTCAGCTCTTTTCTGAATCATTCGATGAAATTAAAAAATCCATCTACGATGAGATTTTAGAGACGGTTCTGAGAAAATCACCACGAGAGTTTGAACATCTTGTCGTGTCTCTGCTTGAACGAATGGGTTATGGTGGACAAGTTAAAAACGCTGGTGAAGTGACTCAAGCCTCTAACGATGGTGGAATTGACGGGATTATCAAAGAAGATTTGTTGGGGTTAGGGCGAATCCACATCCAAGCAAAACGTTATGATATTGGTAATACGGTTGGTCGAGACGAGATTCAGAAGTTTGTTGGTGCGTTAGCTGTCGCACAATCGAACAAAGGGATTTTCATTACCACTTCATCTTATACGAAAGGTGCTCAAGAATACGCTAATAACTTGAATGGCACTACCGCACTGGTTTTGATCGATGGTCAGCAACTCGCTCAATACATTTATGATTTTAACTTGGGAATGCAAGTTGAAAAGGTCATTGAAATTAAAAAGTTAGACAGTGAGTTTTGGGACTTGATGCAAGACGCATAACTCAATAATTTTCACTCAGAGGCAGAAAAATCTCTGATTTTTCATTTCTGTGAATCTCTGATTCATCAGCCTTATGCTCATATAGCGATAGTAGCTCTTTAAATGGCGTTTTTAGCCTGATTTAGCATTGTTGTAGCTAATGGATGGGCTAATCCTAAAAGTTAGCTTAAAACACCTTTCTATGCACTTTTGTTATATTAAAGAAAGATTTTATTATCATTCCATTATTGAATTACCCCAGATGTAAGGGGGTGAACAATTAGGGGGGAGCAATAGAGCGTATTGGTGTGTGTAATAATCTTTGGTGTGTACAACTAGGAAGGTGTGTACAATAAGGTTTTTGCTCTTGCAATTTGTTTTTTTTGAGGTTTACTGATTGAAGAACGAAAAAAAAGAACTCGGCAAAAGTTCTTTAGTTTCGGAAAATCTCGATGCAGCGAGATATAATCATTGTTAGCATATTTTTACTTTTTATCAATAGCTTAACCATAAATTATATTTTTTCTCACGAGATAGCATAATCAACCAAGGAGAAAAAATATGCTATCAAACAACCTTTTTTTAAGATTACCTCGTGATTGTGTGGTCAACAACTCTGACGCTCAATCCGCACTTTACCCAGAAAATTTAACCCCATTTCAAATGAAATTGGTGTTGTCCTTTCTTGCTCAAGCTGGAATGAAAGACGATATCGTTAATCACGTTGAAATCTTCCTTAAAGATTTTAAATCAGAAGAGTCTCTATTTGGTTGGGTGAAGCTTTCAAAGAGTAAAATCGAGCAAGCTGTTATAAATATTCAGCATCCCTTTATTGCCAAAATTTCCTGTGATGATGATCGTATCAACGTCACTTTTAGTCGCCAGTTCCTAAACCTCCAAGCAAAAGAACTGCTAGATCCAAAAGCGGTAAATGTGGGGTTAAGTGCGCTTATGTCATACAAGCAAGTCTCATCTATCAAACTGCATATTCAAACGTTGGCGTATTACCCATATAGAGCTAATTTTTACTTCTTAGTCGATTTTCTGGGCGTGTCTACTAATCAAGCTCGAAAAGAGCAGATCCGTTCTATCAAGAACAAAATCCGTACAGTCGGTATCGTTAAAGATTTTGATTATCAGCATCCACCTCAAATTTCTGCGCCTCGTAGAGAAGGGGATTACGATTTTTCCATCTATCGCCTGAAAGACGGTCAATTTCAAAGCGAGAAAATGAATAAGAGAAAACCGGGTAAGAGGACATAGATAGTTTAGCGTGTTTGGTCTTGTGGCTTTGCTGTGATTTTTCGTCCAAGTGACAGATTAATTTTTATATCGGTTCTTTGCCTCTTGTCTATCAAACTCCTTTTTATAACGTCTAAGCTGATCTTGTTGTAGAGCTAGTTCAACCTCATCCATTAAGAGTTTTCCAGCGTCTTCACGTTCTTGAGTAAGGGACAGATGAAGCTCGACAGGTTGGATCAGATCTCGGTTAAGGTTGGATTTTTTGAACGTCAATAAGCCGTTAAACCATTGCTCAAATTTTTCTTCAAACCACTGAGTCAGGTTCGCTTTAGTACGTTGTAATAGTGCCTTTTGCTGCTTGGCTTTTTTGTTCCAGTTGATAGCCGTTTTTCGCTCCTGAATGGCTTTATCTTTCCAGCGTTGCTCTTGATGTTTAAGGTCGCTTACCGCTTCTATTAGCTCGGTTTTATCGTCATTGAGTTGATTGACTCCGTTATGAACTCGATGCCTAATCTTGAGGTTTGAATATTCGTGTGCGTCTTGTTTTACTTCTTGCGGTGTGCGTTTCACTGCATTGATGTTGTAGCCCAGTTTTTGTAATTGGGTATTACAGTATTTAAACATAATGTTTTGATAAAGTTGGCCGAACTGCTCTACTTCGTCAGGGCTTAACTTACTCCACTTTTTACCACTAAAGAGATCAGGCTTGTTATACAGCTTACGTACTAAGTTTAACTCGTGATCAGGTAAGTCAAACTGTCTAGTTGTGTTGTTATAACCACTCAAACGATGGTGAGCGTGTGGATTTTCTGCTTTTTCGTCTAGATGGACGGCGGTGTAATAAGCATCATAGTCACTGTAAAATTTGTTGTGGAATAGCTCGATTAACTTGTTCCAATCTTCAGCGGAGATGCTAACACCGTGCTTATCAGGAATTTTAAAAATTTTTTCTGAAGATATGACTTTCAATGACATAGAGCCATTGTCGTTGACTGTTAGGAGTTTATTGCACTCTTCTAACTTGTGAATGGTTTTTTTCTTGTTGTTGTAGCGTTTGATCTTGCCAAAGCTAGACAGCCTTTTAAGCTCTGTCTTAGCGTGAATTTTATCAATTCCCACCTTTGCCAGTAGCTCATTGAAAAAGTCCCTTTCTAGCGGATTTGAGGCATTCTCCACCCACTTTTTTAGTTTGGACTTGCTCTTAGAACGAGCAAGGTTTAGCTCTCCAACATATTTGTCAGACATTCCGCCTTTGACCTGCTTGAGTTTGTTCTGTTGGTCGGCTTCGATCTCTGCTAATAGGTCGGTCAATTGTGAAGGTTCGACAGGCTCACCTTGTCGATATATCACATTGTTATGGCTTAGTTCTAGGCTGTAATTACGCTCTTCTGGCGCTAATTCATCCAATCTAAAGTTATGCTTATCAAATCCTGTTTTGTTCTTGTGGAAGCCGTATGTATGTGCGGTACGGCATAATAATCTTATCTGCTTCACTGCTGTTTTTTCTCCTTTTTATTTACTCAACTTTTCAAAAGTTGACCAGCATCTATACAAACTTTACTCAAACGTAGAGCAGAGAAAGTGGGTATAGATACAAGCTGGTTGTATGAATGCTTACTTTTAGTAGTCCACAGATATTAAGATTTGCAAATTTTAAGCGGTTAAGGTGCTGAATAGATTGCGGTTTTTATCTTTAGTTATGGCGATTTTATGGTTGAAACGGGTTCATCTTTTAGCCATAAAATTGTCTACCACTTTTGTTATTAGTATTAGGGTACTGATGATCTTTTTACTACTAACCTATTGTCATTGCTTGTTTTTGTGGTAGTTCAATAAGTATGGATAGGAGAAATTATGAGTGGAAAGAAACAAGAAAGCCGATTGGAATCCGCAGCAAAAAATGAGCTGAAAAAAACACAAGAGTTGGCGAACTCTGACTTCATCAAAGGTCAGCTTAAAGAGCTTATGAGCAACAAGCTACGCAAAGACATAGTTCTGCGTGATGATTTAATCAAAAGCGGTTCTGCACCGTCTGAAAAGCTGATCAGCCGAATAGAGGGAAGACAGGAAGCGTTGGATGAGTTAGTCGCTGAGACTTCGACTACTCAAACAGAGCTGCTAGGCACTTACGACATTTTAAAAGCTCTGATTAGTGAGCTAAGAAAGTACGCCCCCGAAAAAGCGGATAAATTTGAAGGCGCACTGGTTCTAAAGATTCAGCAAAGTGGTTCAACAACTATCAAGAAGCAACGTCTATGATGTCACTTTTGTTAGCATATACAGTTCACCATTAATCGTATCTACAACATCAAACTCATCTTTTTTAAGTTGCTTTAGGTGGCTACGGAAGCCTCTTTTGTAGCGGCTGTATGGAGTCGTAAGGTTAGTCATATCTTTGCGCTGACATAATAATAAGTATTCCTCTGATGCGATCCGCTTTGCCTCTGATTGAAGCATATGAACTTCAAGCCAATCGACTTTTTCTGAAGATAGCCAGTTAATGATTTCAAGGATTTTGTCTATTTGTTGATTGATATGAGCAATCGCTGATTGTGTATCTGTGACGGTTTTATGCTTCCATATCGGTGAGTTATGAGCGATATCATTTCTTAATTCACGCAAAGCCGAAATTTCAACTTGGATAGTGGCGTTGGTTTGTCCTTTTGGCAAATGTGGAAAGACCATTGGTATACACTGGGGCCACAATGCCTTTTTATCCCCGTTAATAGAAAAACATTCTCTTAGTAGATTATCCCAAAAACCAAAGTCCATCTTTGCTACAAGTAAATCGTGCATAGTTAGCCCTTTGGGTGGAGTTTGTGTTTTACGGGCAAGCTTCTTTTTTACATCTGCTATTTGAGACTTGTGCCAATTAATGTTTCCCTGATCACGCTTGCCGACCTTCCAGCTCTTTCTGGTTTTTGTGTTGATTTTATCGTACCAGTCAGGGCTAATTGCGTTCGTTGCGCTGATGTGGATAGAGTTGCGAAGTGCTACTTCCAGAGCACTAAGCAGAGGATGTATACTGGCTGCAACTTTTACCGACCAAATATACGCACCGTGTAGCTCTACTGGAGTAGTTGTTTTAAACACCTTCTCGTACATAGAGAGCCGTTGATGAGGCAGGACATTAGTTAGGGCGGTGTAGGTGATAGTATTTGGCATTTGATTCTTCTGGTTTTAGTTGACAGTCTTTGGGCTGTTGCTTAGTATATTCATATCAGCTTGTAGATGACCACTGATTCAAGCCACTACATTAGCAACCGTTCTACGGAGAGAAGCCTCAATCTTATGATTGGGGCTTTTCACTTTCTGGCTGTTGTATATTATCTTCTTTCAGGTACTTAGCGTATCCTTCTCTACCGAACTCTTTAATATCAATCTTGGCGTAGATGTTGTGCAAGATGTTGATGTTCTTATGTCCAGTAATACGAGCTACGATGTTAATTGGTAGTCCCATTTCTGCGAGCCTTGATGCCGCTTCACGTCTAAGATCGTGATAACGTAAATTTTCAATACCTAATTCTTTACGTACACGTTGCCAACCAGCCGTTATCGATCTCGAATTGTACGGAAAAATCAATTTTGGATTTTCAGGGTCTTTAGGTTGTCGAGCGATGATCTCATAAGCTCCACCAAGCAATGGTATTTCAGAATCGTTACCTTGCTTTTGACGAGGATCTTTCCTGTTACGAATGACGATGGTTTTGTTTTGATGGTCTAAGTCAGTCCATTTTAGATTAGTTATTTCAGAAACTCGCATTGCTGTGAGTAGTGAAATTTGAAGAATATCACCAAAAGGAATCTTTGCCGCACGGTGCTGAGAGCGTTTGATTAAACGTTCTTCCATTAGCTTTAACTCTTCACGAGTCGGTCTACGATCTCTGACTTTCGATCTACCGATTAACTTCTGATTGATAAGAACAGGAATTGCCTCATCGTGATATGAAGTATCAGCATTGACTTTGAAAACCCCTTTGGCGGTATCCATTACTGATTTCAAGTAAGTAACATCGTGGTATATGGTTTGTGGTGATGGAGTGGTAGGTTCGTTGTAGCGTTCTTCGCAATGTTTGACTAAATCACTGTATCTCAAGTTACTAGCGAGAATAGTTGAGATTTCGTAATTAAGTAGTGAATTGAGAACGTAATATTTAGTTCTGCCAATGTCCTTTGATAGCCTAGGATGCTCCAAGTACATTCGAATGAGATCACCAACTGTAGCTTCGATCAGTTCATTTTCAGGTCGATAAACACCAGCCCTAACTCTTTCGTATTTCTCTTCCATCTCCTTTTGGATTTTGACAGCCCAATTTTTTGCAAGGGTCTTTGTCTTGAAAGTCTTTGAAATACGGTCAACAACCTTCTTTTGATGGATTTGTTGGACTCTGGCTCGATATGAAACCGTGCCTGATTTATTTGCTCGTTTTTCAATAATCACTGATGCCATGTATAATCCTGTGTATCGAATGCTGTTGTGGGATCACTTGTGGGATCACCAAGTGGTCAAAATGTACCAAAATAGCCCATATTTTACAATTTGAGATGTTAATGAATCTCAAATTTACATATTTAAGATGTTGATTTTGAAAGATAAAATAAATAATTTTAAAAATAACCGTTTTTCCGTTGCCCCGATGCTCGATTGGACAGATCGCCATTGCCGTTATTTTTATCGTTTGATGAGCAAGCAGACCGTCCTATATACAGAAATGGTTACTACCGGGGCAATCATTTTTGGTAAAGGAGATTACTTAAGCTACAACGAAGAGGAGCACCCTGTTGTGTTGCAGCTAGGGGGTAGTGATCCCGAGGCTATGGCTAAATGTGCAAAAATCGCTCAAGATAGAGGCTATGATGAAATTAATATCAATGTAGGTTGCCCATCTGATCGAGTACAAAATGGTAAATTTGGCGCTTGTTTAATGGCTGAGCCTGAATTGGTTTCTCAGTGTGTTGAATCGATGAAGGCAAAAGTTGATATTCCTGTTACCGTGAAATCTCGCATTGGTATCGATGACCAGGACAGTTATGAGTTTCTTCATCGGTTTATTGATACGGTGAAGGATGCTGGTTGCGAGCACTTTATTGTGCATGCTCGAAAAGCCTGGTTGTCTGGTTTAAGCCCGAAACAAAACCGAGAAATTCCTCCATTAGATTATGAGAGAGTGTATCAAATCAAAAAAGATTTTAATGATCTGGAGATATCAATTAATGGTGGAATTACAACGTTTGAACAAACACATGAGCATCTCAAGCACCTTGACGGTGTAATGATTGGTAGGGAAGTTTATCAAAACCCTTATATGTTAGCTCAAGCGGATCAGCAAATTTATGGAGATGAGGATGCTGTGATTAAGTCGCGCGAGCAAATTATTTCAGAAATGGCGCGATATATTGATAAACATGTTGCTCAAGGTGGTAAACCCTGGCACGTAGCGAGGCATATGTTAGGGCTTTGTAATGGACTTGCAGGGGCAAAGCAATTTAGACGATATCTAAGTGAAAATGCTTCTCAACCAGAAGCAAATGGTGATTTGCTCAAAAAAGCTTTCGATAAAGTTGTTCAATTACAGAAATAAAACCAAGAAAGCATCAATATTTTTACTAAATAGTGGTTTTTTTAACCACTATTTTTTTGCCTTTTAAACTCTTTCATATCGAACAAAAAACAACCATTAAGTTATTTGTCCTTAATAAACAATGGTTTGTTTGTTTTTTGTACAGCTGGCACAACCTTTGTAATACCTATTGCGTCTTAATTAAAGAACCTATATGGAGAGTCGCAATGAAAACATTAATTACTTTAGCTTTAACAAGCATGATCGCATTACCAGCATTTGCTAACACTGAAACTGATAATGTGAAGGATGTAACAGACGCATATATCACGCAACACAACCATGATGTTCAACAATCTATGCAAACGAAAGTTAAGAAAGATATCCTATTAGCAATTCGTAATTTTACGATACCGAAGCAAGAGCAGTTACAAACATTGGTTGCTCAAAATCGTCTTAAAGTCGAAGAAGTTACCGAGCAGGCTGATATCGAGTAGGTCCGTTATGATTAGTATAATTAGTATATTTTTCATCACACTACTACCAGCAGTTATCTTACTGGTCAGTTCAATGTTAATCAGTTGGTATGAGGATAATGTTGTACCTTTACCAACAAACCCTTAAAGCCTGATAGATATCTAACTATCAGGCTTTTTTTTAGCATTCCCTTAATTCTTTTCCCTTCCAAATCGCACTTTGCCTAATCGCTTCAATAGATTGTTACTAATAAATGATAACGCTGTTTTACGAGGCTAAATTTGCCTTCTAATAGATTCAATGGATTTAACTATTTTTTGATTTTTTTTGTTTTGTTAAATTAACCACTTTTTTACATTTTTGATTAAATAATAGCGTGACATATTATGTCGTGATTTGAGGGTTTATGTTCTAATTTTTAATAAACTCTTTAAAAACATGGGCTTATAAAATATTTATAAGTTGGCACAACCTTTGTAATACCTATAGCGTCTTAACTTATAAATACTCAATTGGAGAGAATAATGAAAACTTTAACAACTTTAATATTTACTACGATGATGACTTTACCAGCTTTTGCAACAACTGAAACTGAAAGTGTAAAAGAGGTAACTGATGCATACGTACAGCAACACAATATTAACGTTCAATCAAAAATGAAAGCTCAAGTAAACCAAGATATTTTAAACGCTGTTAGTCGCTTCAGAGTTCCACTGTTAACTTCTTCAGTTGATATGTTGGCGAAAACTAACCAGAACGTTGAAGTATTATCAGAGCAAACTGATATCGAGTAGGTGGTATTATGATTAGTGTCTTAAGTATATTTTTAATTACACTAGTGCCTGCCATCACAACGATTGCAATTTCATTTATTATTAGTTGGTATGAGGATGATGATGTACCCTTACCAACACCTCGATGAAGCCTGACAAGTTAATAACTTTCAGGCTTTTTTGTTTATATTACACTTCGTTAATCTTTATACTAATCTCTTTTAACTTCTATACCCTAAATCTCATTATTCAAACATCCGTAGTTGTTCTTCTTACGTAACTAAACGCATCTAAATTAGGAGAAACAACATGACGCGTATTGTATTTTTTATGATGACAGCCTGTTTGAGCTTACCAAGTTTCGCATTGGTTTCTTATGCGACTCCAAAAGAAACTACTGCCAACTATGTTCACCGTAGCGCAGAGGATGTTAAATCTGATGTCGCTGAACAACTCGAAAACAGTATTCTTGAAGCGGTTAAAGCCGTCGAGCAGCAAAAAGCAAAAAAGTACTCTCAAAAAAAAATGGTTGGTCCTCGTGAATCAAAAGGTACTCAATAGTACTCATCATTGATTTTGGAAATCTAAATGCTCGCAATCAGGGGTTAACACATTGTGTTAACCCTTTTTTGATCGACGGTCACTTGTTTATTGTTATCAAAATTTAAGGGGTGGTTAATTTAACCATAATTTAGTTTTTTTCGTGTTAAATTGGTTTGACATATTATGTCTTTGGTTTGGTTGGGAGCAGGGGTTTGTTGATATTGTTATTAAAATCAACTACTTATGTTTGATTTGCGAGTTGGCACAACGATTGAATTGTATATATTAACAAGCACAAAAATAACGTGCTTGATCATATTAGATTAAACAACAAAGAGGATAGGAACATGGGAATGTTTACACGATTTGCAGATATTATTAATGCCAACATCAATAGCTTATTGGATAAAGCTGAAAATCCAGAAAAGATGTTGAAACTAATTATTCAAGAGATGGAAGAAACGTTAGTTGATGTACGAGCAAGTGCAGCTAAAAACATCGCAGAGAAAAAGTCATTAGCTCGCGAGTTAGCCCATGCAAAGCGTCAAGTAGAAAACTGGCAGCAAAAAGCGCAATTGGCGGTAGAGAAAGAGCGTGATGACCTAGCCAAGCAGGCACTTGTTGAAAAGCAAAAGGTTAGTCAAACACTGGAAACGCTAGAAAATCAAATGCAGGTAGTTGATGAAGTGTTAGTGGACATTCAGTCAGATGCTGCACGTTTACAAGAGAAGCTTAATGAAGCTAAACGTAAGCAAGAAAGCTTCTTGGTGCGCCAACAGTCTGCTCAGGTCCGATTGAAAGCACGTGAGAAAGCAACAGTCCATAACATTGATGAAGCGTTACAGAAGTTTGACCGCTACCAGCAGAAGATTGATGACATTGAAGCACAAGTCGAGGCTTATGACTTAACAAAATCAAACGATTTGGCAAGTCAGATTCAAGCCCTAGAAAATCAGGAACAGATCGACAACGAGCTTGAAGAATTAAAAGCGAAAGTTGCTAACGGGTAAAGGAGCGCATTATGGTGCCGGAATATTTAATGACACTGTCAATTGTATGTGGTTCACCATTAGTAATGTATTTATTTGTTGCAGTGGCTATTCAAGGATATGAAAAACACTGCAACAGCCTTTAAGGAGATGATCATGGAATATCGAAAATCATATCGAATCAAAAAAGTATTAACAAAAGATTTAGTCAATAAGAAAATTTCAGGTGTATGTGGTGGTGTTGCGAAACATTACCGGGTGCCTAGATGGTTAGTAAGAGTTGCGACAGTGTGTGTGTTTTTTATGTTTCCAGTTGCAACCTGTATCGCCTATATCGGCGCAACCGTCTTAATTCCAAATCGATAATAGTAGGAGTCAAAAATGTCTTTTTTTAAATCATTCTTATTAGCTATTTTAGCCACGATATTTTTGACCTACGCACTTGGTATGAGCTTTTTGGAATTCTTTGATTTAGATGTGATGATTAACGATGAACATTTAGCACCACTAAAAGCGATTAGTGTATCGGCGATAGTGGTACTTGTATTGATGTTAGTTGCGTTGGCAATTGTTCTAAGTGTATTTGGTGGTTTTATTTTTATTGCTGTGATGGTTATCGGCAGCATTGCAATGGCGGTAATCGGTGTGTTTTGGCCAGTACTATTAGTTGCCTTGGCGATCTACTTTATCGCAAGAGAGAAGAAACCAGAAACGCAGGGCTATTATCAATAATCATGGTAATCGAGCTTATCAGACGTCGAGTTAAGGAGTGACCCGGCGTTTCTGATAGGCTTTGTTATTTTGCTAAGTGCTGCAAGATAGCCTTACTTTCAGGTGTATCAAGAAGTTTTTCAAATTCGATAATTTCTTCATACATAATATCGCTCACCGCTTGCTGACATCCATTTGCTATAAGTTCTCTGGACATCTGCAAAGCTTTTGGTGGAATTTGGACTAATCGTTGAGCGAGTAATTGAGCTGCTTCGATGAGCTCTTCTGGTGGTACTACTCGGTTGATTAACCCAAGACTTTCAGCAGTAGTTGCATCAAATTTGTCTCCTAGCACTAAAAGTTCAAAGGCTTTTATCCGGCCAACAAGTTTAGGCAGTAGGTAACTTGAAGCGGCTTCTGGGCATAGTCCAAGCTGAGCAAAAGGTAACATGAACTTGGCATTGGTTGCGGCAATCGCCATATCGCAATGCAGCAACAACGTGGTTCCAATGCCAACGGCATTGCCTGCTACAGCAGCGATCAATGGCTTATTAAATTGCCCAAGCTTTTGGATGAATTGATAACCACCACGCGCTGCAAGAGAATCGGTACTTTTTAGAAAGTCATTAAGGTCGTTGCCTGCACTAAAGCAAGAATCGTTACCTTGAATCACGACAACACGAATGTTTTCGTCTCGTTCAGCTTGATCAAACAAGTCAACAAGCGACAAGTACATCTCGTTTAACAGTGCATTTTGCTTGTCAAAACGGTTAATGGTGATGGTTAGCACATGATTATTTATATTACTTAGAATTAAATCATTCATTTTATTAAAAGCTTATATACAATAGATGAAAGTAACTTAGTTGTTTTACAAAGGGATGTATAGGATAAAAATGAACAAATTACTGACTTTTTTATGTCAATTTACAGTTTTTTGCGCACTGTTCTCTTCAACGTTTGCTCATGCTGGCGAAGTAGAGGTCTCTCATCAATATATGCGCGAGTTAATTCCCGGAACGACGGTAACGTCGAGCTATATGAAAATCACAAATCATCATAATGTTGAGATTATCCTTGTTGGTGCTAAAGGGAGCTTTAGCCCTAATATAGAATTACATGAGCATACGATGGTCAATGGTATGATGCGAATGGGACAAGTAGAAAAAATTGTTATTCCTGCCCACGGTACTGTTACCCTTGAGCCTGCGGGGCTTCATATTATGGCTTTCGATGTGAATAAGCCGCTAAAACATGGTCAGCAAGAAACGTTGACTTTGTTATTTGACGAACATCCACCGATTGAAATCGCACTGCCGGTTGCCAGCATTAAGCAGGCAAGCTCTCACCATCACCACCACTAAGGACAAGTTATGACAGATAAACTTACCCCTAAAATGATCGCCTCGATAGTGGGTGGAATCTTTTTAATTAATTATTTTGTTGGCGTTTACTGGAGCTTTGAGCCTTCTTCGATCGATATTCAGCAAGAAGTTATTGCTGATGCGCAAAAAGAAAAAGTTAAACCTGTGGTTGGCTACACAACAACAACTGCATTAATTCGCGTTGCAGAAACATTGCTTGATAAACCAGGTGGTTATTTAGCCAATGATGCTATGCCGCCTTCTGTCTTTTTAGACAATATTCCAGCGTGGGAATTTGGCGCGTTGGAAATGGTACGAGATATGTCACTAGTTATGCGTCAAGAGTTTAGCCGCTCTCAGTCACAGTCGACCGAAAACCCTTATCTACAAAAAGCTCAGCCACGTTTTAATATTGACCATAGAAGTTGGGCTATTCCGAGTGCAGAGGGAGAATATAGCAAAGCTATTGAAGAGTTATATTTGTATCGTACAGCACTTACAGATACGCAAACGCAAGGTGCGCAATTTTATGCCCGCGCTGATAATCTTCGCGACTGGCTAAAAGAAGTTGAAAAGCGCCTTGGTAGTTATTCACAACGATTGAGTGCAAGTGTTGGTAGAGACCAATTGAATATTGACCTTGCTGGTGATAGTGTTGCGCAACAGTCAACTTATGGCGCGCCATCAATGCAAGTTAAAACCAGTTGGTGGAAGATAGATGATGTATTTTATGAGGCTCGCGGTGCAAGCTGGGCGTTATTGCACTTCTTGAAAGCGATAGAGATTGACTTTAATGACGTGTTAGAGAAAAAAAATGCAAAAGTGAGCGTACAACAAATTATTCGCGAACTTGAAGCTAGCCAGCAGTCAGTATGGAGTCCAATGATATTAAATGGTGATGGTTTTGGTATGTTAGCAAACCATTCATTAGTCATGGCAAATTATATATCACGCGCCAATGCAGCGCTGATTGATCTTAACACTTTACTTAGTCAAGGGTAGTAAACATGAAAAAAGCACTCCTAGCAGCCAGTTGTGCTGCAATGTTGTCAGCTAGTGCTCATGCTGATTTTTTAGGTATTTATATTGGTGGTTCTGTATGGGACCAAGAAGCATCAGGCGTTTTCGGTGAAAAAGACAATTTGGTCGATTTCAATTTAGAAGATGATAAAAAGAACAGTTATTACATCGCATTTGAGCACCCTGTACCTTTGATACCTAATGTTAAAGTTGCTGTATCAGATCTTGATACGCAGGGGCAAACTGTTTTGGCCGAAGACTTTACCTTTCAAGGGGAAACTTTCCCTGCTGGTTCGTCTGTCGAGGGTACACTTGATCTGAGCTATGTTGATTATACTTTCTATTACGAAATACTCGATAATGGACTAGTGAGCTTAGACTTAGGCTTAACAGGTCGTGATGTTGACGGCTTTGCAGGTGTTGAAGGCACGGTTGATGTCGTAACACTTACAGCTGATGAAGACTTTTCAGGTATTGTGCCGATGTTGTACGGTGCAGCAGAAATAGGCTTACCTTTCACAGGTTTAAGTTTATTTGGTGAAGCAAACCTTTTAGCCTTTGATGATCATTCTTTTTATGATGCGCAAGTTGGTGTGGCATACGAGTTAATTGATAATTTAGCCGTTGATATGAGTATCTTCGTTGGTTACAGACAGGTTGTTCTAGATATTGAAGACGTCGATGATGTGTACGCAGATGTCGATTTTAAAGGTGTTTTTGCCGGTGCAGAAATTCATTTTTAACTATCACGTTAGCAATAAAAAAGGCGCTTAAAGCGCCTTTTTTATTGCTCGGTCATTTGTTCTAACTCTTTGCCTTTTGTTTCTTTTACGAAGTAATAAACAAAGAATATTGAGATGAACGCAAAAAATGTATAAATACTGTAAGCAAATGCAAGTCCCAACCCGGTCAGTAATAATGGGAAGCTCATTGAGATAATGAAATTGGTGAACCATTGCACAAGGCCACTTATCGCTAATGCTGAGCCTCGAATTTGATTAGGAAACATCTCCCCTAACATGACCCACATGACGGGTCCCCATGACATATTAAAGAAAAATACATAAGCGTTTGCACTCACTAGTGCCAACGCACCATTTTCACCGATATCTAAATTACCTTGCGCGTCGAGCGATGAATTGGCAAAAACGATAACGAGGAGTGCTAAGGTAATTGACATACCAATAGATCCTATGAGTAAAAAGGGCTTTCGACCAATTTTGTCGATGAAATAAACGGTAATTAGGCAAGCAAGAATGCTGACACCGCCGCTAATAATATTAATAAGTAGTGCGTCTGACTCGGAAAAACCTACGGCTTGCCAAAGCACGGCTCCGTAATAAAAAACAACATTAATTCCTACCAGTTGCTGAAAAGCTGCTAACCCCATGCCGACCCATACAATCGGCTTTATACGACCGTTTTCATTGAGTACATCAGATAGTTTTGGCTGATGTCTATCTTGACCAAGAGACAAGCTGATTTCAGTTAACTTATCATGACAACGTGCTTGTCCATAGAGTTTAGCCAGTACATCCTTAGCGTCTTGTTCTCTTTGATTTATAACTAAGAAACGAGGACTTTCAGGAATAAAAAAGAGTAAACATAGAAATAAGGTTGCAGGAATGAGTTCCATCCAAAACATCCAGCGCCAAGCTTCTGCATCTAACCAAATGATGCTTGTTGAGCTGCCGGCGAAATCTGCTAAAAAGTAGTTGGAAATAAATGCTGAAAATAACCCTGCAATAATCGCGATTTGTTGAATTGTTGTCAGTGCACCACGATATTTCGCTGGTGCTATTTCACTAATGTATGCAGGTGTTATTACAGATGCTCCGCCTACAGCCAAACCACCAATAATACGGAAAAAGATAAAACTCTCTGAAGACCCTGCAATCCCAGAACCCCAAGCGCTTAGGATAAAAAGTACAGCCGTCATTATGAGTATCTTTTTTCGGCCAAATTTGTCGGCGAGTTGACCAGCGAAAAAAGCACCAAAGGCGCAACCAAGCAACATACTTGCAACGTTAAAGCCGGTACCAATATCGCTGGCATTAAATGCTTTGATTAATCCGTCGACGGTGCCATTTATAACACCGGAATCAAAGCCAAATAGAAAACCACCGATTGTCGCAATAATGCTGACAAGTAGCACAAAAAGCGTATTACTTTGCTCCGAAGGAGCGCTGCTAAGTGTTTGTGTTGTCAAAAACTTTCCCCAATTTTTTATATTGTTATTTTTCTCTAGCTTAACGCTAGGTTATTTATTCGCCTAGTCATTACATACGTTTGCAATGATTAAGACAAATAACACTTTTCCTTAGCGATGTCGTTTTACAATCTCAATGAATGGCTTGAGTGTCGGTGTGGACTTATCATATGCAAAGACAACTTGACGCTGGAAGTCAAACCCTTCTATCGGTTTGAAAACGATATCTTTTTTTTCTAATACTTCTGGGTATGCCGGTACCAGGGCAGCGCCAAGGCCTGCGCTCACCAAGCCTAATGCATAGTCTATTGTTCTAATTTTTGCTCGTATATCTAAGTTAATTTGTTTGGTGATACAAAGCTGTGTTAGCGCATCACCTGCGCCGCAAGGAGCTCTAGAAATAAAGGTCAACTGATCTAAATCAGTCATCTGTATGCTGGGTTTTAAGGCTAATATATGATTGTACGGTAAAGCGAGTAAATAGCTCTCTTGCCATAACTTGATATGCTGCTCTTGAGGTGACAGCTCGTCGGTTGTAATTATGCGAGCATTACAATCTTGGTTGGGCGCAACCAAACTGAGCGCTAAATCGTCAGAGATGGCGGTAAAGTCTTTAAGTAATGCACTCATCCGCTGAACGCCAAGCCCTCGCGTAACACCCAGTTTAAATTCAATGTGTTGCTTAGTCTGGCTAAAGAGGTTTTTTACTGCATCTGCTTGCCCGAGCAGTTGTTTTGCTAATGGGTAAAGCTGATTTGCACTCATTAATGGCATTACACCTCTTGGGTGTCGACTAAAAAGCGTAGTATTTAAACTTTGTTCCAATTGCAAGATGGCTGAAGATATTGAAGGTTGGGCAACAAAGCACGTTTTGGCGGCTTTGGTTAAACTTTTTTGTTCATATACTGCGATAAAATATTGTAACGCTTTTAAATCCATAACTTTATTAAACCTTTTGTTAATTTGAGCTTTTACTCAATTAAACCAATACCTTAAAAAGATTTCTTGATATAGGTAAAAACTATAGCAAATAAAGAAAATATATATTACCACTTGAGCTATGTTTTCTTTATTATCGAATAAATAAGATTAACTTTTGATGAGTATTGATATGTCAGCTAACAACAAACGCCCCGCATTTAATTGGCAAGATCCACTATTGCTCGACCAAGTATTAACGGAAGAAGAGCGGATAATTCGTGATAGTGCGCGTGACTATTGCCAAGAGAAGCTTATGACTCGTGTGCTTCAAGCAAATCGAGAAGAGCATTTTGATGTTGAAATAATGCAAGAAATGGGGGAGATGGGGTTGCTTGGCGCCACACTACCAGAGCAGTACGGTTGTGCGAATGTAAATCACGTCGCCTATGGGTTGATTGCCAGAGAAGTTGAGCGTGTTGATAGTGGTTATCGAAGTGCGATGAGTGTTCAATCTTCACTTGTTATGCACCCAATACATGCATACGGTAGTGAAGAACAGAGGCAAAAATACTTACCAAAACTTGCGACTGGAGAGTGGGTTGGTTGTTTCGGTTTGACTGAACCTAACTCTGGTTCTGATCCTGCAAGTATGAGCACTCGTGCCGTTGAGGTTGATGGTGGTTACTCACTTACAGGTAGCAAAATGTGGATTACTAATTCGCCAATTGCCGATGTGTTTGTCGTCTGGGCAAAAGTTGAAGATGTTATTCGTGGCTTTATTCTTGAAAAAGGAATGTCAGGGCTGTCAGCGCCAAAAATAGATGGCAAGTTTTCATTGCGCGCATCGATCACTGGCGAAATTGTCATGGACAATGTCTTTGTTCCTGAAGAGAACATGTTGCCGAATGCAAAAGGCTTGTCAGGTCCTTTTGGTTGCTTAAATAAGGCGCGATACGGGATTGCCTGGGGTGCTTTAGGTGCTGCTGAATTTTGTTGGCATGCTGCACGCCAATACAGCCTCGATCGAGAACAATTTGGTCGACCTTTGGCTGCAACACAGTTAATGCAAAAGAAATTAGCCGATATGCAAACTGAAATTACCACCGGCCTTATGGCATGCCTTCAAGCTGGCAGAATGTTGGACCAAGGTTTGCTGGCGCCTGAAGCTATTTCACTAATCAAACGAAATTCTTGTGGTAAAGCCTTAGAAATTGCCCGCCAAGCTCGAGATATGCATGGTGGTAATGGTATTAGTGACGAGTTTCATGTGATCCGCCATGTAATGAATTTAGAAGCCGTTAACACGTATGAAGGCACACATGATGTGCATGCGTTAATTCTTGGGCGTGCACAAACAGGGTTACAAGCCTTTTTCTAATTCATTCATGTTTATTTTAGATACTACACCTTAACTAAAACAAAAAAGAGCATCGTTCTCACCATAAAAGGGTTGTTATGTCAGATAGAAATCAGTTGGTTAAAGATAATTTTATTCGATTTGTTAAAACGGGAAACTTCCCTGAACCATTAAGTTCAACCACGATAGAACAGTCAGGGTTAAGTCGTGAACAAGTGTTAGATTTATTCGAAAGCCAACTGATCAGTCGACATTTAGATTTGCATTCGCGAGTAATGCAAAAAAATAAGCAAAGCTTTTATACCATAGGCAGTGCAGGTCATGAGGCTAATGCGGCCTACGGACTCGCTTTTCGCCCAGATGATATGGCGTTTTTACACTATAGAAGCGGTGCTTTTATGGTTCAGCGCGCCAAAGATGCGGGAGTAGACATTATTTATGATATGTTGCTCTCGTTTGCGGCGTCGAGTGACGATCCAATTTCTGGTGGTCGACATAAAGTACTAGGCAGTAAAAAACTCAATATACCCCCACAAACAAGCACAATAGCGTCTCATTTGCCAAAAGCGGTCGGTACAGCATTTAGTATTCCTTTGGCAAATCGTATCGAACAGGCAGGTGAGCTATCAGAAACTAGCGTTGTATTGTGTAATTTTGGTGATGCGTCAGCAAATCATTCTACGGCACAAGGGGCATTAAATAGCGCAGCTTGGATCTCCTTCCAGTCGGTTCCACTACCGTTGGTATTTATTTGTGAAGATAACGGCATTGGTATATCAACAGCAACCCCAAGAGGTTGGATTGAAGCCAATTACAAAAATCGTTGTGGCTTAAAATACTTTAGTTGTGATGGGTTAAGTCTCTTAGACACTTATAAAGTTACGAAAGAAGCCGTTGATTATGCTAGGGAGCACCAAAAGCCCGTATTTTTGCATGTTAAGTTGATTCGTTTACTTGGGCATGCGGGTTCTGATTCAGAGTTTGTTTATCGTCGTCTTGAGGATATTGAAGCAACAGAATTTCAAGATCCATTACTCCATAGTGCAAGAATGTTGCTAGAGTCGGGAGTGATGACTAAGCAGCAACTTGTCGATAAATATCAGCAAATTGAAACACTAGTCGAAACCACGGCCGAATCAGCAATAACACGTCCCAAGCTAAATGATGCCGATGAGGTAATGGCGAGCGTTATTCCACCCAAAAGTGAGTTGACCATGCCAAAGCCGGTGGACAAAGATATCCGTAGCCAGTTGTTTGTCCATGAACGTCACAATCTTTCGAAGAAACAGCACCTTGCCAAGCTCCTTAATTGGACTCTAATCGATTTGATGGCGCAATATTCTTCTATCGTTATGTGTGGTGAGGATATTGGTAAAAAAGGTGGTGTCTATAATGTGACGCACAAGCTCTATGATTTGTATGGCTCGAATCGAGTAGTTAACACGCCGCTGGATGAACAAACGATATTGGGTGGAGCAATAGGTCTTGCACATAACGGGTTGTTGCCCATTCCAGAGATTCAGTTTCTTGCATACGTACATAACGCCGAGGACCAAATTCGCGGTGAAGCAGCAACACTTTCATTCTTCTCCAATGGTCAGTTTACCAACCCTATGGTGATTCGCGTCGCTGGTCTCGCTTATCAGCGAGGCTTTGGAGGCCATTTTCACAATGATAATTCCTTTGCGGTATTTCGAGATATTCCAGGTGTCGTCATCGCATGCCCGTCCAATGGTGAGGATGCGGTTGAGCTGTTAAGGAATTGTGTGAGGCTTGCTCACGAAGAGCAACGTGTCGTTGTCTTTTTGGAGCCTATTGCCTTGTACATGACAAAGGATTTACATGAAGAAAATGATGGTCTCTGGACGTTTGATTATCATGCTATCAAACAAAACATCAAAACCAATGCATCTTCTCAGTTAACTGTTAAAGCGCATGGTAAGAGCAAGGATGTATGCATTTTAAGTTATGGCAATGGTTACTATTTATCGCGTCAAGCTCAAAAGATATTGAAAGAGCAAGGAGTTAATGCTCGTGTTATCGATTTGCGTTATTTAGCACCGCTCGATGAGCAAGGTATCTTAAAAGAAGTTAAGCAATGTAAGAACGTTTTCATTGTCGATGAATGTCGTCAAACGGGATCAATTTCTGAAGCCTTGTTTACGTTGATTGCTGAATCAGGTTATGACATGTCGAATGTTGGTCGTTTATGTGCTCATGACAGCTTTATCCCTCTAGGTGGTGCAGCATATCATGTTTTACCAAGCACGGAGCAAATCGTTGAACAAGTTACTGCACTTGTTCAACAGTAATACTTTCACTTAGCCCGGACGACCATCCGGGCGGTAGCTGAATAGGATTTTTGCAAAGTAAAAAACAAAATGGCCAAACGCCGCAGTCCATAGCAACCCCGATAATACATGCCATTCAGCCATATACTCTGGCTGTAGTAATGGCATTACGCCTCTTACAAACGCTGCAAATAAAATATAAATAAAAGGCATTGTCATGTTTGGCCCTTGATAGATATTCCTGCCAGTGTGACCCAATGAAACACGTGTGATCATGGACAAGCAAACACCTGCTAGTGTTCCTATTGCAAAAAAGTGCATCATGGTTTTAACCACAAATGGGGTTGGTTCAAAAATCGCGAGACATAACAGTGTGAGCGGCAAACAAAGGTAACTTAACTGTAGAGACCAAAGCATGGGCTCTTTCAGTGATGCTTTGAGCTGCCAACGTGACATACGAGCAAACGTACTAATCGCTGCGATTAACAATACGGCTCTTGAGAATGACGTGCTAAGTTGGTCTGTCATCACAATAATCACCAACATAGCTAAACTTGAAAAGGCAATGGTATCAAGCCACATGATTGGCTCTTTGCGTGTGACGTTTAGTTTTGCTGAGGTGAAAAAAGGGATTACTCTGCCACCAATAAAGCTGATCAACAACGCAATCATAAACAGCATGGCTAACCAAATTTTACTTGCAAGGTGATAGTCTTGCGTTGCTAGCGCCCAGTAACTCATACCATTGAGCATCAATGCACCGCTTAAACCTATCGGCAACGCAATATTACGCCATTGTTTTACGCTGACGATACATTGAAAAAGTTTGAAAATTATCGCGCCTAAGAAAACGAAATCAAATAGAGCCGCAAGCTCGAGTGGAAAGGGGATAGGTAGAATCAACGATAGCCTTGCCGCCGCCCAGCAACCAAATACTAATGCCAGGGAGTTGCCCGTGTAGGTTGTTTTTCCTGTCCAGTTTTTTACGGCAGTTAATAGGAAACCGGCGATAATTGCGATGGTGAAACCGAATAACAACTCATGCGGGTGCCACCAGAGCGATGGAATATTGATCCAAGCATATTCAGGGGCATATAAAGTAATTAACCAGCTAGGGATGGCAACTGTGGCAAATAGCGCGCCGAAAAAAAAGAAAGGGCGAAAACCAAGTTGCCAAATTGGAGCAGACGTTGGTTTATCATTTGGATCATCTATGTTGAGCATGCCTGTAACCGGTAGATAAATCGATAGAGATATTGTCTCGCTTATAAATGTTAATTGCTAATGATAAAACGCATAAAATTGTTAATCTGAATCAAGCTTTAATGCATTAATCGTTATATAACCAACGTAATTATTTTATTCAATCTGGTTCGTTATCGGTTAGACTAGCCAAAAGCTAAAATTTTTACATAGAACACTTGTGAAGTATCAACATAAATTTATTTTAGATAGACAGTATTACACTGAAGTTTACGAACAAACTGCCGAGAAAAAAATAGGATGGCAGGCGTATAAAAAAGCCATTATTTTGTTCTTGGTTGGCTTATTTGTCTCCGCGTTTGCGACAAATGCTAAATTTATTCATCTTAGCTACTTTGTGGTGGGTCTAGGGGTAGTAGAAGCGCTAAGCGTTCGATTTGGCCAAACATGGTGGGTCTGGCGACAATTAATGTCGAGAGCAGCGAATAACCCAGCAGAGCTTACGGTTGACGATGAAGGTATCTCGATAAATTCAGCTTATATTCAACAAACATTGAACTGGCCAGAGATTACAAGCGTAACTCAATCAACAAAAGGCTTCGTTTTTGTTAAAGATGGTGCTCGTCATTATCTGTCAAAATCGACATTAACACCTGAATCGATAAGCTTTATCGAAAGTCAATTTTCAACAGAAGAATAATATAGCGATTTTTCTCGATGCTTGATTCGCCATCAAAAACTACAGATGTTTCTGTGAATGCGCGCACAAACCCCATGCGTATCACAAACCCTAAATTTCTATTATTTTTGATAGTGTTTTGGGGGATTTTGATTACGTTAGCTCCCGAAACCATTACAAACCTACTTGATTACGCCATCTTCAGTTTACTCGGTGTTTTAGGCGCTATTTTTGCGAACTCTACAGGTGCAGGCGGCGGTGTCGTATTTATTCCAATGTTTAATCAATTACAATTCACTGAAATTCAGGCTATTGCAACTAGCTTTGCTATTCAGTGTTTTGGCATGACGGCAGGCGGACTGACTTGGTACTATCATTATAAACTTGAATGCAAACCCTACGGGCTGTGGCCTGGATTCTTTCCTGTTATACAGGTTTCTGCGCTTTCATCAATTATTGGTTTGTGGAGCGTCTACGGCCTAGCGTTAGCGCCGCCTGCTAGCTTACATTACAGCTTTAGTTGGTTTTCACTGTTACTGGGTATTTGCATCATTACCATAGCGTTAGTGATTAAACCTCAGCCGGTTCATCGACATCTAAAAATTGTCGACTGGTTCATGATCGTCGTTATTTCTACCTTTGGTGGTGCTGTGACGGCATGGCTTAGCGTTGGAATCGGTGAACTCATCGCAATTTACCTGATTATCCGTCGATTTGATGTCAATATGGCGGTTGCCGTTGCGGTCATCGTTTCGGTGTTAACGGTGTGGGCTGGAATTTGGCAACATACGTTGGTTAATTTTAACGTGTATTGGCAGGTTGTTTTGTTTGCTGGGCCGGGCGCTATTTTGGGTGGTGTGCTAGCAAAGGCTATTGTTGCAAAATTATCAGCGAAAAGATTAAAAATATTTTTTGCGTTCTGGTTAATCGTGATTGGTGTTGTTGGTATCATTACTGGCTAAATGAGAATGATTCTCAAAAAGCTTGACAGCTACTAGTTGCTACTTTACTCTTGCGCCATAAATAACGAAGAAATAATAAAAGATATTCGTTAAATCCTAAATTCTATCATTTGTGGGACTATCATGTTGAAAAAGCTAATTATTGCAGCATCTATGCTCGTATCAGTTTTTGCTAGCGCACTAAGCATTGCTGAAGAAGTTAATGTCTATTCATACCGACAACCATTTTTGGTTGAGCCAATGTTTAATAAATTTACTGAGCAAACTGGCATTAAAGTTAATGTCGTTTTTGCGAAAAAAGGTATGGCAGAGCGTCTAGCACGAGAAGGTCAATACAGTCCGGCTGATATTCTATTAACAACGGATATTTCGCGTTTAATTGAGTTGCAAGACAAGAAATTATTGCAAGCAGTTGATTCAGACGTTATCAACAGTGCGATTCCAGCAAATTTACGTGATAACAAAGACCAGTGGTTTTCATTAACAACTCGCGTAAGAAACATCTATTCAGCAAAACGTTTGGGTGATGTAGCGCTTAGCTACGAAGACTTAGCATTACCTAAATTCAAAGGTCGTATTTGTACTCGTTCTGGCAAGCATCCATATAACGTAGCGCTTGTTGCGTCAATGATTGCACATCACGGTGAAGCGAAAACGCAAGCATGGTTAGAAGGTGTTAAAGCAAACTTAGCGCGTAAGCCACAAGGTAATGATCGCGGTCAAGTGCAAGCGATTCACCAGAACTTATGTGACCTCGCTATCGGTAACAGCTACTACTTTGGTAAAATGATTAACGACGAGAAGCAAAAAGTTTGGGCGGATGCGGTAAACATCAACTTCCCTAACCAAAAAGATCGTGGTGCACACATTAATGTTTCAGGTATGGCGATGGCAAAATACTCACCAAACCAAAAAAATGCGTTAGCGTTAATGGAGTTTTTAGTCTCTGAAGAAGCTCAGCAAATGTATGCTGAAGTGAATATGGAATATCCAGTACGTGAAGGTGTTAAGCGTTCTGACTTAGTCGCCTCATGGGGTGACTTTAAATCAGATGATTTATCTTTAACAACGATTGCCGAAAATCGTAAAGCTGCATTAATGTTATTAGATAAAGTACAATTCGATCTGTGATAAAACCTTTATTTGGCATGCCGATGCGTGCCAAACAACTCATTATATTTACATTAATTTGTATACTAACACTGGCCTTACTTGTGCCAGTGTTAGTAATGTTTTACCAAGGCGCCTTTGCGCCTTTTTCGCTTTTTAGTCACTTATGGGAAACGGTACTTCCTCAATACCTTGCTAACACATTATGGTTAGGTTTTAATGTCGTTGTTCTATCGTTACTTTTTGGTGGAGTAACTGCGCTTTCATTGCATTTTCTTCCAATAAAGGGTGCGCAATATTTACGTTGGTTATTGTTATTGCCGTTAGCGATGCCTGCATATTTAATCGCCTATCTATATACCGACCTGTTTGATTACGCTGGCCCAGTTCAGCGATTTTTGCGAGAAGCATTTGGTTGGCAATCACCAAATGACTACTGGTTTTTTGACATACGAACGCTTGGTGGCGCATCAGTTATTATTTCTCTGGTGCTATTTCCATATGTGTATATGCTCACACGCACCGCGTTAGAAAATATCGACCCTAAACTACTTCAAGCCAATCAAAGTCTTGGCAAGACACCGTGGCATGGTATCAAGCGCATCGTTCTGCCGTTAATTCGTCCTGCGTTAGCCGTATCTGCTACATTGGTGTTAATGGAGACATTAGCTGATTTTGCGACGGTACAATATTTTGCTGTCAATACGTTAACAACGGCTATCTATGACACTTGGTTAGGGTACAGCGATTTAGCAACGGCGAATGCGTTGGCGAGTATTTTGTTACTGATGGTGTTTATTGTTGTTGTATTGGAGCAAAAGAGTCGAGCAGCACTGAATAATCAAAGTCAAAATATTGCGATGTCACAAGCCTTGTTTCGTTCATCAAGTTGGTTAACTTGGTTTGCAGGGGCATTTTGTTGGTTGTTAGTTATTGCTGGTTTTCTGTTGCCCCTGAGTTTATTAGTGGTGATGGCATGGCAATACAGTAATGTCGAGCAGCTTGCTCAACTCGTCGACATTGGCGGCAACTCTGTTTATGTTGCTGCAATGGCTGCAACAGCTGCTTTAGTTCTGGCTATTGTTTTTAGTTTCTACAAAAAATTTGCCCAACATCATTTGAAGTTTGTTGGCATCGCATTCTCTAGTTTAGGTTATGCAATTCCCGGAACGGTATTAGCGATGGCATTATTGTCAACATTTGGACCGATTGATTTTTGGTTAAATGATATGGCTGTACAGTTTGGTTTTTCTCGTCCAGGGCTCATATTGTCGGGCACTGTATTTGCTATCGTTTTTGCGTTTGTTGTTCGCTTTATGGCAATCGCAAACGGCACGCTTTCGAGTGGTTTAGATCAAGTACCTGATAATTTATCAAAAGCAGCACGCAGTTTGGGCAGCTCGCAACTTGGGATGTACTGGCGGGTACATTTGCCCTTGCTAAAGTCGTCTTTGTTTGTTGCTTGGCTTCTTGTCTTTGTCGAGTCGATGAAGGAATTGCCTGCCGTTTTATTACTGCGCCCGTTTAATTTTGAAACACTCAGTACGTTTATTTATCAGCTGATCTCTGATGAGCAACTCGAACAAGGTGCTTTAGGGGCGATATTAATCGTCGTTTTTGGTTTAATACCTATCATCTGGCTTAACCGTAAACAAGAGGTATAACGGTGCAATCTAAAATTATTATTGATGTAAATGCGCTAGACGTCTCAATCGACAGTAAAACAATATTAAGTCAGGTCTCATTTTCGTTAGAAGCTGGCCAAATTCTTGGATTAGTCGGCCCTAGTGGTTGTGGAAAAACAACACTCTTAAATACGTTAGCGGGTTTTTTATCACCAACAAACGGCGAGATATCGATTGCTGACTTGCCGACGATAAACGCATCAAATGCTTTAGCGCCAGAAAAACGCCATATCGGTGTAATATTCCAAGATTACGCGTTATTTCCTCACATGACTGTTGCGCAAAATATTGCATACGGCATCGGGCAATTTAGCCAAGTGATGCAACAAGAGAAAGTGACCAAACTTGTCCGTTTGTTAAAATTGGATGGCTTCGAAGACAGATATCCTCATCAATTATCTGGTGGTCAACAACAACGGGTTGCAATTGCTCGTGCCTTAGCACCGGAACCTAAATTGCTGTTACTTGATGAGCCATTTTCAAATATTGATGCGAGATTAAGAAATGAATTGATGATTGAACTGCGTCAATTATTAAAATCACTTAACATGACGGCTATTTTTGTCACTCACAATAAAGATGAAGTGTTCACCTTTGCAGACAAAGTTGCGGTGATGCACCAAGGTAATATTTTGCAATTTGGGCAGCCAATAGAGGTTTGTCAGCAACCTAATTCGTGGCAAGTGGCTGATTTTTTACAATTAGGTTCTTGGTTAACAGCGACTTTATACCAAGATCAGCTTGATACACCTCTTGGTTTACTCTCAATTAATGGCAGCGAGCTTGCTAACAACAATCAAATGCAGTTATTGATCAAGCCACAGCATCTTGAAATAGCCGCAGATGAACATGGTGAGTCGGTTATTCACCATATTAATGTGACTGAGCATGGCTATCATTATTTAGTTACACCTCACGCTTCAGAGCACCAATATCAGTTAAGTGTATATAGTGATCAGGCACTTAATGTCGGTCAGCGAGTTCAGTTGAGTATTCTGCCGCACGACTATATTTTGTTTCAGCAAAGCTAAATCAAAATTTCTATTACGTCTTATAACTCGAGTGCTGTTCAAGTTTTACAATAGCTAAGATTGACTAAATATGCTGTTGATTAAGCTAATAAATTTGATAACATACGCGCAATATTAAATGGATGCTCGGTTAAATGGATGTAACACTTGAATAAGATTTTATCTTTATTCTCTTTTGGTTTTCTCTCATGTTCAGTGCAATGCGGAACATGGGTTAACAATGTCAAAATTGAAGCTTTATACCCCACTACAGCTGGTCTTGTTTTTATTGTTGATGCGCCTAATTTGTCACTTAGTAATTGTGATGGCGGCCGCAGGTATATAATCCCTATGTCACACCCAAATTATGATGTGTTATCGAGCTCTTTATTGCTCGCATTCTCTATGGATAAAGATACCAATATCAATGTAGACGATGTTGAATCACCTATTTGCCAGCCCACTATCAATCGAATTTATGTAAAGAAACGACGATGAAAAAGCTTATTTTTTGGGTCTCACTTTTGTTCTTTTGTAGTTACGCTGAATCAAAAAGTCTTAACGAAGTGAGAACAGTATCAAGAATATTTAGTGAAGCGGGCAACACTGCAGGCTTTTATACAGTGGAAGGCTTGGCTGATTGCAAATGGCAAATAATGAGGATTGATTTGGCTACAGAAGCTGGTAGAGCAATGTTTTCTCAAGTATTAACAGCAAAAAGTGCAGGCTTCAAAATAGTTAGAATTGATTACAGTATTAGCGCTGATGGCACATGCAAAGCGTTAGGCTTACATATTGAATAAAGAGATAAAATGAATAAAAAAGCATACATTATAGCCATAGTTTTATTGGCATTTATGTCAAGCAGTCTACATGCAGCAAGCGCGACAGGTAATGTTGCCACAATTAATTTATACGGCGGTAATTGGGGAAATAGTTGGGCCGGTAGCATACTGTTTAAGTTAGACACAATGCCGGCTAACGTTACCTGGTTTTACATTGAAAAGGATGATATTTCTTTTTCATCATTTTTATCTGTATTACTTGCTTCAAAACAAACAAATAGTGAGTTAATCATTCATTATGATGCTCAAAACATTAACTCAATTGGTTACTCTGGGACTATGGCAATATCTGCGCCGTAACTGATAAAAGGGAACTTGTATGAATAAATTGAAATTATTTACAGTAGCTGGCTGTCTCGCTTTTAGTCAAAGCGTGTTGGCTGGCAGTTTAGTTTGCTCTGGCACTGTGGAAGATATTGCTTACCATAGCAATAATAAACTCATGGTTCGATTAAGTAGCATGAATTATGGGGTTTTTATCTGTGATTTATCGACTGAGTGGGTCATCACGGGAGCTGAAGGTAGGATAACTGCACCCGAAACCTGCCAGTCTATTCTGTCTATGTTACTGACCGCTAGATCAACTAATCAACAGATAAACAGGTTACATCTCGACGGAGACACAGTTCCTGAAACATGTGGCGAGTTTACGCCATGGTCATCCGTATTTTTGCGTTATTTACATTTTTAATGTTCTAAAAATTATCGCCTTATAGCTAGAAAAATTTGATGAATACACCCATTGACCGTAATAAGTATGGTCAGTGGTCTTAATTATTACAATTAATCGAAATATTATTTTCATGTTTAATGCAACGTAAGTGGCATAAATAAGAAATAACAAGGGATTGAATTATGCTTTCGTTGAAGAGAAGAATAACTATTTTACTAGGTTTATTGAGTTATTCTTTTATTTCCAATGCCGACACTACGTGGGTTCCTATTCAAGTTGGAGCTATTACAACATTCGTGCCTTATGTGCCACCTAATGGATTAGAGGCGCCAAGTGAGCCAACTGTCGTTTCTAATGGTAGCACTAAAACACTAACCTGGAATGGTGTCGAACATGCTAGTAAGTACGAAGTTCAAGGTTTAAACCAGTCAGGTGTTTGGGAAACCATCGTTGTTACATCTGATACTAGCATTGTAATGGATGGCAGATTTAGTGGGTTTTCTTCGGTTAGAGTTACAGCCTGTGGCTATAATTCATGCCAAAATACAGGAGCTTGGTCGCCAACGCTGTCAATCATGAAAAAGATCATCTTTATTCATACTGATTTATTGGGTACTCCAATAGCCGAATCAGATCAACATGGAAACAATTAATTAGCCACAAGGTTTTGATTATCTTGGGCTACAAAGCATCACGTAAAAAAGCTGCGGTGAAGTAATAAAGTCAATGGCATCTTCACACGCAGCATATAAGCATAACGTTATAATCTCTATTAATAATTATTGTCTACCTTAACCGTCCCAAAGCGAACATTAGACGGTGAAGAAACTTGTTTAAATGTTAATTCTTCACTTACTCGACCAGTAAAAACATTAACAAAAGATTCATTACCATCCGCATCATTTTGTTTTTCTTGACTAAAGTAGTCAAAGTTTTCAGAAAGTGACGCGATAACTTTTTGAGGAAAAGACAAGAACAATGCTTGCAACGCCTCGAAGTTACTTTTTACTTTTGCTTTCAAACTATCGTCGATATACGCTTTGATTTTCTCGTTACTATCGAGTTGATCTGTTCCTTTTACGGTAACAAAGTGCAATGCTGAGAGTTGATCTAGCGTTATGTTATTAATGCCCAAAATACGATTTGTAGCTTTGATAAATGCGAGATCAGCAGGCTTCGCTTCAGGAGGAACTATATTTGCCTGACTAATAGACTCCGCAACTAAAGAATCAACCTTAGCTGATGTGCATACTGACGCATAGTCATACAGTAGTCTTGCTGCCTCCTGAAAGTTTGCAATACTTTGACTTTTCGCATATTCCTCTTGCGTATCTAGTGCTCTTTCAACAAGTTCGAGCACTTTGGGAGCATCAGGCCCTAGTAAGTAATAGTTTTGAAATAATTCTGAACTACTCACAACAAATGCGGTGCCAAGCGCAAACTTTTCAAAAGACTCAGAAGAAGCGCCATTAACCCCCATAAAGCCGGTTAATAATAGCGTTGTTAATAAGAACTGATCTTTAGAGTACGAAGCATTCCGACTATCATCAACTATGTCATTTAACGAACTTAAGCATTGATAACGTGTGAGCAGGACACCTTCATTTAAAAATTCGCTAAACTCTTTGTCTCCAGCATTACTGCCAATCGCTGCTACATAGGAGTTATAAAAATCTGTACCCTTCAGCTTAGTTACATCGTTTGGTACTTCTCTCTTTAGGTGTTTTTCAGAAATAAACCGGTGTGCATCATAGTTTTTGGTTGTACAGCCTGTTAATCCAGCAGCTAAAATAATAGTACTTATTGCAAAAATACGCATAAAAAGTCCATTTTTTTTGGTTGTTTTTTGTACAGGTTAAATCAAAAAATAAGTGAAATCAAAAAACACCCAAGAATAGCGATCAGATTGCGCCAAAAAGTAGCGTGCATCTGTTGACTGTTCGCCAATAAAGCGTTGTAATTACTTCTGTTTATTAAAGTATCAACAAGGATGTGTTTTGGTTAATCAAAAGATTAGCTGGCAGCTTGCATTGTCTTGGATTCTGTTATTAATAGTTTCAGGCTATGCACATGCAGCCTCGGTCCCATCTGCGCCTAGCAATATAAAAGTTTACGGTAAGTCAGCGCCATTTTATGTAAAAGCAAACTCTAACTACTATATTTCATGGTCTGCGTCACCAACCCCAGGTGTTACCTATGAATTAGTTGGCGAAAGAAGCGGTTTATTACAAGGCGGTTTCACGTCGACTAGATCACCGTCTCCTCGCAATAAACCAGCAGGCGTATATTACTACAAGGTTAGAGCATGTAATTCGGCGGGCTGCAGTGCGTACAGTCCTACAAGTTCAGCCGTCACCGTCTTTGAAGAACCAGGCATACCACCATCAATTTCTGCACCGAGTAAAGCGACAGCAAACCAGAGCTATACGGTATCTTGGGGAAAAGCCTCAGGCTATGTTCAACGATATGAATTAGTAGGCGAATTAAGCAGTACTATAGCAACTACATCGTCAGCGAAACGCAGTGCTACTCGCAATAAGCCACCTGGCACCTATTATTATAAAGTAAGAGCCTGTAATGATTATGGATGTAGTAATTACTCGAGTAAAACATCAGGAACTACTGTTGGTGCTGCGCCTGGCGTGCCGTCATCAATTACTGCGCCAACTACTGCGACAGAGAACAAAGATTATACTGTTTCTTGGGGCGCGTCTTCTGGTTCAGTAAAGCGATATGAGCTCGTTGGAGAATCAAGTAGTACGATAGCTACAACGACATCGAGTAAACGCAGTGCAATCCGCAATAAACCCCGAGGTAAGTATTATTATAAAGTAAGAGCCTGTAATGACTTTGGTTGTAGTAATTACACCTCGACAACATCAGGCACCACAGTAGGTGCGGCAAATATTCCTCCTGACCCGAATGCGGGTCCAAGTATGCGTGTGCAGGAAGCGAGAGATATTACGGTATATGGTAGTGCCACTGATAGTGATGGTGAGGTCACATCCTATGCGTGGTATCAAATATCCGGACCTGCTTTGCTAGATTGGAAAGACAAAGACAAGCCAGTAACAAGTTTTAAAACACCTGAAATAAATGAAGACACCTCAATTAGACTTCGTTTATGGGTGACAGATAATGAGGGAGCACAGTACTCGGATGACATGATTGTTTATTTAAATGATCGTGCAGATGTGACCATTACATTCCCGCCACATAATGATTATAAATTTGCCACAGACGAGGAAATCAGATTTTCTGGCACAAATATTAGAGATAATGGCGACAATGTCGTTGATGTTAGAACCAATATTTATGAGCTATCGCCATACCAAGCGCTATTTAACTGGCAATCTGCTACCTTTAATGCAGCAGCTGGAGAAGCAAACTTTACCTATAACGAGAGTGTTAGATAAACATTAATACCGGGCGTCAAATATTCGTTGTTTGTAAACCCTAGAGACGACGATCAGATTACCACGGGGACTTCTACTGAACCTACACCTGGTTGGTTTAGATACAGAACCTTTTATATCAATGATAAACCGCTCATTGTAGGCCAACAGGAAGTGATACTGGCAGCAGGAACAGAACAAGTCATCACATCTGATAGCATTGTAATAACTGACAGTGACGATTCAGTTCATACCGTAGAAGTACTTGAGGGTGAAAATTACACTGTCGTTTCGGAAAATACGCTGCTTACTAACGAGTCATTTTTAGGCGAGTTAATCGTTAACATAAGTGTCAATGACGGAACGGAGAGCAGTGAGGTTTATCCACTTATTGTTTCGGTAAAAGAGAAGCCCGTCGTTGAAATTCAGTCACCTGCAACTAATAGCATAATCCCACACACTGAAAGCTTGATCAGCCAAGTGCTTGCCTCAGATCCTGACGGAGAAATTTCACGCGTTGAA
The DNA here is from genome assembly GCF_030161435.1 of Thalassotalea loyana. Lineage (GTDB taxonomy): Bacteria > Pseudomonadota > Gammaproteobacteria > Enterobacterales > Alteromonadaceae > Thalassotalea_G > Thalassotalea_G loyana. Next base: position 243,440 of record NZ_BSSV01000004.1, on the reverse strand, counting down.
TTTAAATTAAATGATGGCGAGTGGATTACCGATCATGAAGCACCTTATTCGGTAGATTTTGGCCCAATGCCGGTTGGGAGTTATACGCTTTATGCAAGAGCAATAGATAACGAAAACATTGCTAGTGATATTGCCATCAATGATTTTGAGATAAAAGCCAAAGTCGCTTCGCCTATATTCACGCCAGAGGGCGGTGAATTTGAAGGTAGTATCAATGTCACTATCGTAACAGAAACAGTTGAAGCAACTATGTTATATCGAGTTGGAGAGCAAGGCGAGTTTTCTACATTCCCACAGGAAGGCATTGACATTTCAAGTAGCTCAACAATCTATGCTTACGCAGTAAAAGAAGGGTTAATTGATAGTGAAATAGTCACATCAATATATAAAAAACCAAGCAATATTACCGTATTTCAAATCGATAATAACAATCTTTATTTTGAATTGAATGGCCAATATTTTCACTTAGCAAACATTAATAACTCATGGATTTTATACGAAATTCAAGAAGCTGAGTGGAATAGTCTAAAAGATAGCTTTGTCGAGTCATTATATTCAATTGAATTAGGTGAATTTGGTGGAGGAGCAGCTAATGATTTTATGTTACTTGACGCAAACGCGTTGCTCGCTGTCACCTATGTAAATAAAGGTAATGGTTATCAATTAAAAGGAAGTGGCAGGTCAGTTATTTTTATCCATACCGATTTGTTAGGCTCGCCTGTGGAAGAAACGGAACACAACAATGATTAGAATTAATATTAAAAAACGTAATGATATGGAAAGTCACCGTAAAACAATGAATATTAGAAAAGCCGTAATAATGGGCTTAACAACACTATGTTTAGGTACGTTAGCAAATGCCACGGATCTCTCTCCAACGTCTGAAGAGGACATTTATGTACCACCACGATCATATACTTATAATTATAATGAGTTAAATAACGTAGAAACAGATATCCCAACGCTTACAACGGAGTTACTCGGCGATAAAATTGACGAGGAAACGGGGACGTTGAGATTCTCGCAAACAGATGTCTCGATACCTGGTAATTTTGCTATTGATGTTGAAATTACCCGAACAATGTCAACACCAAACAACTGGTACAACGCGTCATTAGAGGCCGGCAACTGGAGCTTAGACATACCCCATATTCGCTCTAATTATGTAAAAAGTTTAGATAACACGTTTTCTGGGGCAACAGCCAATACCCCAATTCCTGCTTGGGCACGCAATCAAGGATGTTCAGCTACATTAAATTCTAATCCAAATTTCCATAAAGCGTTTGAGCCGAAAAACGGTGAACCAGGTACATTTCAAATTAAAAATTATAGTTTGAAAGCTAACGAATATTGGCATGGTGACATCATTTCAATTCCAAAAGTTGGGGAAAGTAGACTGTTGCAGTTTGGAAACTCAAAGAAAACTCGCGACAACTGGAAAGTGGATTGTGTTGATCACAATGGCGTAGACGCATTCAAAGTAACGCTGCCTAACGGGACTGTTTATTTATTTAGTGAATTGAAAGAAGTTATATCGCCAAAACGAATTTATATGGGGTTGGACCCCGACTTTTGTCATCGAATCGTATGTAATTTTCCACCTCCACCAATTGAGTCTGAATTAGGATTCAATGCTTTAGATAGAGATGAACGTACAGGCATGCATAATGTCCGCGTATTCATGCAAGTTACGTTAATTACCGACCGGTTTGGTAATACCGTTGAGTATGACTACGATTCAGATGGTAACCTCGACGCAATTAGAGCGTCTGATGGCCGTTTTATCGACGTTACCTTTGAGGAAGGTAAGCTAAAATCGGTAACTGCAAATAATAGAACATGGACGTACGACTACTATCCTACATCTAGTGCTGTTTCATATCCTCGACTGGAGTCTGTTACCCGCCCAGACAACAAACAGTGGGAGTTTTCGTATAAAGGTAAATTCTGGAGCAATGCATTAATTGGCGAAATGATGCCAATAGACCCTGTAAACCCCACATACTGTCAAGCTTTATTGGGCGGCGAGTTTATTGAAATTACGCACCCATATGGTGCCGTAGGTACATTTTCGATTACAGAGCGCTGTATTTATCAATCGGAAGTGCCGAAAATAGAGACTTTTAATGTTTATGGCCAAGGCCAGCCGTATCAAAATTACGAGTTACCTATCGCAAGTAAGCAATACGCACTATGGAAGAAAGAGCTAACATTAAACAGTGCGACAGAATACGTTTGGGAGTATGACTACGGACGTGTCCCTGGTTATTATCACGGTGATGATCGAACATCATCAACGACTCATAGAATATTAAAGGTTGATTCAGGGATAGATATAACGTTTCTTGACCATGCAATCGACAACTTAAATTCAACCGCCATTATTAACCCAGATAACGAAGTTGAGCTATCTTTCTTCGATAATCGTTACGGTCACTCACAAGGTAACAAGCTATACACGGCAATATATGATTCAAATAATGTCTTGATGTCTTACACAAAATATCATTATGACTCAAGCGACATAAATTATGGCGTTAGTAATCTTTGGACAGCTTCTGCACTTACCGCAAACATAAAATCGGTACCCAGTGAATTTGCAGGTCAGACATCGTTTGATTTAGCAATTGCTAGTACAAAATTTCAGCGAAAAACACAGCAGAGCACATTTTTAAAGTATGGTGATATAGCGACAGAGTATAGGGAAGCTTTCAGCAATTTTAATGATTATGAACAACATCAGACAATTGCTCAAAGCGGTCCTTCAGGCCACCGCACCATTACGTTAGGTTTTGAAAGTGATGAATCCGCTTGGATTTTAAATCAACCTACTACAGTAGATGTTAGCGTTGGCACCGGCGCGGATAAACGTTTGTCTGAAAAAACATACTATCCAAAAACAGAAGAAAATTTAGCTAAACGTTTTAATCTTAAAGAGGAAAAATGGTTTGGTTCTACGCGTAAACTGTTTAAGTCTTATCATACTGTTAATGGCATGAAGGGTCGGGTTAATGAAGTTGAACTATACAGTGACAATACCACGAAAAGAAACATCGTATTTAACGACTACAAACGAGGTAAACCTCAAGAGATAGTTGTACCAAATCGTTACACCTCTGGCACTGTTTCAATGACGAAAGAAATTGATGATAACGGTTGGATAGAGTCAACAACAGATTTTAACGGACATTCGACGCACTATCGTTATAACAATATGGGGCATATAACCTCTGTTACCTACCCTGTAGATGATATTGATTGGGCTGACTTATTATTTACCTATGATTACCCCGCAACTGGCGGCATGGTTCGAACGCAATCGCAGTGTCGATTAAACTTGGACGGAAAAACATGTATTGATCCAGCTCGTTACACAGAAACTAACACCTACGATCAATTATTGCGATTAGTCGCGGTGGCAAAGGCTGACAGTGAAAATACTTATTATATGAATATGTCGTATGACTCAAACAATCATATGGTATTTGAGTCATTTCCGAGCCTAATCCCAAATGAAACCAAAGGTAAGCGCACAGAGTACGACGCGCTAGAGCGAGTAAAAAACATTGCCGTTTCTGGTAATGGAGCAACACAATACACCTACCTTGACAACAACCAAGTGACGGAGAATAACCCGAGAGGTTATGACACTACGACGCAATATAGAGCGTTTGGTATGGTTAATTTTGACTACCCGGAACTAATCAGTTCACCAGAAAATATTGATACTGCGATAGAGTATGATGAGTTTTTTAACGTTACAACGATAAGACAATACGACCTAGAAGATTCACAAACTGAATATCGATATTATGATCAACACAATAATTTGTGTCTTGTTAAACGTTCTGATACCGGAAATATGCTTTACTCGTACAGTTTATTGGGTGAATTGAAATGGCAAGCACAACCAGAAGCCGTTATCACAGGCAATGAATGTGAGTCAACTTTCCTCGATAAGCACAAAATAACATACAACTACGATAACCGTGGGACAATTCATCAAATATTGTATGGTGATAACACACCAACTCGCACTTTTGAGTATGACGACAATGGCAATATAACATCGATTAGCTCGACCCAATATAACCAAAGTTACAATTACAATGCGTTAAATTTGCTCATTGACGAGTCTTTAAATGTTGACGGTAAACAATTTGATCTTATTTATGGTTACGATGAGTTAGGCAATGTAGATAGCATAAAGTACCCTGGTGATACTCCTGCTGTATTTTTTGCACCGAATGGTTTCGGTCAGCCGACTCAAGCAATAAGACAATATGATAATTTATTACCTGATGTCTTCGTTCAAGGAGGCGTTGATAAAGCCACCTATCATGAAAATGGGATGGTACATACCTTTATTTATGGTAATGGTGTAGCACATGAAACAACATTAAATGAGCGATTATTACCAGAAAGAATTAGCGATACTTTAGAGGCAACGTCCCACGTTGACTTAACTTATGCCTATGATAATAATTTCAATATCACGTCAGTCATAAATCCTAGAGAGGCAGCAGTATATAGTTTAACGAGTTTAAGCTATGACGGCCTAGATCGTTTAACATCAACCGTTGGTGGCGCAGGAATTGGCTCTAGTAGTATTAGCTATGATGCATTAGGCAATATCAAAACGTACGTCAACGACAGTGCTTTTAAGCCGCACAACTTAACATACCATTACGATAGTAACTATCGTTTAGAAACAGTAGTTAATACGAACGACTCAACTGATGTCATCAGAGATTTTTCTGCAAGTAATAGCTATGACGTTCGTGGTAATGTCCTTAAAAATGGTGAACGTGAGTTTAAGTATAACTTAGCTAATCAGATGACAGTGTCGGGTGGCAGCGAGTTTTTCTATGATGGTTACGATCGCAGAATTAAAACGGTAAAAGATAATAACCAGGTCGAATACAGCATGTATAGCCAATCAGGCAAACTCTTGTATCGAGAGACTTCTGCTGGTGGTATAAATTATATTTTCCTTGGCGATAAGTTAGTAGCGAAAGAAGGTACAGGAGTTGTTAAAAGTAACGACGGTATCATGAATTACAAGCCTTTTGGAGAAAGCATAGAAGAGCCAAAAGACGATGTAGGATATACAGGCCACAAGTTTGATAAAGACTTAGGGCTTAGTTATATGCAGGCTCGATACTATGATCCCGTCATAGGGCGTTTCTATTCGAATGATCCAGTTGATTCGATAACTCACCTTTCGACACCAAACCACATTTACGGTTTTAATAGGTATGCGTATGCTAATAATAACCCTTATAAATTTACTGACCCGACAGGAATGAATTCAGAATGCTGGCTTTGTAAAACTAATTATAATATGGAAGCTTTAGCTACCAAAGGTGCTCCTACGCGCCAAAGTGTAACTGGCGTTATGGCTGAGCAAGTACAAGGTGGTAGGCAAGCCGTTAGTAACAGAGTTAACAATGCTGTTAATAGGGGAATAGACCCAACAACCGTTTCCGGATCAACAAAAGATTATGTTTCGACAACGGGTAAAGAGCTAGCTAAAGGCATCAGCTATGTCGGCATGGCGGTTGGTACTGCTGGAGCTAACGCTCTTGTAACAACTGCATTCGCAGGTATTACATATTCTTTAGATTCATCTCCTGAGAATTTAATATCTTTTGTATTAGGCCCATTGGGTAAAATGGTTGGATTTGTAGATGAAGGTTTGAATACAGGCAATACTTTAAGAGAAACAGTAGAAAATGTAGGGACTTTAATGAACGGAATTCAGGTCATGCAAGATTCGGGTGTTGCAGATGTTATTAATGAAGAAAAACAATAAAAGGTAATATTGAATGAGTACAGAAAATAAAGATTCTCCCTTTTCTTTTATATTTGCAATAATGTGGCTAACATTATTTATTTTTCCTTTAAATTCTCAATGGTCATACTTTCTTGTTTCAATAATTATATTTTTAAGTGTGATTAAATTAATTATGCCTTTTAAAAAGTTAGATTCTCATGTAAATAATTTTTGGTGGTGGTTTATTACGGCCATAATTGTTAATTCAGCAGTGGGAGTTTATTTGTCTACTATAGAAAAAGGGGAATTTACAATAGCTATTGCATTTATAGTCTTATACGCAATTTCTTTTCCTTTTTTGAAGAAAAGTATCAAATTCTTAAATAATAAATAGCTTTGCTGAAAAAATAATAAGAGAAAAAATAAAAGGGGTCGGTGACACATGCGTCTTATTCGCATTGAGTAGCTGGCTCTTTTTTTGATTGTTTTACTATACTCAAGGCTTTTACACTTATCGAAAGGATTCGATATGCCAAGAAAGCCACGGATGTTTGTGGCGGGAACTCCCTGTCATGTTATACAAAGAGGAAATAATCGTTCAGTTTGTTTCTTTGAAGCGCAAAATTATCAATTCTACCTACATTGTTTAAATGAAGCTTGCAGGCGATATGACGTTGCATTGCATGCTTATGTTTTGATGACTAACCACATTCACCTACTAATGACGCCTTCTGAACAAACGGGTGTTTCGCGGGTAATGCAATCCATTGGTCGACGATATGTGCAATACATCAATAGTCGGTATAACAGAACAGGCACTTTGTTTGAAGGTCGCTTTAAGGCGAGTTTAGTTCAACAGGATGCGTATTTTCTTATGTGCATGCGTTATATCGAGTTAAATCCAGTAAGAGCAAATATGGTATTGACTCCGGCTCAATATACTTGGTCTAGTTTTCATGAGAATACAGGCATGGCGACAAGACATCTAGTTAGGCCACACTATGTCTATTTGGCACTAGCTTCTGAACATACTAGTGTTGAACAAAGCTATTTATCATTGTTTGAAAATGAAATGACTATTAAACAAGTGTCAGAAATTACCAATGCATGGCAGTTTAATATGCCATATGGCAGTAAACGTTTTTTGAACGAGATCGAGCTTACGCTGAATCGCCGAATAGGATTTGCCAAAAAAGGTCGACCAGCAAATTAAATCATAGGGTCGTTGTGAATAATTCTTATTTGTCACCGACCCCTTTTCTTATTGTTGCGATAACCGGTATGTGGTAAGTTATTGTCTTTATTGATAGTTGTTTTACATGGAGCGTAAATTGTCTAGAATTTTTATTTTCTTTTTTTCGTTATTATCCTTTCAGTCTTTTTCTGCAATAGTTTGTGAAGTCGATGTAAAAAGAGTTCTTATATACAAAGATGGTCATGTAAATGTATTACATAGTGGCCGAAATGACTTTATGTTCATATGTAATTTACAAGAAGCACGACAAGATGTGAGTGTAAGTACGTGTGCTATGTGGACTAGCATGTTGCAAAACATTCAATATGAAAACCGTAAAGCCATTTTTTATTACCAAGGTTCGGGAAGCTGTTCTGACCTACCTACATATGGCAATGCCCCTGTTCCTTTTTATATAGGCACAGTTTAATTTTCGAATTGATGGATAAATTGAAATGACGAAGTATTTGATTATTATTTTTACACTAGTAGCGAGCTTAAAAGTTAACGCGATAGCAATTGTTGGTGAAATTGAAAGAATATATCCAACTCGAGAAACTGTTTATTTTAGGTTAAAAGATGACGACTGTATTTCTGGAAACCAGTATTACTATTTTCAAATGGGCGAACAAAATAGCACGGCAAAATATGCCTCGCATAATTGGTATGCGTTGATGTTAGCGGCAGCGAATACAAAATCAAAAATATCGGTAAGTGTGCCAAGCTGTGATTCGGAAGGCCATATTCAAGTTAGCTATATTTTTCAGGACTTTTAAACCATGTTTCGATTAATTTTTTTGTTATCTCTGGTAAGTCTAGAAGCTCTAGCTAGCTGGACAGCAACACGTGGCGGTGTTGTTGAAGTTACCAGCCATAATGGTTATGTGTTAATTGATACTGCAATAACTGATGGGCCCTGTGATAAGAAAGGCGGGTTTTATTGGAAGTCTAGCTTTGTTGATAGTGACGATCTTCTGTCACTTTCACTATCTTCAATGGCAACAGGTTATACTGTTGCTGTTGTTTTTGATAAAGACCTACCAAATTGTAAATATGGTAGGGCTGAGATCACGCATATGTCTTTAAAAAAGGGTTAACACTATTCGCGCTTGTGTTAGCTATTTTTCATTCAAAGAATGTAGCTCATACCAGTAACTGCAACTGTTAACACTTCAATGGTAGTTTTAAGAAGCTGACGTCATTATCTTTTTCTAACATTGGCAATTCCTCTAAACTAAATTTTCCCACGGGGTAACAATTTTTCGCTTCAATCTTGCTCTGAGATCGTTATACTTGCCCACCGCTTCATGCGAATCAATTAATTTTTGGGGAAAATTTGGGTCACAGATCCACAAAACCCCACAAATTCATAAACTTCCTTGAATCCCTTAATTTTGCTGATGATCATTAATAATTTTTTCCCCAATCTTTGCTTGACATAGGTTTGCTTCTCTCACTAAACTGTAGCAATGTGGGAAAAAGTGGGAAAATGTGGATCGTAAAAGATCGGACGAAAAATCATCATTATGTTTAGAGGCACCAGCGCAATAACGCTCGACAGCAAAAGCAGGATCACGATACCAACCAAGTATCGCGAAGAGCTTGTGGCTGATTGCCAAGGAAAAATGGTGTGTACCGTCGATATACAACATCCATGTTTATTACTTTATCCACTTCCTGAATGGGAAGAAATTGAATTAAAACTGTGCAACTTATCTAGCATGAACCCGCAAGAAAGATTACTTCAGCAAGTATTGTTGGGTAATGCTTCTGATTGTGAGATGGATAAAAGCGGTCGTTTATTGATTAACGGCCCATTGCGCAAACATGCAAGTTTAGAAAAAAGCGTCATGTTAGTTGGTCAGTTAAAGAAATTTGAAATTTGGAGTGAGTCTGCTTGGCAAGCGCAAATGCAAGAAGGCATTAGCAAAATCCAATCAGGTGAAATTGAACTCACTGAACGCTTACTCGATTTATCACTGTAAATTAGGCTTATGTCGACAGAATTTAAACACATATCCGTACTTCTAGATGAAGCGGTAGATGCGCTAGCGATCAAAGATGATGGTTGCTATATCGACTGTACTTTTGGTCGAGGCGGTCATTCCGGCCTAATTTTATCTCGCCTTGGTGACAACGGTCGTTTAATTGCTATTGATCGCGATCCAACCGCCATTGAAGCGGCTAAAAAGTATGCCGATGATTCTCGCTTTACCATTGAACACGAAGGTTTTTCAGCGCTTGAAGCAATTGCGGAAAAACATAATATCACCAAAAAAATTGACGGTGTTTTACTTGATTTAGGTGTTTCATCACCTCAGTTAGACGATCCTGAGCGTGGCTTTAGCTTTATGAAAGACGGTCCGCTCGATATGCGCATGGATACCTCAAAAGGCCAAACGGCAGAAGAGTGGTTGGCAAAAGCTGATGTTGAAGATATCAGCTGGGTATTAAAAACCTTTGGTGAAGAAAAGCTCGGTTGGCGTATTGCCAATGCCATTGTTGATGCGCGAGAAGAAGCGCCAATTACCCGTACGGGTCAGCTAGCGAAAATTATCGCTACGGCGGCACCGCAAAAAGAAATTAAAAAGCACCCTGCGACAAGAAGCTTTCAAGCCATTCGCATGTATATCAACTCTGAGCTAGAGCAAATTGAAAATGTACTTAACGCTTCATTAGCGGTGCTTGCCCAAGATGGTCGATTAGTCGTGATTAGCTTTCATTCATTAGAAGACCGTCTAGTTAAGCAATTTATGAAAAAGCATTCGCAAGGCAAACAGGCTCCACGTGGTATGCCTATTTTGGAAGCGGAATTACAAAAAGGGAAGAAACTGGAATTAGTTGGCCGTAAAGCAAAACCTAGCAAATCGGAAGTTGAGCGAAATGTTCGTTCAAGAAGTTCTGTATTGCGTGTTGCAAAAAGGTTAGCTGATTAGCTATGGCGGGTAAAAAGGTGGTGCTTGTCAAAGAGATTTGGCATGACATTCAACACCATATTTTTACATACGGATTATTACTTTTGGTTGTGTTGTCTGCGTTTTCGGTGATTTACACCACGCATTTGAACCGCTTAACCACCAGTAAATTAGAAGTGTTGCTCACAGAGCGAGACGAATTAGATATTGAATGGCGTAATTTGCTTTTAGAGCAGAACTCTCTGGCGGAACACAGTGCCATTGAGAGTAAAGCGTCAAAGTTATTAAATATGGAAAGGCCAAGTGCCTCATCGGAAGTCATTATAAGATTACCATGAACAAGGTAGCAGCAAAGCGAAATAAACAGCTTAAACCAAACACCGCACCATGGCGTTTTTACGTCGTGGCGGCTGTGATTGTGCTTGTTTATATCGTTTTGGCCGCTCGTAGTGCTTATATTCAAGTCATCGAACCTGACATGCTCAAAAAGCAAGGTGATCGTCGCTCTAAGCGTATTGCTGAATTAAATGTTCAACGTGGTTCTATTGTCGACAGAAATGGTGATGAACTGGCAGTCAGTGTGCCAGTTGAAACGGTTTGGGCTGATCCGAAAATCGTGATGGAAAATAACGCGCTTGCTATGGAAAAGCACTGGCAAGCGTTAGCTGATGTGCTGGGTAAAGACGTCAACTCATTAACGGCTCGTATCGTAAAAAATCCAAATAAACGATTCTTATATGTTGAGCGCCAAGTTTCACCCGCAATGGCAGACTATATCAAGCAATTAAAAATTCCTGGTATTCATCTGCGCAAAGAGTCAAAACGTTTTTACCCTACAGGCGAAATTAGCGCTCATATCGTTGGCTTTACCAATGTTGATGATAAAGGCATTGAAGGCATCGAGCGTTTATATGATGAGAAGCTAACAGGTACCAGTGGTTCAAAGCGTTTTCGTAAAGACGCTAAAGGCCGTAAAGTTGAAATCTTATCGGTGGAAGAAGCTACGCCTCCACAAAATGTTGAGTTAAGTATTGATCAGCGTATTCAAGCGATTGCTTATAAAGAATTAAAAGGTGCGGTAAGAGCATTTAAAGCCACTTCTGGCTCAGTTGTTGTTGTTAATGTTCACAGCGGTGAGATTTTGGCAATGGCTAATAGCCCATCCTTTAATCCAAACAATAGAAAAAATACGGCAATTCATCGTTTTAGAAATAGAGCGATTACCGATGTGTACGAACCTGGGTCCACCATGAAACCACTGTCCATGTTGACAGCATTGGAGTTTGGCACCGCCGAACAATCCACGGTGATAGATACCAGTCCCGGTTGGATGAGATTAGGAGGAAGACGGGTCAGTGATCCCATTAATCGAGGTAATCTCTCGCTCCAAGACATCTTAGTAACATCATCAAATATGGGTACCACAAAGTTAGCTTTGTCGGTACCCAAAGAGTTTTTATTAGACCGCTTTTTTGATGCAGGGTTTGGCGAAGATACCGGTACAGGTTTAGTGGGTGAAACCATGGGGATGATGTCGTCTCGCTCACGCTGGTCACAGTATGAATTAGCGACCTTGTCTTGGGGCTATGGCTTGGCGATCAGCCCGCTTCAATTAGCGCGTTTTTACGCAACACTTGCTAATGGTGGCGTAAAGATCCCATTAAGAATTTTAAAAAGCGATGCGGTGCCGCAAGGTGAGCGTATTTTTGGTGAAGAACAGGCGCGATTAATTGTGTCATTGCTTGAAGGCGTTGTCACTGAAGGTGGAGCAAACCGAGCCGCCGTTGATGGTTACCGCGTTGGTGGTAAAACCGGTACTGCGATTAAAGCTGTACCAGGTGGTTACGGTAATGATTATGTTGGTTTATTTGCTGGTGTAGCACCTATTTCGAATCCAGAGTTAGCTGTGGTTGTTGTGATTAATGAACCAGGTGGTGATTTGTATCACGGTGGTGAAATTGCAGCGCCAGTATTTTCGCGCGTAATGAAAGGCGCGCTTCAAGTATTAAACGTTGAACCAGATGCACATACTCGAATTGTCGAAGCAAAAGAAGCGAAGCAAAGTGGAGGAGCTGGAAATGCCTAAACCACTTTACGACATTCAAAATGCGCTTGCACAATTCAATATTGATGCTGTTGAGTTGCATCATATTCAACAAACTGGCGCACTCGTTAACGATACACGTGTCATCAAGCCCAATGATATTTTTTGTGCCGTGATTGGTCATGCACAGGACGGTCGTCAATACATTGAACAAGCTATTGAGCTTGGTGCTCAATTGATTATTTCAGAGTGTCAAAGTGAGCAATTACACGGCCACGTGATCGAAAAACCGGTAGCTGAAAATAAAGGCATAATTGTTCAGTTTTATCAACTCAATGATAAGTTATTTGAACTCTGCCAGCATTATTATCAAGCGCCGCAGGATGCTTTACACATTGTTGGTATTACCGGAACGAATGGTAAAACAAGTACTAGTCAACTTATCGCACAGTTAATCAATACAGTTTCAACATCAAATTGTGGCGTGATCGGAACCAATGGTGCTGGTGTGCTTCCTGAGCTTTCCCCAATACTTAATACCACACCTGGCGCAACTGAGTTGACTGGCTTGCTTGCTGGTTTTGCAAATCAAGGTATAAAACATATTGCAATGGAAGTGTCTTCACATGCACTTGAACAAAAGCGTGTAAAGCCTGATTTATTCGATGTTGCAGTTTTCACGAATTTATCTCGTGACCATCTCGATTATCACGAGACCATGGAAGCTTATGGCAACGCTAAATTGGCGATTTTTAGTGATAACCCAGCACAAACAGCTGTGGTTAACGGTGATGATGAATTTATTCAAACGTGGCTAAAGCACTCACAACAACGTTCACTAATCGTTTATGGCTCAACGGAATCGGTAAAACAGTATAGTCATTATTTATTTGCATCAAATATCGAGTGTCATGACGCAGGAACTCAGTTTACGTTAAGTACAGAAAGTGCTGAGTACGCAGTCAATTCACCATTAATTGGTCAGTTTAATGTTGAAAACCTTTTGGCTGCAATCGCAAGTTTGAGTGCACTAGGATTTGAGCTGGATAGTATTGTTAAAGCCGTTAGCAAGCTATATGCAATAGATGGCCGAATGGAGTTATTTGCCAAAGCGAATAAACCATCTGCAGTAGTTGATTATGCGCATACGCCAGATGCACTAGAAAAAGCACTTAAAGCGTGTCGAGCTCATTGTTCAGGTAAGCTGCATGTTGTTTTTGGTTGTGGTGGTGATCGCGACAAAGGTAAACGTAGTGAAATGGGCGAAGTTGCAGAAACTTATGCTGATAGTGTTGTTATCACCAATGACAACCCGAGAACTGAAGCGCCAGAGATGATTGTGGCTGATATTTTGAAAGGTTTAACTAAGCCAGAGAAAGCCATGATTGTGTTAGATAGAACACAAGCCGTAAACACCGCACTAAACCATGCTGCCGCTGGCGATATTGTGCTACTTGCAGGAAAAGGGCACGAAGACTACATCATCATTGGTGAGCAAAAAATTGATTATAACGAACGTAAGTTAGTTAGTGATTACTACGCAAATGATATCGATAATTTCGGAGCAAAATCATGATTCCATTATCATTAGCAACATTAGCCCAAATCACGAATGGAACATCAGTTGTCGCCAATGCGTCAGCTGATATCGATGATATTGACTCAATCGTGACGGATTCGCGTAGTTTAACTGAAGGTGATGTTTTCCTGGCCTTAAAAGGCCCTAACTTTGATGGTCATAAGTTTTGTCAGCAAGCAAAAGACAAAGGTTGTAGAGCCATTATTGTCAGTGAACAGCAGTCGATCGATATTGCTCAGGTTGTGGTTGAGGATACGCGTATCGCGCTTGGCCAAATTGGCGCATATATCAAAGCACAAGTGGCACCAAAAACGGTAGCAATTACAGGAAGTAGTGGTAAAACAACGGTTAAAGAAATGGTGTATGCCATCCTTTCTCGTTTAGGTAATGTGCTTGCAACTAACGGGAACTTCAATAATGACATTGGTGTACCGTTAACGTTAATGAGATTAGCACCAGAGCATGATTTTGCCGTCATTGAACTAGGCGCTAACCACTTAGGTGAAATTGCTTACACAACTAATTTAACTAAACCAGATGTCGCCGTAATCAATAACATCGCTGCTGCTCATCTTGAAGGCTTTGGTGATTTATGTGGCGTAGCTAGAGCAAAAGGTGAAATCTTTGATGGGTTAGATGAAGCTGGAATCGCTATTTATAACCAAGATACGCCTTATGCAGGTAAATGGTTGTGGCGTTTAGAAGATAAAAACGTCTTAAAAGTATCCTGTACCCAAGCATCTGACTTCTACCCAACTGATGTTGTGATTGATGACAACGGTTGTGCCAGTTTTAAATTGAATACACCCACTGGCGCAAGTTACATCGAGTTGCCAATTCCTGGTAAACATAATGTTTGTAATGCCCTGATGGCGGCAGCAATTGCAATTCAGTTTGGCGCAACAGTTGATGATATTCGTCTTGGTCTTATCGATATGGTGCCCGCTAAAGGTCGTTTAAACGTTCATACACCAAAAGCTAACTTTAAATTAATCGACGACAGCTACAATGCTAATGTTGAATCGGTCAAAGCCGCAACCGAATTACTATCGAACTTACCAGGCAAACGAGTCTTAGTGCTCGGCGATATGGGCGAGCTTGGTAAAGAAGCGAGGCAATATCACCATGAGGTCGGAGCATATGCAAAATCATTAAATGTTGATGGTTTGTTTACGTTAGGCGTGCTGAGCCAAGCCGCAAGCCATGCATTTGGTGAAAACAGTTTTCATTTTGATAATAGGGCCAACTTATTGGCTCAATTACAGCAGTATTTGAATAATGAGGAGCAAAGTATTTCTGTGTTAGTAAAAGGTTCACGCAGTGCGCGTATGGAGTTAGTTGTACAAGACGTACTTGAGTGGCAGACAAACTTAGCAGCAGAGGAGCAAGCATAATGTTACTTTGGCTAAGTGAATACTTAACGCAATATTACTCTGGCTTTAACGTTTTTTCATACCTCACGTTTAGAGCAATTGTCTCAACACTAACCGCTTTAACGGTATCACTGTATTTTGGTCCTAAGCTAATTCGTGCATTACAGAAAATGCAAATTGGTCAAACGGTACGTGATGACGGTCCAGAGAGCCATCTATCAAAATCAGGAACGCCGACTATGGGTGGTTTACTGATTTTAGGTGCTATTGTCTTTAGTGTCCTGTTATGGGGAGACTTGGGTAACTATTACGTTCTTACAGTACTCTTTGTCGTTGTAAGCTTCGGCGCTATTGGATTTGTCGATGATTACCGAAAAGTGATCAGAAAAGACTCAAAAGGGTTGATAGCTCGCTGGAAGTATTTCTGGCAAACCGTAATCGGCTTAGGGACCGCTATCTTTTTATATGCTATGTCTCAAGATCCAAATGAAACGGCGTTATTATTGCCATTTATTAAAGATGTAATGCCGCAACTTGGGATGCTTTATATCTTACTAACATACTTTGTTATTGTTGGAACCAGTAATGCAGTGAACTTAACAGATGGACTGGATGGTTTAGCCATTGTACCTGTTGTGCTTGTTGCTGGAGCCTTTGCTGTATTTGCGTATGTGACCGGTAACGTAAACTTCTCAGCTTATCTCCATATCCCTTATTTACCACTAACCTCTGAGCTTGTTGTTGTGTGTACAGCAATTGTCGGTGCGGGTTTAGGGTTTTTGTGGTTCAACACTTATCCTGCACAAGTGTTTATGGGCGATGTTGGCTCGCTAGCACTAGGTGCAACGTTAGGGATTATTGCCGTTTTAGTTCGTCAAGAACTCGTCCTATTTATCATGGGCGGCGTGTTCGTTATTGAAACCTTATCGGTTATTTTGCAGGTAGGCTCATATAAATTACGTGGTCAGCGCATATTCAGGATGGCACCTATTCATCATCACTACGAGCTAAAAGGCTGGCCTGAGCCACGTGTCATCGTTCGATTTTGGATTGTGTCATTGATGTTGGTATTAGTTGGTTTAGCAACTTTAAAACTCCGTTAGAAAAGAAGAACAAATGCTAGATTTACGCTTTTTACAAGACAAACAAATACTCGTACTGGGAGCTGGGCTCTCAGGGATGTCTTGTGCGAAATTTTTAGCAAATAATCAGCTTAACTTTGATTTAAATGACTCACGTGCTAACGCTGTGGATAGAGAACGTTTTATCAACGAATTTCCGCGTGCGGGCCTAGTGTTAGGCAAGTGGGATACCGAGTTAATTGCCAAAGCGGATATTATTTTAGTCTCACCTGGTATTGATACGTCTATTTCTGAAATAGAAAATAATGTGTCACCTGCATGTGAAATGTTTGGTGACGTCGAGCTTTATTATCGACTGAAGCAAACGCCAACTATTGCGATAACGGGCTCTAATGGCAAATCAACCGTCGTAAGTTTAGTTGCGCACATTGGTAATGCATTAGGCGTTAACACACAGTTAGCCGGCAATATCGGTGTGCCACCACTTGATCTTATTGAACAAGAAATTGACTTTATAGCGCTAGAATTGTCTAGTTTTCAGTTAGAAACGCTCGCTAGCATGAATGCAGTATCGGCGACATTGCTTAATCTGTGTGATGATCACCTTGATCGTCACAAAACCATGGCGAATTACCGTAACATCAAGCAACGTATTTACCAGCAGACACAAACTGCCGTCGTTAATCGAGATGATGAAGCCAGTGCTTATGATGGCGACAATAAAACGTTGAGTTTTGGCACTTCTGCGCCAAATGATGGTGCGTTTGGCTTATCTGAAGTCGAGGGCAAAACCTACCTAATGTTTGGCAGTGAAGCATTAATTTCGACTGATGAACTGCCGGTAACCGGTAAACATAATGCGGTTAATTGTTTAGCTGCGTTAGCATTAGGTTTTGCTGCAAATTGGCCGCTAGATAAGATGGTGCAGGCACTTACCAGCTTCGAGGGCTTAGCACATCGATGTCAGCGTGTTATGACAACAGACAGCAAGCATTGGATAAATGATTCTAAGGCAACGAATGTAGGTGCAACAATCGCTGCCATTGAGGGCTTAGCAAACGATGAGCATAAGCTGATTCTTATTGCCGGAGGGCAAGGCAAAGGCGCAGACTTTTCTCCTCTAACCGAAGTGCTCAACAAACACATCGATAACATCATTGTTTTTGGTGAAGACAAGTCACTACTAGCGGCGGTTGTTCCTCAATCAATAGCGCTTACAGATGTCGCTTCGCTTGATGAAGCGGTGTCCGTTGCCAATAACATGACGGAAACTGGTGACACAATATTGTTTTCACCAGCGTGTGCAAGTTTTGATATGTTCAAAAACTATGTTGAGCGTGGTAATGCATTTACTCAACTAGCGCAGGAGGTAAGCCAATGCAAAGCTTAGTTTCTGCAATGAATATGCCTGCGCTACCGAAGTGGTTAGGACAAAGTGCCAATACTGTTACCTTCGATCGCCATTACATACTGTTGGCTGTTGCTATGTATACCATCGGATTAATTATGGTGGCTAGTTCGTCGATGCCTGTTGCAGAGCGACTATTTGATAATCCATTCCATTTCGTTATCAGGCATGGCGTATACATTGTTCTTAGCTTATTTATTGGTGCGGTGGCGTTGTTTATTCCTATGTCACAGTGGCAGAAACAAAGCGGTTATATGTTACTTGCGGCCATAGGTTTATTAGTACTCGTTCTACTTATTGGGCGCACTGTTAACGGCTCACAGCGCTGGATTGTACTAGGGCCGATTACCGTGCAAGCAGCGGAACCTGCAAAATTGTTTTTCTTTGCATATTTAGCTGCCTATTTAGTGCGTCGTCGTGAAGAAGTCATGGAGAATATTAAAGGCTTCGCAAAACCACTTATTGTCTTTGGTGTTTTGGCATTCTTGCTGTTGATGCAGCCTGATCTGGGCACCGTGATCGTGATGTTTGTGACGACTTTTGGTTTATTGTTCTTGGCCGGTGCTAAGTTATGGCAATTTATCGCCATTGCAGGTGTCGGTGTGATGGCGATTACCGCCCTAGCGGTATTTGAAGAATATCGTTGGCGTCGTATTACCAGTTTCTTAGATCCTTGGGCAGACCCATTTGGTAGTGGATACCAGTTAACACAGTCGTTGATGGCGTATGGACGAGGTGAGCTCACAGGACAAGGTTTAGGCAACAGTATTCAAAAGCTTGAATACTTACCTGAAGCGCATACCGATTTTGTTATGGCGGTTCTAGCGGAAGAGTTTGGCTTTTTCGGCGTCGCAATCGTTTTATGCCTGAGCTTATGGTTGGTTTTTAAAGCGCTTTATTTAGGTCGTAAGGCGATTACGAAAGAAAAATATTTTGAAGGCTTTTTTGCATTTTCAATTGGTATTTGGATGAGCTTTCAAACCGCAGTAAATATAGGTGCTAGCGCGGGAATCGTGCCAACAAAAGGTTTAACAATGCCGTTAATTAGTTACGGCGGTAGTTCGATGATTATTATGACGTTGGCGTTTGTTGTTTTAATTCGCATCGATCATGAAATTAGGTTGCAGAGTATTCAAGCAACGAGTAAAGGAGGGCGTAAGTAGTGGCAAAACGTCCTACAATTTTAATTATGGCTGGTGGTACTGGCGGGCACATCTTCCCGGGTATCGCTGTAGCACAAGCTTTACAAGAAAAAGGCTGGCAAGTGCATTGGTTAGGCACGTCT
Organism: Thalassotalea loyana; assembly: GCF_030161435.1. Lineage (GTDB taxonomy): Bacteria > Pseudomonadota > Gammaproteobacteria > Enterobacterales > Alteromonadaceae > Thalassotalea_G > Thalassotalea_G loyana. Next base: position 224,744 of record NZ_BSSV01000004.1, on the reverse strand, counting down.
GACCGAATGGAGGCTGACATCGTGCCGGCACATGGTTTTGATATTTCATTTATCAATATTGCGGGTGTTCGAAACAAAAGTTGGTCTGAACTGGTTAAGGCACCATTTAAGATCATGCAGTCGGTTATTCAGTCTTGTAAGATCATAAGAAAAGTACAACCTGATGTTGTATTAGGCATGGGAGGCTACGCGAGTGCACCAGGTGGTGTTGCGGCGTGGTTAATGAGTAAGCCTTTAGTTTTACATGAACAAAATGCTGTCGCAGGCATGACAAATCGCTATTTAGCGAAAATGGCGTCTAGTGTGTTAGCCGCTTTTCCAGGTGCATTTGCAAGCCATAAAAAGGCGATGGTCGTCGGTAATCCGCTACGTAGAGATATTGTTGAGCTTGAACCGAGTATCCCTGAGCAGGCGAGTGAAACGAAAAAAGTATTAGTTGTTGGTGGTAGTTTAGGTGCAAAGATTTTAAACGATACAGTGCCGCAATCCCTTGCTCAAATTAAGGTACAAAATATTCAGGTTTGGCACCAAAGCGGTAAAGGTCATTTATCGGCAGTTGAACAAGCTTACGAGAAAAGTGAACTACCGATAGAAAACTTTAAAGTGACAGAATTTATTGATGATATGGCGGAAGCTTACCAATGGGCTGATGTTGTGATTTGTCGAGCGGGTGCATTAACTGTATCTGAATTAGCAATGGCTGCGACACCGGCGATTTTTGTTCCGTTACCGCATGCCGTTGATGATCATCAAACAAAGAATGCTATGTATTTGGTTGATCGAGGGGCTGCTAAGCTGCTGCCACAAAAAGATTTAACCAGTACGCAATTAGCGCAAATGCTAAATAGTTTATTTATCTCGGACAAAGTCATTGAGAGTATGTCTAAAGCTGCCCATGATGCAGCTCATGCTGATGCAACGATTAAAGTCGCTGATATTTGCGCAGGGTTTTATAAAAAATGAGTACACAAATGAATAAAAACGCCCCAATTAAAGTGCCAGAAATGCGCCGTGTAAAACGCATTCATTTCGTAGGCATTGGTGGCGCAGGCATGGGTGGCATTGCTGAGGTTCTATTGAATGAAGGCTATCAGATCTCGGGATCTGATATTGCACGAAATGCTGTTGTTGAGCGCTTAACTGGGTTAGGTGCGCAAGTTGAGATCGGTCACAAGGCAAGTAACATTGATCAGGCAAGTGTTGTCGTAGTCTCTACCGCGATAGACACAAACAACCCTGAAATTATTGCAGCACAAGAAAAGCGTGTCCCTATTGTTCGCCGTGCAGAAATGCTTGCCGAGCTAATGCGTTTCAGACACGGTGTCGCGATAGCGGGTACTCATGGTAAAACAACGACGACCAGTCTAACTGCTAGTATTTTCGCACAAGCAAATTTAGATCCGACATTTGTTATCGGTGGACTTTTAAATAGTGCCGGCACTAATGCGCGTCTTGGTACAAGCCGCTACTTAATTGCTGAGGCCGATGAGAGTGATGCGTCATTCTTGCATTTACAACCTATGGTTGCTGTCGTTACAAATATCGATGAAGACCATATGGAAACCTATCAAGGTGACTTTGAAAAATTAAAAGATACCTACATTGAGTTTCTACATAATCTACCATTTTACGGTTTAGCTGTGGTGTGTATCGATAACCCGGTCGTAAGAGAGTTATTACCGCGTATCAGTAGACAGGTGATTACTTATGGTTTTAGTGAAGACGCTGATGTAAGAGCAGTGAATTATCAACAGTCAGCGGATGTCACAGGTTTTGAAGTGATTAGAGAAGGGAAAGAGAATCTATCTGTGTCACTAAACCTGCCTGGTAAACATAATGTGTTAAATGCATTAGCGAGTATTGCTGTGGCAACCGATGAAGGTGTTGATGATGCCTCAATTATTGGTGCATTAAGCCAGTTCCAAGGTATTGGTCGCCGCTTTGAACAGCTTGCACAATTAAAAACGAAAGTTGGTGAGATTACATTGGTTGATGACTATGGTCATCATCCAAAAGAAGTTGAAGTGACTATTGACGCCATGCGCAAAGGATGGCCAGAAAAACGATTAACTATGGTTTTTCAACCACATAGATATTCACGTACGCGTGATTTATACGAAGAATTCGTCGAGGTGTTATCGAAGGTCGATGGTTTGTTATTACTTGATGTATACAGTGCTGGCGAAGCGCCAATTGCTGGTGCAGATAGCAAGTCTTTAGCACGTAGCATTCGTCAACGTGGTCAAGTAGAACCAATTTATGTCTCTGACTTAACTGAGTTACCTGAGTTGTTAGATAACCAATTAACCGCTGACGACATGGTGATTACTCAAGGTGCGGGTAATATTGGCGCAGTTGCGCGAAACCTTGTTAAAGATGCTCGATTTAATCTTAAGGGGGGCAAATAATGGCCAACCTATTAACTCAAAAATTAGCTGTACTATTTGGTGGCAACTCTGCTGAGCGTGAAGTGTCTTTAGCCTCCGGCGAGGCTATTGCGAAGGGATTAGCGGAAGCTGGTTTTAGTGACGTGAATCTTATCGACACCAAAGATTTTGATCTACACAGACTTGTCGAAATGAATGTTGACCGTGTATTTATTGCGTTGCACGGCCGAGGAGGTGAGGATGGTAGTTTACAGGGAGCACTTGAATTTTTAGGCATTCCATATACTGGTTCTGGTGTTTTAGGTTCTGCGCTTGCAATGGATAAGATAAAAACCAAGCAAATTCTTCAATCTGTTGGTTTACCAACGGCCGCTTTTGCCATTGTTGAAAAAGCATCGTTTACCGAAGCAGAAGCTAAACACGTACTTGAAACGCTTGGTGGAAAAGTGATGGTTAAGCCAGCGTGTGAAGGCTCTAGTATCGGTATGTCGATAGCATCGACTGATGCGGAGTTAACTTCAGCATTAGAAAATGCGTTTCAATTTGATGATGAAGTATTAGTTGAAGCTTGGATTGATGGTTTGGAATATACAGTTGCAATACTGGGCAGCGAAGCGTTGCCGGCTATTCATATGCAAACTCCGAATGATTTTTATGATTACCAAGCTAAATACCAATCGACAGAAACGCAATATCATTGTCCGGCAGGTTTAAGTGATGATGATGAAAAGGTACTCAGAGATTTGGCTGAACGAGCCTTTAAAGCGGTAGGAACGTCAGGTTGGGGGCGTGTTGATTTTATGCGTAATCGAGAAGGAGCTTGGCAGATTTTAGAGGTTAATACGGTACCAGGTATGACTGAAACATCTTTAGTGCCTAAGGCTGCTAAAGTGCATGGTTTGAGTTTCAGCCAACTAGTTAGACGCATTGTAGAGTTGAGCGAGTAAAGATGACAGCAACAACATCAACAAATAAAAAAGCTGTGCACTGGTCATTTTGGCTAGGCTTTGGCTTTTTCATTGCTGTTGTTGTCGGCTTAATTAGCTTTTGTATTTACTTCGTTGAAGAGATGTCAAAAGACGAAAAAGTGCCTGTAACAAATATTACCGTAATAGGTGAAATGCCTTATACGACGAATGCAGACATTGACTCAGCATTAGAAAATGTAAATTTAAGCAACTTCATAAACTTGGACGTTAACCAAGTTCAAGCCGTTGTGAGTAAGTTGCCTTGGGTTTACTCGGTTTCTGTCCGTAAACAGTGGCCTAATTCATTGAATATTTATGTGGTTGATCAGACACCGGTAGCGTTATGGAATGCTGATTTTTTGATTAATCAATACGGTGAAGTATTTCAAGCTGACAGTGCGCGCCTTACGAGTAAACTTCCGTCTTTTTTTGGACCAGAAGGAAGCGAGCAAACTGCATTAGCAAACTTTAGGAATTTTAATAAGTTGCTAGCGTTTAGCGACTTGGCAATTGATGAGTTGGTGTTAACCGAGCGTTTTTCATGGCAACTGACATTAAATGATGGCATTAACTTAAATTTAGGTCGTGAAAACAGAATTGAACGCATTCAACGATTTGTTGATGTTTACCCTCAAATAATTGAGCAAAAACAAGAAAATCAACAAGTCGATTATGTAGATTTAAGATATGACACAGGGTTAGCTGTAGGCTACAAAACTGTGCTTGATAATAAGAAACAAAGAGCTTAACAAATGGCAAAAGTAACAGAAAGAAATTTGGTTGTTGGCCTCGATATCGGGACTTCAAAAATTTCTGTCGCGGTGGGCGAAATTACTCCAGACAACAAATTAAGTATTGTTGGTGTAGGCAATCAGCCGTCGCGTGGCATGGATAAAGGTGGCGTTAACGACTTAAACCTCGTTATTCAGTCGATTAAACGTGCGATTAATGAAGCAGAATTAATGGCTGATTGTCATATTAGCTCAGTTTATCTTGGTATTTCTGGCAAGCACATTAGTTGTCAGAATGAAAATGGTATGGTGCCAATCAATGATAAAGAGGTTACACAAGAAGATGTCGATAATGTAATTCACACTGCTCGTTCGGTACCTATTTCAGCAGAACGCCGTTTATTGCATGTATTGCCTCAAGAATTCAGCATTGATGTTCAAGACGGTATCAAGAGTCCAATTGGCATGTCTGGTGTTCGTATGGAAGCCAAAGTGCATATTGTTACGTGCGCTAATGATATGGCTAAGAATTTAGTGAAGTGTGTTGAACGATGTGAACTGAATGCGGATCAATTGATTTTTTCTGCCTTAGCTTCAAGTTATGCGGTAGTCACAGAAGACGAAAAAGAACTAGGTATCTGTGTTGTTGATATTGGTGCAGGAACAATGGATATCTCGGTTTTTACCGGTGGTGCATTGCGTCACACCGCGGTGATACCTGTTGCAGGTAATCAAGTAACGAGTGATATTGCAAAAATCTTTAGAACACCGTTAAGTCATGCTGAAGATATTAAAGTCCAGTATGCGTGTGCATTAAGAAACTTGGTTTCAATGGAGGAAAACATTGAAGTTCCGAGTGTAGGTGGACGTCCTGCACGTTCAATGTCACGCCACACCTTAGCTGAAGTTGTAGAACCTCGTTATCAGGAGCTTTTTGAGCTTATTCACGAAGAGTTGCGTGAAGCGGGATTAGAAGAGCAAATCGCAGCAGGTTTTGTATTAACTGGTGGTGCAGCCAAAATGCAAGGTGTCATCGAGTTTGCTGAAGAAATTTTCCAAATGCCTGTGCGTTTGGCTCAACCTCATGAAGTGGTTGGATTAAAAGAATACGTTAATGATCCGACGTATTCGACTGTTGTTGGCTTGTTGCATTACGGCGTTCTTGCTGCTGAACAAGACAACAAAGAAGGGAAGGATTCAGAAGGTGTGACAGGGTTGTGGTCACGCCTGACTGCCTGGTTTAAAGGCGAGTTTTAATAACGCTTAGGCGTAAAAGAATAATTTTGATTTTGGTAGAAACGTTGTAAAAAACGGAGAGAGTAAATATGTTTGAATTAATGGAAGAACATAACGAAGAAGCAGTAATAAAAGTCATCGGTGTAGGTGGCGGCGGTGGTAACGCTGTTGAACACATGGTGAGTCAAACCATCGAAGGTGTAGAGTTCATTACTGCAAATACGGATTCACAAGCACTGAGAAATTCTTCAGCGAATGTTACATTGCAAATGGGGAGTGACGTAACTAAGGGTTTAGGCGCTGGCGCTAACCCTGAGATTGGTCGTCGAGCTGCAGAAGAAGACCGTGAAACAATTAAACAAACCCTAGAAGGTGCCGATATGATTTTTATCGCTGCCGGTATGGGTGGTGGCACAGGTACAGGTGCAGCACCAGTAGTTGCTGAAGTTGCAAAAGAAATGGGCATTTTAACTGTTGCTGTTGTGACTAAACCATTCCCGTTTGAAGGCAAAAAGCGTATGAACTACGCAGACCAGGGGATTGAGTTCTTATCAAAGAATGTTGATTCATTGATTACTATACCTAACGAAAAACTATTGAAAGTTTTAGGTCCTGGTACTTCATTATTAGATGCATTTAAAGCGGCGAATAACGTTCTTTTAGGTGCGGTTCAAGGTATTGCTGAATTAATTACGCGTCCTGGTTTGATCAATGTTGACTTTGCTGACGTAAGAACGGTGATGTCAGAAATGGGAACGGCAATGATGGGCTCGGGTATCGCATCAGGTGAAGATCGAGCTGAAGAAGCTGCAGAGGCCGCTATTTCAAGCCCTCTATTAGAAGATGTTGATTTGGCAGGTGCGCGCGGTATCTTAGTAAATATTACGGCTGGCATGGACATTTCGATTGATGAATTTGAAACTGTCGGTAACGCTGTCAAGGCTTTTGCATCTGAAAATGCAACGGTTGTAGTGGGTGCTGTAATTGATCCTGAAATGAGCGACGAACTTCGTGTAACTGTTGTTGCTACAGGTATTGGCGCAGAGCGCAAGCCTGATATTACGCTAGTTAATCCAGCGCCAGCGGTTGAGCCAGTAGCAGTAGGTGGAGATTTTGTTCCTAGCCCACAACCTGAGACGGCACAAGCGCCAGTAACGATGGCTGAGCCAAATGCTCAAGTACAGCCACAAAAAGTGACAGCGCAAGAGCTTGATAATTACTTAGACATTCCTGCGTTCTTACGTAAGCAGGCTGACTAAAAAATTAGGCCAATCGGTTAAGTTTTGATCTTACTGGTTGGATCTGTTATATTATGCGACCGCTAAATTTTGGCGGGGTAATTGCTTTGTATTTTGCAAAGCTATTGAAGCGAAAAGGTAACAAATGACTAAACAACGTACTTTAAAAGATAGCGTTTCAGCAATCGGTGTGGGGTTACACAAAGGCGAGAAGGTGCAGATCACTCTCCGTCCTGCTCCTGCGAATACTGGTATTGTATTTCGTCGTGTCGATCTAGATCCTGTTGTTGATATTAAAGCCACTCCAGAAGCTGTGGGTGAGACGACGCTGTGTACCTGTTTAGTTAACGAGCAAGGTGTTCAAATTTCTACCGTTGAGCATTTGCTAGCTGCAGTTTCAGCGATGGGCTTAGACAATTTAATTGTCGACGTAGATTCGCCTGAAATTCCGATTACGGATGGCAGTTCACTACCTTTTGTATATTTGATCCAGTCAGTAGGTATTGAAACCTTAAATGCACCGAAACGTTTCTTGAAAATCACGAAACCAATTCGTGTTGAAGAAGGTGATAAGTGGGCTGAGTTAACACCTTATGAAGGTTTCAAAGTTAATTTTGCGATAGACTTCGATCACCCAGTTATTGCTAATACAACGCAAACCATGACAATGGATTTATCGAGCTGCTCGTTTGTGAAAGAAATTTCACGTGCAAGAACGTTTGGCTTTATGAAAGATATCGAGTTTTTACGTTCGCACAACCTAGCGTTAGGCGGGAGTTTAGAGAATGCTATCGTACTTGATGAGTACCGCATGCTTAACCCTGATGAGTTGCGTTACGACGATGAATTCGTAAAACACAAAATTTTAGACGCAATCGGTGATTTATACATGGGTGGCGTAAGTATTTTAGGTCAACTTAATGCATTTAAATCTGGCCATGCGTTAAATAACATTTTATTGCGAGAAGTATTCAAACGTACTGACGCATGGGAATGGGTTACGTATGAAGAAGATGCGCCGTCGCCTATTACATACCAAGAAGTAAATCCTTCAGTTATTTAACAAGGATTAAGAAAAAACCGCTAATCAGCGGTTTTTTTAGTTTATGAGGCTGGTATTGGACTACATTTAGCTAGTCATTATTTTGATTTGTTGGCATGAGCCGCTAATCGTTCTAGTTTCTGTTTTAGACCATCTGGTGCATTCTTTGCGACTTCAATGAGTTCCGAAGCCGATTGTTTCGACATTTGTTTTTGAGGTTTTTCAACTTCTGGCTTTTTGACTGGCGCTTTGTTTAAAAATGGCATAACAGAAATTTCTACTTTTGAAATTTTGCCATGAGTTTGTTGGCTAAATGCCTGCGCAATTTGAAAGCGCTCAAATTGAAACCGTTGAGACCATACTGACGATTTAACTTCGATGACAATGGTGTCTTCTTTAATATTGCCAAGGTGCCACGCATCGAGTGGAATATCTGGGCAGATATCTGAAACTATGTCAGATAAACAGGCTAAAGAGTTGGTTTTTGAAGCAATTTGTGCCAAAGTGCCCTTTGAAGAATCAAACAGAGATGATAAATCGACGGGTTGCTTTGTTTTTCGGTACATTGCATAAGAAGTAAGAAAGTTATTTTATGAGTTTAACACTACTATATCGTGGAAAAAACGTTAGATTTAATGTCAAGTTAAATAAATTACATTGGCTGTCTGCACTGGCTGCATTCGCTCTTGTTTCTGGCGCTGTTTTACACCTGGTTATTACTTCGAATGACGAACCTATCCAGAGTACGTTACCAAAGTTGGCAAAAGCGCCAGCAAAACCGTTGCCGACAAGTAAGCAAGACCAAGCACAAATCACCGCATTAACGATGAAACTAGCTGAATTGCAAAGCCAAGTTTTACGTTTAAATGCGTTGGGTGAACGCCTTGCTGATGAAAATGAAATACCTGAAAAAGAATTCAATTTCGAAGCTGCGCCACCAAGCGGTGGGCCAATGCAATCGTCGCCACCTCCCGGTAAATCTCTCGCTCAACTTCTAAATGAAATGACTCAGTTGCAATCTGAGCTTGATCATGAAGAAAAACAACTTAAAATGCTTGAATCTTTGACTTTGGGTCACCATATAACTAATACAAGTTATTTATCTGGTCGTCCGATAAAGAAAGGTTGGCTTTCTTCTTATTACGGAACGAGAAAAGATCCATTTACAGGTAAGCCAGCACTTCATAAGGGAGTTGACTTTGCCGGCAAGGAAGGGGCTGCCGTTATAGCAACCGCTTCCGGCGTAGTAAGTTGGTCTGGTGAAAGATATGGCTATGGCAATTTAGTGGAAATCAACCATGGTAATGGAATGAAAACTCGCTACGGCCATAACAAAACACTTTTGGTAGACGTGGGTGATGTCGTAAACAAAGGCGAGGTCATTGCACAAATGGGTAGTACAGGACGTTCAACCGGACCTCATGTACATTATGAAATTCTGCGAAATAACAAGCAGATTAACCCGATTAAGTACGTATATCGCAAAGCGAAATAGCGATTACATAAACGAGATTATGTGATCGGTTTTTACCGATCATTTTTATTTTTAATAATGCAAATTGTAGAGATTCCTCTTCACAACATGGTTTGACAAGATGTTTTTAAAGTTAGCAACAAAAATTTTTGGTAGTCGAAATGACCGACTTATCAAACGAATGCGTAAAGATGTTAAAAAAATAAATGCGCTAGAATCTGAGTTTGAAGCACTCAGTGATGAGGAATTAAGAGCGAAAACCGCTGAGTTTCAAGAGCGAGTTAAAAATGGTGAAAGCCTAGAGGCTATTTTGCCTGAAGCATTCGCAGTTGTTAGAGAGGCAAGTAAACGCGTATTTGGTATGCGTCATTTCGACGTACAAATGATCGGCGGTATGGTGTTAAACCAAGGTAAAATCGCTGAGATGCGCACAGGTGAGGGTAAAACCTTAACTGCAACATTACCTGCATATTTGAATGCGTTGTCAGGTAAAGGTGTTCATATTGTTACCGTCAATGACTATCTAGCAAAGCGTGATGCCGATTGGTCACGCCCATTGTTTGAATTTTTAGGCCTAACCGTTGGCTGTAATATTCCTGGCATGATGGGGCAAGACAAGCAAGACGCATATCAAGCCGATATTACCTACGGTACGAATAATGAGTTTGGCTTTGATTATCTTCGTGACAATATGGCGTTTTCTCCAAGTGAGCGTGTTCAGCGCCCACTTAACTTTGCAATTGTTGATGAAGTCGACTCAATATTAATTGATGAAGCAAGAACACCATTGATTATCTCAGGTGCCGCTGAAGATAGCTCTGAACTATACAAAAAAGTGAATGGCATTGTGCCAGAGCTTGAGCAACAGAGTGAAGAAGACAAAGACGAAGAAACAGGTCAGTCAGAAGACTTTGTTGAAGGTGACTTCACCGTTGATGAAAAATCAAAACAAGTATACTTGACTGAACGTGGTCAGGTACGTGTCGAAGAATTGATGCAGAAACTTGGATTAATTCAAGAAGGCGAATCTTTATACGCTGCTGCGAACATTTCTATTTTACACCACGTAATGGCCGCATTACGTGCTCACAAATTATTTACAAAAGACGTCGATTACATTGTTAAAGACAATGAAATTGTCATTGTTGACGAGCATACAGGCCGCACAATGGAAGGCCGTCGTTGGTCTGAAGGTTTACACCAAGCTGTTGAAGCAAAAGAAGGTGTAAATATTCAAAATGAAAACCAAACATTAGCGTCTATTACATTCCAAAACTTTTTCCGTATTTACGACAAGCTAGCGGGTATGACAGGTACAGCTGATACCGAAGCATTTGAATTCAATCATATTTACGGTTTAGAGACGGTAATCATTCCAACCAACAAGCCTATGGTTCGTGATGACCGCGCCGATTTGATTTACCTTACTCAAGAAGAAAAGTTTGAAGCGATTCTAGAAGACATCAAAGATTGTGTTGATCGTGGTCAGCCTGTCTTAGTTGGTACAATCAGTATCGAAACCTCTGAATTCTTATCTAGCTTCCTGAAAAAGTCGAAGATTAAGCATAAAGTACTGAATGCAAAATTCCACGCACAAGAAGCTGAAATCGTTGCTGATGCAGGTAAAGTTGGTGCGGTAACTATTGCTACCAATATGGCTGGTCGTGGTACAGATATCGTGTTGGGTGGTAACTTGGATTCTATGATTGCTAAGTTACAAAACCCAACAGAAGAACAAATTGAGAAAGTGAAAGCAGAATGGCAAGAGCAGCACGACAAAGTGCTTGAGCTTGGTGGCTTACATATTATCGCAACAGAACGCCATGAGTCTCGTCGTATAGATAACCAATTACGTGGTCGCTCTGGTCGTCAAGGTGATAAAGGTTCAACACGTTTCTACCTTTCAATGGAAGATGGCTTAATGCGTATCTTCGCTTCTGAACGTATTGCAAATATGATGCGTAAGCTTGGTATGGAGCGCGGTGAAGCAATTGAGCACCCTTGGGTAACGCGCTCAATTGAAAATGCGCAGCGCAAGGTAGAAGGCCGTAACTTCGATATTCGTAAACAATTACTTGAGTTTGACGATGTATCAAACGACCAACGTAAAGTTATTTATGAACAACGTAATGGGTTGATGGATGAAGAGTCAATCGAAGATGTTATTGAGTCTATCCGCCATGACGTTTTAGATGGCATTATCAGTCAACATATTCCGCCTCAGTCTTTAGAAGAGATGTGGGATGTACCAGGCTTAGAAGAGCGCTTAAAAGGTGAATTAACGCTAGATTTACCAATTGCTCAATGGCTAGAAGAAGATAAAAAGCTGCATGAAGAAACATTGCGTGAAAAGATTATTCAAATAGCTGATGAACAATACGCTGAGAAAGAAAAAGCAGTGGGCCCAGAAGTCTTACGTCAGTTTGAAAAAGCCGTTATGCTTCAAAGCTTAGACTCTCACTGGAAAGAGCATTTAGCAGCGATGGATCACTTGCGTCAAGGTATACATTTACGTGGCTATGCACAGAAAAATCCAAAGCAAGAATACAAGCGTGAATCATTTGATCTATTCTCAGAGATGCTTGAAAACTTGAAATTTGATGTAGTCGGTATTCTTTCTAAGGTTCAAATCCGTGAAGAGTCTGATGTTGAAGCTGTAGAAGAGCAACATAGAAAAGCCGAAGAAGCGCCTAAGGAATATAACCATCAGGAAGCTGAACCAGCAACGGTTCAACAGCGTCAGCCGCGAGTTGGTCGAAACGATCCATGTCCTTGTGGTTCAGGTAAGAAGTACAAACAATGTTGTGGTAAGTTAACCTAAAACGACTTTGTTAATGAATCTTAATGCCAGTCTTTGACTGGCATTTTTATGTCAGGCCGGACGTAATTAATGTCAGGCTTTCTACTCGAAAATTAAATAGGACGATATATGTCATTAGTCCACGTTGCTGTTGGTGTAATTAAAAGTGGTGAACAGTATTTCTTAACTAGGCGTTTAGAAGGTACCCACCAAGGCGGTAAATGGGAATTTCCAGGCGGTAAGGTTGAGAGTGGTGAAAGTGTTTATCAAGCACTTCATAGAGAGCTTGAAGAGGAAGTTGCCATTGATGTTTTAAGCTGTATACCACTTATAACGATTGAACATGATTATGGTGATAAGCATGTTAAACTTGAGGTCTTTGTCGTCGATAATTTTAATAATGAACCACAAGCGCAAGAAGGGCAGGAAGAAGGGTGGTTTAGCTATCAGGAAATGCTAGCGCTCGACTTTCCAAATGCGAATGTTGATATCTTGGAAGCCTTAGCAAAATATCACGATTAGTTAATGTAAATCCCCTGTGTATATTCAGGGGATTTATACTCTGAAACGCTACTCGGGCTCTACAAAAAATTTGTTGTGTTGTAAAAACTCACCTTCAAGTGCATCTAACATTTCTTCAGTCATTTCAACTTCGGGCGTAACTTGCTGAGAGATTTTATTGCTCTCGTCTGCCCACTCACCTAAATCAATCAATTGACAGCGTTTTGAACAAAAAGGTCGAAACTCATTTTCGGGCTGCCAAGTGACTTTTGTTTTACAGGTTGGACAATCTACGATCAATGTCATTGTTTGATCCTATGAAATAAAACTATGGGCATAATTATAACGTAATAAGGTGGTGCACTAAAGCAGTCGATGGGTGGGAATTAATGATTGATAACTAGCATTTTGCTAGGTAAAACTTCGTCGCACTGTTGGAGTAACGTCTACCGCTCTGCTCGCATGGCAGCATAAATCGAATTGAGTATCTAAAGCGATTACCACTTACCGTTGGGTAGAATTGAGCGTTAGCATCTAGTTCAATACGCAAAAGGAGCAGTCCTTCTCCACTGTCTTGGTAAAAACCGCTCTCTGTTTCGACGCATTCAAAGCCACTTCGTTGCCTAATAAAAACTAACACTAAAGCAATGGCTTCTTTGAGTTGCATTAGGGTTGAAAGCCAAGCTTCTATTGTCTTTGTTGATGTTGTCGCAGGTTGGTGTAGGAAAAACTGTAATTGCGGTAAGTCGAAACTAGCACTACCACCTTGAATTGCAAACCGTTGCTTTACCGCAGAGAGGAATTTGTCATCTTTTAATTGCCACCAGGGTAGTTTAGTACTGCGCAATTGATTGACTAAAGCAACGGTTTTTCGAAGATTTTGCTCTAACGCTGACGCATCAACATCTGATCTTTGTGACCAAAGAACAAGATTTTGCTCAAGCTTTTCTAAATCTTTGATTAAATCACCGCGAATATCATTTCTTTCGAGACTATCAAGAATTGCAAAAAGTGAGGTAAATAGAACGGAGTAACCTTGCTGCAATTCGAGCTGTTGAGCACTTTCTACCTGGCCAAAGAGATGCTCTAGCTTTAGGTAGTTTCTTATTCGCTCGTTGAGCGGATGCTCGTATAAAATTCTCGACATAACAAGGTGTTAATTAAAATATTGCAGTTATATTAACCATTAACGAAAAAAATCGCTAATCTTTATTTTATCCAATAAATTTAAAAGGACAATCCTTGTTATTTTAGCAGTTCTATCTTGCTTTGGGCTTGTTGAGTGAATAATTGATTGAGCTCATCAACTTGTTGCTGAATATTTTCAACAGTACAATCCTGATTTCTGATTATATAATCGGCCTTTGCTAGTCGTTTCTCGCGGGTTATTTGGCTTGATATAATACTTTTTATCGTGGCTTCGCTAGAGCCATCCCTCTTAGTAGTTCGATTGACTTGAGTGGCTTCATCTACGTCAATAACTAGGACGTTGTCGACATATTTCTCTAAACCATTCTCGAGTAATAATGGTGCCACTAATAAACAATAAACACTTTGGGTCTTTGAAAGTTGCTCAAGCATTTCGTGTCGAATCGCAGGATGGAGTAATGCGTTTAACCATTGTTTCGCGTGCTCGTCGCTAAACACTTTTTCCCTTAACTGTGTCCGGTTAAGTGAGCCATCTGCGAGCAAAATATTGTTACCAAACTTTTCAACAATAGCAGCTAATGCTGGCTGACCTGGCTCTACTACTTGGCGGGCGACTTCATCAGCGTCAACGACGTCTATTTTTTTGTTGATAAACAGGTTAGCAATGGTTGTTTTACCACTGCCTATTCCACCTGTTAACCCTACGATATATTTGTTATTCATCGATTCTTATAATGTGTTATTGGACGATAAAGCCTAAATACCATTGCCAAATATCATTACCCCACAATAATGTGATCCAGCCCGCTACAGCAAGGTATGGACCGAATGGGATTGGCTTTTCCCGACTGTGTTGTTTAAACGCAATTAAACTTAACCCTATGACTGCTGCAACGACAGATGCCATTAAAATGTGTAATGGTAATAACTGCCAACCAAACCACGCACCGAACATCGCAACCAATTTAAAATCGCCATGCCCCATACCTTCTTTACCGGTAAGTAATTTAAACACCCAGAATACTGAAAATAAGCTCATGTAGCCTGCAACCGCTCCGATGACAGCATCACTCAATGAAATAAAGGTACCATCTATATTCACTAGCAAGCCTAGCCACAGCATGGGGTAAACAAGCTGGTCGGGAAGGAGCATATGGTCAAAATCAATCATGGTGAGACAGATTAAGTACCAGGTTAGCAATATTACCCAAAAGCTTGTCCATGTTGGGCCAAAGTGATACGACACGGCAACGCTTAGTAATGCTGTCGCTAATTCAATAATTGGGTAACGGCTCGAGATATTAATTTTGCAGTTGCTACATTTACCTCTTAACCATAACCAACTAATAACAGGTATGTTTTCATAAAATCGAATTTTATGATTACAGTTCGGACAGCTAGAATCCGGTTTAGCTAATGTTAGTTCAGGAAACTTTCTCTTAGGAATATTCTTGACTTCATCACCAAGAAATTCTCGACAATCGTTGTACCATTCTTTTTCCAACATTTTGGGAAAACGATAAATAACGACGTTCAAAAAACTACCGACCATTAATGAAAAGACAAAAACCAAGGTGTAAAAAAAACTCGGAGATTGCTCAAGCAGAGCAAGGGTTTCAGAAAACATAGGTAAACTCATAGTGTATTCGGGTAGTAAAAAGGGCTAGCGGCACGCCCTAGCCCTTCAATTAATGTTATTAGTTAAACAACTTGACCAATTTGGAAGATTGGCAGGTACATAGCGATAATTAGGCCGCCAATTACCACACCTAATACAGCCATAATCATTGGCTCTAATAAGGCCGTTAAATTGTCTACGGCATTATCAACTTCTTGTTCGTATACTGAGGCTACTTTTGCCAACATGTCATCGACAGCACCAGATTCCTCACCTATCGCAACCATCTGAATAACCATATCTGGAAAGATATTACTGTTACGCATCGCTAAATTCATTTGCATCCCCGAAGAAACTTCAGAGCGTATGTCTAATATTGCTTCGCGAAAAACCGCGTTACCAGACGCGCCAGCAGCAGATTCTAAAGCATCGATCAAGGGTACACCTGCGGCAAAGGTTGTCGCCAATGTACGCGCGTATCGTGCAATAGCAGCTTTATGCAAAATGTCACCAACGACGGGAAGTTTAAGGATATTTTTATCTACATTGTCACGAAGTTTTTGGCTTTTTCTGTGTGCATTTTTAAATGCCCAACTAAATGCAAAAAGACCGGCTAGTACTATATACCAGGTAGATTGGAGCACTTCAGAAACCTTGATGACCAAAAGTGTAAACGCAGGTAACTCAGCACCAAAGCTGTCAAAAATCTCCTTGAAAGTAGGTACTACGAAAATCAACAATATAGCTGTAACGATAACGGCGATAACGACAACGGCAATTGGATAAGTAAGTGCTTTCTTTATTTTGGCTTTAAGTGCTTCTGCCTTTTCTTTATATGTTGCAATACGGTCGAATATAGTCTCTAACGCACCTGATTGTTCGCCAGACTTGACTAAATCACAGTATAGGTCATCAAACTCGGTAGGATACTCGCGTAAACACTCTGAAAGCGGTAAACCTGATTGTAATTTATCACCGATGTTCGCTAGCAACTTTTGCATATTACCATTTGCATGGCCTTTACCAATCATTTCAATGGTTTGTACTAACGGTACACCTGCTCCTAGCATAGTTGCAATTTGTCGGGTTATGGTTGTAATGTCAGCAGAGGTTAGCTTTTTGTCTCCACCACCAAGTAATGGCTTGCTCTTCTTCCTTATTCGACCTGGTGTTACACCTTGCTTTCGTAGCTGAGCTTTTAGCTCCATAATGCTACTAGCTGAAAGTTCACCGCTAATTTTTTTGCCTTTACGGTTAACCCCTTGCCATTGAAATACATCAAGCGTTTTTACATTTTTGGTTTTTGCTACAGCCATATAATTACCTAATGCTTATTTCCTATAATCGAAAGTAGCTACTGCTGCTCGAGCGTTAGCTAACCACTTGTCACTCGGTTGACTTCTTCTAGACTTGTCACACCGTGCATTGCTTTGAGCAAGCCTGATTGTCGAAGATTGTTAAATCCTTCTTTTTGACATTGTTCAGCAATATCTAATGAATTACCACCTTCCATTATAATCGATGATAATCGTTCGCCTATTTTTATGACTTCATAGATACCCACACGGCCTTTATAGCCGCCAGTACACTGATCACAGCCCACCGCTTTGTATAATTTTACATTAGGTAATTGCTCGTGAGTAAACCCTTGCTTGAGAAGTTCCTCTTCAGGGATGTCTTCTGGCTCTTTACAGGCCATACATAATCGACGTGCAAGTCGTTGAGCGATGATGATACTAACTGAACTCGCTACGTTGTATGACGGTACACCCATATTGAGTAAACGCGTCAATGTCTCTGCAGCTGAATTCGTATGTAACGTAGATAATACCAAGTGACCAGTCTGTGCAGCTTTAATTGCTATCTCAGCGGTTTCAAGGTCACGAATCTCACCAACCATGACAATATCGGGATCCTGACGCAAGAATGAACGCAATGCACTAGGAAAGGTTAAGCCTGCTCTTGTATTTATTTGTACTTGGTTGATACCTTCAAGGTTAATCTCTACAGGATCTTCCGCCGTTGATATATTTCTCTGGTCCGTGTTGAGTATATTTAAACCCGTGTACAACGATACGGTTTTCCCTGAACCTGTTGGACCTGTAACAAGAATCATCCCCTGAGGTTGCGCAAGTGCATCCATATAGATTTTCTTTTGTGCAGGTTCATAACCCAGCATATCAATACCTAGCATCGCACTGGAGCTATCCAGGATACGCATTACGATTTTCTCACCCCACATGGTTGGGAGTGTACTAACACGAAAATCGATTGATTTTTTCTTTGACAATGCAAGCTTTATGCGACCGTCTTGTGGTACACGTCGTTCCGCAATGTCGAGTTTTGACATAACTTTTAAACGTGCCGCCATTCTTGAAGATAGGGTTACAGGTGGCCTAGCAATTTCTGTTAAAATGCCATCGATACGAAAACGAATCCGATATGATTTTTCATAAGGCTCGAAATGTAAGTCTGAAGCACCTTTTCTTATAGCATCTAATAAAATTTTATTAATATATACAACGATAGGGGCATCATCTTTGCCATCTTCGCTACCATCATCGTCTTGACGCTCTTCTTCAACATCGATTCCCGCTAATTCCTCGGTATCCATGTCTGATATATCAAGCGCATCGGTGTCTTCTTCTAAAATTCTTTCTATAGCGGTCGACAGACTGTTTTCATCTGCCAAGATTAATTCCGTGGTATAGCCTGTGTTAAACTGAATTTCTTCTAATGCGTCCAAGTTCGTTGGATCAGACATGGCGACAAAAAGGACTTTGCCACGCAAATAGATCGGCAGGGCATTATGCTTTCGAATAAGTTTCTCGTTACGAATACCTTCGGGAATTAAACTGGTATCGAATGCATCCAGGTCGATATATGGATAACCAAAGCTCTTTGAGAATATGTTAGCAACTTGACCTGCATTTAAATGCTTATCTTCAATTAAATAGCGTACGAAGGGTTTCTTTTGACTAATAAACCCAGAGCTAATGTCGTCAAGTTGTTCATCTGTAACTAGCTGATGTTTAGCTAACGCAGACAATAAACTAGATTGTTGATGAAGTCCTTTCATTTTTAGTTATTGATCTTTGAAAGATTTAATCTTGATTGTGACATAAAAATGTCAATTAGACGATATCTAGACACAAAAAAAGCAGCCGTAGCTGCTTTTTATCAGAAGTTTGTTTTGTTAGTTACACTCTATCCAACCTTCAGTACAAGCATTTGTACCAGCACCAGTGCCTGTAACTGCCCATGTGATTCGTGTAGCTTCTAAAGTAGGTGTTACGTCAACTGTAGAGTCACCATTACCGTCAATGTTGCCTAAGTTCATGCTAATTACACCGTCTGCAACTGCAGTCACAGCGCCGTTAACAGCTGGAATGCCTTCAGCGCCAGCGTCACATGTGCCTAACTGACCACCGCTAACCTGTGCACATAATGCAACAGCAGTCTTGTACGTTTGTACTTCATTAAATACACTTTGTGCGGTAGCGCTACGAGTGTACTGTTGATATTGTGGAATAGCTACTGCAGCTAAGATACCGATGATCGCTACAACAATCATCAATTCAATAAGAGTAAAACCCTTGTTGTTTTTGGCTTTCATTAAGTTTTTCATAATAGTACTTCCATTATTTATTACGGGGGCTTTCGCTATAGTGATACAAAATTTTTAAAATGTAAAATTTTGTGACGCATTTTTTATCATTTTTTTCTATTTGTATTAAAAACAACCGAAAAGCATCGAAAAATCTCAATTTTTAGGGGATTTACTCTAATATTGTGCCGGTGATTGTAAGAAATTTCGGCAAATTAACTAAATCTCATCGACAAATCTACTGCTTGAACATGTTTGGTTAGTGCACCAACAGAAACAAAGTCGACACCAGCTTGTGTGTATGTTCTTAGCTTTTCAAGCGTCATGTTGCCGGAAACTTCGAGTTTTGCCTTGCCTCGTGTCAAGGTAACTGCCTCTTCGATCATAGTCGGCGTAAAGTTATCTAACATAATGATATCTGCGCCTGCAGTAAGGGCTTGTGTTAATTCATCAAGTGACTCTACTTCAACTTCAACGTTTTTATTTGGGTGGTTTGATTTAGCTGTAGCTACAGCTTTATCGATACCACCACACGCGGCAATATGGTTTTCTTTAATTAAAAACGCGTCAAATAACCCGATGCGGTGATTAACACCACCGCCACATTTGACTGCATATTTTTGAGCGCTTCGCATGCCTGGAAGTGTTTTACGAGTATCAAGTAGTTTTGTTACGCTACCTTCAAGTTGCTCAACGTACTTACTAACGACCGTAGCTGTACCTGATAATGTTTGCAGGAAATTAAGCGCTGTTCTTTCACCTGTCAGAATAAGGCGAGCGTTACCCGTTAATTCGAATAATGTCGTATTGGCTTTAACGACTTGTCCATCGTTTACATACCATGTGATTTTAGTCGTTGTCCCAATTGATTCATCAAGTTGCCTAAACACTTCATTTACCCAGTCAACACCGCACACGATACAATCTTCTCGTGTGATAACTGTCGCATTTGTTTGATTGTCTTCAGGGATTAAACACGCAGTGATGTCAGCGTTAGCATCCACCTGTCCACCCAAATCTTCTTTTAGTGCCCATGTGACGGTTGTAGAGATGTCGTTTTGTAGCTCTGGGGTTTGCATTTATCTTTGCTCTCGTATGATTAATTGGTTACCAGTCTGGCTAAATTCAACTTGCTTTAGTGCACTCATGCCTAGCAAGATTTCTTCCGAATCCATTCCCGGGTTAATATTAGCCGCGACATTATACAGAGTTATCTCGCCAATACTAAGGGTAGATAAGGTGGTGCGATAAACTTTTATTCGGCCATTTGCGGTATTTACCATGTAGCTGCCTTGTGGTTCTAAATATAGCTGGTCTGCAATATGTGCAGGGATGGAAACTGACGTTGCGCCAGTATCCAATAGAAATGTAACAGGCTGCTGATTAATTTGGCCGTTAAGTACATAGTGACCATAGCGATTTTGAAGTAACTTGACGCTTACTTGTCCCCTTGAAGAATAGTTGCTTTCTACTGATTGATTAGGGTTGTATTGTTGGCCAAGCAATTCATCAAATAAAAATGCAACTAGACCAAGGGCAATAATCCAACTTAGCCAAGTGAATGCCCGTCCAATTTTGTTTGTATCTGGCTCTTGGTTCATAATATATTCTTTAAAACTTTCAATTACTTTAAATGATGACAAGCTTAATAATCAACAATGGTTGGATATCAGACGTCGAACACCAACCTTCACCTCATTATACGCCCAGAGAGACAAAAGAAGAGATTAATTTACTTGTTGTCCATAACATTTCATTACCACCCAATGAATTTGGCGGATCATATATCACAGACTTATTCTTGGGGACATTAGATCCCCAAGCGCATCCTTATTTTGGGTCGATATACAAATTAGAAGTTTCAGCGCACTGTTTAATTCGGCGTGATGGTCATATTATTCAATACGTCTCCTTTGATGATAAAGCTTGGCATGCAGGTATTTCTAGTTTTAATGGTCGCGACAAGTGTAATGATTTCTCTATCGGTATTGAGCTTGAGGGAGCAGACGATATTCCTTATACTTCTCTTCAATATCAACAGCTTGCACTTCTTACTAAAGCGTTGCAAAAGCACTATCCTATAGTGGACGAACATATCGTTGGTCATAATGATATCGCACCAGGAAGAAAAACTGATCCTGGAGATGCATTTGATTGGCAAAAGTTTTATCAATTATTATCTGATTAACGCTAAAATAGTATTAGAGCGTTATGGAACCTACTTATGAATTTAATTAGTTTGTTAATTGCATTATCAGCGCAAAAAAGTCTGTCTTCAAAAGTTTGGCAGTTTAGTTTTTACTTTGAGCACCTACTCGACATTTAAAAAAAGCTAGGCGTCGTTAGTTCGAGTAATAAAGAATTAAATAATTTCCAAGTTTGTGTCATCGTCTTGCTACCAGTCATTATTTGCTATTTATTGTTAGCCTTAATTGATGACACGATATTATATTTAATCGTTTCAACCGTATTACTTATCATCGCCTTTGGCTGTGTAAAAACGCGAGCGGCGTATAAATGCTTTTTACAAGCAGCAAATCGTGACGAACCAACCACCTGTGAACTTACCTTATTGCAGCTGCAAGAAGATAAAAATCTACCTCGAATGCCATTCGGTGAGACCATGGTGTGGTTAAACTATCGTTATTATATTGCACCCATGTTGATTTTTGTTGCCTTTGGCGCAACAGCAGCTTTGTTATATCGTTTACTTATCACAATTCATGAAATGACTGAACGTGACGATCAAGAGTCCTATTATGTAGCTGATGACACACACAGTAAGTTTCGATCATTATTTGCTGTAATAGATTGGCCAATGGTGCGCTTAGTGTCATTTGCTTATATGTTAGTAGGGCACTTTTCGAAAGCGATGCCAACCTATTTGGAATCTTTTTTCGACTTCGACCTTCCTGCACATAGATTGCTAACTAATGTCGCCAAACAGTCTGAAGACTTCATGGTCGATGAGGATGATTGTGTGTCAGAGCCATGCTTATTAGTTAAGCTTGCAAAACGAACATTGATGTTAATGCTATCAATTGTTGCCGTTCTGACCATTACTGGCGTAATCAATTAAACGCTCTGCTCATAATAAGGCAACATACTCATGTTGCCTTCCATTGAAAGTCCACTAAAAATCGCGCTGTATATTACATTTTATAATGCTTTCCTCAATGGTCTGACCATTCGTTGTAGATGCTTTTTTAGCGATAGATTTAGAGTAATTTGGATAATTACTCTAAAAAAGTCATTGGCTTTGTTGTTAAGTTAAGGTAGATTAGCAAAAATTTTTAGGCGTATTTGCCGATTTTTTTATCGATAATTCCAAATGGTAAGACCAATTTACCATTTGTGTATTTGAGCCAATAGGTAACGCTATGTCACTGAAACAAGCTAAATTGTCTGATGTCATTCAAGAGAAACTTGAAGCCATGATTATTGAAGGTAGCTTGGAAGCTGGGCAAAAGTTGCCTCCGGAACGTGAATTAGCAGCTCAGTTTGAAGTATCTAGACCCTCATTGCGTGAAGCTATCCAAAAGCTAGAAGCAAAGGGATTAGTTACCCGTAAACAAGGTGGTGGGACATTTGTTGCCAATAACATACTAAGTGGCTTATCTGATCCGCTTTTTGACTTGATGTCGAAAAACCCTGAATCTCAATTCGATTTGTTGGAGTTCCGACATGGAATTGAAGGAATGGCAGCCTACTACGCCGCAATGCGAGGCACAAAAGCCGACTTTGAACTTATCGAAAAAAAGCATTTGGCTATTGGTGACGCTCAAATTGAAAATGATTATCGCGCTGAAGCTACTGCGGTTTTTGAATTTTATAGTGCAATTTGCGCAGCGTCACACAACGCAATCATTTTGCAGATGGCGAAATCAATGGCGCCACTGTTAATTGATAATATTGCTAAAAATTTAACAATATTGTCGAAAAGACCAGATACATTTGAACGTATCGCTGATTACCGAAAACGGTTACTTGAAGCAATTGTCAGTGGCCAGCCTCAGAAAGCATGGGGTGCAAGCCATAGACACCTTGCTTTTATAGAAGAAGTACTATTAAAGCTCACTCAAGAGCAAAGTCGTATGGAGCGCTCAATGCGCCGAATGCAAAGATATTAATAAAACATGATAAAGATTTGAGATAGCTTGAGAAAAATTGTCTATCTTTAAACTATTTATCACGACTACATAAACAAACGGAGACTAAGTAAAATTATGTCTGAGCTCCCTAAACACGATATAGATGCAGCAGAAACTCAAGAATGGCTTGAGTCAATTGAAGCTGTATTAGAAAACGAAGGTGCGGACCGCGCTCATTTCTTATTAGAGAAATTAATTGACCGTGCTCGTCGTGGTGGTACTCATTTACCATTTGATGCGACAACAGCCTATGTAAATACCATTCCTCCAGGACAAGAGCCTCACATGCCAGCTGATCAAACAATTGAAGCACGTATTCGTGCCGCAATTCGTTGGAACGCAATGGCGTTAGTATTACGAGCATCGAAGAAGAATCTTGAGTTAGGTGGTCACATTGGTAGTTTTGCTTCGTCTGCAATGTTATACGATGTTGGTTTTAATCACTTCTTTAAGGCAGCAACGCCTGAAAATGGTGGTGACTTTATTTTTGCTCAAGGCCACATTTCTCCGGGTATTTACGGTCGTGCATTTTTAGAAGGTCGTTTAACTGAAGAGCAAATGGATAACTTCCGTCAAGAGTGTGACGGTAAAGGTTTATCTTCATACCCACACCCACACTTAATGCAAGACTTCTGGCAGTTCCCAACAGTTTCTATGGGCTTAGGTCCACTACAAGCTATCTATACTGCTCGTTTCTTAAAGTACTTAACTAACCGTGGCATTAAAGACTGTTCAGCTCAACGCGTATACTGTTTCCTAGGCGATGGTGAGTGTGATGAGCCAGAATCATTAGGTGCTATTGGTTTAGCGTCTCGTGAAGGTTTAGATAACCTAACGTTTATCATTAACTGTAACTTACAGCGTTTGGACGGTCCTGTTCGTGGTAATGGTAAAATTATCCAAGAACTTGAAGGCACATTCCGTGGCGCTGGTTGGGAAGTGATCAAAGTAATTTGGGGTTCATACTGGGATGCTTTATTGGCTCGTGATACTTCAGGTAAGTTATTACAGCTTATGAATGAAACCGTTGATGGTGAATACCAAAACTGTAAAGCAAAAGGCGGTAAATACACGCGTGAAAACTGGTTCGGTAAGTACCCAGAAACTGCATCTATGGTTGCTAATATGTCTGATGAAGACATCTGGCGTTTAAACCGTGGTGGTCATGACCCAGTTAAAGTTTACGCAGCTTACGACAAAGCCGTAAACACTAAAGGTCGCCCAACGGTTATTTTAGCTAAGACAGTAAAAGGCTTTGGTCTAGGCCAATCTGGTGAAGCGCAAAATGTTGCTCACAATGTTAAGAAAATGGACATTGAATCAATTAAGCAATACCGTGACCGTTTCAACATGCCTATTTCGGACGATCAAATTGAAGATTTACCATTCTTCAAGTTCCCTGAAGATAGTCCTGAGTACCAATACATGAAGTCTCGTCGTGAGGCGTTAGGCGGTTCATTACCAGCGCGTCGTGAGCAATCTGAAGATGAATTAGAAATTCCTTCAATGAAGGCGTTCGAAGCGATTACTAAAGGTAGTGGCGATCGTGAAGTTTCTTCAACAATGACTTTTGTTCGCGTATTAAATAGCTTATTAAAAGACAAGAAGATTGGTAAGCGTATCGTACCAATTATTCCTGACGAAGCACGTACCTTTGGTATGGAAGGCTTATTCCGTCAAGTAGGTATTTACGCTAACGAAGGTCAAAAATACGTTCCACAAGACGCTGACCAAGTTGCTTACTACCGTGAAGACAAGAAAGGTCAGGTACTACAGGAAGGTATTAACGAGTTAGGTGCAATGGCATCTTGGGTAGCGTCAGGTACGTCTTACTCAACATGTAATGCAACGACTATCCCATTCTATATCTACTACTCAATGTTTGGTTTCCAACGCGTTGGTGACTTAGCATGGGCAGCAGGTGATAGCCAAGCACGTGGTTTCTTATTGGGTGCAACGGCAGGTCGTACAACACTTAATGGTGAAGGCTTACAGCACCAAGATGGTCATTCACACGTTCAAGCAGGTTTGATTCCTAACTGTGTAACTTACGATCCAACTTACGGTTACGAAGTAGCGGTTATCGTTCGCGATGGTTTACGCCGTATGTATGAAAATAATGAAAATATTTTCTACTACTTAACGTT
This sequence comes from Thalassotalea loyana, assembly GCF_030161435.1. GTDB lineage: Bacteria > Pseudomonadota > Gammaproteobacteria > Enterobacterales > Alteromonadaceae > Thalassotalea_G > Thalassotalea_G loyana. The sequence continues at coordinate 199,695 of NZ_BSSV01000004.1, read as the reverse complement.
AATGAACGAAAACTACCAACACCCAGCGATGCCTGAAGATAAAGATATCGAAGATCAAATTATCAAAGGTATTTATAAGCTTGAAACCGTTGATGCGAAGAAGGCATCGGCAAACGTTCAGCTTATGGGTTCAGGTACTATCTTGTTACAAGTGCGCGAAGCGGCTCAGATTCTTGCTAACGACTACAACATCTCAAGTGATGTTTACTCAGTAACTTCATTCAATGAATTAGCACGTGAAGGTCAAGAAGTTGTTCGTCAAAACATGCTTAACCCTGAAGCTGACCAGCAAGTGCCATACATTGGTAAAGTGATTACTGCGGATAAAGGTCCAGCAATTGCTGCAACAGACTACGTTAAAGCATACTCAGACCAAGTGCGTGCATTTATTGACACAGATTACCGTTGTTTAGGTACTGATGGTTTCGGTCGAAGCGATAGTCGAGCAAACTTACGTACACACTTTGAAGTTAATGCTGGTTACATCGTAGTAGCAGCGTTATACGAATTAGCAAACCGTGGTGAAGTTGACCGTAAGGTTGTTACTGAAGCCATCGCTAAGTTCGACATTGATGTTGCTAAAGTGAACCCACTTTACGCATAAGGCTAGAGGATCAAATAATGTCAGATATTCAAGAAATTCTAGTCCCAGATGTTGGTGGCGAAGAAGTTGAAATTATCGAAATCTGTGTTGCTGTAGGTGACACGTTAGAAGCCGATGAAGGTATTGTTACGGTTGAAACAGACAAAGCTTCGATGGATATCCCTGCTCCAATTGCAGGTGAGTTAGTTTCATTAAGCGTTAGTGTTGGTGACAAAATCAAAGAAGGCGACAAAATAGGTGAGATGAAAGCTGAGGGCGCAAGTGCACCTGCAGCAGAACCTGAAGTTGAGCAAGCACCAGCGCCTGTGGCAGCAGAACCTGCTCCAGTGGCTGAGCCTACGCCAACAGCAGCGCCTGCACCAACTTCTGGTGGCGCAAGTGAAGTCATCACGATTGAAGTACCAGATATTGGTGAAGATGGCGAAGTTGACGTCATCGACGTTATTGTTGCGGTTGGCGATGAAATTGCTGAAGAAGACGGTTTAATCACATTAGAGACTGATAAAGCAACAATGGACGTACCTTCTACGCATGCAGGTACAGTTAAAGAAGTACTTGTATCAGTAGGTGATAAGGTAAAACAAGGCTCACTTGTTATTAAACTTGAAACAGCTGGCGGCTCGCCTGTTGAATCTGCACCAGCGCCACAAGCTGAAACGCCTGCACCAGCAGCTCCTGCACCTGCACCAAAAGTTGAAGCGCCTAAAGCTGCACCGGTACCACATCATCCACAAGCAGGTGATGCAAAAGGTAATGGTAGTATCTTTACATCACCGTCAATTAGACGTTTAGCTCGTGAGTTCGGTGTTGATTTAACACTTGTCAAAGGTACTGGTCGTAAAGGTCGTATCTTGAAAGAAGATGTTCAGTCATACGTTAAATATGAGCTTTCACGTCCGAAAGCCAATGCTGGTACTTCAGTTGCAGGTGGTTCTGGTGGTTTACAAGTTATTGAAGGTCGCAAGGTCGACTTCTCTAAATTTGGTGAAATTGAAGAAGTACCGTTAACACGTATTCAGAAAATTTCAGGTCCAAACTTACACCGCAACTGGGTAACTATTCCGCATGTTACACAGTTTGATGAATGTGATATTTCTAACGTTGAAGCTTTCCGAAAAGAGCAAAACGTTATCTGTGAAAAACAGAAAATGGGCTTTAAGATCACACCATTAGTGTTCATTATGAAGGCTGTTGCAGACGCACTTCGTGCTTATCCTGTATTCAACTCAAGCCTAAGTGACGATGGCGAAAGCTTAATCATGAAGAAGTACTGTCACATTGGTGTTGCCGTAGATACGCCAAATGGTTTAGTGGTACCAGTTGTTCGTGATGTCGATCAAAAAGGTATTTACCAACTATCAAAAGAGTTACTAGAGATTAGTGCAAAAGCGCGTGAAGGCAAGTTAAAAGCAGCTGACATGCAAGGTAGCTGTTTTAGTATCTCAAGTTTAGGTGGTATCGGTGGTACTGCATTTACGCCAATTGTAAATGCGCCAGATGTTGCTATTTTAGGTGTATCTAAATCTGAGATGAAACCTAAGTGGAATGGTAAGGACTTTGAACCACGCTTAATGCTTCCTTTATCATTATCATACGATCACCGTGTGATTGATGGTGCGGTTGCCGCGCGCTTTATCGTACACTTATCATCGGTAATGTCGGATATCAGAAAACTAGTACTTTAATTCAAAGTGTTGTTTGTTGACTGAAAAGTTTACAAACAACTTTTGTTTTTATTGATTAAAAGATGGCGAACAGTCGAGAGTTTCAGTAAACTGCTCGCCAGCAAAAGACGAATCGTTACCGCGAAAAATAATAAGGTAACAGTGAAACACAAAATATTGAGGTTAGCATGAGCAACGAGATTAAAACTCAAGTCGTAGTTTTAGGTTCAGGTCCTGGCGGTTATTCTGCAGCATTTCGTGCGGCAGACTTAGGTTTAGACGTAGTATTGGTAGAAAAGTACAGCAGCTTAGGCGGTGTATGTTTAAACGTTGGTTGTATTCCATCTAAAGCGTTATTACACGTTGCTAAAGTGCTTGATGATGCAAAAGATATGGCATCACATGGTGTGACTTTCGGTCAACCAGAAATCGATTTAGAAAAAATCCGTCAATGGAAAGATAAAGAAGTAGTTGGCAAGCTTACACAAGGTGTAGGCGGTATGGCTAAAATGCGTAAAGTTAACGTTGTTACGGGCTACGGTAAATTCACTTCAGACAAAACAATTGAAGTTGAAGGCGCAGATGGCAAAACAACAGTAACATTTGACAACGCGATTATCGCTTGTGGTTCTTCAGTAGTAAACTTACCTTTCATTCCAGAAGACGACCGTATCATCGACTCAACTGGCGCACTTGAACTTAAAGACGTTCCAGGTGAAATGTTAGTACTTGGTGGTGGTATTATCGGCTTAGAAATGGGTACGGTATACAGCTCTTTAGGTGCAAAAGTTTCTGTTGTTGAATTTGCTGACCAATTAGTACCTGCAGCAGATGCTGACGTTGTGAAAATTTACACGAAATACAACAAGCCACGTTTCGAATCAATCATGCTTTCAACTAAGGTTGTAGCAGTAGATGCGAAAGAAGATGGTTTATATGTCACTTTCGAAGGCAAGAACGCACCAGAAGGTCAGGTACGTTACGACAAGATCTTAGTTGCTGTTGGTCGTAAGCCAAACGGTCACTTAGTTGATGCTGATAAAGCTGGTGTTAACGTAGACGAGCGCGGTTTCATTAACGTATCTAAAGAGATGCGAACAAATGTTCCACATATCTTCGCTATCGGTGACGTTGTTGGTCAACCTATGCTTGCTCACAAAGCGGTACACGAAGCACACGTTGCTGCCGAAGTAATTTCTGGTAAGAAGCACGAGTTTGACCCACGTTGTATCCCTTCAATTGCTTACACAGACCCTGAAATTGCATGGGTTGGTGTAACTGAGCGTGAAGCAAAAGAGCAAGGCTTAAACATTGAAGTTGCTAACTTCCCGTGGTCTGCATCTGGCCGTGCAATCGCTTCAGCACGTACTGAAGGTAAAACGAAGTTAATCTTCGATAAAGAATCAGGTCGTGTATTAGGTGGTGCTATTGTAGGTATCAACGCTGGTGAAATGTTAGGTGAAATTGGCCTAGCAGTTGAAATGGGTGCTGATGCTGAAGATGTAGGTTTAACAATCCACGCTCACCCAACATTAAACGAATCAATTGGTTTAGCGGCTGAAGTATTTGAAGGTTCAATTACTGATTTACCAAATGCTAAAGCAGTTAAAAAGAAAAAGTAAGCTAGCAGTATATAGCTGAAATTAGTTACCTGCAGTTGGTAACCTAATGTAATTTTAAAGCATCGCTTAGGCGATGCTTTTTTGTTACTAAACAGATTGAAATTAATCAAGTGTGCTCGCCAAATAGCCAATTTTGTCTGTCTCTATGAAAACTTTCTGCTTATCTGCATGAAATTTATTCATTCATAATTTTTCCTTACTTCCAGCCCAAGTCAGTAAATATCTAGCTCTTAGATAGTAGCGTCTAAAAAATAACGTTTTTATGAATAAATATACGGCTTTTTTAGCTTGTTATTGATGTAAAAATAACGTTAAATTAATGTGAAAATAAAAGTTACAAATTTTTAACATTTATGTCAGAATTGTGCTTTAACAATTAATTAACAATATTGTTAGAGTCATAAATCGATACAAATCGATAACCGTGTAAAAGCAACTTTTACACAAAATAATAAAAACGTTCAGGGAGTAATAACTATATGAACAAGCTTAATAATGTCGCTAAGGGTATTAAATTAGCGCTTATGCTTGGTGCCGCATGTAGTGTCAATGCTTACGCTCAAGATGCTCAAGAGCAAGCAATTGCCGTTCAAGCTGCAGCAAATGAAGTTAATGAAGATCCATTACTAGAAGAAGAGTCGGAAGAGCGCATCGTCGTTACCGGTTCTCGTATTCGTCGTAGTGAATTTGATACAGCTTCTCCAGTACAAGTCATTAGTGGTGAGATTTCGCGCGAATTAGGTCTATTCGACGCAACAGAAATGTTACAAAACACTAACCAAGCTGCTGGTAGTCAAATTGATAACACCTTTGGTGGTTTTGTTTTAGATAATGGTCCAGGCGCTGCAACTATCGGTTTCCGTGGTTTAGGTGCAGACCGTACGTTGGTTCTTATCAATGGTCGTCGTATGGCACCAGCTGGTGTTGGTGGCGCGCCAACAGTACCAGATTTGAACTTGATTCCAGCAGTAATGATCGAGCGTATTGAAAACTTATACGACGGTGCATCAACTGTTTATGGTTCTGATGCAATCGCTGGTGTAGCTAACGTAATGTTACGTCAAGATTTCGAAGGTTTCGAAATTCAAGGTTCATACAACCAACCTAAAGGTGATGGTGGTCAAGAGTCTGTATTATCTGCTATGTGGGGTAAAACTTCAGACAATGGTTACATTTCGATCGGTGCAGAATACTATGACCGTAAATCTCAATCGTTAGCAGACAACCCTTTTGTTAAAGGTTGTGAGGAGCGTATTTGGGAAACAGAAAGTGGTGATATCATCACTCGTAACAGTGGTTACGGCCCAGTAGCTCGTGGCGACGATACATGTGACATTTTCCCATTAACAAACCGTATGTTCATTGAAAACGGTTTCTGGGGTTCTGTATACAGCACACCAGGTTACACAAATACTGGTATTCCAGGTTGGACTGAATCAGGTGTCCCAACTTCATTAATCGGCTTCCTTCCTACGTGGATTGGCGGTGACTCGGATGGTGACGGCATTGACGATACAGCATTCCCTGATGGTAATGGTGATGGTTACCGTGACGTAGATTTCCAAGATCCACGTTATGCTTTCGAACAATCTGATTACTACAAATCAGGTGACTACTTAGGTAAAAATGAGCGTATCTCTGTTGTTGCAAATGGTGAATACAACTTCCAAGATGAAAACGATACAACTGTATACTTCGATGCATTATATGCAGAGCGTAACTCAGATCAGTTTTCTCCAGGAGCTCAATTATTCCAGTTTGTAGGTGCAGATAACCCATACAACCCTTGTAACCCTAATGGTATCGACGGTATTGATTGTTTTGGTGTGTTAGGTGTAGGACCTGCTGGCCCACTACGTGTTCAACCAATTATCAACATCCGTGGTGACCGTGATTCACATAAAGTTGATGTATCACAATACCGTTTAGTTGGTGGTGTTACAGGTAACTTACCTGGTCTAGAGTCTATTGGCCTAGAAAACTGGTACTACGACTTCTACGCTTCATACAGTGCATCTTCTGGTGATTACGTTACACGTGGTATTAACGAAGAGCGTTTAATTTACTCTTTAGACACATCTGTATTGAACGCTGATGGTTCAGTAACTTGTGGTACTGGTTCTGATGGTTGTGTACCAGTAAACTTATTCGCTGACAACATTTACCAAACTGGTGGTGGTACATTTACTGCTGCTGAATACGATTACTTAATGTCTGATCGTGTTGTTAACACTAAAGTTAACCAGTTTGTTGTTAATGGTTTTGTTGGTGGTGATTTATTCACATTACCGTGGAATAACGAAATTGTTGGTGGTGTATTTGGTCTTGAATACCGTAAGGACGAGATTGAATCTAACAACAATGAAGTTGCTCGAGAAGGTCAGTTATGGGGTTGGTTCTCTGATAAGGGTGCTAACGGCGATCGCGACTTAAAAGAATTCTTTACTGAAATCGAAATGCCACTAGTTAAGGGCAGACCAGGTATTGAAGAGTTCACTTTCACTGCATCAGGTCGTTTATCAAAAGAGACTTACTACGATACAGCTGAGACATACAGCTTAAAAGCTATCTACCGTCCAGTTGAGTGGTTCACTTTACGTGGTACAAAAGGTACTTCTTACCGTGCGCCGAACTTACGTGAACGTTTCTTAGAAGGTACTACTGGCTTCAACACTGTATCGGATCCATGTGTGGTTCCATCAGATGCGCGTGATTCTGACCCATTGGATCCAAATGCACCTGATACATACAATGCTTCTAACGATAGCCGTTCACAAGGTACTTTAGATGCGTGTTCTGCTGATGGTGTAGATCCTACAACATTAGGTTTAGGTCAAAACGGTACTGAGAAGTTCAATTCAAATAACAGTGCTGAGATCGTAACTGGTGGTTCAACTGTACTTTCAGAGGAAACGTCTACAGCGAAAACATACGGCTTTGTATTTGAACAACCGTTCAGTGAAGAGTTTGACTTAACATTCTCAATCACTCGATTTGATATTGAAGTTAAAAACTCAATTGCTGAACCAAGTGCAGGCTACAGTATCGGTCAATGTTACTCTGCAGACGGTAATGATGCTTTCTGTTCGCGTTTAAATCGTGACGAAAACGGTCAAATTAGTTTTGTTGACGCTAGCTTCATTAACGTTGGTTTAGAAACGTCTAAAGGTATGGACTACAACATTTACTATGCTCAAGATTTCTTAGTAGGTGAGCAGAACTTAAGTGTTTCTTTAGACTTACAAGCTACACGTATGACAGAAGCGTTATTCTCAGTATTAGATACTGTTGATGATAACCAAGGTGAGCCAGAGTATCCTGAATGGCGTGCAAGTGCACAACTTTCAATTGGTTACGATGACTTCCGTTTCAACTGGTTCACTCAGTTTATTGGCGAAGGTCAAGATGACTGGTTAAGTGATCCAGAAGAAAACCAATTTGAAGAAGGCACAAATGGTTGTCGCGGTCTATATACTGATGCAGCACAAACACAACCGTTGTTATGTCGTCCAGTTGGTTACACAGAAGACTACTTCTTACACAACATGTCAATCAGTTACTCAACAGATGACTTCCGTGTAGCAGTAGGTGTTCGTAACGTGTTCAACGAAGCTCCACCTAAGGTAGATCCGAGTGGTTCATTCTCTAACACTAACATTCCGTTAGGTGTTGGTTATGACACATTTGGTCGTATGCCGTACATTAACTTCTCGGCAGTATTTTAAGCATTAGCTTAATTCGGATAAATGGCCTCGTATGAGGCCATTTATATATTTTGAAGAAAAAGTGAAGCAGGTTATGAAAAAAGTTTTTCATTTAATTTTAACTGCCGCTCTGTTATGTGGCACTTCAACTCAGGCATTAGCGACTTCAGCAGAAGAAGCAGTAGAAGCATTTTCTATTTTGCCCATGATACGCAGCGTGTCGGTTTCTCCTGATGGAAAACAACTCGCGATTGTAAGAGCAAGCACCAAAAATGGTGATTACTACATCGAAATTAGACAAACCAAAGACCTATCGAAAGAGCCAGTTAAATTAGGTGCAAGTAAAATGTTGGTCTCTGGTGTTAGTTGGTTAAACAACGAAAAAATTTCTGTCTCATTCAGACAAATTTTAAGAGATGGCGCCCGTAGTTATTGGGTAAACCAATTTGCGATTACCGATACTGATGGTAAAGGCGGCTGGTTAGTACCATTCCAAAGTAAAAAGAATATCCGTGGTTACAATATCATTGATTCTTTACCAAATAACCCGGATGAAGTACTTGTTGAAGTTGATATCAACAATAACTTTATCCCTGATGTTGTTCGTATGAACATCAAAACAGGCCGCACAAAAACCATCATGCGTGGTAACACTAAGCGAAGTGGCGGTTTCTCAGCGGATGCTGACGGTGAAATTAGAACCGCAACCGGTTGGAACGCGTCGGAAGGCACGATTGATTTATTCGCTAGAAAGAAAGGCGATGAAAACTGGCAATTAATTTTCCAAAACTCACCAAAAGATCGTGAGAATTTTGATTTTGTCGGATTTAACGATGAAAACCCAAATGAGATTTGGGTGAATGCTAACCGAGGTGAAAACACCACTGGCATATACTTATACAACTTGGAAACAAAGCAATACTCTGACCGTTTGTTTGGGTTAGAAAGTGTTGATGTTGGTGGCGTAATGTTTGACCGTTTTGGCAAGAGCTTAGGTTTTTCTTATACAACCAAACAGCCAAAACGTTACTTCTTAGACGCTGAAATGAAATCAATTTATCAAGGTATCGAAGACCTATTCAAAGGTGAATTCGTTTCTATTTCTAGCTACTCAGATGATTTAAACCAATTAGTTATTCGAACAGCGTCGGCAAAAAATCCAGGTACGTACTATTTATTAAGTTACCAACAAAAGCTTAATAAAATTGGTGACGTTTCACCACAAATCAAGCCTGAGATGTTGTCAAACGTTAAGTATATTTCATATAAAACTCGTGACGGCTTAAAACAAAAAGCCTATGTAACATTGCCTTCTACAGGTAAAGCACCATATCCAACAGTGGTTATGCCACATGGTGGCCCATGGTCTCGTGATGTAAACATTTATGACGAGTGGACGCAGTTACTTGCTAGCCAGGGTATCATGGTTATTCAACCTCAATTCAGGGGTTCTGAAGGCTACGGTATGAAGCACTGGAAAGACGGTGACAAAGAGTGGGGCCTTAAAATGCAAGATGATATGGACGACTCTGCGTTGTATCTTGTTAAGAAAGGTCTAGCGGACAAAGATAAACTAGCGATGTTCGGTTGGAGTTACGGTGGTTACTCTGCGTTTGTAGCATCACTTCGTGACAACAATATTTATCAATGTTCAATTGCTGGCGCAGGTGTAAGTAACTTAGACCGTATTAACTCTACGTTGAACGAAAGCCGTTTCTTACGTGAACTACAACGTCCAACAATTGAAGGCATTTCACCAGTTAACCACGTTGACAAAGTGAATATTCCAATTCTTGTTGTTCATGGTGATATCGACATTCGTGTGCCAGTCAAGCACAGTCGTGAATTTGTTGCTAAGCTGGAGAAGCTTAATAAAGATCACAAATATGTAGAATTGAAAGACGCTGATCACTTCTCAGATACATTATTCTACGATCACAAGAAAGAGTTTTATGGTGAGATGTTAAGCTGGTTTACCAACAAGTGTAACTTCTAATACTAATGAATCTTCTGTAAAAAAGCTGGCTGATGCCAGCTTTTTTGTTTTCTGCACCTCACATCTATTTATTTACCGCACATTTTTTTTATTCGTATATCCTTCTCTAAGTTTCATGATTTAGCTATTTAAAACAATGCTTTGCATTGGGTTTTGTTGTTATTTATGAAAGTTATCTCCAATTAATTGCTTAAAAATTGATAGTTTTTCTTGAAATTGTCTATTGTATACAATCTAATGTATACAGCTGATAACTTGTTATTAACATTTTGCTGTCGTTAATTGAAAGGAATCAGCCCTACGTCAAATAAATAGATAAATGCACTATGCGTGCAAAAAATAATAAAAATCGTTCAGGGAGTAATAACTATATGACCAAGTTAAACGATGTAGCTAAGGGCATAAGGCTAGCTATTGTGCTCGGTGCTGCGTGCAGTACAAACGCAATTGCAAACGCAGATGACGAGCAAGCTATCGCTGTACAAGCTGCTGCACAAGAAACTTCACAAGATTCAAATGACTTGTTAGAAGAAGAATCGGAGGAACGAATTGTCGTTACTGGTTCGCGTATCAGACGAAGTGAGTTTGATACTGCTTCACCCGTTCAAGTTATCAGTGGTGAAATCTCACGTGAAATGGGACTTTTTGATGCAACTGAAATGCTACAAAACACAAACCAAGCAGCTGGTAGTCAAATTGACAACTCATTCGGTGGCTATGTATTAGATAACGGTCCTGGTGCAGCGACAATTGGCTTTCGTGGTCTTGGCGCAGATCGCACGCTTGTGCTTATCAATGGCCGAAGAATGGCACCGGCTGGTGTGGGTGGTGCGCCTACCTCTCCAGATCTCAACTTGATACCTGCTGTAATGATTGAGCGTATCGAAAACTTGTATGATGGTGCTTCGACTGTTTATGGTTCGGATGCTGTTGCTGGTGTTGCCAACGTGATGCTAAGACAAGATGTTGAGGGTTTTGAACTTCAAGGTTCATACAATCAGCCTAAAGGAAACGGCGGCGAAGAAACTGTGCTGTCAGCAATGTGGGGTAAAACGAGTGATAATGGCTTCTTTACTATCGGTGCTGAATATTACGACCGAAAGCAGCAATCACTCGCAGACAACCCTTTCGTGAAAGGCTGTGAAGAGCGTATTTGGGAAACTCAACACGGTGATATATTAACGCGTAATAGCGGCTACGGCCCAACAGTTGATGGTGATGATACCTGTGATATCTTTCCATTAACTAACCGTATGTATATAGATAACGCATTTTGGGGGTCGGTATATAACACACCAGGTTTCACTAATACAGGTATTCCGGGCTGGAGTGACCACTTTGTACCATTCGATTTAGCAGGTTTATTACCTACATGGGTAACAGGTGATTCAGATGGTGATGGTATCCATGACACCGCGTTCCCTGATGCCGATGGAGATGGCTTTAAAGACTATGATTTGCAGGACCCAAGATATGCATTTCAACAGTCAGATTACTATAAATCCGGTGATTATCTAGGCAAAAATGAGCGAATCTCAGTTGTCGCTAATGGCGAATATAACTTCCAAGATGAAAATGACACGAGAGTATATTTTGATGCCTTATACGCACAACGTAATTCAGATCAATTCTCGCCTGGCTATCAAAACTTTGAATGGGTTCCACCAAATAACCCGTATAACCCATGTAACCCAGATGGTTTAAATGGTGTTGACTGTTACGGCGTTCTTGGTTTTGGTAATGACGGTGCTAAGTGGGTTCAACCTATCATTAACATCCGTGGCGATAGAGATAGCCACAAAGTGGACGTATCACAATATCGTTTAGTGACGGGAGTTACTGGTAACCTAACAGGATTAGAATCCGTTGGCTTAGAAAACTGGTATTACGATTTATACGCATCGTATAGCGGCTCGTCTGGTGAATACATTACGCGCGGTATTAATGAAGCAAACTTAGTTCACTCATTGAATACCTCAGTGTTAAATGATGATGGCTCAGTGACTTGTGGTAACGGCTCAGATGGTTGTGTGCCAGTAAACTTGTTTGCAGATAATATCTATCAAGTTGGTGGTGGTGAGTTAACACCAGCTGAATATGATTACTTGATGTCAGACCGTATTGCTGATACCGAAGTTAACCAATTAGTTGTTAACGGCTTTATTGGTGGTGACTTATTTACACTACCTTGGAATGACAACATTGTTAGTGGTATTTTCGGTATGGAATACCGCCGAGATGAAATTAAAACTAACAGTAACGATGTTGCGACCGAAGGCCTTTTATGGGGCTGGTTCTCAGATAAAGGAGCAAACGGTTCTCGTAATTTAAAAGAGGCATTTACTGAGATCGAACTACCATTGATTTCTGGTCAAACAGGCATTGAGGAATTGACGTTAACTGCATCAGGACGACTTTCTAAAGAGTCTTATTATGACACCGCTAGCACATATAGCCTTAAAGCGATTTATCGCCCTGTAGAATGGTTTACATTACGCGGTACTAAAGGTACATCGTATCGTGCACCAAACCTAAGAGAGCGCTTCTTAGAGGGCACAACTGGCTTTAACTCAGTGACTGACCCGTGTGTTGTTCCTGACTCTGCTCGTATTTCCGATCCACTAAACCCTGGTGCGCCGGATGTATATAATGCTGAAGAAGATACACGTAGTACTTCAGTCCTTGAAGCCTGTATTGCTGACAACCTTGATCCTACGTCACTGGGTTTAGGCCAAGATGGCACAGACAAGTTTACGTCGTCTAATAGTGCTGAGATTGTGTCTGGTGGTTCGACATTACTGACTGAAGAAACATCAACAGCGAAAACGTTTGGTTTTGTCTTTGAGCAACCGTTTAGTGAAGAGTTTGATTTAACATTCTCACTGACTCGTTTTGACATTGAGATCAAAAACTCAATCGCAGAACCAAGCGCTGCATACAGTGTTAACCAATGTTATTCAGCAGACGGTAACGACGCATTCTGTTCTCGATTAACACGTGATGAAGATGGCAAAATTAATTTTGTCGATGCAAGCTTCATCAATATTGGTTTAGAGACGTCAAAAGGCTTCGATTACAACATCTATTACGATCAAGACTTCCTTGTTGGCGAGCAAAACTTGAATGTAACGCTAGATATTCAAGCAACTCGAATGACAGAAGCGATTGTCGATGTTTTTGGCTCTGTTGATGATAACAAAGGTGAGCCGGAGTTCCCTGAGTGGAGAGCAAGTGCTCAATTGTCGTTCAAGTATGATGACTGGAGATTCACCTGGGGTACACGATTTATCGGTGCTGGTCGTGAAGACTGGTTAGACGATCCTGAAGATGGTGAGTTCATCGCCAATACTCGTGGTTGTCGAGGTTTATATAATGACGAAGCGCAAACAGACCCACTATTATGTCGTGAGAAAGCATTTACCGAAGATTACTTCTTACACAATGCATCTTTAAGCTACAGTAGCGGTGATTATCGTGTTGCAATTGGTGTACGTAACGTATTTAACGAAGCGCCACCAAAAGTTGATCCTAATGGCTCATTCTCAAACACCAATATTCCATTGGGTGTAGGGTATGACATTTTTGGACGTACGCCTTATATCAACTTCTCGGCGGTATTTTAATTTAGCATGATGTATAAAAATGGTGCCTTTGGGCACCATTTTTAATTAACCGCTTATACACTCTGGCTTCTCGTCAGTTAACTTTTTATAATCAAAACCAGCATCATGCTGGTTTTCTTTTATTTAGGAGCTGAAAATGAAGAAAGTTGTTGTTGGTATTCTCTTCACCGTTTTACTTTCATCTTGTAGCCAAACGATTACTCCATCGAATGGACAATCTCAGTGGGACTTTGATCACCAAGTTCAATTTAAACAGACTAAACTAGAAGATAATTATTATCATATTGAAGTCATCCCCAACTCCAATATTGGATTTGATCGACTTGCAACCTTTTTGATTCGTCGTTCATTGGATGTTTGTAATGCTTATGGCTTTAAGCTTGAGGTGCTAACAGGAGTGGAATCTTTTACTGATAGAAAGGCTCATCCAAACAAAATATTTGGCTCTTTAGCGGCTAATTTAGCGTGTCCAGTTAAACAGGATAACTAGGATTTACGAGATAAAAATTAACGATATTGTCGGCAACAAAAAAGGCTACCAGAGGTAGCCTTTTTTAGTTATTCGATAGAATAAACTTAGCTTGGATCTGCAATTTTCACTGCAACAGCGCCAGATGCTGGTACTGTCATCGCTTCCGTTGGTGGAGCGAAGCGTGTTAAATCGATACCTTCAACAGCCGCTGTGTACTCATCCATCGTCGGGAAACGACCTAAGATAGTTGAAAGTACAACTAATGGTGTTGAACCTAGTAAAGATTCACCTTTCTTCTCAGCGCTATCTGCTACAACACGGCCTTGGAATAGGCGAGTTGAAGTAGCAATAACTGTATCACCTGGTTCAGCTTTTTCTTGGTTACCCATACATAAGTTACAGCCTGGGCGCTCAAGGTATAAGATGTTTTCGTAAGTCTTACGAGCTTCACCTTTCGGGTTCTCATCATCGAATACGAAACCAGAGTACTTAGCTAAGATATCCCAATCACCTTCAGCTTTTAACTCGTCAACGATGTTGTACGTTGGTGGAGCAACAACTAATGGTGCGTTGAATTCAATTGAACCGTTTTGCTTCTCTAAGTTACGGAACATTTGCGCGATGATTTGCATGTCACCTTTGTGAACCATACAAGAACCAACGAAACCTAAATCTACAGGCTTGCCGTCGTAGTATGAAACAGGGCGAATTACGTCGTGCGTGTAACGCTTAGAAACGTCTTCGTTGTTTACGTCTGGGTCAGCAATCATTGGCTCAACGATTGTGTCTAAATCAACAACTACTTCTGCGTAGTACTTAGCGTTTTCATCTGGTGCTAATGCTGGTGTTTCACCAGACTTGATACCAGCGATACGCTCATCAGCTAACTTGATAAGACCTGCTAATGTTTGCGCTTCGTTATCCATACCTTTGTCGATCATGATTTGGATACGAGATTTCGCAAGCTCGATAGACTCAATTAATGTTTCATCGTTTGAGATACAAACAGACGCTTTCGCTTTCATTTCAGCTGACCAGTCAGTGAATGTGAACGCTTGGTCTGCTAATAAAGTACCAATGTGTACTTCGATTACGCGGCCTTGGAATACGTTTTCACCTTCGAACTGCTTAAGCATTTGCGCTTGAGTTGCGTGAACGATATCACGGAAGTCCATGTGATCAGCCATTTTACCTTTGAAGGTAACTTTTACTGATTCTGGAATTGGCATTGCAGACTCACCCGTTGCAAGTGCAATTGCTACTGTACCTGAGTCAGCACCGAACGCTACACCTTTAGACATACGCGTATGCGAGTCACCACCAATGATAATTGCACGGTCGTCAACTGTGATGTCATTCAATACTTTGTGAATAACGTCAGTCATAGAGTGGTAAACGCCTTTCGGGTCACGTGCTGTGATTACACCGAATGCGTTCATAAATGCCATTAGCTTAGGCGTGTTTGCTTTAGCTTTGCTATCCCATACTGAAGCCGTGTGACAACCTGATTGGAATGCACCGTCAACAAGTGGAGAAATCGTCGAAGCAGCCATCGCTTCTAATTCCTGACACGTCATAGGGCCAGTAGTGTCTTGAGAACCTACGATGTTTACTTTAACACGTACGTTAGAGCCAGCGTGTAATGGAGCATCTGATGCAACACCTACCGCGTTACGGTTGAAGATTTTCTCTACCGCTGTTAAGCCTTGGCCTTCGTGTGAAATTTCTTTAGCAGCAGCGTATACCACTGGTGCTTCAACACCTAGTGTCTCTGCAGCGAATGTTTGTAATTTCTTACCAAAAGTAACCGCGTAAGAACCACCAGCTTTCATGAATTCTTGCTTTTGTGGTGTAAATGCAGAAGCAACGTCAGCTACTTCTTCAGCGCCGTTGTATAACTTCTTAGCTTTCGTATCAATAGTTAAAACAGTACCTGTAGCTACAGAGTATGCTTCTTCTAATACCGGGTCACCGTTTGCATCAACAACTGTGTTACCGTTAGCGTCTACTTTCTTCACCCAGTTTTTAAGGTCAAGACCGATACCACCAGTTACGTCAACTGTCGTTAAGAAGATTGGTGCGATACCGTTAGTACCAGCAACAACAGGTGCGATGTTTACGAATGGAACGTACGGAGAAGCTTGTTCACCAGCCCAAAGTGCAACGTTGTTAACACCAGACATACGTGATGAACCAACACCCATTGTGCCTTTTTCAGCAACTAGCATTACTTTTTTGCCAGGGTGCTCTTTTTGAAGTGCAACGATTTCTTGTTGTGCTTCAGGCGTAATCATACATTGGCCGTGTAATTCACGGTCAGCACGAGAGTGAGACTGATGACCTGGAGATAATAAGTCAGTAGAGATATCACCCACACCTGCAACGTAAGTAACAACTTCTACTTTTTCTGCAACGTCAGGTAATTTTGTGAAGAATTCTGCGTTTGCGTAGCTTTCTAAAATATCTTTAGCAATCGTGTTGCCTGCTTTGTATGCATCAGCTAAGCGAGCAGTGTCAGCGTCGTATAAGAATACTTGCGTTTTTAAAACGTCAGCAGCTGGCGCCGAAACAGAAGCATCGTCGCTTAATGCAAGGTCAAGTAGTACTTCAATTGAAGGACCACCTTTCATGTGAGAAAGTAATTCAAACGCAAACTCTACTGAAATCTCAGCAACAGTTTCTTGGCCTAAGATAATTTCTTTCAAGAATTTTGCTTTAACGCCTGCTGCGCTAGTCGTACCAGGAAGCGTATTGTAGATGAAGAAGTTTAATGAATCTTCACGGTGCGCATTCGCTTGGTCTTTAATTTGCTCAATAATTTCCGCTAGTAAATCAGCGCTATCAATTGGCTTTGGTGCTAAACCAAGCTCTTCCTTGCGGGTTTTAATTTCCGCTAAATATTCTGAATAAAGGCTCATTCGATACTCTCTTTTATTTAAAACTACTAATAGGGGGTACTAGCAGTATGAAATGTGGCGCATATTCTACCTTATTTTTCCAAAACGAGTAATCATTTGCCTAAATAAGCACTATTCATGCGGATTATGAATGATAGAAGTTTTGGTGATAATGGTTATACCAGTTGTATGAGACTGCAGTTTTAGGGCGTTTTCTGAGTAGGAGTGGGGCGGACGTGTTCATTTTATTGTACTAAAGTTTGATTTTATCAAAGAAGATTATTCTTTATATTGATTCAAACAAGCTTAAATCGTTTTTAGCTAATGTATAGTTAGCTTGCTAATGCACGGATAACAGTGCAATGAAATAAGGTATTTACTTTCGCGCCTTGCTCAGGTTCGTCTATAAATACTATTTATACAATTATTAATGTGTATCAAACACGTCGTTCATGTAGGGTAAAAGACATGCTACAAGACTATCGCAAACACGTTGAAGAACGTGCAACAGAAGGTTTAGTACCTAAACCACTAGATGCTGAACAAGTGGCTCAATTAGTTGAGCTAATTAAAACACCACCTGCTGGTGAAGAAGAATTTATTTTAGATTTGCTGGTAAATCGCGTGCCGCCTGGCGTTGATGATGCAGCTTATGTTAAAGCAGGTTTTCTAGCTGCTATTGCTAAAGGAGAGACAAATTCTCCGGTTCTTGATGCAACACGCGCCACTGAATTGTTAGGAACAATGCTAGGTGGTTATAACATTCAACCTATGATTGATTTGTTGGATGATGCAAAGTTATCTGAAACAGCTGCAGCTGGCTTAAAGAATACGTTATTAATGTTTGATGCTTTTTATGATGTTAAAGAAAAAGCCGATGCAGGTAACCAAGCTGCCAAAGATGTAATGACATCTTGGGCTAACGCAGAATGGTTTACGTCGCGAGATGCTGTTAGTGAAAAAATTACGGTTAAAGTTTTTAAAGTGACGGGTGAAACGAATACCGACGATCTTTCCCCTGCGCCTGATGCATGGTCACGTCCTGATATTCCGGTTCATGCCAAAGCTATGTTAAAAATGGCACGCGAAGGCATTACTCCTGATGAGCCCGGTGTTGTAGGTCCAATTAAACAAATTCAAACATTACAAGAAGATGGTATTCCTCTCGCATATGTGGGTGATGTTGTTGGTACTGGTTCAAGTCGAAAATCAGCGACTAACTCAGTGTTGTGGTTTATGGGAGAGGACATTCCATATATTCCAAATAAGCGAACAGGTGGCGTATGTTTAGGTGGTAAAATTGCGCCAATTTTTTACAACACCATGGAAGACTCGGGCGCTTTACCTATTGAGCTCGACGTGCAGAAAATGGATATGGGGGACGTAATCGACATTTACCCATATGAAGGCGTTGTTAAAAAAGGGAATGACGTTATTTCAACCTTTGAGTTGAGTCCAGTGTTATTAGACGAAGTGCGAGCAGGCGGTCGTATTCCACTCATTATTGGTCGTGGTTTAACGGGGCGTGCGCGCGAAGCGTTAGGGCTAGGAGAAACGGATCTATTTGCTAAACCTGTAGATGCAACAGATTCAGGTAAAGGCTACACGCTAGCTCAAAAAATGGTGGGTAAAGCGTGCGGTGTTGAAGGTGTTCGTGCCGGTCAATACTGCGAGCCTAAAATGACGACCGTAGGCTCACAAGATACCACTGGGCCTATGACACGCGATGAGTTGAAAGATTTAGCGTGTTTAGGGTTTTCAGCAGATTTAACCATGCAGTCTTTCTGTCATACTTCTGCTTATCCAAAACCTGTCGATGTTCATACTCATCACACTTTACCTGATTTTATGATGAATCGTGGTGGTGTTTCACTGCGCCCTGGTGATGGTGTTATTCACTCATGGTTAAACCGCATGTTATTGCCTGATACTGTAGGGACTGGTGGTGACTCTCATACACGCTTCCCATTGGGGATTTCATTTCCCGCGGGCTCAGGCCTTGTCGCCTTTGCTGCGGCAACAGGTGTTATGCCATTGGATATGCCTGAATCTGTACTTGTTCGCTTTAAAGGCGAAATGCAACCAGGAATAACCCTGCGAGACCTTGTTCATGCGATACCGTATTACGGAATTAAAGCAGGTATCTTAACCGTTGAAAAAGCAGGAAAAGTCAACGAGTTCTCTGGCCGAGTGCTAGAAATTGAAGGCCTAACTGGTTTAACGGTAGAGCAAGCATTTGAGTTATCTGATGCGTCTGCTGAACGTAGCGCAGCCGGCTGTACCATTAAGCTCGAAGAAGATGCCGTTAAAGAATACCTTGAGTCTAACATTGTTATGCTTAAGTGGATGATCAGTGAAGGATATGGTGATGTGCGCACAATAGAGCGCCGCATTCAATCGATGGAAAATTGGTTAGCTAATCCATCATTGATGGAAGCTGATAAAGATGCAGAATATGCGCACGTGCTTGAAATTGATCTAAACGACATCAAAGAGCCAATTGTATGTTGTCCAAATGACCCTGATGATGCTCGTTTATTATCTGAAGTTGCTGGAGATAAAGTTGACGAAGTGTTTATCGGTTCATGTATGACTAATATCGGTCACTTCCGTGCTGCGGGCAAGTTGTTGGAAAATTATGGTGGTGTACTGAGCACCCGCATGTGGGTGGCACCGCCAACGAAAATGGACCGCGATCAGTTAACCGAAGAAGGTTACTACTTTACCTTTGGTAAAGCGGGCGTGAGAATAGAGACACCTGGCTGTTCATTGTGTATGGGTAACCAAGCACGTGTGGCTGAAAACTCGACCGTGCTGTCTACTTCAACACGTAATTTTCCAAATCGTCTAGGCACTGGAGCGAATGTCTATCTGACCTCTGCTGAACTAGCAGCAGCTGGCGCTATTTTAGGTAAGCTGCCAACGCCAGCGGAATATATGGAATATGCAAAAACGATTGATGCAACAGCTGCCGATACCTATCGTTACTTGAATTTCCACAAAATGGAGCAATATACTAAAAAAGCAGGTACTGTCATTATTCAAGAGCCAGCTTAAGCAAGCTATTTGCTTAAATAAATGAAAAAGGTCGGCATATACCGGCCTTCTTTTTTGTCAAAAATATGTAACCTGTCAGTCAAAAAACCTTCCTTTTCAAGTCACTAAAAATTCATATTTGCTCTCTAAGCTTTGTCCAATTTCTTTTAACTGGACAGAAAAATGAAAAAAACAAAAATTGCGCTAATGCTTTCTGCCACCCTTGCTCTTGGTGGTTGCTTTTCGGATGGTGACGACGGTGCGGCAGGTGCTACTGGACCGCAAGGCCCACAAGGTGAACAAGGTATCCCAGGCGATAAAGCGCCAATTGGTATTGATGTATCCATGGTTGGTCGAGCGGTACTTAATGCAGAAGATGCCGAGGGTGCAGCAGAAATCGTTAGCTATCAGTTATCTAAAAATTGGTTATATGCAATCAATAGTTCTACAGCGTCTCCTACCGTTAATATTATTGACTTAACCGATGTGAATGCTGATGAGTTAACGGCTGACGATGAAGGTGTTATTACAAATACCAATCTAGATGTAGCCATTACGCTTGATGTATCTTCAAATACGCCAGGCGATGCTAATAGCATTGCGATTAATAATACGTTTGAAATTTTAGCGGTTGCGATGGCTGCGGATGAGACGGGCACTAAGGGCATGATCGCTTTCTATGATATTGCTGGCGCTCAACCTGCTTTCATTAAGAATGTTGAAGTTGGCTACTTGCCAGATGCCGTAGCATTCTCTCCGAACGGTCGTAAAGTTGTCGTTGCTAACGAAGGTGAGCCATCAGGTGATTATACTGTCGATCCAGAGGGCAGTATTTCGATCATTGAGTTAGATGAAAATGGTGTTATTGCTAATTCTGCATCTCACATTACCTTTGAGTCTTTTAATATGTCGCAAGCTGCACTTGAAGCGCAAGGTATTAAGTTCACAAACCCTACTGGTCGAACAATCAAAGGTCAGTTGCTCGATATTACGGTAGCAATGGACTTAGAGCCAGAGTATGTGACTATTTCGGCTGACAACAAAACAGCATTTGTTAGCTTACAAGAAAACAATGGCATTGCGATTGTTGATATCGAATCAGAAACTGTTGAGATTAAAGGCCTAGGCTTCAAAGACTGGAGTGTTTATGGCTTAGATGCTTCTGATAAAGATGATGCGGTAAATATTCGTTCATACCCAAATTTAATGGGGTTATATCAACCTGATACTGTTGCGACATTTAATTGGCAAGGTGCTGATTTTGTGATCACAGCCAATGAAGGTGATGGTCGCGAATACTTCTTTGATTCAGCTGACGAGGCAAGCTGTTTAGTAGATGGTGGTTTAGAGTACGATGAAGATGATGGCTGTTTATCTTACATTGATGAGATTCGCGCTGAAGATCTGACGCTTGGTGAAGCATTTGATAGCATCAATAACGATGATAGTGATTTAGGACGTTTAAAAGTCATTGCACCGTTGGGTGATGATGATAACGATGGTACACATGAAGCACTTTACACCTATGGTGGTCGCTCGTTCTCAATTTTTGATCAAAACGGTAATTTAGTATTTGATTCAGGCGACGACATGGAGCGTATTACGGCATCGATTCATGGCGCGAGCTTTAACAATGATGAAGATGAAAACAAAGGCGACACACGTTCAGACGCAAAAGGTCCAGAACCGGAAGCATTAGCGGTTGGTGAAGTAGGCGGTAAGCGTTATGCATTCATCGGTTTAGAGCGTATGGCGGGTATTATGGTGTACGACATTACTAACCCTTATGATGTGAACTTTGTTGATTATTTTATTAACCGAGGTTTGAACGAAGACCAAGAAATCACAGGTGATTTAGCACCTGAAGGTATGGCGTTCATTAAAGCGGAAGATAGCCCTACAAATGAAGCGTTATTGGTTATTGGTAATGAAATTAGCGGTAGCGTGAGCGTTTGGCAAATTAACCAAAAATAAGTTACGCAAAACAAAAAGGGCTACGTTGCATTACGTAGCCCTTTTTTCTTGGGTTAATTTATTATTAATACTGAGGCTTAGAATGTGCTTTACCTGCTTCTTCAGCAAGCTCTTTAGGCATATAGTTCTCATCATGCTTAGCGAGAACTTCGCTGGCATTAATAACAAAGCCTTCAGCTAATGTACCGTTAGCGACAATACCTTGCCCTTCACGAAAAAGGTCCGGCAAAATACCATCATATTTAACTGTTACTGTCGGGTCACCTTCATTAAAGGCGATAGGCATACGCATATCAGCTAACTTAAAACTCACCTTTAAACTTGCTTCATCACGCTTAACACTGCCTGGCACCACCAGCCCACCAATACGGATACGTTGGCCAATTTGCGCCTTCATACCTGTGTCTTCTTTGCCTTGATGGATTTCGGATGGCTTAAAGAATAAATCGATATTTTGACTTAACGCGTACAGCACTAAACCAGCAACGACACTCAAACCAATGAGGACAGATAAAATAATAGTTAAGCGTTTTTTTCTTCTCGGGTTCATCTCTTTACCTTGGATAGACTAAGTTGATTCTGACAGCTCTTTTTGTTGTTGAGCTGCTCTTTTTAACTTTTCTTGGCGAATATGTTGTTTGGCAATACGCTGTTTCACGCTTTTGTGACTCGTTAAGCTGTTAAAGACCAAACCGGCAAGTAGCAAAAATGCCAAACCAAATGACAGCCAGACGTAAAAGCCGTAACCGCCCATATTTAAGAACTCTGCAAATGATGAAAACTGCATTATTTGCTCTCCTCTTGCACTAACTGCTTGACCCAAGGGCGCATGCTGTTTCTGCTTAAAATTTCTGTTTTAAAACGAACACAGGTAACCGCTGCCACAAAAAATGCAAACCCAAAGAAGCACATAACAAATGGCCAGTACATATCCATGCTCATTGCGGGTGCGTCAAGGCGAGATACCGTTGCGCCTTGATGTAATGTATTCCACCATTCAACTGAATACTTGATAATAGGGATGTTAATGACACCAACAATAGCCAAGATTCCTGCTGCTTTGCCCGCAAGCGCTTTGTCGTCAAAGGCATTGTGCAAAGCAATAACGCCAAGATATAAGAAGAGTAATATTAGCTCCGACGTTAGTCGCGCGTCCCATACCCACCATGTGCCCCACATAGGTTTACCCCATGCGGCACCGGTAATTAACGCAATTGCGGTAAATACTGCACCAATAGGGGCGAGTGCTGCGGTTGTTGCGTCAGCTAACTTGAGCTGCCATACCAGGCCACAAAATGCTGCTATCGCCATCCCAACATAAATACTCATTGATAATATGGCTGAAGGCACATGAATGTAGAAAATACGAAAACTCTCACCTTGTTGGTAGTCTGCTGGCGCAAATAATAGTGCCCAAATTAGACCGACTGACAATAATAAAATACTTAGCCAAGTAAACCACGGAGTTAACTTACCAGTGAAGTGATAAGTGGTTTCTGGGTTCGCGTATGGGTGTAACCATTTCCACATTTTAGTTAGTACTCACTTTTAATGCCGCGCTCACTGCAAATGGCGCAAGGGTGAATGATGTAAAAAATAATGCGCCGATTATAGCAATTTGCCCTGAGTAAGGTAAATTCATCGCCGCGGTGTCAATTGCACTGGTGGCAAATATTAACACGGGAATATACAAGGGGAGTACGATCAAGCTCAATAAAACCCCACCTTTTTTTATTCCTACGGTTAATGCTACGCCAATCGCACCAATAAAGCTCAATACCGGAGTGCCAATAAGCAGTGTAAGCATTAATGCGCCATAGCTATTTTCATTTAGATGTAGCAATACAGCGAGTAATGGTGCAATGAAAATAAGCGGTAAGCCAGTAATCAACCAATGAGCGACGATTTTAGCAAGCACAATGACAAACAATGGCTGAGGCAATAGCATCATTTGTTCGAGTGAGCCATCGGCGTGGTCTGCTTTAAATAACCTATCGAGTGATAGAAGTGTTGCTAATAAAGCTGCGACCCAAATAATGCCGGGAGCAATTCGGCTGAGTGTATTAGCCTCTGGGCCAATACCTAATGGAAACAGTGTAACAACGATGATAAAGAAAAGTATTGGATTAAAAATATCATCTTTGTGACGCAAGGCAATGGTTAAATCACGTTTGAGCATTAACATGAATGCTTGGCTGTAAGATGGAAAGTTACTATTCATGATTACACCAGCTGGTAGGCAAGTTCGATTGTCTTGATGCGCGAAGCATCAATCGATAAGTCTTGGTGTGTCGTTAAAATAACACAGCCTCCGTTATCGGCGTGTTCGATAAACAGGTTTTCTAAATTCTTCACGCCTTGTTTATCAATTGCCGTGAACGGCTCGTCCAGAATCCAAATCGGTTTTGGACACTGCCATAATCTTGCTAAGGCGATACGACGATGTTGGCCTGCACTTAAATGAGAGGCAAGCGCATCTTCAAAGCCTAACAAATTTACATTTGCTAACGTATTTTCTGCTTCAGAGGCTTGTTGACCGTGCATTGCCAGATAAAACTCAAGGTTTTCTTGTGCACTCATTTCACCTTTAACACCAGCTAAATGCCCGATATACGTTAGGTTTTGATTGTATAGCTCAATATTTTTGCTTAACGGTGTGTTTTTATATAACACCTCGCCCTCATATGGCTGAGAAAGGCCGGCTAAAATTCGTAATAGGCTTGTTTTTCCGGCGCCGTTTGGTCCAGCAATTTGAACTATATCGCCCGCATCAAACTGACAACTAAGCTCTTCAAATAAAATGCGATCTTCGCGAATGCAGGTTAACTTTTCTGCATGTAATAATGCGTTAGAATTAGACAAGGCAATCTCTACTAAAGTTTTGCTTTTACCAGTTGAAAATAAACTGGGTAAATTTTAACCTAAAAATTATAATAATGGTCGCTATCATACACTAAGAAACAGGTTGATTCATGAGCTTTTGTGCAACAAAAGATGTCCCTGCGAAGTTTCCTTCGTGTCAGACGCTATCATGGCAAAAAATAAATTATTTCATTTTGTTTCAAATCAAGGCTTTCACTATTCACTCGATAATAAAGTCTTTATAATCGACGAAATATGTTTTTTGTACGTATAAAAAACAAAAATAGCTTTCGTATTGCTTGGAGTACTAAATGTTACCTGAACTAGGTCACTTTTCTTTAATCATTGCTACGGCGTTTGCCTTATGCTTGAGTATTGTTCCTGCTATCGGGATTTTTACTCAGCATGACAAGTTAACTGCTTATGCTAAGCCACTTACGTTTGGCATGTTCATCTTTACCGCAATCAGTTTGTTTATCCTAGCTTATAGCTTCGTACTAGATGATTTCTCTGTTAAATATATCGCGGGCCACTCAAATAGCTTACTGCCTTACTATTTTAAAATTAGTGCGGTGTGGGGTGGTCACGAAGGGTCATTGCTACTATGGGTATTTTCATTAACCGCTTGGACGATGGCTGTTGCTAAGTTTAGCAAAGGTATTGATGAAGGCTTTATTGCTCGCGTATTAGTTGTACTTGGTCTTGTTTCACTTGGCTTCATGATTTTTACCTTATTAACGTCAAATCCTTTTGAACGTTTGTGGCCAATCGTGCCAAGTGAAGGTCGCGATTTAAATCCATTACTTCAAGATATCGGCTTGATTATCCATCCTCCTATGCTTTATATGGGCTATGTTGGTTTTAGTGTTGCTTTCGCTTTTGCGGTTGCCGCACTATGGTGTGGAAAATTAGATGCAGCTTGGGCTCGTTGGTCTCGACCGTGGACCGTTGGCGCATGGATTTTCCTAACACTGGGTATTGCATTAGGTTCTTGGTGGGCATATTACGAACTTGGCTGGGGTGGCTGGTGGTTCTGGGACCCAGTTGAAAATGCATCATTCATGCCTTGGTTAGTTGGTACCGCACTTATTCACTCTTTAGCGGTAACCGAAAAGCGTGGTACATTCAGAAACTGGACCGTGTTACTCGCTATCTTTGCTTTTAGTTTGAGTTTGCTAGGTACATTCTTAGTCCGTTCTGGCGTGATTACATCTGTTCACTCATTTGCCGCTGACCCGACTCGTGGTGCGTTCATCCTTGTGTTATTAGCGATTGCGATGGGTGGTTCATTAACACTTTATGCGTTCAGGGCAAGCAATGTTCAAAGCTATAGTCGCTTCTCGTTTTACTCGAGAGAAACAGCATTATTGGTTGGTAATATCATTTTAGTGACGTCGTGTATCACTGTTTTACTTGGAACACTTTATCCACTATTTATTGATGCATTAGGGCTCGGCAAGATTTCGGTAGGTCCTCCTTATTTTAATGCCGTATTCGTACCATTAATGGCATTGCTATTTATCGTGATGGGTATTGGGCCATTAATTCGTTGGAAGCGAGCTAAAAAGGGTGAGTTAAGAAAACACATCACTGTTCAATCGGTTGTTTCTATCGTTTTTGGTTTGGCATTTCCAGTGTTATACGGCGGAGAGTTCGATGCGTTAGTTGCCATGGGGATGGCACTTGCAATGTGGGTCGCCTTAGTTGTGTTGAAAGATTTTTACAATCAACTTAGGAGCAATCACAAAATTAGTTTAAGCCAGTTAGGTATGACGACTGCTCACTTGGGTATTGCTATCACAGTCGTTGGCGTGACATTAGTGTCTACTTATGAAAATGAAGTTAACGTTCGAATGAGCCAAGGTGATACGGTTAATGTTTCGGGTTATGACGTAACGTTTAACGGTGTTATTCCTGTCAAAGGCCCTAATTACAGTGCCGAACAGGGGCAACTAGAAATATCGAAAGACGGTGAGTTTTTAAGTCTATTGAAGCCAGAACGCAGGACATATCTGGTACAAACCATGGGAATGACTGAAGCGGGTATCGATCCTGGTTTCTTCACTGATGTTTATGTGGCGCTAGGTGATCCGCTCTCAGGTGGCGCTTGGGCTATTCGAGTGCATATCAAACCGTTTGTTCGCTGGATTTGGCTTGGCGCAATCTTTATGGGCTTAGGTGGTCTATTTGCAATGTTGGATAAACGATATCGCCGCAAGAAAGCACCTCATGCAAAAGAGATAAAACTCAAGCCGTCAAATAAACCGATGGCAACACCGGCATCAACAGCAACAGAATCAGGTAATGCGTAATGAATAAAGTCATTCGATTTATTCCGTTAATTCTTTTCGTTTTATTAGCGGTGGTGTTATATCGCGGTCTTTCACTTAACCCTGAAAAGTTGCCGTCAGCGTTGATTGGTAAACCTATGCCTGTATTCACGCTAACGAAGCTAAAAGATCAAAATACCATGCTAACGGCGCAAGATTTAACAGGCGATATTGTTCTTGTTAACGTATGGGCGACTTGGTGCCCGTCTTGCCGCTATGAACACCCATACCTTTTGGACTTAGCAAAAAGTGATCGTATAAAACTTTATGGCCTTAACTATAAAGACGAACGCGATTTAGCGGTTCAATGGTTAAATCAATTAGGTGACCCATATGAGTTCTCGATTTTTGATGAAATGGGTCGCCTTGGTTTGGATTTAGGTGTTTATGCTGCACCTGAAACCTTCGTTATTGATCATCAAGGCATCATTAGAAAACGCTTTGCTGGTCCTATCGATGCCAAAGTATGGCAAGAAGAATTCGAACCGTTAATTAGTCAAATTGAAGCTGAAAAAGCGAAAGGATAGACATGAGATTTCTTACCTTAATTATTTCTCTATTTTGGTTAGCAAGTATTCAAGCGAGTCCAATTGACACTTATGAATTTCGAAATGAAGTCGACAAAACACGATATCAAGCACTCGTGAAAGAACTTCGCTGTCCTAAGTGTCAGAATCAAAATTTAGCAGATTCAAATTCACAAATCGCAGTCGATTTACGTGAACAAGTTTATGTCATGATCAATGAAGGGAAATCGGATAAAGAGATTGTTGACTACATGGTTGCTCGTTACGGTGATTTTGTGTTGTATCGTCCGAAAGTTAATGAGATGACTTATATTTTGTGGTTCGGCCCAGCGGTTATTTTGTTAATTGGCGTCTTGGTTGTTGTGATGATTTTACGTAAAAAAGCATCACCACAAGCCGACAAACCGATGAGCGCAGAACAAAAACAGCAACTAGCAGACATTTTAAAAGAAGAATAATTAGTTATGAGTACAGTAATTACCCTTGTTGTCTTACTTTTACTTGTCTTGGTAATTGTATGGCTACACTTTTTTAGACAACAACAAGTCGATGGTTTTGATCAAAACGTTCGTGATGATACCAATGTTAAGCTTTATCACGAGCACAAAGCGGAAATCGAAGCTGACTTTGCACAAGGTAAAATAGACCAGGAAAACTACGACTATTTAACACAAGAGCTTGATCAAAGTTTGTTGCAAGACGTGCAAGAAAATCAGCAACATGAAGAGGTTTTCGAGCAAAAGTCTCTATCAATCATTTGGCCGGTAAGTATTAGTCTATTTGTTTTGATTTTCAGTTTTGCGTTGTATGACAAGATTGGTGCGTTTGAGCAATTATCTCAACCCCAGCAAATGTCACAGCAAGATCAATTTGCACAAGAAGAAGCTGCGCGACAGCAGGAAACACTTTCTCGCGTTGCTGATTTACGAGAACAGATTAGTCAAAACCCTAATAATGCAGATACTTGGTATTCCCTTGGTCAAGCATTGGTGGGTGTGGGCGACTTTAATGGCGCGATTGCTGCTTTTGCAAAGGTTGAAGAGATTGATGGCCCACATGCCGATATTTATGGTGCGATGGCGCAAGCGACCTATTACCGTGAAAATCAAGAAATTACACCTGCTGTACAAGCCTTAATTGACAAAGCATTAGCGTTAGATCCATTAGACCCATCAACAAACATTATGCTGGGGATGGATAGCTTTATGAACCAAGAATATGCTAAAGCTATCCAATACTGGCAACCTGTCATTGACAGTGGTCGAAGCAATGTTAATGCACAAGCATTACAAGAAGCGGTTAACGAAGCTAAGAACCGCCTCTCGCTAACAGGAGGGGAGGTGAATGACGCTGAGCAAACCCCGGTTGTAGGCCCTGAGTTAACGCTAGAAGTTAGCATAGGTGAAGCGGCTATGGCAGAGCTGATCCAGCAAGAAGATAGAGCCGTATTTATTTACGCTATTGCCAGTGACGGACCTAAAATGCCTATCGCGGCTGTTAAAGTGTTCGCGAGTGATTTACCTGCAACGATCGTATTAAACGACTCTCAAGCAATGATGCCTCAAATGAAGCTTAGTATGTTTGAAAAAGTGCATGTATTCGCGGTAATTTCACAAGACGGAACACCAGGTGTTAAACCAGGTGACTACCAAGCTGTCGTGCGTGATATTCAAGTAGCATCAGGCGAGCCGCTTGACGTTATCATTGATGAGAAAGTTACGGATAGCGTTGAATAATAACTATTAAGGAATTGAAGATGAAGTTTTCAGCCATCAACAAAGCGATAGCGGCAACCGCGTTTATCGGATTAATGAATGTACCAATGGTAGGTAATGCTGCCAGTGACCAAGCGGCAACATCACAAGTAGACGCTCAATGTCCAGCATACTTAAACCAGACTATGCGCATGTTGCACTCAAGTAAAACGGTTAACTTGTGTGAGTTAACACAAGGTAAAACAGTGTTGTTTGTAAATACAGCAAGTAACTGTGGTTTTACACCTCAGTTTAAAGGGCTAGAAGCGTTATATAAAAAGCATAAAGATGACGGCCTAATGATTGTTGGCTTCCCATCTGACGACTTCTTTCAAGAAGAAGACGATGAAAAAGATACGGCAGAGGTATGCTTTGTAAACTACGGTGTAACTTTCCCAATGTTGGAAACCTCGAGTGTTCGTGGTAGTAAAGCGAACCCTGTATTCGCGCATTTGGGGGAGCAAACGACATCACCGAAGTGGAATTTCTACAAATACTTAGTCACCGACAATGGTAGTAAAGTTAAGCACTTCAACTCTCGTGTGTCACCAACAGACGAAGAATTTGTTCAAGCATTAAATCAAGCATTAACGCAATAGGGACAAGAACTAAGTATGTCGCGATTTGCTGGTAGAGATAAATCTCTACACGAAAAAACGCCGCGCACTGGTGTCCTCCTAGTTAATTTAGGGACACCTGAAGCCCCTACGGCTGATGCACTGCGAAAATATTTGCGCCAATTTCTATCCGACCCTCGCGTTGTTGAGATTCCTCGACTCGTTTGGATGATTATTTTACATGGCATTATTTTGCGTGTTCGTCCGGCAAAATCTGCAAAATTGTATGAGAGCATCTGGACAGAGAAGGGCTCGCCATTGATGGTAATCAGTGAGCAGCAAAAAGAGAAAGTTACGTTGAAGTTGGCACAGGAGCTTGATGAACCTGTAGAAGTCGCGTTAGCGATGCGTTACGGGGAGCCGTCAATAGACAAAGCGTTAAACAACTTTCAGCAACAAGGTATCGACAATATTGTTGTGATGCCTTTGTATCCGCAATATGCCGGTCCAACAACGGGATCTGTTTTTGATGCCGTTGTAGATGCAGTAAAACCTTGGCGTTGGATACCAAGCTTACATTTTGTCGGTAGCTATCATCAAAATGAAAAGTATATCAAAGCGTTAGCAGCAAGTGTCACCGAGCACTTTGAACAACACGGAAAGCCTGAGAAATTAGTATTGTCATACCATGGCATGCCAAAACTATTCCATACGCAAGGCGACCCTTATTACTGCTTCTGTGCGCTGACGACAAGAGCACTGGCCAAAGCCCTTAATCTGTCTGAAGATGACTACGTGATGACCTTTCAGTCGCGATTTGGTAAAGCCGAGTGGTTGAAGCCATATACAGATGCGACATTAGAACAGCTCGCCAATAATGGCGTTAAGGACATCGCTATCATGAGTCCTGCCTTTAGCGCCGATTGTTTAGAAACGCTTGAAGAGCTTGTCGAAGAAAATAAAGAAGTCTTTATTGAGGCCGGTGGTGATAACTATCACTACATTCCTTGCTTGA
The DNA here is from genome assembly GCF_030161435.1 of Thalassotalea loyana. GTDB lineage: Bacteria > Pseudomonadota > Gammaproteobacteria > Enterobacterales > Alteromonadaceae > Thalassotalea_G > Thalassotalea_G loyana. The sequence goes on along the minus strand of NZ_BSSV01000004.1, from coordinate 169,058 downwards.
ATGATAGAGATGACCACATCGAAGCTATCGTAGAGATGATTAAGCCTTATACAATTAGACCTTAATGTTTAATGGCTTGATGTAAGAAAGTTAGGTATAAAAAAAGGAGCTTCTAGCTCCTTTTTTTATGGTAAAAGCATTAAATTATAATGCTGTTACGTTCTCAGCTTCAGGGCCTTTTTGACCTTGTTTAACGCTGAAAGAAACTGCTTGGCCATCAGTTAAAGTGCGGAAACCCGAACCTGTGATGTTTGAGAAGTGAACGAAAACGTCTGGGCCGTTTTCTTGCTCGATAAAACCGAAGCCTTTTGATTCGTTAAAAAATTTAACTTTACCAGTTACTGTGTCTGACATACTTACATTTCCCGTAGTACTAAAATTTAAATAAATGACCTAATGGTCGTTTCACGGAGTAAATGCCCTCTACCCAAAAGTACAGACAGAGGAAGGTATTGCCAATAACACTAGCGCGCCAGGTGAATCAATACATCTATATTTGATTATGAACCTTCATCCGAACGCAAAAACTCAACGCGAATATGGATTATCATGCATGTTTGAGAGGCTTGCATGTCCATACCCTTGGCAATGTACCTGCTTTTTGTGACAATGTCATGAACTATTTAATAAAAACAAAAAAAGCCAGCCGAAGCTGACTTTTTGGTCAAGTAAAATAGCCTATAGAAAGCTATTTTGCTCTATTATAGTGCAGCAATTTGAGCTTTTTGTTCAACAAGTTTTGCGAGTGCTGATTCTGCTTCTGCAAGCTTGTCTTTCTCTTTCGCGATAACTGCTTCAGGTGCTTTAGACACGAAGTTTTCGTTGCTCAGTTTGCCCTTTGTGCGCGACACATCTTTTTCAAGCTTCTCAATTGCTTTAGTTAAACGTGCTAGCTCAGCTTCTTTGTCGATTAGACCCGCCATTGGAATGAGCACTGATAAATCACCAACAACTGCTGTTGCTGACGCAGGGCCTTCTTCGTCATCAGCTAAAACTTGAATAGACTCAAGCTTCGCCAACGCACTTAAGAATTGCTCGTTTTCGTCTAAACGACGTTGGTCTTCTGCGCCAACGTTTTTAAGTAACACTGGTAATGGTTTGCTCGGCGCAATATCCATCTCACCACGAATGTTACGAATAGCTATGATGAATTGTTTTAACCATTCAACGTCAGTTACCGCTTGCTCGTCAACTTGATTGTCGTCAAATTGCGGGAAGCTTTGAACCATGATGCTATCACCTGACGTTTCAAAGTTAGTTAACGGCGCAACGCGCTGCCAAATCGTTTCAGTGATAAATGGCATAATCGGGTGCATTAAACGCAATAAGCCTTCTAGTACTGAGACAAGCGTATGGCGTGTACCACGCTGTGCAGCCTCATCACCTTTAAATAGGACAGGCTTAGTTAGCTCTAGGTACCAGTCACAGAATTGGTTCCAAGTGAATTCGTAAAGCGCTTGCGATGCTAAGTCGAAACGGAATGTTGCAAATGCTTCATGAACCGTTTTAACGGTTTCCTGGAATTGGCTTTGAATCCAACGATCGGCTAACGAGAATGTCATCTCACCACCATTCTTTCCGCAATCATGCTCTTCAGTATTCATTAGCACGTAGCGAGATGCGTTCCAAAGCTTGTTACAGAAATTACGGTAACCATCAAGACGCTTCATATCCCAGTTGATATCACGACCTGTAGATGCTAATGCAGAAAGTGTGAAACGCAGTGCATCAGTACCATGAGCTTCAATGCCTTCTGGAAACTCTTTCTTGGTCGCTTTGGCAATCTTCTGAGCTAGCTGCGGCTGCATCATATTACCTGTACGTTTCTCAAGTAAGTCGTCTAATGAGATGCCATCAATCATATCAAGTGGATCAATAACATTACCTTTAGACTTAGACATCTTATCGCCACTTTCATCGCGGATAAGGCCCGTCACGTAAACTTGTTTAAATGGTACTTGTGGTTTGCCATCTTCGTCTTTGATGAAGTGCATCGTCATCATAATCATACGAGCAACCCAGAAGAAAATAATATCAAAGCCCGTCACCAACACATCGGTTGAATGGAACTTCTTCATCATTTCTTCTTCGTTTGGCCAACCTAGTGTTGAGAATGTCCACAACGCTGAAGAGAACCAAGTATCAAGTACATCATCGTCTTGTTTTAAGATTACATCATCAGCTAAGCCGTTCTTTTGGCGAACTTCAGCTTCATCACGACCTACGTAAACTTTACCTGATTCGTCATACCATGCAGGAATTCGGTGACCCCACCATAATTGACGCGAAATACACCAATCTTGAATGTCTCGCATCCAAGCAAAGTACATGTTCTCGTATTGTTTCGGTACGAATTCAATATCGCCATTTTCAACCGCTTCAATTGCTGGTTTTGCTAAAGGCTCAACTCTTACATACCATTGGTCGGTGAGTAATGGCTCGATAATCACACCAGAGCGATCACCATATGGTGCAACCAAATCGTGATCTTTCACAGCCTCTAATAAACCTAACTCATCAAACTTTGCAACGATGGCTTTACGCGCTTCAAAACGGTCAAGACCGGCAAATTCAGCAGGTAATGCCGTGTCAAAGTCTGTGCTTGGTTCACCATTTGTGTTGTAAACTTCTGCCGCTTCAAGAATTGCCGCGTTTTTATCTAAGACATTGATCATCGCTAGGCCACAACGCTTACCTACTTCATTATCATTGAAGTCATGCGCTGGTGTGATTTTTACACAACCTGTGCCTTTTTCCATGTCAGCATGTTCATCACCAACAATTGGGATAAGGCGACCAACAAGTGGTAACTCAATGTGCTGACCAATAAGGTCTTTGTAACGAGGATCTTCAGGGTTAACTGCTACACCAGTATCACCTAACATGGTTTCAGGACGAGTAGTAGCAACAACAAGGTAGTCTTTACCTTCAGCGGTTTTTGCGCCATTAGCTAATGGGTAACGCAAGTGCCACATGTGACCTTTTTTGTCTTTGTTTTCAACTTCTAAATCTGAGATCGCCGTGTGCAATTTTGGATCCCAGTTAACTAGGCGTTTACCACGGTAAATTAGGTCATCTTCGTATAAGCGAACGAAAACTTCTTGTACTGCGTCACTTAACCCTTCATCCATTGTGAAGCGTTCGCGCGTCCAGTCAATCGAGTTACCCAAACGGCGCATTTGCTTACCGATGTTGCCACCCGATTCGGCTTTCCATTCCCAGATTTTGTCAATAAACGCATCACGACCATAGTCATGACGAGTTTTATCTTCTTCTGCAGCGATCTTACGCTCTACCACCATTTGCGTTGCAATACCTGCATGGTCAGTACCTGACTGCCATAAGGTGTTTTTGCCTTGCATACGTTGATAACGAATCAATGTATCCATAATGGTTTGTTGGAAAGCGTGACCCATGTGCAGGCTACCCGTAACATTCGGTGGTGGAATGGCAATGCAGTAACCATCACCTTCACCTGTCGGGCTGAAGTAACCTTTTTCTTCCCAAGATTGATACAGGGAATTCTCAATGTCAGCTGGATTAAATGTTTTTTCCATCAGATTTACTTAACTTTCTGTGATCGCTTGTTCTTGCTTTGTTTGGTGGGTGTTTAACGAAAAACCCATTGAGCGGTATTGTTTAAATCGCTCTCTAGCATGCTGTTTCAACGTGCTATTGGCTGGAACAAAGTCGATAATTTGTTGATATTGATTAGCAAAGTTAGGTACTTGAGTTGTTAAATTAATCAGTACCGGACGACGATTTTTTGGAGGCTGGTGGCCTATTTCTATTGCCGCACCTTGCTTATTTCCCTCGCCAACAAGGTTATGAGGGACGAATGCTTGAGGATCAAATGACCATAGTAACTCATCAATGTCGTGAGCTTGGTTGAGATCTTCGGTGTATATATATGCTCGTATGTTTTGACGATATAAGTTTGCCGCGTGCACACAGGCTTGAAGCAGATAATCATTATTATCTGCTTCCGTGTCAGGTAATACGAAAAACTCTACCTGTGTTTGCATAATGCTTACTCGCCTTGCTCTTCACCAGAACGGTTAAGTAAGAATTGGCTTAGCATGCTTACAGGACGACCTGTAGAACCTTTGTCCTTACCGCCACTGCGCCATGCAGTACCCGCGATATCAAGGTGAGCCCAGTGATATTTTTTAGCAAAGCGAGATAAAAACGCTGCTGCGGTAATTGTACCCGCAGGGCGACCACCTAAGTTAGTAAAGTCAGCAAATGGACTTTCCAGTTGTTCTTGATACTCATCCCATAATGGTAGGCGCCATGCTCTGTCACCACTTTGATCTGATGCGTTTAATAACTCGTGAGCAAGTGGGTTGTGGTTACTTAATAAACCTGTTGCGTGTTTACCTAAAGCGATAACACATGCACCGGTTAACGTTGCAACGTCAATAACAGACTCTGGCTCATAACGCTCAACGTATGTTAATGCGTCACAAAGCACTAAACGACCTTCGGCATCAGTATTTAATACTTCAACCGTTTGGCCTGACATCGTCGTTAACACGTCACCTGGACGGTATGCGTTGCCACCAGGCATGTTTTCACAACCAGCTAACACACCAATGACATTAATTGGTAGGTTCATTTCAGCTAGCGCGTGCATAGCACCTAATACGCCGGCTGCACCACCCATGTCATACTTCATTTCATCCATGCCTTCGCCTGGCTTAAGTGAAATACCACCTGAGTCGAACGTTAAACCTTTACCAACGAGTACAATTGGCTTTGATTCGTCCGTCGCACCTGAGTATTTAATAATACTCATCATAGATTCGTTAACACTACCGCGACCAACAGCTAGATATGAGTGCATACCTAACTCATCCATTTGCTTCTCGCCAATAATCTCAGTTGTAATGTTGTCGTAATCGTTTGCTAAAATTTTTGCTTGTTCGGCAAGGTAAGCAGGGTTACAGATGTTTGGTGGCATGTTCGCGACGTTTTTACACGTTGTGATACCTTCAGAAACCGCTAAACCGTGAGCAATTGCACGCTCACCAATGGCTAATTCACGACGTGTTGGCACATTGAAAACCATTTTACGAAGTGGACGACGTGGCTCTTCTTTGCGAGTTTTCAAACTATTAAAACTGTATAAACAATCATGCGTTGCCTCGATAGCTTGACGCACTTTCCAGTAGGTATCGCGACCTTTTACATGAAGCTCAGATAAGAAACATACTGCTTCCATTGAACCTGTTTCATTTAGTGTGTTGATTGTCTTACTGATAATTTGGCGGTATTGACGCTCGTCTAGTTCACGTTCTTTACCACAACCTACAAGTAAAACACGCTCACTTAAAATGTTAGGTACATGATGTAACAATAGCATTTGGCCTGACTTGCCTTCTAAGTCACCGCGGCGTAATAAATTGCTAATGTAACCTTCACTGATTTCATCAAGTTGTTCAGCGATAGCCGAAAGGCGACGAGGTTCAAAAACACCTACGACGATACACGCACTGCGTTGTTTCTCAGGACTGCCACTTTTTACACTGAACTCCATGGGTTCTCCTATTTACCTTTAAAGTCTGTAATTTTTTGATAAAAAAACGATTAAACTTGCCTAAATCATCTAATAATAGATAAGCTTACTATTATTTTAAGCTCGCTAAAGGCTATAATTATAGCCATACTCGCAACTTTTACCTATGCGACTCGAAAATTATTTATATATAAAAATGACAAGTTTACTCAATATTCTTCCAAATGTCAGAAAAAAACTAAGTTTTTAGGGGCTTATTCGTGATTATTTTTCGTTATTTGTTATCAGAAGTAGCCAAAACTCAGTTTGCGGTATTTTTCATTTTGATGACCATCTTTATCAGTCAGAAGTTTGTTCGTGTGTTAGATGATGCGTCAGAAGGTGGTATTCCAGGCCATTTAGTGATGATCTTTATAGGCTTAAAAGTCCCCGATCTTGCTGGCACCTTGTTACCGCTTAGTCTGTTTCTTGGTATTTTACTCGCCTACGGCCGTATATATGCCGAGAGTGAAATGACTATCTTGCATGCGTGTGGCGTAAGTGAGTGGTATGTAGTACGGGTTACGCTAGTACTTGGTTTAGTTACTGCCATTATTACTGGCGTATTTACGCTCTACTTGTCACCAATGGCTGCAGAATATGAGTATCAAGTTAAAGAAAAGCTCGCGGCAGATTCCGGCATTAGTTCTGTAGTTGCAGGGCGTTTTCAAAAGACGAGTAATAACAAAGCTGTGATGTTTGTACATGATAAAGATCGCGAAGGGAGTCGATTAGAGAAAGTCTTCGTGGCGCAACTTCCTGATGAAAACAGTAGCTTTACAGAAATTATTAATTCAAGCCTAGTTTATGCTAAATCTGGTCGCGTATTAGAGGAAGAAAATGGTGCGCAAAAGTTAGTCTTGGAAGACGGTGTTCGTTACCAAAAAGATGCAGAATCACAAGAGTTAAGAGCGGTTAGTTTTGGTAATTATTCATTCGATATTCAAGACAAAAAAGTAGAACATAAGCGACGAAAAGTGACAGCGACGCCAACAAATGAGCTGTTCGGCAACGATGACCCAGAAGCAAAAGCTGCGATGCAATGGCGTGTTGCTTTTCCTATCTCATGCTTAATTTTAACCTTGATTGCTGTGCCATTATCTGTGGTTAACCCGAGACAAGGTAAGTTCGCTAAGCTTGTACCAGCATTACTTTTATTCCTAACGTACTTCTTATTACTCACCTCAATTCGAAGTGGTATTGAAAGTCAGGCTGTGCCACCGTTTATCGGTTTGTGGCCGATTCATTTATGTGCGTTAGTACTTGGCGTTAGTTTAATCGTTCAAAGTAGAACCAGTGGCCGTAAAATTAAAGCTAAGTTGCCAAAAGTGCAGTTAAGAGGGCGTAACGCATAATGAGAATTTTAGATTTATACATTGGACGCGTTATTGCTTCTACCACAATTATGACACTAACAGTGTTTGTCAGTATCAGTGGCATTATTAAATTTGTTGAGCAAATTCGTGCCGTTGGTCGTGGTAATTATGACTTATCGCATGCAGCCTTATACGTGCTTTATGCGACACCTCGCGACATCGAAATATTTTTCCCGATGTCTGCACTTATTGGTGGCTTGATTGGTATTGGTATGCTGGCAAGCCATAGTGAGTTGATTGTTATGCAAGCTGCTGGCTTGTCACGTCTTGATATTATTAAATCAGTTATGAAAGCCGCAGCGATTCTAGTATTACTTAGCATGGCGGTAGGGGAGTGGTTAGCACCGCAAGGTGAAGCAACGGCCAGAGAAATACGTGCTCAAGCAATTTCTGGCGGTAGTTTAATCTCCTCAAAAACCGGGGTTTGGGCAAAAGACGGTGATTATTTTGTTCATATCAACGAAGTAGAAGACACGGGTACACTGAAAAAAATTCAAATTTATCGTTTCGATGAAAACCTCAAACTAGAAAGTTGGTCAGCAGCCAGTAAAGCAACTTACCAAGAAGATGCGTGGCTGTTACATGAGGTTAAAAATACCCAAATCTCTGAAATGTCATACACAACAGATATTGCAGACACACAATTATGGCAGTCAACACTAACACCTGAAAAGTTGGGTGTGGTGACGGTGAAACCTGAGGCATTGTCTATTCGAGGCTTGCTGGAGTACCTGGAGTATTTACGAAGTAATGACCAAGATCCAAGTCGCTACGAATTAGCCTTATGGCGCAAAATCATTCAGCCATTTAGTGTTGGCGTTATGTTACTGCTTGCTTTGTCATTTATTTTTGGCCCGTTGCGATCTATGTCGATGGGGGCAAGAATCGTGATGGGGGTTGCGACCGGAATCATTTTTTACTTGGTAAACCAAGTCGCGGGGTCCATCAGTTTAGTGTATCAATTGCCACCTGTGCTTGGTGCAATTTTACCGTCCATTATTTTTGTCAGTGTTGCACTGTTTTATATGAATAAGCGCGCCTAATGCGCGCTTATTGAGTTGATGCTATCTAGGTCGATTAGCTTCTAGTGTTAACACCACAACTTCAGTATTGGTGACACGGTCTTGCAAGCTGAGCTTGTTCTTTCTATCGAAAATCACCAATAGGTTGCCTAATCCAAATAGTGTTGGAAGCAGGCGTTTAAGCCCTGTTTTTTTACTGATTAAAGTGCCATCTTGGTTCTGCAAACGTAAACGCCAAGCTTTCATCCCAATGGTTTGGCCACTGCGAGCCCAGAAAAAAACAAAGAAATAAGCTACCCACGCAAACTTAAATACCTCGTTTAGCCACGTGTAGACAAAAGAATTTTGCATCACGCTAATAACGTGTTCTTCACCACCATTTGGAATTATTCCTGTACTCACTAGTACCGCAAATATACCGAAACTAATCGCTCCTGCCGTCATGTAAACTGCGACCGCAATTAAGACGTCATAAACCCAACTGCCAAAGCGTCGAAAAAAACCAGCACGAGGAAACTGCTCTTGAGATGACATAACAAAACCCATTGTAAATTTTCGGCTAGTCTAACAAAGCAACATATAAAGGTTAAGTCTTGAATTGTTTGCTAAAGTTAAAGTGATGGATAGAAATAAGGTGCACGTGTTGAATAGTCAGTTTAGAGCTCACGGTTATTGTGATATTCATACTAAAGATAACATCATTTATATTGATGCTTACGGTCCCTGGAATAAGGAGTATTTTGATAATTTGCATCAACGACTTGCTGGTGTTGTTACTGAGGTTGATCGAGACAACTTTGCGGTTTATCTATGCCCAATTGGTGAAGCCATTGCAATGAAGGACGGATTAGAACAACACAAAATGTTTTTAGAGCACAGCAAAGTCAAAGCTGTGGCTATCAATTTGAATCAATGCGCCACAAAATTTCTGACCAAAAAATTATGCGTTGATATTTATGCTAGTCAGAATATTACTCACGAATTTTTCACTGAGAAGCAGATAGCAATCAACTGGTTGCGTGGGTTTTTAGACTAACTTGGTTGTTTGCTAATCAATCAGTAACTGCTTGAGATAAAACAGTTGCTTAGCGTTTTGTTTATCGTATAATGCCAGCCATCAAACGTTTTGTTTGTCCTATCTAATGCCGGAGTGGTGGAATTGGTAGACACGACGGATTCAAAATGCAACCTGTTTATGTTGTTTTTGTATCTAACTATATAAAAAACCTTAACTTTTAGGTCTTTTTGTCTTCCTGTCAAGCTGGTATGATTTGGTATGAAGATTTTTGTTAAAAAATGCCAGTGTGATGGAATTGGTAGACATGGGTGATTCAAAATCACCTGCCGAAAGGCGTGGCGGTTCGAGTCCGCCCACTGGTACCATTTTTTAAAATCTTTCAATCTTCTTGACCGATCATCAATAAAAAAAGCTCTATTACATAGAGCCTTTGTTTGGTTTTAAAGTTGGTTTAGGTTTTCTTTTTATACCTTCTTTTTTTCTTTTTTCTTCTTCTATTTTTAGAGCTAGGTCGAATCCCCCCGATTTTATTTTTTCTAAACCTCCTTCTGGATATTCATATTTTATTTTTCCCTCTAAGAATGATTTACCTGATAAGTTAACTTCTTTCTTTTCTTGTTCTAGGTTAGTTAATTTACTTAAATCATAATCAATATTAGCTTTTGCTCTATTGTCTTTAATAATTGCTTCACGTTGCTTTTCCTTGTTTATTTTAAGTTCTTTTAGAAATCTCTTAGCAAACTTAGGTAGTTTGTCCATTAACGTAGGGGTAAATTTAAATAGATAGTCTGAAATAGCTTCTAATACATCTGTTAAGCTTTTAATCTTCTTATTGGCTTGTGTAAGTTGGTTTTTTAATTCCATTCTTTCAGCCTGTAATCCTCTTATACGCTCTTTTAGGTTTTTGTTTATGTTATTGATAGATTCAACTTTATGTTTAGCCTCAAGCTCTTGCTCTGCTAGTTCTTCCTTAGTTTGTTCTAATTCACCATAAAATGTTTTTAGGTCTTTATGATTTGCATTAGAACCATGTGTGTACTTAGATATGAAAGGAAGGTCTTTGAATGCTTGATAGTATTCATCTTGCATTTTTACCAGTAGGGGTTTGTCGAAGAATCTTTTAGCTGCGACTTTATGTTTTTTAGCCTTATCATCAAAGTAGATTGGTACTACTACAGCATGTATATGTGGGGTAGATTCGTCTAAATGTATAGATATGTGGGCTAGCTTGTTGCCGTATTTTTCCTTTAAGAATTTAATAGCTCTTTTGCTGAATTGGTCGATAGATTTTTTATTGAATGTATCTTTATAGTCTAATTCACCTTTAGTGAAAAACTCAGGTGATAAAGAAAGAACCATGTGATTGCATAGAACAGCATTTTTTCTTAATTTTGTATAATCAATGTCATGTTTAGACATTAATTCTCTAACGTCTTTTGTTAAATTTGATGAACCAAATAACCTTTTTATGTGTCTTTCAGGGTCAGCATTAGGTACATCTTTTAATCTGTTATTATGAGCACCAATTGAATGTAATTGTTGCCATGTTTTTACTTTTTCCTGTCTTATTATTGTTTTAACGTCCATGTTAGTTATCCTTATAATTGTTTATTAATATTTCCGCAATGTACACAAATTACATTTCCTGATTCATTTGATTTTGTGAAATTGAATCCTTCACATATTTCACACTCATATATATCCATATCTTCAATTGGTTCTGTTGAATCAAAGTTGTTATAATATTTTTCTTCTTCTTTGTTTATATTGCTAGGGAAGAAATTTAAGTATTTTTTGTATTTTTCAAATTTTTCATTTATTTCTTTTTCTTTTTTAATGTTTTTCATTATTTATATTCCTTTATTTGAAAGTTAAAATATCTGTACGTTTTCATAGCTCCAAATTCAGGGTGTTGGTAATATATAGTTATTAATGATTCTTCTTTTCCTCTGAATTTAGTTTTTACATTTGACATTGGCGTTGTCATTCCCCAAATATCTATCCCAAATTCTTTATCTAGTCTTTTTACTTCTCCAGCAGTAAATGCAACATGTTTTTTGTTGTTTATTGCTTGAGTAAGTTCATTAAGCGTTTCTATAGCGCTTTTTTCCTTTTTATTATATTTCATTTCTTATCTCCTTTAATTTATGAAATAAATTTCTTAGCTCCGCAGGACGAACCTTTTGGAACAAAAGTGTAGTGAGTACACTTTTGAAAAAAGTAAATATACAAATTGTGTATACACTTTCTTATATTGTTAATTAGTACCACTTATTTAAAAAAATAAAAGAGATAGTGTTGATTTTAAAAATAGTTATGTAATATTTATTAATATATAAATAAAAATTTCTGTTATGGATGAATTAAATAATAAATATAAATATCTTAAAAATAAGTGCTTAAATAGTAAAACTTTTGATGAAAAACAAAAGTACATGAACTTATTGTCTAAGGTTCATAATCAAATTATTGAGGATGAATTAAAGGAAAGAGAAGTTTCTAGATTGTCTAATAGAGGTTTGTTTTAAATTGTGTGTGTAAAAAGGAGATAACAAATAATTATTGTAAGAGGAAGTGATAACCTCTATAAAAAATTTCACATCTCCTTCTGCCCCTTCGGGGGCAGTTTTCATTTATAAGGAGATATTATGAAATATGAAATTTTAGGTAACGATCTACAAACATTAGAAATAACTTTGGATTCTGAGGAATCAATAATTGCTCAAGCTGGAAGTATGTATTTTATGCAAGAAGGTATTGAGTTTGAGGCGATTGCTGGTGATGGAAATGAAAGTAATGGTTTTATTTCTAATATTATGAAAACCACAAGACGCGCTGCTTCTGGTGAATCTGCGTTTTTTGCAAAGTTCAATAATTATTCCATCTTTGATGGAAAAGTTGCATTTGCTAGTCCTTATTTAGGTAAAATTATACCTATTAATCTTTTAGAACATGATTCTTCAATTATATGTCAAAGAGGTGCTTTTCTATGCGGCTCTGTTGGTACAAATATAGATATACACTTTAACAAAAAAATAGGTACTGGTATTTTTGGAGGTGAAGGTTTTATTCTTCAAAAAATTGAAGGTATAGGTGAAATATTCCTTAATACTTTTGGCTATGTTAAACAAATAGAACTAAATAACGAAGAAATAAAAATAGATAATGGTTGTTTAGTTGCTTATTCTGGTGATATTGAGTATGGGATATGTACTACTGGTAATATAAAAAATATTATATTTGGTGGGGAAGGCTTATTTTTAAGCACCTTAAAAGGTACTGGTACTGTTTGGTTGCAAAGTTTACCAATCGAAAAATTTAAAAACTGCATCCTACAGGATGCCTTGGATAAATAAGAATAAGTGTCGTAAAAAAATATTTCCCTATAAATAAAGGTATTTTGATTTTCCTAAATTTTCTCTCTTGCATGATTATATATAAGTGGTATTAATTATAACAAGGGGATAATTATGGAAGATTTAAAAACATTATTAAATGGCATTAAGCTTTGCCGTGAAAAAACTCAATCTGAAAGGATTTTAGAAGAGTTAATAGCAATTCAAGAATATGATGATTTATGTGAGAGAAACGAGCTTTTACAATTTATTTATAATCATTCTATCGTTCAAATAAAACAATCAAAAAAATCATCAATCGTATTTTATGAAAACTTATCTTTAGTTACATATAACCTAATTTCTTATTATAAAGATAAATTTGATTCTTTAAGTTCTAATAGTGAAATTGCATTCGGTTTAAAATTCTCTCAATTAGCTGGTAATAGAAAGGATTCTAAATTTAATCATTTGATGGATTTCGAATATCTATACAAGAAACTAGAGCAAATAAAACTTATCTATATTGAATGTATTAACTTGCATAAATATAAAATGAGTTATGTTACTGATCGCCTATTAGACAAAACTAAGAAAAAGCTTGAAAAAGAAAAACTATATTTAGAAAACACTTATCTTAAAAATCAATCTGGTGAAGTTTTCTCTTTAGCTCAATTAACTAGAGATAATGATACAAAACTAGCTGAATTACATGCCTTTAACAAGCAATTAGAGCTTAAAGCTGAAGCAATGGGTTTTACATGGGTATTTGCAACTATTACTTGTCCTCCTAAGTTTCATATTAACCCTAAACAATCTAAATCTGACTGTTGGGATAGAGAATCAACACCAAAAGATTCTGTTAATTTTATCAATAAAATCTGGTCAAACTTTAGGAAAAAGATTGATAAATTGGATATTGATATGCCTTTTGGTTTTTGGTCTAAAGAGCCACATTCAAGTGCTGCTGTTCATAAACACGCTCTAATATTTTGTAGAAAAGAAGATGTTAGTGCTATCTGTAGATGGATTAGTCACTATACAAAATTATCTTTTTCAAATGTTGGTCATAAGTATGTACATGATGTTTCATGTAAATTTGTAGTTGAAAAAACATCTGAAAAATTAGCTGATAAAGGAAAGAAAAAGGCTAAACCTTCTTCGTATATTTTTAAGTATATAAAGAAAGGTCTTTGTATCTCTGATGAAGATAGTAAGGAGTTTAGACAAATACAATCTCATTATAAAGAACATAAATATAGAAGATTTGGTTTTTTTGGTATAGATAGGTGTATTGTATTATGGAGGGAATTGAAAAGATTTAATAAACTTGAACTTAAAACGGATGATGAAGCATTGTTAGAATTATCTAAAATGGTAAAAGATAATAATTTCAAAGATTTTTGTACATCTCCATTAAAGGATTTTGTTGAATTTATATATAAAGATGCAATATATGATGAATATGGTAATTTTATAGAATATTATTTGGATGATTATGGTGATGATAAAAAACAAATATGTGGTTTTGTTTGTAATGGTGTTGAATATAAAACTCGTAACGAATATATAAAAATTAATTAAAATAATTTCCTTGTTATTGTTGACATTATTTATTTCTATGTTTTAATTAAATCATAAGCAATTAAGCTTTTTTTAAATCTTGCTTTTGCAATAAATCAATCCCCCCTAAAAAGCCATCTTCGGATGGTTTTTTTACGTCTCAAAAATATTAAACTCAAAAAATACCAATAGGTAATATCTTTTTTTAATATATTAAAAATAATTATTGTTTATCTCTTTTAATATTGTTTTTGTGTGGTAATTGTTTAGTTATAGCCAAAAATTAAAAAGGAGATAGGTTATGTTTGATAAGAACAGTTATTACATTGTTGGTGAAATTCGTGATGTAAATTCTAATGAAAATAACGGTAATACTTTTATAAAGGTTACTGTCCTACTAGATACTAAATTCGCATATCTTAATATTACAAAAGAACTTATAGATAAAAATCCAAATATCCAAGAAGATATTTTGTCTCTTGTTGGTAAAAAGGTTAGTGCGGAAGTTAGCTTTCAAAACAAAATAAATAAATCAGGTACTGGTATATATGAGAATGTATATCTTAGATCTATGCCTGAAACTGTAGAAAAGTAATTATTATGGAAGGTTATGTTTTGGTTTGTTCTGAACCTTATGATGTTGATCGCACTTGTAAGGGTACAGAATATATTGTTCATGTTAATGAAATCCAAGGAGGATTAACACATGAAGAATATTATGAAATGTTACCTTCTGTTATTGCAATAATGGCTCTTGCGTTTCTTTTTAGAATGATTTTAAAGAGTCTTATTAATAGGTAAGGATTTAGCTTTTTGCTAATTATTGGATTTAACCAATTAAAAAAAAGAATAAGGAAATTATAAATATAACAAGGAGAAAAAATATGAAAAATTTACTTATAAAATCTGGTGTTGTTGTTGGTGCAACTGTAGCAAGTACAGCAATGTTTGCTGTTGATGTATCTACTGTTACAGGTGGATTACTTACTGATGGTACTGCTGCATTAACTGCTGTTGGTATGGCTTTAGTAGGTCTTGCTGGTGTAACAATCCTATTCAAATGGATTAAAGCTGCAATATTCGGTTAATCAAATTAAATAAGGCGTGTAAACGCCTTATTTGTCAAAGAAAAAAATTAAAAAAAGGAGATTTTTAATGCTAAGTATTTATGACTATTACATGATAACAATGATTATCTCTTTTCATATTATGATGGATGCTTAATATGATTAGGATAAAAGATAGTTCTGGTTTTGTTACCAGATATATATTAATGGCATTTGCTTTTATATTTCTTCTAAAAATTGACCATGCTTTTGCTGGTGCTCCTACAATTCCTGATTATCAGTGTGGTACACCCAGCCCTTCTTTTGAAACTTTTGATTGTACAGTTCATCCTGATGGATTTATTTCTCAAGGCTCTTATTTGGGGCAGCCTACGTATACTATTTATACTTCTTCTTCACAATCTTATGGAAGTCCCGCTGGTACTAGAACAAGAGCAAGTCACTGTCCTAGTGATGTATGGACAAGTAGTAAAATATATCTGTATAGAATTGACGATTATGATCCAAATGCAAAAGGGGTATTTAGTTTAGAGGGCAAATGTATTGACCAAAACGACCCTCAATATACAGAGTGTGATGTAGGTCATTTAGGTGCTAAATATGATGCACAAGGTACTTGTGTTAATAACGTCACAAAAGATGATGTTTGTTCTTACCTATGTAATGAAGATAATAGAGTTCCTGAATGTAAAGTAAATGGTAATTGGACAAGTGGAAGTAGCGCATGTGTTGGTAATACATGTGTTTCTAGTGGTGTTCCTATTGCAAATTGTGATACAGACCAAGGTAATACAGCCGATCCAGAACATCCTTTAAATAGTAAAAATCAAGATGGAATAGCTACTGATGGTTCTCATGGTGGTGGAACATCAGGTGGTGATGGTGATTCTGATACTGGTTCTGTTGGTGGTAATCCAGAAAATCCCTGTGTAGACCCTTCTAATTGTCAAGCTTCTGGTGATGGTACAGGAGCTGTTTCATACACACATACTCAATGCGGTGAACCAGAACAATGTGATGGTGATCCTGTCCTTTGTGCGTCTGTTGCTTATCAAAAATTACAATATTGCAAGTCTTTGGAAGGTGGGGATTCGTCAGAAACAAATACTAAGTTAGATAATTTGAATAACTCAGTTAATTCAAGTGCAGATAAGATTGTAAATAAACTAGATGATGTAGCTAATAAAATAGTTGAATCAAACAAAATAAATGAAAGTGATATAGATGCAATTGTTAATGAACAAAATCAATGGAAAGCTAATAACGAAGATGGTTTTTTTAATGGTGAAACATTCGATTTAGATAGTTATTTCAAGGAAACATCTATTTTAGGTTCTGGTGGCGGAACTTGCCCCGCTCCTGAAACATTTACTGTTATGGGAAAAGTGTTTTATATCAAATACGATTTGTTTTGTGATTTCGCAATAATGATTAGTTATTTAGTAATGGCATTTTCTTATTTTAAGGCTTACCAGATTATGTTTAGGGGTAATTAATGGGGTATTTATTAAATGCATTAATATCTGTTGCCATACCTTTAGTTTTAAAGCTATTAACATATTTTGGTGTTGGTTATGCAACCTTTACTGGTGTTTCTAATTTAACAGATGGATTAACTTCAAAAATTATTGCTAATTTAAATGGTTTACCTGTTTCTATGTTGGAAATGTTGATGTTACTAAAAGTTGATATTGCAATGAATATTATTATTACAGCAGTAACAGTAAGAATGGTTATGAATGGATTGAATGGGGGAAGTTTTAAAAAGCTTAGATTTGGTAAGAAATAAGAACAAAAAGGAGATTTGTTATGATTTATTTAGTTACAGGAAAGCCAGGGAATGGCAAAACATTAAACACAATTAAAGAAATATATGAGAATTATATTTGCACTAGAAAACTAACTTTTAAAGAGAAGTTATTATGGAATATTAAGGGTGTTTTTCCAAAGCCAGATGAAAATCATAGACCAGTATTTTATTATAATATTAATCAATTAGATCATGATGTAATTCCTTTTAAACCAACTACTGAGGAAGCAATAAGAGATTGGAAGAAGTTTCCCAAAGATGCAATTATTATAGTTGATGAGTGTCAAGAAATATTTAGAGCTAGAACAAATACTCGTGAAACAATTCCTGAATTTATTACAGATTTAGAAAGGCATAGACATTATGGTTTAGATTTCTTTCTTATTACTCAAAACCCTACCATGATTGACACTCATGTTAGAAAATTGACTTATCGCCATATTAATTATTATAGACCTCGTGGTGGTAAACTTGTTGTTCGTGCTGAATCTGATACGGTTTTTAACCCTGATAATCGTAAAGAAGTTGGTGATTTAAGTTCTAAAGCATTTAGATTACCAAGTAAGTATTTTAAAGTTTATAAATCAGCAGAAGTTCATACCCATAAATTTAAAATGCCAAAACAAGTTTATGTCTTATTGGCTGTTTTAGTTGGTATTTATTTTCTTGTAGACTATTTATATAACTTAATGAGTTCTCAAGACCTTCGTAAAAAAAATACCAGTAATACTGATACTACAAAATCTAGTAATGTTATTGGTGGAAACTCAGATGTAACTAATGCAGTTAAAAACGGTACTGTTGATACAACTAAAATGATGATTGGTAGAGGTAGGGAATATATGAGTGAAGAAGAATATTTTGAAATTCATAAACCAAGAATTGCAGGTTTACCACATACAGCACCAATATATGATAATGTAAATTCACCAAAATTGTCACCAAAACCTAAATCATGCGGTTTTATTGAATATGATGGTAAATCAGATTGTTTTTGTTATACAGAACAAATGACAAGAATAACTGGAATGTCTGATTCTCAATGTATGTATATCGTTAAGAATGGTTTATTTGATGCGTCATAATAAATTATAGGATAAAAACATAAAAAAGGGCGCATAAATACAAAGCTGTGCTGTATTGCGCTTTTATGTTTTATTGTTTAATGATATATTATTAATGTTTATTATCAGAGGGTATATATATGGAAGATATATTTTTAGATGTTAAGAAATTAAAAAAAGTTTTTGCTAATTTTTCAGTTTTAGAAGCTCAGAAGGTAGAGAAGAACATAAAAGAGGCTATGAATAGCCTCAAATTACCATCAGAAAAGCTTTTGGCTCTCATGAAGGAAGAAGGCTTATCTTTTGAAGATTTCAAAGCTGGTGAACGCTCTCAAGAGTCTTCAAGTTCAAAGACTCCAAGAAAACTAAAAGCTGAAAATCAATCATTTGCAATAGTTGGTAACAAACGTGATTTATTGTTAGTTAAAGGTAGAGCTAAACAGAATTATGATACTGTTATCTCTTTTGAAGATCTTGATGATAACCAAAAAGAAATAGCTATAAAAATAGTAGAATTAGATAATCAAGAAAGAGGGGCTATCTAGCCCCTTAAATTGTCAATCGTTAAAATGTAACAAACTTGTTTTGTTATATTTTGATGATTAGTTAAAGTGTTCAATGTCAAGCTCTTTTACTACATGTTCAGACGCTAGCTGGCTTGTAACTTTTGAATAACTTCTCTGTATTATTTCTACTGAATTACCTACATATTTTGCTAGTTTATATATATCTACATTGTTGAGTAGTTTATCTGTTATGTAGTAATGCCTATAACTATATAGTGTTATTTTTTCATCAGATAATCTATTGTTTAAATGTTCTTTTAATTGATTGAATGAGTCTCCAAAGTTTGGTATTTTTTTATCACTTCTTTGAAATATGTATTCATTTTCAATTTTTGCTAGTTTAATAAAAATAAATAAATACTTACTACTAAATTTCATTTCAGAAGATTTATCTTTTAATGGGTTGTCATCTTTCATTTTTCTTCTTAGAAGCTCAACAAGGACACTAAAAGTCTTTTTATCAATGGCAATATCTCTTGATTTCTTTCTTTGCCCCATTTTTCCTTTTTTAAGTGATATAACTATTCTTTCTTTTCCATCTCTTTCAGATGAATAAATATCTTTCCATTTTATTTTTGTTTCTTCACCACTTCTTACGCCAGTATTTTTAAGGAACTCCATGTATAAATATAAAAGCTCTCTGTTTTCTCTCGATGTTTTATTAGTACCATTTTCAATAAAGTTTTTATAATCGTTTTCTATTATTTCAAAATCATTTTCTCTGAAAATAATCTTTTCTTCTGGTATTTCTTTTTCAACTTTTATTCTTTTGAACTCAGGTGTATCTCTTTGATTGATTATTTTGTTTTCCACTGCATAGAAAAATAGTTTGTCAAATGTTGTGTTTGTTAGTGTTATTCTCGTTGGAGATTTTGCCTTTTTATTATGATAGAACTCTTTTAATTCTCTTATTTGTAGGTCTTTGAAATATAAATGTCCTAACTGTGGGATTATTTCCTTTTCAAGAATTCTTATGTAGTCCTTGTGTGTTTGCCTCTTTATTTTCATATCCTGTATTTCTTTTATTACTTTTAGGGCAACACTTTTTACAGTAGGTTTTAATTCATAAAGTGGAATTCCTTCTTTTATTTTTACTTTATTTTCTGCGATTAGGTTAAGACCAAAAGCCACAGCTTCATAATAATTCTCTACTGTTCCAATTTTAATTCCTGTTGGTATTCTTTTTCTGTTGTTCTTAAAACCTAATTCTGGTGGTGTTTTAATCTGTGCATACCAATAGGACGAATTCTGTTTCATAATCACTAATTCGTCATTGATTATGTTCCAATTTGTAATATCGTTTTTTATGTTCATTTTCTACACTCTGGTATGAAGAATGGTATGATAGAATTATAAAGTAATCATAACACATTGATAATATAGGTGTATAAGTATAAACAGTGTGAATTCAAAATCCGTTGCTCTTGCGAGCGTGACGGTTCAAGTCCGTCCTCCGGTACCATTTGTAATACATATTCTTATTTTATGAACATGCTGCACAGCTTATGTGCTGTATTTCTATTTTCATTTTTTCCTTATTGCTTTTATTAACTCATTGTTAAAAATATGTTAATGTTCTTCCTTTTTGTAGTTATTTCAAAGGATTGAACATGAAGTTTAATGCTGTTTTTGTCGCGATAACGTCGTCTTTACTCTTCTCGTGCGGTGGTGGTGGCGGAAGTTCATCTACTGCGACAAATGGTGGCTCTGTTGATCAGGGCTCAACACCTAACCTCAATACACTAACAGTGTCGGCTGTTTATCAAGATGCGTGTGGTAATGAAACACCCGTTAGTAATGCTTCGCTTGTTATTCATGATGCAAACTTCGGAAATGAAGAAGTCATCAGTGCCAACGCAAATGGTGTGATTACCTACGCTACGGCAAGCGATTCACGCGATATTTCGGTGGTTATGCCTACATTAGGTGACGTACAAGGTGTTACACCAATTGAAATGTACACCGTGATTGACCAACCAATGTCAGATGAACTGAATTATCGCATATACACAAACGAGACAGGTCAATGTGAATGTCAGGATATTGAAATACTGGCAACGGTTCCGCAAAGAGCGACGGACTTTCCTTCAGGTGGGTTCTTAGATGACGTCAATGGATATTCAATGACTCCATCATTGGGCGCAGCGAGATTTAGAGATATTGAAATTTGTAAGCCTATTCAGGGTGATTACAACCCAATTAGTATCATGCTTACTTATAGTGATCCTGAAGAAGCTTTTGGTGCGTTCATCAATGACTTCTCGCAACCGCAAATTACTGTGCAGCCAAACCTTTATGGTAGCGAAGTACTGATCAATACAGATGCTCAAAACTCAACACAAGCGCTAACATTTAGTGATGGCGAAGGATTGTTCAGAAATTACGTTTTCTCACACGAAGACAAACCACTTTATGTGTTTGATCATGAGGACAAAGATTACTTTAGTGTAAGCTCGTATTATTTTGAAGATGTTAATACTGGCACAGGTGCTGACCGCGCTCAAATGTTTTACTTTAATCGATTGGATACAGAAAACAATAATCAAACTTTTGATTTGCCAATCGAGTATGTGGATTATTCCGAGTTAGCAAATGTGGTTTCTGGTGTCTCAGAAACTTATGACCTTTCGAACTATCAAAATTATGATTATTTATCGATATCGGTTGATGCTTTTTCACAAGGTCAATCAGTGATTTACTGGTTTTTAACTGCGCCGACTTCGGGGACTGTGCCTAGCTTTGAAAATTTAGACACGAATCAGTTTATACCGGATGCGCAAGTAGAGAGCCTTGTTGATAACGCTCGTTTTAACATCGCGCTTGGCGGATATGAGGGAATTAATTCATATCAGGATTTCTTAACCAATAGTACGCCAGTTGAGTCACGAACAAGTGAAGCGTGGAACCACTTCCACTATGCGCGCTTAGGTATTGTACTGAGTAATTTAGATTTAGGGCCTTTATCTCAGTTTTCCGAAGTGACTAAGTCTCTCACTCAGGGCAAAGCAACAGTAACACCGGTGAAAAATAAAGCACCTATTCTTTAAAATCTATCACTTAATGAAAAGCCCGAATTATCGGGCTTTTATTTAACTTGTTGTTCTTTATAGATAACTTTAATTAAGCTGTTATTAGAGATGTAACAAATGTTTACAGGCGGAGTATTTTTTACTATCTTGATCTGAATATGATTAGTGTTTTGTTTGTAACTTTATCTTTGTTCTTTAGCTTTTTTGCCTATGCGGGCGATAAAGACATGATAGCCTGTATTGATGATCATCCCCCATATCAATACTTAGGGCCCGAACCGTACGGTAGTCACATAACTGCACTCAAAAAACTATCAAAGGTCTTAGACCGTAATCTTACCTATATTCAAGCACCAAATTTTGCACGTTGTGTTGCCTTGCTCGAATCGGGGCATGCCGATGTTATTGCCGGGCTAAATATCACGGAAGAACGCAAAGAATTTGCGTTTTACGCGCCGTTTAAGTTAGCTGATAAGTTAACTATTATCACGAAAAAAGATATTGCGATAAATACCTACGAAGACTTTAAAGGGAAAATTATTGGTGTTCCACGAGGCTCTACCTATTTCTTCAAATTCGATAATGATGATTCGTTAAACAAAGTATCAATTCAAAATGAACGAGTCGGCTTATCTTTGTTAGTGAAAGAGCGTATCGACCTGATGATGACCAATCCGATGATGTTAGATTTACATTTATCAGAGATTCAACGAAGAGCGCTGCGTGTATCGCCTATGTCACTCGATAATGAACGTTCGAAAGAGACGTATTTTGGGTTCAGCAAAAAGCACAATATTGGTTTAGAGGAAGAGCAAATTAAGTTGCTCATTAGCGACGCATTTAAACAGGGCGTGTTTCTCCCTGATCCTAAAAATGCTAAGAAGCTTGCACCGCATTATTAATACGATTGAGGTACTAGGATTTATTGAGTTTTTCGAGTAATGAAGGGCTAACCAAGTGCTTGTGCACATCAAAAGGATCGCATTTAGCGCCGTCTTCGTTAAAATCTATCGGACCTATATCTTTGGCTATTTGCGCAGAACGAAGGTTTAATGCTTTATTTCTTTTGCCAATTCCCATCAGTGACCCGCCCATGGCTAGACGCATAGATTTAGACTCATTGTCTGCTTTCAACCTTTCTTCTAAGTGGTCAAGGCAATTAAAGAAAAACTCGTCAGTGAGTTTAGCGTTACGTTTATTTTTGGAAAGTTCATACAATAATCCGTAAGCGCTTTTTCTCCGATATTCGTCATCTGTTTCAAGCCATCGGTTTGCTAAATCAAAAGCCAAAGGAGATTTGGCTAATGTGGCATCGCACGAGCTATAAACATGCACTAACATGCCCGCTGCTAATTCATCGACTTGTTGTTCGGCTTGTGCTTCCGTTATTGCTTTAGGGTCGTCTATCAGAAGTGCGATTACTTTGGCGTCATACACATCAGATTGCCAAAGTAGCGCTGATAATGAGCGGTTACGGCCGATTTTTTTGGCCAGTTTTCTAAGTTGAGTTAGCCCAATGCCATACGAGGTAAGTTCATGCTTATTGGATAACTTTTCCCAGTTATCAATGCCTCGTTGGTTTTTATTCTCATCGAGTAGAGCAATAACATCGTCAACGCTATTATATGGTTTTTTGTCAGTCATATAGTCCACTCTACTCTAATTCGTTATTAATGTTTAATAGCCAATAAGTGAAGGAAATGCAAAGTGATAATAGTCACTGCACTCACCCGTTTGTGGCGTGCTCTAATACTTAAGATTAGCGTTTATCGGCAATAAGCCTTAGGCATTTTTCCACATAGCCTGTCATTGTTCTTTTTGAGATAACCCAGCTATTTAACATGTCGTGATGTGTTGATAAGCGAGCTTTGTAGCTCGCATGACTGGCCAAAAAGTTATATTTTGCTTTGTTGGCGTTAAGGTTGTATTCGATGGCTAAGGTGTGTGATATCAGACCTGGCCTAAACTTATTTTCAGGCAAGTAGTTAAAGCCACTTTGATAAAAAAGCACCTCATTGTTGTGAACAAAGTTATATAGATAACCCAGAACTTCTTTACCACTGGTGACTTTGAGTAGCTGAACAACACCAGCGTCAAAATAATCTTCTATGAGCGTTTTGTGAAATACTTCAAAGAATGTCGATGCAAAAGAGCCTGTTTTTCCTTTGCCTTGCCAATATACTTGATGCAAAGGCTTCAAGGCGTCAAGGAACTGGAGCGCTTGTTGTGTTGAATTGGCAGCAACGATTTGAAGTGGGCCGTACTGGTTTTGATAGGCATTAAAAGACTGCCTAAGTTGATGACGCGTATTTTTACTTCGTGTTGTATTGTAGCTAGCAATGTCACTAAATTGTGTTAAGTCTACCCAGTAAGCTGGCGTTTCTTGTTCCCGTACAAAGTAGTCAGAAAATAATGACACATCTAAGCCAAAACTATGGGGTACCCTCAGTTCTTCAACCTCGCTTAAATGGTTAAACGCAATTCTTAACTGTTCTGCTGGTGAATCAAACGGTGAAATAACACTATTGTATTCAATGACTAAATCATCAAATACTTCATCGCCTGTACTATTGAGGAAACCACGTTGCTTTTTAAATCGATTTTCTTTTTTATGTGTCAGGCCTAAGAAAAAACACGCAGTAGGCTGCTCGTTTGCCAAGTTAACAACGAATTTAATCTTTTGGTTTTCAGGTAAGCATTTTAGCCAGGTTGACAACCAAGGCCAGCTGTTAAAAAAGCTTATATTCTGAGCGTTTGACGCTAGTTGTTGATATATTTCCTGCACACGCTGTCGTGATTGGTATGGACATAATGTGATGGTCTCGAGTTTAGCGTTCACAGTCGGTCGTTATTATTATGTGTTCATGCTATTACATCAAAACTAAGCAATCTCAACAAGTTGCATTTTTGGCTTACGGAAAAAAATGTTGATTGTGATCTTTTGAAAACAAAAAACGCTAGCGAGGCTAGCGTTTTTTATTAGGCTGACATCTTAAAATTTATAAGATGTACTCACGAAGAAGGTTCTACCTACTACGTCATAAATGGCTGGTACTGTGCCCATGTCGTTACCGTCTGGCACTGACTCTGGTTCAGTATCAAATAGGTTTTTAACACCGCCGTTTACTTTCCATTGATCGTTAATGTGGTAAGCAGCTGAGATGTTGTGGTAAACAACAGAGTCGGTGCTATATGCTTCACCGTAGTAGTCACCATCCATACCTTGGATATATTGCGCTGTGTAAAGCACACTAAAGTCGTCAGTAATATTGGCAGAAACATTTAAATTAGACTTTAACTCCGCATATCCACCCATGTTACCGTCGATAGTACCGGTATAGTCGATGCCATCTTCGGTGTAATCAATTAAGTAGGTTGTATCTAGTGTTACTTTGAACATATCGCCCGAGTAGGTGATGTTCCAGTCCACACCTGATGTTTCTAAACTACCTACATTGGTAAGTGGCGATGAAAGCTCAGATAGATCGCCGTCTGGCGTGATATTGATGGTGTCACAAGCAACCATATTACCTGCATAACAAGCATTCATTGCTGATTGCACGTTAACACGAGTAATTGCGTCGGTAACATCAAACTTCCAGTAGTCTAACGTTGTTGATAAACCTTGTTGAATTTCCCAAACCATACCGAATGTTAATGATTCACTTTCTTCTGGTTTAAGATTTTCATCAGACGTGTAATTAACTAGAATTTGTGGGTCAACTTCATTACCCCACGGATCATCTAGGTAATCGAATGAACCTGAATTACCACCATATAACTCGGCAACATTAGGTGCTCTAAAGCCTGTTGCTGCGACGGCACGCATCATGAATGAGTCAGTTACTTGGTAGGTTGCACCAAGTTTCCATGTTGTTGCACCACCAAACGTTGAGTAGTTGTCGTAACGTAACGCGGCTTCTACATTGAATGCATCTGTTACGGGAACGGCTACTTCACCGTATACCGATTGAACAGAGTAATCGCCTTCAGTCGGATCTTGCTGGGCTGCTGTACTTTCGCCAGCTTGAGTCACTTCATCTGGTGTGTAAAAACCTGACTCATAACGGCTTTCAACGCCAACTGCGTAGCCAATATCATTTTCAGTTGTGCCGCTGTAACCCGCAGCTAAAATGAACTGTTCGTTGCCACCTTCGTTTTCTTCGGTGTAAATAACACCTTCATTAACTAAGAAATCACGATCTAGGTCATCACCGCTAAACCATAAGTCTTGATTAGCGTAAATACTGTCTTCCATGTTGCCGGCATGGATTGAGTTTTGGACCTTGTCTTTAGAGTCGTTTCGGCCATAAGTAGCAGAAATATCCCATTGAGCATCGTTATCTAAGTAGCCAATAAGGCCGATAGACGCACGGTAGGTATCCGTCTCTTGTTCATAGATACGAGGGCCAGCATCTGTCATGCGACGCTTGTAACGTAACTCTTCAGGCACATTGCCATCTTCATCTTGGAAATGATCAGTATATTTACTGTCTAATTGGCTTGAGTCTAAGTCAATGTCTGCTGGCTGTGGTGCCATTTGCTGATTTGACTCACGACGCGTATACATAAAGTCAACCGCAAGCTCTGTATCGGTTGCAATCTCTTTGTTGTAGCTGGTAAATAGGCTCGCTAATGTATTTGGTGTTTGAGCGTAGCTATCTTCTGTGTAGTCGTAACTAGTATCACGCGGTTTAAAACCACCGTTACCGTCTGGAACCATATCGTTTAAGCTACCACCAGGCACAAAAGAGGATTCACCCGGCGGAACAAAATCGCGATCCGCTTGAATCACCTCACCACGATCAGAATATTGAACACCAACCACTAAGTTACCACCAGCTAACTCAGTGCCGTGTAAAATACTAAAGCCACCCGTTTCACCGTCACCTTTGTCAGTAATGCTGCCATCAACGGTTAATTCTGTGCCTTCAAAATCTTTTTTCGTGATGATGTTAATTACGCCAGAGATCGCATCAGAGCCATATACTGCAGACGCACCGTCTTTAAGTATTTCAATGTTTTTAATCATTGATACAGGAATCGTATTTAAATCAACTGACGCATCTGCACCTGTGCCCGATGCAACCATTCGACGGCCATTAAGTAATACAAGTGTGCGCTGTGAACCCATACCACGTAGGTTTACCGTGGCACTACCACCTGAACCATTATTAGTTGTTGAGCCGATGTTCATGCCCGCTACCATAGGTTGTGAAGAAAGGATTTCTTCAACCGATTGGAAGCCACTGTCGGCAATAAATTCTGCGTCAATAACGGTAATAGGGCTAGATGATTCAATATCGGTGCGGTTAATACGAGAACCGGTAACTTGAATGCGTTCTACTTCTTTTTCAATTTGTTGGTCGGCTCTCATATCAGCCATTGCTTGAGTTGCTGCAAATGGGGTGGAAGCAACACTTAATAAAATAGCGCTTTTAATCGCTTTATTTAATTTACTGATGTTCATGTTTTCTCTCTATGTTTCATTACTGCTCTCTATGAAGCACGAAAACAGTGTGCATCAGCTATTTGCTAAAGTTTGTTTATAAATGTTTTTTTCTTATAGAAATTCGTGACGTTTGTAATCAAGGTGTAATTATTCCGCAAAACTGCGCTTTTTTTAGTCGGTTTTCGGTGTTTTTGTGAGTGGTTATGCGGTAAATGTAGTTAGGTATGCGTAGTTTATTCGGTCTTTGATTGTTAATGAGGTGCTCGTTTTCTGTTAACAGAATGATGTGTTATATAAGTTGATGAATTTTCTGGGTTTGTTTTTATTTTCTTTTTGAGGGAAAAAGATGGCGTTAATGAATACTAAAATGAATAAAAATAAATAAAAATAAACAGTAAATTACAAACTCACCTCGTCTTTTGATTATAATTTACTGTTCGTGTGTTGTTTATCTGGTTATCCATATTTGCTCTTTTGTGAGCGGTGCACCTTAGCTTCTTGCACTGAGCAGTTGCTGGTACAGCTTATCTTTTAACTCTGCTCTGTCATGTTTTAATTGATGCATGGCTTCGTCTTTTATTGGCGAGTCTCTCATCTCAAGTACTCTTATTTCTTTGTCCAATGCGTTGTATCTTTTGTTATCTGCTACAAATCGTTCGTTTGTTGCCATTAAGGTTTGTAACTGATCCTTAAAGTCCGGGAAGTCGTTTTCTAAAGAGTGCTGTTCGCCTAACATATGGTGTCCTCTACTAAGTCGAGTATCTACTCATTGAGCTTTAAGCATAGTCAATATTTTTACTTGTAGAGTTCAATTCTTATTATGTTAATCTGTTGTTAATTTCTCTTGGGCTGTGTATATTGTTTGGGTTAAAGAATAAAGGGAATTATTTTGATAGAAGTAATTGATATTAATAAAATTTATGGTGAGAACGAATCAAAAGTTATTGCGCTGAATAACGTTTCTCTTTCCATCAAAAAAAACGAGTTTGTTGCCATCATGGGCCAGTCTGGCTCGGGCAAATCCAGTTTAATGAACATTCTCGGTTGTTTAGATACGCCCACTAATGGCGAGTATTTGCTTGCTGAACAGCACATTGAAAATATGGATGATGAAGCTTTATCCGCTTTTCGTAATCAAAAAATTGGCTTTATCTTCCAAACATTCCACCTGTTACCCCGCTTAAGTGCTGTTGAAAATGTCATGGTGCCGTTACGTTACAGCGATTGCACAACACAAGAAGCTCAAGAAAGAAGCTTAGCCATGCTCGACTTAGTTGGCTTGAAAAGCCGCGCGTACCACAAGCCATTTGAAATGTCTGGTGGTCAGCGCCAACGTGTCGCTATAGCTAGAGCATTGGTCAATAACCCTGAGGTTATTTTTGCTGATGAGCCAACAGGTAACTTGGACTCAAAAACATCCCACGACATTATGAATTTACTCAATCAATTACATCAGCAGGGCAATACCATTGTATTAGTGACCCATGAAGAAGATATTGCCGAGTATGCGCAACGCGTGATTCGTATGAAAGATGGTGAAATTGTAGAGGATAGTTTATGCGCCGTTTAATGCTCGCTTTCGCCTTGGTAAGTCCGTTGTGTTTTGCGGAATCTTTTTTACTATCAGGACAAGTTAAAACTCAAGACAGCCAAGTATTTTATGCGCCAAAAACGGATAATTGGCGTGTCCAATTAAAATGGATGTTACCGGAAGGGGATGTTGCTAAACCAGGCGACGTCGTGGTGGTATTTGATAGTGCCGGTATCGAAGGTAAGATTGAGCAAGCAAAAGCAGGCTTAATTAGCGCTGAAGATGAATTATTTCGAGTAACCTCCGAAAGTAATCAAAAGCTTATTGAAGCAGAGCATCAAGTTAAGCGCACCAAGTTGTTACTTGATAAAGCCAAAATCGATGCGGGCATTGGTAAAGACTACATCAGTGCGTTTGATTATGAGAAGTATCAGCTTAACTACGAAAAAGCCATTGTTGAATACGCTAAAGCCACAGAGCGACTCAAGCAGGTAAAACTGTCAAATCAGGTTGCCATCAAAAAGAAAGAACTCGAAATTGCGAAAAATAAAACTGAGCTTGCCTATCAACAAAGTAAACTTAGTAAGATGCGCCTTACAGCTCAAGACGAAGGGGCTATTCTATATGGTAAGCATCCATGGAATGGTGAAAAAGTCTTTGTTGGTATGACCGCTCAACCGTCGTGGAAAATTGCTGAAATTCCGTCTGGCAATAACCTATACATTGAAGCTTGGCTTCATGAAGTTGATTTTCAAAAAGTTAAGAAAGGCCAACGTGCATCGTTCATTTTTGACGCCCACCCAGCACGTTCATTCGATACAGAGTTGGTTGATGTAGCTTCACAGCCTGAAGAGCGCACTATGTGGGGTGATGACGTTTACTATCGCCTTAAATTTAAATATTCATTGAAACCTGACTTCACCGTATTACCCGGGATGAGTGTTCAAATTGAAGTGAAGGAGGGTGCTAATGCTTCGTAAAATAATGGCCGTGTTGGTCACAACATCTTTTCTAGCGGCTTGCGAAAAGCCTCCTGTCACTTCAATACAAGTAGAAACACTGAAGCAAAGTGTGAAGGCAAGTGGTGAATTAGAATCTAAACAGTCTCAGTTAATCGCACCACCATCAATTGCACAAATGTGGCAGTATCAAATAAAGTCATTGGTGCCTGAAAACAGTAAAGTTAAAGAAGGGCAAGTGATTGTTTCATTTGACGACAAGCAAGTATCAGATCGTCTCGTTGAAGAAAATGGCAAGCTTGTTCAAGCGAAAAAAGAGCTCGAAAATAAGGAAATCAAAGAGCAAGAAAAAGAGCAGGAATTGGTACTTGAGTTGGCCGAAAAGCAAATGGAGTTTGATAAGTCAGAGCGTCGAGCGGGTATCTATGACAATAGCCAATCGGACAACGATAGAGAGAAATCGAAAATTGACTTTATTATTGCCGAAGCTGATCTAACACTTGCTCAGCAAAAGCTAGATTTCCATCGTAAAAATTCAGTACTTAATTTAAATCGTCTAAAAAGCAAAGTGGCTCGTCTAACGTCTGAAGTGGATATGCTTAAATCTGATATTGACCGATTGAAAGTCAAAGCACCTATGTCGGGCATGACGTTATATCGTACGAACTGGCAAGGTGAAAAACCTGCTGTTGGTGAAAGCATTCAATTTGGTCAGCCAGTATTAGAAGTTGCGTTAATCGAGGAAATGCAAATTGTTGCACAGGTAGCTGAGCCTGATAGCGGCAAAGTTAAAGTAGGGCAGGTTGTTGAAATATATCTAGATAGTGCAAAAGACACTAAATACCTGGGTAAAGTTGTCGCGCTTGGTAAAGTCTTTAGAGATAAATCTTATCAAGATCGTAGCCGCGTATTTGATGTCATTATTGACATTGATGATATTGACGTAGGCACCATGAAACCGGGTATGACCGCTCGATTAGAAATAATAACGCAACGATTTGACGAACAATATACCGTTCCATTGCAAGCACTTAAGCAGGATGATGATGGCTATTTTGTTGAAAAAAATGGCATGTGGGGCTTATCGAAACTACCTGTTGATGTTATTCAAGTCGTCGGTGATTCAGCCGTCATTAACGGTGATATTACCAAGGATATGGAGGTCACATTATGAGAATACTGACAAAGGTGGCTGCATTATTGTTCATTGCTGGCTGTTCAAGTGAAGGTCAAAAAACACCGTTACTATACAAAGTAGAAGAGCAACCGTTCTTTATTGAAGTACCTGCAAAAGGTGAGTTGTTTGCAGCGAAGTCTACGGTGATCAATGCACCTGTAACTCGCTATGGCGTACAAACGTTAGCATGGCTTGCGCCCGAATTTAGCCAAGTGAAAGAAGGCGAAGTAATCGCGAAATTCGACGCTGAAAACCTCACACGCCAAAGTGAGTCTCGAACGCATGAATTGACACTGTCTTCAGAAGATGTGCGTGAGAAACAAAGTGAGCTGGCTATCGAACTTAGCGGCTTAAATAAAGATATTGAGATAGTGGGCGAAGAAAAAATATTTGCCAATAAATATCAAATTAACGATGAAACCATTTTATCTAAGCTTGAAATTTTAGAGTCGATGCAAGACAGCGAATACCTTGCGACCAAACAGGATTATTTGTCTTGGAAAGAAGAAAGCTTTAGCGAAAGTTCTGCGGGCGAAGTTGATCTGTTATCTATGAAGGTGAAACAGCATGAAAATAAGCTGGCGATGATCAACGATGGCTTACAAAAACTCGAAGTTAAAGCGCCACATGACGGGCTATTGGTATATAGCTCAAACTGGCGTGGTGAAAAAACTCGGGAAGGGCAGTCGGTTTGGTCTGGGCAAAAGTTGGCTGAATTACCTGATTCATCTGAAATGAAAACTAAGCTGTTTGTCAAAGAAAAAGAAGCGATCGGCCTAGCTGAAGGCAAGCAAGTACGCATGCGTTTGAACGCCGCGGTTGATACTGAATTTGTGGGTACGATTGAATCCGTTGCTAACTTTCCGCAAACGGTTAAGCGTGGTGATCCACAAAAGTATTTTGAAGTGATTGTTAAGCTAACCTCTCAAAATGAATCATTATTTGTACCGGGCAGAAAATTAACCGCACAGATTGATGTAGAAACTCAACAGCCACAGTTAATTGTGCCGCTTCAAGCTATTTTCAGTGAAAATAATCAGTACTTTGTTTACTTGTTTGAAGATAATGAATTTATAAGAA
This sequence comes from Thalassotalea loyana, assembly GCF_030161435.1. Classification (GTDB taxonomy): domain Bacteria; phylum Pseudomonadota; class Gammaproteobacteria; order Enterobacterales; family Alteromonadaceae; genus Thalassotalea_G; species Thalassotalea_G loyana. The sequence goes on along the minus strand of NZ_BSSV01000004.1, from coordinate 137,452 downwards.
CCCCAGTTGAGCTTGGGCAAACAAGTCAAAGCCATGCTGTGATCGTTAATGGACTCACCACAGGTCAACGTATTTCATTAACCAATCAGGAGTCTAGTTAATGAAAAATTTAGAATTATTCTATGATGCGATAGCGCAATTACTACAACATAAACTTCGAACACTATTGACCTTGTTGGGCATGATTTTCGGTGTGGGCGCGGTTATCGCCATGCTCAATATTGGTGAAGGTGCGGAAAATGAAGCGCTTAAGATGATCAGTACGATGGGGCTTCATAACTTAATTGTTGAGAGTAAGTCGTTTGAAGAGCAAGAGCTCAAAGAACAACGTAAACATTCGGCGGGTTTAACCTTGCGAGACGCGCAAATTGCCCAGCAATCGCTACCCTTTGTTCAAGAAGTCGCTGCACAGCGTAAACTAGACACCTACACCATTTTTAGCGGTTATGGTCAAAGTAACAGTGATGCTGTAGGGGTAACTTCAAGTTACTTTTCTCTGTCTAATTTAAGCGTTACCCACGGCCGTCTACTGACCCAAAGTGATGACGATAATTATCGCCAAGTTGCCGTATTAGGTAGCCATGTTGCCAGCAAGCTATTTCCGCTTGAAGACCCAGTAGGGCAGAACATAAAAATCAATCATTTGTGGTTTAAAGTGGTTGGCGTTATTGCGTTACCTCATCTTCGAAAAGACGAATTTCAAGGGGTTAAACTTGGTGGTGAGCAAGACAATGTCTTTATTCCTTTAACAACGGCTAAACGCAAATTTAAGCAGAAACCGCTTGCGAGTGAGCTAACCAGTATTAAGTTTAAACTCAGTGAAGATGTTGATGCGGTGCAAGCGTCTGAAGTAATCAATCAATTACTGATCAAACGTCACAATAATATTGATGACTTTACCTTAACTGTACCGGCTCAGTTACTGGCACAGCAAAAGCAAACGCAGAAAATATTCAATATTATTATGTCGTGTGTAGCGGGGATTTCTTTACTTGTTGGGGGTATTGGTATTATGAATATCATGCTTGCCACTGTGCTAGAAAGAACCAAAGAAATTGGCTTGTTACGTGCGGTTGGGGCTACTCAAAAGAATATTCAACGCCAGTTTATTGCTGAGAGTTTCACGATATCTATTCTTGGTGGCATTATCGGTGTTGTGTTCGGGATTATTCTCTCTGAACTTATTGCCCTGTATTCAAATTGGGCCGTCACCTGGTCGCTAGGCGCCATTGTTTTATCATTTAGTATTTGTGCCTTAGTGGGCGTGGTATTTGGTGTTTATCCAGCGATAAAAGCGTCAGAGCTTGACCCAATTACTGCCTTACAAAGCGATTAGGTAATTTTATCGGCGATGTGTTCACTCGCCGAGATTGCCCATTGTTGATAAACCGGTTGGCCAGGATGAAAACCGTCGCTGGCCATAAGCGAAGGGTCATTAGGCAGTTCAATTGTGAGCGTATGTGTTTGCTCATACGCTTGGCAAATTTGCGTTAAATCTTTATTCAATTGTTTAGCCCTGTTACCTAGATACCAGCGAAGGGGATTAGGTAGTGCAGGAAATTGATGCATTGGTGGAATTTGCGTGGCAATGATCACCGACGCTGAAAATTTGCTGATCAGCAATTTGATTAATTGATGCTGCAGTGCGCTAAATTTATCACGCGTAATACCTTTGGTGACATCATTAACACCAAGCGAAGTAACTACCACGTCAAATGGTTCGGCGTTCAATGCTTGTATCCTCGACAATGTCATTTGCGTTGTTGCACCCGTGCTTGCCATCAGTGTTAATGAAATATCTTTATGCTTTAGCGATTGATTTAATGTTGTTGAGAGTTGCCCTAACAGTGCATCGCGCTGGTTTGAAACGCCCACACCTGCTGCCGCTGAATCGCCAATCACAAGGACATTGAGTGTATTGGTAGATGCAGCGTTAGTAGCGTTACCAGAAACAATACGTGGACCAGAAGCTTCAGCAAGCTTTGGTGTATTTTTGCGAACGTATTTGCCTTGAACAATAAAGACAGGAAGTAAAACCAAGGTAACTAGCCAATGAATCATAATCACTACATGTTATTTCGAGTGAGTTTACTGTGAAATATTATCTTAGCTTCGTCAAGGTCAGGTGGTTGCTTTCGCTTTTTTACTTGTTGACGGTTTACGACGTTTTCGTTTTTTAAAGCTTGGTTTATCTACCTTAGGTAAGTCAGTGAATCTGATGGTAGAAGCGGTATCAATTAGCTGATGCAATTGGGTGCTTAGCCCCGTCATAAACGATTGGTAGCTACATTGTTTTTGCGTCATAAGATTAAGTGACGACTCCCAATGTGCGGTCATATCCGGCAAGGTGGTTTCTTTGGGTAGTGCTTGAATAAAGCCACGGCCAAGATCTGATGCATGAATACTTTTACCTTGTCGTTTTAAATACTGACGTTTAAATAGCAAATCGATAATGCCTGCACGTGTTGCTTCAGTACCTAAGCCGTCGGTATCTTTTAATTGCTTTTTAATGTCGGGGTTCTGAACAAATTTAGCTATGTTTGTCATTGCGGCGAGTAAGGTTGCGTCAGTAAAGGACTTGGGTGGTTGCGTTTCTTTTGTTAACAACTCGCCATTTGAACAGGTCAACACGTCACCTTTTTTCAACGGTGGTAATTGCGCCTTATCTTCATTGTTCGCGTTAAATAACTTCTTCCAGCCTAGCTCTAGTGTTTTTGTACTTTTACTGGTGAACAGCCCACCTGCAATATCGAGCTCAACACTCACCTCGTGAAACTGAAAATTAGGGTAAAACTGAGCTAAGTATTGACGACAAATCAATTGATATACATTCTTCTCAAAGGTATTGAGGTTAACTGACGTAACGGGCTTTAGCGTTGGGATTATGGCGTGGTGAGCACTAACTTTTGCGTTGTTCCACGCTTTACTTTTAATGCTGGCGTCGGCTTGGCTTGCTGCCGTTGCTAAGGGTTCTTCAGCCTTGCTCAACATCGAAATTATTTGCTTAGCCTCACCAAATTGTGTTGTCGGTAAAAAGCGACAATCTGAGCGAGGGTAGGTAATCAATTGGTGTTTTTCATATAACGCTTGGCAAATATCTAACACCAGTTTTGCGTTCATTGAGAAACGTTTAGCTGCGTCAATTTGAAGCGCTGACAAATTATAGGGCAATGGCGGTGCTTGCTTTTTGTCTTTGCTATTTAGTTTGGTTACGGTAGCTTGCTGATTGGATATGCGAGTAATTACATGTTCAGCGAGTGACTTGTTAATCACTCGTTGTTCGCTATCCATGTGCGGCGCGCATGCTTCGCTTGGCTGCCATTTAGCACTAAAAGGTTCTTGGTTTTGAGTGGTTAAGTGTGCGAGCACTTCGTAATAATTATGTGGTGTAAAGTCTTCAATTTGTAGGTCACGTTCAACGACCAAACCTAATACTGGGGTTTGCACTCGTCCTACTGAAAGCACTGAGTTGAACCCTGATTTTTGCCCTCTAATTGTTAATGCGCGAGTTAGGTTAATGCCATATAACCAATCAGCCCGAGAGCGCGCCAATGCCGACACTGACAGCGGCATAAAGTCTGCATTTGGTTGTAAATTATTGAGCGCTTTTTTGACTGCGTTAATGTTCAAGTCGTTAACTAAGAGGCGCTGAACACGACGTTTTTTATCGTCAGGAATATTAACGTAATTAATGACTTCGTCGACAAGTAGTTGACCCTCGCGATCAGGGTCACCAGCATGAATAATGTTGCCCGCTTTTTTGATCAAACGCGTTAAAATTGTGAGCTGCGTTTTACTCGCTTTTTTCGGTACTAATTGCCACGACGCTGGCTCAATGGGTAAGTGTTCATAATGCCATTTTTGGTATTTACTGTCGTAAACCTGAGGTTCAGCTTGCTCTAAAATATGGCCAATGCACCAACTGACAATATCGCCGTTGCCAACTTCTATATAGCCATTTTGTTTTTTGTGCGGTTTAGGTAGTGCCGAAACAATGGCTTTAGCTAAGCTAGGTTTTTCTGCAATATATAAATTCACGCGCTGACTTCTATTAGGAATACATTGTTATCATATACTGAATTTATATACAGTTAAATAGTTTGTTTGAGCAAATAGGAAAGTGATAAGCTAATACGACCTTATTTAAAAACATGACGTTATGACGCAAGCCCTGATTCCTAATCCGTTTATTCGTTGGCATTTTCGAGACTTTCAAAAAAGAGGGTATTCAACCGAAGAGATTTGCCAGCAATTTTCTGTGCCTGAAAGCGTGTACGCAAACGAAGGTAAAGATGTAAGCGAAGACGGATTTGCTGAGATGATCAAGCAAAGTGTGTTGGCGATAGACGACGAGTCATTTGGTGGTGTTAATTCTACCTTACCTGCCGGTAGTTTTAGAATGATGACCTATGCCTGCATTACCTGCCACACGTTAAAACAGGCGATTCATCGTTCATGTAATTTCTACGGTATATTAAGTCGAGAATTAAACTGGCGTTTAGACATTGGAGAGCAAGTCTCTAAAGTAGTGTTCGACGATAGTGAAACGTTGTCTGACGATGCGAGTCACGACTACTTTATTATTTTCACCAGCTGTGTGATTTGGCGCTGGCTAAGCTGGATGATTGATAAGCCGATTGAGTTAACTCAATTCAATCTCAAGTTTTCAGCCGGTTATGCAAGTTCATATCTGCCTGGCTTGTTTAAAACTCAGGTTAATTTTGATCAACAAGAAAGCGCCATATACTTCGACACCGCGTTACTTGATACACCAATTAAACAAACGCCAGACAGCCTTCAAACGTTTTTAATTAACGCACCACAATGCTTAATGTCGCATTATCAATCGAGCATGAGCTTGAGTAAAAAGGTGCAAGAATATATCGAAAATGCTGCGTTTATTGGTGATACTAACTTGCCTCATGCGGCAGAGCATTTCTTTTGTAGCGAGCAGAGTTTAATTCGAGGTTTAAAACAAGAAGGGACGCGTTTTAAAGATATTCGTGAAAAAGTACGTAAACAAAAAGCGTCATACTATTTAGTGAAAACCGAATTAACTAATCAGCAAATTTCAGCGCAGCTAGGCTTTTCTGAAGTGAGTGTATTTTACCGTAATTTTAAAAAGTGGTTTGGAGTAACGCCAAGCCAATATCGAGAAAATCCAAGAAGTGCGCCTCACCAGTAGGGTGATGAATTTTTTGTTCAGTAAATTGTCAGTAATCGTCATTTTGTTATTGGCACAGTGGGTAATAATAACCAAAAAACTGCTGAGCAAACGTTATGGAACAGTACCTAGAGGCAACGCCCTTTTTCAATTATAACGATCCGCAAGTTGCGGCGTACTTTGACACGTTACCTGTATATAGCAATGTGGCCGACATTGAGAATGCAATCACAATTTATTACGCCGTACGTGATGGCTTTCGATATGACACGAGCGCCGCCTTTGACGGTGAGCCTACCTTAAAAGCCAGCTTTTGTTTCGAAAACCAACAAGGTTATTGTTTGCCAAAAAGCGCGTTGATGATAGCGCTATGCCGTAAAATAGGCATTCCGGCGCGTATTGGCTTGGCAGATGTCAAAAACCATTTAGCTAACCCTAAGTTACTCGAAATACTGCGCACTGACGTATTTTCAATGCATGGCTATGTTGATCTATTCATTCAAGGGAAGTGGGTAAAAGCCACTCCAGCGTTTGATCAAGCGTTATGCGAGCGCAACAATATTAACCCGCTTGAGTTTGACGGTATCAACGACTCAATATTTCATGAGTTTACCGATGGTGGTGACAAGCATATGGAGTATTTAGTGGATCATGGCACATTTGCCGATATGCCAGTGTCGTTTATTCAAGAGAATGTATTAAAGCACTATCCACACCTAGCGCAATACTTTAAGCGTAGTGCCTAGGTATGAAATTGGTATGAAGGGGCTAACGCATTAGCGGCTGAAGATTTTATCTTCGGTTGCTAGCTGTTGTTTTGCTGCATCTAGGCTTAAAAAGTGGTTGTAAAAAGCACAGACTTTTGGCCACTTGTTGTCGTCTATTGTGTATTGGGCGCGTGTTAAGCTCATTAAGTTACTTGCAATGGCAACGTCTGCCACACTTAAGCTGTCACCAATAAAATAGTTACCTGACGTTAACTTACCTTCTAAGAAATCTAGCACGGGTGGAATTAATTCATTAATAACCTGCGTAACGCGTTCTTGGTCGGTTGTGTGTTCGAAAAACGCTGGGCCTACCACACGTTGGAAATACAGTGCGTTGGTCGCTTCAGACATTTTAGTATCCGCGTATTCTTCTAACCATATCGCTTGTGCGTATTGCTCAGGATCGCTTGGGTAAAGCGGCGTATCGGTATGCACTTTTTCTAAGTACGCGATAATCACCGACGAGTCAGAAAATAGGGTGCCTTTATCCGTTTGGTAGCCTGGAATTTTACCCATCGGGCTCGCTTGTCTGAAGGTTTCGTCGTCGCTACCTGGTGGCACCATTTTGATCTCAAACGGCACTTGTTTAACTAAATGCGCTAGCATTGCTTTGCGGACAAATGGTGAGGCAGGAACGCCCAAGATTGTTGCCATAACTGTTTCCTTGTATGTTTTTGAATTACTCTAGCATGCTTTTTATCAAGAGGATGTAAAAAGCAGGCTAGTGATAGAAAAAGACCCGAGCAATGCTCAGGTCTTTTCAAACATTTTTGATATTTATTAATTCATATTAACATCAAACGGGTAAGCATCATTTTCGTCATTAACCTCGTCATTGTCATCATCAGGATCTAGCGAGTCGACGATGCCATCTCCGTCAGAATCTATATCCATGACTTGATAAAACTGAATACGAGGTGGGATGTTAATTGACCACACAGGCGTTTCACTCGGGAAGTTGTAGGCTGCATCATTTATCTCTTCCCATTCGAGTACGTAAATTCGATCGCCTATTGTCGCTAACGGTTGCCAATATCTGACACGCCAATAATTGCAATAGTCATCGTTTTCAGCGTCACAGTCTGCAAAAGAGCCTGAGTCACTGCGTAAGCTTGTCATAACAACAAGGTTATTTTCTTGGAACTCCCAGAACCATCGGTCCCAACCACCGTACATTTGTGATAAATCGAAATCCCCGTTGGTTATTCTTGTCACTCTGCTGTCGTTGTTTTCTAAACGCCACCCAAACACTCGGTCATCAACTAGCATTCCTTCATCGTCATAAGCATTAGGGTCTGTCAAACTAAAACTGTTTTGGAGGAATAAATCAGTGTAGGTATTGAGATCACCAATTTGCTCTTGCTCTACAAGCAAAGCATAGTTTGTATAGGTTAATCCATTCACTTCATAAGTGATGTAGGCACCAATACCTGTGTCATAAACTGCCTCTTTCGCAATAGAAATGACTTCACCAGTGTCTAAAGTAATGATCAACAGCCCATCATTGTCAATTTGCCAATTAAAACTTAAGCCAAATATTGACGATGTACCGGTACCATTATCTGCAAAAGTTACAATATCGGCATTAATGGTTTGCGATAGCTCCTCCAAACCGAAATCAAGTTTGACTGGCATCGCCCAATTGTTCACTAACTCTTCGCTGGTCCATGCAGTAAAGCTGAGTGAGTCGTAGTCGACCAAGGTAACAATCTGTCCATCACTAACGAAAGGCTGGGCCGGCGCGTCCAAAGCGCCAAACAATAGTTCTCGGTAATAATCATCTACTATTTGTAACGTTTGAGATGAAATTTGCCAAAAAACATATTGGTCGCCATCAGTATTGATTAGCTGCCATGTTACACCTTGTGTTTCGACGTTAGTTTCGATGAAGTAATCGCCATTTTGTTCAAGAAAGTTATCGGCTGTTTGTTGGTCGATAATGCCCATATCAACTAAGTCATCGACTTGGTAATACTGCGTTAGTGTCTCAGAGGTGTCAAAATCAACGGTCAATGTATCATTTGCTAAAGCATAACCCCCAGTTAGTGATGCAAATGCACTTTGCTTCATAGCGACGTTATTAGCAAAGCTGTAGGTATCACCGTTTGAAAAACCTAAAACGATATCAGGCTCATCAAGTGCACCATCGGAAATAAATACATATTTCGTCAGCAGGTTATCACTTGTAAATGCCAATGCAGCGCCAACATCTTCATTAAACGGAGCAAGGTCTGAATCATTCAACGTGCCGTCACCATCGATATCATCATCTGAATTGTCACCAATTCCATCCATGTCTGTATCTGAAGTTTCAGAATCATCTAATGGAAATGCATCGTTTTTATCATCAACACCATCATTGTCATCATCGTTGTCAGCGTTATTACCTATTAAGTCACCATCACTGTCCATTGACTCATTAGGGTCAAATGGGAACTCATCATTTGCGTCATTTACACCGTCATTGTCGTCGTCGTTATCGATGCTATCTAATACTCTATCTTTATCAGAATCGATATCGTAAACCTCATAGAAGTTAATACGCGGAGCAATTGCTACATACAAGTCCTCATCTGCTGATGGCACGGTGAATGAATTGTTGTTTCGTTCTTCCCATTCCAGAACATATAAGCGGTTACCTACAAGTTGAAGTGGGCGCCACATTCTGATTCTCCAGCGATTACACTCTTCGTCTGTTTCCCAAAAACAAGAAGCGTATACACCATCGTAACTGTGCCACAGCGCATTGAGCTCTATATCGCCATTTTCTTGCTCTGACCAAAACCAACGATCCCAGCCATCTCTATGATTATAGAAATTAAAGCCACCATCTAGGATGCGTGTCGCGCGAGAACCACCCGTTTCTAGCCTATAACCAAAGAATGCATCGTTAGCTAGCATGCCATCTTCATCGTAAGCATCAGGGTTGGTTAAACTAAAGCTATTTTGAAGATAGCGATTGAGTAATGGTTCGATATCAATACTTGAACCTTGCGTTAACAATAATTCATATGAAGATATTGTTGACTGGCCATCTGTCGCTTGAATAAGCGCACCAACACCCGTTTCAAACGTTTCTATTTTTTGAATCGTAACCTGGAGGTTATCTCCTAGATCTAAAACTAATAGTCCATCAGAATCGATTGCCCAAGTGAGTTCAATATCGAATATTTGCGACGTCGCAGCATTGTTTTCGCCAAAATCAACAATATCAAATTGTTTTCGATCCCATTGATTTTCAGCAAAAAGGTCTATATTCACTGGCAGTGTCCAGCTACTTGTTAATTCATCAGCTGTCCATGCAATGGTATTAATCGTTGAATAGTCTGTAAGCTCGACGAGCGCGCCGTCAGACTCTGTTACAAAAGGATTTACTGCAACTGAGCCAGTTAACTGCTCACGTTCCCATTCAGGACTAATCAAGTACTGCTGTTCTTGAACTTGCCAAAATCTATGAACAGGCGCAACGCTCTCTAACCTTTGCCATTTTGTCAGACCTGTTGTGATAATGACTTCAATTTGATAGTCACCGTACATAGCTTTGAAATTATCAGCGCTTTGTTGGTCTATCATGCCTATATCAACCATTTGGTCGACGGTCATGAAGCTTGAGCTGTCCATATTACTAAAATATAGATTGAGCGTTGCTGTTTCGGCAGTGAAATTGAAGTCAGCAAAGCTGCTACCAAATGAATCACTTTTTGACATAAAGCCTTGATCAAACTCATAACGCTGACCATCGTTAACACCGAGTCTGAGTGTTGGTTCAGTTAATGCGCCATCAAGGATTTGAACATAGCTTGATAATAAATCATCTGCAGTAAAGCTAATTGCTTGGGTTACAGTGTCATCAAATGGATCTAAATCGTCATCATTTACGACACCATCACCATCAATGTCTGTATCAGTGTTATCACCAACACCATCACCATCGGTATCATTTGACTCAGAATCATCTAATGGAAATGCATCGTCGTCGTTTGATACACCATCATTGTCTTTATCATCATCTATAGGATCTGGGATACCGTCACCGTCGGTATCAACGTAGTTAAATGCCGCAAGAATGTCGTTAAACGCAATAGAGTTAAAGACGATACCTGTATCATCGCGTTCTCCTGCAGTCTGTTTATGGCCACGGCGAACAATAGTGCTGGCTTCCAACTCGCTGTCTTCAAATACCATCGGCATTGAGTCTTCAGAATGAATGTCTAAGAAGTTCTGCAAAGAGTCAGGGATTAGGAAGCTATATGCAGCAACATCACCAACCATATCGACAGTAACATCAACTGAATCATACAACTCTGGGGCTGTTCCATCATATGTCGACTTGTATATGTTTGCTTTAAGGTTGGTTCCATCGGCTTGGCCATTGTCAGAGACAAAATAAGCTTGCACATCATAACCATTCTCGGAACCGAGCCAGATTGCACCGTGCATTTGGTCGGCAGGAGTGCCTGGTATGTTGACAATATCATCAATAGATTGGGCTAACTCAACATTGTCAGTATTCCAAGATAACACTACACCATTGCTACAGACTAACGCTTCGTTAATTTGGCTGATAAAACTATCATCACACCAGAATTCAAAAACGTCATTTAGCCCTTCAACCACCGGAAGATAAGCAACAGCGCCTTCACTAAATACAGCCTCTTTCGGAATAACGCCATAGAATTCTTCTTCAAGTAATCCTAACTGCATTACGCCAGCAAGTGGTGTAGCTAGAAGGTCAATGCTTTCGTCAATAATGCCTGTCGAAATAATTGCCGTTTCACCATTTTCACCAAAGCTCTGTACTTCAAAAATATCGGGATCAGCAATTATTCCATCTGGCGTTAATGCGTAATCACTCGTCTCTTCATCATCAGCTGTTACCCAGGTTTCAGTTTCCTTGTCGTAGGAGAAAATTGACTCTGGGCCACTATTTGTGATGACACCATATTCGAAGAACAGTTCTGAAACTCCAGTAGCGTCATACTCCATATCTGCTTCAAACCATGCAATACCATCGGTAAATGCTGCTTCTTCATTAGTGTCCGTAAATTGAGTCGCAGTAATTGTTCCCGTTACTGCACATTCTGTTGCAGTATCCTTATCAAAGGTCTGGGTATACTCAATAGTTAATAAGCCAGTGTCTTTATTATAAGAAGCGTCTTGTGCTTCAAAATCATCTTCGTCATCTAACGGCGATAGCTCAATGTTACCGGCTAAATCTACAGTGCCTTCTGCACCGTCATCTTCATCATCGTCATCAGCATCCTTGATAAATAGCATTTCACCATTCATCTCAATGTCGAGGAACCATGTTTCAGATTGATGCACACTACATTTAGGATCATTTTGGTCAAAGCTGATAACTTCTGTTGCCAGCCAAGTGCCATTCAAATCAAAGCTGTATTGATCACAAACATCACCTACGCCATTTTCATCAATATCCGTTTGCTCTGGGTTGGCAACCATCGGGCAGTTATCAGCATTATCACCAATCATATCCTGATCAAAGTCATTCGTTTCGGTTGGATCATTTGGGAATGCGTCACTGTTGTCACCCACACCATCTTCGTCTGAATCGACAGATTCTTCAGGGTTGAAATCAAATGCGTCATCACCATTAGCGATACCGTCACCATCAATATCATCATCGTTAACATCAGGAATAAAGTCACCATCAAAATCATCCGGTAAATCTTCACCATTTAACGGATCTGAACCCGCGTCAACTTCATCGCTATCTGAGTATTGATCGTTATCGTCATCGGTATCAGCGTTGTTACCAGTACCATCTTGGTCACTGTCTAGCCATTCATTGATATCAAGAGGGAACTCATCCTGTTCATCGGCAAATCCGTCACCATCGTCGTCGTCATCAAGAGTATTGCCAATGCCATCTCCATCAGTATCAATAAACTCTGTACCTGGGTTAGACGCATCGTTATCATCAGGGTCTTGCTCTGTTGGCCAGCCGTCACCATCAGCGTCACTCGCTTCACTTCTTGTATCATCAAGCGGGAAGTCATCTTCAGTATCAGGTACACCATCGTTATCGTCGTCATTGTCACATAGGTCACCAAAGCCATCTTCATCTGTGTCTATTTGGCTTGTGTTAATAACGAGCGGACAGTTATCGCTTTCATTACCTACAGAATCATTGTCGCTGTCGAAGCGCTCAAGAGGATCGAGAGGAAACGCATCGCTGCCATCAAATGCACCATCATTATCGGTATCACTATCTAACGGGTCTGTACCAATTAACGCTTCTTGTTCATCGGTTAAGTCATCACCATCATCATCTAAGTCACTATTGTTGCCAATACCGTCTAAATCGGTATCGATTGACTCTTGCGGGTTACGTGGAAATAGATCGTCATCGTTGGGAACATTGTCACCGTCTATATCTGTATCGGTATTATCACCAATGCCATCATTATCTTGGTCATTTGATTCGGTAGCATCGAGCGGGAATGCATCGTCAGCATCAGAAACACCGTCATTATCATCATCTGGGTCAGGTGCCAGACCTCCTGAGTCTGCTAAACCATCACCATCTGTATCTACAAAGTCGCCTTCAGGTACAGCACTGTCGTTATCATCACTATCTTGACCTTCAGGCCATCCATCATTGTCTTGATCTATTGCGTTGGAGCGAGTGCTGTCTAAAGGGAAGTCATCATCTGTATCAACAACACCGTCACCATCGTCATCATCGTCGGCGTTGTTACCAACACCATCTTGGTCGGTATCTAAAAATTCGGTATCGTCTAGTGGGAAGTCATCGTTCTCATCTGCAACACCGTCGTTATCGTCATCTGGATCTGAGTTTGCTTCATCAATATCTTCCGTTCTTACACCGTCGACCACAAAATAGCTGACATCGGGAGTACCATCATTGTCAGTGTCTGTGTCAGCGGCTGCAGATTCAGGAAATGCATCATCAGAATTTAACACGCCGTCACCATCAATGTCGGGTGACGTTTCTGCGGGTTTTACCACAATTTCTTCATCGGAGTTTTCGAATTCGGTGGTATCTGTGTCGTCTTGTCCGGTTTGCTCAGTTTCACCAACAACAACATCTTTCACATCTGATACTGTGCGTCCTTCAGGGTCGTTTGGTATAGGAAGCGTTGCAGGATCTTGGGCTAACACATCAAGTGCTTCTTCGGGGTAACTTGCGGTTTCCTCGCCGTCTACTTCACCATCTATCATACCGTCGGATAAATCAGCTGCCATGTCGTCGATAATTGCATCGGTGGTTGTATCGCCATCACCAGACAATTGCTGCATTTCGAACACTATGGCTGTTAGTGCCTCTACGGCGCTACGATAGGCAGTTGTTGATGCTTGAGCGTCGGCAGAATCAGTTGAATCATCAATCAACGGTGGTGTTGTAAAAATATCCACGTCGTCATCTAAACCAAAGCCTAAAGTTGATTTTACTTGGCTTTGCGCTGCTGGCATGGCTGCCATGATTTCTTCTAAAGTAGTATCACCATCATTATTGCCTGTATAAGGTGCTTCGTCAGAGTCGGCATTTTTAAAAATCAAAGAAACCGTCATATCTGTTAACGGCGTAGCATAGATAGCAATTTGATCATCTATCATTTGCTGAGTTAACAATGTGCTGACTTGCGTAATAACAGGCGAAAGGCCAGTGGTTATGTCAATTGTTCCTTCAATTGCAGTAATTTCGAGTAAATAAGGAGGTGATAAAGGCGGGGTTAAGGTTAGGTTTTCAATTTGGGCCTGTGCATTGGTTGACCCTGTTCCAACGATATCGCCTTTAAAGTCTTCTGCCGTTGGGTCTATTTGATAGACATTGACCTCGGCCAATGCCATTGGTCCTTTTACACCACCACCGGAAAATGAAACGGTTTCTGGCTCTGGCGGAGCAGGAGGCTCAGGTACAACAATATCGGTGACATCATCGTTACTATCAGAACAGCTTGTTATAAATGATAGAGAGCCAAAGAGTAGTATTACCTTTAAGGAAGGTATTATTTTTTTTAGCAAGTCCATACTAAGTCCCTATGAATGTTAGCTTTTTTAAGGAGGGCATGTATTCCTGCTAACACGACCTCCATTTCAGTCCTTTAAAATTAGTACAAAAATCTAAAAAACCAAGGTAACCATAAAAAATATATGGTTAATGTTTTGTTAATATTTTTTGAGGTTGATGCAGTGGGAGTTGAGCCAATGAGCATCATTATTTTCAATATGCGCTATTGAATCGCATTGCTTGGCTTTGGCGGATTTACTTGTAACAGTTGTTTATTTGTTAGTTTATATACTTTATCTGCCATATTTATGGTTTCTTGCCTATGGGCAATCATTATGCGAGTGATTGGTAATTGCTGGATTTGCTCACTGATTTTCGCCTCATTGGTTTTATCTAAATGGCTAGTTGCTTCATCCATAAACAATACACATGGAGACTGATAGAGAGCACGAGCTAATAACAACCTCTGCACTTGACCGCCGGATAAATTAGAACCCATGTCACCTACTAATGAATTATACCCCATTGTCATTTTTGAAATATCATCGTGTATTGCGGCTAAGTGGGCACACTTCTCTATTTTTAAATAATTAGGTTGTGGATCAAAAAAGCTAATGTTGTCGGAAATTGAACCTGCAAGAAGCGTGTCATCTTGCATGACGGCTCCAATTGTTTTGCGGTAGTGTTTTAAACCAAAGTGATTTATGTTTATGCCATCTAACATGATCTTACCAGATGTTGGCTGTAGTAAGCCGAGCATAATCTTCATTAACGTGGTTTTTCCAGCACCCGACGAACCTGTTATCGCAATTGAGTCACCAGGGGGTATCGTTAAAGTTATGTTTTCAATAACATAAGGTTGCTCATCTCCATAACGAAACGAAATGTTTTCTAGTTCCAGGTGTCCTTTGGCTTTAGAAATTCCTACTTGACCTTCTAAGTGAGCTTCTTGGTTAGCCAGTGCAATATCTGAAATTCTATCTAAGTGTAAGCGCATCATTTTAAATTGAATAATTTGCTCAATTAAATTAGCGAATCGAGTGGTCAATTGGCTTTTATATGCAATAAAAGCGAGCACCATACCAATAGTTAATTGATTAGCTATTACAATTAGCGCTGCTTGGTAAATGACTATTACATTCTCTAACCCAAATAATAGCTTTTTGAATGAATCAAAACCAATATTCAGGCGGCCTAAAATAATACCTGAGTTAATAACTTCTGCGTATCGGTTTTGCCAAACTCCTTGTCGCTGTGATTCATTACCAAATAATTTTATCGTTTGGATTCCTCGAATACTCTCTAAAAAGTTAGATTGCTCCTTGGCTGAGCTCTGAATTAACTCTTCCGTTGCATGGTGGAGTGGACTATATAATGTCATCCTAACGGTTATATAAAGCGCTAAAGCTGACACTACAATTAGTGTAAGTTTAAATGAGTAGAGGGACATCATAATTAAAACTGTAATTGCCATTACTCCGTCAATAATTGTTTCAACAATTCCCGTGGTTATTCGTTCACGAATTTGAGATAAAGAGCCAAAACGCGAAACAATATCTCCAATGTGTCGTGATTCAAAGTAATTTATAGGAAGGCGTAATAAATGCCTGAACAAATTGTTTCCCATTTGCATATTAAGAAGGCTGGATACCCGCAAAATTAGCCAGCTTCGCACAGCATTGGTAGCTGTTGATATTACAGATATAAATGCAAAGCCCAATGCCAGGACAACTAGAAGAGATTCGTCAAAACTAATTAGAACTTCATCAACTACCCATTGCATGTAATAAGGGGACATCAATGTAAACATTTGTAAGACGAAAGAAAGCGCCAAGAGCTTGAGGAGACCTGACCTTAACCCCGTCATAGAACTCCATAGTTGAGATAACTTCATTCGAGACTTTTCTGTCTTTTTAACGAACTTATTGGTTGGTGTGAGCTCTAGACAAATTCCTGTATAGTGTTTACTAAAGTCTTTAGTATCAATTACTCTTTTTCCAACGGCAGGATCATTGATATAAAACTTAGTTTTTGCCCCTCTACCTGAAACTTTTGTTAGAACTACAAAGTGATTCATATCCCAATGAAGAATACTCGGTTTTTGTAGTTTGTGAACTTCACTCATAGAGCATTTTAGAGCTCGTGACGCAAGGCCGAGAGAATCAGAAATTTCAATAACTTGTTTCAGATTCATGCCCTGTATATCGGCAGAGTATTGGTTTCTAATTGCTTTTAAATCAATTTCATGGCCGTGATAGCAAGCCACCATTGCTATGCAAGCAAGACCGCATTCAGATATTTCTCTCTGCAAAAGTAAAGGAACACTTTTAAGCATCGCAAAGTTTAACTCTTGCTTCATCTGTTTTCCTACTTTCTTTGACCAGAATCTGTTACTAACAGTATTATTTTGTTGTTTTCGATTCTTTTTCTACCATAATGTTGAACCAAGCTAGAATTGCAAAAAAAGGTAATAGGTTTGCGTCAATCGACCATGTAACATCTTTCGTTGCGATAATAGAAGCAACGTTGCAATAAGCAACATATACTCCGAAATACTGCAATGTGCTGACAAATATTTTTTTTATCATTTCAAATCCTAGAATAAACGCGGAAACTATGTTTCCGCGTGTTTAATTTAGAGGAGAGGGTCATTTTGACTATCTAAGAAACCTTCAAGATCACCGCCATTGCCAATATCCCACAATTTTTTCGACTCGGCGCTGTAGGCTTGTTCAGCTATGAACTCACCGACATACTCGCCCACTGACTCCCAAAAGTCATCCCATGCACCGCCGCCTGAAACATTCAAGCATTCTAATTTACTGAGCTCTTTCATTTTAGTTCCACCCGTTTTTATCTTTTAATTCTTCTTTTTTTGATTCAAACCCTTTTTCAAATCCTCTTTTAATATTCAGACTCGCATCTGTAGCTGCAAATGTTGCTCCCACTGTAGTCCAAGCAACCCCCCAAATAATTCCACCATTCACTTCTTGTACTTCATTTATGCTTATTTCACGCATAACTTTCTCCTTGTATTCGACACTTTTATTCGCTAGTGTCGAGTCGTTAAATGCTAATTCCTTTTTGTGGATTAGCGGTTAATATAGTTCGCTTTAGTGCTATCGCTAAAAATACTAAAGCGAGCCGCTCTCTTCATAATGCATAGGGGTACTATGCATACAGAAACAGTTTTAGCTGATTCTCCCTTTTAGGCTTAAAATAGGCTCAAATAACCACTCGATTAGAGAGCGCTTCTCTAACATGATATCTGCGTGAAACAACATGCCACTTTTAAGATTAAAGGATTGGCCATAGGCTTTAATTTTTTGTTGGTCCAATTTTGCTCGTAAGCGGTATACAGGCTCACTCAATGCAATCGGCAGTGATACTTCATTAGGCGATACAAGAGCACGGTCTACTCGAATTATTTCACTCTCGATGTAACCAAATCTTTGATAGGGAAATGCATCAAATCGTAACCTCGTGTTCTGTCCTATTTCGATAAATCCCGCTGATCGTGTCGGCAGGAGTAGTTCAGCAATCAACTCTGAATCTTCTGGTAAAATATGAGCTAAAGGCCTTGTTTGAGCTACTGATTGTGATAACGTCTCACCCTCTACAACTTGTATTCCAGTAATGAGCCCCGAGTGACTGGCATTAACCGTATATTTGTAGCTACCTTTCACTTGAGTAAGTTGATTCTCAATATCCGATCTTTGGCGCAATAGGTTATTAATTCTTAATTGATATTGTCGCGGTAAATTGACTAATTCGAAGTCGATTTGAGCTAATTGATTTTTAAGCTGTAGCAATAATCTATCTATTTGATGTTTTTCTTGCTGCGCATCAAGGAGTGACTGTTTATGACGCTCTACGTCAATTGTTGAAACAAATCCATCTTTCTTTAATGACTCGATGTCAACAAGTTGATTAGTCAGAAGATCTAATTTTTCTTGCGAAAGTGACTTTTGTTTAGCCAAAGAAAGCTTTTCATTATTTAAAGCACTTTTTCGATTTACTAAGTTTTCGTTCTCAGTATGCTCAAGTTGTTGATTATGAGAAATTTCATTGGAAATTAACTGTATTTGCTCTGTTAATTGTGATGTTAATTGAGTTATCAGGGCAACACCTTCATGACTATTTCGGTGAATCACTAAAGTAGCAACTGGCTCTCCCTTACTAATGAACTTACCTTCACTCACCCATATTTTTTCAATTGTTCCACCTTGGTGAGCAAAGCTCTTTATTACACCTTTATCCGGCATTAAAAAGCCTCGAACGGTTTCCTTACGAGAATATTCAGAAGTAAATAAAAATAAAACAATGGCGACTGCTAACGTTAGAAGTAACGAGACAGTAAGCTTAATTGAAAGCGGCTGAGCGAGACAAATTTCGCCAGTTAAGCGTTCACGCTGATGATTTATGGCTTCTTGCCTAAATAAACTCATATTCAGTCCTTTGAATATCTGATGACTAAAAATTAGTTTAAAAAATAGACAATATCAAATGGTTTTGTAAAGAAATTGAGATAAATATGACAATATATTTTAAGTCGTTGTTATATATCCTTATTTTTGTTTTTAGTTTGGCTAATCACCTCTACCTTCTTCGCATTCATCGCATCTTTAATGTCTTTGCCTTTCAGCCCTTGTTCAACAAATGGTTTTGCGGTGACTTGCTGGCAGGCGATAAAGCAGGCTTTTAGGTAGTCGGCTTGTGGGTAATCGCGGTTTTCAAAGCCTGTTCTGCCTTGAAAGTCGGCTTTATTGGCGATTAAAAAGTCGTCGAAGTTTTCAGGTTTTCGCCAAACGTCAATGCTGTTAAACACCTTTAAAATGGTTTTAGGGTTTAACTCAAACGCTTTGTGGCAATGTAAGTGAAATTGGCATACTTGTAGGGCAAGTAACTCATAGCTTTTAGGAACTTTGAGTTTTTTGCATATCTCTTTTACTAGTGGCAAGCCGGCGCTTTCGTGGCCGTGGTGGCTAGGCCATTTTGCTTCGTCGGTTAGTCCTTTGCCTAGATCATGGCATAACGCGGCAAACCTGACTTCGGGTTTATCGCTAAGTTGTACAGCGCGTTGCAGTACCATCATGGTGTGAATACCCGAGCAAATTTCTGGGTGCCATTTGGCTGGGTTGGGAATGCCCCAAAGTACGTCTAAACTTGGCCAAATACGTTTAAGTGCGCCACAGTCTTTGAGTACTTGAATAAACACTTCTGGGTGATCTTCCGCAAGTGAACGGTCAAACTCTTTGAATATACGCTCAGCTGACAGGTTCTCTAACTCGTCTTGCTCAACAATATCGGCCATGAGAGCCATCGTTTCTGGTGCAACGGTAAAGCCGTACTCAAAGTAGCGGGCAGCAAAACGTGCAACACGTAGCACGCGAAGTGGGTCTTCAACAAATGCGTTGCTGACATGACGAAGTACTTTGTTTTCAAGATCTTGCTGGCCGTTGTATGGGTCAATAATTTCACCCGTTGAGGCTTTTGCCATGGCATTTACGGTTAGGTCTCTACGCTTTAAGTCATCAACAAGGGTAACGTCAGGTGAGGCATAGCACACAAAGCCCTGATAACCGTGGCCTTGCTTTTTTTCGGTGCGAGCAAGGGCGTATTCTTCTTTTGTTTTAGGGTGTAAAAATACGGGAAAGTCTTTACCTACAGGTTCGAATCCTAGTGTTAGCATTTGTTCTGTGGTTGCACCCACAACAACATAATCGCGTTCAATAACCTTACGGCCAAGTAATTCATCGCGTACTGCGCCACCAACAAGGTAGGTATTTAACTTCGTCATTCTTTATCATTTTGTACTGTAGGTTGTAGACTATCTTATCATATTGAATTGATTCTATGACATGTCCAAAATTTATTTGCGGTATGTTGAGCGTAACGATAGTGTAAAGAGTATAAATTAAAATAAAAAAACAATAATTCCCAATTTACCTACTTTGAAGTGTACATATGAAACTATTAAAAAAGCACCTTCTATGTTCGTGTTTATTCGCGAGTATGGCGTTATCAACGGGTTGCTCATCTACCAAAGAGTTTTTCGGTGTAGAGGACCAAAAGACAGTGCAGGTGGTTGTCGACTACTCTGAATACCCTCATAGCGGGGCTAGTTGCCTCAATATTAAAATGACATGTGATCAACAAAATTATCGCAATGTTTTTGATGAAAAAGGGCGTTTGTTGTGTGGCTGCGATGAGAAAGAATAGGGGGTGGCTCAGTTTGTAAGGAGTCAATAACGTAGGCGTGCCTGGAGTTGCCTTGTTATTCTTACAAACTGAACCTGCTTGGAGAAGTTAACTTAGTGGTTAGAACTGGTAGCTAACGTTTGCTGCAATTGTGCGGCCAGCTTCAGTTAAACCTTCTAATGTTGAGTCACTTGCGTGACCGCCTACGCCAATTTGGCGAATGTATTCTTTGTCGAATAAGTTATTTACTGCAACGTTGAAGCGCCAGTCGTCATTCACGTCGTAGCTCACCATGACATCTACCGAACCGTAACCGGCTGCTTTGAATTCGCCGTCGTTGGCTTTTTTCATGTCGTCAGCCCAGTTAAGCACAACGTCAGCTGTTAAGCTTTCAAGTGTGTAACTTAATCCTAAAACACCTGAAAGTGGTGTTAATGTAGTTAAGTAGTCACCTGTTTCGTCGTCTTCACCTTCGTTGTATGCTGCATTAGCGTATACTGCAACTTCGTCGTTAATGTGGTAACGAACCGACGCTTCAATCCCTTTAATCGTTACCGCGCTAATGTTGCGGTATTGGTAAACTAATACGTCTGACGGTTGGCCCGTCCAAGGATTTACGCTGGTTTCAATATCAACTAATTCTGTTGATAAGAAGTTGTCGTACTCGCTGTAGTACACGGCACCACTGAAGAAAACGTCACCAGCGTGGCCACGAACACCGATCTCAAACGTGTCACTTTCTTCTGGTGATAAATCATCACTTGGTACAATTTTGTAGCCGTATAATGAGTTATCGTGGTCAATGTAAGCTAGGTCGTACGCCGGAACTTTAAAGCCTTGCCCATACTGAGCAAATGCTGCGATCGAGTCTGAAACTTTGTAAAGCGCACCAATGTTTAGTGATACATTACTTTCATCAAAGTCGTTGTATGCTGTGCCGTCTTCTTTTAACGCACCGTTTGCTGTCATATCGTATTGGTCGAAACGAGCACCTGGTGTTACCGTTAAGTCGCCATCTAATAGGGTAATTTCGTCATTAATGAAAATACCTGCGCGCTTTACTTCTGTTTTTGGAAATTTAGCTGACTCTTGTGGGTAACCTGGTTTAGCTACACCTTCAACTTCGTATAGTTTTACTTCTGTACGTGTTGATTCTGAGTTTTCAATGTCTAAACCGTAACCAAGTGTATGTTGGTCATTAAGTTTTAAACTCGCGTTCGATAAGAAACCGATTGTATCTTGCGTGTAAACTGATGTTTTCCACATGTCACGAATTTCAATTAATGGGAAACCAAAGTTCGCGTTAATGTCGAGTTGACCATACTCAATGTCAGTTTGTTCAGTCTCGTTTTTGTAAATAGAAACGTTTAATACATCATAAATTGGTGTCGCTGTTTCTGAGAAGTAGCGTAGCTGGAATGACTTATTGTCTTGCTCACTTGTACTATTTTCATCAATCACCGTGTAACCATTTAAGTCACGGAAGTATTCTAATAGGCCGTATGCGTAGTCACCCTTTACGTCTTGCTTCCATAGATCAGCGCTAAAGCTGATGTAGTCAGTGTCGTTTAAGTTGTATTTGCCTTTATAAAGAATTGATTCTGAATCAATGTCTAATGCTGGCTCTGTTTCATTGTAGTTTTGCTGCTCTTCACCCGCGCGTTTCGTTACACTGAATAGGTGCTCTAGGTCACCTGTTTTAAGTGCTAATGTTGCGCCACCGCTGTATTGCTGGCTAATTGAGTTGTAACCAAACTTGACTTTACCTGCAACGTTTTCACCTTCTTCAAGGTAATCGCTTGCATCTTTTGTTGTGAATACAACAATACCGCCTAGTGCGTCAGAACCATATAAAGAAGAAGCAGCACCTTTAGCAACTTCTACTTGTTTCACTGTGTCTGTGTCGATAAAACCACGGCCAACAATGTCGTTTAAGCCATTTGCGCCGTAGCCTTCGTTCATGCGCATACCGTCTTTAATCAGCAATACACGATCGCCACCCATACCACGAACAACAATATTTTGTGCTTGGCCTGTGTCGCCTGTTACTTCAACACTCGGGTCATATTTGAATAATT
Organism: Thalassotalea loyana; assembly: GCF_030161435.1. GTDB lineage: Bacteria > Pseudomonadota > Gammaproteobacteria > Enterobacterales > Alteromonadaceae > Thalassotalea_G > Thalassotalea_G loyana. The sequence continues at coordinate 115,246 of NZ_BSSV01000004.1, read as the reverse complement.
GACTCATGTCAGTAACTGCTTGCTTTTCAATTTCGTCAGCACTGATCACTGAAATACTACCAGCAACATCTTTTAATGGTTTTTCTACACGCTTGCTAGAAACAGTAATTGTTTCCATGTTTTCTAAAACAACAGCGGGTGCTTCGTCTGCGTGTGTTAAACCAGTGGCGAATGATGCTGCGATTGCCACGCTAATTGCTGATAAATGGTGCTTAACCATGAGTCTTTAAATCCTATACGTATTTTACTTGTTCAAAAATGTTTGTTTTTTAAGCGCTTGGCTTAACGTCTTTTTTCAACATAACCGATCGAAATTCAAATGTAAACACAAATGAGAATAATTATCATTTGTTGTAATTGTTTTTTTCTTTCTATAGAATGCTGGCAAATGAAATGTACCAACTTTGGTTTTTAGTGTTTGGAGATAACAACAAAAATGACTATTGAAATGATTGAATTAAGTATGTCGCAAGTGTCAACAATGTTAATGACACCTGTGTTAATTCTAATTGTCCTACTAATGATTTACGCGCTATTTGCTGCCGGCCGCTTTGTCGCTCAATTAGTGACACGTCGTAAAAATCGAATTGACTATGTGCGCCAAATTACAAGCCTGGAAGCTAGCACAATTAAAGGATTTCCAATTCATAATTATTTCATTAATAACCCGCAAGCAAGCGAAGACGAGCTTGAAGTTGTCGCATTAAAAGAACTTGAAACACTAAGAATTGTGACACGCGTTGCGCCAATGTTAGGGCTTATTGCAACCATGATTCCGATGGGGCCGGCGCTACAAGCTCTGGCTGATGGAAATATACAAGGCATTAGTGAAAACTTAATTATTGCCTTCGCAGCCGTTATTTGGGGCCTCGTTATTTCTTCAATTACTTTCTGGCCAGCGTCAGTTAAAAAGCGCTGGTGCGCTAATGAATTGATCAACATTCGTAAGTTAAAAGAGGCTTAATTGTGCGTTTTTTAGATGACGATGAAGAATTAAACCCGATTGTGAGTGCGGTAAACCTCGTTGATGTTTTCTTGGTGATTATTGCCGCACTGATGATTGCATTAGCGCAGAACCCATTAAATGTATTCAATGATGACGATGTCACCGTGGTGAAAAACGCGGGTAAACCGAACATGGAAGTAATTGTTAAAAAAGGTAAGGAAATCAAGCAGTACAAATCAACAGGTGAAATTGGAACTGGTGAAGGTATGCGTGCAGGTGTGGCCTACAAAATGGCAGACGGTAGTTTTGTTTATGTCCCTGAGAATGAGCAGGGTGCGGATGATTCGCAAGCAAGTGAAGGGAAATAATCATGTTGAAAGTGATTAAAGAAAAGTTATCAACGGCATTAGTTAATGCAACGCCATATTTGGTTACCGTTTTGACGAGTCTCGCACTGATTTTTGCCACGTTTTGGGCAATGCTCATGGTGAATTATGCGCAGGCAGATGAAGTGACTGACGTTAAACCACAAGTTTTACTTATGATGTCTTCTCATGCTTCAAAACCAAAAGGTGAGTTACTCAAAAGTTTAGCGAAAGACCAGCCTTTTGAGTTGGTGGTTTATTCAACTAAAGGCAAAGATGACGATCAGTTAAATAAGGATTGGAGTGAGGCATCGCTTATCCTAATGGATGGGATTAATCCTGCGTTGAGCAAATTTATGTTTGCTAAATACGAGCCGATGCTACCTAAATTCCCTAATGTACCCGTTGTATCCTTGGGCGACTTAGCCAATGAAAAAATGAACCAAGGGCTGAGTGAAGAGAACCATCAGTTGATAGGCCAGTACTACAAAAATGCTGGTCGTTATAACTATCAGCAAATGATGTATTTAGTCTCGGATGAAATTTTATCGCTTGCAAAAACAGAAGCACAACCTCCATTTATTGTGCCTAACGTTGGCTTATATCATAGTCAATTTGAAGGCCAAGTAACGGCGGATGAAGACGCTTTTTTTGACTTCCTCGCACCGCAAGAAAAACAAGTTGTTATTGCTATAGGGATGCACCGAAGTGTTGTTGACTATGAACAGCAACAAATTGTTGATGCCATGATAAAAGGTATTGAAGACAAAGGCGGTAAAGCATTCGGTTTCTTCTTTGAAGGTAATGACGAAGCGTTAAATTATACCGATTTACTGGCACTCGACGACGGCACGCCACGTGTTGATTTGTTAGTGAATTATCGCTCACTACATTACGTAGAAAAACGTCGTGGTGAGTTTGAAAAACTCGGTGTTCCTGTGTTACACGCATTGAACTACACAGAAGGTGACCAAGCACAGTTTGAAGAAGACCACGCTGGCATTTCACCATCGCTTACTCCATTTTTCCTTGTTATGCCGGAAGATACAGGTAGTGCGGATCCAACTATTATCGCGGCTAATGAAAAGGGCGCTAAAGTCGCTATCGACTATCAATTAAATGCATTTGTTGAGCGAGCATACAACCATGCTAACTTGGCTCATATTGCCAACGCCGATAAAAAAGTAGCGACCTTTATTTGGAACTACCCTCCGGGTGAGAAAAACATTGGCGCAGCATTTCTGGATGTGCCTTCGTCGATTGAGCAGATTGCAATAGCAATGAAGGATAAAGGCTACAATATCGATGTAAAAAGTAGCGAGTATTTAATTGAATCTGCTGGCAAGTTGTTACGTCCATACTACCGTGGCGAAGATGCAGAAGCACTTATTGAGCAAGATTTAGCGGAGTACATGCCACTTGAAACTTACCTCTCTTGGTTCAATGCGTTACCTGAAACGGTAACTGCGCCAATTGTTGAACGCTGGGGTAACCCAGAAGAAAGCGGTATGTTGCGTGAAGCAACAATCAACGGTGAACAAGTCAAAGCATTCGTTATCCCAAGAATGAACTTAGGCAATATGATTGTTTTACCACAAGGTGTGCGTGGCGAAACGCAAGAAGAGCATTCGTCGCTCTATCATTCAACAAAAACTCCGATTAACCACAGTTACCTTGCAATCTATTTATTCGCTCGTGAAACTTTTGGCACTGACGCATACATTCATTTAGGTACACATGGTTCGCAAGAGTGGCTGACAGGTAAAGAGCGTGGTCTATCGGTTTACGACGCGCCAAGCTTAGCCATTGGTAACAAGCCAGTATTTTACCCATACATTATTGATAATGTTGGTGAAGCGATGCAGGCAAAACGTCGTGGTCGTGCAACAATGATCAGCCATTTAACACCAGGCTTTGCTAAAGCAGGTCTTTATGTTGAAGTTGCAGATTTAAATGAAAAAATTGCCAACTATATGATGCTTGAAGAGGGGCAAACCAAAGCCAACACGAAAGCAGAAGTTATCGCGATGGCAATTAAGCTCAATATGTTGAACGACTTGTCAATGAGCGAACAAGAGCTAACGAATGATTTTGATGCGCAAATTGCACGAATTCAAGATCACTTAAATGCTTTGGCGCAAATGAGCCAACCACTGGGTATTCACATTTTTGGTAAATTACCTGTTGAAGCTCACCTGTATTCAACCATGCTACAAATGCTTGGTGATGATTTTACTACACGTGCTGCCGCCTATGAAGTTGAGCACGGCTTAGCGATTGCTGATACTGAAAAATTTGACGAGCGTAATGTTAAAAAGCTTGAAGCGTTAGATGGCTTTCAGTTAATCAATACATTCGTTAAAACACCTGAAGCTTTGACTGATTTAGATGAACAACTAACGCAAGATTTAACGTTGGCGAAGGAATACTGGGATAACTTCCAAGGTATCGCTGAAATAACGAATTTAATGTCGGCACTTGAGGCTAATTACATTCCAGTGAGCTATGGTGGTGACCCTATTCGCAACCCAAATGCAGCGCCAACGGGTCGTAACTTAATTGGTTTTAACCCTGCAAAAGTGCCATCGAAGGAAGCTTACGATGCCGGTGTTACGTTAATGAATCAAACCATTGATGCCTATGTGGAAAAACATGGTAAGTATCCAGAAAAACTAGCATTTTCATTGTGGTCGCTTGAAACCATGCGTCATCAAGGCGCGTTAGAAGCACAGATCCTTCATGCACTTGGTTTAAAACCTAAATGGAATAGACAAGGTAATGTTGTCGATACTGAAGTGATTCCAATGAGTGAGTTGAAGCGTCCACGTATCGATGTTGTTATTTCTGCAACTGGCTTATACCGTGATGCCTTCCCGAACGTGATGTTATGGCTTGCAAAAGCGATTGATAAAGTCGCGAAAATGAAGGAAGAAAACAACTTTGTTTATCGGCATGCGAATGCGTTGAAGCAGGAGTTGTTAGATAAAGGAAAGTCAGAAGAAGATGCTAATTATCTGTCATCTATTCGTATTTTCTCTAACGAAACGGGCAATTACGGTACTGGTCTTGCCGCAAGTTCATTGGCGTCAGATACATGGGAAAGTGACGACAAACTGGCAAATCTTTACTTAGACAGAATGGGCTACGCGTTCGGTTATGATGAAAAACGTTGGTCTGAAAATGTTGGCGATACCTTTGGTGACGGTGAAGGTTTATACAACAAAGTATTATCAGGTACTGATGGTGTGATTTTCTCGCGTTCAACCAACCTTTATGCCTTGATGACCAATGACGATCCGTTCCAATATTTTGGTGGAATTGGCTTAGCTGTGCGTCATTTAGATGGCAAAACACCTGAAATGTACGTATCGAATTTACGTAAAAAAGATCAACTTAAAACCCAAACCTTAGATGAGTTTGTTAACCAAGAAATGCGTTCTCGCTATTTCCACCCTCGCTGGATAAAAGCAATGCAGGACTCTGGTTATGCTGGTGCTACCGCAATTTTAGACCGCATGAATAACATGTGGGGCTGGGAGGTTATGACACCAGAAGCTATTCGTGATGATCAGTGGCAGGAGTTTTTCGAAGTCTATGTCGAAGATAAATACCAAATGGACATGCGTGAATTCTTCAAGCAGGCAAATCCTGAATCCCTCGCTCAAATCTTAGAGCGAATGCTAGAAGCTGTGCGCAAAGGCTACTGGCAAGCTGATGAAGAAACACTGAAGAAAATGGTGGAAACATACACTGAGATTGCTGCCGAGTTTGATGTCGCGTCACAGAACGAAAAGTTTAATGAGTACATGGATGCAACGTCAGCGGGCTTTGGCATGACACCATTGTCGCAAGCGTTAGCTAATGCACTCGCGAATGCTCAAGCGCAAGCCGCGCCGCAGACTCAACAAGTTAGCGGTCAAAAACTTGAAGAGCAAGTTCAAACACAAGAGGTCGAAGAGGACTATGTAGCGTTGTACTTATTGATTGCGATTTTCCTATTCGGCTTTGGTTATGACTGGCTAAGAAAACCTAAAGTCGTTCACTTAGCCCGACATGTTGAGCCATTGAAACAAGCGGCTTAACCTTCTCCTAGAACCTAAGCTTTTGATCACAGGCTGGTTCATGTTTTAGCGGTAGTAACCCTACCGCTTTTTTTTGTCTTTTTTTGCTACCTTATAACAACTAATACTAGTTAAGCAGACAGATTCACGTAAACTACAAGGAAAGTAATTAGCGTAACGTATTGAGGTTTTATTAATGGCAAAAATTGAGCAAGTGGCCGTTGTTGGTGGTACACATGGAAATGAGTTTAGTGGAATCTATTTATTGAAAAAATGGCAGAAACGCCCTGAATTACTCGCTCGAAATGGATTGTCGGTAGATACTGTATTTGCAAATACAAAAGCCCATGAAGAAAACAAACGTTACATTGATTGTGACTTAAACAGGCAATTTATCGCACGTGATCTTGCTGATGAGACATTGACGAATTATGAACAAAGTCGAGCCAAGGTCATTAACGCGCAGTTAGGTCCCAAAGGTGATGCTAAATCTGATTTCATTATTGATTTACATAACACTACCTCGAATATGGGACCGACGCTAATATTGCTTCAATCTGATTTATTTAATCGTCAATTAGGGGCGTATGTATTGGCAAAAATGCCAGAAGCTGTCATCGTCTTTGAAGATCAAGTAAGCCTTGATGAACATTACTTTTTAGCCTCTATAGCCAACCAAGGCGTTATTGTTGAAATTGGTCCGCAACCGCAGTCTGTCATTCGCCAAGACGTACTTGATCACATGGAAAATATGACTCAGCATATTTTGGATTTCGTTGTGTTATTTAACGAGCAGAAAGTCGAAGATTTACCTGAGTCGTACACCGCGTATCGTTATATTGAAAGCTTGAAATTACCTGAAGATGAAGCCGGTGAACGCATTGGTATGGTGCATAAAAATGTACAAGATCAGGACTTTACACCTATTGTAAAAGGTGACCCAATTTTCACGTTATTTGATGGTGGTGAAATTTGTTATGAAGGTGATTACGAAGCGTACCCACACTTCATTAATGAAGCGGCGTATTACGATAATAACCTTGCGATGTCGTTAGCGAAAAAAATTACGGTCTCTTCACAATAAAGCGGGAAGCAATTCACTACTAAATAGGTCTATATGAACTACACTTACTAGAAGCTTTTCATACTATTTGGAGGCGCTATGGATGTAGCATCATATAAGCGTTTGAATGAACTGGTAAATAAATTTGCTAGGAATGTTCACAGCGACCAAGATTACTCAGAGATTCATCGGATACTAGACGATGCTGTTGCACATATTGAGCAAGAAGAACTGGGTGAAATGTTGTATTGCGATGACTTTCAAGTCGAGCTAGAGAGATCATTATCAAAAGCCAAATAGTGTATGAACACCATTTGGCTTTTGCATTTTTAGGCTTTTGTCTCTTCGTCTGATTTAGGCAAAACCACATTCAACAAAATGGCAACAACACCGCACAGGCTGATACCTTGTAATGCCCACTCGCCACTACCAACCATCATTCCGCCAATACCAAAGACTAGGGTTGTTGAAACAATAATTAAATTACGTTGAATCGATAAATCAACATTATCTTTGACTAACAAGTTCATGCCGACGCTGGCAATTGAGCCAAATAGTAGCGTTAGAATACCGCCCATAACTGGTGTCGGAATCGTTTGTAGACTGACACCAAACTTACCAATAAAGGCTAAACAAATAGCTGCAATCGCGGCGAAAATCATAATCACTGGATTAAACATTTTGGTGAACATTACAGCGCCAGTCACTTCAGAGTAGGTGGTGTTAGGTGGGCCACCAAACATTGATGCAAGTGATGTCGCAATACCATCACCAAATAAGGTGCGATGTAACCCTGGTTTTTTGAAGTAATCTTTGTTGGTGACGTTACTGATTGCGAGTAAATCACCGACATGCTCTATTGCTGGAGCAATCGCTACTGGCAACATAAATAAAATGGCGGGTAAGCTAAATTCAGGTGCAACGAAGTTTGGTAATGCAAACCAATTTGCTTCTGCAACTGCTTGTGTATTTACCATGCCCATAGCAAATGCCAGTATGTAACCAACTATCACACCTGCGATAATCGGCACCAAACGAAAGATACCTTTTCCCAAGCTAGCAACCGCTAATGTCGTGAGTAACGACACCATTGAGACTATGATGGCTTGTTCATAGGGAAATAGTTGGGCTGAGCCATCACCAGTTTTACCCATCGCCATATTTACGGCAACAGGTGCAAGACTTAAACCAATCACCATGATGATGGGGGCAACTACCACTGGCGGTAATAGCCTCTCTAAAAATGCTGTACCTCTAAATTTGACTGTAATCGCTAATAGCATGTAAACGACGCCAGCGGCACAGAGTGCTCCCATCGTTTGCGGTAAGCCAAAGGTTTGTACCGAGTAGGTAATCGGTGCGGCAAATGCGAACGATGAAGCAAGAAATATAGGTACGGCATTCTTGGTAATAAAATGAAATGCTAAGGTTCCTATACCCGCTGTGAAAAGAGCAACGCTTGGATCTAAACCTGTGATTAATGGCATTAGCACTAATGCACCAAACGCGACAAACAGCATTTGTAGGCCTGCAATGGCATTCTTTAGATTAATATCTTGTTTGTTAAACATACTTCGCCTGTAACAAAGTTAACGTTGAGACAATAAAAAGCCCAAGTTGAAACTTAGGCTTTTTGATAAATAGGTATTGGTTATTGTGTACCGAAGATTTTATCGCCAGCATCACCTAAACCAGGAATGATGTAGCCATTTTCATTTAGGTGGCTGTCAATTGCCGCCGTATAAATTTCAACATCAGGATGAGCTTCTTGCATCTTCTTCAAGCCTTCTGGCGCGGCTACAAGCACCAATGCTTTGATGTTAGTACAGCCTGCTTCTTTTAAGATATCTATTGTTGCTACCATAGAGCCACCTGTTGCTAACATAGGATCAACAACCATGGCTAAACGATCGTCAATATTTGACGTTAGCTTTTTGAAGTAAGTCACGGGTTCTAATGTTTCTTCATCGCGATATAAACCGACAACACTGACACGAGCACTTGGAATCAGCTCTAAAACGCCGTCAAGCATACCAATACCGGCACGTAGGATTGGCACGACCGTAACCTTTTTGCCTTTAATGCGCTGGCCTTCAATATCGCCATTCCAGCCAGGAAATGTGTAGTTTTCTAGCTCAAGCTCTTTGGTTGCTTCATAAGTTAGTAAGCTGCCAACTTCTGCGGCAAGTTGGCGAAAATCGCGAGTGCTTAACTTATCTGCACGCATCAAACTGATTTTATGTTTAACCAAAGGATGATTTATTTCGTGGATAGGCATGCAAGCTCCTTAATGATGTTGGGTTAGGCTCAAACAGCGGAATGTTATCACAGACAATTGCGACGCTCGTATGTGATTGTAGCCTAGTTGTATTTATTTGTTGTTCTCTTGATACAGCGCAAAGATTGCTATTTAGCAAACGCTTTATTACCAATAATTTTTAATGCAGGCGTGCCACGAACTAGGGTATCTCGTGCAAATTGAGTCTCACAATTGGGGCACACGCCTTCTACCTGAGTAAAGTCTTTGGTAATGCGCTCTTTAAAGCATTTTACCAGTGCTCCTTTACCGCCTTTTTTGTATTGAAAAAGTTGTTGTCGACACTTTTGACAGTAGATATCTACTGACTTTTCTGGGGCTTTCTTATTCGGTTTTGCCATCGACTATGGTAAAAAGGTAACTGGCTTTGGCGTTATTGTACGCTCATCATACTCTCATGCAATAGAAGCATGATTTATAACAAGAAAACGTTAACATTAAAGGGACTAAAGCGGATGATTCGACTATACGGTGATAAACGATCAGGTAACTGTTATAAGATTCAATTACTGTGTGAGCTACTTGCGCTTGATTATCAATGGATAGATGTTGATATATTAGCTAAAGAAACCCAAACCTCTGAGTTTCTGGCGTTGAACCCTAACGGTAAAATCCCTTTGTTAGTTGACGCCGACGGCTGGTGTTTAAGTGAGTCTAATGCCATTTTAAATTACTTGGCAGCATCTAGTGATTACTTGCCAGTTGACGCTAAATCATTAGCAAAAGTACAACAATGGCAGTTCTTCGAGCAATACTCGCATGAGCCTTATATTGCGGTGGCTCGTTACATACAGCTCTATCTTGGCTTACCTGATGATAAAGTTGCTGAATACAACGCCAAGCATCAAGGTGGTTACAAAGCGCTTGATGTGATGGAAGATCAATTAGCGAAGACTGCGTTTATTGCGGGTGAACATTGTACGGTCGCCGACCTTTCTTTGTATGCTTACACGCATGTTGCTCACCAAGGTGGTTTTGACTTGGCTAATTACCCCAATATCCGTCAGTGGTTTACTCGCATTGCAGGTTTGCCTGGTTATATTGCGATGGAAAGTTAGCATTCTCGTTTTATGTGTTTGTTTTATTTCAATTAAAGTCAAAAGGAGCTTCTTTGAAACCACATTTCTTAACACTAAAAATACCACCTGTTGCTTTAGTGATTATCGTTGCAGTATTGATGTTAACTACTAGCTTTCTAGCTGGTGGTGCAATTGAGTTGACCCTATATCGTGTCGTTGGCATAGCGGTAACGCTGTTGTTAGCGACCTATTTTTGTCTAGCCGGCGTATTAGCTTTTCGTAAAGCTCAAACGACAGTTAACCCAATGGCACCAGAATCAAGTTCACAGTTAGTTGATACTGGCGTTTATAGGATTTCGCGCAACCCTATGTATGTCGGCTTTGTTTTTTTACTCTGCAGTTTAGCCACGTATCTTGGTCATACTTTCTTAATTGCTTTTATTCCTGCCTTTATGCTCTACATGAATAAGTTTCAAATCATTGCCGAAGAGCAGGCGCTTGGGAAAATTTTCGGTGAGAGTTATAGCAGCTATTTGCTTCGTGTAAGGAGATGGTTGTAGTGACATATGTTATTGGTAAAGACGACTTAAGGGATGGCCAAGTTGTCAGCTTATTGCACGAGCATTATTTAGATATGTTAACTAAGTCACCAATAGAAAGCGTACATGCGTTAACTGCAGACGATATTAAGCAAAGTGGCGTTGAGTTTTGGAGTGTTCGAGCAGGTAATCAAGTTGTTGCTTGTTGTGGGCTCAACGTGTTTTCTAAAGGACATGCTGAGTTAAAGTCGATGAAAACGAGCCAAGCTCACACAAAAAAAGGGTTAGCGGCTAAATTACTTGCTTATGTGCTACACGAGGCAAAGGGGCAGGGGATCGAGCAAGTTAGCCTAGAAACAGGAAGCCAAGTTAGCTTTTTACCGGCAAAAAGGCTTTATCAAAAGTTCGGCTTTCACCAAACACAACCGTTTGGTGATTATACCGATGATCCCAATTCGTATTTTATGACAAAAACGCTTTAGTTTTCCTGAAGTTGAGATTCAATAAGCTCTAGTGCTTCGTCTAATATCGTTTTAACCGAAGCACGGGCAATATCTGGGTTTCTCGATTTTACTGCGTTTAAAATATCCGCATGCTTTTGAACGTCAGCATTCGATACGCCTTTGATTTTATTTGTATAGCGGATACTTACACGCAACGCGGTACTAATAAAGTCAGTCAACTGTGCTAAGAATCGGTTTCCACACGCCATGAGAACAGCATTGTGAAATTCAATGTCTGCTTCGAGGGGATCATCAAGACCTTCTTCTGCATCTTGCATGCGCGCTAATGCTTTTTCGATGTTCTCGATTTGTTCATCGCTAGCATTCATCGCAGCCAACGCAGTAGCTTCCGGCTCAATAGCAGCGCGAACTTGTGTAAATTCTTTCAATAATGCAAGTGAAGGTTTTGAGTTTAATATCCAACCGAGTACGTCAGTATCAAACATGTTCCAATTACTTTCTGGAAGCACTTGAATACCTTGTTTCGGACGTGAAGAAATAAGCCCTTTGGCAGATAGCATTTTAACCGCTTCACGCGTAGCGCTTCGACTTACTTCATACTTTACGCATAAATCTGCTTCAGACGGCAATCCAGTGCCAATTGGGTACTCTCCCTTTACGATAGCAATACCTAAATCGTGGGTAAGTTGATGGGTTAAGTTGTGCTTCGGGTTGCTTCTCATGCTTGTTTCACTCGTATATTAATCTTTTAAATCATACTAAACATTTTCGTAATTTAGCAATAGGCCAAATGCTGCTTAAGTATTGATTTGAATATATTAACCTGTTGTTAATAAAGGTTGCTAGCTTTATGCACTTACTTTTTGTGTGATTATTGAAATAGGGTTGACTTTAATCTGTTTTATATTATAAATAATATTCATGTGGCTAGGGTATTGAAAATGTTGATTCTTGTTTGATTCCGTGGGAATCTCAGTAAAAACAACAATTTCATATATGTAACCGTTGATGACGAGGATCTGATGGAAGTTACATCAACAAGCTACCCAAGCTTGAAAAACAATCATGTATTTATCACGGGCGGCGCAACTGGAATCGGTGCGGCAATGGTTGAGGCATTTGCTCAACAAGGCTGTCACGTCGCTTATATCGATATTAATCGTGAGCAAGGTGAAAGTTTAGCGACGCAGATTAAACAAGAGCATCATGTTGATGTCTGGTTTAAGTCGGTAGACGTAACAGATATTTCACAGCTTAAAAACGCCATTGATGAAGCCGTTGAGCATTTTGGTAACGTTGATTGTTTGATAAATAATGCAGCGAATGATGCGCGCCAGCCTGTAAATGAAGTGAGTGCGTCAGACTGGCAAAATAATATGTCGGTAAATTTAGACCCCGTGTTTTTTGCTACACAGCATGTATTGCAATACATGAAATTAAAAAGCAAAGGCAGTGTCATTAATTTTAGCTCGTTAAATGCATTGCACGGCGCAAAAAATTTAACCGCTTATTCAACCGCAAAAGCTGGCATTTTAGGATTGACTAAATCGTTAGCCGCAGAAGTGGGTGAGTTTAACATTCGTGTTAATGCGGTAGTGCCTGGATGGGTAGCAACAGATAAACAGCTAGCTTCTTGGCTGACAAAAGAAGAAGAAGAAAAGTGGATGGCTTCAGTAGCATTGAAAAAACGAATTTCTCCTGCTGAGGTCGCAAAACTTGTTCTATTTTTAGCAAGTGATGATAGTGCCATGATCACAGGTCAAGCACTACACATTGACGGTGGAAAACATTCTTGATTAAACATACTCACGTTATTGCCATTGATTGGGGTACAAGTCATTTAAAAGCTCACTTGTGTCAAGTTAACGATGATTTGTCGCTAACGGCTATTGGTTTTAAACAAGGCTCAGGCGTGAGTAAAGTCGAAGATAGTTTTGAACAGGAATTATCTCGTTGTATTTTCGATTGGGTAGGGCAGTATGGAAAATTGCCTATCTTAATGGCTGGCCAAATAGGTTCGAGCATTGGCTGGCATCAAGCACCTTATTTACCCTGTCCGGCTTCAGCAAGTTTGCTAGCAAATGACAGTCTAAAGTTTAATTTTGAGCACCACCAAGTGTACATTGTGCCAGGGTTAAGTTGTCAGCATCATGATGGTAATCAGGATGTGATGCGAAGTGAAGAAATCCAGATACTTGGCTGGTTAGAAAGTGATAGTCGTCACAAAGTTGGCGAGCACTTGTTGTGTTTACCAGGTACTCATACAAAATGGGTGCTGGTGCAAAACGGCAATATCACACTCTTTAAATCGGCTATGACAGGTGAGTTATTTGATATCTTGTCCAATCACAGTATCTTAATCCAAGATAAGTCATCACAGTTTAATCAACCTGTTTTTGATAAAGGTGCTCGCTACACTTTGCAATCAAACACCGGTAACTTTACCCATGGTTTATTTACTGTTCGTTCGAAGCAATTATTCAGTGAAATTACCGCTCAAGAGGCTCCTGCTTATTTATCCGGTCTGTTGATTGGCTCTGATATTAGAGCGGCAATTAACGCTGATGAATGGCAATTTGATACGTTTACACAAGTTGAAATTATTGGTGCGAGCCATCTAGCGGATTGTTATAAATCAGCATTTGCTATTGAAAATGTTAGCGCAAATGTTTGCTCTATCAATGAACTGACAGTGCTAGGCTTTTCAATGATTCACCAAGAGTTATATGGTGAATAGGGTCTCGGTTGCAAATGCATTAGCAGCGAGCAAAGTCGTCGCCATTTTGCGTGGTGTATCTGTAACTGAAGTGATTCCTGTCGCCCAGAGCCTATACGATGCAGGGATAAAGTTTATTGAAGTTCCTTTGACTGATCCACAGGCGTTAGCCTGTATTAAAACACTAAAACCAGCTATGCCGGCAGATTGCTTTATTGGCGCTGGAACAGTTGTTACAACAACCCAGCTCAACGATGTGCTATGCCTTGGTGTTGACTTTGCGCTAGCACCAAATACTGATCCCGAAATAATTAAACTAGCCTGTAAAAGTAATCTACTATTTGTTCCTGGTGTCGCAACGGCTACTGAAGCATTTGTTGCTGTGCAGTCAGGTGCAACGTGGTTAAAACTTTTTCCAAGCCATAGCTACTCAACAACTCATATCAAATCCTTGAAGGCTGTGTTGCCAAAACACGTAATGTTTATGGCCGTTGGTGGAATAAACGTCAGCAATGCTAAGCATTGGTTAAACGACGGGGCAGATGGCATTGGAGTTGGTAAAGATCTTTATAAATCAGGCGATAACGCTAATCAGGTCGAAGAAAAAGCAAAAGCATTTGATGCCTTAATTAGCTAGGGTGTATGATAAGTGCGTTTTAATTAACACGTAGGGATACAATAGCTGTTCATGACCATTCATGCTGATTTCTTATTTTCTATTTCTAGCCAAAATGAACTTGGAGAAGGGGTTATTTGGGATAATCTCACACAAACCATTTGGTGGACAGATATCCAAGCAAGTACGATATTTCAGTTTAATGTGGCGGCTAGGGAAGTCGTCGCTCATGATATGCCTGAACGTGTTGGCTGTTTTGGTTTTACAAATTTTGATGATGTCTTGATTGTTGCGTTTGCGTCTGGCTTTGGGCTGTATAACTTAACAACCAAACAGATAAAATGGCTTGCTCAACCGGAAATTAATATAGAAGGTAATCGCTTCAATGATGGCAAGGTTGATCGCCATGGTAACTTTTGGGCGGGCACTCTTGTAGAACATAGAAAAACACCTGAGCAAACGGGTTCATTGTACTGCTTAGATAGTGATTTTGAATGTCATAAAAAGCTCACTGGTATCGAAATTTCTAATAGCCTTTGTTTTAGTCATCGCTGTGAACTGCTTTATCATGGCGATTCACAAGCGCATTGTGTTTATCAATATCACTTAGCATGTGATGGACAGCGAGAAAGTAACCAATTAACACGCAAAAAAGCATTGATTAACACGGCACAAGATGTGTTTCCTGATGGCGCATGTGTAGATGAAGATGGCAATGTATGGTCGGCTCAATGGGGTGGTTCTCAAGTAGTTTGTTATTCTCCTGAAGGAGAGGTATTACTTAATATACCAACGCCAGTGTCTCAGCCCACATGTGTTGCATTTGGCGGCCCCAATTTAGATTGGCTTATCGTTACTTCGGCCAAAGAAAGCTTAAGCGCTGATGACCTGAATTTACAGCCTCAAGCCGGTGACGTGTTTATTTATCAAGTTAAAGGCACTAAAGGATTAGTTGAGCCAAGATTTAACTTAGCTCAACATTTTTCATAACTTACTGTTGTTCAATTAACTCAAAAATTAAACTTGATTGTGGAGCAATGAGTGGCATTTGCATGCCATGCTCGACTAATAGCTCACCTTGAATCACCTGACCATCAATTTTAGACATAATTGATGTTGAATATTCGTTAAGTTCAGTCGGCCAAAGTCGTCTGATTTGATAGTGTTTACGCTTATCTAATCCCGAAAACTTCATTTTGTTTGGCAACGTTTTATGCGTTTCATTAATCAGATTAAAGCTAAATAATGCTTGGCTTTTATCTTGATTAATCAGTGCAAAATTAATTTCATTTTCTACACTTTCAAGTCGCTGGAGTCGAGCACTGTGAATTAATGAGCGCTTCTCCTTATAGATCTCAAGTGCTTGCTTTAACGTTGTTTTTTCCTCAAGTGTTAATGCACGAGGGTCCATTTCAAAGCCCATATGACCAAACATTGCCACAGCACAGCGCATCTCCATTGATACTCGACGGCCTGTAATATGACAATCCGTTGGCCCAACGTGCGCGCCCATCACCTCAGCTGGGAAAAAGAATGAGCAACCACGTTGAATATCCAATCTATCTAATGCGTCATTCGAGTCTGACGTCCAAACTCTATCAGTATGTTCTAGAATACCAAAATCGACACGACCACCACCAGAACAGCAAGACTCTATTTCGACGGTTGTAAATGCTTCACGTAATCGATTAATCAATGCATACAGGGCTTTAATTTGTTTATGCATCGCTGGTTGGCCGATTAGATTACCCGCATGATTTACGTCGCGATTCATATCCCATTTGATATATTTTATTTCTGGGTACTCAAGTAAAATGTCGCTAATGCACTGATACAGATAGTCGGTAACGTCAGTATTCGTTAAATCAAGTACGTATTGATTTCTAAAATTAATTTGTGCGTTGCCTTGTGTTTGTAAAACCCATTCTGGATGATTGCGATACAAGTCACTGTCAGGGTTTACCATTTCTGGTTCAAACCAAATACCGAACTCCATTCCAAGGTTATTTACGTGTTGAATTAATGGTGCTAAACCATTTGGGTAAATTTCTTTGTCGACAAACCAATCACCCAGGCCAGCGAAATCACCGCGTCTACCGTTAAACCAGCCGTCGTCTAGCACGAAACGCTCTGCGCCGACATCGGCTGCTTCATCAGCAAGCTCCATGAGTGTTTTATCATTATGATCAAAATAGATGCCTTCCCATGTGTTGTAATGCACTGGACGAGGTTTTTGTTTCACGCTATCGCGCAGTAAGTGCTGACGAACAAACTGATGAAAGTGCTGCGACAATTGACTGAAACCTTGATGACTATATGATGCATATAGCGTTGGCGACTGATAACTTTCGCCTTGAGCGAGTCTTATCTCACCAGGGCTTAGTAGTTCACTCATTTGAGCAAAGCTTCGACCGTCGGCCATGAGTTCTACATGAGCGCTATGATTGCCCGAATGACCTAAATGAAAGCCATAAACCTCGCCCTGGAGTTCGTTGGTTGTTGCTTGATGACATAACATACCCGGGAACGTGTCGTGGGATGTTTTTCCTCGGCGGTTTTCTCTGACATAACTACCAAGTTTGATGGTTTGGTTTTGACGATGAAACTCATGTGCCCAGCGCCCTTCAAAATTAGTTAGCGTTGTGCAATCGGCCGGCAACGGAAGGCACGGCGCGGCACATGCGTTGACATGCAGTGTATCGTTATTAAGGTTGGTAATCTTAGTAGAGAGTGATAGGACATTGGTATCAACACATAACGATATGTTGTGTACTAATTCAACGTCTCTGATAGCGTCTTTACTGACGAAACACACATCCTGCTCTGTACTTTGGCGTACATCAATGACATCACCTGCCATCGACCATGCATTTGAGCTATTAAACACTTCAATTGCACTCTTTCCTGTAAAGCCTTGCCCCTGATTAGGTGATAACGAGATGGGTGGCTCTTCAACAACTGCACATTTGGCTTCTTGTCTTGTTCTTAATAAGATTAAGTGCTCAGGATTAATATCTTTTGACAGGCGACTACCCCAGTAAATAACTTCAGGTAATCGGTTTGCCGTCGAGAAAACAATGCTATTGTCTTGACTGGTCAAGTGAACAAATGTCGGTAAATTTGTCATGCGCTTTTGCCTAGTTTTAGTTTTTTTAATTGGTACTCGCGGAAAAATTTCACTTTGTGGTAGCCAATCGTTGAAATAATGATAGTATATATCATACAAATAATAACAGCTTCAACATATCCGAGCACTCTCGTGTCGATTTTGTCATAAAAAGCCGAGTCAACTAACTCATTTTTCAATGGGTTTAAACATACACTGTGAGGAGAGTTAACCAGTGTCAGGTCAAACAATTCAGTTAATTGTCTTTATCGCAATTACCGCACTTATCGGTTTAATTACCTATATTAAATGTGCCGGTCATAAGCGCTCTACCGACTCAAATAAAGAATACTTCTTAGCCAACGGTGGCTTATCTTGGATTTTCATTGCCGGTTCAATCACCCTAACCAACTTAAGTACCGATCAATTAATAGGTATGAATGGCAACCAGATGGCTGTGATTGTCTGGTGGGAGTTAGCCGCAGTTGTTGGTTTAGCTATTTTAGCAAAAGTTTTCCTGCCGGTTTATTACAAGAATAACTGTACGACAACTACCGAGTTATTGGAAAAACGCTATAACGATAAACATATTCGTGCGGTGATCGCAGGTTTATTTCTCTTTGGTAATATCTTTATTTTCTTGCCGGCGATTTTGTACGGTGGTTCATTGTTTATGCAGTCAATGTTTAAGCTTGATATTCCGATTTTCCCAATGGCGGTAGCTTTTGCTCTTGTGGGCTCTGCCTATGCAATTTTTGGTGGTTTAAGAGCCGTTGCTGTCTCAGATACGTTCAGCGGGATTTTATTACTTAGTATGGGCTTATTGATTGTCTACTTATCAGCAGCAGCGATTGATTTCGATTTTTCAGCGATTCCGCCAGAGCGTTTGACCTTGATAGGTGGTGATGATTCACCGGTACCATGGCATACCTTGCTGACGGGGATGATCTTTATTCAGACCTTCTATTGGAGCACAAACCAAACAATTACTCAGCGTGCAATGGCTGCACCAAATCTTAAAGAAGCACAAAAAGGTGTCTATGTTGCGGGTATGATTCGTTTGCTAATCGTTCCGATTATTGTTGTGATACCAGGTATTGTTTCATACCAACTTTATGGTGACATTGGTGATGTTGCATATGGTCGTATTGTAGGTGATTTGTTACCAACTTGGCTAAGTGGTGCGTTCGCCGCTGCGATTGCGGCTGCGGTATTAACGACGTTTAACAGTATCTTAAATTCATCAGCGGCGCTTTACGTTTGTGATATTCATGAGCGTTATATTAACCCTAAACCTAAAGTAGCCAAATTGAGCGCAATCTTTAGTTTTATCTTGGTGGCTATTTCACTGAGTTTAGTACCTGTTTTTGCTAAAGCAGACAGCATTATTAATCTTGTTCAAGAGCTATACGGCTTATTAAGTATGCCAATCTTATCAACGTTTATCGTCGGCTTACTATTCCGAAATGTTGATGCTAAAGCGGCGATGATTGGAGCATTAGCCGGTACGTTACTGTACGCATTCTTTGTCTTTGTATGGCAGCCACTTCATTACATTCACTTAATGTGTATTACATTATTCTTCTGTATTACCGTTGCTATGGTGATAAACCGATTGGTTTTCGGCAATAAGGCAGAGTTGATATTTTCTCAAGATAAAAGCGAGCCAGAAGCCGCAGTGGAAAATAGTTAATGTGAGTTATCATTAGGTACAAAAAAAGGAGCGATTAAGCTCCTTTTTTATTGGCTAACGACTGATTTATTGTGCAAGTTTAAATTGCAGGTTTTCAATCAAGTTAGCTGGTTGTTGATGATTGTGTAATTGCAACATGCGGTTCATTTGACTCAATGATGCAAGCATTGCATAAATTGCTGGAAAATAGCCACGCTCTTCAAACATAGCTTTATCTTCAGCGCTTAGCGTACTTAAGCCTTCTTCTTTAATCGTGAATAAACCTTTAACTGTCGTCTTCTCTCCGCCAGCAAAAGTCACTTCTAAATCTAATTCTTTTAACAGATTTAAACGTGTCAATTGGCTAATAAACTCGATTGTTGTGACTTCGTGTTGGTATAACTCACGCATCGCTTGTTGTTTTAAGTCGATGACTCGTGATGCGCTGCCATCTTCGTTAAATAATTTTTCACTTTGCTCTTCTTCTTTCATTGAAAGTAGGCTTGAGTTTGTATCAAGTAAAGGCACGACGCGCGTTGGGTTATTTGGATCAGCAACAACCTGAAATGGCAGTAACGATAAGCTTTTCGGCATGTAAGAAATGTTTAACGTATTTTCTTGCTGGTAAAATACGTTATGGCTATCAAGCGCCATTAGCGCAATAGCTTCAAATTGGTTACTGGCTGTATTTTTAATGAAAAATAAAGGGTAACTGGTTGAAGCGACGGCAAACTCACTGACCATAACCATGGCGTTTCTTTTTGCTTTAATTGCTTGGAAATCAACACCAGGTTTTAAATAAAACTCGCTGTGGCTTTGTGGTGATAATGGGGCTAAGTTTTCCATAATTCTCTCTGAAATTTTTTCGTTATTCTTATGATTTTATTTGATTTATGACAACGTTATTGGCTTGGGCACGGGTTAATGCTTGCGCTGATTGTTGTTTTACTAACTCGAATAGTTTTGCTGCTCGACTCGCCTCTTTAGTCAGGTGGGGCAGAGTGCTTACATCAGTTTGAAAGTTCATACCATACAAAATGTATTGGTAACTTGCGGCAGGAAACATCTCTTCGGCAAACATAAAATCACTGTTTATCGGTGGTCTATATTGCCACAAGGTTAGGCGTTCGTTAAGGCCTTGGGGTAAGGTTTTTAGTGAACGACTGGCTCGCCAAAAAGGTTCTGTGCGTTCGCTGAGCTGATAATGAAGTCTCAAAAAGTCGACAATACTTTCCCAACGTGCTGTAAAGGTTTGATTAAATTGCTTTTCTACTATTGGCAATAATGCGCCGTTAGGCGGTAATTGTTCTGCGATAAACTTTGCACTTAATTCAATCATCATCAATGCCGATGCTTCGAGTGGTTCAATAAAGCCTGCAGATAGTCCAATACCAATCACATTTTTATGCCAAAACTTTTCACGATGACCGCTTTGAAATTTAATATGTTTAACATTGAGTGTATCTGGCGTGGTATTTAAATAGCGGGCCAAGGATTCAAGTGCTTGGTCATTACTGATAAAGGTGTCGTTATAGACATAACCAACGCCACGGCGTGACGATAAATCTATATCCCATATCCAACCTGCTTCTTGCGCCGTAGAAAGTGTTTGGCTAGCGATTTTCGACTGGCCTTCCGGGTATGGTTGCTGCGTCGCTATGGCGTGATTAACGAGTAGAACATCTGAGTAATCTTTGATGCTAATGCCATACGTTTTGTCAAGTAATAAGCTGTGAAAGCCACTACAGTCAATAAACAAATCTGCGGCTACGACATTTCCACTTTTTAAATGTAGTTGTTTAACAAATTCATCATTGTCGAGCTCAACGTTTTCAACCGTATCGTTTAGATGAGTAACCTTCAGGTTTTCAGTGCAATGGTGTTTTAGTAATGCAGCAAATTTACCCGCATCTAGATGATAGCCATAGTTCGCAAACCCCTGAAAACTCTTATCTAAACCAAGTTTTGGCGCTAGATTATGCTGACAAAGCGCCGTTTGAAAACAGACACTCTCGGCAAAACTTTGTTCAGTGTTTTGTTGGAGATAGTGACTTGTTAAGTCGAACTGCTCAAACGCTCTGGGCGGTGTAAAAGGGTGCAAGTAACTATCGTTAATTTCATTGTCTCGCCATAAGTTAAATTGGCTCCCTTGTTTAAAGCTCACATCACAAGCGCTAATAAACGTTTTCTCATCAATACCAATAGTGTGGATAGTCTCTCGCATTGTTGGCCAAGTTCCTTCACCAACCCCAACACTGGCGAACTCGTCAGATTCAATTAAGGTAATCTTTATTGAGGCGGATTCTGCACATTTAAATTTGCTGGCAAGAATGGCTGCTGATAACCATCCAGCGCTTCCACCACCAATAATGGCGATATGTCGAATCGGTTTTTGCATGACTATGTAGACCTGTTTATACACTAAAGACAAAAAAGAGGGCCGCAGCCCTCTTTTGATACACTAAGTAGTAGACTTAGAAGTTAGCTCGTACACCTACTGAGTATCGAGCACCAACACCTTCATAACGAATGAATTGGTTTGTGTAACGACCATGGCGACGAATCTCTTCACCTGTTACGTTAACACCTTCTAAGAAAACCGTGAAGTTTTCGTCGATATCGTAACTAGCGCTGATATCCCACTGACCGTAAGCTTCGGTGAACATAGGTTCTGTACCACCGTATGGACCGATCACGTTTTGCATGAAGTCATCACGGAAGTTGTAAGCAATTCGCGCTTGGATGCCGTCTTTATCGTAGAACGCGATAAAGTTACGTGAATCACCTAAACCTTCTAAAGCGAAAGTATCGGTAGAATCACCCGCTAACGATGCTTCTGAATCAACCCATGTCGCATTAACTTGGAAACCAAAACCGTTCTCAAGCGCATGTGTCCATGCTAGCTCTAAACCATTAACTGTTGCTTCTTCACCGTTACGTGGACGGCGAACGTCAAAGTCAAATGCACCACTGATTAGGTTGAATTGCTCTGTTTCTACTGTTGATGTAATGAAGTCGTCTACTTCTTTACTAAATACAGCCGCTGTGAAGTTACTTGCATCAGAGTAGTACCATTCGTAGCTTAAATCCCAGTTCTTTGAGTAGAACGGTTTTAACTCAGGGTTACCACCCGTTGCTGAGTTATTGTTAGGACGAGAGCTTGTAATTGTTAGCGCTGGGTTTAAGTCTGTTAACGTTGGACGCGTTAATGTTTCTGAGTATGCGAAACGTAACACCATGTCTTCCGTTAGATTTAAACGTAAGTTAAAGCTAGGCAATAAGTTTGTGTAGTCATTGTCAGCGTCAACTTGTGTTACTTCACCGTCATTGGCGTAAACTTCGTTTAGATCTGATGGATCATTTGGAATTGGTGTTAGGTCAACCAACTCGGCAGTAAAGCCAGAAAGAACCGCGTCAGTTTGTGTGTAACGAATACCAACGTCTGCTAACCACGCCATATCGCCAATTTCACCTTCAAAAATGAACTCGACGTAAGCACTTAAAAGCTCTTCTTCTACGATGAAAGAGTCTAATGCACGTTGCGGATCATCATAACCTAGTGCAGCGTATGCAGCAGCTGTGTCAGGGTCTTGGGCAGCCATGTACTCTGCGCGGAACGCATCGTAAGCCGCTTGATCATAGGTTAACCAAGTGTTTGGTAAGCCTGAGTAGAAGCCATCTGCGGTAAATGGCACTAATAAATTATCTGGTACGTCAACACCGTAGCCACAGTAGAAGCTACAATCTGAAACGAACTTGCGCTCGTTATCTTTTTTACGATCTTGATAGTAGGCACCAAACTTCATTTGCGTAAAGGTGTCTTGGCCTGTTTCCCAAACAAAATCCGCACGTAATTCAGTGATTTCATCTTTGATATCCCAACCACTGCGATCATTGTAGTGAGCACGGCCACGAGCTGCGTCTAACGCTGCTTCTGTACCACCTTCAATTGAGATAGTTGGGTAATCACCACCGTCACGGTTATCCCATGTGTACGCGTTATTGTAACCAATTACGTTGAAGAAGATGTCGCCACCTGAATTCTCTTCAGCCGTTGATGTTGAGAAGTCAAACGTAGCGCTTAAATCACTATTGATTTGCCAATCAGCATTAAAGCCAAATGCTGTGATATCAACATTACGGTCGTATGTGCGGTGAATAAAGTCTGTCGCACCACTTGCAGAGTTTTCGATGTAAACAACAGTGTTATTGTCATCAACTTCCGCATCTAAGAAGTTACCATCTGAGAACCAGTGACCTAATGAGTTTGCATCTGATTTAACTTCTAATTTTGTGTATAAACCGTCAAACGTCAGGATTAAATCTTCGTTAGGTGCATATTGAATTACTGCAGTAGCACTTTGGCGCTCACGCTCTTGCTCATCAACAATTAAGTCGAAGTTTTGCGGTACGTTTGCGTTAGTAAATTCTTTACCATTTGGTGTCGTGAAGTTCACGCCAGTGCGGTAGTAACGAGATTCAACAATGTTTTCTGTTGATTCACGTTCTTGATGGCTTAAAGAAAGTAGTGCGCCTAGTTTGCCATCCATAAAGATGTCGCTTACTAAGCCAGAAATTTGAGGAGAAGTCGCTTCTGATGTGTCGTCATAAGTGCCTTTTACTGAAGCTGCTGCTTTGAAACCATCAAACATAAACGGACGTGCTGTATTTACGTTGATTGTTGCACCTAATGCACCTTCTTGCATACTTGCCGTTGGGCTTTTGTATACTTCTGCACCAGTAATCATCTCTGCTGGTAATGTATCGAAACTAAATTCACGACCTTGGTTTTCTGTCGCCATTTGACGACCATTAACTAAAACCGTGTTGAAAGCAGGACCAAAACCACGTACTGATACGTATCGACCTTCACCAGAGCTACGGTCAATCGAAACACCTGTAATACGTTGAAGTGATTCCGCAACGTTTTGATCTGGGAACTTACCTAAATCTTCAGCAGCAATACCATCGTATACACTAACTGATTCTTTTTTATCAAACATTGCTTGTTTTAAACTGTCACGAATACCACGAACTTCAATAACTTCCGTTTCTTTTTCTTTCGCAGTATTTGCTTCATCAGCAACGGCATTAAAGCCTGTTAGCGCTGACACTACAGCTAGGGCAATTGTACTTTTTTTACCCATTGACGACATGAGATTCGTTCTCATTTTTCTCCCCTCGTTGTTAAACATAATTGTAATTGTTATGTTGTGTTTTTAATTTTAATTAACCAACGGCATCTATTTTTTCTTTTCTTTGCTGTCGGTCGCTTAGGTAGTTTTCTAATATTTGTTTTTGTGTTGGTGTTAAAAACAGCCCTAATTTGGTTCTTCGCCAAATAATGTCTTCAACAGTTTTTGCCCATTCATGGGTTTTCAAATAATCCACTTCGACTTGGAATAGTCCGTGGCCAAAATCCATCCCCATATCTGCTAGACCCTGGCAGTTGGCCAAAATTTTGTGGCTGTATGTGCCATAGGTTTTCACCCAGCGTTTCGCTGTTACGGCAGGCAAATACGGATATTTTTCGGTCAGCTCTTCAAGCAGTAACGGTTGAGAGTAAAAATTACCGCCGGGCAACTTTGCATTGCGAGTTTTTGAGGTTGCCAATGGCGTAAAGAACGGTACCATTTTATCTACACAAGCCTCTGAGAGTTTGCGGTAAGTGGTTATTTTGCCACCGTACACAGTAAGTAGTGGGCTACCGCTACCATCCGTATTCAACTTAAAGGTGTAATCGCGCGTCACTTGTTGTGCATTACTTGACTCGTCGTCGAGCAACGGTCTAACGCCTGAATAAGTGTGCTTGATATCATTTTGGCTAATTTGATGATTAAAGTGTTCATTCGTAACTTCAATCAAATAGTCAATTTCGTCTTGGTTAATGGCGACGGATTTAGGGTCGCCTTGATAATCAACATCCGTTGTACCAACTAAATTAAAGTCATCTTCATAGGGTAAAACGAACACGATACGCTGGTCTTCATTTTGTAAAATGTAAGCATCGTCAGTATTGGTAAATCGCGGTACGATGACATGACTACCTTTGACCAAACGAATCTTATGTTCACTCTTGAAGTCACTGATTTTAGCAAGCGTTTTTTCAACCCATGGCCCAGCCGCATTAACGACAAGCTTGGCTTGAACGGTTGACTGTGAGTGGGTTGTTTGATCTTCAATCGTCACTAACCAGCTTTTATCTTGTCTCTCTAAACCGACAACTTTTGTTTGGGTTCGAATGTCGGCTCCTAGCTCTTTGGCAGCTAACGCATTCAATACCGTTAAACGTGCATCATCGACCCAGCCATCAGAATAGTTGAATCCTTTTTTGATGTGGGGCTTTAAGTCTGAATTTGGACCAAACTTGATACCTTTTGAGCCAGCAAGTGTTTGTCGCTTACTTAGGTTGTCATAAAGAAATAGACCTGCACGGATCATCCAAGCAGGTCTTAAATGTGGTCGGTGTGGTAGAACAAAGGTTAGTGGCCACATAATATGCGGCGCATTCTTTAATAGTACCTCGCGTTCAGCAAGTGCTTCTTTTACTAGACGGAACTCATAGTGTTCTAAATAACGTAAGCCGCCATGTATCAATTTTGAACTTGCCGAAGAGGTTGCACTGGCTAAATCATTCATCTCGCATAACATGACATTTAAGCCACGCGACGCCGCGTCGTGGGCAATTCCACAACCATTAATGCCGCCACCGATGACGAGTATATCTACAATTTCGTTTTTACTATTCATTTGTATATTAAAAGCCAGATACTTAATTTATACTTGTTATTTGTATGATAAATACAATAATATGATAAATATCATAGCTTGTTGTGTGTACAATTCAACTGTTTAAATGAAAATTGTGTAAAAAAAGTATTGCATTGCAAGTTAGAAGTGATGATTTAATAAACAGAAACCATAGATAAATGAGTGACCTTCAAGGGAAGCGTGCTACGTTTAATACATGAAAAGTATAACGATAAAGAAAAAAGGTTAATGTAGATGAAAGAGTATATTTTAGCGATAGATCAGGGGACGACTAGCTCACGCGCTATGCTATTTGATTGTTTGGGGAATGTTGTTGATAGTGAACAACAAGAATTCCCGCAGTATTACCCAGAAAATGGTTGGGTTGAGCATACTCCCGAAGAAATCTTAGCTTCTGTTTTATCTACTTGTCGTAAATTACTTGCCAAGCAAAATATTCAAGCGGGCCAAATAAAATCTCTCGGTATTACAAACCAACGCGAAACAACAATCGTTTGGGACACCGTCACTAAAAAGCCGATGTATAACGCGATTGTATGGCAAGACAGACGCACCAGTGATTACTGCCAAAGTCTTGTTGAGCAGGGTTATAGTGAAATGATCACTAAGAAAACGGGCTTATTGATTGATCCTTATTTCTCCGCAACGAAGCTCAAGTGGATTTTGGATAATGTTGAAGGTGCGAGGCAAAAAGCAGCGGCAGGTGAACTTGCCTTTGGTACGGTTGATACTTTTATTCTGTGGTATTTGACGGATGGCGACTCTCATTATACTGATGCGACTAATGCCTCTCGTACAATGCTGTTTAATATCCACGAGCAATGCTGGGACGAAGAGCTGTTAGCCTTATTTGATATACCAAGGAATATTCTTCCTGAAGTGTTGGATAGCTCTGCTGATTTTGGCGTCACCTCGGAAAACTTATTTGGGTTTAACATTCCGGTTCAGGGAATAGCAGGTGATCAACATGCTGCCTTATTTGGTCAGGCATGTTTTGATACCGGTAGTGTAAAAAGCACGTACGGAACAGGCTGTTTTGTCATGGTAAATACGGGCGATGACGCATTGCACTCTTCAAATAAGTTGCTATCAACAATCGCTTATCGATTAGATGGCAAAGTCACGTATGCGCTCGAAGGGAGTATCTTTGTCGCCGGTGCTGTAATCCAATGGTTGCGTGACGGTCTTGAACTCATATCTAAAGCAAGTGACTCAGAACGTCTTGCTATGGAAGCAAATCAATCTCATGGTGTCACTTTAATTCCCGCCTTTACTGGCTTGGGCGCTCCTTATTGGGATCCTGATGCACGAGGTGCAATATTAGGCTTAACTCGTGATACGGGTATAAAGGAAATCGTTAACGCGGCACTCCAATCCGTTTGTTTTCAAACTAAAGATTTGCTCCAAGCGATGGAAAAAGACGGTATTGATATTAAAGCGCTAAAAGTTGATGGCGGTATGACGAACAATCGATGGTTATTGCAATATTTAGCGAATAGTTTGCAAGTTGATGTTGAACAGCCTGCTTCTGCTGAAACAACCGCGCTAGGGGTAGCGTTTCTTGCAGGGTTGAAAGCGGGCGTTTTTGATTCGCTTGAGCATATTCAAAGTTTATGGCAGGCCAAAGCCGAATTTTCACCTCAAATAACATCATCAGAGGCTGACAAGCATTATCAAGGTTGGCTAGAGGCGGTCAGTCGAATACGTACTAATTAGGCACAAAAATTTAGCATAGGTTTATTTCTTGAAATCTATGCTTGTTTTGAATTTTTGTAAATAGTAGTATTTATATGATATATAATTTAAGTGTGCATAGCGCATCATAGTTGAAAGGTTAAGTAACCCAAATGCAGTTTGAACAGTCACCACATCGTCGTCGTAACCCATTAACTGGGCAGTGGGTGTTAGTTTCACCCCATAGAAATAACCGTCCATGGTTAGGTGCAAGTGAAAAAGCACAAGTAAAAGACAGTAAACGTTATGATGAAAGCTGTCCATTATGTCCAAACAACGAGCGGGCAAATGGCGTTAGTAACCCTGATTTCAAGCAGACTTTCGTTTTTAAAAACGACTTTGGTGCGATTAATGATATGCCTGCTGATGTTATCAATGAACAAGATACTGATGAGCTTTTTGTTGCACAGAGTGCAAGAGGGGAGTGTCGAGTTGTTTGTTACTCACCAAACCACGATGAAACTCTGCCTGAAATGTCAGTAGCAGCGATAGAAGCTGTCGTTGATTGTTGGCAAGAGCAATTTACTGAGCTAAGCCAAGATTATGCTTGTGTTCACATTTTTGAGAATAAAGGTCAAATTATGGGGTGCTCACAGCCGCATCCACATGGCCAAATTTGGGCACATGATTACCACTCAACAGAAATTGCGACTAAAAACGTTCACCTAAAAGCTTATTTAGATAAACACCAGTCAAATCTACTAGGTGATTATGTTGCCAAAGAACTGATTGCGAAAGACCGCGTTATCATCGATAACCCTCATTGGTTGGTCGTGGTGCCATTTTGGGCAGCTTGGCCATTCGAAACCTTGGTCGTTGCCAAAGATGATGTGACCAATATGTCGCAGCTTACGTCTGAGCAAAAGCAATGTTTAGCGAAAACATTACAAGAACTTACTATTCGTTATGACAACGTATTTAACTGTAGCTTCCCTTATTCAATGGGCTGGCATAACGCACCTAGCGATTTAGATGATGATAGTCATTGGCGATTACATGGCCATTTTTACCCGCCGTTACTGCGCAGTGCTACGGTTAAGAAACACATGGTCGGTTATGAAATGTTAGCGGAAAGTCAGCGAGACTTAACGGCTGAAAAAGCTGCTGATATTTTACGTGGTGTAAGTGATATTCATTATGCAAAGGAAACCTCATAATGACGGGTGTTACACAAATGAAAGCAACGTTTAACGCATTATTCAACCATGCCCCAACAGGTCATGTCAGTGCGCCCGGTAGGGTAAATTTGATTGGTGAATTTACCGATTATAATGAAGGTTTTGTACTGCCTACTGCAATTAATTTCCGAACTCAGGTACTTTATTCCGCACGACGCGACGACAAAGTATGTGTGTATTCAACGAATTACCCGAATGAAGTTGATGAATTTAGCCTGAGTGACGAAATCACCGTTGGTGACTGCCAATGGGGTAATTATATACGCGCGGTTGTGTATGTACTTAAGCGTGCAGGATACAAAGTAGGCGGATTAAACCTTTTAATAGAAAGCGACGTCCCTCAAGGTGCTGGTCTCTCGTCTTCAGCAGCGTTGGAAGTCTCTACTATTGGTGCATTTAATCAAGCATTTAGCTTGGCAATTAATGAGAAAGATATTGCACTGTTAGGTCAACAAGCTGAGAACGATTTCATGGATTGCCAGTGCGGTATTATGGATCAGTTGATTTCAGCAAAAGCTGAACAAGGTAATGCATTGCTAATAGATTGTCAGCAACTTGCTACAACAGCCATTTCTATCCCAGAGGACCTGTCGATTGTTATTGTTAATTCTAACTATCCGAGAAAGCTTGTAGATAGTGAATATAATCAGCGACGTTTAGATTGTGAAAATGCCGCGAGTAAAATGCAAGTCGACTCGTTACGTAAAGCGGATATGGCCATGCTTGAACAACATAAAGGCACTTTCACTGAGAACGAATACAAGCGTGCTCATCACGTGATTAGTGAAAATGAGCGCGTCGTTCAAGCGACTCAAGCATTGCGAAATAATGATATGTCATTGTTGATTGAGCTTATGGCGGCGTCTCACCAGTCGCTGCATCAAGACTTTGAAGTTACGGTACCGGCAACGCATGGCTTGGTGACGATTATTTCTCAAGCATTAGAAAACCGGGGCGCTGTGAGAATGACTGGCGGTGGATTTGGTGGTGCAGTTGTTTGCTTATGTCGAGCAAATGATGTTGAGGTAATCAAACAAGCGATTGAGGCTACTTATCACAAAGAATTTGGATTAATGGCAGATATTTATGTTTGTCAGGCTGATACAGGCCTTACGTATCATCAGCTTGTATAACATTTTTGAGGTTGGCTTCTAACTATTCCCTAGAAGTGTTTAAGGAGAGCATTCGCTCTCCTTTTTTTTAAGTTTATCTATTCGATGAACGCATCAGATAAAATTAAGTTTGCAGGCATTGCCATTGGGGCGTTAACAGCCGTTGCTGAATAAATCTTACCACCCATTAAGTCCAACATACCTGTGTCGATAGCTACCGTCTTAGTCCCGGTCGCCGTTACTTTCACGTTGTATTCACCAGGCGCAAGTGTCACAAACCCTGTAGATGCTTTGTAAGGTACATCACTAAATGCTGGATCGACATCGTCAATCATCCCGTCGGCTGTTACATAAATGTCGACATTGCCAACACTTGGGTGAGCGTGTGTTATACGTACTTTTGACTCAGTTGCTACTGCACGTACATTGTCTGCAAGCACATAGTACTCAAGGTCTGCCATATCCATTGCATCAAGTGTGCCTACTGCATTTACCGTGTACTTGTTGTTGTTCATTACAGTGAGATCTTCAGAAATCCCTGTCACTGAATTGTCTGCCGTCAAACGTGCGTCAACTGTGTAGGTACCCTCTGGTAAGTCGGCGTATCCTGTTACACCGCCAAATGGCGCGTTAGATAACGAATCTACTTTTCCGTCGTTAACAAATACATCTACGTTAGGGACGTCCGCCGCTGCGTGAATAACACGCACTTGTGCAGTCGTTCTATCGTCA
The DNA here is from genome assembly GCF_030161435.1 of Thalassotalea loyana. Classification (GTDB taxonomy): domain Bacteria; phylum Pseudomonadota; class Gammaproteobacteria; order Enterobacterales; family Alteromonadaceae; genus Thalassotalea_G; species Thalassotalea_G loyana. Next base: position 84,835 of record NZ_BSSV01000004.1, on the reverse strand, counting down.
TAAATTGTTGAAGTACCTGCGCCGTCGTTAACCAATAATTTAACAGGTGAAGTCATCACTTCAGTGTTTGGAACAGCAGCGACAAAGAGGTCGGCACCAGCAGCCAGGTCAGGTAAAACAACATCATAGGCTACGGTGCCTTCCCCTGCCATACCAGCAGGGATTACTAAACGCACTCGGTATATTCCGGCTGCAACTTCAACTTGTCCAGTTGCTTCACCGTAAGCCAATGTGGCGAGTGCTGTTGTTAGGTCGTCGGTTGCACCAGTAACGTGTAGATCTACCGTTGGTGCGTTGGGCGCTGCATGTAACACTTGAATGCGGATATTGCCGTCAGCGACATCTGTTCTCGTGTTAGCGATTACTGCAGCTGCAAGATCATTAGAATCGTCATCGTCTTCCATCACGTAACCATGTGCAATTACGGTGTATTCCATGTCTGCACCGAGGTCTACGTCACCTAAGTCCAGTACGGTTGCGGTGCTCTCGTCAGGTAAAATGGCGTCGACACTTAACGCGTATGTACCCTCAGTTAAGGATAAGAAACCTGAGCCTACGCCGTAATCAACACCGCCAAGCCCTTCGATAATATCTGAGCCAGCTTTTACATTGACGAGAGGCGCATCCGCAGAGCCATGGATAACACGTACATATGATGTGCCTAGTTCGGGAGTTGGAGGCTCAGGAACGACAATATCGCGCACGTCGTCGTTATCGGAACCACAACCCATGATGACAGCGGCCATCGCCACTGGTACTATACTCTTAATGATCCTGTTCATTGTTTTACCTTTTGTAATGTTTGTTTTGCAAAGCTCATTACGGGGGCGATTCAATGAAAGGATCATTTTTTGACCAGTTTTGCGATTAAGCCCCTTCTTTTGTCGATAGAATCATCTTATTTCTTAACCATTTGTTCGCAGGATCTTTATCTACATTTCTATGCCAGTATAGATGTACATCGATATTGGGTAGGTTAACGGGAAGCTCGAAAATTTGAATGTCAAAAACTTTTTGATACAGCCGAGCGGCATTGCGGGGTAATGTTAGTATCAGGTCACTGTCAACGACGACACGACATGCGGACAATAAGTGTTGGCAGCGCAGTGCTATTTTACGTTGGAGGCCAAGTCGCCCTAGTTCAAAGTCCTCTATTCCTGGTCCTGTTGAACGAGACGAAACTAAGATGTGACTTAATTCTAAATAGTCCTCTATTGAAAGATTGCGGTCCAATAAGCTGTGACCTGTACGTGCAATAACAACGAGTTGATCTGATTCGAGTTGCGTGTGAATGATGTTATCACTGACAGGGAGCAAAATATCAATGGCTAAATCGAGATCGCCACTAGCCAGTTTCAGTTCGAGCTCTGTTCGTTTCGTTCTATTCGTTGCTAATGATAATTGAGGAGCCTCTACACTCAACTGCTTAATGAGAGGAGGCAGATAATATGCTTCCAATGAGCTGTGCAGTGAAATTGTGCATTGCTTTTTAGATGAGGCTGGTTCAAATGCCCTCGACTGTACGAACGATATTTCTAATTTTTGTAGCGCTTCACGAACTTCCTCGATTACATTTTTAGTTAGCGCTGTTGGTCGCATTTCATTGCCTTGGCGAATAAACAAGCGATCATCATAGTGATCACGTAATTTAGCAAGCGCGTGACTAACGGCTGGCTGTGAGAGATTGAGCGCGGCAGCAGCCTTAGAAATATTCCCTTCGCAATAAATTGCTTCAAATACGCGAAATAAATTCAAATCGACTTTCATAGGTATCTCTTAGTTATTCGTATAACGAATAGTAGGTTATGCAAATTATTCATTTGTTTAATTTGTATGACAATAATACGATGATTTCAAGGTTTTTAGCATCAAGTGATCGTAAGTAATGGCTGCGCTATATTTAATTCGACATGGGCAAGCGTCTTTTGGACAGGCAGACTATGATTTGCTGTCGAATAAAGGATGTGAGCAAGCCCTTGTGTTGGGGCAAAGCTGGCAAAAACACAAATCACCAACATCTTGTTATGCCGGAAGCTTACTTCGTCATGAGCAAACAAAACATCACTTCTATCGTGGGCTTGAGAAAGAGCCGCTAAATTTTATTTGCCACTCAGGTTTTAATGAGTTCAATCACCAAGACATTCTCGTTAAGTATCAGCCTCAATGGCGAAAATTTGATGAAATGGACAAGTACTTTGCTCAATTTCCCGCTCCCAAAAAAGCCTTAGCAATTGCCTTTGAAAGTGCTGTAGAACGCTGGATGTCTGGGGATTATGATGATGAGTACAAAGAATCATGGCCTAAATTTCAACACCGATGTATTCAAGCACTCGAGGATTTAATCAAACAACAAACCGCATTCAAAGGTACAAGCGAAGATCAAAGCCAAGAGATTGTAGTATTTACATCAGGTGGACCTATTACTGTCATTCTAAGTCACGTATTGGGATTAAGTCGTGCGCAAGGTCTTGCACTAAATCAGCAATTAAGAAATACATCGGTGACGAAATTATTATTCGATAAACAAAGAATAAGCGTCGATTTTTATAACAATTATAGTCATTTGTCTCAGCGCGATGCTGAGTTAATTACTTTTAGATAAACCAGCCAAAGAGGATGTTATGAGTAACCAAGCACTATTTGATTTAACTGGAAAAGTTGCGTTAGTTACTGGCGCAAGTCGTGGAATAGGGGAGTATATCGCCAAGACGTTAGCAAAAAGTGGTGCGACAGTGCTTGTATCGAGCCGAAAGATAGATGGTTGTCAGGCCGTCGTTGATGAGATTCTAGCAGACGGTGGTAAAGCGCATGCGATTCCATGCCATATTGGCGAGATGGAGCAAATAGAAACGCTATTTGAACAGATCAAAATTGAATTTGGACAGCTCGATATATTAGTCAACAACGCTGCAGCTAACCCATATTTTGGTCATATTTTGGAAACGGATTTGATGGCTTATCAAAAAACCGTCGACGTTAATATTCGAGGATACTTCTTCATGTCGAAACTCGGCGCTCAAATGATGAAAGAGCAGGGGGGCGGGGCGATCGTTAATGTTGCATCGGTCAACGGAGTTATCCCAGGCGACCTACAGGGTATCTACTCGATTACTAAAGCTGCTGTTATCTCGATGACTAAAGCATTTGCAAAAGAGTGCGCGCAATTCAACATTCGAGTTAATGCATTATTACCGGGTGCAACTGATACTAAGTTTGCATCTGCACTTGTTAAAAACCCAAAAATATTAGAGCAAGCCATGGCGCACGTACCTATGCGCCGTGTTGCACAACCTGAAGAAATGGCGGGCACCGTATTATATTTAGTGTCGGATGCTGCTTCATATACTACAGGTAGTTGTATCAACGTCGATGGTGGTTACCTTTTAGGTTAATTGTCGCTTCGGACTTATTGAGGAATTGTAATGAATACAGATAAATTATTTGAAACCGTCAATTTGGGTAATTTAAGCCTAAAAAACCGCACGGTAATGGCACCTATGACACGAACGTTTTCTCCAGAAAACATCCCGACGCCTGATGTAGCTGGCTATTATCGTCGTAGAGCTGAAGGCAATGTTGGCCTGATTATTACCGAAGGTACATGTATTAACCACGAAGGTGCACATGGCTACGATCGAGTCCCTAATTTCTATGGTGAAAAAGCACTAGCGGGTTGGAAAACAGTGGTGGATGAAGTGCACGCGGCAGGCGGCAAAATTGTTCCACAACTTTGGCACGTTGGTGCTGTAAGAAAGCCAGGTACAGGTCCTAACAAAGAAGCTCCGGCTTACTCACCTTCTGGCTTGTATAAGCCGGGCGCTGAAAATGGTGTAGCAATGAGTCAGGCTGATATTGACGAAGTAGTCGAAGCCTTTGCTCAAGCCGCTTTAGACGCAAAGAATGTTGGCTTCGATGGTATTGAAGTACATGGTGCCCATGGTTACTTAGTCGATCAGTTTTTCTGGGAAGGGACAAATCAGCGAGATGATAAATACGGTGGCTCTTTAGAGAAACGTTGTCAATTTGCTGTAGAGATTATTCAAGCCATTCGTCAAGCCGTTGGTGACGACTTCACGATAATTCTGCGTTTCTCTCAATGGAAACAACAAGATTATGATGCTCGCTTAGCACACACGCCAGCCGAGTTAGAAAAATTCTTAACGATTTTATCTGACGCTGGCGTTGATGTGTTTCATGCAAGTACACGTCGATTTTGGGTGCCTGAATTTGAAGGTTCTGATTTAAACCTTGCAGGCTGGACTAAGAAGCTAACCAATAAACCGGTGATCACCGTTGGTAGCGTCGGATTAGATACTGATTTCATTGGTGAAGGCATGAAAGATCTAAGCGGCACGTCTAATCCTACCGGCATCGAAGGATTACTTGAACGATTTGAGAAAGAAGAATTCGATTTAGTCGCAATCGGTCGTGCCTTACTAGTTGACCCTCAGTGGGTGAACAAAATTAAAGATAATAACTTGGATGATATTCAGCCATTCAATAAAAAAGCACTCGGTAGCCTAAGCTAATAACAACAAAGGGGCGAGACAATGAATTTTGAATACAGTGAAAAAGTACAAGCTCTGTTAGCTCAAGTAAAAGCGTTTATGGATGAGCATGTATATCCGAATGAAGCGCTAATGCACGAACAGATAGAGCAAGACCGTTGGTCCACTCCACCATTAATGGAGGAGCTGAAAGCGAAAGCTAGAGCTCAAGGGTTATGGAATCTATTTCTTCCTGTCAGTTATGGCGATTACAGCGCTGGTTTAACAAATTTAGAGTACGCCCCGTTAGCAGAAGAAATGGGTAAAGTGTTTTGGGCGCCGGAAGTGTTTAATTGTGCGGCACCTGATACTGGCAATATGGAAGTGCTTGCAAAATATGGTAATGAGGCGCAGAAAAAGCGTTGGTTAGAACCATTGCTAGCAGGCGAAATCCGTTCTGCTTTTGCCATGACTGAGCCTGAAGTTGCATCAAGTGATGCGACGAACATTGAGACCCGTATTGAACGTGATGGCGATGAGTATGTCATCAATGGTCGCAAATTTTACATCAGTGGTGCGTGTCGAAAACAATGTGAAATCATGATCGTGATGGGAAAAACAGACCCAGAAAACGCCAACCGATACATTCAGCAGTCTCAAATTTTAGTGCCAATGAATACGCCAGGTGTCAACGTTATTCGTCCCATGAAGGTTTTTGGTTACGAGGATGCTCCAGAAGGTCATGCGGAGATCGTCTTTGATAATGTGCGTGTACCTGCTGAGAATATAATTTTAGGCGAAGGCCGAGGTTTTGAGATTGCACAAGGGCGCTTAGGACCGGGCAGGATTCATCACTGTATGCGCTCTATTGGTGCTGCTCAACGTGCACTCGATATGATGTGTGAACGCGTCAATCAACGTATTGTTTTTGGCAGACCAATGATCAAGCAGCAATCGGTGAGAGAAGATATTGCAATGTCTGCGTGCCAAATAGAGCAAGCAAGATTAATGACGTTAAAAGCTGCGCAAAAAATGGATACGCACGGAAACAAAGCAGCGAAAGACCTGATCGCGATGATAAAGATTGTGGCACCTAACATGGCGCTCGATGTATTAGATCGTGCAATTCAAATACATGGTGCGGTAGGTGTATCGCAAGACACATTCTTGGCTCATATGTATGCTGGCCAGCGTACCTTGCGATTAGCTGACGGTCCTGATCAAGTGCATATGATGCAACTAGGTCGTGATTTGGCCAAGCGTTTTGAGTCGTAATTATAGGTAATGGCATAACAATGAGTGAAGACATGAACATAGCTCAATTAACCACGTATTTAGAAAGCAATATAGAGGGGTTTAAAGGGCCTTTATCGCTCGAAAAGTTTGCTGGTGGCCAGTCGAATCCTACGTTCAAACTGACAGCATCGTCGGGTGTTTACGTATTGCGCCGTCAACCACCAGGCGAGCTGTTGAAATCTGCTCATGCAGTCGACCGTGAGTATCGTGTACTTGCGGCGTTAAAGCACACGCCAGTGCCTGTTGCCAACGTCTATCACCTGTGTGAGGACACGAGTGTTATTGGCTCCATGTTTTATCTTATGGAGTATTGTGATGGTAAGGTTTTTTGGAATGCTCCATTAACAGAAATTTCTGATAATGAAGTGCGCAGTAAGATTTACGATCAAATGAATCTAGCACTCGTTTCGCTTCACAAGGTCGATATTGAAGCCGCTGGATTAAGCGACTATGGCAAACCAGGAAATTACTTTGAACGTCAATTAACGCGCTGGATGGCTCAATATCGTGCGTCAGAGTTACGCAAAATTGATGCCATGGAACAGTTAATTGCTTACCTAGAAAAGTCACTCCCAGAAGATGATGGCAAAGTTAGCCTAGTGCATGGTGACTTTCGTTTAGACAATATGATGTTTGATAAACAAACCCATGAAATTATCGCCGTGCTTGATTGGGAATTGTCAACCTTAGGCCACCCTTATGCCGATTTAGCTTATCAGTGCATGCAGTTGAGAATGCCACAGGGCACAGGAGGTCCAGATGGTTTGCAAGGCATTGACCGACAGGCTTTAGGGATTCCATCAGAAGAAGAATATGTAGCCTTGTATTGTCAGCGCATGGGCATAGACAAAATTGATAATTGGACGTTTTATCTTGCTTTTAGCTTTTTCCGGCTTGCTGCCATCGTGCAGGGAGTGGCAAAGCGCGCATCGCAAGGTAATGCGTCCAATAGCAATGCTGCAAAAGTAGGTGCATTTGTAGAGCCTTTAGCACTTATGGCGCTGCAAGTTGTGGCAAACGAATCATCAACAAAATAACAACTATTAAATGACAATACCTGGAATTATTCAGGGTAATTACAACAGATTAAAGAAGGAAGAATCATGGATCCGCTACTAGATTTTACCGATAAAGTCGTTATCGTCACTGGTGCCGCTCAGGGGTTTGGCAAACTTTTGTCAATCGAGCTTGCGAAACGAGGTGCAAAGTTGGTCATCAGTGACATTAAAGCTGAGCAAGTTCAAGATGTTGGCGACACTATCGCCGCCAGTGGCGCAGAAGTTTATGCGATGACTTGTAATGTTGCTAAAGCAAGTGACTGTAAAGCCATGGTTGATAGAGCTGTGGAAGTGTTTGGTCGAGTCGATATTGCGGTAAATAACGCAGGTATTGCCCATGACTTTGGTACGATCCATGAAATTGATGAAGACGTCATGGACTTGCAATTTGCTGTCAATGTTAAAGGCGTTCAGTTTGGTATGAAGCATCAAATTAGCCAAATGTTGCAGCAAGGTGGCGGTAGTATTCTTAACGTGAGTTCTATGGCTGGGCTTTGTGGAGCACCTTTAGCAGGCGCTTACGCAGCTGCAAAACATGCAGTTATTGGCTTAACTAAAACCGCGGCGGTTGAATACGCCAAGAAAAACATTCGTGTGAACGCCATTTGCCCGTTCTTCACCCTAACTCCAATGGTCACCAATATCGCCGATGAAGAGCTTCAGCAGAACCTTGGCCGTAGAGCACCAATTGGGCGACTAGCTGAGCCAGAAGAAGTGGTAAACACCATGCTATTAATGTTGTCACCTGGTAATACGTATTTTACTGGGCAAAGTATTGCCGTCGACGGCGCCGTGTCAGCGATGTAACTGGAGAAAATACCATGTCAGCACCTATGTTAAATGAGCGAGATCTTGCTTTTTATCTTTATGAATTATTTGACACCGAAAGTTTATGTCAACGCGAGCGTTACCAAGATCATGACAAGCAAACGTTTACGGAAGTGGTCAATACTGCGAAGACGATTGCAGAGAAATACTTTTTGCCAATTCGTCAAAAATTAGATGTACACCAGCCAACATTTGATGGCCAAAAAGTGCATTTAATAAAAGAGATGAAACCGGCTTTTGATGCTGTTAATGACTCCGGTTTGCCATCGGCTTGCGCTGACTATGAATTTAACGGTATGCAACTCCCACCCATTGTTGCAAGCATAGCGGGCGCTTACTTATCTATCGCCGGTGGTAATGCTTTGGGTTATAGCATGCTAACGACGGCAAATGCGAACCTACTTGCTGCACATGGTAGCGATGAGCTCATTGAAAAGTGGGTTAAGCCATTGCGTGATGGGCGTTTTGCAGGAACGATGGCGATGACAGAACCCGATTGTGGTTCGGGGTTAGCTGACCTGACAACGTCTGCTGTTTTGGATGAAGATGGCGTGTATCGCATTAAAGGTAGCAAGATATATATTTCCGGCGGTGATCATGATTTAACTGAAAATATTGTCCACCTCGTGCTTGCTCGTGTGAAAGGAGCACCCAAGGGGGTTAAGGGAATCTCATTATTTGTCGTACCGAAAATAATGGTCAATGAAGATGGCTCTCTTGGCGAAGAAAATGAAGTAAAACTTACGGGTCTGTTCCATAAAATGGGTGGGCGCGCACATACCTCAACAGCGTTAAGCTTTGGCGATGACAAAGGAGCCGTTGGCTACTTGGTTGGTGAGGAAAATAAAGGTCTTCAATATATGTTTCATATGATGAATGAAGCACGTATTTTAGTTGGTACAGGTGCAGCAGTGATTGCTAATGCTGGTTATCAGTACTCTTTAGATTATGCCAAGAATCGCCCTCAAGGCCGATTACCTTCTTCAAAAGATCCATTCTCACCAATGGTTAACATCATCGAACACGCCGATGTTAGACGCATGTTGTTGGCCCAAAAAGCTTATTCAGAAGGTGCTTTAGCATTAGTGCTTTATGGTGCTCAACTATCGGATGATGAAAAAACAGCGCCTACACAAAAGCAACGAGATCATGCACATCTCTTGTTGGATTTCCTCACGCCGATTATTAAAACCTGGCCGTCTGAATATGGTCCTAAGGCCAATGATTTAGCAATTCAAGTACTCGGTGGTCATGGTTACATTAATGAACACCCAGTAGAAATGTTTTATCGAGATAATCGATTGAACCCTATTCATGAGGGAACAACAGGCATTCAATCGCTTGACTTACTTGGTCGCAAAGTCGTGATGAATCAGCAAGCTGGTTATAAAGTAGTGTTAGCAGAAATTGAGCAAACAATCGAGCAAGCAATTGGCGTCCCTTCACTGAGTGAATATGCTGATCATTTAGGAAGTGCGCTAGTCACCTTAAATCAGACGACTACCCATTTACTCAAGTCAATGGCAACGCAAAATATCGACTTGGTATTAGCGAATTCCGTCCAATATTTGTCGATGTTCGGTCATGTAGTCATTGGTTGGTTGTGGCTTAAACAAGCGACTTTAGCCAGTAAAGCATTGGATGGCGACCTTCATGATGATGAAAAAGCATTTTATCGAGGCAAAATTCAGACAATGCAGTACTTCTATCGCTATGAACTTCCCGAAATCAACTTATGGGCAAACACATTAAAAGCGTTAGACGATACAACGTATGAAATGAAAGCCGAGTGGTTTTAATCGGTTTTCTCAAGACAAGAATAGTTATTAGCAACGTTTGATATAGGCATTGAAGGAATAATCATGACAAAAATAATCAAAAAGAGTGATATTGCAGATTATATCGATTTTGAAGCGGAGCCAACTCGATGGCATCAGGTTTCACAGGAACAAATTAATCAGTTTGCTGATTGTACGTATGATCATCAGTTTATACACATTGACCCAGAAAAAGTGAAAGAAACACCGTTTGGCACAACTATCGCTCATGGCTTTTTATCATTGTCATTGCTCTCTCACTTCGCCGAAGAGTTTTCATTGATTATTGAAGGCTTTTACATGGGGATTAATTCAGGCTTTGATAAAGTGCGATTTTTACAGCCTGTGAAAGTTGATAGTCGTATTCGTGCCCATGCAAAAACACTCTCTATTGATGAGACTAAACCAGGCCAATTTCGACTGAAAACCCAAGTAACGGTTGAAATAGAAGGCAACGATACTCCTGCACTTATTGCTGAGTGGATTTCAATTCAAATGGTAAAGGATTAATAAAATGACAATTCGATTCGATAACAAAGTAGCCATTGTTACTGGCGCAGGTAATGGTTTAGGTCGCGCACATGCACTCGAGCTTGCTGCACGAGGAGCAAAGGTCGTGGTCAATGACTTAGGTGGCGCACGTGACGGCAGTGGACAATCCTCTCAAGCGAGTGAGGAAGTGGTTGCATTGATCAAAGCTAATGGCGGTGATGCGATTAGTCACGGCGCAAATGTTGCTAATTTTGACGAAGTTCAAGACATGGTAGATACCGCGGTATCACGCTGGGGTAAAGTGGATATTCTCGTCAACAATGCGGGTATTTTACGTGATAAGTCCTTTAGCAAAATGTCATTAGAAGACTTTAAGTTAGTGATGGATGTGCACTTGATGGGCAGTGTAAATTGCACAAAAGCCGTATGGGATTTGATGCGTGAACAAAATTATGGTCGCATCGTTATGACGACTTCATCAAGCGGTATGTATGGTAACTTCGGTCAATCTAATTATGGCGCAGCAAAGATGGCCCTAGTTGGTTTGATGAACACGCTCGTACTAGAAGGTGCAAAGCACAATATTAAAGTGAACGCATTAGCGCCGACAGCAGGTACACGAATGACAGAAGATTTGATGCCTGAACAAATGGTGAAAATTTTAGCGCCAGAAGCTGTAACAGCGGGATTGATCACTCTGTGTGATGAAGACGCGCCAAATCGCACGATTTTGTGTGCAGGTGCTGGTGGTTACGCGACGGCAAATATGTTTGAAACCGAAGGGATTTTTCTGCCTATAGCTGAGCAAACACCAGAAGCTGTGCGTGAACAGTGGGCTCAACTGACTAATCAAGAACAACAGTGCGCGTTAGAGGCGGGTGTCAAACAGTCTGAAAAGTTTGTCATGAAAGCTATGGCGGCGCTTTAGACGATACTTTAAACAATAGTTGATAATTTTTTCAACAAAACTAATGGCAAATTTGACAGTTGTCAGTTACGTTAATATTCCAATAAAAACTACAATAAATTAACAACAATAGTAACAACAAGAATTAGTAGAGGGGAAAGTTACATGGAAAAATTTTGGTTAGAGAAAAGTTACCCGCCAGGCGTACCCTTTGAGATTGATCCTGAAAAATATAGTTCTTTGGTAGAAATCATCAACAAGTACTTAGCCCAATATAGTGATAATACTGCATTTATTAATATGGGAAAAAGCCTGACGTACAAAGAAGTTCACCAACAATCTACAGCGTTTGCCGCTTACCTACAGCAAGATTTGGGATTAAAGAAAGGCGATAAATTTGCCATCATGATGCCGAATACGTTGCAATATCCAATAGCCTTATTTGGTGCGTTAATGGCAGGTTTAACCGTCGTCAATGTTAATCCACTCTACACAGCGAGAGAATTACAACACCAACTAAAAGATTCTGGCGCTAAAGCCATTTTGATCATTGAAAACTTTGCCAATACATTGGAGCAAGTTATCGATCAAACCGACGTTGAGCATGTTATTTTAACCGCATTAGGTGACCGCCTTGGTGGTTTAAAGGGATTATTAGTAAACAGTGTCGTTCGATACGTTAAAAAAATGGTACCCAAATATAACCTGCCAGCAGCGAAGAAGTTTAACGATGTATTGGCGCAGGGAGAGAAGCTTAACTTCCAAGCGGTTGATGTGACTGGTGATGATTTAGCCTTTTTGCAATACACCGGTGGTACAACTGGTGTGTCGAAAGGTGTCATGCTTTCTCATCGCAATATGGTGGCGAATATTGAGCAGTCAAAGGCAATGACACGCCCAATTTTTGAGATTGGCGAAGAGTTTATGGTGACGGCATTACCGCTTTACCATATCTTCGCATTGAACTCTAATTGCTTGAGTTACATTTGCCATGGTGGTAAAAACCTGCTGATTACGAACCCTCGTGACCTGCCAAACTTTGTGAAAGAGTTATCTAAATACCAAATAACGGCAATTACAGGGGTAAACACTTTATTTAACGGCTTATTACACACGCCAGGATTTGACCAGCTAGATTTTAGCAAGTTAAAAATCTCATTTGGTGGTGGTATGGCAGTACAAGAAGCGGTGGCAAATAAGTGGAAGGCTGTAACAGGCAACCATATGCTTGAAGGCTACGGTCTAACTGAGTGTTGTCCTATGGTATCAAGCTCACCCTATAACCAAACTGAATTTAACGGCACGATCGGAATTCCAGCAGCCTCGACAGACGTGATGTGTGTTGATGATGAAGGTAATCGTGTGGAATTAGGCGAGCCAGGTGAGTTGTGGGTAAAAGGTCCGCAAGTCATGCAAGGGTATTACAATCGTCCAGATGCTACGGCTGAAGTGATGAATGACGGATGGTTCGCAACAGGTGACATCGCAACTATGGATGAAAATGGTTTCTTACGTATTGTTGATCGTAAGAAAGATATGATTATCGTGTCTGGCTTTAACGTGTATCCAAATGAGGTCGAAGAAGTAATCATGATGCACGACGGCGTTGTTGAAGTTGCGGCGATTGGCGTTCCGTGTGAAGTGACAGGTGAGAAAATTAAAATCTACCTGGTCAAAGATAATGATGGCGTAACAGAAGAGTCTGTCATTGCCCATTGTCGACAACATTTAACTAATTATAAGGTTCCTAAATTAATCGAATTTTCAGATGATTTACCCAAAAGTAATGTCGGTAAAATTCTTCGTAAGGAGCTAAGAGATTTAGCAGAGGCAAGTTAATTTAATGCTCGAAATATATGCAGGTGAATCTGCGAGAAAAACAATTGAAGAAAACGGTTTTAGCGCAGAACTATTCACCTCATTTTTAGGGGCCAGTGGTGGCCCCAAATGGTTTACTTTGTATGGGTTAGACAAGTACTTATTCGGCGATTTTTTCAAAGGTAGAACAACACCATTGAATATTGTTGGGTCGAGTGCAGGCGCTTTCAGAAGTGCCTGCTTTGCACAAAAAGATCCGGTTGCCGCGACTAAGCGCTTTGCTAAGCACTACAGTGAAACAACTTATACGGCAAAACCTAACGCCGCGGAAATTACCCAAAGTGTGATTGATATTCTTGATGATTTGTTTGGCGATAATGGAACAAATGAAATTATTGAAAATGACATTTTTCGGGCGCACTTTATCGTGGCGAAATGTCATGGTTTTACCGCAAGTGAAACCAAAGCAAAACAGATATTAGGCATGTCAAAAAGCTTTATGAACAACGCGATTGACCGAAAACGGCTACGTTCTCAATATGAGCGTTATATTTTTAGCCAATCGAGTAGTGATTTAGCACTCCACGATGAAGACGGTTTTACTACGATAAATAAGGCGTTATCACCGGCTAATATTAGGCAAGCATTGATTGCCTCGGGCGCAATCCCATATGTGATGCAAGGTATTCGTGATATTCCTGAATGTGAGCCAGGGATGTACCGTGATGGTGGAATTATTGATTATCACTTTGACTTCGACATTCAAAATCCTGGTTTAACCCTTTATCCACATTTTAGTTCGACATTAAAAGCAGGCTGGTTTGACAAAAAGTTAAATCGAAACGTCCGCGCGCAACACTATGACAATACCGTCGTCATTTGTCCGTCGGCAAAATATGTCGCAACACTTCCTTATCAAAAAATCTCAGATAGAAGTGACTTTATTGATATGGAAACTCAACAACGTCTTGATTATTGGCAAGATATCTTAGCTGCAAGTGAGTATTTAGCTGAAGATTTAGACAAGTTTATCCACCAACAAGCATTAGATAAAATTCAGCCGATGCATGCGTTGCTCGGTTAAGATTATTAACAATAAGAGAGAGTAAGCATGACAACATACAAGGCGATAAATTTAGTTGCCCGCCCGACAGGTGGCCCGATTGGTCCTGAATTATTTGAAGTCGTTGAGAAGCCACTGCCGAGTGTTTCGCAAGGTCAATTTCTAATTAAGCAAACCTATATGTCACTTGACCCTGCGATGTTTGGTTGGATGAGTCCAGACACGAATAGTTATATTCCGCCTGTAGGTTTAGGTGAAGTCATGCGTAGCTCAGGTGTTGGTGAAGTTGTCGAGAGTAACCACCCAGATTTTCAGGTGGGTGACCATGTCATGGGGATGTTCGGTTGGCAAGAATACTTACTCACTGATGGTAAAGGGATGAATAAAGTACCAGCAGGAGTTTCAGATGAGATGGTCTTGAGTATTTTTGCTTTACCTGGTTTAACGGCAACACAAGGGTTATATGGCATTGGTAAACCTAAAAGTGGTGAAACGCTTGTTGTAACTGGAGCAGCAGGTTCTGTTGGCTCTATTGTTGGTCAACTCGCCAAAGCCGATGGTTTAAAGGTGATTGGCGTTGTCGGTAGCGATACCAAAGCAAACTGGATTGTCGATGATCTTGGTTTTGACGGTGCTATTAATTATAAAACAGATGACTTACAAGCGAAGTTAGATGAACTCGCACCTAATGGTGTTGATGTGTATTTTGAAAATACCGGTGGCGAGATTCAAAATCTTGTTTTCAATAAAATGAATACACATGGCCGTGTTGTGGTTTGTGGCATGATTGCCGACTACGCTAAAGCGGTTCCTAATCCAGGACCAAACTGGATCCCTATGATCAAAAAACGCTTAACAGTGCAAGGATTTGCGATGCCTGACCACTTCGGTGAAATTCCTCAATTGCTGGGTAAGTTAACACCTTATGTTACCTCAGGAAAAATCAAGTATCGCGCTCATGTTATTGAAGGTTTAGAGAGTGCTATTACTGGACTAAACATGTTCTTTACTGGTGAAAACCAGGGTAAGTTGATGGTTAAAATATAGGGTGAAGTGATGAATAAATTACTTAAAACATTTGCCCAAGTATTGGCAATTATTGCGTTACCAATAGCGGCACACGCTGATGAAGCGCTAAAAGAAAAGATTACCTCGCTTGATGACACAAGCTTTCAGTGTATTAAACAGATGACTAAAGTGAGAGGATTTTATGTTGATAACGTCGATCCTGAGCGCTTAGCTGAAACGGTGGCAGTTGCACAAAAAGGACAAGGCGAATACCCAGCGGGATCTGTCATTCAGTTAGTCCCTTCTGAAGTCATGGTGAAGCATCCGAAAGGAACCAATAGTAAAACCAATGATTGGGAGTTCTTTGAATTAAAAGTTTCTAAAGAGGGGAGCAAGGTTCATGTTCGTGGCTTTGAAGATGTCGTAAATAAATTTGGCGGCAATTGCTTAGATTGCCACAAAAAAGCCCGACCTGAATTCGATATGGTATGTGAACAAGGCCATGGTTGTGATCCTATCCCAATTACACCTCAAATGACGGCTGTGATTCAGAAGACGGACCCTCGTTGTGAGATGAATTACACATTGTCAAAAGAAGAAATGGCGATAGCTCAACAGCTTAAGGCATTATTTGGTGGATAATTTTGACCAAGTACTTAATAATTGTTAAAAGAAGGTGCATAAGCACCTTTTTTATTGGCATTTACCTTTTAGGGATTGAGCATGTTTAGATTTGGCTTTTTAGTACTTAGCTTTTCGTTAGTGGTTTCAGTTATTAGTGGGTGCACCTCTCAAATGTGGCAAGCACCAACATTTCAAGAAAAAATTCTTGGTTATTATGGCGCGAAAAAAGACAAGAAGCTGATAGTTGAAGGTCAACAATATAGCTATATTTTTGATGCGACGGAGCAATTAATCGATGTACTAGAAGAAAGCCGTACAACATCATTTGACCCGTATTACACTGACTTTAAGATTGATGAGAACAACCAAGTCACCGGACAGTTCCAATTAATGGCTCGAGGTACGCCAGATAAAGAAAAACTAAAAGCCATGGGCTTTTTTGAAAACAAGTTTAACAACATGGTGATTGAGGTTGCTCTGCAGGGTAAAGTCTATCAGTTGGAAGGCGAAATCCCGCTACAAAAACTTGCTAATGACCATTATGTGTTAGTTCAAGCACCTGAATCAGGTATTGCTACGGTTGGGAAAATTATCGCTACACCTGTCACGCTTACTTATGACGCAGGCATGGTTATTCCTGTAGCAACAATGTTCGCTTTTGTCGGCATCCTCAATGGTATTGACCGTTAATCTATCTTCTTCAGTACAAGGATTCGTACGTGCAATTACTGTTTTACAGAGGTTTGAAAGGCTCAAACCTCTGCGTCAAATTATTACCCCGCGCATTGTTCTTACGGTTGTAACCGTTTTTTGTTTACTTATTGCTGTTTGGCAGTTTTCACTTAAAGGACTCGTTGAACAGCAACAAACCAATTCGATTGTTGCTGAGCCAAAAATCAATGACATTATTTTTCTTGATGCGAGATTAATTGAAACCCACTTGCGCCCTAAAGATTATTATCGTCTTGCCAAGGTTGTTGATATTACAGGGGATGTGATTTCGATTACTTATGGTTCATTTTACTACCCCAATAAACGCTCAGTGTTACAAAGTATTAAGTATGGTCAGCTAGCCTATCGCGATTATTTTGACGCTGGACGCGTAAATATCAATTACGACGAATTGGTTAGCATGCGAGATAACGGCGCGATATATCTTGCTAAACGACCAGAGCGAAACAAACTTTTTGGTCGCATTGTCGGGCCAGAAGTTTACTCTGAAATGGATAGATTATTTGGCTTTGATACCAAGAATAGCCGTGGAGATAACCTCATTTACGGAAAGAAAGAAAACATTGCGGGTGAAGGCTACTTAGCGAACCAATACAGCGAAGTCAGCTTAAAGGCCGCCTACCAATTATTCTTACAATCTGCTCAACTGGGTTACGACAAAGGGATGGTCAACCTGGCCACAATGTATATTGATGGCGCACATGTAGATAAGAATTTAGAGCAAGCACTGCATTGGTTAAAGCAAGCATCGCTGCAAAGTAATAAAACTGCGATATATAAATATGTGATTGTTTGCCAGCAAGTTGATAACTGCAGTGAGTTAGATTTTTACCAATCGTTATATGATGCAGGCGTTAATATCAAAGTGAAAAATATTAACTTTACGCTAGATAAGTGAATCTAGCGTAAAGTCGCGGGAGAGCATGGTATATGTGATATATCCATCTAATTAAATCGCTAGAAAACGCCGTTTTGATTGCGAATATTGCCACCACTTAGCAGTGAGTAAAATCGCATAAAGCCATCTAAAGCTTGAATTGAATCCCAATGTTCAACAATTTTTCCGTCTTCGATACGCCATGTATCAATGATGTTTAGACCTTTTTCGTCGTTACCTCTATCTTCAATGTTTAAGGTCGCGTGAGAGTGGAAAATAACGAAGTCACCATCAACATAAATATGTTTCACATCGTATGTGTATTCTGGGTAATCTTTGACGAACTCTCGAAGAAAGCCGACTAATCCTGAAATACTGTCTGGGATATTTCTGTTGTGTTGCACATAATTGCTATCGCCATACTGCGTTATCACATAATCGAAATTATGGTTGTTCATAAGGTTTTGAACAAAGTCAGTGATCAACTCTGCATTGGCAACTTCTTGTGTCGACCAGTGAGTTTTTTGATGAGCATCGAGATCAATAATAATTTTCGGCGACGCATTAGCGAATGTTGACATACTAATGATAAAAAAAATAACCGTAAGAATTTTCCACATAATAGACCTTTAAATTTGACTGTTAGTTACTAATGTATACCATGGTAATTAAATGGAACTTGCATTACAATAAGGCACTTATTTGTCCCATAGGCACACGAAGGTAACCTGTGGACACCAACACAAGGTAAAAAGTTATGGCACCTGAACAAGAAGTGGTGAGGCGCGTATTTGAAAACACGGAAGAATGTCCGATTCGAAATGTTGTAGCACAGATAGGAGATAAGTGGTCCGTACTTATTTTATTTGCACTGGTTGATGGAGCGGATCGTTTTAATGCATTGAAATCACGCATTATTGGCATCTCTCAACGGATGCTGACGCGTACATTGCGAGATTTAGAACGAGAAGGTTATGTAACGCGAACTGTATACCCTGAAGTACCAGTACGTGTTGAATATGCTTTAACGCCAATGGGTAGAGACTTGGCCAAGCCGCTCTATCAACTCGTTAGTTGGGCTGGCGAGCATCATGAACAGATAAAACAGGCCAGACAAGATTATGACAAGAGAAGTGACTAAGCTAAATTTTCGTTTAGTGCCTTTTGATAGCGTTCGTTAAAACGTTCAGCGAGCCAATCCATCAGCATGCTAATGCGTTTGAGTTGATGTCGCTTTGGTGGGCAAACAATTGAAATGGGCGTTGTTTCTGCCCAGTCAGGCAATACCTCTTCAAGCTTGTTGTTTATTATGTCAGCTTGACAATACACATCGGCTAAACGAGTGACGCCGAGTCCTGCAATTGCTGCTTTTTTCATGACGCGGCCACTGATAACTTTCATACCATTGTCGATATTGATGGTTCGTTGAGCATTTCCTTTTTTTAAGTGCCATTTATTCACTGAACCATAAATAAGCGGAACGCGGTAGAGGTCTTCAGGTTGTTTAATTGCGGGATAATGCTCGACTAATGACGGGCTCGCTACATATTTGGTCGTGATGTTGGCGATCCTTCGGCCTATGAGTGTTGAATCTGGCAATTCACCCATGCGTAATACGAGATCATATTGACGCTCAATCAAGTCAACTTGAACACTCGAAAAGTCTAAGGCAACTTGAATATCAGGATATATTTGCTGGAACTCAAGCACAAGCGGAGCGACTATTTCCTCTCCTAATACGCCGCCAACCGAGTTCATCTTGATGAGTCCCGTAAGTTTTTCTTTTTCTTGTGAGGCCCATTCTGACGCTGTATCCAAGTCTAAGATAGCTTGCTTACATTGTTGGTAATAACCATGACCAACTTCGGTTAACTTCAATTGACGAGTTGTTCTGTGAATAAGCTGAACCTTCAAGCTTTTTTCCAATTCAGTCACTAACTGACTTAAGTTTGCTTTTGATGCACCTGTTGCATTAGCCGCTGCCGTAAAGCTGCCATGATCAGCAACTAAGATAAAAGCGCGGATTGCACGCCATGAAATATTGTTAATCAAAACTGAACAATGTTTTAGGATTGGTTGTATTTATCATTCTAAAAGTAGTGGGTATATTTTGTCTACTTTAAAAATAAACAGTTAATTTTTACTATTTCTGGAGGCAAGAATGATGAAGTCACTTATTGTAATTACCGGCGCAAGTTCAGGTATCGGAGCAGCAATGGCAAAACGATTCTCACAGGCAGGCCATGCATTATTACTGGTGGGGCGTAGACTAGAAAAAATGGAAGCGCTAAACCTGCCCAATACCATGTGTAAGCAAGTCGACGTCACAGAGCCTGTATCGCTTCAAAATGCAATTTCTCAAGCCGAAGCAGCATATGGTCCGGTGGAGTGTTTGATCAACAATGCAGGGGTTATGCTGTTAGGACAAGTTGATACACAAGACCCAATAGAGTGGAAAAAAATGTTCGATGTCAACGTATTAGCGTTATTGAATTCAACCCAAGCCGTTTTACCTGCAATGAAAATGCGCAAAGGCGGAACGATAATTAATGTAAGCTCTATTGCGGGTAAAAAATCATTTCCAAATCATGCTGCGTATGTTGGAACAAAATTCGCCGTTTCTTCTATATCTGAAAATATTCGCGAAGAGGTTGCGGATTTTGGTGTCAGAGTGATGACAATTTGCCCTGGAGCTGTGGAAACGGAACTACTTGGTCATACTACGGAGCAATCCATCATTGATGGTTATGAAGAATGGAAAACATCAATGGGTGGTGTACTGGCTGCCGATGATATCGCAAGAACAGCCATGTTCATGTTTGAGCAACCTCAAGCGGTGAACATTCGTGATGTTGTTATTTCTGCCACTAGGCAGACGGCTTAATTGGATACTGCAATTTGAGGGTCTAAAGACCCTCTATTTTATTAATATATCCTGTATTTGCGTTGGCTTTGCCTTGTAATACGGTTAAATACCGTTGGCTGAATTGTTGAGCAGATTCATCGTCACGAACAATTAGGTGTTCTAGCGAAAATTGTTGTTGGCTAAATAACATGAATTGATAGAAGTCTTTTGCCATCGTTGCTAAAAGCTTTTCTTTTCCCCATTCTAGACTTCTTTTTTGCATTTGATGAGGCGCGAAGAATAGTTCCGGAACTGGGCCGGGTAGGGTTTGCTCCATTGCAACCTTATCGAAGTGTGTGACACCAACGCGACAAGAATACTTTAGCGCATGATCAAAATGGTGGTGAATTTTAGAAATAACATCTTTATTACCCGCCATGTCGACAAGTACCGACCCAGTAGTGCTGTCCATTTCATTTAGGTCGTTATAGCTAATTACTTTGTCAAAACAACCGAGTGAAGCAACGTAATTAACACGCGATGAAGAAGTGATACCAATTGTAGGTTTTTCATGTCGTTTTTTGATTGCATGGGCGAGGGCAATGCTTGTTTTGCTTGATGCGCTGGTAATTAAGTACTGTTGCGCACCAAAATAACCATTATCAAAGAAGAAATCTTCAATCAGCCATGCCGTTGTGTATAGACCTCGCAATAAAATGTCTAAATCTTCAAACGCTTTGTTGTAGGTTGGTGAGTTAGCAACGTGCTCAAAATAGCTATAAAGAGGTGCCAGTTGAGCTCGATATTCACTAATATCGTAGAAACCTGATGATGATACTTTGCCTGCATGTATTTCAACATGACTCGCCATTGGGAAGAAGCCCCACAAGCGTTCGCCTATTTTTATATCACTATGGTTTGAGGCGACCACTTCCCCATAGCCCATGACGGGAATTCGTCCTAAATCAGGTTGGCTTGCGGGAAAAAACTTCCAATAACCAAGGTAATCGCCCATCACTGCATAGCTAATATTATTTGCGGTTAAAGCGAATTTATCAATCGCGATAACGACATGTTCATGAGCAAGTTGTGTGGGTAACTGTTGCTGGCAAAACTGGTGATGATTAAAGGCCTTTCTATTCACTTCGAATGTTGTTTGCAGCATTATGGAGCCCTAGTAATAAATGAATCAATGTGTTGGTTGATCTGCTCACTTTCTTCATGGTGAAGCCAATGCGAGGCATGCTCAAATGGCACTACAGTTAGATCTTGTATGTAGTCGTCCAACCCCTCAATGCATTCCGGTACAAATGCTTGATCCTGCTTTCCCCATAAGACGAGTGTAGGGCGATTAATATTAATGGTGGGTATCGACATATCGTGGGTTGAGATAACGGGTCCGCCATTGGCAACTCGTTTTTGGCTTGAAGGTGCTAATTGAGGCATGGCTCTATAGTATTGCAGCATGCCATTAATCGCCCCTTCTCGTTGCCAAACTTGCTTATACTGTTGTTTTAGCTCATCGGACAATACCGAACTATTCATACTCGAAAGAATTTTATTAAACAAATATTGGTAATTATTTTCTTTCAATTTTTCAACGGCGTTTTTAGCGATAAGATCGTGAATGTACTCACTTT
The DNA here is from genome assembly GCF_030161435.1 of Thalassotalea loyana. Lineage (GTDB taxonomy): Bacteria > Pseudomonadota > Gammaproteobacteria > Enterobacterales > Alteromonadaceae > Thalassotalea_G > Thalassotalea_G loyana. Next base: position 63,343 of record NZ_BSSV01000004.1, on the reverse strand, counting down.
TTAACTGTTGTTTTGGATTGTTAATCATTTCGCGAGTAAACGTGCTTGGGTGCGCCGCATTGAGGATGATCAAGTGAGAGAAGAGTTGAGGGTAAAACGCGACCAGTGGCCAGGCGATTGCCCCTCCCCAGTCGTGCGCGACTAGTATCACTTCTCGATGATGGCTAATAGCGTTGATAAACTTAGAGAAGAAACTAATTAGATTTGGCACTTGGTAAAAGTTGATATTACTTGGCTTATCACTTTGGTTATAACCAGGTAAATCAGGCGCAATGACTCGATAACTTTTTGAAAAGTGAATCAGTTGCGCTTGCCATGTATGCCAACTCTCAGGAAAACCATGTAGAAACACCATGGTTTTCTCATGATGCTCACCACCTTCAACAAAGTGTATGTCAACGTCATCTATGCTTACATGTTGATGGTTCAACGACATGGCATTTCCTTATCCAAATTTAAACGTTATTGTTTGATTTAAGGTGATTTCTACCCAAAAAATGAACGGCGTTTTCTAAAGGTTCACGCTCTGTTCGTGTTTTATTCGCAGGTGCGCCCTCTGCAGCATAACCAAAAGACATACCGAATAAAATGCCACGTTCTTCTGGAATATTTAGTTGCTGTTTAACGGGCTCTGGAAACTGCCCAAGCGCGCCTTGCATACAACTTGAAATACCTTGCTCTTCGAGTAGCAAAGACAGCGTTTGCGCATAAATGCCTAGATCTACTGCGCCCATTATGTTGAGGTATTTTTCCATGGTAAAAAAAGCTACGTGCGGAGCATCAAAGAATTGCCAATTTCGTGCCATGGCCATTTGGCGAGCTTGTTTGTCTTCGCGCGCTATTCCCATTGAAGTGTATAGCGCATTAGCTGAACCAAATTGACGCTCACGATGAATACCTTGGTACTGTGGCGTCCAATCGAATTCTGGGCTTGGCTTTGCACCGCTCATTAGGGCTTTCATAAAAGATTGCTTGAGCGTTTCTTTCTCTTGGCCTGAAACGACATATACTTGCCAAGGCTGCACATTACAGTTTGATGGTGATAGTTGTGCATGTTGGAAGACTTCCTTTAGTAATTTAGGTTCAATAGGTTGGTCTTTAAATGCACGTGTAGAAAAGCGTTGAGATAAGATCTGTTGTAACGACATGTTGGTTCTCATTATTCTTAAAATAGAAATAGCCCCGAAGGGCTATTTTGTTGTTTTATTGTTCTATCTTGACACTGTTAAGTCTAATTGAAAACAATTAATTAACAGTGACTTAAACAATCATTTTAAAAACGTTTTTTGAACGTAACACCATAAGTTACTGGTTCAGAAACATAAGCATTTAACTTACCTTCCTGCAGTGGTGTGTTGAAGTTAGTACGATTGATGTACTCTTCATCAAACACGTTACGACCCCACAAAATAATATCTGCGTCGTACTCTTCTAGGTTCATGTACCAACGAAGATTCACTAAGTTGTAGCTATCTTGAGTTGCATATGGGTCATTACTACCGTCTAACACCATATCGCCTGTGTAGCTGTAATCAACTTGAACGTACGAGAAGATGCTTTCGCCTAGGTAGAACTCTTTCTTCACTTTAAGCATTAACTGATTTTCTGGCTCACCTGCTGGGCGATCACCAGAGCGATTACAGTATGGATTTGGATTTGCAGGATCTGTGCTTTCTTGACCAGGATCTACGATACCTGTGTGCCATGTGTAAGCGACCCAACAGTTACCACGTTCAAAGGTTTTGTACTCAGCATTGACGTATGCATATGAGAAGTTAACTTCGATGCTATCTGTTGGGTACCAAGACGATTCAAGTTCAAATCCTGAAATCTCATAGTCACCAGCATTTTGCAAGTTAAAACCATTACCTGTAAATGTATTTGCTTGGAAGTCATCTACTGTTGTGTAGTGCGCTGCCGCATTGATACGTAAGTTTTGCTCGATGAAGTCTTTCTTCAAACCAACTTCAAAAGATGAAGACGTTTCAGCATCAAACACTGGCTCAAAACCTTCTCGAATACGGTCAGTATTTGTACCACCAGACTTATATCCGTTACCGTATGATGCATATACCATGGTATCTCGATCAACCTGATAACTCAGTTTTATCGTACCTGTGATTTGATCGTCTTCAAGTGTTTCGTTTATGTCCGGACGAGACGCCGTTGTTGCGCCTAGCGCTTGGAAACCCCAACCCGGAGTCTGGAATGGTTGAATGGCCGCTAAGAATGTTGGATCTGTTGGGCTCATTTGACCTGCGCCAACTGCACCCAACAATGCACCTGCTACACCAGCACCATAAATGAGTGTGCCAGGCACTGGAGCCGCAGGATCGCCGATTGAACTAAAGAACGTTGGGAACGGCGTACCGCCAGGCAAGTTCTCACTAAATACAGTCGATAAATCTTTCGTTTCATCGGTGTAACGAATACCTGCGGTTAATGTTAATGCGTCGGTTAGCTTGTAATCGAACTGGCCAAATATTGCGTAACTTTCATGCTCTTGTTCTGCGATATGGTCGAATCCTGTGCCCGCAGGAGCAGCTTCAGCAGATGGAAGTATTAAACCGCCGGTTAACGCACTAATACCATCAATACCTGCTAATAGTGGATCAAAGGCACCTTGGAAGTTAGACATAAAGAATGGGTTGAACAAGGTGTCGGTATATAAGCTGTAGTCTAAATCTAAGTCTTGTTGGAAGTAATATACACCTAATATGTAGTTCAGATTTTCACTCACATAATCAAGGCGAATCTCTTGTGAGAACGAACTTTGTTCTGAGTCATTTCGCGTTCCGAATAGGTTTGCATCGGTAAAGTCAGTATCTGTGTTATCGAAAGATTCAAAGTTTCGCCAAGCGGAAATAGAGGTGATTGAGTAATTGCTGTCAATTTCATAATTGATTTCCATAGATAGACCTCGGTCTTCCATGGTTGACTCAGGTAAGAATGATAATGCAACTTCTCTATCGAAAAAGGCGTCACCACCAGCAAATACAGTACCGCCCAAACCAGGTAATACAGCGTCGCTACCAAACTTGCCTGGGATATCGGTTGCTTGCAAGTTACTCAATTGGACTGGTGCAGCACAACATATTTCATCAATTTCTGCATAATCAGCGATAAATCGAATTTCTAACTCGTCAGTCGGCGTGTAAAGGGCCTGTAATCGTGCACCCCAACGATCTCTATCGTTGAGTTTGTTATCACCTAAATTGACATCGTCAACGATGCCATCTCTTTGGCTACCAAATGCTGTCACACGAAATGCTAGAACATCTTCGATTGCAGAGATTGAAGCCGCACCTGAAAAGTTCATCAGGCCGTAATTACCAAATGTCGCTTCAACAAAGCCATCTTCACCATCATGACTAGGCTTTACGGTGCGCACTAGAATAGCACCTGACGGCGTGTTCTTTCCGAATAATGTCCCTTGAGGGCCACGCAGCACTTCAACGGCTTCAACATCTACTAAGTTGTTGATCATAGAGTTTTGTCGTGCACGGTAAACGCCGTCAACGTACAAACCAACTGATGATTCTAAACCAAAGTTTTGAGAAGAGGTTCCTACACCACGAATCGAGAAGCTTGAGTTTGTTGAGCTTTGACTTTGGAAAGCACCTAAAGCAGGTACACTCGTTTGCAAGTCATACATATCTTTGATGACTGACTCTGACATCTCATCCCCTGAAAAAGCCGATACTGCAATCGGTACTTCTTGAAGGTTTTGGATACGTTTTTGAGCGGTTACTGTTATGGTTTCTAAACCCTTATCTTCATCGTCCGCGCTTGGTGTTTCTTGAGCATAAACTGCGAGTGAGTTTAAGCTGAGAATTGCCGCAACACTGAGTGCTAATTTGTTCGGCGTAAAGGATTTTTTATTATTCATTGAGCTCTCCCCATACATCAAGGCGACAACAACCTGCCTCTTTGCTACTTATTTTTGAATTTATTGATAGCTACGTGGCTAAAAATTATTATTATTTTTATTGTTAAATTTTTGTTGATTAATAATTGTTCAACTCCAATTTGACGAGTAAAAATGGGCTTGTCAAACATTTCAATAGTGTAGAAACTCTAATTAATCATATAAATAGGATGGCAATTTTGGTTAAAACTTGACAGTGTAAAGGAGCACCTTGTCAGACCTGTGGTTAAAGCAAATATTCTAAATTGTATGTCTGTAGTTTATTTTGGATATTTTTTTTGTGAATGTTCTAGGTGGTTAAGGTTCTTAGACATAAAAAAGCCCAACAATAAAATAAAATTGTTGGGCGTAAAAGTAAGGGAAGTCTTTTAAATGGATGTTAAATGTTACTTATTTATCCCAGACAGGTGAGAAATCTGGCGCAGCAATTCTGTCATTGCAATTAAGTTGATTGATCAATTGTATTTCGTCACGTGAAAGCGTGATATCAAGTCCAACTAGGTTTGCTTCAATATTATTGACTTTAGTTGATGATGGGATCGTAATGAGGTTATTTGCTTGAGTCCAAGCGATAATAACTTGCGCAGGTGTGCATTGATGGCCTTTTGCGATCGCCGTGACAACGTTATCGTTTAATACTTTTCCTACTGCAAACGGCATATAGCCCGTCACCAATATTTGGTTTTCTCGGCAGTAGTTGCGCACAGAGTCGTTGGTCAGGTATGGGTGTACTTCGATTTGATTGGTTAATAATTTGTGATCGCCAAGTGCAGGTTGAATTTCATCCATTTGAGCAATAGTAAAATTAGAAACACCAATCGCTTTTGTAAGGCTTTGCTCTTTAACTGCTACGAGCGAATTTGTCGCGTCAGCTAGGCTTGTGCCTTGTGGTGGGGCTGGCCAATGAATCAACAATAAGTCGATATAGTCTGTTTTGAGTTTGCTTAGGCTTTCTCTAACACTTTGCTCGAACTTGTCATGTGATAAATTATCGTTCCAAACTTTTGTGGTTAGAAAGATGTCTTGTCGGTTGATTCCACTATCGACAATCGCTTGACCAACTTCTGCTTCATTGCCGTATATTTGTGCAGTATCGATGTGACGGTAACCGGCTTTTAAAGCGTTCAACACTGATTGATATGCAACGTCACCTTCAAGTCGAAACGTACCAAAACCCATTGCTGGAATTTTCATAATAATCCTTAAACGTAAAAGAGGAGGCTAGAACTAGCCTCCTACGAAATAAATTTTCTCGTGATAACTGTTTTACTTTACAAAAACTTTATAATCATATGCTGGAATCACTAGTGCTGTATCCGGAGTGATTGTCGTCGCTTGTTGTGTAAAGTATTCCTGGTACTCACCCAACTGAATATTCTCATTGAAGCTCACCGTCGCAGGCTTGTCGGAAAAGTTAATCGCGACAAATACCTTGTCGTTATTTTTAACACGAGCAAATGAAAATACTTGTTTTGGTTGGTTGTTTGGCACAGGAATCATTTTTCCACCCCATTTACCATTCCACAGTGCCTCATTGTCGTGTTTCAATGTGAATAACGATTTATATAGATCACCAATAGGGTGTGGTTGCCAGTTAATTTCGTCTTTATCGAAAAACGCAAGTGGGCGGTCTAATCCCGCTTCTTGACCGCTGTAAAGTAGTGGCATACCTTCAGCTGTTACGGTCAATACAATACTTGCCTCAAGGTAAGGGCCAAAGCGTTCAAACATGCTTTCTTCCCATGAGTTTTTGTCATGGTTATCGACAAAATTCATTTTTATTGCGTTGTCTGGCCACGCATTTAATGAATGTGCAAAGTAATGGTATACACCTGAAGCATCTTTGTGTCCTTTATAAACGTCTTCTAATGTGTCATGTAATTTCCATGCATAACTCATATCAAATGCTTTTTTGTGTAAATCGCGTGAATCCCACTCCGCAAGCATAAAGACAGGTTTTATTTCATCTAACTCAGACCTTACATTGTCCCAAAAGTCTGTTGGTATGAAGCCCGCAACGTCTGCACGGTAACCGTCAATATTCGCTTCTTTAACCCAGAACTTTAATGCGTCGGTCATGTATTCGCGCATTTCAGGATTTTCAAAATCGAAATCGATAATATCGCTCCAGTCCCACCATGGTGTCGGTTGAAAGTTGCCATTGTGATCTTTGGTATACCACTCTGGATTCGTTTCAGTGAGCGGATTATCCCAAGCACTATGGTTAGCCACCCAATCTAAAATCACGTACATGCCCATACTGTGTGCTTTATCGACTAAGGCTTTTAAGTCATCCATTGTGCCGAACTCAGGGTTTGCCGCCATGTAGTCTTTGACCGCATAGTAGCTTCCTTTTTCACCTTTTCGATTTTTCTCCCCAATAGGATGTATAGGCATTAACCACAGAATGTCGACGCCCATTTCTTTTAATCGAGGCAAGTGCTCAGAAAAAGCGTTAAAGGTACCTTCTGGCGTATATTGTCGAACATTGACTTCGTAGATAGTCGCGTTTTTTGACCACTGCGGATGTTCTATTTCAACATAAGGGGTGGGTTGGTATTTCGACATTTGAGTTTGCTCACTTGTTGTACTTGCTTGCTCGCCACAACCACTTAACCATAGTGACATGATGGTAAGTGGAATAAGCCCAAATTTATTTAACCTACTTTTATTATTCATTTTTATTTCGCTCGCTATGCAAATTTCCTAGCCTCATTGTCTATACATCAGCATGAATAAAAAATAGCAGATGAGAAAATCTCTGTTTCTATATGGAAACAATGGGGTTAATATTTACAAAAATGAATTAATCAGCAGGGCGATTATGCACCTTGAACAACTGAGATTATTTGCTGAACTCGTCAATCACGGCAGTTATACAAAGACCGCCGATGTACTAGGCGTCTCAAAAGCATATATTTCTAAACAAATTAAAGCGTTAGAAAGTGATTTGAAATGCCAACTGCTGTTACGGAACACGCGTTCGATGCGGCTAACGTCAGCCGGTGCGACACTTAATGAACGAGCGCAAAAACTGACATCATTTTGGCAAGAAACACAACAACTGATTCAGCGTCAAGAAGAGGAACTTGAAGGCGTTGTTCGCTTCACTGCGCCCACAGGTTTAATGCAGTCTGCACTTTTTCAACTAGTTGAAGTTACTCATAAAATGTATCCGGGAATTGAGTTGGTTTGTGAGACAGGTAATGAAACTCATAACTTGGTCAGTGAACCATACGACTTTGCAATACGAATAACCAATACGCCTCCGCAGGATATGGTCGCCGTAAATTTAATGACATCCAATTACGTCTGTTGTGCTAGCCCCAAGTTTATCGCTGAGCATGGCCAACCTACTGTGCCCGCGGAGCTTAATGATTTTTCGTGTATCTCTTTATTTTACTGGCGAAATTGGTCGTTTATGGAAAGTGGAAAACATGCTGAAGTTAGTGTGAATCCCAAATACCAGTTTTCTGACAATAGCTTGTTAAAACAAGCATCATTAGCTGGGTTGGGAATCACTCGACTACCTAAATATTTAATTGAAGAGGAATTGGCCGCAGGTTCGTTGGTACCTATACTGAAGGATTATCAAGGCGAAAGCCGAGATGTTTACTTGTTGTATCCACAAGACCTTAACCGGTCGGAACGAGTGAAACGGATTCTTAACGTTGTTAAGCAATGCTTTGCTCAAGATTAATAACAGGTGATGCGGCAAGTAAACGACTCAATGGTTGTTTGGAAATGTGAGTTTTAGTGATAAAACCTTGGATAATTGTCAAAAAAACTTTAGTTAACCTGCCGTTTTGCTTAAACTGTAATCAATATTTAGCGGTTTTTTATTCATATGACACAAGCACTTCTTTGGCAAAATGACGTTGAGCATAATGATGAATATGCCAAGTTGTGTAATGCGTTATATGAAAGAGAGCTTGCGGTACTTGCCGTCGCGGATACATCGAGTGTTCAAGGGTTACAATCTCGTTTAAAAAGCCTGCCTTACTACATTAAGCGCACGGCTGATTACATGACGCTTTGTGAAAGTCCAATGACGCTTGATGTGCAAAATGGCAGTTGGACACTCAAACAGCCAACGAAGATGCCTGACTTTGCGACTGATCATGAAGGAATTCTTGCTTGGTATGCAGCAAAGCCTTTGCCACTGGGCTTAGTTATTCCATTTCAAACAAATACAGGGTTTGTGCTCGACTCGATAGATCGAGTGGATATTGCTAATAATCGTTTTCGTACAAATACCCATGGCTGGTTTCATCTTGATAAGCCAATGCCAAATACCTTAGAAGAAAAGGGCTGGCAGATAATAAAACCTGCAAAAAAAGTAATGATGCTCGCTTGTGCTGGCCACCGTTGGGTAAACCAGCAAAAGATCCAACCTAAACGTTTATCGTTACGTGAGTTACTGCTTTCATGCAATATTCATTGGAAAAATCTAAGAAAAGCCGCTCCACCACTTCGTTAAGTGTAAATTTCCGAACATTTTAATTTACTTAACCGATCACGCTTTTATAATACCTATTAACACATATCAATAATAAGTTTACTCAGCGCTATGCGTGTCGTTTCAATAATCTTAATCACATTTTTACTGCTACTTCAGTATCGACTTTGGTTCGGTAAAAATTCAGTGCCAGATTATTTAGAATTAAAAGAAGAAGTTACTCGACAAGCTGCTGACAACGACAAACTTAAACAACGTAATAAAATCCTTTATGCAGACATCGACGATTTGAAATCTGGTGTTGAAGCTATCGAAGAGCGCGCAAGAAACGAATTAGGCCTAATCAAAGAAGATGAAGTGTTTTTTCGTGTGATCCCAAAACATAAAGAAGAAGCGTTAGATAATCAATCCAAGGAAATCATCATTGAATAAGCAAGAAGCGCCGAGCTTAGCTGTTGTTGTACCCGCAGCTGGCGTAGGAAAGCGAATGAAGTCTGCTTGTCCTAAACAATACTTGACGATTAAAGAGCAAACCGTACTTGAACACACTGTGCTTAGATTGTTATCGCATCCAGCGATAGAGCAAGTCGTTATCGCGTTAGGCAATAACGACGAATACTATCAAGACACAAGTTTGATCAATCACCCTCAAATAAAAACCGTAGTAGGTGGTCAAGAGCGTGTAGATTCAGTGCTAGCGGGCCTGAAATACCTGCAGTCTCAAGGATTTGAATGGGCGCTAGTGCATGATGCGGCAAGACCTTGTATTACGGTTAAAGATATCGATACGTTAGTACAGCAGTGCATAAGTACAAGTAAAGGAGGGTTACTAGCATACCCTGCCAAAGACACGATTAAGCGAACAGCCAATCAACAGGATGTTGATGTGACGGTTGACCGCAGTGTGTTATGGCATGCACTGACACCGCAAATGTTTAAAACAAATGAGCTTGTCGACTCGATAGAGTATGGCCTAGCAAAAGGGCTTACGATCACTGATGAATCATCGGCAATAGAACAAGCGAATTTAGCAAGCCAACTTGTTGAAGGCTCAAGTGACAATATAAAAATTACCCGCCCAGAAGACTTAGCACTTGCTGAGTTCATCTTAACGAATCAAGAAAAATCACAGCAGGAAAAATTATGCGAATAGGTCATGGTTTCGACGTACATAAATTTGGTGGCGAAGGGCCAATCGTTTTAGCTGGGGTAAAAATTGACTACCCACAAGGGTTCGTCGCTCATTCAGATGGCGACGTTGCGCTGCATGCGTTATCTGATGCTATTTTAGGCGCCCTTGCGCTTGGTGATATTGGCAATCATTTTCCTGATACGAGTGACGAGTATGAAAATATCGATAGTCGTATTTTACTTCGCCATGTTGTTGGTCTTATGACTGAGAAAGGCTACAAGCTTGGTAATGCTGATGTCACTATCGTGGCCCAAGCGCCTAAAATTGCTCCGCATTTATTGGCAATGCGTACCTGTATTTCAGACGATCTGATGTGCGATATCGACCAGGTTAATGTAAAAGCAACCACTACCGAGAAGCTTGGCTATGTAGGTCGTAAAGAAGGGATTGCGGTTCACGCCGTTGTACTATTAGAGAAAGTGTCAAATGAGTAATGTCGTTAATTTGCCTTATTTGTATGGCGCCCCTCAAGCCACAGGTAAGTTGCGTGAACAAATGAGTGACTTCAAGGTATTTGAGATTTTACCATTCGAACCCTGTGGAGAGGGTGAACACCTCATTATTCACATAAGAAAAACGGGTGCGAATACGGTATTTGTCGCACGCGAGTTAGCCAAATATTTTGGCATCTCGGAGAAGCTTGTTACTTACGCTGGTTTGAAAGATAGGTTTGCCGTATGCGAACAATTTTTTGGTGTTCATGTACCGGGAAAGCAAGAATTCGACTTATCAAACGTCAATATTGACGGTGTAGAAGTTCTTAGCTGGAAACGTCACAACAAAAAATTAAAAACAGGTGCGCTGATCGGTAACCGTTTTGAAATTAACCTCACTTATGTTAGTGATGTTGACGCAGTAGAAGCGCGTTGGCAGCAAATCTGTAACACTGGTGTGCCGAATTATTTTGGTGAGCAACGTTTTGGTATTGAAGGTGGAAATATCGAACGTGCCCAGAGTATGTTTGAAGGCAAAAAAGTCAAAGACAAAAAGAAACGTAGTATTTACCTGTCAGCAGCTCGCTCATTTATCTTCAACAATATCATTGCCAAGCGTATCGAAACTAACACGTACCATGACCTTCAAACGGGTGATGTATGCATGTTGGCCGGCACTCAATCGGTATTTCTTGCTGAATATATTGATGAAACACTGAAAAACCGCTTGCAGGAAAAAGATATCGATATTACTGCACCTATGTGGGGAGCTGGTGAATTGATGTCAACGGGTGACGTTGCTGCGCTGGAGCAATCAATTGCTGATGAACATCATGTGTTCGCCAAAGGGCTGGGTAAGTTTGGCTTAAAGCAAGAGCGAAGACGTATTCGTTTAAACATCACGCAACCGCAAATTGTACTTAATGAAGGCCAAGTGACGGTGACATTCTTTCTACCTTCAGGTTGTTTTGCAACGACGGTATTAAGAGAGCTAATTGACTATCAAGATATGACGGTGCGTGTAGAAAAAGCTCCGAACAAGGATCTAACATGAACATCTTAGTAAGTAATGACGATGGTGTTAACGCACCTGGAATGAAAGTTCTCGCTCAAGCGCTTTCTATGCTTGGCCAAACTATGGTGGTAGGGCCGGATAGAAATTGTAGTGGAGCAAGCAATTCATTGACGTTGATTAACCCATTAAGAACACAGCAATTAGAAAATGGGTTCATTAGTGTCAACGGTACACCGACAGATTGCGTTCATTTAGCCATTAGTCAGTTATGTGATACACCACCTGATTTGGTTGTTGCTGGCATTAACCATGGTGCTAATTTGGGTGACGACGTTTTATATTCGGGCACTGTAGCGGCGGCAACAGAAGGGCGTCATATGGGGATGCCTGCGATTGCCGTTTCATTGGTTGGTAAAGAAGAGAAACACTATGAGACTGCCGCACAGGTTGCCGTTAAAGTGATTGAACGATTAAAAGAACATCCGCTGAAGTCAGATCAAATACTTAACATCAATGTGCCAGACATCCCATTGAACGAGCTCAAAGGTATTAAAGCAACACGTTTAGGTCATCGACATAAAGCAGAAACCATGAAAAAAATGAAAGACCCTTGGAACAGGGATATTTATTGGTATGGTTCGCTAGGCCAGGAACTCGACGCTGGTGAAGGGACTGACTTTCACGCTGTGGCAAATGGCTATGCATCTGTCACACCGTTAACTGTTGATATGACTGCACATAACAGTTTAAATAATATGCAAGATTGGATAAGTGAAGTGAAATTATGAGTCGACTCGTTGGTAGTAGGATAGGTGGTAAGTCGGGCAGAAGTGGAGAAGTACTTGCTCAACAACTTGCCAACGAAGGCATAGCAGATCAGCGAGTGCTTCAAGCGATTGCGCGCTCACCAAGGCATATTTTTGTTCCTGAGATTTTAGCGCATAAGGCATACGAGAATAATGCATTGCCGATAGGCCAAGGACAAACTATTTCTCAGCCATATATTGTTGCAAAAATGTCTGAATTGTTACTTGAAGATGGTGTGCCTGACAATGTGCTCGAAATTGGCACTGGCTCGGGATATCAAACGTCAATATTGGCACAACTTATTCCTAAAGTGTTTTCAGTTGAACGTATCAAAGCGTTGCAATTCCAAGCTAAACGTCGATTACAGGCGATGGATTTACACAATGTGTCGATGAAGCATGGCGACGGTTGGAAGGGGTGGAATTCAAAAGCACCTTTTCAAGCAATTATTGTAACGGCAGCCCCAACTTCAGTACCTCAAGCTTTACTTGAACAGTTAAGTGACGGCGGGAAATTAGTGATTCCAGTTGGCGATCAAACTCAAGTATTAAAAATAATTACAAAAAAAGGTGAGCATTTTCACGAAAAGCTTGTCGAAGCAGTGAAATTTGTACCATTAGTTCCCGGAGCTGTCATTTGAAGATTTTCTCAAAGTTGTATGAGTGGACTATGCAGTGGGCAGAGCATAAGTTCGCACCACGTGCTTTAGCATTCCTAACATTTATTGAATCAATTATTTTTCCAATTCCACCTGATGTTTTGCTTGCACCTATGGTGTTGTCTAAGCCAGAAAAAGCATGGAATTTTGCGACGATTGCTACTGTATCGTCTGTACTTGGTGGCGCGCTGGGTTACCTGCTTGGCGCGTGGATGTTCGAACCGATTATTGAACCCGTGATTAATCAGCTTGGCTGGGCACATAAGCTAGAGCAAGTGATGCTATGGTTTGAGCAATGGGGTGTTTGGGTTGTATTTATCGCGGGTTTCTCACCAATTCCATATAAGCTATTTACCGTTAGTGCTGGATTCTTGGGCTTGGCATTTATTCCATTCTTGATTGCCTCAACAATTGGTCGCGGTATGCGATTCTTTTTAGTAGCTGGGCTGATCAAATTAGGCGGTAAAGAAATGGAAAGTAAAATTCGTCAATGGATCGATGTGATTGGTTGGGTGGTCGTTTTACTCATTGTTGCTGTTTACATCTACTACACACAAACAAGCTAAGAGGAAAGGGGACGAGTTTGTATAAAGTTGCACTTTTACTTTGTTTAATGTTTTTAGCGGGGTGTTCGGCCAAGCCGAAAAAGCCTGCGCCTGTGGTTGATATCCAGAGCCATGCGCCAATTACAGATAAATCTAAAAACACGCTTAATCAAAGTGAATATATAGTCAAAAAAGGTGAAACTTTATATGCAATCGCATGGCGTGCAAATGTCAATGTGAGACAACTTGCATCATGGAATAATATCTCTGCCCCCTACCACATCTACCCTGGGCAGAAGTTGTCACTTTCTTCGGTTAAATCGACGGCAAAATCTAGTGTAAAAACTCCATCTAAGTCGAATAAATACTCAACCAAGAAAAGTGAAAAAAATGTGCAAAAACAGGTTGATCAGAAAAAAAATCAGGAGTATGGTGGTACTCAAGGTGGACAAAAAATCACCAGGAAAAGCACGGTAAAACAGCCGACTTTTTCTCAGAAAATCCGCCGATGGCAGTGGCCACATAATGGGAAAGTTGTCCAAACTTTTTCTACAAAACCACAAGGAAATAAAGGCATTGATATTGCCGGTCGCAAGGGAGATAACATCAAAGCTGCGGCATCAGGCACTGTTGTATATGCAGGTAACGCATTAAGAGGTTATGGCAATTTGGTCATAATTAAACACAACGATGATTATCTTAGTGCATATGCCCATAACGACCGCATATTGGTCAAAGAGCAACAACAGGTTAATGTCGGTGATGTGATCGCCAAAATGGGAGACACCGATGCCCAAAGAGTCATGCTTCATTTTGAAGTTCGCTTTCGTGGCAAGTCAGTGAATCCGCAGAAGTATTTGCCGAGAAAATAGTTTCATCACGTAATAAATCAATAATAAATAATAAATATAAATGGAGAGCAAACGTGTAGTTTATACCAATAAGAATACTTGCTAACAGGAGAAGTGGCATGGGCATTAATAAAGAAATTAACGATGTTGTTGTTGAACCCGTAAGTAAAAAGAAAGAGAAAGAAGAAGCATCTTCAAACTTAGATGCAACTCAGCTTTACTTGGGCGAAATTGGCTTTTCACCTTTGTTAAGCGCTGAAGAAGAAGTATATTTTTCACGTCTAGCCCTGAAGGGCGATGAACCCGCGCGTAAGCGCATGATCGAAAGTAATTTAAGACTGGTTGTTAAGATTGCAAGACGATATAACAATCGCGGTCTACCACTACTTGACCTAATCGAAGAAGGTAACCTAGGCTTAATTCGAGCCGTCGAAAAATTTGATCCTGAACGAGGATTTAGATTTTCTACTTATGCCACCTGGTGGATTCGTCAGACAATTGAACGCGCTATTATGAATCAAACGCGCACGATTAGATTGCCAATCCACGTTGTAAAAGAACTCAATATTTATCTACGTACCGCACGTGAACTCGTGCAAAAACTTGACCACGAACCAACAGCTGAAGATATTGCAAAAGAGCTTGATAAGCCGGTTGATGACGTAAGCAAAATGCTTAAGTTGAACGAGCGTATCACGTCTGTTGATACTCCATTTGCAGGCGACTCTGAGAAAGCCTTATTAGATGTCATTCCTGATGAAAAAGGGGGCGGCCCAGAGAGTAAGCTTCAAAACAGCGACTTAAAAAACAACATTGTTGTTTGGTTGAATGAATTGAACTCAAAACAACGTGAAGTGTTAGCAAGACGTTTTGGTTTATTAGGCTATGAAGCGGCAACCCTAGAGGATGTGGGCTCTGAAATTGGTTTGACCCGTGAGCGTGTTCGCCAAATTCAAGTTGAAGCGTTAAAACGCTTAAGAGACATGTTAGGGCAACAAAACTTATCATTGGAAGCATTGTTCCAAGAGTAGTTGTAAACAAACATCATGACGAAATAGCAACCAAAGCGGTTGCTATTTTTTTTGCCTTCATTTTGAGCTTGATAAGTTTAAACGAGAATCCCCCAGCAAGTTACATCTCTTAAAGCCTTGCAACTACTACTTTAAAACGTGGTTGCTTTCTTGTCAGTTAGCCGGTAACGGTTTCGTCGTATTGATGCTCTAGCGCCATGGCTTTTTGCGCACCTGGACGTTGATGCATTTCTTGTAAATATTTAGCTAAATTAGGGTAATCGCCTAACAGCTCGAGTGCGAAAGCCATCTCGATAATAAAGGACATCATTATATCTGCTGCTGAGAATGACTCACCAAGAATCCAATGCTTATCTGCCATATGATCGTTAAGATAGCCAAGTACAAGAGACACTTCCTGCTTCGCATAGCCGTCAAGGAAGTTGGTTTTAGCGCCATCAATTTTAAGAAAGTAATGTAATAGTAATGGCAACGCGGCAGAGCTCTCAGCAAAGTGAAGCCACTGTAAGTATTCTTTATACTGGGCAGAGTCTTTTGAAGGAACTAGAGTGTCACTGGCATACGCTTGAGCTAAATACTCAATGATCGCTCCAGATTCTGCCAATACACTACCGTCTATTTCAATGACAGGTGATTTACCTAATGGGTGGATTGCTCGAAGTTCAGCAGGTGCAAGGTTACTTTGGCTGTCACGTTGATAGGCTTTGATTTGGTAGTTCACTTTCAGCTCTTCTAAAAGCCAAATGATTCGTTTTGAACGTGATTTGTTTAAGTGGTGTAAAGTGATCATAAACTTCCCTGAATTATTTTTGTTAATAGAACTACGAAGCAACCAGTTAAATAGTTTACGAGGGCTTTAAATTGCGAGTCAAATTGTTTGACCGTGTTTGAGGTGGATATGCTCGATTAATAAATAGCTAGATAGCAGTTATCGATGCACTGAGACAAATGGTATTAGGTTGATAATAAATGAAGAATTAAATGGTGGCCCCTCCCTGATCTGAATTGAAGGTTAAAGACCTTAATTTTAAAGGCCTAATTATTTTTATCGTGCTGCGATGTTACTAATAGTGTTACTAAATCATAAAGTCACATTTAAATTTGTCTTAATGGATTTTGAACAATCAATTGTCTGTACAAGTAATGGTTCCTATCTCAGATTTGCTTGGTGAAAATGCTGTTACCCATGATTCGGTCATCATTTCGCCTAGTTCCATATGCCATTTTTCTGGGTTATTCTTAAGCCACTTAGAAAAAACCGCCATCAATTGTTTCGAGGTTTTACCGTCTATACAGCCATAAACCAAATAAGCATTTCCTTTAGCTCTTTCATTAAATATCTTCCATTTTTCTGTATCATTTATGAACTCTTCTTTTTCCAAAATAATGAAGATATCCTGATATGCCTGAACTGATGAATAGTAAGAAAGCTTTAACCCTTGTCTCAATCCATTCACAAACATTTCACATGTGACGAATAAACTCGATTTTTTATCAGAACAGGCTTCTACCCATAGTTCAGGATTATCAATCGCCTTAGCCGACTTAGTAAAAAACAATAATGTTGAGAATAAAATACCGCTAATAAATGTTTTTAACATATATAACTCCATTAATATCTAACCATCTTAAGCCATCTTGATGATTGAATGAAATAGTCCATGTAAACCTGAGTAATTGTTTCTTTGAAGCATCCTAAATAATCGCTTTGAAGTCCAATCATTTCCTCGGCTAGTTTTAAAGCTTGAGTTGTTTAGATGGCAACAAACAAATTTATATGATGGTGGGCGATAGCGATTTTTCTTTATTAAGTTATAAACGAATAAAATAACGCTGTTGTTTAACGCTTTCTGTTCTGTTCGATTCATATCTTTACTCATGTATAGTAGTTCGAAAATACCCTTTTAAGGACTCCAGAAATTACCCTTTTTTATAGTGTCGAAAAATACCCTTTAGTTATAACAACTGACTTATAAGCTAATTAAACTGTCAGCAATAATCGGAGTAGCTACATGGTATATATAAGACTCTCCAATTTGATAGTACCAATACACTGAAAAAGGCTAGTTAGTACTCCAAGTTGATTAACTATTACATCCCCCAATTTCTTAGCTATATCAATATGGTGTACTAACTCACTCTAGCTATTCCAATATGATAGTGATTTTCTATGGCGCTTTTATCGTGGGTTGAATGTTCCATTCTGATTTATCCAGCTTCCAATAGGATAACGGGGCAGGGCTAACCTTTACTCCACTGTCATATTTACAGTTAGTTGGTTCATCTATTCCATTCCACGTTATTGCTACCAGTGTTGGGTAACCTCTAATTTTTAGTCCTTGCCTTGTTACCACAATAAAACCAGCGTGAACTAAACGAGCGTATGCTCTATAAAGTGAAGCGGGAGGCCAACCACACTTTTTTAAAAGGGCGTGGCAAGTAGATAACATGCCGTTGTTGTTGCCGTTATACTGAGTTAATAAATCGACTAACAACTTAACTTCTGGCGCTCTCAAGCTTCTAAATTGTTCACTAATGGCAATGTGATAAGGAATCCCTATAAAACGGCCCTTCTTTCTTTTTCTATCAATGCTAGCCATTAGTCACCACCAATACATTTCGCTGTTATTTGGTCAAGTTCGGGGGGCATGGCTTCATCTAACTGGTTGTCTTGATTTAGCGCCTTTTCTATTGCTTCCTTTGTTGAATTGGCTTCGATAGAAAAGAACAACTTTTGAGTTTGTGTAACCTCAATTAGGTAATGATTCTTCATTATGCTAACCTTTAGTTGTGGCTGGCGTGTTGTCCTCTAAAACTTCAACGCCAGCATAAATTGGAAAGTCACTTCTTTATTTAAGTTGTGGCTTTTTTATTTCTGCATCGTTTGCTGCTTCACCTAAGGATAATAGGTACTCCATTTGGGCTTCATTTAACTCCGCCAATGCTTTTGGTATGCGCTCTTTCTCTCTCTGAGCTTGTTTGAGTGAAATTTCTGCTCTTTGGTTTCGTCTAATTTTTCTAGCCTCAGAATCTTGCTTTTGACTACCAACAAGATGCCTATCGTTAAGTTTTAGGCAACTTTCACCATCATCATCGGTATAGCGGTCAATAAGCCAGAAGCCAAATTTTTCTCCTTCTAAATCCTCTAGAGGCGAGCCGTGGTAGCTTTCATTGATAGCTCGCAGCTTTTTCCGTTTACAGCCACGAATTAGCTCAATTAAAATAGGCCAGGATTTACTGCATTGTGGTGGTATGTGTGTAGATTCAGCAGTCAGTTGAATAGTAGTTAATAAAGTACTCATATAACCTCCTATGCGTCTAACTTGCGATTTGCGATAAGGTCAGCAACTAAAGCTTTGATTTGCTCTTTAGACTGGGCTTCAATGCGAGCTTTTATGACAGCATTAACTTCATGCTTGATATAGGCAACTGCGCGATCACCTATTGATATTGGTGGACAGAATAGGCCTGCTTTTTCATCTAGTTGAAGTGAAGATTTTGAGCGACCAATTAAGTTTAAAACTTCTGGGCGGCGAATTAGTTGGTAGTGTTTGTTAATAGTCATATCAGTTCCTCATTGGTTAACTGATTACCTATTATCTACATATAATTAGAAGTGAAAATTGGGGATAAATATAAAATATTTAATCCCCAAGGGGATAAATTAAAAAAGATTTATCCCATACTTATTCAGTTGTTAATTTTTACTTTTTTCAGGAAGTATTAATTTTAAAAGTAAGGGATTATCAATAGCGTCTTGATATATTTTCAATTTTTCCCTTATAAATTTTGGTGACACATTGAGATCTTGAGCTGTCTTTCTTTGAGATTTAGTAACTAGGTAACTTTCTAATATCTTTTGATCTGAAATATCTAATTTAGGACGGCCTCGTTTTTTGGTTATATTGGGAAAAGGATTTTCATCTATCAAGTACTTTATCAAAACTGTTTTAAGAACTGTTTCAGTAGCGCTGTTGGAAGAGCTTGAAATAAAGTCAAATAAGAAAACCTTTTTATCTAAGTCTCTTTTTTCTTTTGGTTCTTCTTTCTCTGGATTAAGGATTTCCTCAGCTCTTTTCTCTAAACTATGCTTTTCTTTTGGAGCAAGTCGTTCAATTAATTTCCCCATTGTAGTTGAGTGGTTTTCTACTTCTCTTGTATAAAGTGCGAGTAAAGAGAAATAGCTCTTAATTAAGCCAGAAATGATAAATTTAGTTTCATCGTCAAATTGTGAAAGGTCAGATAGATTAGATAGTAGACCTAAAGAGTTTTGAGATTCAATCTCTACAATACTGTCTAATTGAACATCAGTTAACTCTTCCAGTTCACTAATAAAATTATATAGATTCATTTGTTTATCCAACCACTTTTAATTTGTTAATAGACTTAGCTACTTTTCCCGTTTTAGCTTGTTCTATTCGTTCAGACCACCAAGCCATCATCACTCGCCTACGCTCAAGATACTCAGCGCGGTTATAAGCGCGTCTGACTTCATTTTTATCTATATGTGCGAGTGCTGCTTCAATAACGTCAGGATCAAAGCCTTGTTCGTTTAACGTGGTGCTGGCTAGCGCACGTAGGCCATGAGAAACCAATTCACCAGCAAAGCCCATACGTTTTAACGCCATATTCGCACTTTGGCTGTTTACGTGACTGTTATTGTTTCTGTGGCTTGGGAATAGATATTCATTGTTTCCTTTTAAGGACTGTAAGAATTCAAGAATCTCTAGTGTTTGCTCTGTCAGTGGAATGGTATGTGGCTTTTTCATCTTCATACGTTCCGCAGGAATAACCCATACTTTATTTTCTAGATCTATATCTTTCCATTTGGCGGTTGCGGCCTCTATAGGACGCGTCATTGTGTGTAACTGCCATTCAACTAATGTGCGTGTTACTCTGGTTATGCTGGCGTTGTAGAGTGCTTTCATTAGTTCAGGTAAACGCTCAGGCTTAATAGTTGCCATGTTTGTCTTTTTGGGGGCAGGGAATAATTTTGTTATATCAGCTAGATAATTAATTTCGATTAAGCCACTGGCAACAGCTAGGCGCATGATCTCATTTATATAGCGACAAAGGCGTTTGACGGTTTCTAAGTTACCTTTGTTTTTAATGGGGGTCATTATGTCGATAATGGTTTTAGGCTTAATAGCATCAACGGGCAAGTTCTTTAATTCAGGTAACACATGCTTTTTCAGTGCTTGCCATGCCTTGTCTGCCGTTTCGGCTTTTACTTGCTCTTTTTTTAACGCCAGCCATTTATCAGCAACAACTCCAAACGTATTTTCTAAAGCGTCTTTTTTAAGTTGTTCTGTTTCTTCACGGTGAGTTTTAGGGTCGATGTTCTGCGCAAGTAACTCTCTAGCGTCTTTACGCTTTGTTCTAGCTTGGGCCAGTGTTACTTCGGGATATTTGCCTAAACCAATGTTAGCGCGTTTTTTGGTGTACGGTCGATAATAGTTAAATAGCCAAAGCTTTGAACCGTTGGGCTTAACTCTAAGCTGTAGGCCATCACCATCAGCAAGGTTATATTCCTTACCTTTAGGCTTTGCTTGTTTAACTTCTGTATTGGTTAACGGGGTAGTAACTCGCGCCATAGTAACACCAAAGTTAGTAACATTAAGTAAGTGTTACTACGAGTGTTACTTAAAAACTTGAATGTAGCAAGTTCTTATTAACCGTTAAAAACCTTGATTTATGGCTGGATTAGGCGTTTTTATTGAAATATTTGAGTGTTATTGACCATTTCTAAGAGTGGAAATGGTGGCCCCTCCCAGACTTGAACTGGGGACCTACCGATTATGAGTCGGGTGCTCTAACCAACTGAGCTAAAGGGCCATTCTTTGAATTCACAAGAATATGTGAATGCGTGGGAGTATAAGCATTTTTTATTTTCTTGTCACCACTGCTGCTTTAATTTTTCCTTTCTTTTTAATCGATAGCTTAATTGTTGAGCAATCAACGAAATATCAATTGCTCAACAGGGCGCAATACTACCTTTTTCGCTTGATTAAACTGCAAGGAATTAACAGCAGTAATAAGCTAAATATCACGCCACCACCAGACGATGAACTTGTTGTCGGTGTTGGCGCTGGTGGAGCAACTACTGAGACTTGAACACTCTGAGAGCTTGATGCCTCACGAAAATCTGTCGCAGTAAAGCTAAACGTTAGTGTTCCAGCTGCATTCGGTGCCGTGAATGTTGCACTTGTTGTTGTTGCATTAGTCAACGTGACGGTTTCACCACCTGTTTGTTCCCATAAGAATGTCATTGAATCACCTTCAGCATCGTTGACGGATGCGTTAAGCGTTACACCTTGACCTGTATTTACTTGGAAGTTCTCAGATAGGGTGATCGTTGGCGCTGTATTGAGATCATTATCAGCAATCGTAATGTTAATTGCTTGGTTTGCGCCCAGTCGACCATCACCAACTGCGGTAAGTTGAACACTAAATTGCTCTGACTCTTCCTCATTCTCATCATCAACAATGCCAAGTTGAATGGTTTGTGGTGCATTGTCACCATCGGCCCACGTTAATGTGCCTGATGTTACTTCAAAATCAGAAGACTCATTTGCCGTATTTGCGATGGTGGCGTAAGTAACTGACAATTCATTGGCCGTATTGCCCACTCGATTCACTGTTAGGGTGATTTCACCCGATTGCTCAGCGACTTCTAGGTTTGCTTCACTAAAACTTGCTGCACCAGTATCCAATTTTCCAGCTATGTTAACTCGTGTGTAACTGTGCTGACCTAATGTTGCACCTTGTGTTGGATTAAATAAACGAATGTAAAAGGCTTCTTGAAGCTCATTGGCATCGGTTTGTGGGGCTATCTCTATTGAAATCGTTTGAGGGGCATTGTCATTTGCCGCCCAATCCAATTGACCGTTGGCAAGCGTAAAATCGTTACCGATTTCTGCGCTACCCGAAAACACTTGATAACTAACGCTTGTTGCATTGGTTAAGTCTGCACCGTCTCGATTCACCGAAAGCAATAAATTACTACCTTGTTCTGTATTTATGCTCGTGCTATCGAATGAAAATCGACCAACGTCAGAGTCTTTAGCATTATCACGTAAGATATATAGACCGCTGTTAATATCACTGACTAAAATATTGCCTGACGGTAAAAATGGGTAAACGCCCCAAGCACCATTAAAGCTTGCGTTATTACTAGGTGGGTAGGTATCAAAGAAGCCTACTTCATTAGGTTGAGTTGGGTCTGTAATATCGAGAATCGTTAGCCCGCGTGTATAGTTCGACATATAGTAGCGATTGCCACGCACATAGCCATTGTGATCAATGGCTGGTGTTGGTCCTGTCCATTGACCAACCTGTACGGGTGCAGATAAATCTTCAATTGAAAAAATACGTACTGTGGTGTTTAAACCACCTCGGTACTCGTCAAACTCATCATGAAGTAATACGTATTGTTGATCGTCAGTGCCCCAGCCAGAGTGAATATATTGGTTGTCTGCGGTGACATCACTGTAACTTATTGAGCTTAATAATTGGCTTTGTTCGAAGTTAGAAATGTTCCAAAGCTTCATTTCATTTTCATTGAAATCAACAAAGATAGTACAGCTGCCTTCGCTTACGCCACAATGGCTTTGTGCACGCTCATCACTCACTGTAATTGATGTGCCATCGTGCGTATAACCATTACCAAAAAAGGTATTTTGGCTTTCAATTAGCGTTTTAGGGTTATCGAGCGAGTAGCTTTGGAAAGCACCAGCTCGCTCATTGGCACCAACTATTTGTAGACTAGCTTCTTGTTCAGGTAACGCGATGTTCAAGCCATAATCAACATTTGAAATGTAGACGTTATGAGCCACGCGCACGACATTGTTGTTTTCAACTAGGCTAACTGAGTGAGGCAGGGCATTTAGGTCGATAATTGAAACAAAGTCAGTTTGGCCTGAACGAGAACCTTCGGTTGTAACATAGGCATATGCTTGCCAAACCTTTAGGTCTTGATCGAAGTATTGGTAAACTTTAACGTCTCGCCAGCCTGAGCTAACACCTTCAATAGTGCCAACTTCTACAGGAGACGTTGGATCCGTGACATCAACAATCACAGTACCATTTTCGACTGCCATAATGGCATATTCGCGTTGGTTATTTAAATCAACATGCCCCCAAATATCGGTACCTGCAGCTGGGCTAGATGACATTTGGCTTAGTGGGAAATGTGCAAGTAGATCGATGTTATTACACGCAAACATATCCGCTTGGCCATTTTCGCACGCCATATTATGTTGTGCCTGCGATAGCTTTTGATAGTCTGCAAGTTTTTTGGTCAATGCACTATCGATTTGCGTTGCTTTACCATCATTTAATACCCGAAAGCCTTGATTACGGAGTGCCTTTGACATTTCTTTTGGAACATTGACTAAGGTCGTAATATTGGTATCAGGGCTTTGCGATTGGAAATGATCAAAGCGGTTATAACCGCCAAGAATCGGAACAATTGTACTTTTTAAATAGAATAAATCTTCACTCGAGCTAACGGAATATTGTCCAGCAGATAGCAGAACACGATCGCCTTTATTCGCTTGTTTTACCGCATATGCTATTGATTTACATGGACGAAATACGTTTTCACATTGACCAGTATCTTTCCCAGAAGGCGATACAAATCTCGCTTTATCGTGCTCAGAATGACTATATACATTTGAAGCAAAACATAAGCCTAATGAGCCAACAATGGTAAGGAGGCTATATCGCATATTAACCCTTTTGTATGAATTCTATTTAACTAAAGATAGTTTATTGTTAACATTTTTTTAATATAAAGCGAGCGATTTTCTGTAGTTCTTAAAAATTGTCGCGATAAGAGAGAAGAGTAAAGCGTTGAAGTATGTAATTATTATTTTATGTTTTTTGGGACTGCTAACGGCTTGTAGTAGTGAGAAACAAAAATCGTTGACCGTAAATATGAAACATGGCGATGTGTTACTAGATTGTCAGTCACCATGGGACAATGGCAACCAATCGTGGGCTATTGACCAAATTCAGCTATACATGAGCCATTTTGAAATCATGACTGAATCAGGGCAATGGCAAACGATTGATCTTGTTGATAATGATTTCCAAGCAAAAAATGTCGCGTTAGTGTCGTTAATCTGTGGTCAGCCCAATACTAACAATTTGACGCTAGCATTTGACTCATCTATTGGGTCTGTTGAAAAGGTTAGGTTCAAATTTGGTGTTCCATTTGAATTAAACCATGTAAACCCATTAGGTCAACCCAGTCCTTTGAATGTTCCGTCGATGTTCTGGGTTTGGCAAACAGGACACAAGTTTGCCCGCGTCGAACTCAATAATAAAAACGGAGATTGGTTGTTCCATTTAGGTTCAACGGGTTGTTCATCAGCAAGTGCGCTTAGAGCACCAGTTCAGCAGTGTCGACAGCCTAACTTATTTACCGTAGAGCTACCGGTTCAAAATGCTCAGCTAAATATTGATTTTGAACATTGGTTTAATGGGGTCTCATTTGGTGACATGCCTAGCTGTAAATCGCAGCCTGATAATTCAACGTGTCAGGTTATTT
This sequence comes from Thalassotalea loyana, assembly GCF_030161435.1. GTDB lineage: Bacteria > Pseudomonadota > Gammaproteobacteria > Enterobacterales > Alteromonadaceae > Thalassotalea_G > Thalassotalea_G loyana. The sequence continues at coordinate 38,870 of NZ_BSSV01000004.1, read as the reverse complement.
TGACCAATTTATTAAACAGCTCTGTGAAGCAAGGGCAATAAAATGCGAATAGTGTTTGTTGTCATCATGTCTATTTTATTAATCGCATGTGAAAAGGCTGAAAAAGAAACTAAAGCATACAAATGGCCTATACCCAATAGCTTTCCAAAGCCCCAAGTACCGATAGATAACCCTATGTCAGATGAAAAGGTGGCGTTAGGTAGAGTATTGTTTTTTGATTGCAATCTGTCGTTTAATCGCACACAATCTTGCAGTAGTTGTCATGAACAAAGCGCAGCATTTGGCGAGAAAATTCCAACATCCGTGGGATCAACGGGACAAAAACACAGGCGAAATGCGCAAGTACTCGTCAATGTCGCTTATAACAAAACGCTGACTTGGGCACATGATGGTCTGATATCGCTCGAACAACAAATATTGATACCCATGTTTGGTGAGGCACCTGTTGAGCTGGGGATAACAGGACATGAAGAAGAGGTTTTATCTCGATTCCGCCAGCCAAAATATTCCAAGCTTTTTGAACAAGCCTTTCCTGAACAGCCGATTAGCTATCAACTGATTGTAAACGCGCTTGCCAGTTATGTTAGGAGCTTGGTTTCTCTCAACTCTCCGTTTGATCAATATGCCTATCAAGGCGATGACAACGCATTATCTGCGTCGGCAATACGTGGAATGAATCTGTTTTTCTCTGAGCGTCTAGAGTGTCATCATTGTCATGGTGGATTTAATTTTACTCAATCAACCAGTCATGAAAAGCAGCTTATTGATCGTCGACCATTCCATAATACTGGGCTATATAACGTTCACGGTGAACAAGGATATCCGAAAAGCGATATCGGGCTGGGTGAAATATCACAGTTAGCTAGAGATAACGGACGCTTTCGCGCTCCAACATTGAGAAATATAACCGAGAGCGCGCCATATATGCATGATGGCAGCATTGCGACACTTTCAGAAGTTATTGATTTTTATGCGGCAGGCGGTCGGAATATTGTTGAAGGTATTAACCAAGGTGACGGTCGCCAAAACCCTTATAAGAGTGAATTTGTTAAAGGCTTTGAATTAACTGAACAAGACAAAGCGGATTTACTTAATTTCTTGGCAAGCTTAACTGATAACACGTTTATCACAAATTCGGCTCACGGGAACCCGAACTTTTAGGTGTTAAATTACATTTAGCTTTATTCGAGGCAAAAAAAATCCAGCTTATGCTGGATTTTCTATTTGCAGAGACAGGCTTTATTCGCCGTCTAAGAAACTCTTAAGTTGTTCTGAACGAGAAGGGTGGCGTAGTTTACGCAATGCCTTCGCTTCGATTTGACGAATACGCTCACGTGTTACGTCAAACTGTTTACCAACTTCTTCAAGTGTATGGTCAGTATTCATGTCGATACCAAAACGCATACGTAATACTTTTGCTTCACGAGCTGTTAAGCCTGCAAGTACTTCGTGCGTAGCATTCTTAAGGTTTTCAGATGTTGCAGAGTCAACTGGTAACTCACCGCTGTCATCTTGAATGAAATCACCTAAGTGCGAATCTTCATCATCACCAATTGGCGTTTCCATTGAGATTGGCTCTTTAGCAATCTTCAATACCTTACGAATCTTGTCTTCTGGCATCACCATACGCTCTGCTAATTCTTCAGGCGTTGGTTCACGACCCATTTCTTGTAACATTTGACGTGAAATACGGTTAAGTTTATTAATCGTTTCAATCATATGAACAGGAATACGGATGGTACGTGCTTGGTCAGCAATCGAACGTGTAATCGCTTGGCGAATCCACCATGTAGCATAAGTTGAGAACTTGTAACCACGGCGATATTCAAACTTATCAACCGCTTTCATCAAACCAATGTTACCTTCTTGGATTAAATCTAAGAACTGTAAACCACGGTTGGTGTATTTCTTCGCGATTGAAATTACAAGACGTAAGTTAGCTTCAACCATTTCTTTTTTCGCACGGCGAGCTTTTGCTTCACCAATTGACATACGACGGTTAATGTCTTTAATGCCATGTACGTTCAAGAAGGTTTCTTGCTCTAACATTGATAGTTTTTGAACACAACGTTCAACGTCTAATTCAACGTCAGATAATTTTTTTCCGTATGCTTCACCTGATGCTTTTTGTGCTTCGAACCACTCTAAGCTAGTTTCATTGCCAGGGAATACTTTGATAAATGTTGCTTTTGGCATACCTGCGCCAACAACACAGTGCTTCATTATTAAGCGTTCTTGAACACGTAAACGGTCCATAACTTCACGCATGTTTTTCACGAGGCGATCAAACACTTTTGGTACGATGCGGAACTCTTTGAATATATCAGCTAATTCATCAATGGCAGACTGAGCGTCAGCATGGTCGCGACCTTTGTCTGAGATGATTTTGTTAGCTGCTTCATATTTTTCACGTAATAAGGTGAATTTCTCACGCGCTTGCTCAGGGCAAGGACCAGTATCTACTTCTTCTTCATCTTCAGAGTCGTCATCTGATTCTAAATCTGAATCTTCATCTTCTAACTCTTCTTCTGAAAGCTCAGAACCAATGTGTGTAGCAGCCGCTGCAACGTCGTCATCTTCCGCGTCAGGGTCTAAAAAGCCAACGATGATGTCGCTTAAACGACCTTCTTCAGCTTCAAAGTTGTCCCACTGCTCAAGTAAGAAGTTAATTGCTGGCGGGTATTCTGCAACACTGCGCTGTACTTCTTTAATACCTTCTTCAATACGCTTGGCGATAACAATTTCGCCTTTACGTGTAAGAAGTTCAACCGTACCCATTTCACGCATGTACATACGAACAGGGTCCGTAGTGCGACCGATTTCACTTTCTACAGTAGCAAGTGCTTGCGCTGCAGCTTCAGCAGCGTCTTCATCAGTGTTTGCTTCAGACATCATTAACGTATCGGTATCAGGTGCATTTTCAAATACCTGAATACCCATGTCGTTGATCATTCGAATGATATCTTCAACTTGGTCTGAGTCAATAATGTCTTGTGGCAGGTGATCGTTAACTTCTGCAAAAGTTAAATAACCTTGTTCTTTACCTTTGGTAATTAACTCTTTAAGTCTAGATTGTGGGGCTTGATCCATTGACTAGTGTCCACCTTTTTGGCTGCAAATTGAGAACAAATAAAGCCGTACATTATAGCCAGCTGACTATAAAAATGCCAGTGAATAACTGTTGCTCAGTTAAAAAACTAACGGCAATATAACTTGCTTAATCATATTGGGGCGTATTTGTGAAAAACAACCCTATAATATCGGTGATCAAGATAACTTTTTTAATTATCGTAGATATTGCGAAAGATGCAGATTTATTTGTTCTTGTTATTAGCTATAGCTTAGCATTAACCTTGATTAAGTAAAGCTTGGAGTTCTTGCTTTTCTTGCAAGTTTATTTCGCCGATTCGAGCTTTTTGTAATAGCACTTCAGTGCGCTGCTCAATGAAACTATTGAACAGTTTTTCAATCGTATCTAAAAAGAATTCTTCGGCATTTTCCGCCATCACACCGTGTTGCCAACAAGCCAATTTTGCTAATTGATTTTCTTCAGCTCGACCACGAAAATTCTCGATAAGTTGTGCACTGTTCATCTCAGGTCGTTGAGAGGTAATGTTGATCATTTCATTAAGCAGCGGAATGCCCGGCATGTTTAAATGCGCAAGTAAATGAGGGTTAGGCATTTTGCTTGCTAAGCTGGGCTGCTCAAGTAATAAAGCAATCGCTAATCGTGTCGGTGTTGCTTTTGTTGGTTTTTGCTGAGCAACTTGTTGCGCTGTCGATTGATTAGCATTGGATAAACGTTGAAGTTGCTTTTCATGGCCTGCGCCAAACTTGTTAGCAAGCTCAGTCATCATCGAGTCTTTTAGTACACTCTCAGGTAACTTTTCTAAATAGGGTTGAAACATCTCGACGAGTGCGGACTTTCCTTCCAATGAATTAATATCAACACGTGATAACAGATGTTCAAATAAAAACTTAGATAATGGCGTTGCTTGAGATAATAGTTGCTCAAAGGCCTCTTTACCCTTGTCACGCACCATAGTGTCAGGATCTTCACCGTCAGGTAAGAAAATAAACTTTAAGGTGTAGCCATCACGAATCAGTGGTAATGCATTTTCCATTGCACGCCAAGCCGCATCTCTACCTGCACGGTCGCCATCATAGCAACAGATGACTTCTTTCACTGTTCTGAACATGGTCTGCAGTTGTTCAAAGGTCGTCGCAGTACCCAATGAGGCGACAGCATAATCGACACCGTGCTGAGCAAGGGCAACGACATCCATATAACCTTCAACAACGACAAGTTTATCAAGGTTTTTGTTGGCAATTTTTGCTTCGTATAAGCCATAAAGTTCATGACCTTTATGATAAATACGGGTTTCCGGTGAGTTAAGATATTTTGGCGTACCGTCACCTAATACTCTACCGCCAAATCCGATATGCCTCCCGCGTTTATCACGAATAGGAAACATAATACGGCCACGGAACCTATCGTAAGGTCGTTGTTTATCGCCTTGAATGGCCATGCCTAAATCAACGAGTTGCTGGCTTGAGGCTTTAGATTGACCAAAGACTTTCATCATGCCATCCCATTGATCGGCAATATAACCAATGCCGAATTGCTTGACGATTTCGCCAGTTAATCCGCGCCCTTTTAAGTAATCGATTGCGACGTCCTTATCTTCTGCAACTTTAAGTTGCTGTTGATAAAAACGACTAATTTGCGCCATTAGTTCATAATCGTCTTTGCGTTGCTGGGCAGCTTGGATGTCTTTGCGTTGTTGCTCTGGTGATTTGTTTGATTCTTCACGCGGTACGTCAAGTGAATGGTATGAGGCGAGTTCTTCGATTGCGTCAACAAATTCAAGGCGATCAAATTCCATGATAAAGGAGATAGCATTACCATGAGCTCCACAGCCAAAGCAATGATAAAACTGTTTATCTTGGCTAACCGTAAATGAAGGTGATTTTTCGGTATGAAAAGGACAGCACGCTTGGTAATTTTTACCTGCTTTTTTTAGCGGAACGCGTGAATCAACAAGCTCAACGATATCCGTTCTTGCTAATAGGTCGTCGATAAATTGTCGTGGGATCAAGCCTGCCATAAAGAAAAATCTTTACCTTGAAAATGAAAATTTTAGTGTGCCTATTCTACACATTAAATACGATCAATGTAGAGGATAGGGAGAAGAATTTTGAATTATTATAATAGAAAAAATAAAGCCGTATTAACCTATGGCTAATACGGCTTTATCAGAAGGTGTTTCTGCAATTAAACTAGTTGTTTAAGGCTGCTCTCACTTTACCGCTTACCGCGCCTAAGTCTGCTTTGCCTTGCATTGCTGGTTTAAGTAAACCCATTACTTTACCCATGTCTGCCATAGAAGCAGCGCCAGATTGTGCAATAGCATCAGAAATCATTGATTCGATTTCTTCATCAGTTAAAGGTTGTGGTAAGAAATCTTCAAGTGCTTTCACTTCAGCAGCTTCTTTAGCTGCGAGTTCATCACGACCACCATCAAGATACATCGTCATTGATTCTTTGCGTTGCTTAACCATTTTGGTTAATACGCCGATAATGCCGTTATCATCAAGTTCGGTTTTGTTATCGATTTCAGCCTGCTTAACAGCAGAAATCGCCATGCGAATAACGCCAAGACGGTCTTTGTCTTTGGCACGCATAGCGACTTTCATTTCGTCTTTGAGCTTATCTAGCAGAGACATCTGCAATTCTCAACAATATATAACTAAGGTTAATTAGTACATACGAACGCGACGAGCGTTTTCTCTAGAAACTTTTTTAGCGTGACGTTTAACAGCTGCTGCTTTCTTACGCTTACGTTCCCAAGTTGGTTTTTCATATGATTCGCGACGGCGTACTTCTGAAAGAATACCTGCTTTTTCACATGAACGTTTGAAACGACGTAAAGCTACGTCAAATGGTTCGTTTTCTCTTACTTTAATTACTGGCATGTTGCCTTCTACCTTAGAAATATATCTATATAATTCGGCGACTATCTTCGGTTTTAAAAACCTGATATTCACCCGCTCTATCAAAAATGGGTGGCACATTCTATTCCGTTATTCTTGTTGTGTAAAGTTAATTCATCTTTAATCTGGTTAATTTGTTTCAAGACGGGTAAAATCTCGCCTCAATTAAGAGTTAATAAAGCTTAAAGGGTTTAAGTAAATGCGAATTTTGGGTATCGAAACCTCATGTGATGAAACTGGTATTGCTATTTACGACGAAGAAAAGGGCATTATGTCCCATCGTCTATATAGTCAAATAAAAGTTCATGCCGACTATGGCGGGGTAGTGCCAGAGCTTGCATCACGTGACCATGTTCGCAAAACCATTCCTTTAGTTAAAGAAGTCTTAGCTGAGGCAGGCATATCACCAAATGAGTTAGATGGTGTCGCATATACTGCAGGACCCGGTTTAGTGGGAGCCTTATTAGTAGGTTGTTCGATAGGGCGAAGCCTTGCTTATGGCTGGGATTTGCCTGCGGTTCCTGTTCATCATATGGAAGGGCATTTACTTGCACCAATGTTAGAAGATGATGTACCTGATTTTCCATTTGTTGCATTGTTAGTATCAGGTGGTCATACGATGCTAGTGCGCGTCGATGGTATCGGTAAATATGAGTTACTGGGTGAGTCCGTTGACGATGCCGCAGGCGAAGCGTTCGATAAAACGGCTAAATTGCTAGGGTTGGATTACCCAGGTGGACCGGTTCTAGCGAAAATGGCGCAAAACGGTACGCCGGGACGATTTAAGTTCCCACGTCCTATGACCGATCGACCAGGATTGGATTTTAGCTTTTCTGGCTTAAAAACGTTTGCAGCAAATACGATTGCGAAAGAAGAACAAACGGAGCAAACAAAAGCTGATATTGCTTTTGCGTTTCAAGAAGCCGTTGTTGATACTTTGGCGATAAAATGTAAGCGAGCATTGACTCAATGTAACTTGAACCGCTTGGTTATTGCTGGTGGTGTAAGCGCCAACACGTCGCTACGAGAGAAGCTTGATCAAATGACAGCGAAACTTGGTGGTAAAGTCTTTTATCCGCGCCCAGAGTTTTGTACCGATAATGGTGCAATGATTGCGTACGCTGGTATGCAACGATTGAAAGCCGGTGTCTTTGCCGATTTAACATTTAAAGCAACACCGCGTTGGCCTCTAGATACACTACCTTCAGTATAGCTCACAACAAATCACAACTAAAAAAGCAGAGTCTCAAACTCTGCTTTTTTTATTCTGCACCTAAATCGTCGTCTTTTTGTGACTTGGATACTTTGGGTTCTGCACCTCTAATCAATCTCATAATATTGTGTTTGTGTCTGAAGACAATAAGTATTGAAATCATCAGTACTGGGTACACATAAATTGGTTTGAGTAAATAGGTATAAATAGGTGCAAGACTTACGGTTACTATCGCCGCTAAGCTTGAATATTTTGTCTTTTTAAGGACGAGTATCCAGGTCAGTATCAATAAACCCGAAAGGTCGTATCCGATAGGTAACATGACACCGAAAGCTGTGGCGACGGCTTTGCCTCCTTTGAAATCAAAGAAAATAGGGTACATATGACCCAAACACGCCGCGACCGCAATGACGCCTAAGTAAACAGGTTCTAGCCCCAGAAAGTAACCACTCCAAACCGGTATTGTCCCTTTAAGTACATCAAAGATTAATACCATGGCTGCTGTTGGTTTATTACTAAGGCGAAGTACGTTGGTTGCACCAGGGTTCTCTGACCCCGCCGTTCTAGGATCGGGTAGATTGAGCATCTGGCAAAGAAGAATTGCACTCGAGATAGAAGCAAACAGGTAAGCGAGGATAGACATGATGATCGTAATCAATAACATGATTTGTAACCTCCCTTAGCGAAAAAACGATTGTTTGCTACTCATTTTGCCATTCTATCCTTACCCACACTAGTTTTTCTAGGTATTATACCAATTTAATTAAATATTTAATCGATTCAGAGCTTCTTCAGGGAAGCAGAACAAAGTAAATTGATGTAGGTGTAGTCATTCTTCATCAAAAAAATTTACACCGTTATCACTTTCCTGACGAGCTCCCAAGGGCTAGTTTAAAAGGCTTATATGCGTCGTTGCTCAATTTAACAAGGGAATAATCATTTTCTGCATTAAGCGCTTAGCCTCTAAGCCTTTTAATTCTCGCTGAATGACCAAATATTTAATGTAATTGGTATTGATGGTAAACTCATGCCAATTTTTAGTTATATCAAATTATCTGCTGTAAAAGATAATGTGCAAATTGTGCTTATAGCAGTATCGAGAATAATAAATGGATAAAGTATTTATTTCGGGTTTATCAATTCAAACAACGATTGGTTTCTATGACTGGGAAAAAGAAATTAAACAAACGTTAGTATTTGATTTAGAGCTCGGTTGGGACATTAAGCCTGCGGCTGAAAATGATGAACTTGCAAAAACGTTGGATTATGCTGAAATCTCTCAAGAAATAGAGCGCTTTGCTAACGATAACCCAGTTGATTTGCTTGAGACGTTAGCCGAACGAACAGCGAAGCATATTATCACTCAATACAACGTTGAATGGCTAAAAATGAAAATTCACAAGCCAAATGCTGTGCACAATGCACAAAGTGTCGGCGTAGAAATTGAACGCACAAAGGCTTCTTTTTTATAATGGCACAAATTTATATTTCGATCGGCTCTAATATAGAGAAAGAAATAAATATTATAAAAGGCTTAAATGCGCTTAGAGAGACCTTTGGCACGTTAAGTCTTTCTTCATTATTTGAAAGTGAATCTATTGGATTTGATGGCCCCGTTTTCTACAATATGGTGGTAGGTGCAAGTACTCACTTATCTCTCGAGGATTTAGCAATAACGCTTCGAGATATTGAGTTTTCACATGGTCGAGATTTTGATGCGGTGAAAAATAGTCCAAGAACGTTAGATTTAGATATACTGCTTTATGACAATCTTGTCACCAACGATCCTGTTCAATTACCAAGAGAAGAAATTACTCGAAATGCATTTGTGCTTTGGCCACTTGCTGAATTAGCGCCAATGCTAAAGCACCCTGTAACAAACCAGAGCTATCAAGCGCTTTGGCAAGCGTATGACAAAACAACTCAACAACTAAGGAAAGTGCCACTTAATTGGCAATAAAGTTTATGACGACGTTAGAAGTATTTTTACTTGCATTGATTCAAGGATTAACAGAATTCTTGCCAATATCAAGTTCAGCACACTTAATTTTGCCATCGCAAATTTTAGGTTGGATTGACCAAGGAATGGGGTTTGATGTTGCGGTTCATGTTGGCTCCTTGGTTGCGGTGTGTTTATATTTTCGTAAAGAGATTCGAGATATTCTTGTCGCATGGTATGCAACGCTTACACCGAATAAAGAAGATGACGCGCTACTAACCGCCGAAGAAAAACTCAATGGCCGACTCGCTTGGTGGATACTATTTGCTACTATTCCTGCTGGCGCTTTTGGGTATTTAGGTGCCGATTTTATTGACGCTAACCTTCGTTCTGCACTGGTTATTGCGATAACAACGATCGTTTTTGGTCTGCTTTTAGGTTTTGTTGATATTAAAGCGAAACAAAACGTGCCATTGGAAGCGTTTACTTTCAAGAAAGCAATGATTATTGGTTTTGCCCAAGCGCTAGCAATTATTCCTGGAACATCACGTTCGGGTATTACAATGACGGCCGGTTTGATGCTTGGTCTTAGTCGAGAAAATGCAGCACGCTTTTCATTTTTGATGTCAATTCCTGCGATCGCAATGGCAGGTGGCTACATGACGTTAAAACTCATCACGGGCAATGAAGTGGTTGATTGGTCAGCGATGGGTATGGGAGCTATTGTTGCGTTTATTAGTGCTTATGCGTGTATCCACTATTTCTTAATTTTAGTGAATAAGATTGGCATGATGCCGTTCGTTATATACCGTCTTATACTCGGTGTAGTGTTACTCTGGTTCGTTTACCAGTAAATTAAGTGTACAAATAACGAAACAAAACAAGCGCACCAATTGGTGCGTTTTTGCTTTCTGAAGCCTGAAAACATCACTCGAGCATGAGATACTGAGCCAATACAAGACAACAGGTAGAGAACAATAATGGATTTTTCATTAACAGAAGAACAATTGATGATCCAAGATATGGCCAAGAAGTTTGCTGACACTGAGCTTGCGCCTATTGCCGCTTCACTTGATGAAGGCAAGAATCACGATAAGTTTTTAGTAAATCTGAACCAATTAGCTGAGTTAGGTTTCATGGGGATGAATGTTAAAGGGGAGTATGGTGGTGTTGAGGCCGGAACCGTAGCATTTAGTTTAGTTATTACTGAACTTGCAAAGGCTTGTGCATCTACTGCCGTTACAACTTCTGTGACAAATATGGTGGCGGAAGTCATCCAAGCCGTTGGTACCGAAGAGCAGAAAGAGACACACTTAACCAAGATTTGCACAGGTGAATATAAAGCGGGTGGGTTTTGTTTAACTGAGCCAAGTGCTGGTTCAGATCCGGCTGGTATGAAAACAACCGCTGTTAAAGACGGCGATGAATACGTACTTAACGGTAGCAAAATATACATTACATCGGGAACATTTGCCGGTGTTTTTGTCGTTTGGGCAGTTACCGACCCTAGTGCGCCGAAAGGTAAAGGTATTTCTTGTTTCTTGGTTGAAGCGAATACGCCAGGCTTAAATATTGGCAAGTTAGAAGACAAGATGGGCCAGAAGGCGTCTCATACGACCGAAGTTCACTTTGAAGATTGTCGTATTCCTGCGAGCAATTTAATGGGGCAAGAGAATAAAGGCTTTGCAATTGCTGTTGGTGAATTAGCTGGCGGTCGTATTGGTGTTGGCTCTTTGGCGCTTGGAATTGGAATGGCAGCCATGGATTATGCTCGTGAGTTTATTACTGAACGTAAGCAATTTGGTCAGCCGTTAGCTAATTTTCAAGGTTTACAGTGGATGCTAGCGGACAGGTACACAGAGCTTGAAGCTGCTCGCTTGTTATTAATGCAAGCTGCTTGTGATAAAGATGCGGGCAAGAATTTCTCGAAGGGCGCTTCGATGGCAAAACTATTTGCGTCAGAGAAAGCGAATCAAGCATGTTACGATGCATTACAGATGTTAGGTGGTGCTGGGTATATTAAAGAATATCCGGTCGAACGAATGGCGCGAGATGTGAGAATTACCTCTATTTATGAGGGCACAAGCGAGGTTCAGCGTATTATTATTTCTCGTGAATTACTCAGAGAAATCGCTTAATTCAGTAGACTATTGAAAAATTTTGGGGCAAATGCTTGTGAAAAAGTCCTTTGCCCCCAAATAATAAGGACATTATTCGAAAATTTGAGCGTGCCATGATCAAACCGGCTTTACCGATTACGATTGAAAACTTCCAACAGGTTATCTTAGAAGACTCTAAAATTAAGCCTGTCCTTATCGCCTTTTGGGCCGATCAGGTCCCCGAGAGCGTCGAGCTAAAAGCTAAGTTAGAACAAGCAACTGCTGCCTTTCATGATAGTATTTTGATGGCTGAAATTGACTGTCAATCGCAACAACAAATTGCTGCTCAATTTGGTATTCAAGGCTTGCCTACAGCGATTATTATTAAAGACGGTCAACCTATTGATGGTATTGCTGGTCCTCAGCCTGATGACGCTATTCAAGCCTTTTTAGATAAGTACTTACCTAAACCACAAGACGGTTTACTAAAACAAGCACAAGAAGCACTTGCCCAACAAGATGCTAATCAAGCATTCACATTGGCTAAACAAGCCTATGAGTTAGATCCGGAACGTGTAGATATAAAATTTACCTTAATCGAAGCGTGCATTTTAATAGGAAAATTAGAGGATGCTAAAGCCTTGCTAGATACTATTAAAATGGTTGATCAAGATGCTACCTATCAAGCGCTCGTGTCAAAATTACAATTAGCACTAGAGGCGTCAGATTCACCAGAATTAAAGGCACTTGAAGATGCACATGCTCAAGCACCTGATGACGTAGATGTGATCCATCAACTTGCGGCGCAATATAGCCAAGCGAACCGACATGAAGATGCCCTCAATCTGTTATTTAGACGCGTACAAACCACTCGAGATGACGCTGATTCAAAGAAGAAGTTACTCGATGTGATTAATGCGTTGCCAGATGGTGACCCATTGGTGATGAAGTTTAGACGTAAACTATATACCTTGATGTATTAGTCATACGCGATAAACAAAAAAGGCAGAGTATTTATACCCTGCCTTTTTTTGTGGAGAACAAGTTTACTGAACGGCTATAAACCCAATACTTGTTTACCTTGTTTGAAGGTAATATCAACAGGTATTTCTGCTGCTTCAAGGCGAGCCAAATCTGCCGCTAAATCAGCCTTGATCATACCTGATGCTTCAACGAGTTTAGCAACGCCTTCATAATCACCGTTCCCCTGTAAGGTCAGGATTAATTCAGAAAGCGAGTCGATAGCTTGCGTCATTTTTTCCATGTTTACACTATACAAACCGTCTTCAGATCGGCTAAATGCCCCATGCTCTTGGAAATAATTAAAACGAACCATGTTTGCTTTTCCGTGAGCAGAGCTTGCACCAAAACGTACTGAACGGAAAATACCTGCCATAAATGTTGTGTAGTAATCTTCTAATTGACCTTCTGTGATCGCACCTTTAGCAAGTAATTGGCGAACCATGTAAAGACCTAAGATATCCGCTTTGCCTTCCTCTAAAGCAGAAGCGTGCTCTTTTAAAGATTGGCGCACTGTACCTTTGCCGTTGATTGTATTCTTGATACCTAAACCATGTGCAACTTCGTGGAACATAGTATTGGCAAAAAATGCGGTAAAAGTGACGTTTTCTCTTTGCTCAGGTACGATTAGCGTTGCTGCAATAGGCTGCATAATGCTGTCGAATTTTGCTTGCATAGCATTCTTCAGCTGAAGGCGACGAGTACCTTTGGCTAACTGAACTTCTTCGTCATTGGGTAAGTTGATAGCGATTGTTTTACCACCGGCATTTGAGTGGCCTGCGTAATAAACAACGTCATATGCGTTTAAGTCGGCATCAGAACCCGGCACTTCCGCTTTATATTTCTTATTAACCGGAAGTTCTTTTTGAAGTTCAGGTAGGTAAGCAGCGTATTTAGCGAGTTTCTCACTCCATGCCATGTCTTTTACTAAGACATAAGATTCAAAGCCAGCACGGTAACCATACAACTGATCTTCGTAAGTTTCGATTGGACCAATCACAACATCTATCATGTTCTTCTTCATGTCCATCCATGCAAAATCAGAGGCTTGATAATCGTCATTACGCATAGCAGTTGCACGCATTTTTAAGTAATTAGCAAACTCTTCGTCTTCTGCATAATCAGAGGCCTTTTCTAATATTGCAGCTGCACGGCTAATTTCATCACTGAAAGCTTCTGAATAGGCAATAGTTGACAATTGGCCTTCGTGATCGCGTCGCACTAGAGAATACAAACCATCTTTGTCATCAAATTTAGCGGCTTCAAATTCAGCTTTTGTCATATCATGAGGGTAGAATTCCGCGCCAGCAGACTTACCTTCGAATCCCTCAAGGAATGGCTTATCACCATTCATGCGGTCCCATGGACCATAGTTTATTGCAGCAAATTGGCGAAGTTTTTCATCTTTGATGCCAGCAAGAAAGCTTTCCTTATTTTCCCCGAACGCTTGCTTCCAGAATAACTCATCCATGATGTCAGAAGCGTCAATTAATAAGCTAATTAATTTTCTTTGATTATCGGAAAGGTGAGATAGGTCAGCTGATAAGGTCACCGGCTCATAGATATCTAAACGGTTTTTGTATTCAGGAACAACTTGATATTGTGCTTGTTGTGCTGCTTGGTCCGCTTGACCACAACCTGCTAAGGCAGTACCGGCAACGACGAGCATAGCTGCAATTTTATTTAATTTCATTTTATTTTATCCGAAGCATTTAACGGGTAGAGACTAGAAAATTATCGTAAGAACTTCAAGTGCCATTATTGGCAGATGATATTTTTATGAGGATATAAAAAAACCGGCAGTAGCCGGTTTTTTTAAATTTTATAAAAACAAAGATTAAAGTGCTTGGATAGCAGCGTTTAAACGGCTCTTGCTACGAGCAGCTTTGTTTTTGTGAATAAGACCTTTAGTTGCGTAACGATCTAAGATCGGTGTAGCTGCTGCAAGTTCTTTAGTTGCAAGTTCTTTGTCACCGGCTTCAATTGCAGCGATTACTTTTTTAACTAAAGTGCGCATCATTGAACGACGGCTTGCATTGTGTTGACGGCGCTTTTCAGATTGTACCGCGCGCTTCTTAGCTTGCTTTGAGTTAGCCAAGGTGAACTCCTAAAAATAATAAAAAATATAGCCTAAATTTAAGGCGACGAAATATGCCTGTTTTTGTGGCGAATGTCAAATCTTTTGATGATTAATTTATCGCCTGAATCACCTGGTGCAGTATTATATAGTCTTCGAGCGCGCAAGCAATAAGTTTTCTATTGTTTATGTTAAGTTTTTACAGGCATAATAATTCTTTTGTGCGCAATGCCGTGTTTTCCATATTTCTGAGTAATTTACCTTGAGTAAAAAGTTAATTAAATCGGGCTTTATTGTTAGCTTTATGACACTGATTTCACGAGTGTTGGGCCTCGTTAGAGACAGTGTTATTGCTTACATCATGGGTGCTAATGCTGCAGCCGATGTGTTTTTATTCGCGAATAAGATCCCTAATTTTTTGCGTCGCTTATTTGCCGAAGGTGCTTTTGCTCAAGCTTTTGTTCCTGTGCTAAGTGAAGCCGAAGCGCAAGATGAAAAAGAGGGGCTTGATAAATTTCATACGAAAAAACTGATTGCCCAAGTTTCTGGGACACTCGGTACCATTGTGACCGTTGTCACGTTAGTGGGTGTGATTGCTTCTCCAATACTCGTCGCGACTTTTGGTTTTGGTTGGTTTCTTGATTGGCTTAATGGCGGGCCACATGCTGATAAATTCGAATTGGCAAATTCGTTACTAAAAATTACCTTTCCATATTTGTGGTTTGTTAGCTTTGTTGCATTGGCGGGTTCTGTACTCAATACGCTCGGTAAGTTTGGTGCGTCGGCATTTACGCCGGTTCTGTTAAATGTTGCCGTTATATCATGTGCAATTTTTCTTTCTCCTCAGTTTGAAGAGCCAGCATATGCTTTAGCTTGGGGAGTGTTTTTAGGCGGGGTATTACAATTACTATTTCAAATCCCTTTTATGTACAAAGCGGGTGTTCTTGTTAGGCCTAGGTGGGCATGGAATGAGCCAGGTGTTATCAAAATTAGAAAGCTGATTGTACCTGCTTTGTTTGGGGTATCGGTGACTCAAATTAATTTATTGCTTGATACTGTCATTGCCAGCTTCTTGGTTACTGGCTCTATAAGCTGGCTTTATTACGCGGATCGGCTTTTAGAGTTTCCGCTTGGCTTATTTGGCATTGGTATAGCCACTGTTATCTTACCCAGTTTATCGGGCTTGGCCGCGAGAAAAAATTTACAAGAATTCTCTGATACGCTCGATTGGGGTATTCGTGTTATTTGCTTGTTTGGTTTCCCTGCATTAGCCGGTTTGATGGTTATGGCACAGCCGATTATCATGGTGCTCTTTATGCGGGGGGAGTTTTCTGAACACGACGTTATTCAAGTCTCTATGGCATTGTTTGCTTATCTCTCTGGCTTGCTTAGCTTTATGTTTATAAAAATCCTAGCGCCGGGGTACTACTCTCGTCAGGATACCAAGACACCCGTCAAAATAGGCATTATAGCTATGGTTGCAAATATGGCGTTTAATTTGGCATTAGCACCATTTTATGGCTATGTGGGTCTTGCGATGGCAACGACGTTATCGGCAACCTTAAATGCATATTTACTCTATAGAGGATTAAAGGGGCAAGGTGTCTATCGTTTATCAAGTACCGCAATCAAAATGATGGTGAAAATGCTTTTCAGCGCTTTGACGATGGCGTTTGTTGTTTACTGGTTGTCGCCATCATTTGACGAATGGTTGAGGTTAAGTTTCTTCAATAGAATTGTTCAACTAATACTGTGTATCGGTGTGGGTGTCGTCTGTTATTTCGTTACTGTTAGTCTGTTAGGAATTCGGGTTAGACACTTCAAAGTGACATCAAATACCGATACTTAAGCGTCGAAATATAAAATTCCAAAATAAATTGTTTGAATTTGCTCGCAGGTGCTGATTCTTCCTGCTGACTGATATATAATTCGTCAGTTTTTATGGTGTAAGTTTTAAAATGGGATTAAAACGCGGCTTTTAGACGCTTTATTCTCGTAAAACTAAATTAGGGTTTTTTGATTAAATGCAACTGATTAGAGGTATAAAAAATATACAACCAGAAGATCATGGTTGTGTATTAACCATCGGAAATTTCGATGGTGTGCATTTAGGTCACCAACGAGTGATTCAAGCCTTAATTGAGAAAGCTAAGCAGCATGATGCGGTGCCAACGGTAATGGTTTTTGAGCCTCAGCCACAGGAGCTTTTTGCTGGCGATAAAGCCCCTGCTCGGTTGACAAGATTACGTGATAAATATCGTTATCTTGAAGAGCTTGGTGTTGAGCGTTTGATGTGTGTAAATTTTAGTAAATCTTTTGCCAGTCAAACAGCAGAAACGTTTATCGAAGAATTGTTAGTTAAACAGCTTGGCGTCAAGCATTTGATTATTGGTGATGATTTTCGATTCGGTAAACAGCGCCAAGGTGATTTCACCATGTTGAAAAGTTACGGTGAACAATTAGGTTTTACGGTAACAGATACAGCAAGTTTTAAATTTGAAGACTGTCGTATCAGCTCGACAGCCATTCGTAGTGCTTTAGAGCAAGACCATTTAGATGAAGCTGCCCGAATGCTTGGTCGAGACTATGCAATTTCGGGAAAGGTTTTTCACGGAGATAAAAACGGTCGAAAGTTGGGTTTTCCAACAGCTAACGTTTTACTAAAACGACGAGTTTCACCTGTGTCAGGCGTCTATGTAGTAAAAGTAAAACATAACGAGATTGAATATTTTGGTGTTGCCAATATTGGTTGTCGTCCGACACTCGCTGGCGTTAGACAACAACTAGAGGTCCATATCTTTGACTTTAATCAAACGATATATGGGCAACACATTGAGGTGATTATGTTGAAGAAGTTACGTGCTGAACGTAAGTTTGATTCCTTAGACGCCTTAACACAACAGATTAAAATTGATAGTGAGCAAGCTAAATCATTTGTAGCAACGCTTGCCTAATAACAACGGATATAAAAGTAGATGACTGATTATAAACATACGCTGAATTTGCCAGATACATCGTTCCCAATGAAGGGCAACATGGCAAATCGTGAACCTAACATGCTTAAAGATTGGAATGAAAAAGGTCTTTACAGCAAAATTCGTGCGGCGAAAAAAGGTAAGAAATCATTTATTTTGCATGATGGCCCTCCGTATGCAAACGGTAACATTCACTTGGGACACTCTGTAAACAAGATCCTAAAAGACGTTATTATCAAAGCGAAAACGTTATCTGATTTTGATGCTCCATATGTACCTGGTTGGGACTGTCATGGTCTTCCGATTGAGCTTGTTGTTGAGAAAAAACATGGCAAGCCAGGTCAAAAGCTAACACCTGCACAGTTTCGTCAAAAGTGTCGTGAGTATGCTGCAAAGCAAGTTGACGGCCAGCGCAAGGACTTCAAACGTTTAGGTGTGTTTGGTGATTGGGAAAATCCTTACCTTACAATGAATTTTGACACCGAAGCGAACATTATCCGCGCTTTAGGCAAAATTACAGAAAATGGTCACTTGCAACAAGGTTTCAAACCAGTTTACTGGAGTGTTGTTGGCGGCTCTGCGTTAGCTGAAGCAGAAGTAGAATATGCTGATAAAACGTCATTCTCTATTGATGTGAAATACCCTGTTGTAGATGAGTCGGCGTTAGCAGACGCAATGCCTGGATTAGCAGGCAGCGGCAAAATTTCTGTTGTTATCTGGACAACTACGCCATGGACGTTACCTTCAAGCCAAGCGGTAAGTATCCATGAAGAGTTAGAGTACGTCGTTGTTCAAGCGGGTGACGAGCGTCTCTTAATGGCTGAGGCCCTTCATGAGAGCGTGATGGAGCGAGCAGGGATTGAAACATTTGAAGTTGTAGGTCGTGTAAAAGGTGCTGCATTAGAGCTATTACAATTACACCACCCATTTTATGAACGCACATTACCGGTGATCTTGGGCGACCACGTAACGACTGACGCGGGTACAGGTTGTGTACATACAGCGCCAGACCATGGTGTAGAAGATTTCACGGTTGGTAAAAAATACAATATCGAGACGTTAAACTATCTTGATGATAACGGCCTTTACCGTGCAAACGTAGAGTTGTTTGCTGGTGAACACGTTTATAAAGTCGATGAGAAAATTATCGCGGTTGTAGAAGAACACGGTAATCTGCTTTACCAAACTAAATTTGTCCACAGTTACCCACATTGCTGGCGTACTAAAACACC
Source organism: Thalassotalea loyana (assembly GCF_030161435.1). Classification (GTDB taxonomy): domain Bacteria; phylum Pseudomonadota; class Gammaproteobacteria; order Enterobacterales; family Alteromonadaceae; genus Thalassotalea_G; species Thalassotalea_G loyana. Next base: position 20,321 of record NZ_BSSV01000004.1, on the reverse strand, counting down.
ATTGATTTTCCGTGCCACACCTCAATGGTTTGTGAGCATGACCAAAAACAGCCTTCGTGATGAAGTTAAGAATGCTGTTCAAGGTGTACAGTGGATTCCTGATTGGGGTCAAGCGCGTATCGAATCAATGCTTGAGTCTAGCCCTGACTGGTGTATCTCTCGCCAACGTACATGGGGTGTGCCGATTACCTTGTTTGTGCACAAAGAAACTCAAGAACTTCATCCTGAAACGTCTCGTTTGTTCGAAGAAGTAGCGAAACGTGTTGAAGAAAAGGGTATTGATGCATGGTATGACCTAGATGCTAAAGAGTTGTTAGGTGACGAGGCCGATAATTACAGCAAAGTTACTGACACCTTAGATGTATGGTTTGACTCAGGTGTTACACATTATTCTGTTATGGCACAGCGTGAAGAGCTTGGTTACCCAGCTGACCTATACCTAGAAGGTTCAGATCAGCACCGTGGTTGGTTCCAGTCTTCATTGAAAACTGCGATGGCAATAAAAGGCAGTGCACCATACAAGCAAGTATTGACTCATGGCTTTACTGTTGATGAGAAAGGTCACAAGATGTCTAAATCTTTAGGCAACGTGATTACCCCTGATGAAATCACCAACCAATACGGTGCTGATATTTTGCGTTTGTGGGTGTCTTCAGTGAACTACACACAAGAAATCACTGTGTCGAAAGAGATCTTCAAGCGTCAAGCCGATGCTTACCGCCGTATCCGTAACACGTCGCGTTTCTTACTAGCTAATATCAATGGTTTTGATCCAAAAACTGACCAAATCGCTGTTGAAGATATGGTGGCACTAGATCGCTGGGTTCTTAGCAAAGCAGCCGAATTACAAGAAGACATCGTTAACGCATATGACGAATACGAGTTCAGCCAAGTGGTTCAGAAGTTAATGAATTTCTGTACTAATGAGCTAGGTGGTTTCTATTTAGATATCATCAAAGACAGACAGTACACAGCGAAAGATACATCAGTAGCACGTCGTTCATGTCAAACAGCAATGTACTTGATTGCTGAAGCGATGACGCGTTGGATGGCGCCAATCTTATCGTTTACTGCACAAGAAATTTGGACTGCGTTACCAGCTCCTGCTCAGGGTGAACGTGATGAGTTTGTTTTCACTGACGTTTGGTTTGATGGTTTAACATCATTACCTGCAGATGCTGAATTAAACGATGAGTACTGGGAACAATTATTAAAAGTTCGTGCAGAAGTGAACAAAGCATTAGAACTTGCTCGTAAAGAGAAAGTAGTTGGTAAAGCATTAGAAGCAAGCGTTACGTTATATGCAGATGAAGCAATCAGTGCTCAACTTGCAAAATTAGAAAACGAATTGCGATTTGTTTTAATTACTTCAGGTGCACAAGTTGTCGCTCTAGCGGATAAGCCAGCTAATGCGACCGAGACAGAGTTAGCAGGTTTATGGCTAACCGTTGCTCCTGCAACAGGTACAAAGTGTGACCGTTGTTGGCACATTACAGACGATGTAGGCTCGCACGAAGGACATGAAACCTTATGTGGCCGCTGTGTAACGAATGTTGATGGCGAAGGCGAAGTGCGCAAATTCGCATAAGATGATGATGAATTCAGCGAGCAGTTTGAAGTGGTTGTGGTTAACATTAATTTTTTTAATCGTTGACCAAGCGACTAAACATTACGTAGCGAATAACATGGACTTGTATCAATCGATAGAAGTCCTTTCGTTTTTCAATATTACCTATGTTCATAACTTAGGAGCCGCATTTAGCTTTTTGGCAGACCAGTCTGGCTGGCAGCGTTGGTTTTTTGCGGCAATTGCGACAATAGCAAGTGTAATATTCACTTATTGGCTGTACAAAACGCCGGTGAATAATAAAAAGCTGTGTATAGCCTTTGCTTTGCTATTAAGTGGCGCGCTAGGAAATTTAATCGATCGCGTCATGCTAGGTTATGTTATCGATTTCCTTGATTTTACTATCATTAATTATCGCTGGCCGGCATTTAATGTGGCCGATAGTGTCATTTTCATTGGCGCTGGGTTAATGATTATCGATTCTTTTGCTCAAGAAAAGCCAGAAGAATCAAAAAGCAACGTCTAGTTTGAGAATATTTTTATGAGTAAGACGATTTCATCTGAATCAACAATTATTGCCCATATCACAATGAAATTATCTGATGGAAGTGCCGCAGATAGTACCAAGGTCAATAATAAGCCTGCCAAGATTATCATGGGTGACGGTTCAATCTCTCCTGCATTTGAAGCACAGTTGATTGGCTTGGGCGAAGGTGAGAGTAAAGAGTTTACGCTTGAAGCGAAAGATGCTTTTGGCGAATCAAATCCGGATAACATTTACCACATGGATAGAACAAAGTTCTCAGGGGATGCTACAGCCGAAGTAGGTGCTATTATTACCTTTGAACAACCTGGTGGTGTTGAGCTTCCTGGTATGATTACTGAAGTCTCTGGTGGTTCAGTGACGGTAGATTTTAATCACCCACTTGCTGGGCAAGATGTAACGTTTGTCATTGATATTGTTGGCATCGAATAAGTAAACAAAATATTAGGTGTAACATGGAAATTATATTAGCTAATCCTCGTGGTTTTTGTGCAGGTGTTGATCGTGCAATCAGTATCGTTGACCGAGCTTTAGATTTGTTTGATGCACCGATTTATGTGCGTCATGAAGTTGTTCATAACAAATTCGTTGTTAACGGATTGAAAGATCGCGGTGCTATTTTTGTCGATGAACTTGATGAAATCCCTGACAATAATACCGTTATTTTTAGTGCTCACGGTGTTTCAAAAGCCGTTCGCCAAGAAGCCAAAGACCGCGGTTTAAAAGTGTTTGATGCAACTTGCCCACTTGTGACTAAAGTACATATGGAAGTATCTCGTGCAAGCCGCAAAGGGATTGAGTGTGTATTAATCGGTCATGCAGGTCACCCTGAAGTTGAGGGGACTATGGGGCAATACGAAAGTGAGGAGGGTGGTATATACCTTGTAGAGTCACCTGACGATGTCGCTAAGCTCGAAGTAAAGAATGCGGACCAGTTATACTTTTGTAGTCAAACAACATTATCAGTAGATGATACTTCGGATGTTATTGATGCCCTCATTGCTAAGTACCCGAAAATTGAAGGTCCTCGAAAAGATGATATTTGTTACGCGACACAGAACAGACAAGACGCTGTTCGTGCTATCGCCAATCAAGTTGACTTATTACTAGTCGTTGGTGCCAAGAATAGTTCAAACTCAAATCGACTTCGTGAATTGGCCGAAAAAATGGGTACAACAGCCTATCTAATTGATACTGCAGATAATATTGAGCTCAAATGGCTAGAAAATATTACTAAAGTAGGTGTTACAGCGGGCGCATCAGCACCAGATATCCTTGTTAGACAAGTTATTGAAAAACTTAAACAACAAGGTGGCAAAGAGGTTGTTGAACATCCAGGTCGTGAAGAAAATATAGTATTTGCAGTACCCGCCGAATTGCGATAATCTCACTGGTGGAATTTTGTACAAGCATGTGCATAATTCCGCCGCAAACATTGCAGCAGTAGATTATTTTGCTCATGAATGAGCTAATATGCAAAGGATAATGTTGGGGGTAAATGATGTTCACCTATGTGATTTTTTCCGCCGTTAAAAACTCAAGTTTATGCTTTTCGGCACCAGTCTTGGTTACAAGTCGTCGCTTGTTGACCTCGCTCCCTCTCGTTATAAATTCCAGCTTTTTCCCCGCTAAAAACGTTATTTTACCCCAAGTCGATTCTTTAAGAGGTTTGTTGCATGCGTAAACACCAAGGTATCTCTTTTATCGAAGTGTTAGTGTCTCTCGTTGTCTTGTCCACCGGGATTATTGGTGCTGTAGCAATGCAAGCATCTGCTAAAAAAGGTAGCTTTGATGCCATGCAACGCTCAATGGCGAGTGCATTAGCTCAAGACATTATTGAACGCATGCGTTCCAATGACTCAGACCCAGCCAGTTTAGAAAACTATCAAGGTACCTATGGTGATGGTTCCCTTAGCGCTCCGAGTAATCGTTGCAATGATCCAGATAATCCATGTAATTCACTAGAAATGGTGAGCAATGATCTTTATGAATGGGAGCAAAAGCTAAGAGGCAGCTATGTTACTCAAGGCAGTAAGTCGTTAGGTGGGTTGATAGGGGCTCGTGGTTGTGTCGATCATACCAATCAATCCGTTACTGTCGTTGTAAGCTGGCAAGGGCGTGTATCGTCACAAGATTCAGCAGATTCAGATAATACGTTGGCATTTAATTGCGGTTCTGCAACAGATAAGCGTCGACAAGTAGAAATATCAGCGTTTATTTTTTAAGGGTGAATATGAAGCAGCAACGCGGTTTTAGTTTAATCGAAATATTTATCTCTCTCGCGGTTGGTACGGTGTTGTTGGGGGGCGTACTTGCTGCATTTGTCTCAATGAGAGTGACGACCACTGAAACAACGAGCTTTGGTTCTTTACAGGAAAATGGGCGTTTTGCCGTACAGGTATTAACAGAAGATCTTATCAGAGTGGGGTTTTGGGGAGACTTGTCTGGTGAGTTGACGACAAATAGATTAACCCAAGTACCGAACCAAAATGCGACTGACTGTGTTGGCGGTGGCGCAAACAACACTTCTTTCCCTCAGGATATTGGGCACTATCGTGAAATATGGGGCGAAACCAGTACAAGTGCCAGTGGTCTTGGTTGCATTACAAATGCCTCTGTTGGGAGCGACATACTTCAACTTAAACGTGTTGTGTCTTCGACTACAGCCGCAGCTGATGTCGCAGCTGATCGTTATTACCTCATGACAAATATGAATCAGGGCGCTATTTTCGCAGGTGATGAGGCAATACCTACTATTGATAATGGGAATATTTGGGAGTATCAACACTATATCTATTATGTTCGTGAAGATACGGTGGGTGATAATACGATACCTGTGTTAGTGAAAGGGCTACTTAGAAATGACACGAATCCACCCATTCTATTTGATCCTATTATCGATGGCGTAGAAATGATTCGATTTACTTATGGTGTTGATACAGATAATGATGGCGTCGTGAATTCATTTGTTTCGGCTGATGATATGACCCAAGCGCTATGGGACAACGAAGGCGATAATCAAATCCTTGCTGTCACTATGTACGTCTTAGTACGGGATTTATATCCTGATTTCGATTATGAGAATAAGAACACCTATACTTTAGGTGATATTTCTGTCGATTTTATGAACGCTGAGGGCGAAGGTGATAACTTTAGGCGTATGCTTTTTTCTTCAACTGTCACGCTTTACAACACGAGGACTGACTCATGGTAGTACAACAAAAGCGTCAGCAAGGGGTTGTTTTGCTGGTATCTCTTATTTTTCTTATTGGCTTGACTGCGGTCGCTTCTGCGTTAATGCAAGTAACGACATCTGATATGAAAATGTCTGGCGCCACGGAAGATAAAACTACCGCTGTGCAAGAAACTCTGGGCGCTACCGATGAAGTTATTTTCAATGAGGTTACCCAAACAGCGGGTACCAATGCCTTCACCGATAAAATAGAAACATTTCCAAAGAACAGAGCCGTTTCAGCTCAAGATACTGTTGCGCAACTTTCTATTGCCAACCCAAACAACTTAGAATCAGATTGCCCGCACTCTCGTTCTGGCTCGTCAGTACAGGTATTTAAATGCAATGTACTAAACGTGCAAGTAACAAGGCAGTACGGACGTAAAAAACACCAAGAAATTGTTGTTCAATCAGGTGTTGCTCAGCAGCTGTTAAATGTAGGGAATTAATGATGAAGAAGTTTATAGTCAGTACCTTATTAACGTTAGTGTCAACTTCGCTTATTGCCGAAGATATTGAGCTTTACATTGGTAATGCCGCACAGAGGACAGGTAACAAACCGCAAGTATTAATCATCTTTGATAACTCAGGCAGTATGTCAACAGATGAAACGGTCAAACCACTATACGACCCTAATACTACTTATCCCGCAGTTGGTGGTCTCAACTCACTTAGTGAAAACTTTATTTATTTTACTAAAGGTAGTGGTATTGATAATGCGAGCGTTCCGGTGCCGGATAGTCCCAGCGAGTCAAGAAGGTTTCTTGATGCTATTAACAGTTGTGAGGAAGCGCGAGTTCGATTAGAGACGGTAGGATTTTATACCGGTTATATTCGAGAATACGCATTCTCTGGCAACTCGGGTAGTTGGCAAGAAATACCTGATAACAATGGTGCAAATATTGAAGTAATTGATTGTTGGGATGACATTAGAGAAGAGAATCCCAAAAATTCTGGCATTGAGAAAAAGAATGGCACAATAGAGGCTTTGCCAGAAGGCTATCCAGTTGATGGCTTAGGCACCAAAGGAAATCCTGTCTATTACACATCAGATGTTAATGCGAGTAATACTGCTTTCGGTACCGGTGAAGTTGTCACCCTATATAGTGATAATTATCTCAGATATTACCAAAACAACACGTTAACCAACGTATCTATTTCGCGAATGGATATTGCGAAGGCCGTAATGACGGATCTCATAGAATCAGCTCCATCTGTTGATTTTGGTTTACAAGTGTTTAATTTCAATGCTTATGATGAGTATGAGCACGACGGTGGCCGAGTTGTTTTTGGCATCCAAGATATGACGGATTCTGCAACAACCGAACTGGTTAATATTATCGATAATGACTTAGTTCCCCAAACCAATACGCCGTTGTGTGAGTCGTTATATGAAGCGATGCGTTACTTTGGCGGACAAGCTGTTTTATACGGAAATAATAGAAGATCGTCTGGTAATCCAAAACCTGTGGATCAACCCGCACGAGATCTCGATATAGAAAACAGCGGAAAATATATTGCCCCTTACGAGGGATGTAGCAATGAAGTTTACGTCATTATGATGACGGATGGTGTTCCTACAAAAGATAATGCTGCGGATGGGTTGATTGGAGCCTTACCTGATATTGGCTCAAAATTCAGTGGTAATTATTTACCTGCCCTTGCTGGGTGGATGAAAAATAATGATATTAATAATGCTATTGAAGGTGTTCAGACAGCTACAACATATACAATAGGATTTAGTAGTGGTGCCGATGATGCTGCGCCAATATTAAAAGAAACAGCTAAATTAGGTGGTGGTGAATACTATCCCGCTCAAGATGCTGCCGGTTTGCTCGCGGCGCTTCAATCTGCTCTTGTTGAAATTTTAAGAGTCAATGCAAGCTTTACCTCCCCCTCAATTGCGTCGAATAACTTCGATAGGACTGAAACTTTAGATTCTGTTTACTATGCGATGTTTTTACCAGATCGCGGTCCAAGATGGCAGGGTAATATTAAGAAATTGAAATTAGCGGCGGGTAAACAAGTTGACCGTGATGGCAATGTGGCTATTGATGAAAATGGAAATATTAAAGCTACGGCAAAAACCTTTTGGTCAACCAACCCTGTTGCCGATGGTGAAGATGTTACAGAAGGTGGTGTCGCTGAGATGCTGCGCTCGCAAAGTGCTCGCAAATTATATAGTGATGTTGGGAGCTCTGACGCATTAGTAACCTACAATAAAACAAACATTTCCAATGCGTATGGCGGCGATACAGCGCTAGCATCATATATGAATGTGCCTGAAGATGAATTACAAGGTTATTTAGATTGGTTTAAAGGGGCAGACGTCGATGATGCGGATGCGGATGGCTCAATAACCGATATAAGAGATGATATTTTTGCCGATCCGTTGCACTCTAAACCACTTGTTGTGAACTATGGTGGTAGTTCATCATCACAAGATGTACGCATTATAGTCGGGACAAATGCCGGTGTTTTGCATATGTTTGATGATAACGGTGATACAGTTACCGAATCTTGGGCAATCATGTTTAAAGAGTTCTTCCCTAATATAGCCCCGTTAAGAGCGAATTATACTAGCTCAGATAAGATTTATGGTATTGATGGTTCTGCTACGGTTTATCTTCAGGATAAGAATGGCGACGGCAGTATTGATGATGCCGCAGGAGATAAAGCTTGGTTGTTTTTTGGTTTAAGACGTGGCGGTAGCTCATATTATGGCATCGATATTAGTGACCCTGATACACCAGTAATGCTCTGGAAGATAGATGAAAGTACCAGTGGCTTTAGTCGACTAGGGCAATCATGGTCTAAACCAAAAGTAACATTTGCAAAAAATAATGTTGTAGACGGTATTCCTAAACCCGTTGTTATTTTTGGCGGGGGTTATTCAAGTGCGAAAGATATCGCTGGTGTAGGTCAAGCTGATACTGTTGGAAATGGTATTTATATGGTTGATGCTGAGACAGGTTTGTTAAAATGGAGCTTAACGCCTGACACTGCTAGTGCTACCAATACAAAGTTTGAAGGTTTAACTGACAGTATTCCATCGAGTGTTGCAGTGCTTGATAGCGATTCCGATGGCTTAACAGATAGATTATATGTTGGAGATACTGGCGCTAATGTATTTAGAGTTGACATGCCATCCGCATCGCCATTTGATAACGAGGCACCATGGACGGCATATACACTAGCAACGCTTGGTGGTGATCACCCCAATTCAAATAATGATAGACGTTTCTTTAACGAGCCATCGATAGTAAGAGCGTTAATCACGAATACGATTTCAACAACTCGAACAGATGAGCTAGGCGATGATTATGTTGAAATTACACGACAAGATACACCGTATGACGCCATACTTATTGGCAGTGGTGATAGATCAACGCCATCTTCTACTGATACAAAAGACATGTTCTTCATGATTAAAGATAAGAATATTATTACACAATCTTTTAGCGGTGATAATGTTCCTCCTTCGACAATTGAAATATATGATTTATATAACTATACCAACGATCCTTTTGGACAGTCATTGTCTGCAACTGCTCGAACCGAGTTGGAAATAGCGGTAACGGAAAAAGAAGGTTGGTATATAGATTTTGCAGCAGATGGTGAGAAAAGTATGTCTTCGGCGACTGCGCTTGCGGGCGTGGCATACTTTAATAGCTTTACTCCTGCAGAGAGTGTGAGCGATGGTCAATGTACGTTAAATACAGGTTCAGGTAAGTTGTATGCGGTTGACCTGGCACAAGGTACCAGTATCTATAATTGGCAGAATAAAGATGCCTCTGGTCGAGACTATTTAGATGTGGGTGATAGAGTGCCGGATACGCCGACGGTAGTCATTCCACCACCAGAAGAAGGCGTGGCAGGCTCAGGTAAAATTATGTTCGTTGGTGTCGGTGCAGGTAGTGACGGACAAGGTGGTAGCGGTGATGGTACATTGACATTATGTGAAGCTGCGAACTGTGACGTTTTAAATGGTTTTACACTAGAAACGATGCGAACGCATTTATACATTGAAGAGGAAAACAAGTGAGAAAACTAAACCAAGGTTTGACACTTATCGAATTGATGGTCGCGGTAGCAATCATCGGTATATTAGCTGGTATTGCTTATCCATCCTATGTTGGTTTTGTTAATCAATCCAATCGTGCAGAGCCTCAACGTGAATTAATGCGTATCGCTAATTTACAAGAGATGTTTTTTGTCGATAACCGTGAATATACGTCTGATATGAAAGACCTCGGTTTAGGGGCAGATCCATTTATTACGGAATCTGGTAATTACTCAATCGATGCAACGGTTAACGCTGGTAAAGATACTTTTGTCTTAAAAGCGACAGCGCTTGGTCAGCAAGCGACTAATGATGCAGCATGTTTAAATATGCAAATTACTGAGACAGGCGTTAAATCGGCTACATCCACCGATTGTTGGGAGAAGTAAATGAAAAGATTGATAACTTTTACATTATTAACTTTTTTGTCAACTACGCCGGCTTATGCGGCAGAAAAACAAGAAATGAAATGCTATGTTAAAGATTCGTCTGGTATCGATGGTGTTTATTTAATTAACGCTTATCTTGAGAGGATCCCTTATTTAAAGGCTGATTTAGTTGGCAGGACCTTTAGTAAAGGACTTTATAAAAACAGAAAAGTTGAGACGGTTATTGAGTGTGTTAAAGAAACAGAGTTATTTAACAACGTTGTTGCACGTCAACTTGATCGCGAAACCCTGCGCTGATCATAAAAAAATAAAGCGGTGTGTTAGTCACAGCTAATCACGCCGCCACTTCTATTCTCTTCTTTACCATCGTTATTGGTATCCGATGACAAGTAAGCTCTTCCTGAGCGGGAGATAATTACGCCCCTTGATAAGTCCGCGTAATTCTGAGGGCAATACTCAAAGGTTCCATTACTTACGCCTGTTAGGCGGCCAGTTGGTGCAAAACGTACGCTAGTGCGTGGAAAGTCGAGTTGATCACCATCTTTAATCGCTGATTTAACTTTTATAATGGCGTCGTTATCTGACTCTTCGTAAACCGCATCACCGTCTACATCAATAAAAACACTAATTTCATTTTGCCAGTTGTTACTGCAACTATTATTTGAAGCAAGAGGACATACGGTGACCACTTCTTCACTATTAACAGCATAGTTTTTTGCCAAAACAGTTAAGCTGTGAATTTCAGTCACTTCGTTGTCGACACGCATACGGACCATAAATTCGGTCATGTTTGGCATTGCAATAGCGGTGACGATGCCTAGAATCGCTACCGTTACCATGAGCTCAATCAAACTAAATCCTTTGCTCAAAAATTTCATGGCTCTAACTCCTTTCAACAAACATGACCTAATTTATTTAATCATAAATCGTAGGGATAGGTTGACGTTTGTGCTGTGTTCTTAAGTAAATATCGATAATGCGTTTTTCTACATCGGTAGAAACTGGCTTACCTTCTAAAAAGTCGTCTAATTGATCGTAGCTTAAACCCAGTGCATCTTCATCTTTTTTACCAGGGTCAAGCTCTTCTAAGTCAGCAGTAGGTGCTTTGGTAATAAGAGATTCAGGAGCACCTAGTTCTCTTGCTAACATTCTTACTTGGCGTTTTGATAAACCAAATAGTGGTATTAAATCACATGCACCATCACCCCACTTAGTGAAAAAGCCTGTGATGTTTTCTGCTGAATGGTCTGTTCCTAACACTAATCCACCTAGAATACCTGCGATATGATATTGTGTGACCATGCGTGTACGAGCTTTTACATTACCTTTTGAAAAGTCTATTTGTGCATCATTAGCGGATAAAATGTTTTGCTCGTCTAATGCTTTTAGCGTCTCATTGTGAATGCCTTGAGCACCGTTAAAAATGTTTGTTGTTACACAGTGGGTTGGTTGAATAAACTCTAATGCCAACTGTGCGTCTGCTTCGTCCGCTTGAATGTCATAAGGTAAACGAACTGCAATAAATTTGAAGGTGTCGGCTTGCTCTTCATTTAACTCATTAACCGCTAACTGTGCTAAACGTCCACAAGTCGAAGAATCTACACCGCCACTAATACCTAGAACAAGATGTTTTAATCCTGACTGCAACAGCTGCTTTTTAATAAAGTCGACGCGGCGTTTAATTTCAAAACCTGGGCTGATTTCGCTTTGAACTTGCATTTCTTCAATGATCGTTTGTCGATCCATTTTTCTACCTTGTGAAATATTCGTTAAATAATGAAATTAAAAATAGTTTACCTAATTCGGTAGCATATTTATACAGACAAAAATATCCTATCTCAGGTAAACTGTATCCGTATTACTTTATAACAGTGGCGAGTTGAATTTAATAATGAAAAAAATTGAAGCGATAATTAAACCATTCAAAATGGACGATGTTCGAGAAGCATTAGGTGAAATTGGTATTACGGGGATGACGGTATCTGAAGTAAAAGGATTTGGTCGTCAAAAGGGGCATACTGAGCTATACCGAGGTGCCGAATACATGGTAGATTTTTTGCCGAAGGTGAAATTGGAAATTGTCGTTGATGATGAGACTGCAGAACGCTGTATAGAGGCAATAATGTCAACTGCCCAAACAGGCAAAATTGGTGATGGTAAAATTTTTGTCACAAATGTTGAGCGTGTCATCCGAATTAGAACGGGTGAAGAAAACGCTGATGCGATCTAATTGTTGTTAGTTATGCATGTAACTAAAAAGCCGACGTTAAGTCGGCTTTTTTGATCTCTAATTGCGTTAGTCTTAATCGACTAAACGATTATCTGGGTAATTAGCAGCTAAAACTTGCAATGCGTTAACACGTAAATCATCTAAGCCAAGTTTTTCATAGCTTTGAACCATAATTTCTAATGCTGGCTCTAATTCTGGGCTTGGTGCGAAGTTTTCGACAATATAACGGCCACGGTTTGCAGCAGAGGCAAATGCGCCACGCTTCACGTAGTAACGAGCAATTGCTAATTCATATTTTGCTAAGCGTGATTTAATCGCCACCATACGTTTGCGTGCGTCAGCAGCATACTTACTGTCTGGGTAGCTTGATAGGATGTGTTTTAAGTCTTTAAATGCTTCACGAGAAGCTGTTGGATCGCGATCATCACGCTCAATGCCAGCTAAATCCTGAAACAAGTTTTCTTCAGTGCTGATATTAATCAAAGCACGCATGTAATAAACATAATCAACTTGAGGGTGATTAGGGTTTAATTTTAAAAAGCGGTCGGTTAAGGCAATACCTTGAGCAGAGTCACCACTTTTATAATAGGCATAAATCAAATCTAATTGAACTTGATGCGAAATAGGGCCGAACGGAAAGCGTGAGTCAATTGCAGACAAAATTATGATGGCTTTTTGAAATAAGCCACTTTCTAGTGCTTCTCGAGCGTCAACGAATAGTGCTTGTGCAGATTTATCTGGTACCACCTCAACGTCTTTATTATCAGATGAAGAACAGCCGGCTAAACCAATTGCTAGCGCGACAATCATCGCTTTTATTGTCAAATTTTCCATATATTTCAGTATCACTACACGGTTTTTGTTAAAATAAATTATGAAACCCCGTTATGACGGGGTAAAATACTAGCAAGCATTCTAACCTAGCAAACATGCCTTGCACAGTGCTAATTAATGAGAGTTTAATGGCTGAAAAAATTCAACATCAAAATATCGTCCCAGAATCTTGCCTAGGTAAGCGTTTGGACCAAACTTTAGCCCAAATGTTTCCTGATTATTCTCGATCTCGTTTAAAAGATTGGATATTAGCGGGTAACGTTACCTTAAATGGCCAAGTAATTACAAAGGCTAGAGAGAAGGTCGTTGGTGGAGAAAATATTGAAATAAATGCGGAAGTAGAAGCAGATATTCGCTTTGAACCACAAGATATACCACTAGATATTGTTTACGAAGATGACGACATTTTAGTAATCAATAAGCCAAAAGATCTCGTTGTACACCCAGGTGCTGGTAATCCTGATGGGACAGTATTAAATGCATTGTTACATCATTGCCCGCAATTAGATGTAGTGCCTCGAGCTGGTATTGTGCATCGCCTGGATAAAGACACAACGGGCTTAATGGTTGTGGCAAAGACAATTGCGGCTCAAACCAACCTAGTTGAAGCACTTCAGGCACGCGAAATTACTCGTGAATATGAAGCGGTTGCTAACGGGATAATGACCGCAGGTGGCACGGTCGATGAGCCGATTGGTCGCCATGGTACAAAACGAACACAAATGGCGATATCTCCGTTTGGCCGGCCATCGGTTACTCATTATCGAGTGATGGAAAAGTATCGCTTACATACGAGGTTGCGTCTGCGCCTCGAGACGGGTCGTACTCACCAGATTCGTGTACATATGGCACACATAACACATCCGTTGGTCGGGGATCCGGTATACGGTGGTCGCCCGCGCCCACCTAAAAATGCTACGCCCGAGCTTTTGGAGTACTTGCGAGGATTTAAACGCCAAGCATTACATGCAACTATGCTATCGTTATTCCACCCGATCACAGGTGAGCAAATGACGTGGCATGCGCCAATACCTGATGATTTCAAAAAATTAGTCGAACTCTTAAAAGAAGATACGCAACTCAATGCGAGCGACGAATACTAATTCGGCATTAATATCTGTTGATTGGCCACTGACCAGTGTAGTGGCCTTTTCGACAACGCGTTTATCTCCTTCAGGGAGTAAACAAAGCCAATCTCCATTTAATGACTTCAACATAGCGACTCATGTAGATGATGAACTCGCTGATGTGCTTGTGAACAGAAAATCACTGGCTCAATATTTACCGCCAGACACTCAGATTCAGTGGCTTAATCAAATACATGGTAATCATGTTGCGACTATTGAGCAGTTTACTGAGGCAATACCCGATGCCGACGCAGCAATTACCTCTAAAAAAAATATCGCATTAGCGATTATGACCGCTGATTGTTTGCCTATTTTACTTATCGATGAATTAAACCAGGAAATTGCTGCCATTCATGCTGGTTGGCGGCCTCTAGCGAAACAGATTATCGACAACACGGTTAAGCAAATGAGTGGAGAGCCGTCAAATATTAAGGCTTGGCTAGGCCCTTGTATTTCAGCCCAATCTTTTGAAGTTGGTAAAGACGTTTTCGAGACTTTTACCGAACTGGATCCACAACTAACGGCTGGGTTTACCGCTCAAAAGGATGGAAAATATTTGGCTGATTTACAGTTTATTGCTGAGTATCAACTAAGACATTTAGGTGTAGTCAATATCGAGTGTGACAGAAGGCGTACTTATATCGACGAAACACGATTTTATTCATATCGTCGAGACGGAATCACGGGTCGAATGGCAACGATCATTTGCCTCAAATAATCCCAACCCAAATGATCTAAATCAAATTCCTTAGTTGAATTCTTCTTCATCTACCCCTATTAACTTAGATAGTGAACGTAAGACCAGTAGTATGGCAGTAAGGAGAAAATGAATGCGTTTAGATAAATTAACTCAAGCTTTTCAAGTAGCTATTTCAGATGCTCAATCATTAGCTTTGGGTAAAGATCATCAGTTTATAGAGCCAACACACTTAATGCTATCTTTGTTGAATCAGCAAGGTGGCAGTATTGTAACTGTGTTAAAAAGTGCTGGTATCAATGTTAATGCTTTAAAAGTGCAACTTGAAAAAAACTTTGAGTCACTTGCCCAAGTTGAAGGGGTTGGTGGTGAAGTTCAATTCTCAAGCAATATGGTGACTTTACTTAACTTGTGTGACAAGTATGCCCAAAAGCTTGGCGACAAATTTATTTCTTCTGAAGTCTTTTTATATGCCGCGGTACATGACAAAGGTGTATTAGGGCAAATTCTTAAAAACCTTGGCGCAACCGAGAAGCGTATTAAGGATGCAATCGACCATGTTCGCCAAGGCGAAAATGTGAATGAGCAAAACGCTGAAGACTTAAGACAAGCATTAGATAAGTTCACCGTAAATTTAACAGAGCGTGCGGAAGAGGGGAAATTAGATCCTGTTATTGGTCGCGACGATGAAATTAGACGCACAATTCAAGTGTTACAACGCAGGACTAAAAATAACCCTGTCTTAATTGGCCAGCCTGGTGTGGGTAAAACAGCCATTGCCGAAGGGTTAGCCCAGCGTATTGTCAATGGTGAAATCCCTGAAGGTCTTAAAAATAAGAAAGTGCTTTCGCTGGATATGGGCGCATTAGTTGCTGGCGCCAAATATCGCGGTGAATTTGAAGAACGATTAAAGTCGGTGTTAAACGAACTTGCAAAGGAAGAAGGGCAGGTTATTCTGTTTATCGACGAATTACACACGATGGTTGGTGCAGGAAAAACCGATGGTGCAATGGATGCCGGTAACATGCTCAAGCCAGCGTTAGCTCGTGGCGAGCTTCATTGTGTGGGCGCAACAACACTTGATGAATATCGACAGTACATTGAAAAAGATGCTGCTCTTGAGCGACGTTTCCAGAAAGTCTTAATCGATGAACCAAGTGTTGAAGATACGGTTGCGATATTACGTGGTTTAAAAGAGCGTTATGAATTGCACCACAATGTTGAAATTACAGATCCTGCGATTGTAGCTGCTGCTAGCCTATCTCATCGATACATCAGTGATCGTCAGTTACCAGACAAAGCTATCGATTTAATTGATGAAGCGGCTTCTAGTATTCGATTACAGATGGATTCAAAGCCAGAAAACTTAGATCGTTTAGAACGCCGAATTATTCAATTGAAGCTTGAACAAAAAGCATTGGAAAAAGAAAGCGATAGTGCCTCTAGACAAAGGTTGTCAGCGTTAACTCAAGAACTGGATGATAACCAAGCGCAATATGACGAGCTTGAAGAAGTTTGGAAAACTGAAAAAGCTGCTATCCATGGTACACAAACAATTAAAGAGGAATTGGAGCAGGCTCGAATTGAGTTAGACATGGCAAGGCGCAATGGTGACTTAAACAAAATGTCTGAACTGCAATACGGGAAAATTCCTGAGCTAGAAAAACAGCTTGATTTGGCAAGCCAAGCAGAAATGCAAGACATGAACTTGCTAAAGAATAAAGTAACCGACGTTGAAATTGCCGATGTTTTAAGTCGAGCGACTGGGATTCCTGTTGCCAAAATGCTAGAACAAGAGCGTGAAAAGCTGCTGAGAATGGAAGATGAGCTTCATCAACGTGTTGTTGGTCAAGACGAAGCCGTTGTTTCTGTCTCCAATGCTATTAGACGCTCTCGCGCTGGACTTGCTGATCCAAACCAACCTATCGGTTCATTCTTGTTTTTGGGGCCAACGGGGGTTGGTAAGACAGAGCTAACAAAAGCGTTAGCGGCTTTCATGTTTGATAGTGAGGAAGCGCTAATTCGTGTCGACATGTCTGAGTTTATGGAGAAACACTCTGTTGCCCGCTTAGTAGGTGCTCCTCCAGGTTATGTAGGGTACGAAGAAGGTGGTTATCTGACTGAAGCCGTCCGAAGAAAGCCATATTCAGTCGTTTTACTAGATGAAGTGGAAAAGGCACACCCTGATGTCTATAATATCTTATTGCAGGTATTAGATGAAGGTCGACTAACGGACGGGCAAGGCCGAACAGTCGACTTTAAGAATACTGTCATTATCATGACGTCAAACATAGGTTCTGAAATTATCCAGACTTTCGGAGGCGATGAGCATTATGATGCAATGAAATCTGGGGTAATGGCTGAATTGGGTAATCACTTCAAGCCAGAGTTTATCAATCGCATTGATGAAACCGTGGTATTTCATTCTTTGGAGGCTGAACAAATTCAGCATATTGCGCGAATACAACTGTCTGGCCTAGAACAACGCCTTAATGATAATGGTTTGAAATTAAGAGTCACCGATGCTGCAGTATCATTAATTGCAGAAGCTGGGTTCGATCCATTATTCGGCGCAAGACCATTAAAACGTGCTATTCAAAATGGCATTGAAAACCCATTGGCGCAAAAATTGTTAGCCGGTGATTTTGAAAACAGCCAATCAATTACTATTGATCAGCAAAACGGTGAGTTAGTTATTTTATAGGTTACTGGGATCTACTGGCTTTTTATTGGCAGTAGATCTCAACTTGTTTTTGGCTCAATAATAGTTGCTGTCGCTTTTCTTCTTTAGATAAGATATGAACTTGTCCTTGGCTGTCGGTATATTGGACTTGGTCAAACGCACTTAATGTTTTTATGTTGTTTTGTGCATCTTCACAGCGTTGTTCAATCGTCATTGATACGACCGAGCTAGGGGGATCGTTCTCATCATTGAAGCTTGGCGTAGGACTTGGTTCTTCAGGTTCTGTAGGTTGAGGTGATTTTGTTGTTTGCTTGCTGCGAGAAGACATTGTGATTGTTGTGTAATTATCATGGGCCGGTTGTTGTTGGCTAAAGTGAACCACATTATTTTCATCAACCCATCGGTAAACAACTACATTTTGTCCGAAACAAAAGCTTGAAAAAACAAGTAACCCTAAAACATATTTTTTCATCTGCCCGCTGTTCTCCATTTTAGCTATTTGTCTGCAATTTATTACAACTTCGTCTTAACTTATAACAATTCAACACACAGTTGACAAATATTTAGCATGATAAACGCTACATCTCATCATTCTAATATGCTAAATTACCGTCAATTTTCGATTATTTAAATTATTCTATGTCACAACCTGAAAACGAAACGACGCCAAATCGTGGTATTTATTTGTTACCTAACCTGTTAACAACAGCAGGATTATTCTCTGGCTTTTACGCTGTTGTTTCTTCTATGAACGGTCATTTTGTTAGTGCAGCCATCGCTATTTTTATTGCGATGATTTTTGACGGACTGGATGGTCGCGTTGCTCGTATTACTAATACACAAAGTGAATTTGGTGCTGAGTATGACTCTATGGCTGATATGGTGTCATTTGGTATAGCACCAGGTTTAGTTGCTTATAATTGGGCGTTATCAGGTATGGGCAAATTTGGTTGGTTAGCCGCTTTTGTCTTTGTTGCCGCAGCAGCATTGCGCTTGGCAAGGTTTAATACACAAGTTGGTGTCGCAGATAAGCGATATTTCCAAGGTTTAGCGAGCCCGGCTGCAGCAGGTGTTATTGCTAGTATTGTTTGGGTTGGTTCGGAATACCAAATAACCGGGCATGATTACGGCCTAATTATGGGAATCATTACGATTATTTCCGGCTTATTAATGGTGAGTAACTTTAGATACAACAGTTTTAAAGAAGTTGATTGGAAAGGTAAAGTTAACTTTCTTGTTGTGCTATTCATCGTTTTAATTTTTGTCGTTGTAGCTTCTAGCCCAGCAGAACTGCTAATGGCAATTTTTGTGTTATATGCGCTATCTGGCCCAGTTACTACAATAAGGTCTGTTAAGCGGCTGAGATTAGAGCATGTGGTTGGCGATGATCATGATGCTGACTTTGATAACGACAAAAAATAATCAATCACATTAAAATAGAAAAGCCAGCAGTTTCGCTGGCTTTTTACATTTTAAACCTATATCTGCCATAAAAATAACAATACCGTGAACCCCAATTAGCTATTATTGACTTAGACGCTTAATCAAGGTTTATGAGCAAATGGCTAAATTATCTATCTATTCAATAGCACTTCTTTTATTTACTCCGTCATTTTTATTGCTCGCCTCAACTGAAAACGAGGAAAAGTCTTTTGCTGTTGCACCTATCATCTCATCGAATCCAAGTATGGGCACGGGGGTAGGTGTCACGGGATCGTATTTATATAATGTGGGTGAAGAAAACCCACGTTCGCAATTATTAGGGTTAACACAATATACCGACACAGACAGCTATACGATTGGTGCAAGAAACATGATGCACTTTGATGATGGAAATCAAAGAGCAGTGACCGCAGCTTGGCTTTTACATATCAACAATGATTTCAGTAATGCAGAGTTTGTCAGTGAATCATATGGACTGTTTCATCGTCAGAGTTGGAAAGTTGCAGAGAACTGGTTTGCAGGTATCCATGGTATTGCTATGTTCAATAATTATTCACCTGATAATGAAGCTGGAAAGGAATTTCTTGAATTGACAGGTGCGTCTGATAATGAAGTTTATGGTGTTGGTTTAAATGTTACATATGACAGTCGAGATAACTTCTACTACCCGATGCAAGGTGCGTTATTTGAAGTGAGCACATTTTCCTACCTGGATTCACTTGGTTCTGATGAAGACTATGATCTACTCGAACTAAAATACAGCAAGTACATAACTGTTAGGCAAAAGGATGTTGTCGCGTTGGGATACTATGGTCGGTATGTAAATGATGAGGCGCCATATTCTGGGGAATCATACTTGGGACGACGAAGTGCATTAAGAGGTTTTAATGCGGGTGAGATATCAGGACAAAGATTGAGTGCTATTCAAGCGGAGTATCGTTACCACATATCCGAAAAATGGAAGATTGTTGGTTTTGCAGGTGTGGCAAATATTGAAGGCGGCACGGCAGAAGAAAATAATCGAGAAGGAATGTATTACTCTGCCGGCGTGGGAGCTCGTTATGCACTTCAACCTAAAGATAAGGTTCATTTACGTTTTGATATTGCAATTGGGAACGATGACAATCAAGGTTTTTATATAGGCTTGCAAGAAGCATTCTAAGAAATATTGAGAAAAAAGTGCGCTAATTGTGCGCTTTTTGTGCGTTTGAACTATAATTTGAAATTATTTCAAATTAAGTGTTGACGTGGGAAATAAAATCCCTAAAATGCGCATCCACTTCAACGGGGCAGCTCGACGAAGTCACAAGATAAGTTTTAGAAATAGGGCTTATCCTTTCATCTAAGAATGAAAGATTTGTTTTGAAATGTTTATTTAACCAAATGATTAATTAAACCCTCAACAAACTTGTGAAAACATCTTCTAAAGTTTTAGAAAAAAGTTTTCAAAAAATTGTTGACATCAAAACTGAGAAGCGTAGAATGCGCATCTCGCTTCGAGGCAACGGCCAC